>NZ_JBVIGF010000001.1:1036323-1316279 GCF_055570965.1 Streptomyces sp. NPDC031064
CCGCGCTCCCGGGGCGGGGGGGGGAGGGGTGGGAAACACCCGCTCCGTTTTGTGGGGCTTTTTGTGCTAATGTTCGACTCTGGGGGGGGGCGCCGGGCCTCCCGCCCCACCCCGCTCTTCAGCACATCCATGCAGGAAACGGAATGACAGTGACAATCGAGAACCAAAAGGCATTCCTGTGGCTGCGCGCCGCTCTGGCCGCCGGTCTGTACACCGTCGCCGCCATCATGCTGATCCTGAGCCTCACAGCGGTCGGGGTCGAGATGACCCCCACGACCGATCCGGACACGGCGGCCGGCGCGTGGTTCTGCCTCATCCTCTCCACCGTGTTCCTCGCCGCCACGGCGGCGGCGTCCTGGACGTGGAAGACGGCACGGGCGCTGTGTCTGCTGCACCTGGGCATCACGGTCTACGTCTGGACGCAGGTACCCGCTCCGGTCTGATCCCTGGACCTCGGACCGCCATGGCCGACCGCCGTCTCCCGACGGTGGTCGGCCATCGTCATAGAAGGGCCCGCCAGCGGTCGGCGGACTCCATCATGTCCAGAACGACCCGCTCCAGGAACGTCCCTCCCTTGGCCAGCCGCTGCCCCACGGGGCTGTCGGGGCCGAACGTCTCCGCCACCGCCGTCGCGGCCCGCGCCGCCTCCAGCGTCTGGCGGGAGCTGACCAGGATCGAGTGGTACCAGGCGTCGTCGTCGACCACGTAGATGTCGCGCCGCCGCCGGGGATCGCGTTCGCGCCGCACGTACCCGTGCTGGACCAGGAAGTTCACGGCCACGGAGACGGAAGCCGGGCTGACTTTCAGCCTGCGGGTCAGCTCGGCCGCGGTGCGCCTGCCGTCCTCGGACAGCAGCAGGTCGACATGCACGCGCGCCGTTATCCGCGGCATCCCCGACCTGACCGCCAGCTCGACGATCTCCTCTTCGGCCTTCGTGCCGCCCGGCGCCCCGGCCGCGCGCGGGGGTGCCGGCGTGCCACGCCGCGCGCGCCGGACCGTCGCCTGGTGCGCCTGCTGGGGCCGGTAGCCGCCGGGGCCGCCGTTGCGTCCCACCTCCCGGCTGATCGTCGAGGTCGGCCGGTCGAGCCGCCTGGCGATCTCGGCGTACGAGAGCCCGTCGGCGAGTCCGGCCGCGATGCGCTGGCGTTCCTGCTGGGTCAACCGTCCTCCTGGCATGCCGTCAGTATTGCCTTCGCCGCCATTCATTGCAACGCGATATTGCATTAGGCAGCAGCGTCATTGCATCAATTTCTCGCCCTTGACCTGGGTAAATACACTCGGAGCAATTGACGGAGTTTTGAACGCAACGTAGCTTTCGGGGTGTGTTAAACACGCACTATCGCGAGACGAGGAATAGTCATGGGTGAATCCGTCCACACCGTCACGACACTGCCGACAACGCGTCAGCCCGGCTGCCCCTTCGACCCGCCGGCAGAGCTGATCGACGCCCGCCGGCACGGCCCCATCAGCCGTTGCGTCCACCCCGGCGGAAAGCCCGGCTGGCTGATCACCGGGTACGACCTGGTCAGGTCGGTCCTGGCCGACTCGCGGTTCAGCTCCCGCAAGGAGCTGATGAACGTGGGCGACTTCGAGGTTCCGCCGGCGCCGCCCGGCGAGTTCCTCCTCATGGACGACCCGCAGCACCGCCGCTACCGCAAGCCGCTGATGGGCAAGTTCACCGTACGGCGGATGCGCCTGCTCACCGAGCGCGTCGAGCAGATCACCGCCGACTGCCTGGACGCCATGGAGGAGGCCGGGCCGCCGGCGGACCTGGTGACCGCGTTCGCCAAGCCCATCCCCACCATCATCATCTGTGAGCTGCTGGGGGTGCCGTACCAGGACCGGGGCTCCTTCCAGGAGCAGATCGACACGTTCATGGGCGGGGAGACGAGCGACGAGGAGCTGATAGCGGCCTACACCGCGACCCAGGAGTACCTCGCGGAGCTGGTGGCCGCCAAGCGCGCGAACCCCACCGACGACGTGCTCAGCGACCTCACCGACAGCGATCTGACGGACGAGGAGCTGAAGGGCATCAGCCTGATCCTGCTGGCGGCCGGCTTCGACACCACCGCCAACATGCTGTCCCTCGGCACCTTCGCGCTGCTGCGCAACCCGGCCCAACTGGCGGCGCTGCGCGCCGATCCCGCGCTCACCGACGGGGCCGTGGAGGAGCTGCTGCGGTACCTGAGCGTCGCCAAGCAGTTCTGGAGGACGGCCCTGGTGGACGTCGAGCTGGACGGCCACACCATCGAGGCCGGCACGACGGTGGTCCTGTCGTACAACACCGCCAACCGCGACCCCGAGCGCTTCGCCGACCCGCATGCGCTCGACCTGCGAAGGCAGGGCGGCGGGCACCTGGCCTTCGGACACGGCGTCCACCAGTGCCTGGGGCAGCAGTTGGCCCGTGTCGAGATGCGGGTCGCGTTCCGCGCGCTGATCGACCGTTTCCCCACGCTGCGCCTGGCCGTACCGGCCGAAGAAGTCGTGCTGCGCCCGGAAACCGCGGACATCTACGGGGTGAAGAGCCTCCCGGTCACCTGGGACGTGTGACCGCGGGGTCCGGCGAGTACGCACTCCTCGCCACTCTCAACGTATAGCTCACCGGGGGGCTTGCGGCAAGGCCCCGGGGGTGCCGCAGAATCGCTGGCTCGAGGCGGGTACCTGCGGAAACGGGAGATTCACGAAGTGCGTGACGTACGTGCGTTGTTGTCGGCGAAGTCGTCGGCGAACCCTTTGACCACCTCCGCGTTCGGCCTTCCGGACCGGCTCTCCGCCAAGGCCGACCCGGCGCTGATCGCCGGTGACGAGCGGCACTTCGCGGCCGTCGCCACGTGCCTGGAGCAGACGATCGCCGAACTGTCCGAGCGTCTCGACGACTTGCGCAGGGCACCCGGCGGCCTGGGCCGGGAGGCGATGGACCGGGACGTGGAGATCCACCGGCTGACCGGCCGGCTGCGTACCCTGCGCCGGTTCGGTCTGGATCTGTGCCTCGGACGCATCGTCGGCGCGGACGGCGCCGAGCCGGTGTACATAGGCCGGCTCGGCCTCACCGACAGCGCGGGGCGCCGGCTGCTGATGGACTGGCGCTCCCCCGCGGCCGAGCCGTTCTTCGCGGCGACCCACGCCCACCCGATGGGGCTGGTGAGCCGCCGCAGGTACCGCTGGACGCGCGGCCGGATCAGCGACTACTGGGACGAGGTGTTCACCGCCGACGGGCTGGAAGGGCACGCCGCGCTCGACGACCAGTCCGCGTTCATCGCCTCGCTGGGCGGCAGCCGGTCGCCCAGGATGCGTGACGTGCTCGCCACCATCCAGGCCGACCAGGACGCCATCATCCGGGCGGGCTCCCGTGGTGCCCTCGTCGTCGACGGCGGTCCGGGCACGGGGAAGACCGTCGTCGCGCTGCACCGCTCCGCCTACCTCCTCCACTCCGACCCCCGCCTCGGCCACCGTCGGGGCGGCGTGCTGTTCGTCGGGCCGCACCAGCCCTACCTGGCCTACGTCGCCGACGTCCTGCCCGGCCTCGGGGAGGAGGGCGTGCGGACGTGCACCCTCCGCGACCTCGTCCCCGAGGGAGCCGGGGCGACGGTCGAGGCCGACCCGGACGTGGCCGCCCTGAAGTCGTCGGCGCGCATGGTGCGGGCGATCGAGACGGCCGTCAGGTTCTACGAGGAGCCGCCCGCCGAGGGGATGACGGTCACGACCGACTGGGGTGACATCCCGCTGACCGCCGACGACTGGGCCGAGGCGTTCCAGGCACCGGGGCCGGGCACTCCGCACAACGAGGCGCGCGACCAGATCTGGGAGGAGCTGGTCACGATCCTGATGGACAAGCACGACGGCGATGTCCCGCCCGACCTGTTCCGGAGGTCACTGCTGCACGACCGGGAACTGGTGCGGACCCTCGACCGGGCGTGGCCGCTGCTGGAAGCGGCCGATCTCGTCGGCGACCTGTGGTCGGTCCCCGCCTACCTGCGGATGTGCGCCCCCTGGCTCGACCCCGACGACGTCCGCACGTTGCGACGCGAGGACGCCCGGGCCTGGACGGTGTCCGACCTGCCGCTGCTGGACGCGGCCCGGCAGCGGCTCGGCGACCCGGAGGCATCGCTGCGCAAGCGCCGGCACGAAGCCTTCCTCGCCGCCGAACGCGCGCGCATGGCAGACGTCATCGACAACGTACTGGCGGCCGACGACGACGGCGAGGGCGCGGTGACGATGCTGCGCGGGCGGGACCTCCAGGACGGCCTGATCGACGAGTCCGCCCTGCCGGGCGCCGATCGTGAGCCTCTCGCCGGCCCGTTCGCGCACATCGTCGTGGACGAGGCGCAGGAACTGACCGACGCGGAGTGGCAGATGCTGCTGCTGCGGTGCCCGTCCCGGAGCTTCACCATCGTCGGGGACCGCGCCCAGGCGCGGCACGGGTTCACGGAGTCGTGGCGGGAACGGCTGGAGCGGGTCGGGCTCGGCCGCGTGGACGTGACCTCCCTGAGCATCAACTACCGGACGCCGGAGGAGGTCATGGCGCAAGCCGAGCCGGTCATCCGGGCCGCGCTGCCGGACGCCAACGTGCCGGCTTCCGTCCGCAGCAGCGGCATCCCCGTCGTCCACGGCTCCGTCCGGGACCGGGACGCGATCCTCGACACCTGGCTGGCCTCGCACGCCGACGGCATCGCCTGCGTCATCGGCGACCCCACCTTCCGGGCCACGTCCCGCGTCCGGTCGCTGACGCCGGAACTGTCCAAGGGGCTCGAATTCGACCTGGTCGTGCTCGTCGACCCGGACGGGTTCGGCCCGGGCGTCGAAGGAGCGGTCGACCGCTATGTGGCGATGACCCGGGCGACCCGGCGACTCGTCGTCCTGACGACTCCCTAGGGGCGGGGCCCGCCGGGGGTCACGACAGGCTGGCGCCCTGCGAGCGCAGTTCGCGCTGGACCGCGCTCGCCGGGACGTCCTGGGGGCGTTTGCCCTGGGACACGGCGAGCGCCGCGCAGACGCCGGCGGCCTGACCGGTGGCCATCGAGATCGGCATGACGCGGTAGGAGGAGTGGGCCACGTGGTCGCCGGAGATGCAGCGGCCCGCGACCAGGATGCGGTCCGTGTCGCGGGGGAAGAGGCAGCGCAGCGGGATGTCGTAGGACTGCCCTCGTGGGAGCCGTTTGAGCGTGGTGCCGCGGCCGCTCGGGTTGTGGATGTCGACCGGGTAGGCGCCGCGGGCGATGGCGTCGTCGAACTTGCGGGCCGTCAGCACGTCCTCGCCGGTGAGCTGGTACTCGCCGGTGATCCGGCGCGTTTCGCGGACACCGACCTGGACGCCGCTCTGGACGACGTACGAGTCGGCGAAGCCCGGCACACGGGCGCGCAGGAAGCGGGCGATCTGGGCCATCTGGCGGTGGGCGGTGAACTCCGCGCGGGTGAGGTCCCACACGCTGGTGCCGAGCACCTCGGTGACGCGGGTGGAGTTGACCGCTACCTCGCCGGGGTTCGGCGTGGCGAAGAACAGCACGTCCTCACGCGGGAGGTCCAGTTCACCGGCGTCCGTGGCGGCCCGGACGAGGTCCCACAGCCCGTGGACGCCCTTCCACTGGTCCGGGTGGGCACGGGCGTACGCGGTGAATTCGTCGTGGTCGAAGCGGACCATGCGGAACATCAGCGTCATGGGCTGCGTCCAGCCGTCCTCCGGCCGGCCGATCTCGTACGGTGCGCCGGCCGCCGCGGCGATGTCGCCGTCCCCGGTGCAGTCGACGATCACGTCCGCGTCCATGACGAGCGGCCCGGACTTGGTCTCGAACACCGCCCGTGCGCGGTCGGGCAGGCTGACGACACCGGACGCGAAGGCGTGCAGCAGGGTGCGGACCTCGTGCATCTCCAGCAGCTCGTACACCACCAGCTTGAACAGCTCCGCGTCGAAGGGCACCGTGTAGCCGGTCTCGACCGACGGGCGGATCGCCGCTCCCGCGCGCACCAAGTGGTCGAGGAGCATCCACAGCACGCCTCCGACGACCGGTTCGCCCTCGCCGTGATCGGGCGGCAGCAGGCGCCCGGAGTCACCGGTGACGGCCTGCTTGACCTCGTTGTGGAAGCTCATCAGCGGCATCACCAGGGCCGCGGTGGCGTTCCCGCCGAGGAATCCGTACCGCTCCACGAGGGTGACCTGGGCGCCCGCGTTCGCCGCACCGAGGGCCGCGCCGATGCCGGCCGGGCCGCCGCCGATCACGAGCACCTGGGTGGTGCCCGCGTGCAGGCCCTGGCGCGGGGGCAGCTCCACCGTCCGGGGGACGCGTGGCGGCATCAGGTAGGTCACATTTCCTCCCTGGGGAGCGGTGCCGGCGGTTCAGCCGGCCGCGGACGCGGGCGTCGGTGCGGTGTGGAGCACGAGGGGGCGGGGGGCGGTGCGGTCCAGGTAGGCGAGGAGCCGGTCGGCGGTCTCGCCGGCCCGCAGCCGCATCTCCGCGGTACGGGCGGTCGTGTGTGCCACCCGGGCGGGCCGCTCGTCCCACAGGCGGTCCACCTCCGCCAGGAGCAGGCCGGCGGTCTCCCTGACGACGCCGCGCAGCGCGGGCGCGCCGATCTGCTGGGCGAAGTCGAAGACCTTGCCCGCGTAGGGCAGGGGCAGCAGGGGGATCCCGGCGAGCGCGGCGAAGATCAGGAAGTGCAGTCGCATGCCGATGGCGAGGTCCAGTCGCCGGACGATGTCGAGCATCTGCTGGGGGCGGTAGGTGCCGTGCAGGACCGTGCACCGATCGGCGTCGGCCATCCGGGAGACCACCGCGTGGGCGTGGCGCATGTCGTCGCGCTCCATCGGCAGGAACACGACGTGGGCGTCGAGCCGGTGGACGAGGAAGTCGCCCACGTTGGCGAGGAGCTGGTGGTAGCCCTCCTCGTCCAGGTGCTCCGCCGCGCGCCCGGGCTCGCGCACGCTCATCCCGACGAGCCGCACTCCGCGCGGTACGGCTTCGGCCCGCAGCAGGTCCTCGCCGCCGTCGCCGGGCTGGAGGAGCAGCGCCGGGTCGGCGGTGACGGTGATGGGGCGGGTCAGTCCGGCCTCTTCGAGCACGAGTTTCGACTCCTCGTCGCGCACCGTCACCTCGGCCGCCTCCGAGAGGGTCGCGCGGACCCACTCGCAGTCGGCCTCGTCGGTGAGGGGGCCGGCGCCGAGGGCGTAGGTGAAGAGGGGCACGCCGAGGTCCTGGGCGGTCCGGGCCAGCCGCAGGTAGCGGCGCGCCTCGGTGTCGTAGAGGATTCCGCCGCCGCCGAGGACGAGCACGCTCAGGCCCCGGAGGTGCTCGGAGATCCGCTCCCGGCACACGCCTTCCCAGCCGACCACCTCGACGTCCGGATGGGCGGTGCGGCTGTGGTCGGGGTTGCGGGAGAAGACCACCAGGCGGGCGTCCGGGCGGCCGGCCCGGACGCGGTCCAGCATGGCGGTGAGGATCGCCTCGTCGCCCACGTTCCGGCCCCCGTAGGAGCCGAGCACTCCTACGGACACGCTGCTTCGGTCATCCATGATCGGCCAGCCTCACCCGTTCCGCCGCGTTCACGCGCTCCTACACCAGTTCACCGCATGGCGAGATTTACGCATCTCGAAAGCCGGGCCGGCTTCCGGCCTCGTCCACGAGGGCCCTCGCCAGCGCGTGGGGCCGGGAGAACATCGGCCAGTGGCCGGTGCCCATCCGGACGAGCCGCCAGTGCTCGCCGGTCAGCAGCCGGGCCAGGTCGGCGCCGGGTTCGGCGGCGTTGAGCTCGCACCGGACGTACGTTCCCGGCAGCTCGGCGAGCGGGCGGGTCAGGACGGCGGGCTCCGTCAGTGTGGCGCCCGGGTGGGGCGTCGAGCGGCGCGTGATCCGGTCGATCTGCTCGTCGGTCAGGCCCTGCCCGGCGTAGTGGGAGCGCGGGGGCGGCGGCCAGGAGCCCCCGTACGCGGCGATCGTGGCCTCCACTCCCCTGCCTCCGTCCGGCCAGGAGGCGACGACCGGTCGTCCGTGGACGGGGACCGGGCAGTCGATGAGCACCATCCGGACCAGCCGGTCGCCGATGCTCCCGGCGGCCTGGGCGACCGGGACGCCCGCGTAGCTGTGTCCGACCAGGACGACGTGGCGAAGACCGAGACGTCCGACCTCGTCGACGACGTCCCGTACGTGGGTCCGCTGCCCCGCCGGGACGTCCCGCTTCTCGGCGAGCCCGGACAGGGTCAGGGCGTGGGCGCCGTGGCCGGCCGCACGCAGCTCCGGCACCACCTCGTCCCACGCCCACGCTCCGAGCCAGGCGCCCGGGACCAGTACGAAGTCCACCATCACCGACACCGTAACGGCATCCGGTCAGACGGCCCCGTCGGCGGCGGCCGTGTGCCGGGTGGGGTCGGGCGGGCGGGGCGCGCGGGTGCCGGTGTCGGTGGCCGGCGCGGCGAGGCGCTGGTGGAGCCGGAGGTGGCGGAACTCGTAGTGCGCGCCCGACTGGCGCAGCACGCCGCGGCGGTGCGCGTCGGCGAGGAACCGCATGAGCCGCCACGGCGCCCGTCCGGTCACGGCGAGCCACATCCGGGCGACGCCCATCCGCCCCCAGGCGCTCAGCGCGAGCGCGGAGGTGCCGACGGGCACCCACAGTTCGGTGTGCATGGTGCCCAGGGTGCTGCTCCGGATGGTCGCCGCGATGACGAGGCAGACCGCGCCGGCGAGTACGGCGGCGATGGCGCTGCGCGCGAGGGTGGCGGCGCGGTCGGTGCGCAGCGTGCTGCGCGGGCTGACGGCCCGGATGGTGTCGGAGGGTGTGTTCAGGGCGCGGTAGACGCCGGAGGCGGCGCCGCCGATGGTGCCGATGAGCGCGCCGAAGGCCACGAGGGGGACCACCGCGTCGCGGATGACGGTGAGGACGGGGCGGTGCACGAGCCAGAGCTTGACCCGTTCCGGCAGGGCGACCACCACGTTGTGGGCGTCGACGGGCTTGCCGCGCCAGGTGTCCGGCTTCCCCGGCCAGTCGATCACCCACTGTCCGCTCGCCCGGTGGACGCGCACCTCGCCCTTGTACGTCCCGAGGCGGCGGTCCGACGAGATCCGCGCGCCCCTCATCACGGCGAACGGGCTGTCGAGCGCCGCCCGTTCCACCAGCTCGACCTCGTGGGTGCCCGTCGAGCGGACGGACCGGCCGCCGTCGCCCGTCCGCTGGACCCGCCAGCCCTCGACCACCTCGCCGTGCACCGGCGGGCGGGCCGAGTGGATGGCGTACGCGGCGAAGGCACCGGTGACGCAGCCGACGACGGCCGAGCCGGTGACGCCGATGAGCGTGCAGGCGACGAAGCCGCGCAGCAGTCCCCGGCGGAAGCCGCGCAGGACGTCGGCGGGGCCGGTGTAGGGCGCGGCCACCCGTGCTCCCTGCGCCAGCGAGGCGACGACCAGCAGCAGCCCGGCGACGACGCAGGTTCCGGCCGGGACCACCGCGTCGCCGTAGCCGTAGATCGCCAGGCCGGTGAAGACGACGAGCGCGCCCAGGGCGCGGACGGCCGTCGGGCCGCTCGGGCTGCCCGCCCAGGGCAGGGCCAGCGGGAGGGGGCGGCGGGGCAGGCCCGCGACGGCGAACATCATCGACAGGATGAGCCCGAAGCAGCAGCCGTTGAGGAACCAGGTGGGCCGTGGTGTGATCACGGCCCCGAGACGTGAACTGACCAGAGGTGGGGCGAGCACGCCGAGGGCCACCGCGACGGCCGTGGCGGCGGCGGTCATGCTGAGCGCCATGCGGGCCAACCAGGGTGTGCCCTGGCGGGTTTCGGCGGTGGCGGGCAGCAGCCGGGCGAGCCCGAAGCACAGGCCGGTCAGGAGCCCCGCGAGGTTGAGGACGGCTGACAGCGGGCTGTCCCAGTTGGCGACCACCCCGCGCCCGTACATGGCCAGCGGCACCAGCAGCGCGGCGGTGGCGAGGAGTGCGAGGACGGCGGGGCCGATCACCCGCAGCGCCGCGGGCATCACCGCCGGGAGTTCCCACCAGGCCAGCCGCCAGGGGCCGGTGGCCCCGGGGCGGCGGGGTGCCAGGTCGTGGGCGAGGTGGCGGAGCCAGTGGTGTGCCGCGCCCGGGCGCCAGGTGCCGTCCGCGTCGGCGAACGCGGCGGGCACGAAGGCGTCCAGCAGGTGCTCCTCGATGCGTTCGGCGGTCGGGAAGCGTTCGTGGTCCAGGAGTTCACGCGGATCGCGGGAGGTGTCGCCGTACACCGTGCGCGCCAGCGCGACCATCAGCGGTGAGCCCAGGACCTCGGCCAGCGGTGCGGTGGGCGCGGCGAGGACCCGGGTCCACACGGTGGTGCGGTCGGCGTTCGAACGGGCCGTGTTCTCCAGGTAGTCGCGCGCGGCGGAGAAGTCGAGCCGTTCCAGCCGCAGGACTTCGGCGGCGGTCAGCACGTCGCCGCCGCGGGTGGCGCGGGCCCAGTCGGTGGTGCGGCAGGTGAGGAGGACGGGCAGCCGCTCGTCCAGTTCGCGGTTGAGGCGGCGCAGCGCGTCGCGGTGCGCCGCCTCGGGGAGTTCGTCGAAGCCGTCGAGTACGGGCAGGACGAGGCCGGCGTCCAGCAGTTCGCGGGCCAGGGTGCGTTCGCCGCGGACGGCGGCCAGCGGCCGGTACTCGGCGGCCAGGCACTCGGCCAGCCAGCGGCGCAGCGGGAGGTTGGCGGGGTCCCAGCCCGCCAGGGGGAAGATGATCGGCACCGGGTCGCCGGGCCGCCGCGCGGCGAGCATCCCCAGGACGAACTGGACGGCGAGGATGCTCTTCCCGGCGCCGGGCTCGCCCAGGACGACCAGCCGGCCGGAGGGGACCGACCTGTACGTCTCGACGATCCGGTCGAGCCGCTGGTCGCCGTCGCGCGGTTCGGGCACCGGCAGGCCGCGCCGGATGTTGCGCGGGTGGTCGGCGAGCGGGGGGCCGACGCGGGTCCAGGGGACGTTCAGCGGTTCCGGGTCCTGGAGCCGGCGCAGCCGGGCCTCGTCGGACCACTGGTCCCGTACCGCGTCGGCGAGGTCGTCGGCCGCCTGTCCTCGCCGGTCGGGACCGTCCTGGGCGGGTGCGGAGTCGCGCAGCAGGTCGGCAGTGAAGGCGCAGAGGGAGACGAAGGCGGAGACGGCGGAGATCCACATCGATGTCACGTCGGCGCCGCCGTCCCGGCGGGAGAGGGCGGCGGCCAGCGCGATCAGGGACGCGGCGACCGCGCCGAGCCCGATGCGCCGTTGTACGCGTGTCTCCCGGAGCGGCGCCCACATGATCCGCACCCCCATGTCCCTGTCCGTGGCCCGTCGTCGGAGGTGAACGAGGCTTCGGGGGCCCGCGTACCGATGCCATGGGGGGCGCACGGGGGCGTCGCGGGAGCACGCCGCGCCGGTCGATGGACGGGGTGTCGGGAAGCTAGTCGTGGGCTCCCGAAGCGGTGGGCACCGGCGCGGGCGGCAGGCCGAGCAGGCCCCGCACGGCCCGGTCGGCCAGTTGGACGTCGTGGGGGGCGTGCCCGGCGAGCTGGATGCCGACCGCCTCGACGATGCCGAGGTAGGCCGACGCCATCTGGGCGGGCGGCGGCCCGGGCGGGATGGCGCCGCTGTCGCGGGCGGCGGCGATCAGCCCGGCGCAGTCGGCTTCCAGCCGGTCGACGATGTCCGCGACCGCCCGGCCGACCGGGTGGTCCTGGCCGGCGAACTCGACCCGCAGGGTCATCATCACCTGGGCCACGTCACGGCGGCAGTAGACGGCGTGGCCCCGCGCCATCGCCAGCAGCGCCTCCACGGGGGCGGACTGTTCGGCGGCGAGCCGGCCGACTTCGGCGTTCCAGGTCTCCTCGACCCACGTCACCACCGCCAGCGTCAGGTCTTCCTTGTTGGCGAACTGGTGGTACAGGGCGCCGCGCGTGTAGCCCGCGTCACCGGCGACGCGCTCCAGCGACAGATTGGCGTACCCGTACGTCGACAGCCCCCGCGCGGCGGCTTCCAGCAGGGCGCTCCTGGTCCGCGCCCGCCGGTCCGCCTGCGTCCGGCGCGCGCTCCCCCGGCTCTCCGTCATCGTCCTCACCCCTCAGTTACATACATACGCGTATGTACGTTAGCATCGCCGGGCACGGTCGCTTCGCGGCCCGACCGGAGGGGGAGCACGTATGCACACCGATGGGAGGCCGGCCGTCCGCCGGCTGGATCCGGTTCCCGACCGCATCCACGCCCTGAGCACCATGACCGACCCCGGCTACGTCGACGTCTTCACCATGAGCGGCGGCCTCCCCGGCAGGTCGCCGGAGCAGTGGGCCAGGGCGCTGTTCGAAGACGTGGCAGGCCGGTCGGGGCAGTTCATCTGGCGGGCCCTGCTCGGACTGCGCCTCAGGGCGTCGGCGGACCGGGTGGCCGGCTGGCGGGTCGCCGAGCACGGCGCCGACTGGATCAGGCTCGAAGCCCGCTCCTGGTTCCTCACCGGTCACCTCGTCGTCCAGGCCGACGACGAACACGTCTCGCTCGCCACGTTCGTCCACTACGACCGCCCGCTCGCGTCCCGCGTCTGGCCGCCGCTGGCCAAGAAGCACGTCCACTTCGCACCCGACCTGCTGCGCGACGCCCGCGAGGTCCTGACGGCGCGCCCGGCCGGCTGACCGGGAGCCGGGGCCGGGTCAACCCGCCGGGAAACGGGCCGGGTTGCCGTGCATGGTGCCGTACATATCGCCAAGGTGTGCCTTACCTGAGTTGTAGGGTGACGCCGTCGGGCCGGCAGCCGTGAGGGAGCGTGGTGTCCGTGGGTGATGTCCGCCTGGTGGCGAGGGGGCTCGACGTCGGGCACGGTGGGCGCGCGGTGCTGGAGGGGGTGGAGCTGTCGCTGAGGGCGGGGGCGGTCACCGTGCTGGTGGGGCCCAACGGGTGTGGGAAGTCGACGCTTTTGCGCACCGTGGCGGGGCTTCTGCCGCCGCTGGGTGGGGAGGTACGCGTCGACGGCGCTCCGCTCGCGTCCTTCGCCCGCCGTGCGCTGGCCCAGCGGCTGGCGTTCCTGCCGCAGAGCTCGCAGGCGCCCGCCGGGGTGACGGTCCGTGAGCTGGTCCGGCACGGGCGGTACGCGCACCGGGGCGCTCTCGCCCGGCACACGGGCGAGGACACGGAGGCCATCGACTGGGCGCTCGATGTCACGGACGCGGCGCCGCTCGTCGGGCGGCGCCTCGACGAGCTGTCGGGCGGTGAGCGCCAACGCGCGTGGCTGGCCATGGTGCTGGCCCAGCGCGCCGGGGTACTGCTGCTGGACGAGCCGACCACGTACCTCGACATGCGCCACCAGTTCGAGGTGCTCGACGTCGTACGGCGGCTCGCCCGTGAGCACCGCATCGCCGTCGGCGTGGTCCTGCACGACCTGACGCAGGCGGCGGCCTACGCGGACGACGTCGTGGTCGTCGCCGACGGCGGGATCGCCGCCGCGGGCCCGGCCGACGAGGTGCTCACCCCGGAGGTCATCGAGCGGGCCTTCGGGCTGCGCGTCAGCGTCGTGCGCGATCCGGCAACCGGCTACCTCGCCTGCTTCCCCCAGCGGCCGGAGACTTCCGTCCCCTGACGGTACGAAGGAGAGATTCGACCATGCAGAGAATGCTTCGCGCCCTGGCGACGGGCGGTACCGCCGTGGCCCTGGTGCTGACCGCCGCGTGCGGGTCCGGCACGGTCGGCGGGACCACGGACGGCAGGACGGGCGGGGGCGAGGCCGGCGGCGCGATCACCGTCGACACCGCCCAGGGGAAGGTGAGCCTGGACAAGCCCGCGACCAAGGTCGTGGCGCTGGAGTGGACGTACACCGAGGAGCTGATCGCCCTCGGCGTCACCCCCGTCGGCAACGCCGACAACAAGGGCTACGGCACCTGGGTCACCGCCGACGGCGCGGGCCTGCCCGGCGCGGTGACCGACGTGGGCACCCGCAACGAGCCGAGCCTGGAGAAGATCCGCGCCCTCCAGCCCGACCTCATCGTCATCGACAACGACCGGTCGAAAGCCGCCCTCAAGCAGCTCCGCTCCATCGCGCCGGTGCTGTCGTTCACGTACACCACCAAGCCGCAGCTCGCGACGATGAGGAAGAACTTCGGCGAGCTGGCGAAGGCGGTGGGCAAGGAGGACGAGGCCGCCGAGGTGACCCGGCGGATCGACACCAAGGCCGCCGAGCTCAGGGGACGGCTGGACAAGGCGGGCAAGGGCGGCCTGAAGTACGCGCTGGCGCAGGCCTTCACCGCCAACGGCACCGCCTCGATCCGGATGCTCACCGATGACGCGATCGCCCCGCAGGTGCTGGCCCTGGCCGGGCTGAAGAACGGCTGGAAGGGCCGGTCCGACGCCTGGGGCATGACCACGGTCGGCGTCGAGGGCCTGACCCAGGTCGAGAAGGACGCGACCTTCCTGTACGTCGCGGCCGACGACGACAACCCGTTCACCGGCGACCTCGCGGGCAACGCCGTGTGGAAGGGGCTGGAATTCGTCAAGGGGGACAAGGCGCTGCCGCTCGACCCGGGCACCTGGCTCTTCGGCGGCCCGCTGTCGGCGGTGCACCTCCTCGACGAGACCGGCAAGGCCCTGAAGGTCTGATGGCCCCGGAGGGACTGACGACGGCCGCGCCCGCCGGCCGTCCGCCCGGCAGCACGCCCGGCCGCCGCCCACGAGCCGTGCTCGTGGGCGGCGCCCTGTCGCTCGTGCTGTGCCTGGCCGCCGTCGTCCACCTGGGTCTCGGCGCGTCCGGCGTGGGCATCGGCGACATCGCCGGGCTGCTCCTCGGCCACGGCGACGCGCGCACCGAGGACGTCCTGCTCGGCAGTCGCCTGCCGCGCACGCTGACCGGGCTGGTCGTCGGCGTCGCGCTCGGCGTGTCCGGCGTGCTCGTCCAGGGAGCGACCCGCAACCCGCTGGCGGCGCCCGACACGCTCGGCGTGAACGCCGGTGCGTACTTCGCCGTCGTGCTGGTGGCGTTCACCGGGGTCGGTCTCGGCCCGCTGCCGGCCGGCGGCGCGGCGTTCCTCGGCGGGCTCGTCGCGGTCGGCCTGGTCCACCTGCTGAGCGGCACCGGGGTGATGACGCCCGGCCGGGTGCTGCTCGCGGGTGCGACGGTGGCGCTGGCGGGCACCTCGGCGGCCGAGTTCCTCCAGATGCTCGACACGCAGGCGACGCGCGGGCTGTTCTTCTGGGGCAACGGCACGCTGATGCAGTCCGGTCCGGAACGGCCCCTGACGCTCGGTGCGGTCGTCGCCGCCGGCGCGCTGCTCGCCCCGGCGCTGGCCCGCCCGCTGGACCTGCTGGCGCTCGGCGACGAGACCGCCCAGGCCATGGGTGTACGCGTGGAGCGTGTCCGCCCGGCCGCCTTCCTGGTCGCCGTCCTGCTGTCCGCGGCGGCCGTCTCGCTCGCCGGGCCGATCGGCTTCGTCGGGCTCATCGCGCCGGTGATCGTGCGCCAGTTGGGCATCCGTGCGCACGCGCTGCTCATCCCGATGGCGGCGTTGCTGTCCTCCGCCCTCGTGCTGGGCGCCGACGCGGCCGCCCAACTGATCGTCACGCCGTCGGCCACACAGCCCGCCGAGATCCCGGTCGGTGTGGTGACGGCGCTGGTCGGCGGCCCGGTGTTCATGGCGTTGGCGCGCCGGGTGAGCACCGGTGACGCGGACACGGGCGCGGCGGTCGTGGTGTCCGGCCGGCGGCGGGCCCCCGCCTACGCGGTGGCGCTGGGCGGCGGGCTGGTCGCCCTGGCCGTCGCCGTCGCCGTGTCGTTGCGCGTCGGCGACGTCGAGATCACCTGGGGGCAGCTCGGTGCGGCGCTGTTCGGTTCGGCGGATCGGATCACCGAGGCGGTGGTGGACTACCGGCTGCCGCGCGTCCTGGTGGCGGCGCTGGCCGGGGCGTGCCTGGCGGTCGCCGGGGCGGCGGTCCAGGCGGTGGTGCGCAACCCCCTGGCCGAGCCGGGGCTGGTGGGCGTGACCGGTGGGGCGTCGCTCGGCGCGGTCGCGGTCATCCTCCTCGTGCCGTCGGCGCCGCTGGTGGCCCTGCCGGCCGCGGCGGGGGCCGGCGGCGTCCTGATGCTCGCCCTGGTGGTGCTGGTGGCGCGAGGGAGCGCGAAGGGCGGCCGGACCGCGCTGGATCCGACCCGGGTGGTCCTGGTGGGCCTGGGCGCCGCCGCCACGTCGGCGGCCTTGGTCAACATCATGGTCGTGGGCGCGCAGATGAACCTGTCCGCCGCGCTCGGCTGGCTGGCTGGCAGTACGTACGCCCGGGACTTCTCGGCCCTGGGCTGGCTGGCCGTGCCCGCGCTGGTGGCGGTGGGCCTGGTGGTCGCCGCACGGCCGGTGAACCTGCTGTCCCTCGGTGACGAACTGCCGCGCGCCCTCGGCCTGGAGCTGGGCCGCGCCCGGCTGCTCGTGCTCGGCGCGGGCGCGGTGCTGGCGGCGGGCACGGCGGCGGCGGTGGGCGCGGTGGGCTTCGTCGGGCTGGTCGCGCCGCACCTGGCCCGGAAGTCGGTGGGCGGCGGCACGGCCCGCATGGTGCCCATGGCCGCCGTCCTGGGGGCGGTGCTGGTGGTGTGCTCGGACGCCCTGGGCCGCTGGCTGCTCGCCCCGGTGGAGATCCCGGTGGGCATCGTCACGGCCCTGCTCGGGGCCCCCTACCTGGTGTGGCTGCTGCGGAGGCTCTGACCACCTGTCGGGTCTTCAGCCGTTCCACTTCCAGTCGGTGATCTCGGCCGGGTCCATCCCGGTGCGGCGCAGCTCCGCGCGCAGCCGGTCGCGGTGGTGGGCGTAACCGGCGGCCAGGTCGCCGGTGGCGGGTGAGCGGCCGCGCAGGTGCCGCAGCGCGGTGATGGCGAGGTCGTGGCGGGAGACGCCGTTGCCGGCCAGCAGGTCGTAGGGCGTGGTGGTGGTGCCCTCCTCGACGTAGCCGCGGACGTGGAAGCGGGCCGGGTGGGGCCGGCCGTGCAGCAGTTGGTGGACGGCCGCCGGGTAGCCGTGGAAGTCGAACACCACGTGCGTGTCCGTGCCGAACAGCTCCCGGAAGTCGGCGTCCGCCATGCCGTGCGGGTGCCGGTCGGGCGGCGCGAGCACGCACAGGTCGACGACGTTGACGACGCGGACGCGCGCGTCCGGCAGGTCGCGGCGCAGCAGGCCGGCGGCGGCGAGCGTCTCGACCGTCGGGATGCCGCCCGCGCAGGCGAGGACCACCTCCGGGTCCTCGCCGTCGTGCGTGGACGCCCAGCGCCAGGTGGAGGCGCCCGCGGCGCAGTGCCGGCGGGCGTCCGCCAGGTCGAGCCACTGGGCGGCCGTGTGCTTGCCGGCCACGACGAGGTTGATCCGGCCGGTGTCGGCGAGCAGCCGCTCCATGGTGACGAGGAGGGTGTTGGCGTCGGGCGGGAGGTGGACACCGGTGACGGTGCTCTTCTTGGTGAGGAGGTTGTTGATGAAGCCGGGGCCCTGGTGGCTGTAGCCGTTGTGCTCCTGCCGCCATCCCTCGCTGGTCAGCAGGTACGTGAGGCTGCTGACGGGGGTGCGCCAGGGCACCTCGTGGGACATCTTCAGCCACTTGGCGTACTGGTTGAGCATGCTGTCGACGACGGAGGCGAACGCCTCGTACGTCGGGAAGAGTCCGTGGCGGCCGGTCTGGAGGTAGCCCTGGATCCAGCCCTGGCAGTTGTGCTCGGACAGCACCTCCAGGACGCGTCCGTCGGGGGCGAGGTCCTCGGCGTACTCGTCCACGGGCCACGCGTAGGCGCGGCCGCTCGCGCCGAGGACGCTGTCGAGCTTGTTGGAGGCCAGTTCGTCCGGCGACACGATCCGGAAGTCCCGGCCGCGCTCCGTGCGGTGCGTGATCTCCGTCAGCCAGGCGGCGAGCACCCGGTTGGGGCTCGCGGAGGCCGTGCCGGGGCCCGCGCCGACGTCGACGGCGTACGGTTCGAGCGGCGGCAGGTCCAGGGGGCGGCGCAGGCGGCCCCCGTCGGCGGCGGGGTTCATGCCGATGCGGCGCTCGCCCTGGGGGCAGGCGGCCAGGACGTGCGGACGGGGGCGGCCCTCCTCGTCGAACAGCTCGTCCGGCCGGTACGAGCGCAGCCACGCCTCCAGGGCCTTGAACTGCTCGTCGTCCTCGTGGACGCCGGCCAGGGGCACCTGGTGGGCGTGGAAGGTGCCCTCGATGCGGCGGCCGCCGACCTCGTGGGGGGCGCCCTGGCCCTTGAGGCTGCGCAGTACGAGCATCGGCCAGGCGGGCCGGTCCGGCCGGTCGCCGGCGCGGGCGCGGCGCTGGATGCCGGTGATGGCCGTGTGGGCGTCGCGCACCGCGTCGACGACCACGTCGGGGTCCTCGGTCGCGTCGACGATACGGGGGTCCCAGCCGTAGCCGCGGAAGAGCGCCGTCAGTTCACCGTCCGTCATGGTGGCGAAGAGCGTCGGCGAGGAGATCTTGTAGCCGTTCAGGTGGAGCACGGGCAGGACCGCGCCGCCGGTGACGGGGTCGAGGAACTTGGTGGAGTGCCAGGCGCCGGCGGTCGGGCCGGTCTCCGCCTCCCCGTCGCCGACGATGCAGGCCACGAGGCGCCCCGGGGCGTCGAAGGCGGCTCCGAAGGCGGTGGACAGGGCGTAGCCGAGCTCGCCGCCCTCGTGGATGGTGCCGGGCACGGCCGGTGAGAGGTGGCTGGGGAAGCCGTCCGGGGCGCAGTAGCGCCGGGCCAGCTCCTTCAGGCCGCTTCCGGTGCGTGCGAGCGCGGGGTCGTGGTGCTCGTGGGTGCCTTCCAGCCACAGGTTGGCGTGGTTGGCCGGGGCGCCGTGGCCGGGGCCGGTGACCAGGAGAACGTCGGTGCCGCGTTCCCTGATGAGGGTGTTGAGCGCCGCGTACACCATGGTGATGCCGGGGCACGATCCCCAGTGGCCGAGCAGGCGCGGCTTGAGGTGCTCGCGGCGCAGCGGCTCACGGAGCAGGACGTTGTCCCGGAGGAAGATCAGGGTGGCGGCGACATAGTCGGCGGCGCGCCGGTACGCCCGCGTTCCGTGGGTGTCCCGCTCCATGAGGCACCTTCCCTCGTCCGTCAGCTCGCGGTCTCGTCGCCGACGCTGCCCGCCGTGGTGGCCGCTCCGGTGCCGGCCGCCTCGCCGAGGCCCGGGGCGATGGAGCCGCGTTCGCTGACGCCGAGGGCCACCTTCGTCCAGCCGCTCTCCCGGCGGTCGAACGTCCGGTACGCCTCGACGGCGTCCTGGACGCCGGCCCAGCGGGTGATCAGCGGGGTCGGGTCCAGCGTGCCGGAGGCGACGAGGGACACCAGGTGGGGCAGGTAGCGGCGGTGGTTGCAGTTGCCCGACTTCAGCGTGAGGTTCTTCATGAACGCCTCACCGAACGGGTAGTGCTGGACCTGCGGCGGGTAGACGCCGACCGTTCCGACGGTGCCCGCCTTGGCGGCCATTTGGACCGACCAGCGGGCCGCCAGCGTGGGTGCGTCGCCGGGCACCCAGGTGTCGCCCTCGGGGTGTGCCTCGGGGGCCGCCTCGGCGCGCTCGTGGTCGAACTCCTCCGCCTGGTCGCGCAGTGCCTCGGCGGCCGGGCCACGGGTGGGGCGTTGCGCGTCCACGCCGACGGCGTCGATCACCCGGTCGACGCCGATGCCGCCGGTCAGGTCCCGTACGGCCGCGACGGGGTCCTCGGCGTTGAAGTCGACGGTCTCGGCGTGCTGGCGCCGGGCGAGCTCCAGCCGGTCGGCGAGGCCGTCGACCACGATGATCCGGCCCGCGCCCTGGAGGCGTGCGCAGGCCACGGCCGCCTGGCCGACCGGTCCGGCCCCGACGACGGCGACGGTGTCGCCGGTGCCGACCTCGGCGAGTTTCGCGCCGAACCAGGCGGTGGGGTAGATGTCGGAGAGGAGGATCGCCTGGGCGTCGTCGACGGTGTCGGGCAGCGGCACCAGGCCGACGTGCGCGTACGGTACGCGTGCGTACTCGGCCTGGAGTCCGTCCAGGCCGCCCGCCGCCTCCGGGCCGCCGAAGAAGACGGTGCCCGCGCCCGGGCCGCCGGGGTTGGCGTTGTCGCACTGCGCGTAGTACCCGGCGCGGCAGTAGCTGCAGGTGCCGCACGCCACGGTGGAGGGCACGACCACCCGGTCGCCCGGCCTGAAGTTCCGTACGCCGGCGCCCGCCTCCTCGACGATGCCGACGGCCTCGTGGCCGAGCACCCGGCCCTCGCGGAGGCCCGGCATCGTGCCCCGGATGAAGTGCAGGTCCGTCCCGCAGATGGCGGACGAGGTGATCCTCACGATCGCGTCCTGGTCGTCCTGGATCTTCGGCTCCGGTACGTCGTCCAGGCGTACGTCGCCGATGGCGTGCCACACCACGGCCTTCATGAGCACTCCCCTGGTGTCCCGATCTTTCCGAACAGGGCCGCGAGTGCCCGGCCCGGGACGGGCGAAACAACCGGTGCGGGCGGGGTACCCGCAGGGCGGCAGACGGGCTCCCACCCGGTGCGACGTGACGGAAGCGAGGCAGCACGATGCGTTTCCAGGACCGCAGGGAGGCCGGTCGTGAACTGGCCGCCCGGCTTGTCGAGCGGCAGCGGCAGGGCAGGCTGGACGATCCGGTCGTGCTGGCGCTGCCACGCGGGGGCGTACCGGTGGCCGACGAGCTGGCCCGGGCGCTGCACGCGCCCCTGGACGTCCTCGTCGTCCGCAAGATCGGCGCCCCGTACAACCCGGAGGTCGGCATCGGGGCCGTCACCGGGGACCAGCCGCCCATCTTCGACGAGCGGGCGCTGGCGGTGCTCGACCTGACGCCCGAGCGGATGCGCGGCCAGGTCGACGCCGAGCGGGCGGAGTTGCGCCGCCGGGAGGGGCTGTACCGGGGCGGCCGCCCGGCCCCGGCGCTGGCCGGGCGCACCGTTGTGATCGTCGACGACGGGCTGGCCACCGGGGTCACCGCCCGGGCCGCGTGCCGCGCCGTGCGCGCCGCCGGCCCCGCCCATCTGCTGCTGGCGGTGCCGGTGTGTTCCAGCCAGGCGGTGGCGGCGTTGCGCGGCGAGGCGGACGAGATCGTGTACGTGTACCAGCCGCCGCACTTCGAGGCGGTGGGCCAGTGGTACGACGACTTCGACCAGCTCACCGACGACGAGGTGATCCGGACGCTGAGCGCCGCGCACGGCGGCTGAGCGGGGCGGCCGGCGCGGTCAGGTGTGGCCCTCGCCCCGCTCGTCCGCTTCCCCCGGCGGGGAGGCCACGCCCCGGCCGGGTTCGACGACGTCGCGGCGGCCCGCGGTGTGGGCCTTCTCCAGGGCGGCGATGTCCGGGTGGTGCAGGTCGAAGGCGGGGGATTCGGAGCGGATGCGGGGCAGCGCCGTGAAGTTGTGGCGGGGCGGCGGGCAGGAGGTTGCCCACTCCAGGGAGCGGCCGTAGCCCCACGGGTCGTCCATGTCGACGCGCTTGCCGTACTTGGCGGTCTTCCAGACGTTGTAGAGGAACGGCAGGGTCGACAGGCCCAGCAGGAAGGACCCGAGCGACGAGAGGGTGTTGAGCGCGGTGAATCCGTCGGCGGCGAGGTAGTCGGCGTACCGGCGCGGCATGCCTTCCGCGCCCAGCCAGTGGTGGACGAGGAACGTCAGGTGGAAGCCGGCGAGCAGTGTCCAGAAGTGAATCTTCCCCAGGCGTTCGTCGAGCATCTTGCCGGTCATCTTGGGCCACCAGAAATGGAATCCGGCGAATGTCGCGAAGACGATGGTGCCGAAGAGCACGTAGTGGAAGTGGCCGATGACGAAGTAGGTGTCGGTGACGTGGAAGTCCATCGGCGGCGACGCGAGGATGACGCCGGTCAGGCCGCCGAAGAGAAAGGTGACGAGGAATCCGATGGACCACAGCATGGGGGTTTCGAAGGTGATGGAGCCCTTCCACAACGTACCGATCCAGTTGAAGAATTTCACGCCGGTCGGCACGGCGATGAGGAAGCTCAGGAAGGAGAAGAACGGCAGAAGTACCGCTCCGGTGACGAACATGTGGTGCGCCCACACCACCATCGACAGGCCGGTGATGGCGATGGTGGCGCCGATCAGCCCGATGTAGCCGAAGAGCGGTCTACGGGAGAAGACGGGCAGGATCTCGGTCACCACTCCGAAGAACGGCAGCGCCACGATGTACACCTCGGGGTGGCCGAAGAACCAGAACAGGTGCTGCCACAGCAGTGCTCCGCCGTTCGCGGCGTCGAAGACGTGGGAGCCGAACTGCCGGTCGGATTCCAGGACCAGGAGCGCGGCGGCCAGCACCGGGAAGGCCATCAGTACCAGGACCGAGGTGAGCAGGACGTTCCAGGTGAAGACGGGCATGCGGAACATCGTCATGCCGGGGGCGCGCATACCGACGATGGTGGTGATGAAGTTGACGGCGCCGAGAATGGTTCCGAACCCGGAGAGCGCGAGCCCCATGATCCACAGGTCGGCGCCGATACTGGGCGTGCGTTCCAGCCGGTTGAGGGGTGCGTAGGCCGTCCAGCCGAAGTCGGCGGTTCCGTTGGGGGTCAGCACGCTGCCGACGACCATGAGGCCGCCGAAGAGGAACAGCCAGTACGAGAACATGTTGAGCCGCGGGAAAGCGACGTCCGGCGAGCCGATCTGCAAGGGCATCACGGCGTTGGCGAATCCCACGAAGGTGGGCGTGGCGAACAGCAGCAGCATCACGATCCCGTGCAGCGTGAACGCCTGGTTGTACTGCTCGTTGGAAATCAACTGCATGCCCGGCCGGGCGAGTTCGGCGCGCATCAGCATGGCGAGCGCGCCGGCGAAGAGGAAGAAGGCGAACGACGTGACCAGATACAGGTGACCGATCTTCTTGTGGTCCGTCGTGGTCAGCCAGTTCACCACGGCCCGGCCCCTGCCTCGCCGCGTCACCGGTACCGGGGAGACCGGCTCCGTCGATGTCACCATACGAATCCTCGTCAACGCACACGCACGGGCAGGACGCGCGGCAAAGTACCCCCTTACCGCCCTCGGAAACGCTATGTGTTTTCGCGTTCACGCCGTGTGCTTTGCACCCGTACAGCGCTGGATACGTCACTCGTATTGGGCAGCGCCCTTCGCGTTACCGCTTGTTGACAGGCGCCCCCGGCGCCCCGACACTCGTCGCACCCAGGCGGGTGAACAGAGTTTCACCACGCGAACACGTCGTTCCCCAGGGGCTGATATGACGTCACCGCCGCACACGTTCCGCACGGTCTTCCCGGTCCTGGCCCTGTGCTGGCTGGCCGTCTTCTTCGACGGGATGGACGTCAACATCTACGGCGCCGTCATGCCGCACATGCTCGACGACCCCGGGCTCGGGCTGACTCCGGGGAGCGCGGGCACGATCGGGAGCTGGACGACGTTGGGCATGCTCATCGGGGCGCTCGTCGCCGGGAACGTCACCGACTGGCTGGGCCGGCGGCCGCTGCTGGTCGCCAGCATCACGCTGTTCTCGTTCGGCTCGGCGCTGTGCGCCCTCGCCGCGAGCCCGGCGTTCTTCGGCGCCGGGCGGTTCGTCGCGGGGCTCGGGCTGGGCGGTCTGATGCCGCTGTGCCTGGCCATGGTGCTGGAGTTCGCGCCGCCGCGCCGGGCCGCCCTGACGACGGGTCTGCTGATGACCTCGTACCACGCGGGCGGTATGGCCGCGACGGGCCTCGGGCTGACGGTGGCGCCGGCCGCCGGGTGGCGCTGGGTGTTCTGGGCGGGCGCGCTGCCGGCGGTCGTCGCCGTACCGCTGCTGCTGAAGTCGCTGCCCGAGTCGCCGGGCGTGCTGCTGGCGCGCGGTGAGCGGGGGCGGGCGGACGCGGTCGCCGACCGGTACGGGCTGCCGCGGCCGACGCCCGTCGAGGCCCCGGCCGCCGGGGCGAGGGGCCGGCTGGACGCGGTGCGCGCCCTGTTCGCGCCCGGGTCGCGGTGGGCGACGCCGCTGCTGTGGCTGGCGTCCTTCAGCGGGCTGCTGCTGGTGTACGGGGTGTCCACCTGGCTGCCGCAGATGATGCGGGCGAACGGCTACGACCTCGGCTCCTCGGTCAGTTTCCTGCTGGTCATCAACGCGGGCGGCATCGTCGGCCTGCTCATCGCCGGGCGCACCGCCGACCGGTTCGGCGCCGTGCGCGTCTCGGCGATCTGGTTCGTGCTCACCGCGGCCGGGGCCCTGCTGCTGAAGTCGCAGCTCCCGCTGGGGTGGACGTACGTGGTGGTGGCGGGCACCGGTGTGGTGCTGTTCAGCGCGCAGGTCATGGTGTACGCGGCCACGAACACCCTCTACCGCGACAGCGAGCGCGCCGCGGGCATCGGCTGGGTCGCCGGAGTGGGCCGCACCGGTGCGGTGTTCGGCCCGTGGCTGGGCGGGGTACTGGCGGCGAGCGGCCACGACACCTGGGGGTTCACCGCCTTCGCGCTGGCCGGGCTGCTGGGCGCCGCGGCCATGGCCTGTGTACCGCTCGCGTCCCGGGCGGGCGGGTCCGGGGAGCCTCAGCCGGCGGCGGCGATGGGCAAGCCGGTGTAGTTGGCGGCCAGTTCGGCGGCGGCGTGCGGCGAGGAGGTGATCCGGTCGAGCTGGGAGAGCTGGAGGCGGGTCCCGAACGGCGAGCCGTCCGGATCGGTGTGGAGGGTCGTCGTCATGAAGGACGAGAAGTGCTGGGCCCGCCACACGCGGCGCAGGCAGGTGTCGGAGTACGCCTCCAGGGCCTCCTCCGAGCCGTCGGTGTGCCACCGCTCCAGGGCGCGGGCGAGCACGACCACGTCGGCGACGGCCAGGTTGAGCCCCTTGGCGCCGGCCGGGGGCACGATGTGCGCGGCGTCCCCGGCGAGGAACAGCCTGCCGTGGCGCATCGGCTCGGTCACCCAACTGCGCATGGGCAGCACCGACTTCTGGGTGACCGGGCCGCGCTCGAGCCGCCAGTCGGGCTCGGCGCGCAGCGTGAACCGGGCGTCGAGCTCGTCCCAGATCCGCTCGTCGGGCCAGTCGGCGGGGTCGGTGCCGTTGGGCACCTGGAGGTAGAGGCGGCTCACCGCGGGCGTGCGCATGCTGGCGAGGGCGAAGCCGCGCTCGGAGTGGGCGTAGATCAACTCGTCGTACACCGGCGGCGCTTCGGCGAGGATGCCGAGCCAGGAGTACGGATAGGTCCGCTCGTAGGTCCTCCGCAGCGCCTCCGGGACGGCCCCGCGGGCGATGCCGTGGAAGCCGTCGCAGCCGACGACGTAGTCGCAGGTGAGGGTCTGCTCGCGGCCCTCGTGGGTGTAGCGGACGAGGGGCCGCGCGGTGTCGGCGCCCTCGATGGCGTGGACCTCGGCCCCGAAGAACAGGGGCCCGCCCTGGTCGAGTTGGAGGGCGATGAGGTCCTTGACCACCTCCGTCTGGGCGTACACCACCACCCGTCGCCCTTCGGTGCGGGACGGGAAGTCGAGGCGGTGGGCGCGCCCGTCGAAGCGCAGCTCGATGCCGTCGTGGACCAGGCCCTCGCGCGCCAGCCGGGCCCCGGCGCCCACCTCGTGCAGGATGTCGACGGTGGCCTGTTCCAGGATGCCCGCCCGCTGGCGCCGCTCGACGTACGAGCGGTCCCGGCTCTCCAGGACGACGCTGTCGATGCCCGCGCGGTGGAGCAGCCGGGCGAGCAGCAGTCCGGCCGGGCCGCCGCCGACGATCCCCACGGTGGTGTGCATGGAGGGCTCCTGTTCGTATAGTGAAGTAAACTTCACAGCATTGGGTGGGGTGAGTGTGCGCCCGGTGCCCGATGCTGTCAACGCCCGTGTGCCACCGACGGAGAGCCGATGTCTGCCACCAGCCCCGCGGACCCGCCGCCCGAGGCCGTCGCCCCGCTGATGCGCGGCATCGCGGTTCTGCGCGCGCTCACCGACGCCGCCGGGACGCTGAGCCTGAGCGAACTGGAACGCGCCACCGGGCTCGCCCGCGCCACCGTCGACCGGGTCACCGCCACCCTCGCGCGGATGGGGTACGTCCGTCTCGACGGCCGTGACGCCGTCCTCGCCCCGCGCCTGATGGAGCTGGGCAACGCCTACCTGGCCGCGATCCGCCTGCCCGGCCTGCTCGGCGGCCACGCCGACGCCCTCGCCGACGAGCTGGACGAGTCGGTGTCCCTGGCGGTCGCCGACGGGGACGGCATCCGCTTCATCCACCAGGCGACCCGGCGCCGCGCCATGTCCCTCAGCTTCCGCATCGGCGACCTGCTGCCCGCCGAACGCACCGGACCGGGGCCGCTGTTCGCCGCCGACTGGACGGACGAGGAGTGGCAGCGGTGGCGCGAGTGGCGGGCCGCCGACCCCGACGAGCGCCGCTTCCCCGCCGTACCGCCGCGCGCCCGGCCCCACGAGGACGGCTTCGAGCAGCGCGCGGCCGAGGCGCGGACGCGCGGCTGGGCGCTCGACGACCAGCGCATCGAACCGGGCCTGGTCGCCCTCGCCGTGCCGGTGCGCGCGCCCGGCGGGCGGGTGGCGTGCGCGGTGAGCGTGGTGAGCCACACCAGTCGGCACAGCGCCGAGTCCCTGCGGGAGGTGGCGCTGCCCCGGCTTCGCGCGGCCGTGCGCGAGATGGAGCGGGAGCTGCGCGAGGCGCCGCCGCCGGTGGCCGGCGAAACGCCGGGAGAGGGCCTCGCCGCCTGGACCGGGGCGTCCAAGCAGGAACTGGGCCGGGACTTCATCGAATCGCTGGCCCGCGGGCTGACCGTGATCACCGCGTTCGGCGAGGGCCGGGACGCCCTGACGCTCACCGCGGTCGCCGAGGCCACCGGCCTCGCCCGCGCCACCGCCCGCCGTGCCCTGATCACCCTGGAGCACCTCGGGTACGTCACCGCGCACGAGCGCACCTTCCGCCTCACCCCGCGCGTCCTGGGCCTCGGGTATCCCCCGCTGTCCCGCACCACCCTGAGCGCCATCGCGTCACCCCACCTGGCGGCGCTCGCCACCCGGGTGCACGACTCGGCGTCGCTCGCGGTCCTGGACGGCGACGACATCCGGTACACGGCCCGCGTGGCGACCAGCCGGATCATGAGCGTCAACATCACCGTCGGGACGCGCTTCCCGGCGTACGCGACCTCGATGGGCCGGGTGATGCTGGCGGCGCTCACGCCGGCCGAGCGCGCCGAGCGGCCGGCCCTCACCGCGCTGCGCCCGCTCACCCCGCACACCGTCACCGACCCCGCCGAACTGGCCGCCGTCCTGGACTCCGTCGCCCGCTCCGGGTACGCCCTGGTCGACGAGGAGCTGGAGGAGGGGCTGCGCTCCATCGCCGTACCGGTCCGCGACCGCGCCGGGACGGTGGTCGCCGCCGTCAACGTGGCCATGCACAGCGTGCGGCGCACCGCCGAGGAGTGCGTGCGCGAGCTGCTGCCCGAGCTGCGGGCGACGGCCGACCGGATCGAGGCGGACCTGGCGGTCTCTGGCCGCTTCACCCGGATCGCGACGGCCTGATCAGAAGATGGACAGGCCGGTGAGCGTCGTGAAGCGGTCCAGCGCCGCCACGCCCGCCACCGAGTTGCCGCGCCGGTCCAGGCCCGGGCTCCACACGCACAGGGTGCAGTGGCCGGGTACGACGGCGATGATGCCGCCGCCGACGCCGCTCTTGCCGGGCAGGCCGACGCGGTAGGCGAAGTCGCCCGCCGCGTCGTAGGTGCCGCACGTCAGCATGACCGCGTTGATCTGCTTGGCCTGGCTGCGGGTGAGCAGCGTCGAGCCGTCGGCCCGTATGCCGTGCCGGGCGAGGAACCCGGCGGCCAGCGCCAGGTCGCCGCAGGACGCCTCCACCGAGCACTGGCGGAAGTACTGCTCCAGCAGGTCCGGCACCGGGTTGGTGATGTTGCCGTAGGACGCCATGAAGTGGGCGAGGGCGGCGTTGCGGTCGCCGTGGGCGGTCTCGGAGGCGGCGACCTTCTCGTCGAAGTCCAGGGCGGGGTTGCCGCTCTCGGCGCGGAGGAAGTCCAGCAGGCTGCCGGAGGCGTCGCCGGTCAGGGTCTGGAGCCGGTCGGTGACGACGAGGGCGCCCGCGTTGATGAACGGGTTGCGCGGGATGCCGTTCTCGTACTCCAACTGCACCAGGGAGTTGAACGGGTTGCCGGACGGTTCGCGCCCCACGCCCTCCCACAGGGTCTCGCCGTCCGCCGCGAGCACCAGGGCGAGGGTGAAGACCTTGGTGATGGACTGGGCCGAGAAGGGCTGCTGCCAGTCCCCCACCCCGTAGACCGTGCCGTCGAGCCCGGCGACGGCCATCCCGAAACGGTCCGGGTCGGCCTCGGCGAGCAGCGGGATGTAGTCGGCGGGGCGGCCGCGGCCGGGGGTGGCGGCGATGTCGGCGGCGATGCGGTCCAGGACGGGCCGGAAGTCCGTGACGGGCTGGGAGGAGCGTGACACGGCCCCCACATTACGGGTTAGGCCAGGGCCGGCAGCACCCGGTCGGGGGTCAGCGGCAGCTCACGGAAGCGGACGCCGGTGGCGTGGTGCAGGGCGTTGCCGATGGCGGCCGGGGTGCCGACGATGCCGATCTCGCCGATGCCCTTGCTGCCCATCGGATTGAGGTGGGTGTCGTGCTCCTCGACCCAGTGCGCGTCGATGTCCGGCACGTCGGCGTGGCTCGGTACGTGGTAGGACGCCAGGTCCCGCTCGGCGAAGTCCCCGAAGGCCGGGTCCAGGGTGCTGTGCTCGGTCAGCGCCATGCCCAGCCCCATGACCATGCCGCCGATGAGCTGCGAGCGGGCCGTGCGCGGGTTGAGGATGCGCCCGGCGGCGTACACGCCGAGCAGCCGCCGCACCCGTACCTCCCCGGTGCCGGTGTCGACCTGGACCTCCGCGAAGTGGGCGCCGAAGGCGTGCCGGGCGAACGGCGGGGTCTCCTCGGCCTCCTCGGTGGTGTCCGCGGAGACGGACAGGCCCTCGGCGGGCAGCGGGCCCACGCGGTGGGCCAGCCGCTCGGCCAGGCCTGTGCACGCCCGGTGCACGGCCCAGCCCCAGGAGGCGGTGCCGGAGGAGCCGCCGGCGAGCGGGGCGTACGGCAGGCGGGTGGAGCCGATGCCGATGTGCACGGAGGCGAGGGGGGCACCGAGGGCGTCGGCGGCGATCTGGGCGAGGACGGTCCGGGCGCCGGTGCCGATGTCGGTGGCGTTGACGCGGATGTCGTAGCCGCCGTCGTGACGGGCGGTGGCGGTGGCGGTGGACGGGGAGACGAGCACCGGGTAGGTGGCGGCGGCGACCCCGGTACCGGTGAGCAAGGCGCCCTCGCGGCGGATGCCGGGGCGCGGGTCGCGGTCGGACCAGCCGAAGCGGCGGGCGCCCTCGCGGAGGCAGGCGACGAGGCCCCGGCTGCTGAAGGGCAGGCCGCTGTCCGGCTCGGTGGCGGGCTCGTTGCCGATGCGCAGCTCGACGGGGTCGGCGCCGAGGGCGTCGGCGAGTTCGTCCATGGCCGACTCCAGCGCGTACATGCCGGGTGCCTCGCCGGGGGCGCGCATCCAGGAGGGGCTCGGGACGTCGAGGCGGACGACGTGGTGGTCGGTGAGGCTGTGCCGGGAGGCGTACATGACGCGTGCGGGCAGGGCGCCGTACTCGACGAACTCCTTGACGCGTGAGGTGTGGGCAGTGACCTGGTGGCTGACGCTGAGGAGGGTGCCGTCGCGGTCGGCGCCGAGCCGGACGCGCTGGATGGTGGGCGCCCGGTGGCCGACGACGGCCGCGAGGTGGCCCCGGGGGAGGGCGAGTTTGACGGGCCGGCCGGTGTGGCGGGCGGCCATCGCGGCGAGCACGACGTGCGGGCGGGGCGTGCCCTTGGAGCCGAACCCGCCGCCCACGTGCTCGGACACGACCGTCACCCGGTCCTTGGGGAGGCGGAAGAGCCTGGCCAGCGCGCTTCGGACGGGGTTCGCGCCCTGGCTGGAGTCGTAGACCGTCAGGTGGGCTCCGTCGCCCTCGCCGTCCCAGCGGGCGTAGGCGGCGTGCGGCTCCATCGGGTGGTTGTGCAGCGGCGGAACGCGGTACGTGGCGTCCACGCGGACGGGTGCGGCGGCGAAGGCCCCCTCGGCGTCGCCGCGCTCGCGGCGGGCGGGCTGACCGCCGGCCTCGTCGGGGCGGTAGGCGTCCGGGTGGCCGGTGGTGAGGGTGACGTCGTGCGGTTCGGTGGCGTACGTGACGTGGACGGCGGCCGCGGCGGCGCGGGCGTCCTCCAGGGTCTCGGCCACGGCGAGGGCGACGTACCAGCCCCGGTGCGGCACGGTGGCGTCCTGGAGGACGGCGAGCGTCGGGTCGTCGGCCTCGCCGAGGCGGGGTGCCGTGTCAGGGGTGAGGACGGCGAGGGTGCCGGGCAGGGCGAGGGCGGCGGCCGTGTCGACGGCGGTGACCCGGCCGCGGGCGATGGTCGCCGGCACGGGCCAGGCGTAGGCGCAGTCGGGTGGGGTGCGGGCCAGTTCGGTGGCGTAGCGGGCGGCGCCGGTGACCTTGTCGCGTCCTTCGAGGCGCTCGGTGGCGGTGCCGAGCGCGGGGGCGGGCGCGGCGGGGACCCGGGCGTGGGTCCGGCCATGGGTGGAGGGCGCGGTGGGAGGCATCGCTGGTCTCCGGTTCTCCGGTTCTCCGGGTCAGGGGCGGCGGCTTCTCCGGTTCAGGGGCGGGCGGCTCCGGTTCAGGGGCGGGCGGCGGTGGCTTCAGGGGCGGGCGGCGGCGGCCAGCTCGGACAGGACCCGGCAGGCCAGGTTGTGGGCGAGCGGCACCTTGAAGGCGTTGTCCCGCAGCGGCTGCGCCGGCCCGAGTTCGGCGTCCACCGCGTGGGCGATGGCGTGCTCGGTGGGCGCGGTGCCGAGCAGCGCGGTCTCGGTGAGGCGGGCCCGCCACGGGCGGTGGGCGAGGCCGCCGAAGGCGAGGCCCACATGGCGTACGGTCCCGTCCTCGGCGAGGTCGAGGACGGCGGCGACGGAGGCGAGCGCGAAGGCGTACGAGGCGCGGTCGCGGGCCTTGCGGTACGCGGACGGGAGCCCCGCCGTCCTGGGCGGCAGCACGACCGCGGTGATCAGCTCGCCGGGCCGGATGACGGTGTCGCGCTCCGGGTGGTCGCCGGGCAGCCGGTGGAACTCGGCCACCGGTACGGACCGTTCGCCGTCGGGTCCGTGCAGTTCGACGGTGGCGTCGAGGGCGGCGAGGGCGACGGCCATGTCGGAGGGGTGCGTGGCGATGCAGTGCGGGGAGTGGCCGAGGACCGCGTGGTCGCGGTGGACGCCCTCGCGGGCGCCGCAGCCGGTGCCCGGCTCGCGCTTGTTGCAGGGCTTGGCGGTGTCCTGGAAGTACGGGCACCGGGTGCGCTGGAGCAGGTTGCCGCCGGTGGTGGCGATGTTGCGGAGCTGCCCGGACGCCCCGGCGAGCAGCGCCTGCGACAGGACGGGATGGCGGTCGCGTACGAGGGGGTGGGCGGCGAGGTCGCTGTTGCGCACGGTCGCGCCGACGCGCAGGGCCCCGTCGGGCAGCTCCTCGACGGTGTCGAGCGGCAGGCGGCTGACGTCGACGAGGGTGTCGGGCGCCTCGACCCCGTGCTTCATCAGGTCGACGAGGTTGGTGCCCCCCGCGAGGTAGCGGGCGCCGGGGCGGGCCGCGTGGGCGGTGGTCGCCTCCTCGACGCTGGTGGCGCGTACGTAGGCGTAGGGCTTCACCGGGTCACGTCCTGAACGGCGGCGACGATGTTGGGGTAGGCGCCGCAGCGGCACAGGTTGCCGCTCAGCCGCTCGCGGATCTCCGCGGGCGTGAGCTCCACGGGGCCCTGGCCGGAGGGCCGGCCGGGGTCGGTGACGTGGGAGGGGTGCCCGGCGGCGGCCTCGGCGAACACGCCGACGGCCGAGCAGAGCTGGCCGGGCGTGCAGTAGCCGCACTGGAAGGCGTCCCGGTCGAGGAAGGCCTGCTGGACCGGGTGCAGCTCGCCGCCGGCGGCCAGGCCCTCGACGGTGATCACCTCCGCCCCGTCCTGGGCGACCGCGAGGAGCAGGCAGCCATTGGCGCGCCGCCCGTCGACGAGCACGGTGCACGCCCCGCACTGCCCGTGGTCGCACCCCTTCTTGGCCCCGGTCAGCCCGAGGTGCTCGCGCAGCAGGTCGAGCAGCGTGGCGCGGTGGTCGACGGTGAGGCTCCGGGGCTCGCCGTTGACCTGGAGGGTGACGCGCGACCGCGTGGCGTCCGGGTCCGGCGCGTGGGGCGGGTCCGGGAGGGGACCCGGGTCCGGCATCGGTTCCGGGGCCGGGTCGGGCGACGGCGTGGGGTCCGGGATGGGGTCCGGGATCGGAGGCGTGTGCGCGGTGCTCATCAGCGGATCTCGTCGGCCTCGTCGGGGACGGTGTGCACGGCGGCCTCCTCGGCGGACGCCGCCGCTCCGGCGATGCCGACGTCCCGGGCGACCACGTCCTTCTCGTCGTCGGCGCGTACCCCTTCGTCCGGGGCGACGAGGCGTCCGGAGCGGTCGCGGCCGACCTGGTCGTCGAGGGGCTCGCCGTCGCCGCCGGGGAGGTCGCCGATGCCGTTGGAGTCGTCGGGCTCCTGGAGGGCGGGGTCGGGCACCTCCTCGGAGAGCCGCTGGTCGAGGGTCTCGCCCTCGCGCTGCTCGCGGGCGGTCGTTCCCACGTGGTTGACGGCCAGCGGCCGCTCGGGGGGCGACCAGCCTTCGTCGTAGGGGTCCGCCTCCCGGTCCGACAGGGTGTCCTCGGGGTCGAGGATGCCGTCGTCCTCCCTGCCCTCGGCGTCGTCCGGCTGGTAGACGTTGTCGCCCATCGCTTCTTCGGTTCCCATGGCGTGGCTCCCGTGTGCTGCTCCTGCTCGTGTGCCGGCATATTCCGGCGTATGCCTGCGTATGCCTGCGTACGCCTGATCGCGTATCCAGCCTGGAACAGGTCACACATCCTGGCATTCCGGACAGCACGGCGGCCCGGCGGAGGGTGTCCGCCGGGCCGCCGGGCCGCCGGGAGGGGATGCCCCTTACCGAACGCGTCCTTCACCGTCCTGCCCGCCCGGCTTCTCGCCCGCCCGGCGCAGGTCGCCCTTGGCGCGCTCCGCGCGGCCCTGGCCTCGAACGCTCGTTGCCGACCGCCCGGCCGACGTTCTGCTCATCGGCGTCTGCCGAGCGCGCGCCCGGCGCCGCACGGAGCGATCAAGGACGCTCAGGACTGTTCCCGGTAGTCCCCTCCGAACGTGGACACATCCCACGCCAGGACCCGTTCGGCCTCCCGGTGGGTCTGTTCGGCGAGCCTTCTCGCCTCGTTGAGCACGTCTCCGTGCTCCTCGACGAGCTGGTCGTATATCGGCGAGCCGGGAGGGCTGTGGCGCGGCATCACGTGCGGTTTCTCCTTCGAGCGCGGGCGGCTACGGGGCGCCGGGGCGGTCCCGGCGCACCGGCGCCTGCCCACGGCGCACGGGATCATGCGGAATCCGTGCTACCGCTTGGCGGCCATGACGTGAGCCGCTGTAGGCGGCGGCACGCAGGCCGTGCAGCCGCTCGGTGGGGCGCAGCCCGGGGATGCTGTGGAGGTACGGATCGTAGGTGGGCGTCGTCCCCTCCGGGCACGGCCTCGGCGGGCCGACGGTCAGGGTCGCGAAGGTCCGCCAGGGCTCGCCGGGCCCGGCAGCGCGCAGTTCGAAGCGGACCGGGGCGCTCCGCAGTGCCTGGCGCAGCGCGGCCACGTCACCGCGCACCCGCCGCCGTCCGCGGGGCACCGGGAACGCGGCGATCACCCGTTCCCGGCCGCCCATCCGGTACGCCAGCAGGGTGGAGTACGGCCCGGCCAGGGCGTCGCGCCTCGGACGCGGCACATGGCGGCCGAGGCGGCCCGTGCCGCTGGAGGTCAGCAGCAGGTCCAGCGGGGCGCCGTGCCCGCCCGCGTCCTCGGCGCGCAGGGCGAGGCCCAGGCCGTCCGGCCACCGCGCCGGCAGCCCGGCCGCCCTCGACCACCGCACGCTCACCTCGTACCGCCCCGCCCGGTCCAGGAACGGCACGCCCCAGGGCACCCCGCCCACCCCTCGCGGCTGTTCGCCGCCCCCGGGCAGACCCGGCGCGCCCTCGCCCCCGGATCCGCCTCGCGGCCCGGCGTCCCACTCGCCCCCGGGCAGGCCCGGCGCGCCCTCGCCCCCGGGCAGGCCCCGGGGGTCACCGCCGCCCTCCGCCCCCGGTATCTCCAGTACGCCCGCGCAGGTCAGGCCCCACGGGTGGAGTGCCGGGGCGGAACGGCGCCGGGCGATGCGGCGCGCTATACCGAAGGCCCGCTTCTCGATCGCCACACCGGCTCCCTTCCGTGTCGGGAAGGCCGGGTACCCATGCGGCACCGGGCCTAATGCCGGCGCTCCTGGGTGAGGCGTACGCACGCGGCGACGACCTCGCGGAGGCTGCCGGTGCGGTGCAGGAGACGGCGCTGGACGCGGGCGCCGTTGCCGTCGCGCAGCACTTCGACGAGGCCCTGGCGGGCGTAGTCGAGGTCGCCGTTCTCGTCGAGGGCCTTCTCTATGTGGCCGAGCAGGGCGTACACCACGTCTTCGGCGGGGGCGGGGCGCATGGTGAGCGGGTGGACCAGCACGTCGTCCACACCGGAGCGGCTGGCCCGCCAGGCCGCGGCGCGCAGCAGGCCGACGCCGTGGCGGGCGGGGGGCTCGCCCTCGCGCCACTCGCGCGCGGCGGTGTCCACCAGCCCACGCGTCAGGGTGGCGAGGAGCGCGGTGGTGGACGCGTCGAGGCAGACGTCGGCGGCGCGGACCTCGACGGTGGGGTACTTGCGGGAGAGCCGGGCGTCGAAGTAGATCATCCCCTCGTCGTGCAGGACGCCGGTGCCGATCAGATCGCTGACCTGCTGGTGGTAGCGGCGCGCCGAGCCGAAGGTCTCCACGGGGCCGGCCGACGGCCAGCGGCCCCACACCCGGCTGCGGTAGCTGTTGTACCCGCTGTCGTGGCCCTGCCAGAAGGGCGAGTTGGTGCTCAGCGCGAGCAGGACGGACAGCCACGGCCGTATCCGGTCCAGGACGCCGACGCCCTCCTCGTCGGACTCGACGGACACGTGCACGTGGCAGCCGCAGGTGAGCTGCTCCAGGGCGGTGAGGCCGAAGTGCTCCTGGATCCAGCGGTAGCGCTTGCCCTCGGTGAGGGCCGGGCCTGCGGGCAGCGGCGAGGTGGCGAGGGCCACCACGGCCGCCCCGGCCTCCGCGGCGTGCCGGGCGGCCACCGCGCGCCAGCGTTCGACCTCGGCGGCCAGCTCACGCATCCCGGTCTGCGGGTGCGTGGCGAACTCGAGCTGCTGGCCCTGGAGTTCCTTGGTGAAGGCGTGGGCCCTGCCCCGGCTCTCCTTGGCCGCGATGGCCAGCACGGCCATGGACAGGGCGCGTGGCTCGCCGGTCCGCGGGTCCACGAGGAGGAGCTCCTCTTCCACTCCGACAGTGCGCAACGGAAACCACCTTTCCGATCGCATCCAGCGGGGACTGGTCCGGCGAGGACGTGCGCGGGACGCACCATCATCCCGGCTCGGCAGGCTCAGCGCACCGGTCCGCCGGGCCTGGGCCGGGGATGTGGCGGGTTCCCGACGCCTTCGGCTTGAACCGCTCCGGGTACCCCGGCCCCGGACGGCTCACCCGCTCAGAACTCGTCGCCCGTGTTCGGCTGCAGCTCCGTCCGCAGCGCGGCGTCCAGTGCGGCCGCGGCGCCCTCGGTGTGCTCCACCACGAGACCCGCGCGCACCAGGTGCCGCACCTCCGTGCCGCCCAGGTAGCAGGCCGCCAGGTCCCGGACGTCGAAGCTCAGGTCGGGGGCGCTGTCCGCCGGCTCGTACGAGCAGGTCCCCGGGGCGGCGGTGAGGCGGAAGCGGCCGGTGTTGGCGAGCAGGTGGTCGTCGTGGACGTCCAGCACCACGTCCACGGGCGCGGCCCAGGAACGGCCGGTGAGCGCCGCAGCGACGTCGACCAGCCGCACCCACAGGCCCGGGAACCTGCCCGTGACCCGTACCTGGTCGCGGTCGGCGGCGAACAACGGCAGCGGGTCGTCCAGGGGGCGGCCCCAGGCGCGGACCGTGCCGGTGAGGTCGATGGACGCCACGTACCGCCACAGGGCGGCGGCCGCGGGGGCGTCGTCCGCCTCCAGCTCGTCGACCCGGACCACACCGGGCGTGCCGCTGTCGTCGTTGCCGGGCTTGGTGCGGTAGACGGCGTACCCGGCGATGGGCTCGCCCTCGGCGCCGAGGGCGACGATCCTGGGCGGGGACAGCTCGTCGTCCTCCTCGTCCTCCTCGGTCAGCCACTCGCCGCTCCAGCGCTCCGCGTCACGGGCGATCCGGCCCGCCCTGGACGCCCGGGTGGCGTCGTAGTAGGGCCCGACGACCGCCGGGGCGTCGGCCGGGGCGATCAGCCGCAGGGGCCGTTCGTCGGGCGCGACGCGCAGCGCGAGCGGGCGCCGCGAGTCGATCTCGACGCTGAGGCACTCCATCGCGGGGCTGAAGCCGAAGCGGCCGTAGATGGCGTCCTCGGACGCCCACAGCGCGGCCAGCGGGCGGCCCTGCCGGGCCGCGCGCCGGAACAGCTCGGCGATCATCGCGGACAGGACGCCGCGCCTGCGGTGGGTCGGCGCGACGGAGACGAACGTCAGCCCGGGGCAGGGCAGCTCCCCGCCGGGCACGGAGAGCGTGAAGGGATGGGCGGCGACGAACCCGACCAGCATCTCGCCGTCGTACGCGCCGATGCGCTCGCACTGGAGCACAAGCTCCCGGTGGTGCTTGCGCCGCTCCTCCTCCGGATTGTCGTGGAAGACCAGGTACACGAGCTCCATGGCCCGGTCCACATGGGCCTCGGGCACACTGCGGATGTCCATGCCTCCGGACTCTAGTCGCCGGATAACGGACAGGTCACGGGGGTTTTCCGCCGCCTTGACCGGGGGCTTTCCCCCATGCCGGAGCCCGCCGCGGCCGGCTCAGGCCACCGATCCGATGCGGCCGGCCGGGGAGGAGTCCGGGCCGTCGTGGTGGATCGGGGTGTGGGCGCCCGTGAGGGAGACGCCGCTGCCGCCGCGCCGGTTGGCGACGATCTCCGCGCCGATCGACAGGGCCGTCTCCTCCGGCGTGCGGGCGCCGAGGTCGAGGCCGATCGGGGAGCGGAGGCGGGTCAGCTCCAGTTCGGTCACGCCGACCTCGCGGAGGCGCTTGTTGCGGTCCTCGTGGGTGCGGCGGGAGCCCATCGCGCCGATGTACGCGACGGGAAGCTTGAGGGCCAGTTCGAGCAGGGGGATGTCGAACTTGGCGTCGTGGGTGAGGACGCACAGCACGGTGCGGCCGTCCACTTCGGTGCGCGCGAGGTACTCGTGCGGCCACTCGACGACGACCTCGTCCGCCTCGGGGAAGCGGGCGGGCGTCGCGAAGACCGGGCGGGCGTCGCACACGGTGACGTGGTAACCGAGGAACTTCCCCACCCTTACCAGCGCCGCCGCGAAGTCGATCGCCCCGAAGACGATCATGCGGGGGGCCGGCACGCTGGACTCGACCAGCAGGGTGAGCGGCTGCCCGCAGCGGGAGCCGTCCTCGCCGATGGTGACGGTGCCGGTGCGGCCGGCGTCCAGCATGGCGCGGGCCTCGCCCGCCGCCGTGCGGTCCAGTTCGGGGTGGCCGCCGAGGCCGCCCTCGTACGAGCCGTCGGAACGGACCAGCAGAGCCTGCCCCAACAGGTCTGCCGGCCCCTCCGTGATTCTGGCCAGAGCCGCCGCCTCCCCTCCGGCGGCGGCTCCGAGCGCGGCGGGGTAGATGCCGCCGCGGACCGGGGTGACGAGGATGTCGATGATGCCGCCGCAGGTCAGGCCGACCGCGAAGGCGTCCTCGTCGCTGTAGCCGAAGCGCTCCAGGACGGTCTCGCCGTCCTCCAGCGCCTGCCGGCACAGGTCGTACACGGCCCCCTCGACACATCCACCGGAGACCGACCCGATCGCCGTACCCTCGCTGTCCACGGCGAGGGCGGCGCCCGGCTGCCGGGGCGCGCTGCCACCGACCGCCACCACGGTGGCGACGGCGAAGTCACGTCCCTGCTCGACCCACCGGTGAAGCTCTTCGGCGATGTCCAGCATGTCGGCCTCCTTACAGGCGGATGTGTGAGGGGGTCCCGTCAGTGCGCGGTACCCGTGGCGAAGTAGAAGATGAACACCGCGGACAGCACCCACATGAGGATGCTCGGTTCGCGCCACTTGCCCTGCGCGGCCTTGATGGCGCAGTACGCGATGACACCCGCGGCGACACCGGTGGTGATGGTGTACGTGAACGGCATCAGCACGACCGTCAGGAAGACGGGGACGGCGACGGACCAGTCGGTCCAGTCCACGTGCCGGGCGTTCTGGAGCATCATCGCGCCGATGACGACCAGGGCGGCGGAGGCCACCTGCCCCGGCACGAGCTGGGTGAGCGGGGTGAAGAACAGACACGCGGCGAAGAACAGACCGGTGACCGAGGCCGACAGGCCCGTACGCGCGCCTTCGCCGACGCCCGTGGCGGACTCGATGAAGACGGTCTGGCCCGAGGCTCCGGCCGCGCCGCCGATCGCGCCGCCGGCGCCGTCGATGAACAGGGCCTTGTTGAGGCCGGGCATCTTGCCCTGGGCGTCCGCGAGCTTGGCCTCCTGGCCGACGGCGATGATGGTCGCCATGGCGTCGAAGAAGCCCGCCAGCACCAGGGTGAAGACGATCATGCCGACAGTGGTGTAGCCGAGCTGCTCCCAGCCGCCGAATTCGACTTGGCCGAAGAGCGAGAAGTCCGGCATGGAGACGAAGCTGCCGTTCAGGATCGGCGCCTTGCCGCCCCACTCCGCATCACTGATGAGGCCGGTCGCGGTGGCGACGACGGAGATGATCGTGCCGACCACGATGCCGAGGAGGATGGCCCCGGGCACCTTGCGGGCCTGGAGCATGAAGATCAGCAGGAGCGTGACGGCGAACAGCACCACCGGCCAGCCGGTGAGCGAACCGCCCACACCGAGGGTGACGGGACCGCCGCCCTCGCCCTTGCCGACGAAGCCCGCGTTGACGAAGCCGATCATCGCGATGAAGAGGCCGATGCCCATCGTGATGCCGTGCTTCAGCGCCAGCGGGATGGCGTTCATGATGACTTCACGAACACCGGTGACGACCAGCAGACAGATCACGGCGCCGTAGACGACGCACATGCCCATGGCCTGCGGCCAGGTCATTTCCGGGGCCACCTGGGTGGAGATGACGCCCGCGACACTCAGACCCGCCGCGAGGGCGAGCGGGACCTTGCCGATGAAACCCATCGCCAGAGTGGTGACCGCTGCCGCGAGGGCGGTCGCGGTGATGAGGGCGGGCTGGCTCAGCTTGTCGCCGGCCGCGTCCGGACCGCCGAGGAGCAGCGGGTTGAGCAAGAGGATGTAGGCCATCGCCATGAAGGTGGTGATGCCGCCGCGCACCTCACGCGCGACCGTGGATCCTCTGTGGGTTATGTGAAAGTACCGGTCGAGCCAAGACCGTCCGGCGGGAACACGGGAACCGGATCCCGCGTCTTCGGCGACGGTCTTCGGCTCCACTGACGACTGGGTCATGGTGCCTACTCCCAAGGTTCAAAGGGGCACCCGCATGCCCGTGGGGCAAAAGACTGCGGGATTTGGGATGGTGCGTTGGCTGCACGACCCGGGGGACGGCCCGAGACGAACGGGGTGAAGCGGGGTTGAGCGGTACTGCGGTACTTCGTGGGGGGCGGTTATGGGGGGTTGGGGACGGGTGGGGGGATGCTCCGGGCGGTGCGGGCGGTGGAAGTGTGACGTTCCCGGGAGGCACGCACCGCCCGGAGGGCTTACAGGGTGCCGGTGAGGTGCTCGGGGCGTACCGGCGTCTTGTTGAGCTCCAGACCCGTCGCGTTCCGGATCGCCGCGAGGACGGCCGGGGTGGACGACAGGGTCGGGGCCTCTCCTATGCCGCGCAGACCGTAGGGCGCGTGGTCATCGGCGAGCTCGAGCACGTCGACCGGGATGGTCGGGGTGTCGAGGATGGTGGGGATCAGGTAGTCCGTGAAGGAGGGGTTCTTCACCTTCGCGGTCTTGGGGTCGACGATGATCTCCTCCATGACCGCCACGCCCAGGCCCTGGGTGGTGCCACCCTGGATCTGGCCGACGACGGACAGCGGGTTGAGGGCCTTGCCGACGTCCTGGGCGCAGGCCAGCTCGATGACCTTGACCAGACCCAGCTCGGTGTCCACCTCCACCACCGCGCGGTGCGCGGCGAAGGAGTACTGGACGTGGCCGTTGCCCTGGCCGGTGCGCAGGTCGAAGGCCTCGGTCGGGCGGTGCCGCCACTCGGCCTCGATCTCGACGACCTCGTCCTCCAGGACGTCCACCAGGTCGGCGAGGACCTCGCCGCCGTCGGTGACGACCTTGCCGGCTTCGAGCAGCAGCTCGGCGGTGGCCCACGCGGGGTGGTACGTGCCGAACTTGCGGCGGCCGATCTCCAGCACCTTCTCGCGGACGAGCTCGCAGGAGTTCTTGACCGCGCCACCGGTGACGTACGTCTGCCGGGAGGCGGAGGTGGAGCCGGCCGAGCCGACCTGGGTGTCGGCCGGGTTGATCGTCACCTGGGTGACGCCCAGCTCCGTGCGGGCGATCTGCGCGTGGACGGTGATGCCGCCCTGGCCGACCTCGGCCATCGCGGTGTGGACGGTGGCGACCGCCTCACCGTTGATGACCTCCATGCGCACCTTGGCGGTGGAGTAGTCGTCGAAGCCCTCGGAGAAGCCGACGTTCTTGATGCCGACCGCGTAGCCGACACCCCGGACGACGCCCTCGCCGTGGGTGGTGTTGGACAGGCCGCCGGGCAGCGCGCGGACGTCGGCGCCCGCGGTGGTCTCCCACTGGCGCTCCGGCGGCAGCGGGCGCGCCTTGATCCGGCGCAGCAGCTCGGCGACCGGGGCGGGCGAGTCGACCGGCTGGCCGGTCGGCATGAGCGTGCCCTGTTCCATGGCGTTGAGCTGACGGAACTCGACCGGGTCCATGCCCAGTTTGGCGGCCAGCTTGTCCATCTGGGCCTCGTACGCGAAGCACGCCTGGACCGCGCCGAAGCCGCGCATGGCGCCGCACGGCGGGTTGTTCGTGTAGAGCGCGATGGCCTCGATGTCGACGTCGTCGATGACGTACGGGCCGACGGAGAGCGAGGAGGCGTTGCCGACGACCGCCGGGGAGGCCGAGGCGTAGGCGCCGCCGTCCAGGACGATCTTGCACTTCATGTGCGTGAGCTTGCCGTCCTTGGTGGCGCCGTGCTCGTAGTACAGCTTCGCCGGGTGCCGGTGGACGTGCCCGAAGAAGGACTCGAACCGGTTGTAGACGATCTTGACCGGCTTGCCGGTGCGGAGCGCCAGGAGGCAGGCGTGGATCTGCATGGACAGGTCCTCGCGGCCGCCGAAGGCGCCGCCGACGCCGGAGAGCGTCATGCGGACCTTCTCCTCGGGCAGGCCGAGGACCGGGGCGATCTGGCGGAGGTCGGAGTGCAGCCACTGGGTGGCCACGTACAGGTCCACACCGCCGTCCTCGGCGGGGACCGCGAGGCCGGACTCGGGGCCGAGGAAGGCCTGGTCCTGCATGCCGAAGGTGTACTCGCCCTCGACGATCACATCGGCGCGCTTGCGGGCCTCCTCCACGTTGCCGCGGACGATCGGCTGGCGGTGCACGATGTTCGGGTGCGGGACGTGACCGGCGTGGTGGTCGTCCCGGCCCGGGTGCAGGATCGGCGCGTCGGGGGCGAGCGCGGAGGCCTCGTCGGTGACGACGGGCAGCTCCTTGTACTCGACCTTGATCTTCGCGGCCGCGCGGCGGGCGGTCTCCGGGTGGTCGGCGGCGACCAGGGCCACCGGCTCACCGTGGTGGCGTACCCGGCCGTGGGCCAGGACCGGGGTGTCCTCGATCTCCAGGCCGTAGTTCTTCACCTCGGTGGGCAGGTCCTCGTAGGTCAGGACGGCGTAGACGCCGGCCTGGGCGAGGGCCTCGGAGGTGTCGATGGAGACGATCTCGGCGTGGGCGACGGTGGAGCGCAGGATCTGCCCCCACAGCATGTCCTCGTGCCACATGTCCGAGGAGTACGCGAACTCGCCGGTGACCTTCAGGGTGCCGTCGGGGCGCAGCGTCGACTCACCGATGCCGCCCTTCGTCTGGGAACCCTGGGTGACCTTGGTGGGAGTGCCGGCCGGGGCGGCGGCGACTCGGGTGTTCTGGGACATGGTCAGACCGCCTCTCCCTGACGTTCCTGACGGGCGGCCGCGAGGCGGACGGCGTCCAGGATCTTCTCGTAACCGGTGCAGCGGCAGAGGTTGCCGGAGAGCGCCTCGCGGATGTCCTCGTCGGACGGGGAGGGGTTGCGCTCCAGCATCTCGTCGGCCGCGACCAGCAGGCCGGGGGTGCAGAAACCGCACTGGACGGCGCCCGCGTCGATGAAGGCCTGCTGGATCGGGGAGAGCTCGGTGCCCTCGCCGGTCTGGGAGTCGGTGCCCTTGGCGGACCACTGCTGGGCGTCCTGGAGCGAGGTACCGGAGGAGCCGCACGCGCCGGTGCCGCACGTGCCGCTGTGCTCGGCACGCTGCTTGGCGTAGTCGGCGAGGCCCTCGACGGTGACGACCTCGCGGCCCTCGACCTGGCCGGCGGCCACGAGGCAGGAGCAGACCGGGACGCCGTCCAGGCGGACCGTACAGGAGCCGCACTCGCCCTGCTCGCAGGCGTTCTTCGAGCCGGGCAGGCCCAGGCGCTCACGCAGAACGTAGAGGAGGGACTCACCCTCCCAGACGTCGTCGGCTTCCTGCGGACGTCCGTTGACCGTGAAATTCACGCGCATGGTTATGCAGCTCCTTCAAGGGTGCGGCCGGTGCCGCGGTACTGCTCCCAGGTCCAGCCGAGCGTGCGGCGGGCCATGATGCCGACGGCGTGGCGGCGGTACTTGGCCGTGCCCCGCACGTCGTCGATCGGGTTGCAGGCCCCGGAGGCGAGCTCCGCGAACTGCTTGGCGATCGAGGGAGTGATGATCTTGCCGCTGTCCCAGAACCCGCCCTCTTCGAGCGCGGCGTTCAGGAAGTCCTCGGCCTCCTTCGCCCGTACGGGCGTGGGGGCGGCCGAGCCGATACCGGTCCGCACGGTCCGGGTCTCCGGGTGCAGCGCCAGACCGAACGCGCACACCGCGATCACCATCGCGTTGCGGGTACCCACCTTGGAGTACTGCTGCGGCCCGTCCGCCTTCTTGATGTGGACCGTCTTGATGAGCTCGTCCGGAGCGAGCGCGTTGCGCTTGACGCCGGTGTAGAACTCGTCGATCGGGATGAAGCGGGAGCCGCGCACGGACTCCACCTCCACCTCGGCACCCGCCGCCAGGAGGGCGGGGTGCGCGTCGCCGGCCGGGGACGCCGTGCCCAGGTTGCCGCCGACACCGCCGCGGTTGCGGATCTGCGGCGAGGCCACGGTGTGCGAGGCGAGCGCCAGGCCGGGCAGCTCGGCCCGGAGGTGCTCCATGATCTGGGTGTACGGGACGGAGGCGCCCAGCCGGACGTTCTCCTCGCCGATCTCCCACTCGCCGAGCAGCTCGATGCGGTTCAGGTCCAGCAGGTACTCGGGCCGCCGGTGGTCGAAGTTGATCTCGACCATGACATCGGTGCCACCCGCGATGGGCACAGCCGTGGGGTGCTCGGCCTTGGCGGCGAGCGCCTCCTCCCAGCTTGCGGGGCGAAGGAAGTCCATGAGTGGCTCTCTTCTACGTGATCCGGTGATCAGAGGCCCGGCGGTCCGTGATCCTGGTGATCGACGTGTTCCGGGTTCCGTGTGATCAAGTGGTTCGCTGGGGCTCGGGGGACGGCCGGCCCACGTCTTCGTCTTCATGTTCATGTGCTGTTAACGCGTTGTGGCCCCAGTACACCCAGCGGTGCTCCGCCCGGTGCAGTCACCGAAACCATGAAGGAGTTGGCTGGCCGCCCTCCTCGTCTTGTAGATTCGAACGAAAGGCGAGGAGCAGTAACCTCTCCGTTTCCCCCCGGAAACGGTGGCCACGGGTCACCGGCAACAACGAGACACCCACGAGACAGATCGGCGGCGATCACATGCGGCTGCGCGCACTGCTGGAAACCGATGCGCTGGGGCTGCGGCTGCTCGGCGGCGAGGACGAGCTGGACCGCACGGTCCGCGGCGTGATGACGACGGACCTCCAGGACCCCAGCAGGTACCTCTCCGGCGGCGAGCTGGTGCTCACCGGCCTCGCCTGGCGGCGGGACGCGGCGGACTCCGAGCGCTTCGTCCGGATCCTCGCGAGCGCGGGGGTGGCGGGCCTGGCGGCCGGTGAGGCGGAACTGGGTTCGATCCCCGACGATCTGGTTCAGGCGTGTTTGCGCCATCGCCTCCCACTGTTCGCAGTGAACGAATCCGTTGCGTTCGCAACGATCACCGAGCATGTTGTTCGACAGGTGTCGGGTGAGCGGGCCGGTGATCTCGCGGCTGTCGTCGATCGCCACAGGAGGCTGATGACCTCCGGCCCGGCGGGCGGCGGCCCGGAGGTCGTTCTCGACCTGCTCGGCTCCGACCTGGACCTTCGCGCTTGGGTGTTGTCACCGACGGGACGTCAGATCGCAGGTGCCGGGACACCGTTGCCCGCGGACGTCGGCGCCATCCTCGCCGGTGAGCACCTGGCCGCCACCCGCACCGGGCGGCGCGGTCCGCACCGGGCGGTCGCGGGCGGAACGACGTACTCGCTCTTCCCGATCCGTAACACCGGGCGCGGTGCCGCCCCGGCCTCCCGGGACGTGCGCGAGACGGTGCTGTCCGACTGGCTGCTGGCCGTCGAGGCGGACGCCGGCGACTGGCCGGCTGCCCGGCTGGACCTGCTCCAGGGCGTCACCCAGCTCATCGCCGTGGAGCGGGACCGGCGCGACGCGGCGCGTACGGTACGGCGGCGCCTGGCCCAGGAGGTCCTGGAGCTGGTCCAGACGGGTGCCGCCCCGGCCGAGATCGCCGCGCGGCTGAGGGTGGCCGCGCCGGTGCTGCTGCCGGGGCTCGGCACCGCGCCGCACTGGCAGGTCGTGGTGGCCCGGGTCGAGTGGGGCGAGGGCGGTACGGGCGCGCCGGGCATCGAGGCCGGGCCGGTCGCCCAGTCGCTGCTGGAGGAGATCCTGGTCGACCCGTCGACGGCCGGCCCCGACTCGGCCGACCGCATCGCGGTGGCCCACACCGGGGACGAGGCCATCGCCCTGGTGCCGCTCCCGGCGGTGCCCGGCCCGTCGGAGCCGGAGGAGGAGGGCGAGGCGGGCCCCGCCGGCGGCGACGGACTGCACGCCGACGCCCTGCTCGCCGCCGTACGGGCGCCCCTGTCGGCGGGCCTCGACGGCGACGGGCGCCTCACCCTGGGCGTGAGCGCCGCCGTGCACTCGGCCGACGGACTGCGCGGCGCCCTGGAGGAGGCCCGGCACGCCCGGCGCGTGGCGGCGGCGCGGCCGGGCCGGGTGTGCGCGGCGGGCCACCACGAGCTGGCCTCGCACGTGCTGCTGCTGCCGTTCGTGCCGGACGACGTGCGGCGGGCGTTCACGGCCCGGCTGCTGGACCCGCTGCGCGACTACGACCGGCGCCACCGGGCGGAGCTGATCCCGACGCTGGAGGCCTTCCTCGACTGCGACGGCTCCTGGACCCGCTGCGCCAGCCGCCTGCACCTGCACGTGAACACCCTGCGCTACCGGGTGGGCCGCATCGAGCAGCTCACGGGACGCGACCTGTCGCGGCTGGAGGACAAGCTGGATTTCTTCCTGGCGCTGCGGATGTCCTGACGTAACGTCACCACGACCGAGAGAAAGCGGTACACGACACGATGTCCGGACGAACGGACACGGGGGCGGACGCCCGGCCGAAGCCCCACCCCGACGGCCGGCCGGGTGCCCGCCCCGACGCCCGGCCGGGTGCCGGCGCGGACGACCGGCCGGATGCCGGCCCCGACGCCCGGCCGGGTGCCGGCGCGGACGACCTCCGCGGCGACTGTGCGAACTGTTTCGGTCTGTGCTGCGTGGCGCTGCCCTTCGCCGCGTCGGCGGACTTCGCCGCCGACAAGCCCGCCGGCACGCCGTGCGGGAACCTGGCCGCCGACTTCCGGTGCGGGATCCATGAGCGGCTGCGCGACCGGGGGTACTCCGGCTGCACGGTGTACGACTGCTTCGGCGCCGGTCAGAAGGTCTCGCAGGTCACCTTCGGCGGCCTCGACTGGCGGCGGGACCGGGACACGGCGCAGCGGATGTTCGCCGCGTTCCCGGTCGTACGGCAGTTGCACGAGCTGCTCGCGTACCTCACCGAGGTGCTGGCGCTGGAGCCCGCGCGCCGGCTGCACGGGGAGGCCCGGCGCCTCCTCGCCGAGACCGAGCGGCTCACGTTCCTCCCGCCCGAGGAGCTCACCGCGCTGGACCTGGACGCGCACCGCCGGGTCGTGGGCGACCTGCTGTCGCGGGCGGGCGAGCTGGCCCGCTCGGGCGTCCCCGGCGCCCTCGGGCGGAAGAAGAACCGCCGGGGCGCCGACCTCATGGGCGCCCGGCTCAAGGGCGCCGACCTGCGGGGCGCGAGCCTGCGCGGCGCGTACCTGATCGCGGCCGACCTCACCGGCGCCGACCTGCGCGAGGCCGACCTCCTCGGGGCCGACCTCCGCGACGCGCGGCTCGCGGGCGCGGACCTCACCGGCGCGCTGTTCCTCACCCAGCCGCAGCTCAACGCCGCGCGCGGTGACGCCCGCACGGTGCTGCCCGAGCGCCTGGACCGCCCGGCGCACTGGACGGCGACTACGTCTGCGCCGTAGGCCCCGACGTCGTAGGAGGCTCCGACGTCGTGGGCCCCGGCGCCGCACGCCGTGACGCGGCGGGCCCCACCGCGAGCAGCGTCGCGAAGTAGCCGTCGGGCATCGGTTCCCCGATGGGCCGCCCGTCCGCCTCGATCCAGGCGTGGGCGTTGAAGGGCGGCACCACGCTCACCCCCGTGCACCAGGTGGGCCAGGTGCCGGTCAGCCGGCACAGCAGCGCGGCGCCCAGCGAGCGGGGCAGGCACCCGCGCGGCCCGGCGCACCGCAGGCTCACCGCGCACAGGGCGTCGCGGGCGGCCTGGGCGCGGGCCGCGGTGGCGGGCCGGGCACCGCGCCGGACCACCTTCAGCACGGCCCGGATGCGGTGCGGCGGCAGCAGTGACAGCGCGACGGCGGGCACCAGGACCAGCCGGGCGGCCAGTTGGCGGGAGAAGGGCACTCCCACGGGGATGTCCAGGGCGCTCGGGGTGGTCATGCGGCCAGCCCCGAGGTGCGCAGTTCGGCCACCAGGGCGGCGACGTCCTCCTCGGCCCTCGCCCGGTCGATGTCGTACTCCCCGACCAGCGCGTCGGCGGCGGCCGCTTCGTCGCCGCCCGCCATCAGGACGCGGACGATCAGTGTGCCGGCGGGGTTCAGCTCCCAGTACTGTCCCCGGCGTTGGTCGAGGAGGACCGTGCCGTAGCCGGTTTCGGCGGTGGAGACGTCGGCTCCGAAACGCAGTGCCATGGTGACTTCCCTTCCGGTACGGGTGAGGGGGCCGTCCGGCGCGCCAGGCCGCGCAGCCACACCTCGCAGGCGATCGTCGAGTAGAGGATGGCGTCGCGCAGTCCGGGCGTGGACGGCCGCTGGGCGAGGCGGCGCAGGGCGGCGCCGTCCACTAGGCCGAGCCGTTCGAGGTGCGAGTCCTCCCACAGCGCCAGCAGGTCGGCGCGGTGCGCGCGCAGCCCGTCGGCGGCGTCCATGGAGGCGGCGGCCTTGTTGGTGCGCCGCAGGCACGCGTCGGGCACGATCCCGCGCATGGCCGCGGTGAGGAGCGGCTTGTACGCCCAGGGGGTGACGCGTTCGGCGGGGCGGACCGCGAGGCACGCCTCGATGACCCGGTCGTCGAGGAAGGGCGAGGCCATCGGGACGCCGGTGCGGGCGGCCATGCGGTCCCACTGCCGGATGATGCGGGTGCAGGAGCGGATCTGTTCGAGGTCGGCGTGCAGGCCGCGGTCGGGGTGGTGCGGGACGGCGTGCGCGGCGGCCCGGTCCAGCGCCTGCCGCGCCATCCGCGCGGCGTCGGGGGTCACCCAGTCGAAGAGGCGCGGGGGCATGCCCCAGCCGAGGCTGGTGCTGACGGTCGCGGGCACCGGGTCGCGCAGGTGCGCGCCCGCGTCGGCCAGCCAGCTCCCGTACGGGCGGGAGTCGGCCAGGGCGCGGAGCGTGCCGCCGAGCGGCCACTGCCACAGGGCCCGGAAGCCGCGCAGTTGCCGCAGCGCGAACAGCGGGCGGGTGCGGGCCAGTCGGTGGTAGTACGCCTCGGAGCACCAGGCCACGTGGTCGCCGCCGATGCCCGTCAGGTGCAGCCGGCTGCCCCGCTCGGCCATGGCCGGCAGGTGGTGCAGGACCCGTGAGCGGTCCATGACGCCGATGGTCGGTTCGTCCAGCAGGTCGTCGATGGCGAGGAGGTCGGTGTAGACGAGCGGGGAGGCGTCGGCGTCCCACACGACGTGCTCCACGTCCGGCAGGGACCGTGCGGCCAGCGTGGCCCAGTGCAGGTCGGTGTCGGCGGGGTCGCGTCCCGGCCAGGTGCTGGCCACCACCCGGGCGGGTGAGCGGTCGGCCAGGAAGCAGACGCTGGTGGAGTCCAGACCTCCCGACAGGTCGCAACTGACCACGCCGCCCCGGCGGGTGCGGACCGCGACGGACTCCACGAGGGCCTCGCGCACCAGCGGTGCCCCGTCGGCGAGCGGCCGCGTCGGCTCGGGCGGGGTCCACCAGCGGGTGTGGCGTACGGTGTGCCCGTCCTCCGCCACGATCAGCGCGTCCTGCGGGGCCACGGCGGTGACGCCGCGCCACATCGGCGCCTCGCCGAGCGGGTGGGGAACCGGCCACAGGAGCCGGACGGCCAGTTGTTCCTCGTCCGGTTCGCGGCCCAGTGCGGCGGCGAGGACGTCGGCGCGGGTGGCGGCCACGGTCACGCCGCCGATCCGGGCGTGGAAGACCAGCCGGAGCCCCGACGCGGTGCCCTGCGCGCGGAGCCGGCCGTCGGCGGCGGCCAGCAGGTGGCAACTGCCCGGCAGCGTGCGGGCCAGGGCGTCGAGTTGGGCGAGGTCCCGCAGGCGGGCGGCGTGACGCCGCAGTCGGGCCGCGTCGAGCGAGGAGCACCCGACGACGGCGAGGGAGGTGGAGCCGGCGCGGGCGGTCACGATGTCGTCGTCGTGCCAGTGGCCGACCAGCCAGGGGCGCCCCGAGGGGTGGGGCAGCGACCGGGTGCCCGGGCGGGCGAAGAACCGGGCCACGGCGGCCGCGTCCTCGCGGTCGGGAAAGACCGCGAAGTGCGCGTCGCCGGGGCCCGGGCCCGCACTCGTGTGCGTGGGCGTCATGACGTCGGACGGATCGAGCCGTCGGCCGTCAGTTCTTGCTCAGGACCAGGCGGTCGTTGCCCGAGCTCTGGAGGAGGCCGGTCTTCTTCCGGAAGGACCCCAGTCGGACGAGCGTCGGTGCCTCGTAGGCCTTCTTCATGACGTCTCCTTCTGTTCGGTTCACCACCCGCCCCGACATGGACGGGAGGCCTTGGTTCGGAAGGTAGACGCGGGTCACGGGGGCACCGCAACAGCGGGTCGCCTGCTCATATTGTATGAAGTACCGCCCGGCGTCAGCCGAAAGCGGAATTGTCACCTCCGTGACCGTGGAGGGGGTCTACGGTCTCGTCCTCGCCCTCGACCCGGGAGAAACCTTCCCACCGGCACGTTTTGCGGCCCGTGCGGCGCCCATGCGTCGCGCGTCCCGGATTCCGGGGCGTCGCCGCCCGGCGCGAACGCGCGTCGGCACGCGCCCGGCCCATGCTTCACCGTCGCGGGCCGCGCTCCGGCGTGAACGCGGCCCGGTCACGGGGTCCGTCGCGGTGTCACCCCTTGGTGTGGATCTTCGCGGGGAACGGCGGCGGTCGCCGGGAGCCACCCGGCCCCGTACTCCGGGCCGATGCGCGCCCACTGATTGTGAATCAATTCACCTGACCCTCTTGGCCGGGCGTGCCGTTCCGTGCTGAGATTCTCCGGACTCAACAGCTCAATGGCGCGCTCGGGGAGGGCAATGTGGCGCATACCGCCATGTCTGGTTCCGGAACGACCGCAAGCGACGATCCCCTCCAGACCGCGGTATGGCGGCTGCGTTCACGCGGCTGCTGGAGCGACGCGGCCGCCCTCCTCGTACCCGGCGCGCACGACCCCGCCGTCGCGCTCCAGCGCGCGTCCCTGCTGATCGAGCGGTGCCTCTACACCGAGCAGGGGTGGGCCGAGGCGGAGGACGCGCTGCGCTCGGCGGAGGCGATCGCCCAGGAGGACGAGGAGCGGGGCGCGGCCGCCTGCGAGCGCGGCTACCTCGCCTACGCGTCGACCCTGCTGGGCGTACGGGACCGGGCCGACGAGGCGCGGGCGGCGCTCGGCCGGGCGGCGGCGCTCATCGCCCCCTCCGCGCCCGGCCGCCCGCTGCTGGACTTCCGCCGCGGCCTGCTCGCCCAGAACCTCGGCGACTCCCCCCAGGCCGCCCGCGCGGCGTACCACCGCGCCCACGCGGGCGCCGCCGCCCAGGGCGACGACCTGCTGCTCTCCTCCACCTGGCGGCACCTCAGCGGACTGGCGCTCCGCGACGGCGAGTTGGCGGAGGCGCGGCACGGCTTCGCCGAATCCCTCCGGCTCCGCGAGGAGCTCGGCTACCTCGTGGGGACGGCCCCGGCCCTCGCGGCCCTGGCGGACACCGAACCGGAGCCCGAGGCGACGCGGCTGCGCGCGGAGGCGCGGCGGCTGTTCCAACTGCTCGGCGGCGTACCGACCTGGCTGGCCGCGCGGCTGGCGCCGACGGCGGCCGCCTGAGGGCGTTGTCAGAGGGCTCTGCCATGATCGGGTGTCATGAGCGACACGACCCTTGACCAGGCACGCGCGGCGACAACGGCCCTCCGCACCCGGGGACTCGACCTCCTCGACGGCGTCCCCGACGCCGAGCTCGACCGGTGGCCGGTCGCGGTGCCCGAGGCGGTACGCGCCGTGCTGCGCGAGATCGGCGGCGTACGGCAGGGCGACGTCCGGTACGAGTTCGGGCCGCGGGGCTTCGCGGACGGCTCCTGGGTGATCGGTGAACTCCCCCATGGCGAGGGGCCCGTGGTCGTCGGTGTGGGCGGGGCGGACTGGGGCCCCGTGCTGCGGGCCCAGGGGTGGGGCGAGGATACCGAGTTCGTGGTCGAGGCCCCCTCGTTCACGTCCTGGCTGCTGGGCCTCGGCGCCGAGCGGTCCGCCCCGCGGGCGTCCGTCGCCGCCGTCCCGTCGATCGAGGTCGCCGAGGGCCCGGACACGGAGCTGGCCGCGCTGGTCGACGGGGGCGATTCGCTGACCGACGTGGTCGACCTGCGGGCGCTGCCGGCGTATCCGTGCCGGGTGGCGTGGGAGCCGTACTACTCCCTGGATTACGAGACCGCCGACACCGGCGGCAGCGACACGGAGTGGGAGCTGGTCGGCGGCGGCCGGGCGCTGCTGCTGCGCAGCCTCCCCAGCGGGGACTTCCTGGACCGCCCGGTGCGGCGCCACCGCGTCCCGGCGGACGCGGCCCGGCGCGCCGTCGCCGAGCTGCGCGCCGTGGCCGGGGAACACCCGGCGCACGTGACGCTCGAAGCGGGCTGCGACGACGCGGAGATGGACACCTGGGCGGTGCCCGTACCGGAGGACATCCGCACCGTGCTGCGCGAGATCGGCGGCGTACGGCTGGCGGGCCTGCCGCCGCTGCGGCTGCTGCCGGGAGCGCCGGAGCACGCCGTCGACCCCGAGGTGCACCGCATGCTGGGCGGCGACGGCACCTACTGGCCGGTCGCCCGCGTGGAGCGCCCCCACAGTACGGCGCTCGCGCAGATCCGTATCGACCCGGACACCGGCGAGTGGGGGTACGTCGTCTCCGTCCCCATCGACCACCAGCTCGTCCAGGACCCGGAGCTGTCCCTGCTCGCCGAGTCGTTGCCCCACCTCCTGCTGACGGTCGCGCGCGTCGCCCGTGAGGCGGCCGCCACGGACGACGTCGCCCGCCGTGTCCGCACCGCCACCGACTGGTTCACGCCGAACACCGGCGAGCCCTGGACACGGCCCGTACCCGTCGAGGAGTGGTCCGGCTCGTCCGACCCGCTGCGCGCCGGCCTGACCGGCCTGCCGCCGGGTACGCACGTCGCCGACCTGCGCGACTCCCCCATCCCGACCGACCTGTGCTTCTACCGCTCGGACAAGTGGCGCTTCGGCGCCGACTGCCTGGACCGGCTCCATTTCACGGCGGCCGGGCGCCTGGTCGCGGCGATACCGAAGAACGCCGGGTGAGGGGTCACCGGGCCGCACGGGGCGTGTCCGGCCGGCTCAGGCAGCGCGACCGACGCGCGCCCAATCGCACGACAGGCACACCACCGCGTCGTCCAGCCCGACGACCAGGGACCCGTCTGCCGTGACGGCGACCGCGCGGACGCGGGGGCCGGGGCGGAAGGGGACGGACCGGCGCGTGCCGAGGTCGTGGAGCTCGGCCAGGCCGTCCGCCCAGGCGACCGCCAGGAGGTGACCGGTGGCGTGCAGGGCGACGACCGGGTACGGGCGGGTGGTCACCGTGGTCGCGCGGTCGGGGGCGTGGCCGGGGCGCCAGGCGCGTACCGTGCCGTCCGTTCCGCCGCTGTAGGTCGTCGACGGGGTGGCCGTCAGCGCGGTGACGCGGCCGGTGTGCAGCGCGGCCTGGTCCACTCCGGTCAGGCTGAAGGCGTGGACGGTGCCCATCCGGTCGCCGGTCAGGACCGTGTCGCCGGCGGCGGCGAGGGCGGTGGCGGGGTGGCTCGCGAGGGTTGCGGCCACCGCGGCCGTCAGCCGGGTGGGCGGGCCGCCGCGCCCGGTGTGCAGGTGGCCCCGTTCGTCGAGGGCCGGCTGTGTGCCGTCGGGGAGGCAGGTGACCGCCCGGACGCGGTCCTCGCGCACGACCAGCCGCCCGTCGGGCGTGGTCGTCAGGGCGGTGCACGTCCGGCGGGAGGTCCACGAGAGGCGCCACGGCGCCCCGGCGGCCTGGGCGGTGAGCGCCGGGCCCAGTCGGGGGTCCGCCGTGTCGTCGAGGGCGGCGAGCAGCACGAGGGCGCGGTCGGCGGGGGTCTGGTCGCGGAGCAGGGACTGGCCGGCGCGCAGCCAGGCGGGGCGCAGGCCGCCGCGGGGGTCGGGGTCGGCCTCGTACGCCTCGGTGACGCGGAGGGGGTCGGACGCGCAGACGGCGGCCGGGTCGTCCAGGTCGACGGGGGCCTGGAGCGGGGGCTCCGGAGCCCCGTCGGCGACGACGTCGATGAGGGGCCCGAGGCTCCGCACGAGGTCGTGGTCGGGCGGCAGCGGGACGCGTACGGTCCGGCGCGGACCGGCCAGCAGCGCCGAGAGCAGCTCGCCGGGCGTGGACGCCACGACGCCGAGCCGGTTCGCCACCTGCCACACGGCGGCGCGCATGCTCATCTGCCGCCCGTGAAGTGCTCGCGTACGAGTGCCTGGACGACCGGCAGGTCCTGGGCGATCAGCGCGTCCAGCAGGGCCGAGTGCTCGGCCGCGTCGGCGACCAGGTCGGCCCGCCGGGTCGCGGGGCCCGCCACGAGGGGCCACTGGGAGCGGCGGTGCAGGTCCTCGGCGATGGCGACGAGCTGTTCGTTGCCGGCCAGGGCGAGGACGGCGCGGTGGAAGGCGCGGTCGGACTCGGCGTAGTGCGCCCGGTCGCCGCGGGCGGCGGCCGCGGAGGTGGCCTCGGCGAGGGGGCGCAGCTCGCTCCAGCGGTCGGCCGGGACGGTGCGGGCCAGCCGCAGCATGACGGGCACCTCGATCAGGGCGCGGACCTCGGCGAGCTCGGCCAGCTCGCGCGGGGTGCGTTCGGCGACGCGGAAGCCCCGGTTCGGTACGACCTCGACGGCGCCCTCGATCGCGAGTTGCTGCATGGCCTCGCGCACGGGGGTGGCGGAGACGCCGAAGCGGGCGCCGAGGGCGGGGGCGGAGTAGACCTCGCCGGGGGCCAGCTCGCCGCTGACCAGGGCGGTGCGCAGGGCGTCGAGGATCTGGCCGCGTACGGAGTGGCGCTGGACGAGGCGGGGGGCGGGGGGCTCGCTGTGGGTGTGTTCGCCACGGGTCTGCTCGGGTACGCGCACGCCGGCGTGCGGCTCCGGCGCCGGGTGCGGCGGCGCGGTGTCGCGCGTTCTGCCCTGCTCCACTCGGGTCCTCCTGCCCGTTCGTACCGAGGCCCCGGCTCGCGGTGGAGGAGGCCCCTGTGCACGATAGGCGCACCGGGTTGGAGTTCACACATCGATCAGATCGGGTAAGGTAAGGCTTACCTGCTAACGATCGCGATTCGGTGGTCCCCCGCATGTCCACTCCCGCTCTGCTCCCCGCCCTGAGCTCGCCCGTCGCGGACGCGTACACCCGGCTGACCGAGGTCTTCCCAGGGCTGCGGGTGCGGGAGCTCACGGAGGGCGAGCCGGCCCCCCGGGGCGCCGGCTGGGTGGGCGCGGACGAGCTGGCCGCCGGCGGTGCCGCCCTGGACGCGTTCCTGGCCTGGGACAACGCGCAGGTGCTGCGCGACTACGGGCAGCAGGCCCGCCCCGATGTCGTCGCCAGCTTCGGTCTGCACCGGTACGCCTGGCCCGCCTGCCTGCTGATCACCGTGCCGTGGTTCCTGCACCGCCGGGTGCCGCGCCTGCCGGTGGCGGACGTGGCGTTCCAGCGGGCGCTCGGCCGGATGACGGTACGGGTGCGCGAGTTCGCCTGCCTGCCCGGTGACCGGGCCGCCGCGCTGCCCGGCGCCCGGGTCGTACCGGACGAGGAGGCGCTGCGCGGCGAGGTGCGGGCGGCCGTCGCCGAGCACCTGGGGCCGGTGCTGGAGGGCTTCGGGCCCCGGATGCGGCGCGGCAAGCGGGCCCTGTGGGGCATGGCGACGGACGAGATCGTCGAGGGCCTGTGGTACGTCGGGCACCTGCTGGGCGAGGAGCCCAGGGCCATGGCGGAGCTGGCGCTGCTGCTGCCGGGGTCGGGCGCGGCCAAGCCGTACGTCGGCACGGCCGGCTTCCGGGAGCTGACCGGCCCGGACGGTACGCCGCTGCCGACCCGTGACCGGGCGAGCTGCTGCCTCTTCTACACGCTGCGCCCCGAGGACACCTGCGTCACCTGTCCGCGCACCTGCGACGCCGACCGCGTACGCAGGTTGAGCGCATCCGCGTGACCTCCTCCCGACCTCCACGCCACCCTCCCGGGTGACGCGAATCGAACGCAACTCCCTTCCCACATAAGGCCGTTCGAGCAGATCGCACCTATTCGTATGCTCATCGGCCCCAATGGCGTTCTCTTGCCAGGAAAACCCGTGAGGCTCCGCGGGCTTCGGCCAATATGGCGCCGAAACGCCCTACCGCGAGCGATGCAAGGGACACCGCATGAGACTGACCGACATATCGCTGGACTGGCTGCTTCCGGGTGGCGTGATGCTGGTGGGAGTCCTGGTGGCGGTTGCGGTGCTCACGCGCGGCAAGCGCGCCGGCGAGAAGGCCGCGGCCGACGACTCCTGGGAACGCAGCGAGGAGCGCCGCCGCCGCAAGGAAGCGGTCTACGGCACGGCCTCCTACCTGCTGCTCTTCTGCTGCGCGGCGGTCGCCGCCGCGCTCTCCTTCCACGGCCTGGTCGGCTTCGGCCGGCAGAACCTGAGCCTGTCCGGCGGCTGGGAGTACCTGGTCCCCTTCGGCCTCGACGGCGCCGCCATGTTCTGCTCGGTCCTCGCGGTGCGCGAGGCCAGCCACGGTGACGCGGCGCTCGGCTCCCGCCTGCTGGTGTGGACCTTCGCGGGCGCGGCCGCCTGGTTCAACTGGGTCCACGCGCCGCGCGGCGCGGGCCACGCCGGCGCCCCGCACTTCTTCGCGGGCATGTCACTGTCGGCCGCCGTGCTGTTCGACCGGGCGCTGAAGCAGACCCGCCGCTCCGCGCTGCGCGAGCAGGGCCTGGTGCCCCGGCCGCTGCCGCAGATCCGGATCGTACGGTGGCTGAGGGCGCCCCGAGAGACGTTCGGCGCCTGGTCGCTGATGCTCCTGGAAGGCGTCCGCACCCTGGACGAGGCCGTCGACGAGGTCCGCGAGGACCGGCGGCAGAAGGAGCAGGCCCGGCGCAGCCGCCGCGAGCACCAGAAGATGGAACGGGCCCGCCTGAAGGCGTTCAACCGTCAGCACCGGGCCTGGGGGCTCGGGCGCGGCGGCCGCCAGGTCGACGTCCAGCCCATGAACACCGCGCCGGTCGACGTCCAGCCCATGAACTCCGGTGGTTCCATGGGCAGCTCGGCCCCGGCCGCCGTGGGGGCGTCCGTCGCGGAGCCCGTCATATCCGAGCGGGGACGCCTGCCGTCTCGGCACCGGCCCTCCCTCCAGGCCGTGAAGGGGACTGATCCGCCCCGTACCGTCGACCTCACCGCCGAGGACGACACCCAGACGCTGCCCCGTCTCGACTCGCTGGAGCAGAAGCTCAAGGACCTGGAGCAGCAGTTCGGCTGACCGTGCTCACCTACGGCCGGGCCCGCCGCTCAGGCGGGCCCTCCGGACAGTTCGAACCAGACGACCTTCCCCACGCCGTGAGTGAGCACCCCCCACGCGTCGGCGAGCGCCTGCACCAGGACCAGGCCCCTGCCGTGCGTACCGTCGTCGACGGACGGGGCGTACGGGGAGGGCAGCGCGGTGGTGAAGTCCCGTACCTCCACCCGTAACGCCGCCGGGGTCCTCGTGACCGTGACGACCGCGCCGTGCTCGGTGTGTATCAGCGCGTTGGTCAGCAGCTCGCTGGTGAGCAGCTCCGCGACGTCCGCCCCGCCCGCTCCGCCCAGTACGTCCCGGTGCCGCAGCAGGTCCCGGAGGGCGCGCCTCACCTCGGGCACCGCCGCGAGGTCCCCGGCGCCCACGTGCCGCCGCCACTGCACCGGCTGACCGTGCCGCTCCATCGCGGGAACCCGCCCGTCCGCTACGGGTCCAGCCCCTCTCTGACGTCCCATCATGTCCCCCACCCGCACGTCGTCGGCCCTTCCCCTCGAACAGGTTCACGGGATGCATGCCCCCGCCTACGAGCCGTCACGCCTGGGATTCGCCGGTCCGGGGGGCGCCCGGGGGGCGCATCGGGGTAAGTCTCCGTCAGGCCGCGCGGAGCGCAGACCGTGCGGCGGCCGAGCGGAGGAGGAGCCGCGATGCATGACGACCGCCACCTGGTGGAAGGGCGCCTCGAACGGGCCGTGCGCCAGTACGTGCGCCCCGCGCAGTACGCGGCCCGGGTCCCCCTCACGCTGACCGCCTGGCACGCCCCCGGAGAGCCTCGACCCGTCTCCGAGGCGCTGGAGGCCGCCTACGAGCCGTTCGCGCCCGGCACCGCGTGGGGCGCGCCCTGGTCCACGAGCTGGTTCCGGCTGCGCGGCACCGTGCCGGAGGGCTGGGCGGGGCGCCGGGTGGAGGCGGTGATCGACCCGGGGTTCACCGGCGACGGGCCGGGCTTCCAGGCGGAGGGCATGGTGTACGACGCCGGGGGCGTCCCCCTCAAGGGCGTCCACCCGCGCAACCGTCACGTCCCGGTGGCCGCGCCGGCGCGCGGGGGCGAGCGGGTGCACCTGCTGCTGGAGGCGGCGGCGAACCCCGCCGTCCTGCGGGACTTCCTGCCGACGCGCCTCGGGGACGTGCTGACCGCCGGGGACCGGCCCCTGTACCGGTTCGCCTCCGCCGAACTGGCCGTCCTGGACGAGGAGGTATGGCACCTGGTCCTGGACCTGGAGGTCCTCACCGAGCTCATGCACGAGCTGCCCACGGACCGGTCGCGGCGGCACGAGATCCTCCGCGCCCTGGAGGACATGCTCGACACCCTGGACCTGCACGACGTGTCGGGGACGGCGGCCGCCGCCCGCGCCCGGCTCGCGGACGCGCTGGCGCGCCCCGCGGCGGCGAGCGCGCACCGGATCTCGGCGGCCGGGCACGCGCACATCGACTCGGCGTGGCTGTGGCCGCTGCGCGAGACGGTGCGCAAGGCGTCGCGGACGTTCGCCAATGTCACGGCGCTCGCGGAGGAGTACCCGGAACTGGTGTTCGCCTGCTCGCAGGCGCAGCAGTACGCGTGGGTGCGCGACCACCAGCCGCACGTCTGGGAGCGCATCAAGCAGGCGGTCCGCAGGGGCACCTGGGCGCCGGTGGGGTCGATGTGGGTGGAGTCGGACGCCAACATGCCGGGCGGTGAGGCACTGGCGCGGCAGATCACGCACGGCAAGCGCTTCTTCCTCGACGAGCTGGGCGTGGAGACGGAGGAGGTCTGGCTGCCGGACTCCTTCGGCTACACGGCGGCGTTCCCGCAGCTCGCGAGGCTCGCGGGGGCGCGGTGGTTCCTGACGCAGAAGCTGTCGTGGAACCAGTCCAACCGGATGCCGCACCACACGTTCTGGTGGGAGGGCATCGACGGCACCCGCGTCTTCACGCACTTCCCGCCGGTCGACACCTACAACGCGCAGCTCCACGGGCGGGAACTGGCCCGGGCGGAGCGGAACTTCGCCGACAAGGGGCGCGCCACCCGCTCGCTCGTCCCGTTCGGGTGGGGTGACGGCGGGGGCGGGCCCACCCGGGAGATGCTGGAGAAGGCGCGCCGGGTGCGGGACCTGGAGGGCTCGCCCCGGGTGACGGTCGAGCGGCCGGCGGCGTTCTTCGCGGCGGCGGAGGCCGAGTACGGGGAGCAGGCCCCGGTGTGGTCGGGCGAGCTGTACCTGGAGTTGCACCGGGCCACGTACACCACGCAGGCGAAGACCAAGCAGGGCAACCGGCGCAGTGAGCACCTGCTGCGGGAGGCGGAGTTGTGGGCGACGGCGGCGGCGGTGCGGTCGCCCGCGTACCGCTATCCGTACGAGGAGCTGGACCGGATCTGGAAGACGGTGCTGCTGCACCAGTTCCACGACATCCTGCCGGGGTCGTCGATCGCGTGGGTGCACCGCGAGGCGCGGGCCACCTACGCGCGCGTGCGGGAGGAACTGGAGGAGCTGATCGCGGGCGCGGTGGCGGCGCTGGGCGGCTCGCAGACGGCGGTGCTCAACGCCTCGCCCTACGCGCGCGAGGAGGTGGTGGAGACCGGCAGGCGGCGCCTGGCGGCGGTCCGGGTGCCGCCGCTGGGTGGCGTGCGGCTCGGTCCGTCCGCCGATGTGCCGCCGGTGACCGCCCGCCGCGAGGACGGCGGCTTCGTCCTCGGCAACGGGCGCTTGCGGGTCGTGGTCGACGCGGCGGACGGGACGCTGAGCTCGGTGTACGACGTGGGGGCGGGGCGGGAGGTGCTGGCGCCGGGTGCCCGGGGGAACCTGCTGCAACTGCACCCGGACCACCCCAACCAGTGGGACGCCTGGGACATCGACCGGCACTACCGGCGTACCCACACGGACCTGACGGCCGCCGAGTCGGTGGACCTGGTGGAGGAGGGGCCGCTCCGGGCGGCCGTCCGTGTCGTACGGGTCTTCGGGGAGGGGTCCCGCATCCGGCAGGAGGTCCGGCTGGACGCCGGAAGCGGGCGCGTGGACGTCGTCACCGATGTCGACTGGCAGGAGTCGGAGAAGGTGCTGAAGGCGGCCTTCCCGCTGGACGTCCAGGCGGAACGGTCGGCGGCCGAGATCCAGTTCGGGCACGTCCACCGGCCGACGCACACCAACACGGGCTGGGACGCCGCCCGGTTCGAGATCTGCGCGCACCGCTGGTTGCGGGTGGACGAGCCGGGGTACGGGGTGGCCGTCCTGAACGACTCGACGTACGGGCACGACGTCACCCGGACGCCGCACGACGAGGGCCTCGGCACCACCGTGCGGCTGACGCTGCTGCGCGCCCCGCACTGCCCGGACCCCGAGACCGACCTCGGGCACCACCGTTTCCGGTACGCGCTGCTGCCGGGCTGCTCCACCGCCGACGCCGTGCGTGAGGGCCTGGCGCTGAACCTGCCGCTGCGGATCGCGGCCGCCGCGCCGGAGCCGGTGCCCCTGGTCGACACGGGGAACCCGGCCGTCACCGTCGAGTCGGTCAAACTCGCCGACGACCGCAGCGGGGACGTGATCGTACGGCTCTACGAGTCGTGCGGGACGCGCACGCGGGCGACGCTCGCGACGGCGTTCCCGGTCGCCCGCGCGTTCGTCACCGACCTGCTGGAACGGCCGCTGCACGAGGCCCCGGAGGGCCTCGTACTGGAGCTGCGGCCGTTCCGGATCGTGACGCTGCGGCTGGTCAGGGCCTAGGGACGTTGCGGAGGTTGGAGCGGGCCATCTGGAGCATCCGGCCCACTCCCCCGTCCAGCACGATCTTGCTGGCGGACAGGGCGAAGCCGGTCACCATCTCGGCGCTGATCTTCGGCGGGATGGACAGCGCGTTGGGGTCGGTGACGACGTCGACGAGCGCCGGGCCCTTGTGCTTGAAGGCGTCCTTGAGCGCGCCCGCGAGCTCCTTGGGCTTCTCCACCCGCACCCCGTACGCTCCGGCGGCGCGGGCGATGGCCGCGAAGTCGGGGTTGTGGTTGGCGGTGCCGTACGACGGCAGGCCCGCCACCAGCATCTCCAGCTCGACCATGCCGAGCGAGGAGTTGTTGAACAGCACCACCTTCACCGGCAGGTCGTGCTGGACGAGGCTCAGGAAGTCCCCCATCAGCATGGAGAACCCGCCGTCGCCCGACATCGACACGACCTGCCGCTTACGGTCGGTGAACTGCGCGCCGATGGCCTGCGGGAGGGCGTTGGCCATCGAGCCGTGGCTGAACGAACCGATGATCCGGCGCCGTCCGTTGGGGGTGAGGTAGCGGGCCGCCCAGACGTTGCACATGCCCGTGTCGACGGTGAAGACGGCGTCGTCGTCGGCGATCTCGTCGAGGACCGACGCCACGTACTCGGGGTGGATCGGGATGTGCTTCTCGACCTTGCGCGTGTACGCCTTGACGACCCCTTCCAGGGCGTCGGCGTGCTTCTTCAGCATCTTGTCGAGGAACTTGCGGTCCGTCTTGGCGCGCACGCGCGGGGTGAGGCAGCGCAGCGTCTCGCGCACGTCGCCCCAGACGGCCAGGTCGAGCTTGGAGCGGCGGCCGAGGTGCTCGGGCCGGACGTCCACCTGGACGATCTTCACGTCGTCGGGCAGGAAGGCGTTGTACGGGAAGTCGGTGCCCAGCAGGATCAGCAGGTCGCACTCGTGGGTGGCCTCGTAGGCGGCGCCGTACCCGAGGAGCCCGCTCATCCCGACATCGAAAGGATTGTCGTACTGGATCCATTCCTTGCCGCGCAGGGCGTGTCCGACCGGTGACTTGATCCGCTCGGCGAACTGCATGACCTCCGGGTGGGCGCCCTTGGTGCCGCTGCCGCAGAACAGCGTGACCTTGTCGGCGTCGTCGATGAGCCGGACCAGCGCGTCGATCTCGGCGTCACCGGGGCGGACGGTGGGGCGCGAGGTGACGAGGGCGTGCTCGACGGCCTTCTCCGGGGCCTGCTCGGCGGCGATGTCGCCGGGCAGGGACACCACGCTGACGCCGCTGCGGCCGACGGCGTGCTGAATGGCCGTCTGGAGCAGCCGGGGCATCTGCTTGGGGCTGGAGATGAGTTCGCTGTAGTGGCTGCACTCCTGGAACAGCCGGTCGGGGTGGGTCTCCTGGAAGTAACCGAGCCCGATCTCGCTCGACGGGATGTGGGAGGCGAGGGCGAGGACGGGGGCCATCGAGCGGTGGGCGTCGTAGAGGCCGTTGATGAGGTGGAGGTTGCCGGGGCCGCAGGAGCCGGCGCAGGCCGCGAGCGTGCCGGTGATCTGGGCCTCGGCACCGGCCGCGAACGCGGCGGTCTCCTCGTGCCGGACCTGGATCCACTCGATCCCGGGAGTACGGCGGATGGCGTCGACGACGGGGTTCAGGCTGTCCCCGACGACCCCGTAAAGCCGCCGCACACCGGCGCGGACGAGGATGTCGACGAACTGTTCTGCCACATTCTGTTTGGCCATGGGTCCATCCATGCACGGCCCACGCGGTTACGCCTCCCAGATCGCCACACTCGTACGGTCATCGGCGTATCCCTTCACCCGCAACTGCGTGTCCGCCAGGAACTGGGCCAGGCCGGGCGGTTCACCCGTCCCCCACCGCTCGGCCAGCTCCTTGGCGAGGGCCGGCTCGTCGCGCAGCGGCTCGGCGAGGCCGCGGCCGGCGAGCAGCAGCGTGTCACCGGGCCGGGCGACGGAGGCGCGGAAGCGGAACGGTTCGGCGGGCGGCGGGAGCGGGCCCTCGATGTACGGGGCCGGGGGCGTCGTGATGCCGAGGTCCATGGTCAGCCGGTCGCCGTCCCGGGTCTCGGCGGGCGGGGAGCCATAGCCGAGCACCGGGTCGCCGGTGAGGGCGGACGGCTCCGGGACGGACGGTTCTATGTCCTGCCAGACCCCCTCCCGGAGACGGAACAGCCCGCCGTCCCCGACGCCGAAGAACACCCGGGTGCGGCAGCCCGGGTCGGCGGTCAGCAGGAGGCAGCGCAGCCCGGCGGTGTACTCCTCGGGCGCCACGCCCAGATCGGCGGCGCGGGCGCGGAGCTTGCCGTAGGAGCGGTCGGTCAGCCGGTGCAGTCCGGACTTGAGGTCACCGCGGCGGCCGGCGCGGATGTCCCCGGCGAGCCGGGGGTGGCTGCGGCCGACGGCCTCGCCGATCCAGCGGCACGCGTCGGCGGCGGCGAGGTGCGCGCCCTCGGTGCCGCGCGCCCCGGTGGCGACGGCAACCAGCACGAGCGCGCCCTCGCCGGAGCCGAAGCGGGCGGTGAGCAGCGCGTCGCGGCGGGGTTCGCCCCGGAACCGCGCGGAGTCCCCCCGCACGGACGCGGCCCGCAGCGTGTACGTCCCGTACCGGGCGCCGTCCAGCACGGTGTCGGCGACGAGCTCGTCCAGCTCGTGCGCCCGTGCCTCCGGAAGGGCGACCGGCTCGGGCTCGTAGGTGGGCGGCCCGTCCCCGACGTGCTCCACGCGCGGGCGCGGCAGGCGGAACGTGCGCGGGGCTCCGCGGGGAGCGTCCGCCGGGTCCCTGGGCTCCCAGGGGGCTCGGGTGCGGCCCGGCGGGCCGGCGGCGACGGTGCCGGACGCCGTGTCCGGTGCGCCGTGGTCGTACAGCTTGTCCCACCAGTCGTCCTCGCCGGCGGTGGGCGTCTCCCCCTGTGGGTTCATGCCCTTAATTGTCGACCGCGCGGGACGCACGAAAACGGCCTTCCGGCGAAAACGGCCTTCCGGAGAGGGTCCTTCCGGTAAAGGTGGTCCGCCGGGCGACCCCACCCCCCACGGGAAGGACGGCCGGCGGAACCGGTCGGAGCGTATGCGTTTTCGTCGAATCGTGAACCACTTGTCCACGGAGTGGTCAGGCCGGACCGGTCGTGGATGATGGGCGCGGGGTCGACAAGGGGGTTTGCAGGGGTGCTGGCGGCGATAGGACTGGACGAGCGGCAGGAGGCGGCGTACCGGGCGCTCGTGGCGCTGGGCGCGGCGGAGGTCGCGGACCTCGCGCACCGGCTGGCGCTGCCGGAGCCGGAGACGGAACGGGCACTGCGGCGGTTGGAGTCGCACGGGCTGGCCGCCCGGTCCTCGGCGCGCCCCGGTCGGTGGGTGGCGGCGCCCCCGGCGGTGGCGCTGGGCGCGCTGCTGACGCGGCAGCGGGACGAGCTGGAGCGGGCGGAGCGGGCGGCGGCGACGCTCGCGGAGGAGTACCGGGCGGAGGCGGCGGAGCCGGCCGTGCACGACCTGGTGGAGGTGGTGCACGGCGCGAGTGCGGTGGCGCACCGCTCGCGCCAGCTCCGGCTGGGCGCGACCGGGGAGGTGTGCGCGCTGGTCACGGGCGCGCCGGGCTGCGGCGCGCCGTTGGCCGAGCCGGGGGCGGGGGTGCCGTACCGGGTGGTCGTGGAGCGGGAGGCGCTGTCGGTGCCGGGCGGTATCGCGGAGCTGTCGGCGGCGCTGGGGAACGGCGCGCGGCTGCGGGTGGCCGAACGGGTGCCGGCCGGGCTGGTCGTCGCCGACCGGACGCTGGCGATGGTGGCACTGACCGGCAGGGACCGGGAGCGGGACCGGGACGCGGAACCGGCGGTGCTGGTGGTGCACCCGAGCGGGCTGCTGGAGTCGCTGGCGGGCCTGTTCGAGGCCGTGTGGCGGGAGGCGCTGCCGCTGCGCCTGGGGGCGGACGGGGCGGTCGTGGAGGAGGGGGCGCCGGGCCCGGACGCGACGGACCTGGAGATCCTGTCGCTGCTGCTGGCGGGGCTGACGGACGCGAGCATCGCCAAGCAGTTGGACCTGGGCCTCCGAACGGTCCAGCGCCGGGTCAAGGGCCTGATGGAACTGGCGGGCGTCGCGACCCGCCTCCAACTGGGCTGGCACGCCCACGAACGCGGCTGGGTGACCCGCGACTGACGGCCGCCGGCCCGCGTCTGACCTGCGGGAGCGGGGACGGTCCGGCAGGCTGGCCCCATGGGTGCGTGGCAGCTCCTCCTGGCGGGGCTGGTGATGCTGCTCGGTCTGTTCGGCGTGCTCGTGCCGGGCGTGCCGGGGGTGTGGCTGGTGTGGGCGGCGGTGATGTGGTGGTCGCTCCAGGCCCAGACCGGGCAGGCCTGGTGGCTGCTCGTCGGCGCCACCGCGCTGCTGCTGCTGACGCAGGTCGTCGTCTGGCAGCTCCCGGCGCGCCGGCTGCGCGGTGTCGGCGTGACCCGGCGGATGGTGGCGTACGCGGGTATCGGCGCCCTGCTGGGGTTCATCCTGCTGCCGGTCGTCGGGGCCGTACCCGGTTACATCGGCGGGATCTACCTGTGCGAACGGCTCCGGCTGGGCGGGCACCGCCCGGCCATGACGTCCACCCGGACGGTCATGCGGGCGATCGGGACGAGTGTGCTGGTGGAGCTGTTCGCGTGCCTGATGATCGTCGGTGCGTGGATGGGCGCGGTGCTGGCCGAGAGCTGAGCAGGCGCGTGGCGTACGAGCGCCAGGGGCGCCATTCCTCCCGGTCCGCGTCCGCGTGCGGCGCCACGTCGGGGTCGCCGAGCGCCCGCATCCGGATCAGGGCGGCGGCCTCGGCGCTCACCCCAGGGACCGCGCGCAGCGCCCGCTCGGCCTCGTCGCGGTCGGCGCCCGCGTCGAGCCGCAGTTCCCCGGCCGCCAGGGCGGCGGCGAGCGGCCCGGCCACCGGGTGGCGGGTGAGGGTGCCCGGCTCGGGGAAGAGGTGCGTGAGCCCGCCGCACGGCACGTCCAGTCCCGTGCCGTACACCTCGACGAGCCGCGCCGCCTCGGCCCGGCCGACCAGGGCGCGTACGGCGAACTCCTCCGGCTCGGCGGCGCCGGGCGACCGCGGCGCGAGCGCGGGATCGACGCCGAGCCGCTCGGCCACCGCGTACGGGTCGGCGTCCAGGTCGAACAGGCGCCGCAGCCGCTGTACGGCGGTGGTGAGGTCCCGCAGGTCGGTCAGGTGCATCCGCGCGTCCAGCCACCGGCCGGGCGACCGCTCGTCGACGGCGACGATCCCGGAGCCGTACGGCAGCCGCAGCGTACGCCGGTACGTCCGGCCGCCCGCCGTGCCCACGACCTCCTCCACGCCCCGGACGGCCTCCCCCTCCAGCAGGTCGAAGACCTCACGCGCCGCGTACGCGCCCCGGTACGCGAGCCGCAGCGGAATCCCCCCGGTCCCCGCACCGGCGCCACGCGCCCGTGCCTGAGCGCGCAGCGCACTGGGCGTGCGCGCGTAGATCTGCCGCACCGTGTCGTTGAACTGCCGCACGCTGGCGAACCCGGCCGCGAACGCGATCTCCGTCACGGGCAGCCGGGTCGTCTGCAACAGCACCCGCGCGGTGTGGGCGCGCTGCGCCCGGGCCAGCGCGACGGGACCGGCGCCCAGCTCGGCGTTGAGCTGCCGCTGCACCTGCCGGGCGCTGTACCCGAGCTTGTCGGCGAGCCCGGGCACGCCCTCCCGGTCGACGACCCCGTCGCCGATCATCCGCATGGCGCGCCCGACGACATCGGCGCGTACGTTCCACGCGGCCGACCCCGGCACGGCGTCCGGCCTGCACCGCCGGCAGGCCCGGAAACCGTGCCGCTGCGCGGCGGCCGCGGTGGCGAAGAACCGCACGTTGCACCGCTTGGGCGTGACGGCGGGGCAGCTCGGCCGGCAGTAGATGCCGGTGGTCTCGACGGCGAAGAAGAACTCGCCGTCGAACCGCGCGTCCCGGCTGCTGACCGCCTCGTACCTGGTGTCGTCCTCCATGACACCCAGTCTCCGTGCCGCCGCCGGCCGCGCACTGGCGGTTTTCGGACATCGCGCCCGACCGGTGGGCGGCGCCGGGTCAGCGCACGCGGCCGCCGCGTTTGGCCTGCATGGCGGCGCGGCCCTCGGCGCCCTTGCGCTTCCAGTCCTTGAGGATCTCGGACCGGAGGCGTGCGTCGGTCTTCGCGACGATTCGCTGGTTCTCGCGCAGCAGCTTGCGGTAGCTGTCGAGCCGGCGTTCGGGCAGCGAGCCGTCCTCGATGGCGGCCAGCACCGCGCAGCCCGGTTCCGTGAGGTGTGCGCAGTCGTGGAAGCGGCAGCCCTCGGCCAGTTCCTCGATCTCCGAGAAGACCTGGCCGACGCCGGTCTGGGCGTCCCACAGGCCGACGCCCCGCAGCCCGGGTGTGTCGATGAGGACGCCTCCGCCCGGGAGGGCCAGGAGGTTGCGGGTGGTCGTGGTGTGCCGGCCCTTGCCGTCGACCTCGCGCGTGGCCTGGACGGCCATGACGTCCTCGCCGAGCAGGGCGTTGGCGAGGGTCGACTTGCCGGCGCCCGAGGTGCCGAGCAGCACGCTCGTGCCGCCCGCGACGACGGCGGCGAGCACGTCGACGCCTTGGCCGTCGGTCGCGCTCACGGGCAGCACCGGCACACCGGGCGCGGCCGTCTCGACGTCCTGCACGAGGTACGACAGACCGACCGGGTCGGGCACCAGGTCCGCCTTGGTGAGGACGACGTGCGGCTGGGCGCCCGATTCCCACGCCAGGGCGAGGAACCGTTCGATCCGGCCGAGGTCCAGCTCGACGGAGAGCGGCACGGCGATGATCGCGTGGTCGACGTTGGCGGCGAGGATCTGCCCCTCGGACCGCTGGGAGGAGGTGGAGCGTACGAAGGCGGTGCGGCGCGGCAGGTACGCGCGCACGTAGCGGGGGTTGCCGTCGGTCTCGACGGCGGCCCAGTCGCCGGTGCAGATGACCCGGAGGGGGTCGTGCGGGGTGACGAACGCGGTGTCCGCGCGGACGACGCCGTCCGCGGTGACGACGTCGCACTGGCCGCGGTCCACCCGTACGACGCGGCCGGGCGCCAGGCCCTGGTCGGCGTACGGGGCGAACTCGGCCTCCCAGTGGGCGTCCCAGCCGTACGGGGAGAGGGCGTGCGAGGGCGACGGAACGGAAGCGAGAGACAAGGGGGGACCCTTCGAAGGGTGGCCCCGGGCGGCGCCCGCTGCGGGCGGCGTGTCAGCCGGTGACCACGGAGGTGAAATGACGGAACGTCCGGATGTGGGCAGCGCCCATCGCAATGACAGCCATCGTTCACACCTCCCGGTCATACGCGCGCGGTTCGAGGTTCCACGGTCTCGCGGAACGCCCTCACTCTAGCCAGTCGGTCGCCGAACCCGCCAAGGGTTTTTCCGGCTACACCGCCTTGAGCGTGGCGGCACCGAACGACACGTCGAAGCGGTCGCACCAGATGCTGACGCTGGTGTACTTGTTGAGGTCGAACTCCTTGGGCAGCTCGTAGTTCTGGTCGCCCTTGTTGCCCTTGAGGTCGCCCAGACTCAGATAGGCGCCGTCGTCGAAGACGTGCCAGCCGGCCTTGCCCTCGCGCACGGGGGCATCGGTGACCCAGACCTTCAGGTCCGGGCCGTTGCTGGTGTCGAGGTTCTCGATCCGCAGGATCCGGGACCCGTCGGCCAGGGTCACCACGCGTACGGTGCCGGTGGTGCTGTGCTCATGGCTGATCAGGGTGCCGGTGGCGAGCGTCCGCGGCCCGGCCGGCCGGGTGGGCTTGGCCGAGGGGTCCGCCGAGGGATCGGCGGGCGCGGTGGACGGGGCTGCCGGCGGCACCGCCTCGCTCACCGTCTGGTCCGCCCACAGCTTCCACGGCTGGAACCAGTAGAGCCCGAAGCCCACCGCCGCCAGCACGAGCACCAGGGCTCCGATCACCACCGGACTGGTCATCAGACGTCGTACGCGTGTCACCGCTGCCTCCTCGTTTCCCGCATGTCCTGCATCCCATTCAACGCGGGAAAAGCCCTGTTGAGGGCCGTGACCCGATGACGAAAGTCTTACGTCGCGGCAGGCAGGGTCACCTCGAAGCGGCAGCCGCCCCGGACGTTGTGCACGCCCGCGTGGCCGTCGTGCGCCTCGACGATGCCGCGCACGATGGCCAGGCCCAGCCCGGCGCCCGCGGGCGGGGTGCGGGCGGCCGTGCCGCGCCAGCCGGTGTCGAACACCCGTGGCAGGTCGTCCTCCGGGATGCCGCCGCAACCGTCCGTGACGGACAGGACCACCTCGTCGGCGCGGCGCTCGGCGGCGACGGCGACCGTGCCATCGGGCGGCGTCCGGCGGATGGCGTTGACCAGGAGGTTGGCCAGCACCCGGGTCATCTCCCGGCCGTCCACCTCGACCGGCACGGCGTCGACCCGCTCGCCGACCAGCCGCACGCCCAGCTCCCGGGCGAGCGGGTCGGCACCCGCCATGGCCTCGCCGACCAGGTCGTACACGGATATCCGGGACGGGGTGAGCGCCAGCGTGCCGGCGTGGATGCGGGACAGGTCGAAGAGGTCGCCGACCATGGCGTTGAGCCGGTCCACCTCGGTGCGGATCTGCCGGAAGTAGCGCTGCGGGTCGGGCGCGACACCGTCCTCCAGGGCCTCCGACATGGCGCGCACTCCGGCCAGCGGCGTGCGCAGGTCGTGCGATATCCATGCGACGAGGTCGCGCCGGGAGGCCTCCAGCGCCTGCTCCCGCTCGCGTGACGCGGCCAGTTTGGCGCTGGTGGCGGCCAGTTCACGGCTGAGCGCCGCCAACTCGGCGGTGGAGGCGCCGTCCGGGGCGGCGAAGCTGCCGCCCTCACCGAACGAGCGGGCCGCGAGAGCCAGTTCCCGGCTGCGGGCGACGACCCAGCGGCCGAGGACCAGCGCGGTGGCGAGCGAGACCACCGCGGCCATGGCGACGACCGTGGTGACGACGGAGAAGTCGTGCGGGTCGAGGAGCATCGCTTTGCAGACGGCGAGGGTGCCCGCCAGCATCGCGGTCACCGTGACGGCCGCCACGACCGTCAGCGAGACCACGACCGACTTGTGGCGCAGGGCGCGCAGCACGAGGGCGCCGAGGAGTCCCGCGGCGGACGCCCCCGCGAGGGCGTACCCCGCGATGAGCAGCAGGTCACGCATCACGGCCTCCCTCGTCGTCCGGGTCCGCCTCGAAGCGGTACCCCACGCCCCACACCGTCCGGATCAGCCGGGGGTTCGCCGGGTCGTCCTCGACCTTGCCGCGCAGCCGCCGCACATGGACGGTGACGGTCGACAGGTCGCCGAACTCCCAGCCCCACACCTCGCGCATCAGGGCCTCCCTGCTGTGCGCCTGGCCGGGGTGGCGCATGAGGTGGCTGAGCAGGTCGAACTCGCGCAGCGTCAGCGACAGCTCCCGGCCGTCCCTGGTGGCCCGGCGGGCGGCCGGGTCGAGCGTGATGCCCGCGGCCCGCGCGGGCGCGGCGGCCGGGGGCTCGCCGCTGCGGCGCAGCACGGACTCGACGCGCAGCACCAGTTCGCGCGGGCTGAACGGCTTGGTCACGTAGTCGTCGGCACCGACCTCCAGGCCGAGGATGCGGTCCTCCTCGTCACCGCGCGCGGTGAGCATGATGACCGGCACCGGCCCCTGGTCGCGCAGCGTGCGGCACACCTCCAGGCCGTCCATGCCGGGCAGCATCAGGTCGAGGACGACGAGGTCGGGCCGGTGCGCGCCGGCGAGCCGCAGCGCCTCGGGGCCGTCGGCCGCCCGGGCCACGGCGAACCCTGCCCGCTCCAGGTAGCCCGAGACGACCTCCGAGACCGTGGGATCGTCGTCCACGACGAGGATGTTCCGCATGTCGCCAGTGTCACTCACCGCACTGACAACAACCATGACGATCCGGTGACGTCCGCCGGCGTCCGATTCGTACAAGACGCGGCTGTACGGTGCCGCCTACCGTCGCCGTATGACTACCGCACCCCGACTCGACGCGATCGGCCTGGTCGTCTCCGACATGGCCGCCTCCCTCGCCTTCTACCGCCGTCTCGGCCTGGACATCCCGGCCGGGGCCGAATCCGCCCCGCACGTGGAGGCCACCCTGCCCGGTGGCGTGCGGGTGCTGTGGGACACCGAGGAGGTGATCCGGTCGTTCGACCCGGACTGGACCCGCCCGAGCGGCGGGGACCGGGTCGGCCTGGCGTTTCGCTGCGCGAGCCCCGCCGAGGTCGACACGACCTACGAGGCGCTGGTCGCGGCCGGTCACCGGGGCCACCTGAAGCCGTGGGACGCGGTGTGGGGCCAGCGTTACGCGGTGGTGCTGGATCCGGACGGCTGCGGGGTGTCCCTGTTCGCCGACCGGGCGGCCGACCGGGCGTAGGCGCCCAGCGTGGTGCCGCCCAGGGCGCGCATCTCCCGCGCGAGGTGGGCCTGGTCGGTGCAGCCGGACTCGGCCGCCGCCCGCGCGTAGGGCGCGCCCGCCCGGACGAGCGCGAGGGCGCGTTGCAGCCGCAGCACCCGGGCCAGCGTCTTGGGCCCGTACCCGAAGGCGTCCAGCGACCGCCGGTGCAACTGCCGGGCGCCCAGCCCGACGGCCTCGGCCGCCCGGGCGACGGTCAGCCCGGCGTCCAGCCCGGCGACGACGGCCCGCAGCAGCGGATCGGGGCGCGGGGCGTCGGCGGCGCGCCGCAGGGCCAGGTCCTCCAGCGCGGCGGCCGGGTCGTCCGCCTCCCCCACCTGTTCGGCCAACTGCCGCACCCGGCCGCCCGGCCACAGGGCGGCGAGCTCCACGCGCCGGTCGCGCAGCTCGTGCGCGGGGACGCCGAGCAGCGTGGGGGCGTCCCCGGGGGCGAAGCGCACGCCTGCGTAAGGGGCGCCGGGGTTCTCGGGGACGTACGCCCGGGTGTCGGGCCCGGCGACGTAAAGCCGTCCCTCGCTCCACAGCAGGTCCATGCAGCCGTCGGGCAGCACGGAGAAAGGGGCCGCCGGCCCGCCGGTGACGGTCGTACGGGTCCAGACGACGGCGCCGTCGAGCCGCGAGGGCCGTTCCTCGTACACCCGTCCAAGGCTAGACGGATCCGCCCTCGTCCCGGCCCCGGTCCCTGTTCTTGTCCTGGTCCCTGTCCTTGTCCCTGTCCTTGTCTTTGCCCCGGTCGCGTTCGCGTTCCTTCTCCTTCGGGGTGTGCAGCCGGGACTTCACGTCGTCCGGGGGCAGGAACCGCGACCAGCGCTCGGGGAACTCCGAGGGCATGTCCGGGTCCTCGTCGTCCAGGCCCTCGACCGCCGCCTTGGCCCGGGCGACCAGTGCCGCGGCCTCGGCCGTGCGGGCGCGTTCGTTCTCGGCGCGGGCGGCGGCCGTGGCGACCGACGGCCAGACGCGGTCGATCGCCGCGTTCACCGCCGCGCCGACGAGGACCGCGAAGGCCGAGATGCCGATCCACAGCAGCACGGCGATGGGCGCGGCGAGCGAGCCGTAGATCGTCGGGCCCTCGACGGTGCTGGTGAGGTAGATGCGCAGCAGGAAACTGCCGAGCACCCACATGGCGAGGGCGACCAGCGCGCCGGGGACGTCCTCGATCCAGGGGGAGCGCACCGGGACGGACACGTGATACAGGGTCGTCAGGAAGGCGATGGACAGCAGGATGACGACCGGCCAGTACAGGACGGAGACGACCTCGGTGCCCCAGGGCACCAGTTCCACCACCCGGTCGGGGCCGACCACCGCCAGCGGCAGGACGACCGCGCCGATGAGCAGGGCGACGATGTAGAGCAGGAAGGCCAGCAGCCGGGTGGCGACGATGCCGCGGTGCCCGTCCAGGCCGTACATCACGGTGATGGTGTCGATGAAGACGTTCACCGCCCGCGAGCCGGACCACAGGGCGATGGCGAAACCGATCGAGATGATGTCCGGGCGGCCGCCGTGGGTGACGTCGGCCAGCAGCGGTTTGGCGATCTCGTTGACGCCCCGGTCGGACAGGACCGTGCCGACCGCCCCGAGGATGTTGCGCTCGATGGAGGCGACGGTGGTGGTGTCGGTCCACTCGTCGATGTAGCCGAGGAGGCCCAGGAGGCCGAGCATCAGGGGCGGCAGCGACAGGAGGGTGAAGAACGCCGCCTCGGCGGCGAGACCGAGGATCCGGTACTCGATGCACGAATTGACGGTGTCCTTCAGGAGCAGCCAGACCATCCTCCGCTTCGAGACGTTGCGGTAGAGGGCCCGGGCCCGGTGGAGTCTGCCCTGGGACCGAGGAGGCCCCGGGGGTGTTTCATTTGCTGCCTGCACCTCCTTACCGTATCCGCATGGCGACCACCACCCACACAGTGACCAACCAGCCTCCGCCCCTGGTCGGGTACGACGTCTTCACCGCCGATCACGCGCTGACCGAGGCCGTGGAACGTCATCTTCCGCTCGAACTCCTCGACGAGGCCCGCCAGGAGCTCTCCAAGCTCGGCACCACCGCCGGGTCCGCCCAGGCGCAGGAGTGGGGGTTCCTCGCCAACGAGAACCCGCCGAAACTGCGCACCCACGACCGGTACGGCCACCGGATCGACCACGTCGACTTCCACCCCTCCTGGCACCGGCTGCTCGGCCACGCCGTGACGAACGGGCTCACCAACGCCTGGGGCCGGCCGGGCGGCCATGTGCGGCGCGCCGCCGGGTTCCTGGTGTGGACGCAGACGGAGGCGGGGCACGGCTGCCCGCTGTCGATGACGCACGCCGCCGTCCCGGCGCTACGCACCGATCCCGCGCTCGCCGCCTTCTGGGAGCCGAAGCTGACGTCCCAGATCTACGAGGGCGAGGAGCTGCGGCCGGCCGCCGACAAGACCGGTGTGCTCTTCGGGATGGGCATGACGGAGAAGCAGGGCGGCAGCGACGTACGGGCGAACAGGACGGCCGCGACTCCCCTGGAGGCGGAGGGCGAGTACGTCCTGACGGGGCACAAGTGGTTCTGCTCGGCGCCGATGTCCGACGCCTTCCTGGTGCTGGCGCAGGCGCCCGGGGGCCTGACGTGTTTTCTGGTGCCGCGCGTACTGGAGGACGGTAACCGGAATGTGTTCCGGATCCAGCGGCTGAAGGACAAGCTCGGCAACCGGTCGAACGCGTCGAGCGAGGTGGAGTTCGACGGCACGTGGGCGCGCCGGGTCGGTGAGGAGGGGCGCGGGGTGCGCACCATCATCGAGATGGTGGCGGCGACCCGGCTGGACTGTGTGGTCGGCTCGGCCGCGCTGATGCGGCAGGCGGTGGCGCAGGCGGTGCACCACGCCGCGTACCGCAGCGCGTTCGGCGGCGTGCTGATCGAGAAGCCGCTGATGCGCAACGTCCTGGCCGATCTGGCGCTGGAGTCGGAGGCGGCGACGACGCTGGCGATGCGGCTGGCGGCCGCGTACGACTCCGGCAGCGAGCAGGAGAAGGCGTTCCTGCGGCTGGCGGTACCGGCGGCCAAGTACTGGGTGACCAAGCGCTGTACGCCGGTGACGGCGGAGGCGCTGGAGTGCCTGGGCGGCAACGGGTACGTGGAGGAGTCCGGGATGCCCCGGCTGCTGCGCGAGTCCCCGCTGAACTCGATCTGGGAGGGCTCGGGCAACGTCCAGGCGCTGGACGTGCTGCGGGCGCTCCAGAGGGAGCCGCAGGCGCTGAACGCGTTCCTGGAGGAGGTCGGCCGGGCGCGGGGCGCGGACCACCGGCTGGACGGGGCGATCAAGGACCTGCTGGCGGAACTGGCGGACCTGGACGGCATCGAGGCGCGGGCGCGGCGGCTGGTGGAGCGGATGGCGCTGGTGCTCCAGGGGTCGCTGCTGGTGCGCTGGGCGCCGCCGGCGGTGGCGGACGCGTTCTGCGCCTCGCGGCTGGGCGGCGACTGGGGGTCGGCGTTCGGGACGCTGCCGCACACCCTGGACCTGGCCGGCGTGGTCGAACGGTCGCGGGCCGTCGTCTGACACGGGCCCCTCGCCGGAGGGGTCCCGGGTGGTGTGGGACACGGCTCCCCCTGCGTGGGTTCGGCGAGTGAGCCGAAGGGGCGCGGCGGTGTCGAAAGGGAGAACGCGCGGAGGGTCGTGAGGAACGAGCGACCCGAGCACGATCGACCGTCGACACCGCCTCCAGCGCCCCGGAGGGGAACCGAGCCCAAAAAACAAGAGGTGGGCGCGGGCCGTGTGTCCGATCGGCCCGCGCCCGGAGAGCGGCTGGGATGGTGCTGCGCCGACACGGCACCATCCCGTCGCCCTACCACTGTCGTACGGGCGCGCGGCCGTGCGCGAGAGTTGCAAAGGGTTGCAGCGTTGTGGGCGATATCGGAGCGCACCGCCGCGGGGGCAGAGGAGGATGGGGTGACACGTACCAGCCACCAGGCGGGGCGGCAGCGGGGAGGACCGGTGCGTCAGGCCACAGTCGACATGTCACAGCTCGCCGCCATGGACACGCGTGAGGCGGCGTTGCTGCTCAAGGGCGTGCGGGACGCGGCGCTGAAGGGCGGGCGGTCCCCGCTGGCGCCGCGCGCCGACATTCGCGAGTCATGGCAGCGGATGCTGCGCAAGGGGGTGGATCCGGACAAGGACCACCGTTCGGGGCTGCTGCCGCCGGGGGAGATCGAGCGGCGCCGTGCCGCCTCACCGCTGGCGGAGCTGCTGCCGGTGCTGCGGGAGGGGCTGGTGTCCTGCTCGGCCGGGTCCGACGCGGTGCGGCACATCATGGTCGTGGCGGACGCCGAGGGCCGGGTGCTGTGGCGCGAGGGCAGTGCGGCCGTGCTGCGGAAGGCGGACGGGCACGGGTTCGAGCCGGGTGCCGACTGGGCGGAGACGACGGTCGGTACCAACGGGGTGGGCACCGCGCTGGTGACCCGCCGCCCGGTGCAGGTGCACTCGGCGGAGCACTTCGTCTCGACGCACCACTCGTGGACGTGCGCGGGCGCGCCGATCACCGATCCACGGGACGGGCGACTGCTGGGCGCGGTGGACGTGAGCGGTCCACTGGCCACGATGCACCCGGCGACGCTGATGCTGGTGAGTTCGGTGGCCCGGCTGGCGGAGGCGGAGCTGCGCAACCGGCACTTCGCCGATCTGGCGCGGCTGCGTGCCGTGGCGGCGCCGATCCTGTGCCGGGTGGGCGGCAGGGCGCTGGCCGTGGACGCCCACGGGTGGCTGGCCGGGGTGACCGGGATGCCACCGGTGGACCGGCTGCCGCTGCCGGCGTCGTTCCGGGCGGGGCGGGTGTGGCTGCCGTCGCTGGGCACGTGCGACGTGGAGCCGCTGCCCGGCGGGTGGCTGCTGCGGCCGGTGGACGAGGAGGCGCGGGCGGCGGGCACGTCGAGCCGGGTGGTGCTGGACGTGAGCCGGCCGCGCCGCTGGTCGCTGGAGGTGTCGGGGGCGGCGGGGAGCTGGACGCAGGAGCTGAGCCCGCGCCACGCCGAGCTGCTCTACCTGCTGGCCCTGCACCCGGCCGGCCGCACGGCCGCGGAGCTGGCGTACGACGTGTTCGGCGACCGCACCCGTACGGTGACGGTCCGCGCCGAGATGTCGCGGGTACGCCGTACTCTCGCGGGCGTGCTGGACCACCGCCCGTACCGCTTCCGCGAGGACGTCGGGGTGGAGGTGGTCCGCCCCGAGGACCCGGCCGACCTGCTCCCCCACTCCTCGGCCCCGGCGGTCCGCGCCTCACGTGGTGAGGAGGAGGGGCCGGGGTAGCCGATCGCCCCGCCGGCCGGCCACGTGGTTCCCTTACGGACATGAGCATCACCGTGACCACCTGGTCCCTCGAACAGACCTCCCCCGACGATCTGCGTCCGGCGGCCGAGCCCTCCGGGGACGTCCGGATCGTGCGCGCCGAGGTGCCCTCGGCCGAGTTCAGCCGGTTCCTCTATACGGCGGTGGGCGGCGACATCCGCTGGACGGACCGGCTCGGGCTGACGTACGCCCAGTGGCAGGAGATCGTCGAGCGGCCCGGGGCCGAGATCTGGGTGGCGTACGACCGGGGGACGCCGGCCGGGTACGTGGAGCTGGACCCGCAGGACGACGGGGTCGTGGAGATCATCTACTTCGGGCTGATACCGGCGTTCCGGGGGCGGCGGATCGGCGGGCACCTGCTGTCGTACGGTGTGGCGCGCGCCTGGGACCTGGCGGAGCGGTGGCCGGGGCGGACGCCGACGAAGCGGGTGTGGCTGCACACCTGCTCCCTGGACGGGGAGCACGCGATGGACAACTATCTGCGTCGTGGCTTCCGGCTCTTCGACACCAAGGTGACGGAGGAGCCGGACACGGCCGCCCCGGGGCCGTGGCCGGGGGCGGGCACCGTCTGAGCGGCCGGCCGGTCGACCGCCGGTCCCCTCGCCCCGAGCGCGGGGGCCGGCCCGGATCCGAGTGATCCACAACACACGCGTCCACGATACGGGACACCTATGTCCATATCGTGGACGAACCTGGACTGCGTCCAAAGTCCCATGGCACGCTTCCGTCATGTCTCGAGCTGGAATTGCCTTGGTGAGTCGGCGGCACGTCGACCTCGGCCGCATGTCCAGCGCCATCTGTCCGGTGAGCTGAGCAAGCCAGCACCACCGCGATCCCCCGAACTTCTGAACCCCCAGCGCACCGCCGCGCCATCCCCTGCTCAGCGCGCGAGTGTGCAGGTCAGAGCCGCCCTCCTGCAGTCCCGAAGGACGTATCGTCATGGCCGCCACCCCGGAAAAGCCCGCCTCCGCCACCGCCCGTCGCAAGACCGGGCGCCACCGTGGCGAGGGTCAGTGGGCCGTGGGCCACTTCACGCCCCTCAACGGCAACGAGCAGTTCAAGAAGGACGACGACGGTCTCAACGTACGGACACGCATTGAGACGATCTACTCCAAGGCCGGCTTCGACTCCATCGACCCCAACGACCTGCGCGGCCGGATGCGCTGGTGGGGTCTCTACACCCAGCGCAAGCCCGGGATCGACGGCGGCAAGACCGCGATCCTGGAGCCGGAGGAGCTGGACGACGAGTACTTCATGCTGCGCGTCCGCATCGACGGCGGGCGGCTGACCACCGAGCAGCTCCGGGTCATCGGTGAGATCTCGCAGGAGTTCGCGCGCGGGACCGCCGACATCACGGACCGGCAGAACATCCAGTACCACTGGATCCGGATCGAGGACGTGCCCGAGATCTGGAACCGCCTGGAGGCCGTGGGCCTGTCCACGACCGAGGCGTGCGGCGACACCCCGCGTGTCATCCTCGGCTCCCCGGTCGCCGGGATCGCCGAGGACGAGATCATCGACGGCACCCCGGCCATCGATGAGATCCACCGCCGGATCGTGGGCAACAAGGACTTCTCCAACCTGCCCCGCAAGTTCAAGTCGGCGATCTCCGGCTCCCCGCTGCTCGACGTGGCGCACGAGATCAACGACATCGCCTTCGTCGGTGTGAACCACCCCGAGCACGGCCCCGGCTTCGACCTCTGGGTCGGCGGCGGCCTGTCCACCAACCCCAAGATCGGTGTGCGGCTCGGCGCCTGGGTCCCGCTCGACGAGGTCCCGGACGTGTACGAGGGCGTCATCTCGATCTTCCGCGACTACGGGTACCGGCGGCTGCGCAACCGCGCCCGCCTGAAGTTCCTGGTCGCCGACTGGGGCGCCGAGAAGTTCCGCCGGGTGCTGGAGGACGAGTACCTCAAGCGCCCGCTGATCGACGGCCCGGCGCCCGAGCAGCCCGTCCAGCAGTGGCGTGACCACGTGGGCGTGCACCGGCAGAAGGACGGCCGGTTCTACGTCGGCTTCGCGCCGCGCGTCGGCCGCGTCGACGGCACCACGCTCACCAAGATCGCCGAGGTGGCGGCGGCACACGGCTCCGGCCGGCTGCGGACCACCGCCGAGCAGAAGATGCTCGTCCTCGACGTCGAGGAGGCGCAGGTCGAGTCGCTGGTGGCGGGTCTGGAGGCGCTGGACCTCCAGGTCAAGCCGTCGCCGTTCCGGCGCGGCACGATGGCCTGCACCGGCATCGAGTTCTGCAAGCTGGCGATCGTCGAGACCAAGGCGCGCGGCGCGTCGCTGATCGACGAGCTGGAGCGCCGCATCCCGGACTTCGACGAGCCGATCACCATCAACATCAACGGCTGCCCCAACGCCTGCGCGCGTATCCAGGTGGCGGACATCGGTCTCAAGGGCCAGCTCGTGCTCGACGACGAGGGCAACCAGGTGGAGGGCTACCAGGTCCACCTCGGCGGCGCGCTCGGCCTGGAGCCGGGCTTCGGCCGCAAGGTGCGCGGCCTGAAGGTCACCTCCGCCGAACTGCCCGACTACATCGAGCGGGTCCTCACGCGCTTCCAGGCGGAGCGCGAGGACGGCGAGCGCTTCGCCACCTGGGCGGCGCGCGCGTCGGAGGAGGCCCTCTCATGAGCGAGCGTGCGGCGCCCTTCTACTGCCCGTACTGCGGCGACGAGGACCTGCGTCCCAGCGAGCAGGGACACGGCGCCTGGGAATGCGCGGCATGCAATCGAGCCTTCCAGTTGAAGTTCCTCGGGCTGCTGACCCGGGGACTTCAGCGCAACGACGGTGGAGGGGAAGCGATATGACGGCGATTCAGAGCACTGACCGGAAGAGCGGGGAAGAGCTCAAGGCGCTCGCCGAGCGGGCGGGCCGGGACCTCGAGGAGGCGTCGCCCCTGGAGATCCTGACGTGGGCGGCCGACACCTTCGGCCCGCGCTTCTGCGTCACCTCCTCCATGGAGGACGCGGTCGTCGCCCACCTCGCCTCCCGGGCCTTCCCGGGCGTGGACGTCGTCTTCCTCGACACCGGATACCACTTCCCCGAGACCATCGGGACCCGGGACGCGGTCGAGGCCGTGATGGACGTCAACGTCATCACCCTCACCCCGCGCCAGACGGTGGCCGAGCAGGACGCCGAGTACGGCCCGAAGCTGCACGACCGCAACCCGGACCTGTGCTGCGCGCTGCGCAAGGTCAAGCCCCTCGAAGAGGGCCTGACCGCGTACGACGCGTGGGCGACCGGGCTGCGCCGCGACGAGTCCCCGACCCGGGCGAACACCCCGGTCGTCGGCTGGGACGAGAAGCGGCAGAAGGTCAAGATCTCGCCGATCGCCCGCTGGACGCAGGACGACGTGGACGCGTACGTCGCCGAGCACGGCGTCCTGACCAACCCGCTGCTGATGGACGGGTACGCCTCCGTCGGCTGCGCGCCCTGCACGCGCCGCGTGCTGGAGGGCGAGGACGCACGGGCCGGCCGCTGGGCGGGCCGGGCGAAGACCGAGTGCGGGCTGCACGGCTGATGACGACTGTGGGAGAAGAGAACGTGACTGGGGCCACCATCTGGCTCACCGGGCTGCCGAGCGCCGGCAAGACCACGATCGCCTACGAACTGGCGGACCGGCTGCGCGCCGAGGGCCGCCGGGTCGAGGTGCTCGACGGCGACGAGATCCGCGAGTTCCTCTCGGCGGGCCTCGGGTTCAGCCGCGAGGACCGGCACACCAACGTGCAGCGGATCGGCTTCGTCGCCGAGCTGCTGGCGTCGAACGGTGTGCACGTCCTGGTGCCCGTCATCGCCCCGTACGCGGACAGCCGGGAGGCCGTGCGCAAGCGCCACCAGCAGGAAGGCACTCCGTACGTCGAGGTGCACGTCGCCACTCCGGTGGAGGTGTGCTCCGTACGGGATGTGAAGGGGCTGTACGCCAAGCAGGCCGCGGGCGAGATCAGCGGCCTGACCGGTGTGGACGACCCGTACGAGGAGCCGGAGGCACCGGACCTCAGGATCGAGTCCCAGAACCAGACCGTGCAGGAGTCCGCCGCGGCGGTCCACGCCCTGCTGACCGAGAGGGGACTGGCGTGACCACGAGCGTCAACGTCGTGAACGAGGCGGCTGACAATTCCCAGGGCGACAGCCCGTTCGCGCTGTCCCACCTGGACTCCCTGGAGTCCGAGGCGGTGCACATCTTCCGTGAGGTGGCGGGTGAGTTCGAGCGGCCGGTGATCCTTTTCTCCGGTGGCAAGGACTCGATCGTCATGCTGCACCTGGCGCTGAAGGCGTTCGCCCCGGCCGCCATCCCGTTCTCGCTGCTGCACGTCGACACCGGGCACAACTTCCCCGAGGTCATCGAGTACCGCGACCGTACGGTCGAGAAGCACGGGCTGCGGCTGCACGTGGCCTCCGTGCAGGACTACATCGACCGTGGCGTCCTCAAGGAGCGCCCGGACGGCACCCGCAACCCGTTGCAGACCGTGCCGCTGACCGAGGCCATCCAGGAGCACCGCTTCGACGCCGTGTTCGGCGGCGGGCGGCGTGACGAGGAGAAGGCGCGGGCGAAGGAGCGGGTGTTCTCGCTGCGGGACGAGTTCTCGCAGTGGGACCCGCGCCGGCAGCGGCCCGAGCTGTGGCAGCTCTACAACGGCCGGCACGCGCCGGGTGAGCACGTGCGCGTGTTCCCGCTGTCCAACTGGACCGAGCTGGACGTGTGGCAGTACATCGAGCGCGAGGGCATCGAGCTGCCGCAGATCTACTTCGCGCACGAGCGTGAGGTGTTCTCCCGCAACGGCATGTGGCTGACGGCCGGCGAATGGGGCGGCCCCAAGGACACCGAGCCGGTGGAGAAGCGGATGATCCGCTACCGCACCGTCGGGGACATGTCCTGCACCGGTGCCGTCGACTCCGACGCCACCACGCTCCAGGCCGTGATCGCCGAGATCGCCGCGTCCCGGCTCACCGAGCGGGGCGCCACCCGCGCCGACGACAAGCTGTCCGAGGCCGCGATGGAAGACCGCAAGCGCGAAGGGTACTTCTAGACATGAGCACCACGAGCGAGCAGCTCGCCGACCTGTCGGCCACCACCCTGCTGCGTTTCGCGACCGCCGGTTCGGTCGACGACGGCAAGTCCACGCTGGTGGGCCGGCTGCTGCACGACTCCAAGTCGGTCCTGGCCGACCAGTTGGAGGCCGTCGAGGCCGCGTCCCTGAGCCGTGGCCAGGACGCCCCGGACCTGGCGCTGCTGACCGACGGCCTGCGGGCCGAGCGGGAGCAGGGCATCACCATCGATGTCGCCTACCGCTACTTCGCCACGCCCCGGCGCCGGTTCATCCTGGCCGACACGCCCGGCCACGTGCAGTACACCCGCAACATGGTCACCGGCGCCTCGACCGCCGAGCTGGCCGTGGTCCTGGTCGACGCCCGCAACGGTGTCGTCGAGCAGACCCGCCGGCACGCCGCCGTGGCCGCGCTGCTGCGCGTCCCGCACGTGGTGCTGGCCGTGAACAAGATGGACCTCGTCGACTACGCGGAGCCGGTCTTCGCGGCGATCGCCGAGGAGTTCACCACGTACGCCTCCGAGCTGGGCGTCCCGGAGATCACCGCGATCCCCATCTCGGCGCTCGCCGGTGACAACGTGGTGGAGCCGTCCGCCAACATGGACTGGTACGGCGGCCCGACGGTGCTGGAGCACCTGGAGACCGTTCCGGTCAGCCACGACCTGACCGCCTGCCACGCCCGGTTCCCGGTGCAGTACGTGATCCGTCCCCAGACGGCCGAGCACCCGGACTACCGGGGCTATGCGGGTCAGATCGCGGCCGGTGCCTTCCGCGTCGGCGAGCGGGTCACCGTGCTGCCGTCCGGGCGTACCAGCACCATCAACGCGATCGACGCGCTCGGCGCGTCCGTCGACATCGCGTGGGCGCCGCAGTCGGTGACGATCCGGCTGGCCGACGACATCGACATCTCGCGCGGCGACCTGATCGCCCCGTCCGCCGACGCCCCGGCGACCACCCAGGACGTGGTGGCGACGGTGTGCCACGTGGCGGACCAGCCGCTGAGCGTCGGGCAGCGGGTGCTGCTGAAGCACACCACCCGTACGGTCAAGGCGATCGTCAAGGACATCCCGTCCCGGCTGACGCTGGACGACCTGTCCCAGCACCCGTCGCCCGGTCAGCTCGTCGCCAACGACATCGGCCGGGTCGTGGTGCGCACCGCCGAACCGCTGGCGCTCGACACCTACGCCGACTCGCGGCGTACCGGTTCGTTCCTGCTCATCGACCCGTCGGACGGCACCACCCTCGCGGCGGGCATGGCGGGCGAGTCCTTCGCCTCGGCCAAGGCCGTCGTGGTGCAGGAGGACGAGGACGGCTGGGACTTCTGATGACGACGGACGTCTACGCCACCTTCGCGAAGGAGGGCGGCCGGGTCGGCAGCGGCGCCCTCGGCGCGGGGACCGGGGGTGTCGCGCGATGTGCCCGATGACGCGCACCCTCCCGCCCCGTACCGCCGAAGACCCACATCCGCCGACCTCCCGGCCACCGCGACCCTGACGACAGGGGACGTGGAGCCGGGCCGACGAGAGGAACACCCTCCCGTGCCTGCCACGTCCCGCACCACCGCCTCCCTGCGCCGCACTCTCGCCGCTGCCGCCGCCCTGCCGCTGGTCATCGGTGTGCTCGCCTCCTGCGGCTACGGCTCCCAGGCGCCCAAGGAGACCCGGGCGGAGGCCAAGGGCGAGAAGCTCTCGGCCGACCGGGTACGGCTCGGCTACTTCCCCAACCTGACCCACGCCACCGCCCTGGTGGGTGACCAGAAGGGCATCCTCCAAAAGGAGCTGGGCGGCACCAAGCTGGAGGTCTCCACCTTCAACGCCGGCCCGTCCGAGATCGAGGCGCTCAACGCCGACTCGATCGACATCGGCTTCATCGGCCCGTCCCCCGCGATCAACGGCTTCGTCAAGTCCAAGGGCCAGAACCTCCGGATCATCGGTGGTTCGGCGTCGGGCGGGGTGAAGCTGGTCGTCAACCCGGACAAGATCAAGTCCGTGGCGGACGTCAAGGGCAAGCGGATCGCCACCCCGCAGCACGGCAACACCCAGGACGTGGCGTTCCTCAACTGGGTGGCCGAACAGGGCTGGAAGGTCGACCCGCAGAGCGGCAAGGGCGACGTCTCCGTGGTCCGCACGGACAACAAGGTGGCCCCCGACGCCTACAAGTCCGGTTCCATCGACGGCGCGTGGGTGCCCGAGCCGACCGCGTCCAAGCTGGTCAGCGAGGGCGCCAAGGTGCTGCTGGACGAGGCGTCGCTGTGGCCGGACCAGAAGTTCGTGATCACCAACATCATCGTGTCGCAGAGGTTCCTCAAGGAGCACCCGGACGTCGTCGAGGCGGTGCTGCGCGGCTCGGTGAAGACCAACGCCTGGATCAACGCCAACCCGGACGAGGCGAAGGCGTCCGCCAACGCCAGGCTGAAGGCCCTCACCGGCAAGCCGCTGGGTGACGAGGTGATCGACTCGGCCTGGCCGTCGATCCGGTTCACCGACGACCCGCTGGCCGCCACGCTCAAGGCGCAGGCCGACCACGCGGTGAAGGCGGGGCTGCTGGAGGAGCCGGATCTGAACGGCATCTACGACCTGAAGCCGCTCAACAAGGTCCTCAAGGCCGAGGGCAAGCCCGCGGTCGCCGACGCCGGTCTCGGCGCCGAGTAACCATCCATCCGCATCGCTCCCAGGAGGTGACGACCATGGCCACCACGATCGCCAAGGCCGAGGACCGCGCGGCGCTGTCGACGCACGCCGCCCGCATTGAGCACGTCTCGAAGTCCTTCGCCACCCCGGCCGGGCAGCAGCTCGTCCTCGACGACATCTCACTCGATGTGGCACCGGGCGAGTTCGTCACCCTCCTGGGCGCGTCGGGCTGCGGCAAGTCGACGCTGCTCAACCTGGTCGCCGGACTCGACCGGCCGACCTCGGGGTCGATCGACACGCCGGGCGGCCGGCCCGCCCTGATGTTCCAGGAACACGCGCTGTTCCCGTGGCTGACGGCCGGCAAGAACATCGAGCTGGCGCTGCGGCTGCGCGGCGTCGCCAAGAACGAGCGGCGCGACGAGGCGGAGCGGCTGCTGGAGCTGGTGCGGCTGAAGGGCTCGTACGGCAAGCGGGTGCACGAGCTGTCCGGTGGGATGCGGCAGCGCGTGGCGCTGGCCCGCGCGCTCGCCCAGGACAGCGATCTGCTGCTGATGGACGAGCCGTTCGCGGCGCTGGACGCCATCACGCGGGACGTCCTGCACGACGAGCTGACCCGGATCTGGCGCGAGACGCGGCTTTCGGTGCTGTTCGTCACGCACAACGTGCGCGAGGCGGTGCGGCTGGCCGAGCGCGTGGTCCTGCTGTCGTCCCGGCCCGGGCGGATCGCCCGCCAGTGGGACATCGGCATCCCTCAGCCGCGCCGCATCGAGGACGCCGCGGTGGCGGAGCTGTCCGTCGAGATCACCGAAGAACTGCGTGGGGAGATCCGCCGTCATGGCCAGCACTGAAACGACGACCGTCCAGAAGGCGGACGACCTCGCCGGCCTGGAAGCCGGGCTCGACGCTCTCGACGCCGTGCAGGTGGCCCGTACCCCCGTGCGCAACGTCCTGCTCCAGAAGGTCCTGCCGCCGGTGGTGGCCGTCGCACTGGTGCTGGTGGTGTGGCAGTTGCTGGTGTGGGCTCAGGTCACGGACGAGTTCAAGCTGCCGCCGCCGTCCGCGGTGTGGGACAGCCTGCGCACCATGTGGCTGCAGGGCACGCTCTTCGACGTGCTGTGGACCAGTGTGTCCCGGGCGTTGCTCGGCTTCCTGATGGCACTGGCCATCGGTACGCCCCTGGGCCTGCTGGTGGCGCGGGTGAAGTTCGTGCGGGCCGCGATCGGGCCGATCCTCTCGGGCCTCCAGTCGTTGCCGTCGGTGGCCTGGGTGGCGCCCGCCGTGCTCTGGATCGGCCTCAACGACTCGATGATGTACGCGGTGATCCTGCTGGGCGCCGTCCCGTCGATCGCCAACGGTCTGGTGGCGGGCGTGGACCAGGTGCCGCCGCTGTTCCTGCGGGCCGGGCGGACGCTCGGGGCGACCGGGTTGCGGGGCGCCTGGCACATCGTGATGCCGGCCGCGCTGCCCGGCTACCTCGCGGGCCTGAAGCAGGGCTGGGCGTTCTCGTGGCGGTCGCTGATGGCCGCCGAGATCATCGCGTCCTCCCCCGAACTGGGGCTGGGCCTCGGGCAGTTGCTGGAGAACGGCCGCAACAACATCGACATGCCCGGCATCTTCCTGGCGATCATCCTCATCCTGGTCGTCGGCATCGCCATCGACCTGTTGATCTTCAGCCCGCTGGAGCGGGCGGTGCTGCGCCGCCGCGGGCTGCTGGTGAAGAGCTGAGCCCTGCCATGAACCGTCCCGTCCTGCTCGTCATCGCCCACGGCAGCCGCGACCCGCGGCACGCCGCGACCGTGCACGCCCTGGTGCGGCGGGCGGGCTGCTTGCGCCCCGGCGTACGGGTGGAGACGGCGTTCCTGGACTTCAACGTGCCGTCGGTGGCGGGCGTGCTGGAGCGGCTGGCGTCCGAGGGCGTGCGCGACGTGGTCGCCCTGCCGCTGCTGCTGACCCGCGCGTTCCACGCCAAGGCGGACATCCCGGCGGTACTGCGGGAGGCGCCGCCGGGCTTGCGGATCCGGCAGGCTCCCGTCCTCGGGCCGTCGCCGCTGCTGATCGCGGCGCTGGAGCGGCGGCTGTACGAGGCGGGGCTCACGCCCGCCGACAAGCGCTCGACCGGGGTCGTCCTGGCCTCGGCGGGCTCCACCGACCCGGAGGCGATCGCAGTGATCGCTGAAATGGCGCGGGAGCTGCGGCACACCGGTTGGTGCGCCGTGCGGCCTGCGTTCGCCTCCGCATCTCTTCCCCGCACCGAGGACGCGGTACGGGCGCTGCGCGCCGATGGCGTGCGCCGCGTGGCGGTCGCCCCGTACGTCATCGCGCCCGGCCGCCTTCCGGACCGTATCGCCGAGGGCGCGGCCGGGGCGGACGTCCTCGCGGACGTGCTCGGCCCCTCCCCGGAACTGGCGACGCTGCTGCTGGAACGGTACGACGAGACGCGCCGCGCCGAGGAGCGGGCGGCGGCGGCCTAGCCTCCGGCCGTTGTGGCCAGGACCGGCCGGACGGCGTGCCCTTGTGGGCCGTGCGCTCAGTCGCGGGTCAGCTCCACCAGCTTGAGGACAGTGTTCCAGTTGCGGGTGGTGGCGGTGATGCCCTTGAGGAGGGCGGGGCGTGAGAGGGCGTCGGCCAGTTTGGAGCGGCCGAGCCCGTCGGGGGCGTACAGGTACAGGACCCGGTCGCCGAGCCGGAACTCCTCGGGGAGGAACGCGGCCTGGTCGAGGCTGGCGAACCGGTCCGGCGTGACGGGCTCGGAGAAGTAGGTGACGTGGAGCTGCTTCGCCTCCAGCTCGGCCGCCGGGAAGGGGCAGGCGTCGGCGACGGCGCGCAGGTACGGGCCGCCGCGGACGAGGCAGTCGACGCCGAAGCCGAAGCGCTTCTCGATGGCCGCCGCCAGCTCGGCGGCCAGGGTGTCCTCGCCGGCGCCGGAGGCGCTGGTGAAGGCGGCGTTGCCGCTCTGGAGGTACGTCGTGACGTCGGTGTGCCCCAGTTCGGTCAGCAGCGTGCGCAGTTGTGCCATCGGCACCTTCTTGTGGCCGCTGACATTGATTCCGCGCAGCAGGGCGGCGTACCTGGTCGTCATGGTCACACGATAGGACGGCCGCCGTGCCCCGTGGGGGAGGGCACGGCGGCCGCCGGTCAGAGGGTCCGGTGGGCTACTCGACGATCTTCAGTAGCTTGTTCGCCGTGCCCTGGGAGGGGTTGGAGATCTTGTCGGGCGTGGCACCGTCGGTGAGGGCCTTGGCGACCTGCTCCGGGGTGGCGTCCTTGTGGCCCGCCAGGTAGACGGCGGCGGCGCCGACGACGTGGGGCGTCGCCATGGACGTACCGGATATGGTCTTGGTGCCCTCGTCGCTGTCGTTCCAGGCCGAGGTGATGTCCGAGCCGGGGGCGTAGATGTCCACGACCGAGCCGTAGTTGGAGAAGTCCGACTGCTGGTCGTCCTTGGTGGAGGAGGCGACGGTGATGGCCTCCTGGACGCGGGCCGGGGAGCCCTGTCCGGCGTCCGTGGATTCGTTGCCGGCGGCGACACCGAAGGTGACACCGGAGGCGATGGCCTTCTTGACGGCCTCGTCGAGCGCCGGGTCGGCGCCGCCGCCCAGGCTCATGTTGGCGACGGAGGGGCCCTGGTGGTTCTTGGTGACCCAGTCGATGCCCGCGACGACCTGCTCGGTGGTGCCGGAGCCGTTGTCGTCGAGCACGCGGACGGCGACGATCTTCGCCTTCTTGGCGACACCGTGCGCGGCGCCGGCGATGGTGCCGGCGACGTGGGTGCCGTGGCCGTTGCCGTCGCTGGCATCGTTGTCGTTGTCGACGGCGTCGAAGCCGGAGACCGCCCGGCCCTCGAAGTCCTTGTGCCCGATGCGTACGCCGGTGTCGATGACGTACGCGGTGACGCCCTCGCCCGCGTTGTCGGGGTAGGTGTACTTGCTGTCGCCGGCGGTGTCGGCCTGGTCGATGCGGTCGAGGCCCCAGGACGGCGGGTTGTCCTGGGTGGCGTTGATGCTGAACTTCTTGTTCTGGACGACCTTGGCGACGGCCGGGTCGGCCGCCAGCCGCTTGGCCTCGGTCTGCGAAAGCCCGTTCGCGGAGAAGCCGTTGACGGCCGAGCTGTAGCTGCGCTGGAGCGTGCCGCCGTACTCCTCGGCGAGCTTCTCCTTGTCCGCCTTCTCGTCCAGCAGCACGATGTAGCTGCCGGAGACGGCACCTTCGGCGCCGAGGCCGTAGACCGTGCCTTCGGCGGGCGCGGGGGCGGGGGCGGCACCGGCGTGGGCCGCACCGAAGGCGGTGAGGCCGGCGACGACGGTTGTGGCGGCGATGAGCCGAACTCCACGTGCGCGCTTGTGAGTTGTCATGAAGAGGGGTCTCCTCGTCATCAATATGTGTGGGGGGATTGACCGCCGGACGAAAGATCTTCCGGCGTTCGTTCGAAACCCTGGTCGATTGATGCGCGCAGATCAAGGACTTCACATAGCTGTGACTTACTCAACAAACTTCCTTAATAACAAAACGCCCATGAGGTAACTCACCAGACAAAGAGGCGTGGCGTGCCCCAAATGAGCACGCCACGCCTCTTCCCGGGAGGAGTCGGTATCAGCGGTCGCGCCGCACCGGAAGTTCCGCCTCGATCAGGTCCGCCGCCCGCTTGGTGCCGCCCTCGGCCGCCATCCGCCGCCGGATCTCCTCCGCCCGCCGGGCCACCTCCGGGTCACCGGCCAGCTCCAGCACCGCCGCCCGCAGGGCATCGGCCGTGGCGTCGGCCATCGGGAGGTGCCGGGCGACGCCGAGCGAGGCCAGCATGTCGGCGTTGCCGAACTGGTCGACGGCCTGCGGGACGGCCACCATGGGCGTACCGGTGGCGAGGCCCTCCTGGCTGCCGCCCGCGCCCGCGTGCGTGATGAACGCGTCCGCCTGCCGGAGGATCGCCAACTGCGGTACCCAGCGGTGGGCTTCGACGTTGGCGGGCAGGTCCCCGAGCTCGGCGGGGTCGACGTACTTGCCGATCTGGAGCACGACGTGCCAGCCCGACAGGTCCCCGAAGGCCTCGGCGCAACGGCGGTAGAAGTCCGGCTGCTTGGTGAACGTCGAGCCGAGCGAGACCAGCACGACCTTCTCGGCGCCGGCCGGCCGCCGCCACTCCCCCTGGTCGCTCCGGTCGCCCTGGCAGGCGCCGACGAAGGTGTAGACGGACTCGTCGACCCGGTCGGCGTTCGGCTGGAGCGCCTTGGGGATGAGCACGACGGCCTTGCGGGGGCGCGCGATCAGCCGGTCGGGGTGGGTGTCGACCCCATTCTCCGCGAGCCACGCCTCGAAGCGCGCGTAGTACGCCTTGCCGCGCTCGGACGCCTTGAGGTCGGCGTACATCGGCTCGGCGACCTCCTCCTCGTACCCCTCCCAGGGGACGAGGTGCGGCCACAGCGAGACGGCGGGCACGCCCCAGCGGTGCGCGAGGACGGGTGCCGGGTAGGCGGCGGTGTCGTGGAGGACCAGGTCCGGCTCGTCACCCTCGAAGGCCGCCGCGAGCTGGGGCAGCGCCTGGATGGCGTCGTCCAGGAAGGGCTCGATGTTGTCGATCAGCTCGGTCCCCCACGCCTCCGGGTCCTCCTCGGCCGGGAGCGTCGAGGTGTAGATGACGGGCTCCGCGCCGGCCGCGGCCACCTTGTCCGCGAAGGAGGCGGGGATCGCGTAACTGACGCGGTGCCCACGGGCGACGAGCTCCCGGATCACTTCGATGCTCGGATTGACGTGCCCGTGGGCGGGGATGGAGAACATGGCGATATGGGCACGATCTACGGCGTTCATGCCCCCTAGACTAAGCGAGACGATACGTATCGTCCAATTAGAGGAGTGCCCGGTGCAGCGCGAGCCACCCCTCCGGGGGTACGTGGGCGACCACGACCGACCGGTCCAGACCCGCCGCCCGGAACGCCCGCTCCAGCCGCCGCGCCGAATGCCCCTCCCGGCGCAGCGAGGCGTACACCGAGCCGCCCACGCCCCCGAAGCCCGCCTCGACGAGCCGCCGGTACGCGGCCGCCTCACCGGGCGGCAGCAGCGGCCTGGCCCGCCGCTCGACGCGCAGGATCGCGGCGTCCACCCGGGGCACGGGCCGGAACTCCCGGCGCCCGACACGGCCCAGGAACGCCCAGGAGAACCACGGCCACTGACTGACCGTCAGCCGTGACCAGCGCCCGTAGTCGCCGGTGCGCTTGCGGGCGTACTCGAGCTGGGTGATCAGCGTCGCGTCGGTGAGCGCGGGTGCCCCCAGGCACCAGTCGACGATGGCGGCGGTGCGGGAGAAGGGGACGTTGCCGACGACGGCGAACGGTTCGCGCGGCGGGCGGACGGCGAGGAAGTCCCCGGCCACCACGCGCACCCCGGCCTCGTCGGCGAACCGGGCGCGCAGCCCCGGCAGCAGCCGGTCGTCGATCTCGTACGCCCGCAGCTTGCTGACGTGCGGGGCGAAGGCCGCGGTCAGCACCCCTTGTCCGGCGCCCACTTCGAGCAGCAGCCGGCCGGGCTCGGGACGTGCGGCCCGCACGAGGCGGTCGGGGACGGTGGTGGAGGGGGCGAGGAAGTTCTGCGACAGCTCGCGCCGGCGAGTGCGCGTGCGGGGGCGGGCGGGCGGGGATGTGTGCGTACGGGCGGGGATGTGCGTGCGGGCATACGGGCGGGCCATGGCCTGCGGTCCTTGTCTCCGTGACGGGCATACGGGCAGACGAAGGCCCTGACCGGAGACGGTGTGGTGCGGGGGCGCTCAGCAGGACGGTGTCGTCACCGTCGGCAGGCGTGGTTCCCCGGGCCGGTCAGGGCTCCGGGGCCGCGGCGCAGCCGCATGGCGTGCGCGCAGCCCCGGTGGTGACCGGTGACGGACCCGATGGCCATGGAAGCGCTGCACATGGCCCCCATGCTGGACGAGCCGTCTCGCCGCGGGCAACGGGATTTCCGGCCCTTCAGCGCTGGTAGCGCGCCAACACCAGGTTTCCGTCGTCGACGAGGCGGCTTTCCAGCTCGGCGGCGTCGATGGCACCGCTGTAGTACTCCTGGAAGGCGGGCGTGGCGACCTTGTCCTTCCACTCCGGGTACCCGCGCACCGACTGCGCCGGGGCGGACCGGAGGTTCTCGGCCAGCGCGGCGCCGGTCGCCCAGCCGTCCTTCGCGGTGTGCAGCGAGGGATCCCCGAGCGCCGCCGTACCGGTCGGGAGCATCCAGTCACCGCGCGCGAGGCGCACCATGTTGGGCGGCTGGAGGAGGAAGTCGATGAACCGCGCGGCTTCCTCCTTGTACGGGCTGTCCTCGGCGATCGAGAGCGTCTGCGGGCTGACGCCCTGTGCCAGGCCGCCCTCCCCGGCCGGCGCGGGCAGCACCATCCACTCGAACCCTTCCGGCGCCTGCTGCACGATCTGCTGGCGGTAGGAGAAGCCGAGCGGAACCATCGCGTACTTGCCGCCGAAGAAGCCGGGGAGCGTGTCGGAGCCGCCCATCCCCAGCGTCGTGCGCGGCGCGGTGCGGTCGGTGTTGACCTGGGCGTGGACGGTGCCGGGCATGACGGCGTCGCCGTCCTCGAACCGGATGCGGACCTTGCCGTCACCGCTTCGGTGGAAGAGCCGCCCGCCCGCCGACAGGCCGAGGTTGAGGGAGACGGAGACCGGCTCCTTCAGTGGCCAGGCGACGGCGTACTTCCCCTCCCCCATCGTCGCCGTCAACTCGCGGGCGACCTGCCGGAACTCCGGCCACGTCCAGGGCCTTTCCGGGGTCGGGATCCGGACGCCCGAGGACTCCAGGATCTTCTTGTTCGCCATGATGACGCGCGGTTCCTGGAGGAAGGGCACGCCGTACACCCCGTCCCCGAAGGTCGTCGTCTGCCAGCTCGCCGCCGGGATGTCGGCCTTGAGCCGGGCGGACAGCAGCGGGCGCAGGTCGGCGAGGTAGCCGCCGTACGCGAAGTCGGCGAGGTCGTCGGAGGCGTCGTGGATGATGTCGGGCGCCTCGCCGCCCTCGAAGGAGGTGAGGAGCTGGTCGTGGACGCTGTCCCAGGTGCCCTGGACGTATTCGACCCGGATGCCGGGGTGCGCGGCGTTCCACTCCGCGACCAGCTCCTTGTTGGCGTCGACCGACTCCTTCTGCCACGCCAGTGACTGGAACCGGAGCACGATCTTCCCGGTCGGGCGGCCACCGCCACCGCCGTTACCGGTGCAGCCGGCCGCCAGCAGCGCGAGGACGGCGGCCAGGATCCCGGCCAGGCGCGCGCGCATCAGGACTTCACCGCCCCGGCCATCATGCCGCCCGTGATCCGCTTCTGGATGACCGCGAAGACGGCGAGGGAAGGGAGGGTGGCGAGGAACGCGGCCGCGGCGAGCGGCCCGAGGTCGGCGACGCCCTCGGCGCCGAGGAAGTGGGTGAGGACGACCGGCAACGTCTGCTTCTCCGGGGTCTTGAGCAGGACGAGCGCGAAGAAGAACTCGTTCCACGCGGTGATGAACGCGAAGAGCGCGGTGGCCACGATGCCGGGCGCGAGCAGCGGCGCCGTGACCGAGACGAGCGTACGGAGCCGGCCCGCCCCGTCGACGGCGGCGGCCTCCTCCAGCTCGGCGGGCACCGCGCGTACGTAGCCGGTCAGCATCCACAGCGCGAACGGCAGCGACCACACGACGTACACCAGGACCAGGCCGAAGAGGGTGTTGATCAGGTGCAGGTTCTTCAGGATCAGGAAGAGCGGGATGATCACCAGGACGAAGGGGAACGCCTGGCTCACCACGACCCACCCGGTCGCCGCGGCCGAGAGCCGGCCTCGGTGGCGGGCCATCACATAGGCCATGGGCGTGGCGATGGCGACGGCGACCAGGGCGGCGGCGAGCGCGGCGATCAGGCTGTTGGCGGCGGCCTGGAGGAGGGGCTGCTCGTCGAACGCCTGCCGGAAGTTGGCGAGGGTGGCGTCCTTCGGGATCCACGTGGGGTGCAGGGAGCCCAGCTCCCGGGCCGGTTTGAAGGCGGTGGAGACCAGCCACAGGAAGGGCAGGGCGAGGAAGGCCAGGTACGCGACGAGCGCGAGGTACTGGCCGGCCCGCGCGGGGCCACCGGTGCGAAGACCGCTCACTGGTCCTCGCCTCCCTTCAGCCGGGCCACCAGGTGGAAGGCGAGGAGTACGGAGACGACGGCGACCATCACGCAGCCCATGGCCGCCGCGTAGCCGAACTGCCCGTACCGGAACGCCTCTTCGTACGCGAAGAGCATCGGCAGCCGGGTGCGGCCGCCGGGTCCGCCGCTGGTGAGCACGTACACCAGCGCGAAGGAGTTGAAGTTCCAGATGAGGTTGAGCGCCGTGATGGCGAGCGCGACCGGCTTGAGGGCGGGCCAGGTGACGGTACGGAACCGGCGCCACGCCCCGGCGCCGTCGAGGGCGGCGGCCTCGTGGAGCTCCCGGGGCGTGTTCTGGAGCCCGGCGAGGAGGGCGACCGTGGTCTGCGGCATGCCGGCCCAGATGCCGACGAGGATCACGGCGGGCAGCGCGGTGGCGAGGGAGGTGAGCCAGTCCCGCCCGTCGCCGAGCCCGAGGTCGCGGAGGGTCTCGTTGAGGATGCCCGCGTCGGGGTTGTAGACGAGCCGCCACATGATGCCGACGACCACCTCGGGCATCGCCCACGGGATGATCGCCAGGGCCCGCGCCAGCCAGCGGAAGCGGAGGTTCTGGTTGAGCAGCAGGGCCAGCCCGAGGGCCAGCAGGAACTGGGGGACGGTGACGCCGACCGCCCAGAGCAGGCCGATCCGGAACGACTCCCAGAAGAGCGTGTCGTGCAGCAGGTCCTGGAAGTTCAGCGTGCCGGTCCACTGGGTGGCCCGGGTGCGCCCGGACTGGGCGTCGGTGAAGGCCAGGGCGATGCCGTAGAGCAGCGGGCCGACGCTGAGGACCAGGATCGGGAGCAGCGCGGGCAGGACGAGGAACCAGGCCCCGTGATCCATCGGCCGGTGCGCCGGCCGGTGCGCCGGTCCCCCGGCTCTCCCGCCGGCCCGCTCAGGTGCGGTCACCAATGTCACGGTCAGTCCCCTTTGTGAAGTTGGGCCGGCCTGGCGTCATCGTCCTGACGGGCTGTCGGTTCGTCAAGCGTGCCCGCACGGATGCGATGCTTCTCCGGATCAGCACGTGTACGGGAGGGACGGACGCGATGGACGAGGCGCGGGCACGGGAGGTCCTGGCCGCCGCGGGAGCGGAAGGCGGGGCGGCCGCCGGGGCGGTGCTGCTGGCCCTCGGCGAGAACGCCGTCTTCGCCGTCGGCGATCTGGTGGTGAAGATCGGCCGGGACGCGGAGCTGCTGGAGCGGGCCGAGCGCGAGGTGGCGGTCGCCTCCTGGCTGGCGGAGTCGCAAGTCCCCGCCGTACGGGCGGCCGAGCCCAAGCCCCGCCTGGTGGAGGGGCACCCGGTGACGGTCTGGCACCGGCTGCCCGAGGCCGTCCGCCCGCCGGAGCCACGGGACCTCGCCCCGCTGCTGCGCCTGGTCCACGCCCTCCCGGAGCCTCCCTTCCCGCTGCCGCGCCGTGACCTGCTGGGCGGCGTGGAGCGCTGGCTCCGGCTCGCGGGCGACGCGATCGACCCGGCCGACGCGGCGTTCCTGCGCGAGCGCCGCGACGGGTTCGCCGAGGCGGCGGCCGCGCTCACGCCGCATCTGACGCCCGGCCCGATCCACGGTGACGCGCTGCCGCGCAACGTGCACGTCGGCCCGGACGGCCCGGTCCTGGTCGACCTGGAGACGTTCTCGGCAGACCTGCGGGAGCACGACCTGGTCGTCCTGGCGCTCTCCCGGGACCGCTACGGCCTCGACCCGGCGGCCCATGACGCGTTCACCGGGGCGTACGGCTGGGACGTGCGCGAGTGGGAGGGCTGCACCGTGCTGCGCGGCGCCCGGGAGACGGCGAGCTGCGCCTGGGTGGCCCAGCACGCGCCGTCGAACCCGAACGCGCTGGCCGAGTTCCGCCGCCGGGTGGCGTCGCTGCGCGACGGGGACCCCGAGGTGCGCTGGTACCCCTTCTGATCCCTTCTGACATCATGAACTCCGTTCGCCGACGGGAGGATTGACATGCGGGTGGAACTCAGCGAGGTGACCCTGGAGGTCCAGGACAGCGCGACCGGCCGGGACCCCGTCCTGCTGGTGCACGGCTTCCCGGACACCCACGACCTCTGGCGCCACCAGGTGCGGGCGCTGAACGCGGCCGGCTACCGCACGATCGCACCCGACCTGCGCGGCTTCGGCGCCTCCGACCGGCCGGAGGGCACCGAGGCGTACGACCCGGCCCGCTCGGTGGCCGATCTGCTGGAGCTCCTGGACCGGCTGGACATCGGCTGCGTCCACCTGGTGGGGCACGACTGGGGTTCGGGCATCGCCCAGGGCCTGTCCCTCGCCGCGCCGGCCCGCGTGGCGACCCTCACCCTGCTGTCCGTGGGCAACCTCGGCTCGCTGCTGGCGGCGGGCTGGGAGCAGCGTCAGGCGTCCTGGTACATGCAGTTGTTCCAGATCGAGGGGCTCGCCGAGGACTGGCTGTCCCGGGACGACTTCGCGAACCTCCGCGAGATGCTGGCGGAGCACCCGGACCGGGACGAGGCGGTGGAGCGGATGCGTGAGCCGGGTGCGCTCACCGCCGCGCTGTCGGTGTACCGGGCGGGGCTGTCGCCCGAGGCGATGTTCGGCCCGCTGCCGCCGCTGCCGTCGCTCCGGGGCCCCGTGCTGGGTGTGTGGAGCAGCGGCGACCGGTTCCTCACCGAGCGGTCGATGACCGGCACGGAGAAGTACGTGGAGGGCTCGTGGCGCTACGAGCGGATCGAGGGCGCCGGCCACTGGCTGCCGTTGGACGCTCCGGAGCGGGTGAACACCCTGCTGCTCGACTTCTTCGCCGAGCACGGCCGCCCGCCGAAGCCCTGACGCACGCCCGGCCCGCCCGGCCCGCCCGGCCCGCCCCGGAGCCTCAACCGGCGGCGGGCGTCACCGCCGGCGCCGTGACCCCGGCCGCCGAAGCGGTGGCCGTGGCCGTAGCCGTAGCCGTAGCCGTAGCCGTAGGAGCCGCTACCGCCGGAGCCGTGACCGTAGGCGGCCCTGCCGCCGGGGCCGCCGCAGTCCCGGCCGCCGTGGCCGTGGCCGCGGGCGCCCCGACCGCGGGCGCCCCGACCGTCGGCGCGAGCTCCCGCAGCGGCCAGGCGGGGTCTATGACCGCGTCCGGGGTGCCCTTGCGGCGCAGGAAGCTCTGGAAGTCGGCCGCCCACCGCGCGTACCACCCCACCTGCCGCTCGTGCAGCTCCCCCGGGCTCAGCGCCGCCACCGAGGCGTGGCGCTCCGCTATCGCGCAGGCCACCAGCACGGCCGCCAGCGCGTCGGCGGCCGCCTGGTGGGCGCCGTCCAGCACCACGCCGTACTCGGCGCACACCGCCTCCAGGTTCCGCTTCCCCCGGCGGTAGGGGTCGACGGCGCGGTCGATGGTGTACGGGTCGACGACCGGGCCTATCGGCGCGCCGCCCAGCCGCTCGCTCAGGTCGGGCAGTCCGTGCCGCCGCAACTCGGCGGTGAGCAGCGTCAGGTCGAAGCCGGCGTTGTACGCCACGACGGGCACCCCGCGCGTCCAGTACCCGACGAGGGTGTCGGCGAGCTCGTCGGCGACCTCGCGCACCGGCCGGCCCTCCGCCGTGGCCCGCTCGTTGCTGATGCCGTGGATCGCCGAGGCCTGGGCGGGGATCCGGATGCCCGGATCGGCCAGCCAGTCGCGGCGGACCACCACCGCCCCGCCCCGCACCTCCACGACCGCGGCCGTCACGATGCGCGCTTCGAGCGGCTCCGTGCCCGTCGTCTCCAGATCGAAGCCGACGAGCGTCTCCCCGTGCCAGCCCATGCTGCTCCTCCTCGCGATGCTGTGGTGCGCCCCCCGTACGGTGCACTCCCCCTGTGGGTCTTCACCCTCCCACGCACCACTGACAACGGGCTCCGGCGAGGCTCAGGAGACCGGTCGGGAGTCGGCCCAGACCGACTCGAACTCCTCGCGGTAGGTCTCGAAGAGGCCGTGGTCGTTCTCCGTCCCGGCCGTGCCGGCCCTGACGACCGGTCGCCTGCCGCCGCGCAGCACCAGCACCGGCGCCTCCATGCCGCGGGCCCGGCGCAGGTAGGACTGCACGACACCCACCCCGTCCGGCCCGTCGCCGTCGACGAGGTACGCGGTGAAGCGCGGCGTCTCGTCGAAGACCTGGATCTCGAAGGCGCCCGGGTCGCGCAGCTTGGAGCGCACCCGCCGCATGTGGAGGATGTTCATCTCCACCGAGCGGCTCAATTCGCCCTTTTTGATCCCAAGTTCCCTTTCGCGCCGTTTAACGGCGCTGCTGGCCGGGTTCAGGAACAGCAGACGTATCCGGCAGCCCGACTCGGCGAGCCGCACCAGCCGCCGCCCGGAGAAGTTCTGCACGAGGAGGTTCAGGCCTATGCCGATCGCGTCGAGGCGCCGCGCCCCGCCGAAGAGGTCCTCGGCGGGCAGTTGCCGCTGGAGCCGCACCCGGTCGGGGTGGACGGAGACGACGTCCGCGTACCGGTCGCCCACGAGGTCCTCCACCGCGTCGACCGGCAGCCGGTGCGCGGACGGCACGCCCGCGCCGCCGCCGAGGATCTCCAGGAGCCGCGCGGAGGCCCGCTCGGACTGGTCGAGCACGGTGCGCGACAGGGCCCGGTTGCGGGAGACCACGTTCCGGGTGACCTCCAGCTCGTCCAGGGCCAGCTCCACCTCGCGCCGGTCGTCGAAGTACGGCTCGAAGCAGGGCCAGTGCTGGACCATCAGCTCGCGGAGCTGGGGCAGCGTGAGGAAGCTGAGCACATTGTCGTCCGCGGGGTCCAGGAGGTACCCCTTGCGACGGGACACCTCGCGCACGGCGACGGCCCGCTGCACCCACTCCTGCCCGGCGGGTCCGGCTGCCGCCACCACCCAGTCGTCGCCGTGGACCGGCTCGTAGACGGGCCGCAGGACGGCGGCCACCACGGCACGCAGCCGCTGTTCGACCAGATTCAGCCAGATATAGGCGCGTCCGGCGCGCTGGGCACGGGTCCGTACCTCGCTCCAGGCCTCCGCGCCCCAGTCCAGTTCCGCACCGATCTCCATCGGCCGGGCGAGTGAGACCGCGCCGGGCGGGACATCAGCGGGGTCAGTGGAGTCCCCCTCATGACCTGAGTCACCTGGGGGCAGCTCCAGCCCTCCCGAGCTCACCCGCGCACCGCCTTCTACTCCTGGACGCCCGTCTCCAACGATCAAGGAAGGGTACTCCGGGAGCGCGGGACGGTGCAGCCCGATCGCCGGGCTCCTTTGTCAACGTCCATGATTCTTCCGCCGGTTCCGGTCCCCGCGAGCGCCGGGAGTGAGCGGATTCATAATGGTCGGCCCACCGGGCCCGGCCCGGCGGCCCGGCGGCGGGGCTCCGGCCGGCGGCGCCTCGCGCCCGCCCCGGCGCGGGCGACGCCCCGGAACGCGAAGTTGACCCGGGCAACCGGACGGCGCCCGTCCGCCACCGGCGGTGTACTGATCGGACGAATCAGGCACAGGGGGCGATTTCCGGCCACTGCATGGCTCACGCCGCGTGGTCACCCGGTAGGACCGGCCGAAGTCCTAGGAGGTTGCACCACTTTCGGGGAGGATTCTGGCTCAAGTGACCCCCATCAGCCGGATCAGAAGTGGAAGAGTCTTATCTATGCAGGTCTGGCCGGGACAGGCGTATCCGCTCGGCGCCACGTACGACGGCGCCGGAACCAACTTCGCGGTCTTCTCGGAGGCCGCCGACCGAATCGAGCTGTGTCTGCTCCACGACGACGGCTCGGAGACCGCGGTGGAGCTGCGCGAGACCGACGCGTTCGTACGGCACGCGTACCTGCCCGGCGTGATGCCGGGCCAGCGGTACGGGTTCCGGGTCCACGGACCGTACGCGCCGGAGCGCGGACAGCGCTGCAACTCCGCGAAACTGCTGCTCGATCCGTACGCGCGGGCGGTCGCCGGCGCCGTCGACTGGGGCGAGGCGGTGTACGGCTACCACTTCGGCAGGCCGGACTCCCGCAACGACCTGGACTCGGCGCCGCACACGATGACCTCCGTCGTCGTCAACCCGTACTTCGACTGGGGCGACGACCGCCCGCCGCGCACCGACTACCACCGGACGGTGATCTACGAAGCCCATGTGAAGGGCCTGACGATGCTCCATCCGGCCCTGCCGGAGGAGCTGCGCGGTACGTACGCGGGACTCGCCCACCCCGCGGTGATCGAGCACCTGACCGAACTGGGCGTCACGGCGCTCGAATTGATGCCGGTGCACCAGTTCGTCAACGACCACCGGCTCGTCGACGCGGGCATGGCGAACTACTGGGGCTACAACACCATCGGGTTCTTCGCCCCGCACAACGCGTACGCCTCCTGGGGCGACCGGGGCCAGCAGGTCCTGGAGTTCAAGTCGGCGGTCCGCGCGCTGCACCAGGCCGGCATCGAGGTCATCCTGGACGTGGTCTACAACCACACCGCCGAGGGCAACCACCTGGGCCCCACGCTCTCCTTCCGGGGCCTGGACAACACCTCGTACTACCGGCTCGTGGAGAACAACCCCCGGTACTACATGGACACCACCGGCACCGGGAACTCGCTGCTGATGCGCTCGCCGCACGTGCTCCAGTTGATCATGGACTCGCTGCGGTACTGGGTGACGGAGATGCACGTCGACGGGTTCCGGTTCGACCTGGCGGCGACGCTGGCGCGCCAGTTCCACGAGGTGGACCGGCTGTCGTCGTTCTTCGACCTGGTCCAGCAGGACCCGGTGGTCAGCCAGGTCAAACTGATCGCCGAGCCCTGGGACGTCGGCGAGGGCGGGTACCAGGTGGGCAACTTCCCGCCGCTGTGGACCGAGTGGAACGGCAAGTACCGCGACACGGTGCGGGACCTGTGGCGAGGCGAGCCGCGCACGCTCGCCGAGTTCGCGTCACGGCTGACCGGCTCCTCGGACCTCTACCAGGACGACGGGCGGCGCCCGCTCGCCTCGGTCAACTTCGTCACCTGCCACGACGGCTTCACGCTGCGCGACCTGGTCTCGTACAACGAGAAGCACAACGACGAGAACGGCGAGGGCAACCGGGACGGCGAGAGCCACAACCGGTCCTGGAACTGCGGCGCCGAGGGCGAGACCGGCGACGAGCGGATCACCGAGCTGCGGCTGCGCCAGATGCGCAACTTCATCGCCACCCTGATGCTGTCCCAGGGCGTACCGATGCTGAGCCACGGGGACGAGTTCGGGCGCACGCAGGGCGGCAACAACAACGCGTACTGCCAGGACAACGAGGTCGCGTGGGTGCACTGGCCGGACGAGGACTCCGAGGAGGCCCGGTCGCTGCTGGAGTTCACCCGTTCGATGGTGTGGCTGCGGCGGGACCACCCGGTCTTCCGGCGGCGGCGCTTCTTCCACGGGCGGCCGGTCGAGGGGACGCACGACGAGCTGTCGGACATCAACTGGTTCACCCCTGAGGGTGAGGAGATGACCGCGCGGGACTGGCAGGCGGCGCACGCCAAGGCACTGTCGGTGTTCCTGAACGGCAGTGCGATCTCCGAGCCCGGCCCGCGCGGGGAGCGGATCGCCGACGACTCGTTCCTGCTGATGTTCAACGCGAGCGCCGAGGACCTGGACTTCGTGGTGCCGGTCAATCACGGCCGCCAGTGGCAGGTGGTCGTGGACACGGCCATCCCCGAGGGCGTCGAGCCGGGGCAGGGCGCGAAGGTCGCCGCGGGCGACCGTCTCACCCTGATCGGCCGCAGTCTGACGGTGCTCCGGCGCCCCGCCTAGGAGACGGCTTCCAGGGGGGCTCCTGGAGCGGGACGGGGTTCGCGGCCCGTGGCGGGCGGGCCGCGAACCCGGGCGGAACGTGGCGTCGGGCGTAAATCGCATGAACGGATGACACAGAAGCCGCCCAAGCGGGTACGTACGTTCGCATGACGCCCAACTCGACCTATCGGCTCCAGATCCAGCCGGACTTCCCCTTCGCCGCCGCCGGGGAAGCGGTGCCGTACCTCGCCTCGCTCGGCATCTCGCACCTGCATCTGTCGCCGGTCCTGGAGGCGGTCCCGGGCTCCACGCACGGGTACGACGTCACCGACCACAGCCGGGTGCGCGAGGAGCTGGGCGGCGAGGCGGGCCTGCGGGCGCTGGCGCGCACCGCCCGGGCGCACGGCCTCGGCCTGGTGGTGGACCTCGTGCCCAACCACATGGCGGCGAACCCGCGGTACAACCGGGCGCTGCGGGAGGTGCTGCGGGACGGCCCCTCGTCGCCGTACGCCCGCTGGTTCGACATCGACTGGGCGGCGGGCGGGGGGAAGGTGCTGCTGCCGGTGCTGGCGGGCCGGATCGGCGACGAGCTGGCGCGGATGCGGGTCGAGGGCGGGACGCTGCACTACGGCGAGCAGCGGTTCCCGCTGCGGCCCGGTACGGAGGGGAAGGCGCTGCCGGAGCTGCTGGACGCCCAGTGGTACCGGCTGGGGTGGTGGCGGCTGGCCCGTACGGAGCTGAACTACCGGCGGTTCTTCACGATTTCGGACCTGATCGGGGTGCGGGTCGAGGAACCGGAGGTGTTCGAGGCCACCCACGCCAAGATCGTGGAGCTGGTACGGGACGGGGTGGTGGAGGGCCTGCGGATCGACCACCCGGACGGGCTCGCGGACCCCGAGGCGTACCTGCGGGAGCTGGAGCGGGCGACCGGCGGGGACTGCTGGATCGTCGTCGAGAAGATCCTCACCGGCGAGGAGCGGCTTCCGGCGCGGTGGCCGGTCGCCGGCACGACCGGCTATGACGCGCTGCGGCGGGTGGACGGGCTGTTCGTGGACGGCGCGGGCGCGGCGGAACTGGCGGAGCACTACCGCCGGTTCGCCGCCCCGGCCGGGGACCGGGGCGGCCACTGGGAGGCGACGGCGCGCCGGGCCGCGTACAAGGTGGTGACGCACGCGCTGGCCTCGGAGGTCGCGTTCCTGACCCGGACGGCCGCGGGCGTCTGCGCCGCCGACCCCGACCTGCGCGACCACGCACCGTGGGCGCTGCGCGCCGCGGTGCGGGAGCTGCTGATCCGGGTGCCGGTCTACCGCCCGTACGGGACCGGCGCGGAGGACGCCCTGACGGCGGAGGCGGCCGAGGAGGCGAGGGCGACGTTCGCGGTCCCGGAGGAGGCGGCGGCCGTCGACGTCGTCCGGGACCTGGCGCTGGGCCGGCTCGGGGACGGGCCGGAGCACCGGGCGTTCCGGACCCGGTTCGCGCAGACCTCGTCGGCGCTGCGCGCGAAGTCCGTCGAGGACACGGCGTTCTACCGGTACACGCCGCTGGTCTCGGCGAACGAGGTGGGCGGGGAGCCGGGCAGGCCGGCCGTGAGCCCGGCGGAGTTCCACGCGTACTGCGAGCGGCTGGCCCGCGACTGGCCGGCCACGGGCACGGTGCTGTCCACGCACGACACCAAGCGCAGCGCGGACGTGCGGGCCCGGATCGCGGTCCTGTCGGAGTGCCCGCAGCGGTGGGCCAAGCTGCTGGACGACGTGGCGCGCACGCCGGCGCCCGACGGCCAGGTGGCGTGGACGGCGTGGCAGACGGCGGTGGGCTTCGGCTACCCGTACGGGGACCGGCTGGCGCCCGCGGTGCTGAAGTCGGTGCGGGAGGCGGGGCTGCACACGAGCTGGACGGAGCCGGATCCGGCGTACGAACAGGCGGTGCTGGACTTCGTGGACGCGGGCCCGGCCGGTCCGGGCCTGTACACGGTCTCCCTGCTGGTCCGCGAGCTGGACCCGTACGTCCGGGCGAACGTGCTCGGCGCGGCGCTGCTGCACCTGACCATGCCGGGCGTTCCGGACTTGTACCAGGAGACGGAGCGGGTGTACCTGGCGCTGGTCGACCCGGACAACCGGCGGCCGTTCCGGGAGGGCCCGCCGGACGAGAAAACGGCCGTCACGCGCGCGGCGCTGCGGCTCCGGCGGCGGTACCCGGACGTGTTCGGGACGTCGGGGACGTATCTGCCCCTGACGGCGAGCGGCCCGGCGGCGGAGCACTGCGTGGCCTTCTGCCGCTCGGGCGAGGCCGTCACGGCGGTCACCCGGCTGTCGCTGAGGCTGGCGGAGGGCGGCGGCTGGGGCGAGACGTCCCTGACGCTGCCGGAGGGGCGGTGGTTCGACGCCGTGGAGGCGGGCCGGGAGTTCCCCGGTGGTGAGCCGGTGCCCCTGGTGGACCTGTTCGCGGCGCGGCCGGTGGCCCTGCTCAGCCGCCGCCCGGTGGCGGAGGACTGATCCCGGGTGTGGTCGGCGCGGCTGATCCGGGGTGCCGTCAGCGGGCGGAGAGGCGGAAGCTCATGCGCCCGAAGGCCACCATGTCACCGGCCTGGACGACGACCGAACCGGTCACCCGCTGTCCGTTCACGGTGGTGCCGTTGGTGGAGCCGAGGTCGCGCAGGACCCACATGCCGCCCTGAAGGCTCAGTTCGGCGTGGAGCCGGGAGACGGTCTCGTGGCTGAGCCGCAGCCCGTTGGCCGGGTCCCGCCCTATGCGCAAGGGGTACGGTCCGGGCTCCGGGAGCAGCAGCTTCGGCAGCCGCTCGGCCTGCCAGGCGCGGCGCAGCCGGACATGGAAGGCGGACATCCGTTCGACCGCGCCGAACAGCCGCTTGGACCAGCGCCCTTCGGTGCGCAGATCGGCGGTGAGGGCCGCCAGCTCGTCGGGGCGGCGGGCGACCAGGGCCAGTTCCATGCGCCGCAGGAACGTGTCGTGCGACAGTTTGCCCTGCGCGGCGCCTTCCCTCAGCAGCCCCAGGGCACGGTCCCGTTCGGCGTCGGAGAGCCGAGCGGGGTACGTGGAGGACTCGAAAGCGGACGTCACAGCGTGATTGTCGGTCCGGGCGGGCCGGGGTGTCCAGACGGACCCCGTTGTCGGACCCCGTTGGTACGGTCTTGATACGAGGTCGCTTCGGCCAAGTGTCGTGCTTCCCGATCTCGATCTTGTCAGGATTGGGGCGTTACGACGACGAGGGGATCACCAGTGCTGTTCGAGGTGTGGGCGCCGCAGGCAGAGGAACGGGTCGAGCTCCAACTCCAGGGGGCGGTCCACCCGTTGGAGCGCGATCCGGAGCGGGACGGCTGGTGGACAGCCGAGGCGGAGGCCGCCGACGGCGCCCGGTACGGGTACGCGCTGGACGGCGGGCCCGTACTGCCCGACCCGCGGTCCCGGCGCCAGCCGGACGGGCCCGACGGCCTGAGCGCGGTCGTCGACCACGCCACGTACGCCTGGCGGCACGAACCCCCGGCGCGCGGGCTGCGCGGCGCGGTGCTGTACGAGCTGCACGTCGGTACGTACACGCCCGAAGGCACCCTCGACGCGGCGGCCGCGCGGCTGGACCACCTGGTGGAGCTGGGCATCACGCATGTGGAGCTGATGCCGCTGTGCCCGTTCCCGGGCCGGCACGGGTGGGGGTACGAGGGCGTGTCGCTGTGGGCGGTGCACGAGCCGTACGGCGGGCCGGAGGCGCTCAAGCGCTTCGTCGACACGGCGCACGGCCTGGGCCTGGGCGTGGTGCTGGACGTGGTCCACAACCACCTGGGCCCCTCCGGCAACTACCTCCCGGCCTTCGGCCCGTACTTCACGGACACCCACCACACCCCGTGGGGCGCCGCCGTGAACCTGGACGCGCCGGGCTCTGACGAGGTCCGGGCGTTCCTGCTGGGCAGCGCCCTGGCCTGGCTGCGCGACTACCGGATCGACGGACTGCGGCTGGACGCGGTGCACGCGCTGGCCGACACGCGGGCGCTGACGTTCCTGGAGGAGCTGTCGGCGGCCGTGGACGAGCTGGCCGCCGAGCAGGGCCGGGAGCTGTTCCTGATCGCCGAGTCGGACCTGGCCGACCCGCGCACCACGACGCCCCGCTCCTCCCGTGGGCTCGGCCTGCACGCCCAGTGGAACGACGACTTCCACCACGCCCTGCACACCGCCCTGACCGGTGAATCGCAGGGCTACTACGCGGACTTCGCGCGTGCCCCGCTCGCCGCCCTCGCCAAGACCCTGGGCCATGTCTTCTTCCACGACGGTACGTACTCGACGTTCCGCGGCCGTACGCACGGGCGCCCGGTCGACCGGGTGAACACCCCGGCGCACCGCTTCCTGGGTTACGCCCAGACCCATGACCAGGTCGGCAACCGGGCGACCGGCGACCGGCTGTCGGCGTCCTGCTCCCCCGGGCTGCTGGCCTGCGCGGCGGCCCTGGTGCTGACGGGGCCGTTCACGCCGATGCTCTTCATGGGCGAGGAGTGGGCGGCGAGCACCCCGTGGCAGTTCTTCACCGACCACACGGACCCGCAGCTCGCGGAGGCGGTCCGCAACGGCCGGAGACGGGAGTTCGCCGCCCACGGCTGGGCGGAGGAGGACGTTCCGGACCCGCAGGACCCGGCCACCCGGGACCGCTCCTGCCTGGACTGGGCGGAGCGCGAGCGGCAGCCCCACGCACGCGTGCTGGCCTGGTACCGGGAGCTGATCGCGCTGCGTGCCTCCCAGCCGGACCTGACCGACCCGGACCTGGCCGCGGTGCGGGTGGCGTACGACGAGGAGGCCCGCTGGCTGGTGTACCGGCGCGGGGACCTGCGCGTGGCGGTCAACTTCGCCAAGGAGCCGGCGCCGATCCCGCTCGGCACCCGGGGGCGGGTGCTGGCGGCCTGGGAGCCGGTGGAGATGCCGAACGGGGACGGGGTGATGACGCTGCCGCCGGAGTCGTGCGTGGTGCTGGCGGACGCGTGATCCGTCCTGCTCGACGGTCTACTCCACGATGGCGAGCTCGCGCGGGGTGGTGTTCAACCGGCGGCCACCGTCCTCGGTGACCGTGACGATGTCCTCGATGCGGACGCCGAAGCGGCCCGGGAGGTAGATCCCCGGCTCGACGGAGAAGCACATGCCGGGCACGAGCGGCTGTTCCTCGCCCTCGATCATGTACGGCGGCTCGTGCGTGGTGACACCGATGCCGTGGCCGGTGCGGTGGATGAAGTACTCGCCGTACCCCGCCCCGGCGATCACCGCGCGGGCCGCCCGGTCGACGTCCTGGCACGCCACGCCCGGCCTGACCGCCTCGAACCCCGCCTGCTGTGCCTCCCGTACGACGTCGTGGACGCGCCGCTCCTCGGGCGTCGGCTCGCCGACGTGGACGGTACGAGTCGTGTCCGAGCCGTAGCCGTGCTTGAGGCCGCCGAAGTCGAGGACGACCATGTCGCCCTCCCCGATGGTGCGGTCGCCCGCCTCATGGTGCGGGTTGGCGCCGTTGGGACCCGATCCGACGACGGTGAAGTCCACCTGCGAGTGGCCGAAGTGCTTGAGCAGCGCGGCCAGGTCGGCGGCGACGTCCGTCTCCTTCCGCCCGGCGAACCGGACCTTGAGGATCTCGCGGTACGCCTCGTCGGCGGCGGCGCCCGCCGCCTCCAGCCGGGCCAGCTCCGGCGCGTCCTTGACCGCCCGGAGCATGGGCAGCGCCTGGGTGAGCGCGGCGTACGAGGAGTCCGGCAGCGCCTGCTGGAGCCCGAGCAGATGCATGGCCCAGGCGTTGTCGCTGACCCCGAACCGGCCCTTGGGGTCCAGCAGCGGGGCGGTGACGGCGTACGGGTCGGTGCCGTCGGTCCAGTCCCGGAGGGTCAACGCGGCGGCCCCGGGGGCCCGGTCGGCGTCGGGCGCTTCGAGGGTCGGCACGATCAGGACCGGGTCCCGCCCGGAAGCCAGGACGAGGAGCGTGAGGCGCTCGGTGTCGGCGGTGGGCCGGTATCCGGTGAGGTACACCAGGTCGGGCCCCGGCGCGACGAGCAGTCCGGCGAGCCCGGCGGCAGCGGCCGCCTCGGTGGCGCGGGCCATGCGGGCGCGGTAGTCGTCGGCGGTGAACGGGGTGGTCGCGAGGTCGCTACGGCTGTCCATGACGGTCATCCTCGCCGGGCAACGGGGCGGGCGCGAGCGATATGCGGTCAGCAGCGGGCGTGGTCAGCGCGGTTGCCACGGTGGCGGCGGGGCCTGACGGTTCGCCGCTGCGGAGGAGTTCGGTGCGGTGCACCAGACGGGGGTCGGTGAGGGGCACGGCGGTGGCTCCGGGCGCCGGGGGGACGGTCGTCGGCAGCAGGGTCAGGCCGTGGCCGGCCGCCGCGAGGGCGGTGAGGGTGCGGACATCGGTGCCGTCGTAGCGGAGGGCGGGGCGGAAGCCGGGCGTGCCCTGGGCGGCGCGCAGCCTCTCGAGCGGCAGGCCGGCGGCCGGTGCGTCGAGCCACCGGGCGTCGAGGAGGTCGACGAGGCGCAGACCGGGGCGGTGGGCGAGGGGGTGGCCGGCCGGGAGGTGGACGGCGAGCGGGGCCTCGGCGACGCGCGTCGCGGTGAGCGGGGCGACGTCCGGGAGCCGCAGCGGGTCGTTGGGGGCGGCGAGGCCGTCCACGATCCCCAGGTCGGCCGCGCCCTCCGCCAGGGCGGCGGGGATCTCGTCGCGGGGCAGCACGCGGAGGGTGACGCGGCCGGCGGGCAGCGCGGCGAGGACTTCGGGGCGGACGGCGAGCGGGGCGGCGGCGAGGGTCAGCTCACCGGCCGGTTCGGCGGCCATGCGCGTGAGGTCGGCGCGGGCGGCGTCGAGCCGGAGCAGCAGCGGCCGGGCGTGCTCCAGCAGCCGTTCTCCCGCGCGGGTGGGGGCGACCGGGCGGCGGACCAGCAGCGGCAGGCCGAGGTCGCCTTCGAGTGCGGCGATGTGCTGGGAGACGGCCGACTGGGTGTAGCCCAGTTCGTGGGCGGCCCGGGAGAAGGAGGCGAGCCGGGCCACCGTCACGAACGTACGGAGCAGGTGCGGGTCCATGGTCACCAGTGTCCCGCCCGCCATAAGCACCTCTGATCGGGGATGCAGAAATCATCGTTGGACCTGAACCGGCCTGGGCGGCAAGCATGTTCCGCATGACGCATCCCGTTGCCCGGATCGCCCTGGTCGGCGACCGTTCCTCCACCGTGCAGTCCCACGTCCGCGTCCCGGTGCTCCTCGACGCGCTCGCCGAGCGGGACGGTCTCGTCCTCGACGCGTACTGGATCCCCACCATGGACGCCGCCGAGCCCGGCGCCGTGGAGGGGTTCGACGCGGTGTGGCTGCTGCCCGGCAGCCCGTACCGCAGTGAGGCGGGCGCGGTGGCCGCGATCCGTACCGCGCGGGAGCGGGGGATCCCGTTCCTGGGGACGTGCGGCGGTTTCCAGCACGCGCTGCTGGAGTACGCCCGCAACGTCTGCGGACTGCCCCGTGCGGCGCACGCGGAGAACGACCCGGACGCGGCCGCCGAGGACCTGGTGATCGGGCGGCTGGCGTGTTCGCTGGCCGGCCACGAGGGGGCGGTGCGTGTGGCGCCCGGCTCGCTGGCCGCGTCGGTGATCGGCGCCGAGCGGTCGGTGGAGCGGTACCAGTGCTCGTACGGGCCGGACGGCGGGCACCTGGACCTGCTGCGCGCGCACGGGCTGCGCTTCACCGGGGAGGACGGGGAGGGACAGGCACGGATCGTGGAACTGCCGGGCCACCCCTTCTTCCTGGCCACGCTGTTCCAGCCCGAGCTGGCCGGCGACGGGACGCGCCCGCACCCGGTCGTAGGGGCGCTGGCGTCGGCCGCGGTGCACCACGCGCGCGTGGTGCCGACGGCGTGACCCGCGTACTCAGCTCATTCGTACGACGAGGTCGGCGCGGCCTCGTCCGGCGGTGACGAGCCGGGCGTTCGCCTCGTCGGACTCCCTGACCCAGCGCTCCGCGTACGGGCGGTCCTTGCCGAACCGCACGTGGCGTTCGACGAGCCGGTGGACGCGGCGGCGGTCGTCCAGCTCCAGGAACCACACCTCGTCCAGGAGGGGGCGTACGGACGCCCAGGGGCCGTCGTCGTGGAGGAGGTAGTTGCCCTCCGTGACGACGAGCGGCACCTCGGCGGCGACCGGGATGCTGCCGGCGACGGGTTCCTCCAGGGCGCGGTCGAACGCGGGGGCGTAGACGACCGTGCCGGGCTCGGCGGCGCGCAGGCGGGTGAGCAGGGCGGCGTACCCGGCGGCGTCGAACGTGTCGGGGGCGCCCTTGCGCTCGGTGCGGCCGAGCCGGCGCAGCTCGGCCTGGGCGAGGTGGAAGCCGTCCATGGGGACGAGGGCGGCGAGGCCGCCGAGGCGGTCGACCAGCCGGGCCGCGAGGGTGGACTTGCCCGCGCCGGGCGCTCCGGCCAGGCCGAGGATGCGGCGGGTGCCCGGGACGGCGAGGCGGCGGGCGCGGGCGGTGAGCTCGGCGAGCGCTTGCGAGTCCATGGGAGCAGTGTGGCAGCCCGCCGCCCTGCTGGTCAGGTGGCTGTCATACGTATAACGTCTCCCGTATGTCGCACATCGCCCTGATCACCCTCGTCGTCCGTGACTACGACGAGGCCATCGACTTCTACACCGGTGCCCTCGGCTTCGAGCTGGTCGAGGACACCGATCGCGGGGACGGTTCGCGGTGGGTCGTGGTCCGGCCCCGGGGCGTCGGGGCCGGGACCGCACTGTTGCTGGCCCGGGCGGCGGGCGCGGCGCAGGAGGCGAGCGTGGGCGCGCAGACCGGCGGGCGCGTCGGGTTCTTCCTGCACACCGAGGACTTCGCCGGTGACCGGGCGCGGATGCTGGCGGCGGGGGTGCGGTTCCTGGAGGAGCCCCGGTACGAACCGTACGGCACGGTCGCGGTCTTCGAGGACCTGTACGGCAACCGCTGGGACCTGTTGCAGCCGGCCTGACGGTCGCGGACCGCCAAGGGCGTTGTCAGTGGGAGCTGTTACGTTCTGTGACATGACGGATCCCTTGCTGGAGCTGCTCCGCACGCAGCCGCGCCTGGCACAACTGGCCGCGTACCCCTTCGAGTTCGACATCGACCGCGTCCATCCCTGCGAGGACGTCCGGCTGGCCTCCGGTGCCTCGCTGGAGCCGATAGCGGGGGACGACTCGGGCGGTACGTATTTCGTCTGCGACGGCGGACCGGTGCTGTACGCCTCGTCGGAGGGGGACGCGGGGCTGATCGGCACCGATGTGCGCGAGGCCCTCGAAGTGCTCATCGGCCTGCCCGAGTGCCCGGGGGGCGTGGGGCCGGAGGACGACGAGGAGCGGATCCTGGCCGCCGTCGCCGAGGCGGAGGAAGAGCTGCGCGAGGCGTACGGGCCGACCCTGGACGCCGACCGGGCAGAGCTGCGCGCGGGCCTGGGCCTGCCGGAGCGTTCCCCGGTCGAGCTGCTCGCCCGGCTGCACGCGGCCGGGTCGCGTACGGAACCGGATTTCGTGCTGCTCAACGCCCGGGAGGGGCTGGCGTACCGGCTCATGCACGACGAGCCGCGCCCGCCCGTGCGGGACGCGGTCCTGGCGGCGGGGCGCGAGGACCTGGTCCGGCTTCGGGCGGCCGGGAGCGCGCGGGGCATGGACGTGGCGGCGGCGCTGCGGGCGGCGCGGTACGACTCGGACGAGCGGGACCTGCCGTGGCTGCGCGAGGTGGTGCGCGCGGAGACGGCTCGTGGCGGCAGGTCCGACGACCTGCGGCTGGCCGAGGAGCTGTTGCACCGTCACGCCCGGGGCGGGGTCCCGGCGGAGCCGGTCGCGCCCGCCGCTCCGACCGGTCCCGAACCCGACGAGTCGGAGCTGACGTGGATACGGCTGGCGGGCCGCCGGGGTCTGACCGAGCTCGCCCGGGTCCGGCTGATACGGATGCTGGACGACACGGGCCCGGCGGACGGGGAGCTGATCGGCGCGCTCGCGGAGGAGTTCGCACTGCTCGGCGACTCCTGGCAGGCCGCCCGCGCCCGGCGGTTGTACGAGTCGCTCCAGGACTAGACGGCCGGGGCGGCCGGGCACGCCCAAGGGGCCCGGCGCCCTTACCGCGCCGTCAGTTGGGGCCCGACCAGTACGCGTCCTCCCACTGCTTCGCGTCCGGGGTGAACTCGACCTCGACCTTGTCGGCCGCGTCGGGCGGCAGCGAGAACGCGTACTTGCCGACGGCCTTCTTGCCGGGTAGGACGTAGCCGGTGATGACCTTCTGGCGTCCGCTTCCGTCGATCACCAGCTCCGTGGAGGCCCCGTTGGCGTCGTTGACGCTGGGCAGCCCCGTTTCGACCGAGATGCGTTCCGTGCTGGTGTTGACGACGGTGATCGTCACCTCGACGGCCTTGTTGCCCTTCGCGTGGCCGAGTACGAACTCGTCCGGGGTGAACGGCTGTGGCTTGGCCACCGTGACCTTCAGCCCGTTCCCGAAGGTGTACGCCTCGCCGAACGAAAGGTGTCTGGCCTTCTCCTTCGCCGCCTCCGCGGCCGCCGACGCCTTCGCCTCGTCGGCCTCCTCCGCACGGGCGTAGTCGGCGGCCTCCTTCACCGTCATCACGGTGAACACCCCACCGCCGACCGAGATCAGCAGGCCGGCCACGCCGAGGATCGCACCGGCCAGCGCCATCCCCTTGTTGGTCGCCAGCCCCCTGCGGGCTTGGCTCAGTCCCACGAAGCCGAAGATCACGGCCAGCAGGGCCGGCAGCCAGGTCACCCAGAACAGGATGACGGCCAGGCCGAGGATCACGCCGACGACGCCCAGCACCAGGGCCGTGACTCCCATGCCATTGCGGGCCTGTGCCGTCGGCACCGGGTACGCGGACTGCCAGTGCGAGGCGGCCGGTCCCCATGGCCCGGGGGCCCACGGATCCTGGCCGGCCGGCTCCCCTTCCTCGGGATTCCGGCCGCCGGACGGAGCAGGCATGGTCATACGAAGTCCTTCAGGCAACGGGAATTGACGGATCGATGACACTACCAGCCGCTTTTGCCGTTTCCTTACCCCTTTATGACGAGCGGGTCCGGCTCCGGACATCGCGACCCGGCGCCAAGGGGCGGGGCCGACGCGGATACGGGTGCCGGTGCCGGTGCCAACGCCAATGCGTATGCCGGTGCCGGTGCATAGCATGGCCGGATGTCCCTTCTCCAGCGCCTCCGGTTCGACCACGCCCCGGCCCTTCTGCGGTTCGAGCGCGAGAACCGGGCCTACTTCGCCGCCTCGATCCCCGACCGCGGCGACGAGTACTTCGCCCACTTCGACGCACGGCACCGTGAGCTGATGGCCGAACAGGAGGCGGGGCTGTGCTTCTTCCACCTCGTGGTGGGCGACGACGGGGAGGTTCTGGGGCGGGTGAACCTCATCGACGTGGCGGACGGTTCGGCCGAGCTGGGGTACCGGATCGCCGAAGGAGCCGCCGGGCGCGGACTGGCCACGGCCGCCGTCCGGGAGGTCTGCGCCCTGGCGGCCACGGAGTACGGGCTGACGACGCTGCGTGCCGTCACGACGCTCGACAACACCGCCTCACGCGCCGTGCTGGCCCGCACGGGTTTCAGCCCCGCCGGTGACGTCGAACTGGACGGCCGCCCGGGCCTCCGCTTCGTACGGCACCTGCGTGAAGGCGGCGCCGCCGCGCCAGGCGGCAGCCCCGCGGGGTGTCCGGTGACCGGATCCGGGTGAGCTGTCATCGCTCGGCCGTACGCGGTGGCCGCGGGTGGCGGCCGAGGAGTTCGGCCAGGCCCCGGCGGGTGGCGGCCAGGACGACGCGGTCCTCGGGCTGGAGGACGTAGCCCGGGTGCAGGTCCCAGACCAGGCCCGTGGTGTGCTGCTCGCCGTCAGCCGGGTGCGGGGTCGCCAGGTCGGGGCGCCGGTCGGCGGGCGCGGTGGTGTCGAGGGCGAGGACGCGCCAGGCACCGGGACGGAAGGTTTCCTCGATGGTGCGGCCCTCCAAGCACGGGTGGCCGGCGACCACGAGGGCGGCGAACAGCAGCACCCTGCGCTCGACCGGTATGGCGCCCAGGATCTGGCGGCCCATCATCGCTCCGGCGAAGGCGGGCGCGGCCAGGTGGGAGACGCTGCGGCTGCGGGTGAGCGCCTCGGGGTGGGCGGCGCGCAGGGTGCGGTACACGGCGGTGGCGAAGTCGTCGTCGTACAGCCGCAGGGCCACGCGCAGGTCCGCCTTGACCGTACGGGCGTAGAGCGCGGCCTCCAGGTTGGTGGTGTCCGAGCTGGTCACGGCGAGCAGGGCGTGGGCGCGGTGGATCTTGGCCGCCTCCAGGACGCCCTCCTGGGTGACGTCGCCGATCACGGTGGGCACCCGCAGGCGGCGGGCGAGCGCCACGCCGCGCGCCTCGGGGTCCTCCTCGACGCACACGACGGGGATGTCGAGGTCACGCAGCCTGGCCAGGACCCTGGTGCCGATCTTTCCGAGGCCGAGCAGCACGACGTGGCCGGACAGACCGCGCGGCGGGCGGCGCAGGGCGGAGGCGCTGCGGAACGCCCCCAGCGCCTCCAGCGCCCCGGCGATGAGGAGGGGCAGGAGCGCCAGTCCCACCAGTCCGGCCAGCAGTTGGAGCACCTGGCGTGCAGTGCTCTCGCCGACGGCGGGGTCGTTGATGGAGAACAGGTCCAGCAGCGTGACGTATGCGGCGTGCAGTGGATGGTCGCCCGTGGTCAGCCAGGAGGCGACGGCCAGGGCGAGCACGGCGAGCGCCGTGCCGGCGACGGCCCAGCGCAGCCGGCGGGAAAGGAGTTCGGAGAGCGGGACGCCCCGGCCGGCCAGGCGCCTGGCCGGCACCACGGGACCGGTGTGGGTGACGGCTTCGAGGACGATCGTGCCCCGCCCGGTGGTGGCGGTGACGGTGCGGGGGTCCGGCAGGAGTTGGGGCCCGGCCGTCCCGCTGCTGTCCGAACCCTCCTCGCCCGCCGGGTCGTTGGTGGTGGCCGACAGCAGGGCGAGGGTGCACAGCCCCTGATCGGTGACCTCGCCCCGGCCGGGCGGGGTGCGTTCCACGGCGCGCAGCAGCAGCCCGTCGGCGTGGACGACCTTGCTCGTGCCGGCGACCGCGGTGGCGGCCAGCGCCGGGGCGGCGGTGTCGGCGTCGGAGAGCACCGTGGTGGACGCGTCGATCGCGGCCGGGTCGAGGTCGGGCATGGCCACCCTCGCCGCCTGGTCGAGCAACTGCTCCAGGTGCTGGCCGAGCTTGCGGTTGTAGAGGCGGACCACCAGCCGGAGACCGGGGTTGAGGCGCCGGGCGGCGAGCGCGGCACGGATGTTGGTCTCGTCGTCCTCGTACACGAGCGCCAGCGCCGCGGCCCCGGTCACCCCGGCCGTCTCCAGCACCGCGTCGGTCGGCTCGGGCGCTTCGAGTACGGCGGTGGGGGCGTCGATGTCGGCGGCCGACGGGGCGGCCCGGATCATCGCCGCGGACACCCTGCCGAGCAACGCGGCGGACAGTCGTGGTCGGGGAACGGCCAGTCGCGGCCCGTGCGCCGGTCCGCCGCCGGGGCTCACCAGCGTGACGCGCTCGCGGTAGACGTCGCGGAGTTCGGCGGCGAGCCGGTGGGCGAGGGCGTCGTCACCGCACACGATCATGTGCCCGGCAGTGTCGCTCACGTGGGGCGGCATGGAGGGAAAGGACATGCCCGTAGCGTGCCTTGTCCCTCGTGCGGTCGGCACCCCGGCCACCCTTCCGCAACGGCTTGGGCCCTGCGGCGGGTTGGGGCTGCACGGAGCCTCCCCCCTCCGCATCACAGCGCGTCGATCAGTCAGCGTGCTGGAGGGGTCGGGAGGGCCAGCCGAGGAGGCGCGCTCCGAGTACGGCGGTCTGCAGGGTGTAGCGCTGGTCCGCGTCCGTGGGGTCGTAGCCGGTGAGTTGCCGGATGCGGGCGAGCCGGTAGGTGACCGCGCGGACGCTCAGTCCGAGCCGGCGGGCCGTCGCGGTGTTCACGCATCCGCTGTCGAAGTAGGTGGTGAGCGTTTCGAGCAGGGGCTGGGGGTTGCGGCGTGTGTGTTCCAGCGCCCCGAGCACGGTGGCGACGAGGTCGGTGATGGCGGCCCGGTCGCGGCCGAGCACGTGGAAGACCAGGAGATCGGAGGCGCCGACCACGGGGATGCGCAGACCGAGCTGTGCGGCCAGGCCGAGATTGCCGCGGGCCTCCTGGTAGGAGCGGACGATTCCGCTCGGTCCGGGCCGGGGCCGGCTGACGGCCACCTGGTGGTCCTCGCGGACCGCGTTGCCCACCTGCGTGGCGAAGTAGCCCGGCACCCGGTCCTCCGTGCCGGGCGACACGCAGACCAGCAGGCCGTCCTTGGTGGTGATCAGCACGTCGCGTACGCCGAATCTGGCAGTGAGCGCCTCCTCGACGTAGCGGGTGGCCCGGTCGCCGGCGCCGAAGGGGCGTCCCGCCCGCGCCACGGCGACGGTGTGCGGACCGATGAGGTGCAGGCCGAAGCGTTCCGCCCGCTCGGCGAGCCTGCCGAGGTCGGTGCGGCCCTCCAGGAGGTCGTCGACGAACTCGCGCCGCGCGGCCTCCTCACGGCGGATGGCCGCTCGGTGGGCGGTCTCGTAGCCCTCGGTCAGCGCCACTGTCGCATCACCGACGGCTCGGATGAGGGCCGACGTGACCTCCCGCAGACCCGCGACGTCATGGGCTTGGCACGTCCCGGGGAACTCCGTCCAGGCGCGGCACGTCCGGGTCAGGTACTCGGCCACCAGAGCGCGCAGAGCGGTACCGCGATCGGCCGCGGCCGCGGCCAGCTCCCGGAGGCCGTCGAGGTCCTCGTCGCACAGCTCCAGCTTGCTGACGGAGATCTCGGCGAGGCGCTCCACATGGCCGTCCAGCTTGCGCGCGAGGGTGCGGGCGTCTGGGCCGGACGTCACCGGGCCGTGCCGGGCCGTGCCGGTCTCAGGCGCCCGACGCGGCCCCCTGCCGACCGGTGCGTGTCGTCCCATGCACCTATTTTTCCGTAGTCCGGCAATATCGGCGCGCCCAAAACAGCCGTCTCCGGTCCGGTCCCCGATCCCGCCACCCGCTCTGCAGGGGTACGTCGCCACTGTCAGGTCCTCCGGAACCCGGAGAGGAGCGATCATGAACGCAGGACTCCTCGGCGTCATCATCGGCGCGGCCGCCGTTACGCGTCGTCCCTGTCGTCGACCGCGTGGTGCGGGTCTCACCGCGTACGGTCGCGCTGGACCTCCCGCCCCAGGCCGTACCGCCACGCACACAGCCCGCTACACGGTGAAGGCCCAGGTGGGGCGGGTGAGCCCCGCGTCGGTGGCTGAAGGCTGAAGGTGGACGCCGCATGCCCGACCCCGGCCGCAGACCCCGTACGTTCCTCGGCCGTCTTCCGCTGCCGGAGCGCACGTTCGTCGCGGACGCCCTGCGCGCGGAGACCGTCGGTGGCATGGTGCTGCTCATCGCCGCGGCCGTGGCTCTGGTGTGGGCCAACACCCCCCTGAGCAGCGCCTACGAGGCCGTACGGGATTTCCGGTTCGGCATCGGGGCACTGGACCTGAACCTCTCCGTGGCCCACTGGACGTCCGACGGGCTGCTGACGGTCTTCTTCTTCGTGGCCGGCGCCGAGCTCAAACGCGAGCTGGTGGCCGGTGAGCTGCGCCACCCGGGCACCGCCGTGCTCCCCGTGGTCGCGGCGATCTCCGGCATGGCCGTGCCCGCACTGGTCTACGGGCTCGTCGCCACCTCCGGAGGAGGAACCTGGAAGGGCTGGGCGGTCCCCGTCGCCACCGACATCGCCTTCGCCCTCGGCGTGCTGGCCGTGATCGGCACCCATCTGCCTTCCGCGCTGCGTGCGTTCCTGCTGACCCTGGCCGTGGTCGACGACGTGGTGGCCATCGCCATCATCGCCGTCTTCTACACCTCGACGATCCACTTCCCCGCCCTCCTCGGTGCGGTGCTCGGGCTCGGCCTCTTCTTCCACCTGCACGATCGCAGGAGGGTGCACGGCTGGTACTGGTACGTGCCCCTGGCCCTGGTGATCTGGGGGCTGACGCACGCCAGCGGCGTACACGCCACCGTCGCCGGCGTCGCCATGGGCCTGCTGCTGCGGGTGGCCAGGGACGGCGAGAGGGGCCGGCGGCCGGCGGAACACATCGCGCACCTGGTGCGCCCGCTGTCCGCCGGAGTGGCGGTCCCGCTCTTCGCGCTGTTCGCGGCGGGCGTGAACGTCTCCGGCGAGTCCCTCGGAGCCGCCCTCGGCAGTGCCGAACCGCTGGGCGTGGCCCTGGGCCTGGCCGCCGGCAAGGTCCTCGGCATCTCCGGCGGCGCCTACCTCGCCGTACGCTTCACCCGCGCCCGGCTCAACCCCGAACTCGCGTGGGCCGACGTGACGGCGGTGGCCATGCCGGCGGGCATCGGCTTCACCGTGTCGCTGCTGATCGGTGAACTCGCCTACCCCGACCCCACGGAGCTCGCACACATCAAGACGGCCGTCCTGCTGGGCTCACTCGCCTCCGCGCTGCTGGCATGCGTCCTGCTGAGACTGCGGAACAACAAGCACCGCCGACTGTACGAGGCGGAGAACGACAACGGCCCGGACGCCTGACGAACCACCGCCGCCTTCCTGACGTATGAGGTGACCACGACAGAAGGCCCGGACCGTGACCGGTCCGGGCCTTTTGTTCACCGTTTCACGGACGGCGGGCTAGCCCAGCTTCTCGAAGGCCGCCTCCCCCCGCTCCCAGAGGGTGACGTCCCCCAGGGGGCACTTGGGGAAGCCGCCCCGGAGCAGCCGGGTGAGGAACTCCGCCATCCCGCAGTCGTAGCGGCTGAACCGGATCTCGCCGCGGTTGAACACCAGGACCGGCCACGCGGACGGGTCCTCCCCGGAGGCGTCCCAGCACATGATGTCGGCGCTGGCGGCGGCCCCCCAGGCGATCAGCCGGGGGGACGTGGCCTCCAGCTCGGGGGCCTTGTACGCGTCCGCCCAGGCGTCCTCGGCGTTCCCCGTCTCCTGGACCATCCCGTCCCAGCCCGCCTCGGAGAGCGGTGCCTTCGGCTGCGGCGCGACGACCACCAGGAAGTCCTGGACGACCCCGGCCCCGTACACCTCCATGAACCGCCGGTAGTCGGGCGGGAACGGCCGGCCCCAGGACTGTTCCATCCGGCCCCAGTCGACGGCCCTGCCGCCGTCTTGCGGCGGTGGCATCAGCCGCAGCAGGGCGTCCAGGTCGGCTGCCGTGCTCATCGCTTCTCCTTTCCGCGGACCGCCATGCTGCCGGTCATGGTGTCGCTCCTGTCGGGACGGGTGAGCCGCCCGAGGACTGCATACCCAGGTTGTGGCCCGTCTGAAGGGTGTTCGGGATGAAGGTGCTCAGGTTGATCCCGACCGTGCCGTCGGGGTACACACCGTACGCCGTCAGCGTGAAGCCGGTGGCGACGGTTCTGTTGCCGTCGTACTTGGGCGTCACCGTGTACATCACATGCTGGCCGGACATGACCGCGTCGTACACCTGCTTCTCGTAGCTGTACATGTGGTCGTCGCCCTGCTCGGAGCCCCGCTGCTTGGCGTTGGCGCCGCGCGAGCAGGTGGCCAGGTTCCGCGCGTCCGTGCCGGACCCGCTCAGCTTGTTGCCGAGCAGGTGGCAGTTGTTGATGTTGGTCTGCGGGACCAGGCCCTTGCTCTTGGCGAAGTCCTGCGCCCAGCGGTAGCCGGGCGGCAGCACGCTGCTGGTCGGGGTGCCCTTGTTGTTGTTCAGGTACTCCTTGGTCAGGCACGCCTCGACGCCCTGGGCACGGTTGCCGTTGGCCTTGTCCGTGTCCTGGTAGTTGACCCAGCCCTCGCCGCAGTTGCCCTTGCTCTCGTCCGTGTCCTCGGGCAGCGGGCGCGGGCGCGGCACGGGCTTGGGGTCCGGCCTGGGCTCGTCCGCGGTTGTGGTGCTCTCGTCCTCCCGGGCCTCCTCGATCCGCTCCCGGACCTGGGTGGCCACGTACTCGACCAGCGCGAGGACCGCGACCACCGCGACGGTGATCACCACTGCCGCGATCAGTGCCGCGGCGACGAACGGGATCGCGATGGCGATGTGCCCGTCGATCTCCACGTTGCTGATGGGGTTGCCGCCGGTGAAGGCGTAGCGGTTCCCGGTGAACGGGTCGCTGCCGAGGCCCATGTCGGCGAGGGCGCCGTTGTACATGTCCCGGGTGGTGAAGCGGTTCAGACCCGGGTCGTAGTCGCGGAAGCCCATGTCGTAGGTGCCGGAGTTGGTGTCCCACCGCTTCGCGTTGTAGCGGTACGGGTTGTACTCCTCCTTCTCCGGGTTGGCCGGATCCGGCTTGTCGATGCCCGTGAACTCGGACTTGTCGGCGTTGCCGTAGGCCGTGTAGCCGTACGTGGCCCTGGTGTTGCCCTTCTCGTCGGTCAGGGTCTCGACGTCGGTGTGGCTGTTGTAGCCGTAGTAGCCGTCCTCCTTCGTTCCGTCGGCGTTGTGCTTGACCTGCGACAGGCGCTCGCCCCACGGGCTGTACTGGTAGGACTTGGTGAGCTTGCCGGCGACCTCCTCGGTCAGCACCTCCTGGGACAGGCCCAGGTAGTGGTAGTCCGTGGTCTTCCCATCGGCGGTCTTCGAGGACGTGCGGTCGAGCGGGTCGAAGGTGTACTTCGTGGACTTCATGGCGCCGTCCGCGCCGCGCTGCTGGGACTCGATGACGTGGTCGAAGCCGTCGTAGATGCTCCGTGACTGGATCTGCCCGTCGCGGGTCACCGACTCCTGCCGGCCCAGCGGGTCGTAGTTGAAGGAGGTGACGGACCCGGCCGTGGTCGAGGTCTGGAGCCGGTTGCGGTCGTAGCGGAAGTCCGTCGTGACATCGGCCACCGTCTGCTTGATGACGTTGGCGTTGTCGTCGTGGACGTAGGTCTCCGTGGTCGCGCCGTTGCCGGTCTTGACCGACTTGGCGATCCGGTCCACCGGGTCGTAGGTGTACTCGGTGGTGGATTCGAGATACGCCGAGTTGTCGTCGGCGTTCATCTTCTTCGCCACGTCCTTCGCCTTGTTGCCGTTGGCGTCGTACGTGTACGTGTGCGAGGCGACCAGCGCCCCGTCGGCCTTCTTCTCGACGGAGGCCTTGAGCGCTCCGTCGTGGAAGTAGGTGTTGGTCAGGATGTTCCCGTTGTCCTTGGTCTCCTGCTGCACCTGACCGCGGTCGGTGTAGAGGTAGTCGGAGACCTTCGGGTCCGGGTCGGTGGGCGAGGTGCCCACGGAGACCGTCTTGACCTTCTCCCTGAGGTCGTAGGTGTACGTGGAGAACTGGTCCGGATGGGTGACCGTCTCCGGCTGGTCGTTGGCGTTGTAGGTGTAGGTGGTGGACGTCTTCTCCGCGCCGACGAGGGACTCGGTGATCCGGGACACCTTGTTCACGTCGGTGTAGGCGAGGGTGTACTTGTCGACCTCCGCGCCGGGCGACAGGTCGTCGATCAGCGACAGGTTGTCGTTGAGGTCGTAGGAGTAGCGGAAGTGGTGCTTCTCCGCGTCCACCTCACCGGACAGGTCGCGCACCAGCTTGACCCCGTCCGCGACGACCGCGCCGTCCGCGCTCTGGAACAGTTCCAGCTTGGCCGAGTTCCCCTCGCTGAAGTCGTACGAGCCGAGGTTCACCCAGGCGCCCGCGCCGGCGGACTGGTCGACGGTCTTCTCGACGCTCCCGCCGCCATGGGTCAGTTGGTACTTCGCCGTCCGGCTCGCCCCGCTGACCTGCGGGAACTTCACATAGGCGGTGTATTTCCCGCTCTTCGGGATGTTCAGCGTCCAGGTGAACGAGTCCGTGCCGCTGCCCGCGGCGTGGCTCCGGTAGTCGTAGCCCTGCTGGCCGGTCTGGCTGCCCGTGCTCCAGGTGCCGGTGGAGACGGTGTGCTGGACGTCGGAGTTGTCGACGAGCGGGACCGCGGTGCCCACGGGCACGCCGTCGTCGGTCTTCTCCCTCAGCTTGCCGTTCGGGTAGTAGCTCCAGCCCATGGTGCGGCTGACGTCGCCGTCGGCCGAGGTGAGCGTGCGGGACGTCTGGAGACCGACCTCGTTGTACGCGTAGCTGGTCCTGATGTCCCACGGATCGGTCGAGGTCTTCGCCCACCCGTTGTCGTAGTACGTGTTCTCGGTGACGTTGCGGACCGTCTGGCCCTCCGACGGCGGCAGCGAGGTCCTGACGACCCGGCCCGCCGCGTCGTACACGGTCTCCGTGTAGACGTTCGGGCTGTTGTACCGGCTGTCCGCCGGGTCGTACGGCAGGAACTGCTTGACCGGCCGGTTCAGCGCGTCGTACTCGGTCCGCGAGGCGAAGTCCCGCTCGTCGGCGGTCGCCGTGCCGCGCGGTGTGACGGTCCGGGTGAGGTTGCCCACCTGGTCGTACTCGTACCGCGTGGTCCGGTATTCGATGCCGGAGCCGGAGCCGTCGTGGGGGACCTTGACCTCGGTCCGCCTGCCCCGCTCGTCGTAGCTGAACAGGCTGGTGTTGCCCAGTTGGTCGGTCTCGGAGATGGCCAGCGAGTCCTTGTCGTAGGTGCGTGAGGTCGTCTTGCCGGCCGCGTCGATGACCTTGGTGACGCGGTGGTCGAGATCGAACTCCATCTTCGACGCGAAGTCGGCGGGGTCCGCCGTGCGGTTCTTCTTCGGGTCGATGACCTTGACGTTGTTGCCGACCGAGTCGTACTCGTACGAGATCTTCTCGCCGAGCGCGTTCACCACGTCCGTGACCTGGTAGATCTCGTCGTAGTGGTTGGTCGTGGTGAAGTCGTCCGGATCGGGGGTCAGCACGCCCTTCGGCTCGGTGGTCGTCTTCAGGTGGCCGGTCTTGTCGTAGGTGTACGTGGTCCTGCGCTCGGGTGCCGTGTCCGCGTCCTTCGGCGCGACGGCCTCGGTGATCTGGTCGGCCGCGTCGTACACCGCCGTGGACACCGCCCCGTTCGGCGCGGTGGCCCTGGTGACGTTGTCATTGGCGTCGTAGACCGGGGCCGGAGTCGTGATCAGGTCGCCCTTGGCCTGGTCCCTGGGCTCGGTGCGCACCAGCGGGCGGCCGAACGTGTCGTAGGTCTGGGTGGTCCGGTGGCCCAGCGGGTCGGTGACCTCCCTGACCTTGCCGCGCTCGTCGTAGACGTACCCCGTGGTGTTCTCCAGCGCGTCCGTGATCTTCGCCGGGTATCCGGTGGGACCGAACTCACTGTTCCGGGTGGCGTGGCCGTTGGCGTCCGTCGCCTTGGACAGCAGGCCGTGCGCGTCGTACTCGTACCGCGTGGTGTAGTCGCCGTCGTCCGGGGTGGAGACGCCCTTCGGGTCGACGACCTGGGTCAGGTTGCCGAAGGCGTCGTGGTGGAAGTGCCAGGTGCGGCCCTGCGGGGACGACTTGCGGAAGAGGTCGGCCGTGTAGCCGTCGAGCCGCTTGACGTACTCGAACTGCGTGGCGTTGACCGGGTACTTGCCGGGTGCGCAGTCGCTCTGCGGCGGGACCCCGCCCTGGTTGAACTCCGCGGTGCGCTTCCACAGCGGGTAGCCGGTGAGCGCGTCGTAGCAGTACGCGGTCCTGGCCCCGTTGGCCTCCTCCATGTACGTGACGTTGTTGTCCGCGTCCCAGGCGAGCTTGGTGGTCTGGTTCTTGGCGTTGGTGGACCGCACCGGGCGGCCGTAGTCGTCGGTCACGTACGTCGTGGGGTGGCCCTCGGCGTCGGTGACCTTCGTGGAGGTGTGGCGGGTGTTGGCCGGATCCGGCGCGTAGACGAAGTCCGTCCGGCCGCCGAGGCGGTCGGTCAGGGTCTGCGTCCACCAGTGGTACTTCGGGTTGTCGCCCTCACGCGGGTAGTAGTACGCCAGGCCGGTCGCGTGGTTCCGCGGGTCGGTGACCTTGACCAGCTTGACGTTCTTGTTGCCCTGGGTGGCGTCGTACTCGAAGGCGAACGCCTTCGGCTGGGTGGAGCCCGCGCCGTCGGTGAGCTTGGTCAGCAGGCCCTTGTCGGAGTACTCGAAGGCCAGTCGCCGGCCGGAGATGTCGGTCACCGACCTCAGGTGGTCGACGATCTTCGGGTTGGAGGTGTCGGACTTCGTGAAGTAGGTGGCGGTCAGCGTCTGCCGGCCCGCCGGGTCGGTGATGTACTTGAGGAACTTGGTCGGCTTGTTGTTGGACTTGCGCTCCTCGTACGTGAACGTCTGCGTGTTGCCGTTCTTGTCCACGCTCGACGTCAGGTAGCCGTCGCAGCCGAAGAGGAAGCGCGTGCCGTCGGGCTTGGTCAGGGTCCAGGCGTCGAGGATCGGGTCCTTGTTCGGGGTGCAGTCCAGGCCCGGCTTGGCGGAGAGCCGGAAGTGCACGCCCGCGGGAGCCTTCCACGTGCCGTCGTCCTGCTTGCGGAAGACGTGCGTGGTGCCGTCGCCGTCGGGTAGCCGGATCTCCGTCGGGCGGGGGTTCGGGTGGAAGTCCAGCGGGCTGCCGAGCCGGATCGGCCCGGACGCCTGCACGGACCAGCCCGCACCCGCCACCGTGTCGGAGGTGTCCAGCGAGTTGTAGGCCAGGCGGAAGAAGGTGTTGAGCCCACGGCCCGGGTTGTTGAAGACGTTGTACTGCCAGACGGTGTTGCCGGCGGCGGTGCTGTTCATCAGGGATGAGCCCGCGCCGGTGTTGACGCCGTTGTAGGAGTAGAACTTCTCCAGGCCGAGCTGGTCGGACGTCGGGTCCTCGACGGCGACGTTCTGCCGCAGCCCGGCGATGCCGTCCGTGCCGGAGACCCAGGTGCCGGCCGCGGTGTCGCGGACGTCCCAGATCAGGGCGTAATCGGTGCGCTTGTTGCCCGAGTCGGAGTTGATCGGGGTCTTCACCTTCGCCTGGAGGACGGTGGAGTCACCGGGCAGCAGGTCGGCGGGCAGTGCCGTCTGGACCTGGTTGCCGCCGGTGGTGACGTCCGTGCCGTCGGGCAGCTCCCACCGGTAGGTCAGCACGTGGGTGCCGGCCTTCCAGGTGGCCGTGGTGGTGTTGGTGAGCGTGAGCTCGACCGTGTGGTCGGAGTTCGGGGTCATCCGCGCCGGGGTCTGCGGGGCGTAGTACGTCGAGTCCGTGGTGGAGTCGATGTACGTGACCGCGAGCCGCGGCTTCAGCCTCGGTTCCATGCCCTCGGTGGAGACGAACAGGCTGCGCTCCTGCGCACCGGATTCGTCCGCGAGCTTGACCATGACGCCGTGCTGGTTCGCCGGGTTCCTGACCCAGCCCTGCACCATCGAGGCCACGTTCCACTCGCGCGCGACGGGGTCGTTGGTGAAGCCGCCGGTACTGGCGACCGCGGCACCGGCGTCGCCGCCCACGGTGGTCCACGCCGTTGTGGAGTCGGCCTTCTGCCAGGTGGCGGTGGCCTCGTCGAAGTCACGGGTCAGCGGGCGCAGTTCGTACTGGGCTCCGGCGGTACCGGTGATGGTGGTGAAGGACCACATCTTCACCTGGGCGTCCACCACGCGGGCGGTGGACGGGATGCCGAGGGCCGGGAAGCGGGCCACGGCGCGGCTGGTGCCGTAGGTGGCGGAGCTGTTGCCGACCATCAGCCACGGGTAGGGGACACCGGCGTCCGTGATGGTGTCGTGCGGCTGCGCCGGCTGGTTCGCGGTGAGCGTGGTGTCCTGGGACGCCTCCACCAGTCTGGTGGTCCGGCCCGCCTTGGGCAGCCGGACCAACTGGGTGGGCGCGGGGACCACCTGGCCGTCACGGGTCTTGACCGCGACCATGTAGTAGTAGGCCCGGCCCATGGGTTCCGGGTCGTCCGCGCGCGTCGGCACCGCTGAGGTGTCCGTGTACGCCGTCGTCCCCGGGGCCACCGGGGCGACCATGGTGGACTGCGACGGGGTGAAGTTCTGGAACACCGAGCGGTGCACCTGGTACTCGACGAGGTCGTCGCCCTGGTCGCCGGACGGGTCCTGGTACGCCGACCAGCTCAGGTCCGCGCCGGTGGCGTGGATGGTGGCCGACGGCGCCAGGTTCACGCCCTGCCGGCCGAAGGTCAGCACCAGGCGCGGGTAGTTGGCGTGCTCGCCGCCGTAGGCGTACTCGCTGCCCTCGTACCGGGGCCCGCCCTTGGGGCCGGTCGCGGACTCGTCACCGGCCTTGATGACGAAGCCGTAGTTGGGGTGGGTGCCGTTGATCCACTGCTGGACGGTCCTGGTCACGGGGAAGGAGTGCCAGGTGTTGGACTCCTCCGGCTTCTTGGTGACCACACCGCCCTTGGTGAACCGGACCGCGTCGGCGATCACCGACGTGGTCGTGGAGGCGGGGCCGTCACCGAGGACGACCTTGCCGAGGGTGCCCGCCTTGAAGGGGTGGGTGCCCAGTGTCTTCCACACGCCCGCCGAGCCGGCCTGCTGGTTGACGGTGTAGGTCTTGCTGCCGCCGTTGTAGGTGACGGTGTAGGGGGCGCTGGTGGCACGGTCCGAGGCGGGCACGTAGTGCGCCTCGACCTGGTAGTCGCCGTCCTCGGGGAGGCTGGGCTGCCAGGTGTACGTGTCACCCGCGACCGAGTCCTTGTTGTACAGGTAGTCCTTGTTGACCGCGTACTGCGTGTACGTCGTGTTCCCGGAGGCGGGCCAGGCGCCCTTGGCGGCCGTCGTGCCCGTGTCGCCGTCGTCGACGAGGACGGAGGTACCGGACAGCTCACCGGTGAGGGCGCCGGCACTGTTCCACGTCGCGGTGGACTCGCTCCAGTCGGCGGTGGCGCGGTGGGCCTCCAGCCGCACCTCACTGGAGCTGGTGGTGTGGGTCTGGTCGAAGTAGAGCTTCAGGTCGGCGGAGTCCAGTTTGGTGCCGGACGGGATTCCCGTGACGGGGAACTTCAGCAGCGCCCGCGAGGCGCCGGTGCTGGTGTTGCCGACCGACAGCCGCCAGCTCGTGTCGTAGTTGTCCCCCGGCGCGTCCGAGGAGATCATCACGTCCTGGGACTGGGATGGTGGCGGCGCGATGGCGATCGTCGGGTCGATGGTGACGGGGTACCGCCGCTCCTTGGCGGCCAGCCACTTACCGTCCGGGGTGACGGTCACCTTCCAGTTCTTGCCGTCGCGGCTGAGCCGCTGGCTGACGGACGTGCTGTAGGAGCTGCCGTACGGGGACTCGGCGTCCTTCCTCGCGTCCGTCATGAAGGCGGGCGGGAGCTCCAGCACCGGGGCGGCGCCCTCCCCGTACAGGAGGATCGACCCGTTCTTGCCCGGCTTGGGAGTCAGCCCGCCGGTGTCGAGGGTGAAGGTGAAGGCCACCGGCCCGGCGGGGCGTTCCCGCAGGACGATGTTCTCCTTCACCCGGCCCGGGCCGACCTCGTACACCAGGTCCGCGTTCTTGACCGCGTTCCGGTAGGTCACCACGTTGCCGTCGGCCTTCGGCGCGAGCTTCCCGGCGCCTTCCAGGCCGAGGGTGACGACGTGGCCGTCGGCGGTCTCGAAGCGCACCAGCCGCCGCGGCTCCGTACCGAAGTAGCTGCGGCCGGTGTTGGTGGTGTTGGCGAAGGCATAGCCCGGCTTGCCGGCCGCCTCGACGCCCGCGTCGATGGTCTTCCAGTTCTTGCCCGACCGGTAGGCGGTCGGCACGGCCGAGACCTCGGCCTGGACGCGCCCGTCGGACATCCGCCAGTAGCGGGCGTACGGCGTGCGCTTGCCGGTGAGTTCGGCGACTCGTTCGGCTTTGGGGGCCTTGGCCCCCTTGGGGAGCTTGTCGCGGCTCGGGAGGGTCGCATCCCCGCCGGTCCTCGGTTCCTCGGGCCGGTAGTCCCTGTCGTCGCCGTCGTCGTCGGAGAACCAGCCCTTGATGGTGTCGCCTATGCCTTCGCCGTCGGTGGTCGCCGACGAGGCGGCATAAGCGGCTTGCGGTAATACGGAGACGAGGACCGCAGATGTGACGGTCAAGGCTACTGCCCGCATCGTCCCCGATTGCCGTGTTCTATGTCTCACACCCATCCCCTTTTCGCCCGCGCGCGAGCGTCCACCGCGCGTGGAGCATTCCGGCACAAAAAAAGTTCGCGGCATTAGTCGCGAACTCTGCTGATTCGGTGCATCGCAGGGCATGGGGGGTGTGAGTGCTCCCCATATTGGGGAGTACTCGCCACTAGTGCGCCGATGACGGTGAAGATTGTCAGGGGAATGTGTTGTACATGTCAACCAGCCCCCACGTGCGGGTTCTTGACGGCAATTCAGCTCGGCCGCCGGCGGATGGGGGCGCAGGGTAAGGGGATTGCGTCAGGCCGAACAAGGCGGGTTCCGGCCGTACGACCGACCTGAGGATCCCGACGGCAATACCCCGGCGTCCCTGGCAGGCCGAGAAAGGCGTCCAACCCGTGAAAATCACCGACACGTTTACCGACGCGCTCACCGGGCCCAGCGGTCGGCCTGCTGACCGGCGACGGCGGGTCTTACGATCTTCCCCATGACGGAGACCCCGCAGCACTGGACCGTGCGCCATTTCTCGCAGGCCAACCCCTCTGGTCCGGGCTGCGACAGCGTTCCGGCCCTCATGCGACGACTGGCCGATTCCATCGAGGCCTTGGGCCCCGTTGAGATACAGGACGTGGTGATCCGGTCGGAGACCACCGCGCACGGCCTCTGGTGGTCGGGAACCGTCTACTTCCACCTGCCGGAGGACTGAGACGCGCTGACAGGCAGTGGGGGCAGCACCGGCCCGCTACTGCCGGGCGCGCCGCGGGCGGGTGAGACCCGTGTCGTAGGCGAGGATCGTCGCCTGGACCCGGTCGCGCAGGCCCAGCTTGCCGAGTACCGCGTTGACGTGGGACTTCACCGTACCCGTGGTCACTCCCAGCGCGTCGGCGATCTCCGCGTTCGTGAGACCCGTCGCGACCAGGGCGAGCACCTCGCGTTCGCGGGGGGTGAGCGCCTCCAGGGGGGTGGCGTCCGGTGGGGCCGGGGCCGTGTCGGCGAAGGCGTCGATCAGGCGGCGGGTGACCGTGGGGGCGAGCATGGCGTCACCCGAGGCCACGACGCGTATGCCCGCGAGGAGTTCCTCCGGCTGGGCGTCCTTGAGCAGGAAGCCGGAGGCGCCCGCGCGGAGCGCTTCGTGGACGTACGCGTCCTGGTCGAAGGTGGTCAGTACGAGGACGCGGGGCGCGTCGGTCCGCGCTGTGAGCAGGCGGGTGGCGGTCAGGCCGTCGATGCCGGGCATGCGGATGTCCATCAGCACGACGTCCGGCACGACCTGCCCGGCGAGCTCGACGGCGCGGGCGCCGTCCCCGGCCTCGGCGACGACGTCCAGATCGGGTTCGGCGTCGATGATGGCCACGAATCCGGCGCGGATCATGGCCTGGTCGTCGACGACCATCACTCGGACGCTGATGGGGACACCTCCTTGCGCAGCGCGGCCAGCAGGTGGCGCATCGCCGCCAGGCCGGCCCTGGCCTGTTCGGCGACGCCGTCGAGGTCGCGTTCCTCGGCGCGGGCCACCACCTTGGCCGCGTGGCCCAGCACCGCTCCGCGCAGCTCCGTGGCGATGCGCTGCCTCTCCTCGTACGCCTCCACGACCGCCGCCCGAACCGCGGCCGCGAGCGCGCTGTCGTCGCGGCCCATGGCGCCCTCCCGGCGTGCGCGCACGAAGACGCCCAGGCCCCAGACCGCGGCCGCCGGGAACATGAACACCACCCCGAGCAGGTAGACCATGAACACCGCGAACGCCCCGTCACCGCCCTCGGTCTCGAACGCCCCGTCCATGGCGGCCATGACGACCGTCGTGAGGCTCCAACCGGCCGCGACGGCCGCGATCGCGGGAAAGGTGACGCGGGCGGGCCCGGCGAAGACCGCCACCGCGTGCAGGGCGACGCATTCCGCGACGCCGCCTCCCACCACCAGGGCCCAGGCCACGGCCGGGGGCCACACCCCCGTCGCGAGAACGGCGGGACCGGTCCAGGCGGTGGCGAGGACCAGGGCGAGGACCGTCCAGGGCGCGTGCCGCCGCCACAGCAGCGGCAGGGCGTGGGCGACGGCGGGCAGGCAGCTCTGGAGGGTCAGGCCCGGCCGTTCGGCGAGCACGACGAAGACCGGGAGGGCGGCGACGGCGAAGACCAGGGCCACGTCGGGCAGTCCGGGCCGGCTCCGCCCCGGCCGGGCGGCCACGGTCGTGGTGAACGGCAGCCGGGCGCGTACGGACCAGCCCGCACCGTCCGTGCGGGGGCCCGCCTCCAGCGTGCCGCCGAGCGCGGCCGCGCGTTCGCGCATGCCGGTGGTGCCGCGCCCGGAGCCGAGCCGCTGCGGCGGGACCTCAAGCCGTCCAGCGGGGCCGTCGTCCCGGACGGCGACGTCCAGGGTTCCGTGGCGGTCCGCCACCGTGACGCGGACGGTGGCGCCGGGCGCGTAGCGCAGCGCGTTGGTGAGCGCCTCGCGCACGATGCCGAAGGCGGCCTCCGCCACCGGGCCGGTCAGCTCCACCGCCTCGGGGCCGACCTCCACGTGCACGCGCTGGCCCAGGCGGACGAACCCGGCGGCGAGCTCGGCGACGCGCTGCTCCAGGCCGCTGTCCTGGTCCGCCGCGGGCGCCTGCATCACCGCCACCAGGCGGTGGAGCGCCGTGACGGTCTCACGGCCGCCGTCGGCGGCCAACCGCAGCGCCTCGGCGACCAGTTCCGGCCTGCGGTCGCCGAGCCGGCGCGCGGCGTCCGCGGCGACCACCACGGAGGTGAGGTGGTGGGCGCTGACGTCGTGCAGTTCCCGCGCGAGCCGGTGTCGTTCGGTGACGGCCGCCGTGGTCCGCCGGGCCTCGGCCCGTGCCACCTCCTCGGCGGCGGCGCGGCGGGCGGTGAGCCAGCGGCGCCGGGTGCGGCCGAGGCCGATGACCGCGGCGTGGATCGCGCAGGTGACGAGCGCCTCGCCGGTGATGTCGGCCGCGGTGTCGAACACGGCGGCCGAGCGGAGCGCCACCGAGCCGGTGAGGGCGGACGCGACCAGGACGGTGGTCCGGCCCGGACAGCGCACGGCGACCGAGTACAGGGCGATGGCGTCGCCGAGCACGTACAACACCCAGAGCTGGTCCGGGGCGAGGAGCCCGGCGATCAGCGCGGCCTCGGTGATGAGCGCGGCGGGGACGGGGAAGCGCCGGCGTACGCCGAGGGCCGCGGTGACCGCCACGGTGACCGCGAGCGCCACGGCGAGCTGCCGAGCATCGACCGGGTCGCCGCGCAGCAGCGCGTACCCGGGCCAGACGGCCATCTGCTGGGCCGCCAACAGCCCGGGCAGTAGCCAGTTGCGTATGACCTCCATGATGGCGCTGATGATACGGAGCGGCCCGGTCTCTATCCCGGGTTGGAGGCGCCGATCGTGCCGGCGGCCGATGCCGGGGCACCGGGCCGCGGGGATGCTGGTGCACATGACGACGCACCCGACGCACCCGGCGTACCCGGCTTACCCCATGTACTGCACCGGCCAACCCGGCACCGCTGCGCCCGTGTTGCCGCCGCCCGAGCCCCTCCCCTACCACCGGCTCGCGCATACGACCGGACGGCACCGTTGGTGGCGGCCCCTGCTGGGGAGCGGCGTGGTGCTGGCCGGCGCGCTCGTGGTGATGCTCGGTCTGATCGTCGGCTCCGAGGTGGCCGGGTACCTGCTCGACCGTCCGGTCGACTCCGAAGGGCTGCGTACGTGGGGCGACATCGGCGACACGGCACTGGGACTGCTGTCCATAGCGCTCATGACCCCGGCCGTGCTGCTGGCCGCGTACTGGGTGCAGCGCCGTCCGGCGGGGACCTTGTCGTCGGTGACCGGGCGGTTGCGGTGGCGCTGGCTGGGGGTGTGCCTGGCGGTGGCGGGTCCGCTGGTCGCGGCGGCGATCGGCGTCTCCTTCCTGCTGCCCGAATCGGCGGGCGGTGGTGTGGCGGGCCTGGAGTGGGCGGGGCTCTCGACCTTCCTGCTGGGGCTGGCGATGGTGTGCGCCCTGGTGCCGTTCCAGGCGGCGGCGGAGGAGTACGTGTTCCGTGGCTGGCTCGTACAGGCGGTGGGCGCGTGGTGCCGCTCCCCGTGGGTGGCGGTCCTGCCGCAGGCGCTGCTCTTCGCGGCGGCCCACGGGTGGGGCACGGCGTGGGGCTTCGCCGACCTGGTGGTGTTCGGGCTGGTGGCGGGATGGCTGACGATCCGCACGGGCGGGCTGGAAGCCGCGATCGCGTTGCACGTCCTCAACAACCTGCTGGCGTTCGGCGTCGCGTCGGCGATCGCGGGTGCGCTGGCCTCCGAGGAGACGGCCGCCGACATGGGCTGGATGGCGGTGGCCGTCGACGTCCCCATGCTCCTGCTCTACGCGGCCGCCGTACTGCGCCTGGCCCGCAGGCACCGGCCGGCGGCGCTCAGCCGGGCGGATCAGTGAAGCGCGGCTCCCGAGGCGAGGAGGCGGGCCGGGGCCCGGCCGCTCGGGGGCTGGTGAGCGGCGCTCCGGCGGACCTTGTCGGCGAGGGCGGACAGCAGGGCGCGAAGGAGGTCGGCGGTGGCCTCGTCCGTGAGGTTCCCGTTGTCGTCGAAGCGCTCGTGGCTGCGCATGACGGTCACCTCGGGGCTGGTCACCACATCGGTCCTGGTGCCCAGGAGTACGTGTCGCAGCGCGAGTTGAGCACGGACCGAACCGAAGTGGGACGGTGAGGCGCCGAGCACCGCGGTCGGCTTGCCGCGCAGCGGCACCTCGCCGGTGCCGGTCCAGTCGGTGCTGGCCCAGTCCAGGGCGTTCTTGAGCACGCCCGGAACGCCGTAGTTGAACTCCGGAGTGGCGATCAGCAGGCCGTCGGCCTCCGTCACCCGACGGCGCAATTCCGCGACCGGGGCGGGCCGGAGGCCGGGGGCGTCGAGATCCATGTCGTATGCCGGAATGGCGCGCAGCCCGTCGTAGATCTCGATGTCCAGGCCGCCCGTCTGCATCTTCTGCGCGGCGCGCAGCAGCGCGGTGTTGTGGGAGGCCGCCCGCAGGCTGCCGGAGATCGCCAGGATCCTCAGGTCTCGTTCGTTTGTCGTGCCGCTCATGGCACATCCCCTCCGTTGTCGGTGTGCGTGCGTGGAGTGCTTCCCAACCTAGGAGGGCGTTCGGGGGCGCAGGAGGGACCCGATGTGCCACGCAGCGGACCGAACCCGCCAACCGGCCGTCCCGCCACCGCGGTCCGCACCCCCGCGATCACGTCCTCGACGCCGGCACGAGGGTGGCCTAGTCTTCGGCCCTGTGCTCGACGGAACGGTTTCCGCCTTCATGGGGCGCTACATGGTGGCCGCCGCGCTGCGCGCCGGCATGAGCGGGTCGAGGGTCCGCCGGCTGCCGGACGCCTGCCCGACGGCCCTCGCCGACGACCTCGCCCGGGTGTCGACCCCGACCGCGCTGCTGCTCTGGGAGCAGCTCGCGATGAGTGACCCGGGCTGCGGGGTCGGTGTCCTCGCCGTGGAGCACGCGCCCGCGGGAACCTTCGGCGTCTGGGACCACCTGTTCACCCACTGCGGCAGCCTCGCGGAGGCGGCCCGGCTCGGCGGCCAGTACGTGGGCGCCATCTCCGACCCCGGCGCCGAACGCATCGAAGCGGCCGACGACGGAGGCCTTTTCACCATCCGGTACTCGACGGGTCCCGCCGAGGAGGATGTGGTGGCCGCCGTCGAGCAGTTCGCCCTGGCGCTGCTGCTCACGCGGGCGCGCGAGGCGACCGGACGGCGCATGGTTCCGGCGCGCATCGCCTTCAGGCACCGCCCGCCACGCGACCTCGGCCCGCTGGTCGCGCTGGCCGGCACCCGCCGCATCGACTTCGACGCGCCCGCCAACGCGCTGACCTTCCTCGGCGGGGACGCACACGCGCCACTGCCGCGCGCGGAGCCGGGCCTGACCGGCGTCCTGCGCCGGCACGCGGACATGACGATGGCCGCGGCCCGGCCGGTACTCGACTGGCCGGAGAAGTTCCGCATGACCCTGAGGGCCACCCTGCGTGAGCGGCCCCTCTCCCTGGAGACCGTGGCCTTCCGCCTGGCGCTGAGCCCTCGCACCCTGCAACGCCGACTCGCCGAGCACGGCACCACCTGGCGCGCCGAGGTGGCCGCCGTCCGGGAGCAGACGGCCTTGGACCTGCTGCGCGACACCGACCTCACCCTCGGCGCGGTGGCCACCCGGGTCGGCTACAGCGACGTCCGCGCCCTGCGCCGCGCCGTACGCCGCTGGCAGGGCGCGGCCCCCGCCGACATCAGGCGGCGCGAAACCCCGCCCCGCTGACGGAACCCGGCGGCGGTTTCCGGAGCCTCAGCCCTGGTCAGCCCTCGTCCGGGGTCAGCCGCAGCGAGACCGAGTTGATGCAGTACCGCTGGTCCGTCGGGGTCGGGTAGCCCTCGCCCTCGAAGACGTGGCCCAGGTGGGAGCCGCAGCGGGCGCAGCGGACCTCGGTGCGGACCATGCCGTAGGAGCGGTCCTCGATCAGCTCGACCGCGTCGGAGTCCTTCGGGTCGTAGAAGGACGGCCAGCCGCAGTGGGACTCGAACTTGGTCGTGGACGTGAACAGTTCGGCGCCGCAGGCGCGGCAGGAGTAGACGCCCTTGGTCTTGGTGTCGGTGTACTCACCGGTGAAGGGGCGCTCCGTGCCGGCCTCGCGCAGGACGCGGTACTCCTCGGGGGACAGCTCCGCGCGCCACTGCTCGTCCGGCTTCTCGACCTCGTACGCCATGGGTTGCTCCTCAGCTCGACAGGCGGGCGAGGATCCTGGGACCGAGGTCCGTGACGTCGCCCGCGCCCATGGTGAGAACGAGATCGCCGGGCCTGGCCATTCCCGCGACGACGTCCGGCACGGTGTCCTTGTCGGACACGGCGGTGACGTCGGCGCCGGCGGCGCGGGCCGCGTCGATGATCAGGGCGCTGGTGACGCCGGGGATCGGGTCCTCGCGGGCCGGGTAGATGTCGAGGACGGCCGACGCGTCGGCGAGGGCGAGGGCCTGGCCCATCTCCTTGCCGAGCTCCTGGGTGCGGGAGAACAGGTGCGGCTGGAAGACGACGAGGAGGCGGCGCTCGGAGCCGGCGGCGGCGCGCATGGCCTCCAGGTCGGCGGTCATCTCGGTGGGGTGGTGCGCGTAGGAGTCGATGACCTGGACGCCGGCGGCCTCGCCCTTGAGCTGGAGGCGGCGGCCGACGCCGGTGTACGCGGTGAGGGCCTTGGCCAGGGCGGCGGGGTCGATGCCGACGCGGGCGCCGGCGGCGAGGGCGGCGGCGGCGTTGTGCGCGTAGTGGCGGCCGGGCACGGAGACGGTGAAGGTGTGCTCCGTGCCGTCGAGGGCGACGGTGACCTCGCTGGTCATGCCCTTGGGCGTGATGGCGAGGATACGGGCGTCGGAGTCGGCCGCCTCGCCGACGCGGATGATCGTCAGGTCGTCGCGGCCGGCGACCCGGCGGGCCAGCTCCCGGGCGCCGGCGTGCTCGCCGACGACCAGGGTGCCGCCGGGGCGGATCTTGGCGACGAACGCCTCGAAGGACTCGTAGATCTCGTCCATCGACGCGTAGTTGGCGTGGTGGTCCAGCTCGACGTTGAGGACGATCGCGACCTCGGGGTCGTACTTCTGGAAGCTGCGGTCGCTCTCGTCGGCCTCGGCGACGAAGATCTCGCCGTCGCCGTGCAGGGCGTTGGTGCCGGGCCCGGCGAGGTCGCCGCCGATGGCGTACGACGGGGAGAGGCCCAGTTCGGTGAGGGCGACGGCGAGCATCGAGGTGGTGGTGGTCTTGCCGTGCGTGCCGGCCACGGCGATGGCGCGCAGCCCGGTCATCAGGGCGGCCAGCGCGTCGGAGCGGTGGACGACGGGGATGCCCAGCTCGGTGGCGCGGGCCAGCTCGGGGTTGTCGGCGCGGATGGCGCTGGAGACGACGACGCTCGTGGTGTCGTCCGCCACGTGCCGCGCGGCGTGGCCGATGTGGACGGTCGCGCCGAGGGCCCGCAGGGACGCGGCGGTCTCGGACTCGCGCGCGTCACTGCCGGCGACCTCGGCCCCGCGCTGGGCGAGGATCTTGGCGATGCCCGACATTCCGGCGCCGCCGATGCCGATGAAGTGGGGCCGCTCCATGGCGGCGGGAATCATGGCGGCGGGAATGGCGGGTGCCATGTGTGTCTCTCCCCGGGGTGCGACGTACGTGAGGGGCCCAGCCTATGCGGTGTCGGGCTCGTCGTTGTGCGCGAAGAGCTTGAGCACCGGTACGCCGACCTTGTGGCGGGCGCGGGAGGCCCAGTCGCGGTGGAAGAACTCCTCGACGTAGTGGGGCTTGGTCAGCACGATCACCTCGTCGGCGCCGGACTCGTCCACGACGGCCTTCAGCTTGTCCAGCGGGTGGTCCTCGACGACCTGGCCGACGGCGTCGCAGCCGGCCCCGCGCAGGGCGCGCAGCGAGAGCTCCAGGCCCTGCTGGGCGGTGAGCCCGGCGGCCTGGCCCGGGTGCTCCTCGCCCTCCTTGACGGCCTCCTTCAGCTCGCCCAGGGCGACGTCGTCGATGGCCCGCAGCAGCACGACCTGGTCGCCGCGCGGCTGCATCAGCACGATGAAGGACATCCTCTCGTCACCGTGGAGGGTGGTGACGAACTCCACGTCCACGGACGACAGCGGCTTCTCGATCATCAGAACGCTTGTGAACACCTGGGAGCCCTTCTGCGGAAACCATCCTTCCCCGTGTCCGCACGGGGACTGCGAGAGTAAGTCTGCCCACCGGAAGCTAACCGGAACGGATTATTCCGCTAATTGGTCGGCTCCGGGAGTATTGGTCGGCTCCGGGTGTATTGGTCAGCTCCGGGTGTAACGGGTGAAAAGGAATCCTTCCTCCTCCAGCAGGGAGGCGAGCGAGTACCGCTCGGGCACCGCCACGGACGGCCCGCCCGTGATCCGCTGCGCGGCCCCGGCGGTCAGCAGGGGCGACACCGTCAGGCACAGCTCGTCCAGCACTCCGGCCGCCACGAGCTGCCCGAGCAGGCGCGGCCCGCCCTCCGTGAGCTGGCGGGTCAGCCCGCGCCCGGCCAGCGCCGCCAGCGCCCGCTCGGGCTCCACGCCGGGCCCGTCGCCCGCGACGATCACCTCCGCGCCCGCCTCCTCGGCCGCGCGGACCCGGTCCGGCGGCGCCGCCGCGCCGGTCAGCAGCAGCGTCGGCACGAGCGGGGCGGTGAACAGCGGGGCGGAGAAGTCCAGGTCCAGCGAGGCGCTGACCACCGCGATCGCGGGCGCCGGGGCCTGACCGGCCGCCGCCCGCCGCTCGGCGAAGGCCTCACGCGCGCGTGCCGGGCGGTAGCCCTCCAGCCGTACCGTTTCGGCGCCGACGATCACCACATCGGCCAGCCCGCGCAGGGTGCCGAAGATCCGCATGTCCGTGTCGGACGAGATGGGCTGCGACCGCCCCTCGTGCTGGGCGGCCCCGTCCAGGGACGACACCATGTTGGCGCGCAGCCAGCGGCTGCCCGGGCCCGGAGGACCGGGGTACGCGTAGGCCTCGGCCAGCTCGTCGAGGGACCACTCCCGGTCTTCGAGGGAGAGTGTGGAGCGTGTCGGGTCGGTCACAGGGAACAGGCGTCGCATGCCGTGCAGTCTGGCACGGCGATTAGAGTGAGTAACTGTGTCGACCAGTGCCATGACCCAAGCGGCCCCGCTGTCCCTGTGCGCCCGCGAGCCGCACGTCCCGGCAGACCGTCTGGTCGCCGAGATGGTGCCGCCGCCGCGCTTCGACTCGGTGCGCTTCGACACGTACATCCCGGACCCGAACCAGCCGAGCCAGACGCAGGCGGTCGAAGTGCTCAGCTCTTTCGCGGCCGGGCTCGGCGGCGCGCACGCGACCGGGGCCGGCCGCCGCCGCTGGTTCCAGAGGAAGCCCGCCGCGCCCGCCGCGCCGCGCGGGGTGTACCTGGACGGCGGGTACGGCGTCGGCAAGACCCATCTGCTGGCCTCCCTGTGGCACGCCACGCCCGCCGAGCCGGCCCTGAAGGCGTTCGGCACCTTCGTGGAGCTGACCAACCTGGTGGGCGCCCTCGGCTTCCAGCAGACGGTGGCCACCCTCAGCGGGCACCGGCTGCTGTGCATCGACGAATTCGAGCTGGACGACCCGGGCGACACCGTCCTGGTGTCGACGCTGCTCGGCAAGCTGGTCGACGCGGGCGTGGCCCTGGCCGCCACGTCCAACACCCTGCCCGGCAAGCTGGGCGAGGGCCGGTTCGCCGCCGCCGACTTCCTCCGCGAGATCCAGGGCCTGTCCGCCCACTTCCGGCCGCTGCGCATCGACGGTGAGGACTACCGCCACCGGGGCCTGCCCGAGGCCCCGGCGCCGTTCTCGGACGAGCAGGTGACCAAGGCGGCGTACGCCACGCCGGGCGCGTCGCTCGACGACTTCCCGCACCTGCTGGAGCACCTGGCCCGGGTCCACCCGAGCCGGTACGGCGCGCTGACCGACGACGTCCGGGCGGTCTGCCTCACCGACGTACGGCCCGTGCCCGACCAGTCGACCGCGCTGCGCCTGGTGGTGCTGGCCGACCGGCTGTACGACCGGGAGGTACCGGTGCTCGCCTCGGGGCTGCCGTTCGACAGGCTCTTCAGTGACGAGATGCTGAACGGCGGGTACCGGAAGAAGTACTTCCGGGCGATCTCACGGCTCACCGCGCTGGCGCGCGACGCGAAGGGGCTGGTGGAGCAGTAGGTTTGGGCCAGTTGGGTCCACACCGTACGAAGGGAACCACCATGGCCACCACGCGTCAGGCACACAACGTCTGGGAGGGCGACCTCCTCCAGGGCAAGGGCGTCGTGACCTTCGACTCCTCCGGCATCGGCGAGTACCCGGTGTCCTGGCCGGCGCGCGCCGAGCAGCCCGACGGCAAGACCAGCCCGGAGGAGCTGATCGCGGCCGCTCACTCGAGCTGCTTCAACATGGCCTTCTCGGGCGCGCTCGCCAAGGCCGGCAACGCGCCCACCCGGCTGAACACCAAGGCGGAGGTGACGTTCCAGCCGGGCACCGGCATCACGGGCATCCACCTCACGGTGGAGGGTGAGGTTCCGGGCATGGACGCCGAGAGCTTCGCCTCGGCCGCCGAGGACGCGAAGAAGAACTGCCCCGTCAGCCAGGCGCTCACGGGCACGACGATCACGCTCACCGCCAAGCTCGTCTGACACCGGGCGCGACACGAGGCGACGTGGCCCGCAGTGTTCACGTGTCACCACATCGCGTGGTACACACGTGCGGGTCACGTCACGCCTGTCCCCAACAGGAAGTTGTTGCCTCGTGTCCGATCGACTGTCCGCAACACGACGTCAAGTCCTTGCCGGTACCGGCGCGTCCGTCGCCGGAATCGCCTTCACCGGGGCCTTCTCCGAGCTGTTCGCCGGCACCGCCGCCGCACGCGGCCACGCCGGTTACGGCCCCCTGATACCCGACCCGGCCGGTCTGCTGGACCTGCCCAGAGGGTTCCGGTACAAGGTCCTCTCCCGCGAGGGTGACCCCCTCCGCTCCGGTGAGGGCACGGTGCCCGGCAACCACGACGGCATGGGTGCCTTCGCCGGCCGCCGCGGCCGCGTCCACCTCGTCCGCAACCACGAGAACCGCGCCTCCGCCCGCCTCGGCGTACCGACCGTGCGGGGCCTGACCTACGACCCGGCGGCCAAGGGCGGCTGTACGGCGCTCGAACTGGACGGCCGCAACAACGTGCTCGGCGAGCGCGTCGCCATCGCCGGCACCGCGGTCAACTGCTCCGGCGGGCTCACCCCCTGGGGCACCTGGCTCACGTGCGAGGAGACCGAGGACAAGGCCGGGACCAACGGCTACACCAAGGACCACGGCTTCATCTTCGAGGTCCACCCCGCCGACCCGCTGCGCACCGGGGCCGTACCGCTGACCGCGATGGGCCGCTTCCAGCACGAGGCGATAGCCGTCGACCCGCGCACCGGGATCGTGTACGAGACCGAGGACGCCTTCCAGAGGCCGTTCGGGCTCTTCTACCGCTTCCTGCCCAACAAGCCGCTCGGCGGCACCGGTTCGCTGCGCGCGGGCGGCGCGCTGGAGGCGATGCGCGTGCCCGGCGTGCCGGACCTGTCGGCCGTCCAGGAGACGGGCGCGGTGTTCGAGGGCGTGGAGTGGGTCCCCGTACCCGACAGCCAGGCCAAGCAAACGCCCATCCGGCTCCAGGACTTCGGGCCCAAGGGCATCACGCACGCCCAGAAGCTGGAGGGGTGCTACTGGGGCGGGCGCTCCGTCTACTTCGTCTCCAGCTTCGCCCGCGCCGCCGAGGGCTCGGCCGCCGACCACTACGGCCAGGTGTGGAAGTACGAGCCGCACCGGCGGCGGCTGACGCTGGTCATCGTGTTCGGGCCGAGCAGCGACATCCAACTGCCGGGCGAGTCCCCCGACAACATCTGCCTGGCGCCCAGCGGGGGCCTGATGGTGTGCGAGGACGGCAACGGGGCGCAGCACGTGTACGGGCTGACCAAGCGGGGCGAGGTGTACGAGATGGCGCGCGGCGCGCAGAACATCGGTACGCCCCAGGAGCCGGAGTGGGGCGAGTTCGCCGGTGTCGCGTTCTCCCCGGACGGCGAGACGATGTACGTCAACTGCTACACGCCGGGGACGACGTTCGCGGTGACCGGGCCGTGGCACTGAGGTAGGTCGTGGACGGCGGCGTCGCCCGTGAGCGGCGCCGCCGCGCTCACCAGGTGACGGGCAGCGCCTCCGGGCCGCGGATCAGCGTGCCGCGCCGCCAGGGGACCTCCTCGGGCCGGACCGCGAGGCGCAGCCCCGGCAGGCGGTCGACCAGGGTGTCGACCAGCAGTTCGGCCAGCGTCCGCGCGAGCGGGCCGCCCATGCAGTGGTGCGGCCCGTGTCCGAAGGCGAGGTGCGGGTTGGGGGTGCGGTCGAAGTCGATCCGCTCCGGGTCGGGGAAGACCTCGGGGTCGCGGTTGGCGGCGAGGTAGGAGACGTAGACGGCCTCTCCCGCGCTGATCCGCACCCCGTGCAGGTCCACGTCCTCCTGGGCGATCCGGGCCAGGCCGACGGAACTGCGGTGCGGGATGTGGCGCAGCAGTTCGTCGATGGCGCGGGGGCGGACGTCCGGGTCGGTGCGGAGCCGTTCGAGGAGCGGGGGGCGGGTCAGCAGGAGGAAGAACATCTGGCCGGTGTTGGCGGTGACGGCTCCCCCGCCGGTCTGCAGCGGGCCCGCGAGCCCGATGGCCTCCTCCTCGCCGATGTCGCCCCGCCCCACCGCGGCGCCCAGCAGGGAGATGACGTCCTCCTCGGTGCTGCCGTAGCGCGACCGGATCGTTTCCGCGAACCAGCCGTACATGCTCTCCTCGGCCCGTACGCGTGCGGCGGAGCCGCCCGGCGACGAGACGATCTGCCGGGTCCAGGCACGCATCCGTTCGCGGTCGGCGGCGGGCACGCCCATGACGTCGCAGAGCACGGTGAGGGGGAAGGGCTCCAGGACCCGCTCGGTGAGATCCGCCGGGGGACCGTCGGCGAGCAGTTCGTCCACCATCTCGTCCAGGGTGTCCCGCGCGCGTGAGCGAAGCCGTTCCACAGCGCGCCGGCTGAACGCGGGTGCCACCGCGCCGCGCAGCCGGCCGTGGTCGGGCTGGTCGGCGAAGCCCGGCGATCCCCGCTGGGGCCGGACGTGCGGCGCGAGCCGCGTGACCTCGCGACCGACGACCGGCGCACGGGTGAAGCGCGGGTCGTTCGTGATCATCCTGACGTCGTCGTGGCGGGTCACCAGCCACGCCCAGCCCTCGCCGTGCGGGAGCTGGATACGGCTGATCGGCCCTTCCCTCATCAGCTCCGCGAGCACCGGGTCGAACTCGGTTCCGGCGATGTCCAGCGCGGGCCAGTGCCGTACGGGCGGCGGACCCAGGATGGGCCGTGTCACGGTGTCCTCCATCATGCGTCCACGATCACCCGGGCGGGGCGGGACATCGCGCTGGACTACTCCGGACGGAAGCGTTCCGGACGCCCGCCATCACGATGATCATATATTTTCCGTGCGTGACTACTCTGGTACGGAATGTGTCGCTCCTGGCTGTTTTGTGCACCGCGCTCGTGAGCTGCGGCACCGCCTCCGAGACACGCCCCGCCGCACCCCGGCACCCCGCGGCCCGGCAACCGTCCGCCGTGGCGAGCCCCTCCCCCGCCAGGATGCCGCCGACCATGGCCCCCGGTCCGGGCGGCCTCACGCCTGTCTTCGAGCGGGCGCCCACGACGACGGACCGGGCGGGCGGCAAGACGGTGGCGCTCACCTTCGACGCCGACATGACGGCCGATCAGGGCCCCCGGGCGGCGCGCGGCGAGCGGTTCGACAACCCCGCCCTGATCGACACCCTCCGGCGCCTGAAGGTCGACGCGACCGTCTTCATGACCGGCCGCTGGGCGGAGGAGTACCCCGACCAGGCCAGGGCCATCGGCAACGACCCGCGCTTCGAGGTCGCCAACCACTCCTACAGCCACCACGCCTTCAAGGCCCCCTGCTACGGGCTTCCCGCGCTGGCGCCCGGCGACATGGCCGCCGACGTACGCCGCGCCTTCGACGCGTTCCGCGCGGCCGGCGCGCGCAACGTCGTGCCGTACTTCCGCTTCCCCGGCGGCTGTTACGACGACGAGGCGCTGCGCGCGCTGGCCTCGGCCGAGGTGACGGCCGTGCAGTGGGACGTGGTCAGCGGCGACGCCTTCGCCACCGACGCCGACGCGGTCGCCGAGCAGGTCCTGGCGGGCGTACGGCCGGGCTCGCTGGTCGTGATGCACTGCACCCGCAGCGCCGCCCCCGTCACCGAGCGGGCGATCCGCCGCATCGTCCCCGAACTGCGCCGGCGCGGCTACCGCTTCGTCAAGGTCTCCGAGCTGATGGCCGCCGCCCGCGGTGCCTGAGCGGACACGTGAACACCCTTGCCTTGGAGCGCGCTCCAGCGCCTAACGTCACGTGTACGACCTGACGCGGTACACGAGGGGACACATCGTGCGGTACACACTGTTCGGCCGGACCGGTCTGCGCGTGAGCGAGCTCGCCCTGGGCGCCATGACGATGGGGGGCGACGGCGACGAGGACGTGAACCGGCAGATCCTCGACACGTACGCGGACGCGGGCGGCAACTTCGTCGACACGGCCGACATCTACGGCGGCGGCGCCTCGGAGACCGTCCTCGGCAGGCTGCTCGACGGCCGCCGGGACCGGTTCGTGCTGGCCTCCAAGTACACCTGCGCCACCCGCCAGGGGGATCCGAACTCCGGCGGCAACCACCGCAAGAACCTCGTGCAGTCGGTGGAGGCCAGCCTCGCCCGGCTGCGCACCGACCGCCTCGACGTGCTGTGGGTGCACGCGCGGGACGTCTTCACCCCGGTCGAGGAGGTCATGCGCGCCCTGGACGACCTCGTACGCGCCGGAAAGGTGCTCTACCTGGGCGTGTCCGACTGGCCCGCCTGGGAGATCGCCCAGGCGAACACCCTCGCCGAGCTGCGCGGCTGGAGCTGCTTCGCCGGGTCGCAGCTCCGCTACAACCTGCTGGAGCGGGCCCCCGAGCGCGAGCTGCTGCCGCAGGCCCTGGCCTTCGACCAGACCGTCATGGCATGGGCCCCGCTGGCCGCCGGCAAGCTCACCGGCAAGTACCGCCGCGGCGAGACGGGCCGGCTCTCCGACGGGGCGGAGGAGGACGAGCGGCAGGCGGAGGTGATCACCGCCGTCCTGGAGATCGCCAAGGAGGGCGGCTGGACCCCGGCCCAGGTGGCGCTGGCCTGGCTGCGCGGCCGCCCCGGCAACATCGTCCCCCTCGTCGGCGCCAGCCGGCCCGGCCAGCTCGCCGACAACCTGGCGTCGCTCGGCGTGGAGCTGGACGCCGAGGCCGTCGAGCGGCTCGACCGGGTGAGCGCGGTGCCGCTCGGCTTCCCGCACGACTTCCTGGCGGAACCCGGCGTCGTGCGCAACGTCTACGGCGACCGCCACGCGGACATCGACGCCCGGCGCACCTGGCGCGCGTCCCGAGCCGAGCGCGGCTAACCCGAACAGGCGGTGCGCTCCGCCTCGCGCCACTCGCAGACCGGGCACAGCGTGATGCCCTTGGTGGACTCGGGGTACTCGGTCGGCTCCTGGCACAGGACACACGCGGCGTACGGCGGCCCGCCCTGGGAGCGGGCGTCCTGGGAAGCCGGGGTCTCGCCGTACGAATCGACCCTGTACGCATCGCCCTTGTCGTCCATGTATACGAGCGTACTCACTCCCGCACGGCGGTGAGCCGGCAGGCGAGGGCCGTCGCCGCCGCCGCGAGGACCGCCGCCGCTGCCAGCGGGAGCAGCGGCAGCGGGACCACCCCGGTGCGGTTGCCCGTGACCAGGGCGGTGAGGGCGTGGTTGACGGGCGAGCCGGTGGTCACCAGTGCCAGGAGCACGGCCGCCATGACGGCGGCGATCGACCAGGCGCGGCCCGGCAGCAGCGGGCGGGTCAGCAGGGCGCCGACGGCCGCGCCGAGCAGGACGCAGACGCCCGCGGTGGCCAGGCCCGCGAGGGCGGCGGGCGGCAGCGGGACGCCGGTGCGGCCGTCGGCGGCGACCGGCGCGCTCGCCACCGTGATCACCAGCACGGCCGCCGCGCCGGGCACGGCCGCGCCGAGGGTGCCGGCGAGGATCGCCGCGAGGTGGAGCCGGGTCCGGCCGGCCGCGGCGGCGGCGACGTCGCGGGCGGCCGGGGGCTCCTGGTTCAGGCAGGTCCGTACGAGCCAGGCCGTGACCGGCAGCAGCGGCGCGGAGGCGTACCCGAGGGCGCCGAGGACCGGCTCGCCGTGGCGTATGCCGATGGCCAGGAACGCCACGTACAGCAGGATCGGCGGCAGCCAGCGCTGGGAGCGCAGCAGCAGGGCGGTCTGGTAGCGGAGGAGCGCGGTCATGAGGCTGCGACCACCCCGTGGATGTGCCAGGGCGGGTGGGCGGTCAGCAGCTCCCGCAGCAGCGCGTCGGAGTGGGCGGCGGGCACGGTGAACGTGACGGTGCCGTCCGCCCCGGCCTCGTACGCGGGCGAGCCGGGCAACGGCCGGCCGGGCAGCCGTCCGCCGGACGCCGTGACCGTGACCATGCCCGTGACCGTGACCATGCCCGGCCGCTCGGGTCCGGCGGCGTCGGGGGTACGGGTGCGCAGACGGCCGCCGTTCACCGCGTACACCGCGTCCGCCTCCCCCGCGAGGCGCCGTGGGTCGTGGTCGACGAAGACCACCGCCGCGCCCGCCGCGACCCGCTCCCGCACCGCCCGGTCCAGCTCCGCGCGGGCGGCCGCGTCCAGGCCGGTCCACGCCTCGTCCAGGACGAGCAGGTCCGGTTCGGCGAGCAGCGCCTGGGCCACGGCGACCTTCTGGCTGGTGCCCTTGGACAGCTCGGCCAGCGGGGTGCGGGAGTGCGCCTGGGCGCCGAACCGCTCCAGCCACTCGGCCGCCCGCGCCGCCGCCGTCCGCCGCCGAAGCCCCTGGATCCGCCCGAGGTGGACCAGGTAGCCGGTGGCGGTGAACGGCAGCGCGGCCGGGAAGCGTTCGGGCACATAGGCGGTGCGCGGCGGGCGGCCGGTGACGCGGCCCTCGGTCGGGGCGTCGATCCCGGCGGCCAGCCGCAGCAGGGTGGACTTGCCGCTGCCGTTGGCGCCCTCGATCCGGACCAGGGTGCGGGCGGGCACGTCGAGGTGGACGTCCCGCAGCACCCACGGTCCGGTCAGGCCGTAACGGCGGCCTATTCGCCGGAGGTTCAGCTCTGTGCCGCCTTCTGGGGAGTGAGCTCGCTGGGCCGTACGATCACGAAGCCCTCGCCCTGGAGCATGAGCTGCACGGCCTCGCCCGAGCCGCCGCGGATCATCGACCCGAGGGACTGCGAGCGGTGCAGCGAGGTGCTGAGCCGAGCGCTCCAGCCGACGACGGCGTCGGTGTCGACGTACACCGGCTGGTTGGTGGTGACCGGGATGACGACGGGGTTGCCGTCGCAGATCACCGCGAGCTTGCCGTAGCCGGTGAAGACGCTGTTGAAGAGCCCGCCGCCGGTCATCCCGGCACCCTTCACGGTCTTGATGTCGTAGGAGAGGGTGGCGTCGAAGCACAGGACGTTGCGGCCGTTGACGGTGAGCGCGTCGCCCTGCTCGATGTCGACGATGAAGCAGTTCTGTGCCTCGTGCGCGAACCACGCCTCGCCCTGGCCGCGGACGGCCATCAGCGGCAGGCCCTCGCCGGTGACGGCGCGCTTGAGCATGCCGCCCAGGCCCTGGCCCTTGCGCTCGAACTGGAGGTTGCCCCGGTAGGCGATCATCGATCCCTGCCGGGCGTGCATCTCGCCGTTGACGGCGTACTTGACCGACTTCGCGTTCTGGAGGGTCATGCCGGGGACGGTCGCCTGCTGCGCCATGTTCTCGGACGCGAAAAGATCGCTCTTCATGCGGGCATCGTGTCCCGGAACCACCCATTCCGCCAAGAAAGCCCCTCTGGGCGCCTGGCAGACTTACGGGGTGAACAGCAGTGACGACACCCCCGAGTACGTCCTCCCCCTCGTCGTACGGGTGGAGAAGACCGAGCCGCCCGCCCGGACCGACGCGCTGGAGACCGCCGCCCGCGCGGTGCTGGTGATGTTGTCGGACGACCGGTCGGTGGGAGACGGGGAGTGGGCGCGGGTCATGCGCGACTGGCAGGACGCGCGCATCCGCAAGGTGGTGCGCCGTGCGCGCGGCGCGGAGTGGCGCAAGGCCGCCCGGCTGCCGGGCATCACGATCATGGGCGCCACCGCGGAGGTACGGGTCTTCCCGCCCGTCCCCCTCGACGGCTGGCCCAAGGAGCTGGCCAAGCTCCAGGTGTCGGGCACGGAGCTGGACGACACCGGCGAGCCGGCGCCGCCCGCGCCCGGGCAGGCGCGGTTGTGGCTCAACCCGGAGCTGACCATGTCGACCGGCAAGGAGATGGCACAGGTCGGGCACGGCGCGCAGTTGCTGTGGTGGGCGATGGCGGACGCGGACCGCAAGGCGTGGCGGGAGGCCGGTTTCCCGCTCGCGGTACGCACCGCGCACCCCGCCCGGTGGGCCGAACTGGTCACCAGCGGGCTGCCGTTGGTGCGCGACGCGGGCTTCACGGAGATCGCTCCCGGGTCCTGCACGGTGGTCTCGGAGTTTCCCGTACAGGTGAACTGAACGCTCGCACGCCTGTATACGTACCTCCCAGTAATGCCATCAGTTCGGGAGGCACCACCTTGTTGTTGCGACGCATCAACGGCACGGCACTCATCATCGCGGCCCTCGTCGTCACGGTCGGCGCGCTGGCGTTCCCGGTCTGGTCGTACGCCGACCGCTCCGGCACCGGCCAGGCCAACCTCAACGCGTCGACCGTGGCGACCCAATGGGGCCCGCTGTCGGCGACGGACCGCGACTTCCTGGTGAAGGTCCGGCTGGCCGGCCTCTGGGAGCTGCCGGCCGGCCAGCAGGCGATCGAACGGGCGCCGAGCCAGGCCATCAAGGACGCGGGCGACCACCTCGTCGTCGGCCACACCGACCTGGACCAGCGGGCCCGCGACGTGGCGGCGAAGCTGGGCGTGGAGCTGCCGAACCAGCCGTCGGAGCAGCAGCAGGGGTGGCTGCGCGAGTTGTCGGCGGCGAGCGGCGAGGAGTACGAGCGCAAGTTCGCCAACCTGCTGCGCAACGCGCACGGCAAGGTCTTCGCGCTGGTCGCCCAGGTGCGGCACACCACGCGCAACACGCTGATACGGCAGCTCGCGAGCGACGCCAACCAGACGGTGCTGGACCACATCACGATGCTGGAGGCGACCGGCAAGGTCGACTTCGACGCGATCGCCAACGAGGCGGCGGGGCTGGCGACCGCGAGCCCGTCCGGTCCGCCGCCGCCCAACGGCAACCTGCCGCCGGCGCCGTCGCCGGCCGTGCCGACGGGGACGGACCAGTCGTTCACGTCCAGGCCCTCGACACAGCCCGGCCCGCCGACCGCGATCAACACGACCCGTCCGTGATCTCTGCCCGGAACCTCAAATGAAGCTCTGAACTGCGGCTCCTTCGGATTGAGGGTCCGCTCGCGGGGCCATTACCCCTCCGACCGACGCAGGAGGAGGGGGACATGACGGAACTGGGTATCGGCATCGGCTGGCGGCCCGAGATCGCGGACGCGGTGGAAGGGCTGGCCGGGCTGGACTGGGTGGAGGTGGTCGCGGAGAACATCTGCGCCGGCCACCTCCCCGACTCCCTGCTGCGGCTGCGCGAGCGGGGCGTCACGGTCGTCCCGCACGGCGTGTCCCTGGGGCTGGGCGGCGCGGACCGGCCGGACGAGGGGCGGCTCGCCGAACTGGCGGCGAAGGCCACGGACCTGGGGGCGCCACTGGTCACCGAGCACATCGCCTTCGTACGGGCCGGGGGGCCGCTCACGGCGTCACCCGCCCTGGAGGCGGGCCACCTGCTGCCGGTCCCGCGCACCTGGGACGCGCTGGACGTGCTGTGCGAGAACGTCCGCATCGCGCAGGACGCGCTGCCGGTGCCGCTGGCGCTGGAGAACATAGCCGCGCTGTTCTCCTGGCCCGGTGAGGAGCTGACGGAGGGGCAGTTCCTGGCCGAGCTGGTGGAGCGCACCGGCGTCCGCCTCCTGATCGACGTGGCGAACCTGCACACCAACCACGTCAACCGGGGCGAGGACCCGGCGAAGGCGCTGGCGGAGCTGCCGGTCGAGGCCATCGCCTACGTCCACGTGGCGGGCGGGATCGAACGGGACGGCGTCTGGCACGACTCCCACGCCCACCCGGTGCCGCCCGCGGTGCTCGGCATCCTGGCGGACCTCGCCTCCCGGGTCAGCCCGCCGGGCGTCCTGCTGGAACGGGACGACGACTTCCCCCCGGCGGGGGAACTGGCGGCCGAGCTGGCGTCGATCCGTGACACGGTACGGGGGGCGACGCCCCCGGTGACGGCCGCGCCCGTGGCGGCGCCGAAGCCGGTCACCGCCGTCGGACCCGGTGTGCGGGAGCGGGTGGGGATCGCGCAGGCCGCCCTGCTGTCGGCGCTGGTCGCCGGGACGCCCGCGCCCGAGGGGTTCGACCACGCGCGGCTGCGGGTGCAGAGCCGGGCGCTGGCCGGCAAGCGGGCCGGGGTGGTCGCCAAGGTCGCGCCCGAGCTGCCGGAGATCCTCGGCGGCGGTTACCGCGCCGCGTTCCTCTCCTACGCCGCCTCCCGCCCCATGCGCGGTGGCTACCGGCGCGACGCCCTCGACTTCGCCGAGCACCTGCTGATCGCCGGGCGGCCCGAGGACGACGCCGCCCGCCGGAGGCTCACCCTGTGGTGGCAGGAACGCGCCGGGGCGCGGCCGCCAGGCCGGGCCACCCGCCTGGTGCGCGCCGCCCGCGCCGCGCTGGTGGGGCGGTGAGCGCGATGAACACCCTCGCCGTCCTCCTGTACGTCGCCGTCGCCGTCTCCTCGGCCCTGCTCGTCAACGGGGTGGCCGCCTCCCGGCGCGGGCCGGGCGGTTCCCTCCACTACCGGGTCGAGGCCGCGTTCCTCAACGGCGGGCCCGCCCGGGTCGTCGACTCCGCGCTCGCCGCACTGCACGCGGACGGCCGCGTCGCGGTCGGCGGGCCGGGCATCGTGCGGGTCGTGCGCCCGGTCGGGCACGACCCGGTCGAGCACGCCGTGCTGCACGAGCTCGCGACCGCGCCCAGCGGAGCCCTGCACGTCGTACGGCTCGCCGCGATGCGCCACCCGGCCGTGCAGGAGATCGGCGACCGGCTCGCCGCCCGGGGGCTGATCGTGCCACGCGGCGCGAGCCGCACCTGGCGCCGGTGGAGCGCCGTCCAGGCGGCCGTCTGCGTCCTGCTCGTCCTCGGCTCCGTCGTGGTGACCGTCGCCGAGTACGCCACGGCCGAGTCCGGTGAGCACCCGTTCCCCTTCGTCGTCAAGGTGCTGCCCGCCCTGTTCGCCGGTCTGGTGACCGCGATGGTCTGCGGCGCCGTCACCGGCCGGCGGCTCACCGGGGCGGGCCGGCGGGCCCTCGCCGCGTACCGCCGGGCCCATGCCCACTTGATCGAGCCGGGGGACCTGGTGGCACTGCACGGGCTGCGCGCACTGCCCGACCCGGTGCTCCGCGACCAACTGACGGCGGCTGCGCGGATGTACGCCCGGAGGAGCGGCGGCGGGGGCGGGGGCGGGGGCGGGCACAACGACGAGCTCGCGACCACGACGGTCATCGTGTGGTGCGCGAGCGCCGACACGGGCGGGTCGAGCTGCGGAGGCGGCTGCGGGGGCGGCGGAGGCGGCAGCTCCGCGTGCAGCGGCGGGTCGAGCTGCGGCAGCGGCGGGGGCGGGTCGAGCTGCGGAGGCGGAGGCGGGTCGAGCTGCGGGGGCGGCGGAGGCGGGGGCGGTGACTGACCGGGCCCGCCCCCGCCCGAAAGTCCACATCGTGAAAACCCTGTGGCGCCGCGCCCGCCGTCTCGCGTAGAACTCCGGCATGTTCTGGGTCCCGTTCCTGCTGGTGACGTGGGCCGCGGCGGCCGTGAGCTGCGCGCGGCTGTGCCTGGCCGCCGTCGAGGCCGCCCAGCCGGTCAACGCCACCGCCCCTGACCGTGACCGTGAACTGAACCTGTACGAGGCCGCGTTCCTGGCCGGCGGCCCCGGGCGGGTCACCGACCTGACCCTGGTGTCGATGCACCGGCGGCGGCGGTTGCTGCTCGCCCACACCGGCTGGGCGACGGTCGTCGACCCGGAGGGCGCGGACGACCTGGAGCGGTCCGTGATCGGCGCGATAGGGCCCGAGGGGCAGTCGCGGATAGCGGCGGTACGCGCCACGGCGTCGGCCGCCGACGCGGTACGGGCGCTGGCCGACCGGCTCGTCGCCGCGGGGCTCGCGGTGCCCGACACCGCCCGGTCCTCCGTCGTCGCGGCGCTGCGGGGAGTACGCCGCTCGACGGCCCTCACCGTCGCCCTCGCGGCGGCCGCACTGCTGCTGCTCCCCGCCGAACACGCGCCGGACGCCCGGGGGATGGCCTGGTTCGCGCTCCCGCTCGTCCTCACGCTCGGGTGCCTCGTCATCGCGCGGATCGAGGTCCGCCCGTACACGCGCTGGGCCTCCCCCGCCGGGCAGAGCCTGCTGACGAAGGTCAGCCCGCGCGACCCGCTCGCCGCCGTCGCCATCGGCGGGATCCACGCGCTGGACGACCCGGCGCTGCGGGCGGCCCTGGCGCCGGGGGCGCACCGCCCCCGTTAGTGCCGGAAAAGACGCCGGTGCGGCGCGCATGACGCGCGCCGCACCCGGAGCCGGACCCGGTGTCGCTGGAGCGGCGGGCGCGCGGGCCCGCCGTCTGATCTTCCGGGTCGGTGGGTGACGCGCGGGCGGGCGTCCAGGACACCGCGCCCGACCGTCACCAGGTCGGTCAGGTCAGGGCCCTCAGGCGAGACCCGCGACCAGATCCGCGACCGACTTGCGCCGGCCGGTGTAGAACGGGACCTCCTCGCGCACGTGCATCCGCGCCTCGGAGGCGCGCAGGTGACGCATCAGGTCCACGATCCGGTACAGCTCGTCCGCCTCGAAGGCGAGGATCCACTCGTAGTCGCCGAGCGAGAACGAGGCGACCGTGTTGGCGCGCACGTCCGGGAAGCCACGGGCCATCTTGCCGTGGTCGGCGAGCATCCGGCGCCGGTCCTCGTCGGGCAGCAGGTACCAGTCGTAGGAGCGCACGAAGGGGTACACCGAGACGTAGTCGCGCGGGGTCTCGTCGGCGAGGAACGCCGGGATGTGCGACCGGTTGAACTCGGCCGGGCGGTGCAGCGCCATGTTGGACCACACCGGCTGAAGCGCGCGGCCCAGCCGGGTGCGGCGGAAGAGGTTGTACGCCTCCTGGAGCGCGTCCGAGGTCTCGGCGTGCCACCAGATCATGAGGTCGGCGTCGGCGCGCAGGCCGGACACGTCGTACGTGCCGCGTACGGTGATGTCCTTGGCGGTGAGCTGGTCGAACAGCTCCTGGACCTCGTCGGCGTAGCCGGTCCGGTCCTCGGGCAGGACGTCGCGCAGTTTGAAGACGGACCACAGGGTGTAGCGGATGACCTCGTTGAGGTCCTTCGCCTTCTTACCGGCGTTCGGGATCTTTTCGGGCGCACTCATGGGGCTATTCTCGCTCGTCGCTCAGGGTGCCGTGCGCCAGGGTCGGCGTGGCGGGCATCGCGGCCAGGATCTCGTCCGCCGCGCGCCGCGCGCTCGCGATGGTCGCGGGGATGCCGACGCCGTCGTACACCGCCCCGCAGACCCGGAGGGCGGGCACCTTGGCGACGGCGTCGCGGATGCGGGCGACCCGCGCGAGGTGGCCGACCGGGTACTGCGGCAGGCCGCCGATCCAGCGGGTGACCTCGGTGGCGACGGGCCGGGCGGCCAGCCCGGTGGCGTCGGCGAGGTCCTTCAGGGATACGGAGACGAGGTCGGCGTCCTCGCGGTGCAGGTGCTCCTCCTCGCCGTACCGGCCCACCGAGGTGCGCAGCAGCACCAGGTCCTTCGAGCCCTCGTCGGTCCACTTCCACTTCTGGGAGGAGAAGGTGGACGCCTTGATGGTGCGGCCGTCGACGGGCGGGACGAGGAAGCCGGAGCCCGCGGGCAGCACCCCCGCCACGTCGGTGCGCCGGAAGGCGAGGGTGACCAGGGCCATGGAGGCGTACTCGACGGCGGCCAGCTCGGCGGCCGCGGCCGGGGACTCGGCGGCGAGCAGCTCGGCGGCGGACCAGGCGGGGGTGGCGACGACGACGGCGTCGGCGTGCAGGACGCGTTCGCCGGTACGGACGTCCCAGCCCCCGGCCGCCGCGCGGGTGAGGGCGTGGACGGGCGTGTCGGTGCGGATCTCGCCGCCCCGGGCGGTGATGGCGTCGGCGACGGCGCCGGGCAGGGTGCCGATGCCGCCCTCGATGCCCATGAAGGCCGGCCCCGTCTGCTGCTGCCCGGCCTGCTGGAGGGCGCGTACGGCGTCGGTGAGCGTGCCGTGGGTGCGGGCGGCGTCGAAGAGCTTGGGGACGGCGGCGCGCATCGAGATCCGGTAGGCGTCGCCCGCGTAGACGCCGCCGAGGAGCGGCTCGACGAGGCGGTCGACGACCTCGCGGCCCATGCGGTCCGCGACGTAGCGGCCGACCGCGATGTCCTCGCCGAGGTCGGCGGCCGGGAGCTCGCGGTCCTGGCCGATCCGTCGCAGGCCCTCGTCGGAGAGCAGGTCGCCGAGCGCGGCCGCGTCGGCGGGGACGCCCATGACGTGCCCCTTGGGCATCGGCCGGAGCGCGCCCCGGGTCCAGACGGCGGCACTGGCGGTGGCGGGTGGCTGGAGCCGGTCACCGAGGCCGACGGCACGGGCGAGGTCGATCGCCTCCGGGCGGCGGGCGAGCATCGACTCGGCGCCCAGATCGACGGGGGCGCCCTCGATCTCGCCGGCCTGGAGCTTGCCGCCGAGCCGCGTGGTGGCCTCCAGCAGGGTCACGCGCCGACCGGCGGTGACCAGCCGGTGGGCGGCGGCGAGGCCCGCGATGCCGCCGCCGATGACGACGACGTGGCCCTTCCTGGATGTGTCCCCGGTGTCCGCGTTCATGACCCCACTCTCTCAAACGCCGTCCCCCGCCCCGACGGTGACCGGTCGTGGCGGCGTTCAGGCCGTAGCGTGTCCGGCATGGGAGAGCTGGGACGAGAACGACTGGTGATCATCGGTGGGGACGCGGCCGGCATGTCCGCCGCCTCGCAGGCCCGCCGGCTGAAGGGCCCCGACGAGCTGGAGATCGTCGCCTTCGAGCGGGGGCACTTCACCTCCTACTCGGCGTGCGGGATTCCGTACTGGGTCGGCGGCGACGTCGACGGACCGGACCGGCTCATCGCGCGTACGCCCGAGGCGCACCGGGAGCGCGGCATCGACTTGCGACTGCGGACGGAGGTGACCGAACTCGACCTGGACGGCGGGCGGGTGCGGGTACGGGACGCCGAGTCGGGCGCCGAGTCGTGGGAGGGCTACGACAAGCTCGTGATCGCGACCGGCGCCCGCCCGGTGCGGCCGCCGCTGCCGGGCATCGACGCGGCGGGCGTGCACGGGGTGCAGACGCTGGACGACGGGCAGGCGCTACTGACCACGCTGACCACGCTGAACGGTACGGCGGGGCGGCGCGCGGTGGTCGTGGGCGCCGGGTACATCGGCGTGGAGATGGCGGAGGCGCTGCTGAACCGCGGCTACGAGGTGACCGTCCTCAACCGGGGCGAGCAGCCGATGTCGACGCTCGACCCGGACATGGGCAGGCTGGTGCACGAGGCGATGGACGGCCTCGGCATCACGACCGTCGGCGGCGCGGAGGTCACCAAGATCCTCACCGGTGACGACGGGCGGGTGCGGGCGGTGGCGACCGAGGACGCCGAGTACCCCGCCGATGTGGTCGTGCTGGGCATGGGCGTGGCGCCGGAGACGACCCTGGCCCGCGAGGCGGGGCTGCCGCTGGGCGAGTACGGCGGGCTGCTCACCGACCTGTCGATGCGGGTGCGCGGCCGGGAGGACATCTGGGCGGGCGGCGACTGCGTCGAGGTCCTGGACCTGGTCTCGGGCCGCGAGCGGCACATACCGCTGGGCACGCACGCCAACAAGCACGGCCAGGTCATCGGCGCCAACGTGGCCGGCGGGTACGGCACGTTCCCGGGCGTCGTGGGTACGGCGGTCAGCAAGGTGTGCTCCCTGGAGATCGCCCGCACGGGCCTGCGTGAGCGGGACGCTCTCGCCGTGGGACTCCGTTTCGTCACGGTGACGGTCGAGTCGACGAGCCGGGCCGGTTACTACCCGGGGGCGGCGCCGATGACGGTCAAGATGCTCGCCGAGCGCCGCACGGGCAAACTGCTGGGCTGCCAGATCGTGGGGCGCGAGGGGGCCGCGAAGCGGGTGGACATCGCGGCGGTGGCGCTCACCGCCGGCATGACCGTGGAGAATGTCACGGCCCTCGACCTGGGCTACGCACCGCCGTTCTCGCCGGTGTGGGACCCCGTGCAGGTGGCGGCCCGCAAGGCGGTGACGGCGGTGCGGGAGGCGGGGTGACGGACGGAGGCTAGGGTCGGGCGTCATGATCACTTCATTCAGCGACGCCTTCGTCCGTGCGACCGAGCCCCATGCCGCCTGGGCGTGGGAGCAGCTCGAAACGTTCACCGCGTTCATGCCCTCCGGCCCCTGGACGGCCGACCTCGGTCAGTGCCTGTACCAGCAGGGCGGCCGTGAACTGCGGGTCTCCGTGCTCGGGACGTTCGACGAGTCCGACGGCTCGTGGCTGTGGGGCTGGGCCAACCCGGGGTTCGGCGACATGCCGGTGGTGGGCGCTTCGGCGGAGGTGCGCCGGCGCGGTGAGCGGGCCGGGGTGCCGGAGTTCACCGAGGCGGGCCTGGACCTGTCCGCGTTCCCGGACCCGCGCATGGCGGTGGAACACCTGGCGTTCGGCGCCATGGGCGTGCTCGCCGCCGCCGGGTACCTGGGGGTGGAGGCCGCGCCCGGGACGCGGCTCTACCTGGTCCCGGACGACCCGTCGGTGCCGCGCACCGCGCCGGACGCGGTCACCCTGCCGCGGGTGCTGCTGACCGGGGCGGGCGCCGTCGAGGGCGCGGTGCCGCGCGCGGTGGTGGGCGGGTACTTCGCCCACCACGGGCTCGCCCAGCGCCCGTCGCCGACCGCGATCGGCGCCGACCTGCCGAACGGTTCACCGGTCATGGTGTCGTTCGACGAGGCGGGCCGGATCGCGTCGGTGAACGTCACCGCCCTGTAGGGAGGGTCAGCGGGCGGTCCGCGTGTGGACGTACTCCACGAGGCGGGTCAGGGCGTCCGGGTCGGTGGTCGGCAGGACGCCGTGGCCGAGGTTGAAGACGTGGCCCTCCAGCCCGGCGGCGGCGTCCAGGACCTCGCGGGTCTTGGCCTCGACCGCCTCGGGGGTGGAGAACAGGACCGCCGGGTCGAGGTTGCCCTGGAGCGCCTTGCCGGGGCCGACCCGGCGGGCCGCCTCGTCCAGCGGGACGCGCCAGTCGACGCCGACGACATCGGCGCCCGCCTCGCCCATGAGGCCGAGCAGCTCGCCCGTGCCGACGCCGAAGTGGATGCGCGGTACGCCGTACTCCTCGACCGCCCGGAACACCTTCGCGGAGGCGGGCATGACCGAGCGGCGGTAGTCGGCGGGGGCGAGGGCGCCGACCCAGGAGTCGAAGAGCTGGATCGCGGAGGCGCCGGCCTCGATCTGGACCTTCAGGAAGGCGGCGGTGATCTCGGCGAGGCGGTCCAGCAGGTCGGCCCACAGCTCGGGGTCGCCGTACATCAGGGCCTTGGTGTGCTCGTGGTTGCGGGACGGGCCGCCCTCGACGAGGTAGCTCGCGAGGGTGAACGGCGCGCCGGCGAAACCGATGAGCGGGGTGGAGCCGAGCTCGCCGGTGAGCATCCCGATGGCCTCGGTGACGTACCGGACGTCGTCGGGCGTGAGGTCACGCAGCCGCTCCAGATCCTGCCGACGGCGGATCGGTTCGGCGACGACCGGGCCGACACCGGGCTTGATGTCGAGGTCGACACCAATGGCCTTCAACGGCACCACGATGTCGCTGAAGAAGATCGCGGCGTCGACCTTGTGCCGCCGTACCGGCTGGAGGGTGATCTCGGTGACCAGCTCGGGCCGCATGCACGACTCCAGCATGGGGATGCCTTCGCGGACCTTCAGGTACTCGGGCAGCGACCGTCCCGCCTGCCGCATGAACCACACGGGCGTGTGCGGTACGGGCTCGCGCCTGCACGCCTTGAGGAACGCGGAGTCGTAGGTCTTCGTCTGCTGGGCGCCCGAAGCGCTGTCGTTGGCACTCACGCCCCGAATCTTCGCATGTGCGGCCAAGCGGCTCGCGTGGTGAGGGTGTCCCTCCCTGCGCGAGGCCGTCCTTCCGCCTACTCTTCCCCGCATGGCTGCGGCTCAGGGACAGTTCTCCGATCACTCCGACAATGCCGAAGGAACGGACGACAGGGAGGGTACGCCCGTCCCGCCCGCCTTCCGGCTGGCGGTCGAGGCCCTGCGCGGGGCGCGGCTGCGGCCGGAGATCGAGGTGGACCCCTCCCGCCCGCCGCAGCGGCTGGCCCCGTACGCGTACGCCCTGGAGGCGGCGGTCGTCGAGGGCGAGGAGGACCTGGCGGACGGCCGCCTCGTGCTGCTGCACGACCCGGCCGGGCACGAGGCCTGGCAGGGCACCTTCCGGCTGGTGACGCTGGTGCGGGCGGAGCTGGAGCCGGAGATGGCGGCCGACCCCCTGCTGCCGGAGGTGTCCTGGTCGTGGCTGACGGGCGCGCTGGAGGCGCGGGGCCTGTCGTACGAGGAGGCCTCGGGCACCGTCACCCGTGCGGGGTCTCACTACTTCGGTGGACTCGCGGAGCGGCGCCCGGCGACGCAGATCGAGATCAGGGCGTCCTGGACGCCGCGCGAGGGCCGCGGCGGGGTACCGGACACGGCGGCGCACCTGGCGGCCTGGTGCGACCTGCTGTGCCAGATCGCGGGCCTGCCGCCCTCGGGCCCGGGCCCGGTGGACCCCGGCTCGGCCGCCGTGGTGTCCCTCCCCCAGCGCCGAGGCCCCCAGCACCCGTAGGGCTCCGCCCTCCGGGCCACCCGCGGACCGCACCGGAAGCCCCGTTGTGGGCAGTCGTTCCGCAGGGCGGTGGGGCTCCCCCCTGCTCGAGCGAAGCCGAGAGCTTGGGGGAGGGTGGGCACAACGGACCGGGGCGGTGCCCTTTCTGCGGTGCCCCCTGGGGCGGTGCCTGCCGGCGGGTGGGGGGCGGGGCCCCTCCGGGCTCACCTCCTCGAGGCCGGCGGCCTTGGGCACCGGTACGGGAGCCGTTCGGTTGCCGCCAGCCTCTGCGGGGGCGACCCTGCACGGCCCCACCCCGGGCGGTACGCCGTCTGCCGGCCGGTGGGGCGTCAACGCCGCGCCTCGCCGCTCACCGGGCGGGCCGGGACGGGGGGCCGAGCGCGTAGGCTGCGGCGCCTGTCGCGTCCGGGGGCGGGCACCGTTGCCGGGGCCGTACCCGCGCCCGGGGGCGCGGCCCCGCCGGGACGGCGGGCGCCCCGCGTGGGACAGGGCGCTCGTAGGATGATCGATCGCCCGTCCGAATTGCCCCAATTGTTACTCACTAAATCGTGATCTTCCCCTAAAGGCGGACGCCAGGGCTGCCGAAGAGGTCTGTGACCCTTCAAACACGGTTCGCCCGGCTTCTTCCCCGAGCCGGCTGTGTCCCGCACCTTCCCAGGAGGCCTGGTGTCCGTTCTCCTCGAGCAGCCCGCAAGCCTGGTCGCCTACCGCCCGAACAAGCCGACGGCCATGGTCGTCGTGGCCGACCCGCGCGTCCGCTCCACCGTCACCCGCCACCTGTGGGCCCTCGGAGTGCGTGACGTCATCGAGGCGTCGTCCATCGCGGAGGCTCGTCCCCGCGTCGGCAGCCCGCGCGACATCTGCGTTGCCGACGTCCACCTGCCCGATGGCTCCGGGCTCACCCTGCTGTCCGAGACCCGTGCCGCCGGCTGGCCCAACGGGCTCGCCCTGTCGGCGGCCGACGACATCGGTGCCGTACGCAACGCGCTCGCCGGCGGCGTCAAGGGCTACGTCGTCACCGGCACCCGCACGAACATCGGCCACCCGACCCGCCCCGGCGCCGCCCCCATCGGTGCCGCCGCCGCCCGGCTGCACCGCCGTCCCCCCGGCGCCCCGAGCCACCCGGGCGGCTACCGCGAGCTCTCCGGCCGCGAGGTCGAGGTGCTCCGGCTGGTCGCCGAGGGCCAGTCGAACAAGGCCATCGGCGTATCGATGGGCCTGTCCGCGCTGACCGTCAAGAGCCACCTGGCCCGCATCGCCCGCAAGCTCGGCACCGGCGACCGGGCCGGAATGGTCGCCGTGGCACTTCGTACGGGAATCATCCACTGACCGGTTTACATCACACCCGCGCCCGTCGACGGAACGTTCCGTCGACGGGCGCTTGCCGTTCACAGATACCCTTGACAGGTGACCGACGCCCAAGAGACCGCAGCAGAGACAGCACTGCGAACCACCGGGGGCGGCCCTCCGGACGACGGCGTCGCAGCCGGCGTAGTCAACGGGACGCCGATCCCCTTGCTGGAGCCCCGCGAGGGCATCCCGCCCGTGGTGGCCGACGAGCATGCCCTCGCCGAGGTGATCGCCGCCTTCGCCCGCGGCACCGGCCCCGTCGCCGTCGACGCCGAGCGCGCGTCGGGCTACCGATACGGCCAGCGCGCCTACCTCGTCCAGCTCCGCCGCGAGGGCGCGGGCAGCGCGCTGATCGACCCCGTCGGCTGCCCGGACCTGTCCGGGCTCGGCGAGGCCTTGGACGGCGCCGAGTGGATCCTGCACGCCGCCAGCCAGGACCTGCCGTGCCTGCGCGAAATAGGCATGGTGCCCACCCGGCTCTTCGACACCGAGCTGGCCGGCCGGCTCGCGGGGTTCCCGCGCGTCGGCCTCGGGGCGATGGTCGAGTCGGTGCTGGGGTACGCCCTGGAGAAGGGCCACTCCGCCGTGGACTGGTCCACCCGCCCGCTGCCCGAGCCGTGGCTCCGGTACGCCGCGCTGGACGTCGAGCTGCTCGTCGACCTGCGTGACGCACTGGAGAAGGAGCTCGACCGGCAGGGCAAGCTGGAGTGGGCGTACCAGGAGTTCGACGCCATCGCCTCCGCCCCGCCGCCCCCGCCCCGCAAGGACCCCTGGCGCCGGACGTCCGGCATGCACAAGGTCCGCCGGCGCCGCCAGATGGCGGTCGTACGGGAGCTGTGGACCGCCCGTGACCGGATCGCCCAGCGGCGTGACGTGTCGCCCGGCAAGGTGCTCAGCGACGCGGCGATCGTGGAGGCCGCCCTCGCCCTGCCGCCCAACGTGCAGGCGCTGACCGCGCTGCCCGGGTTCGGGCACCGCATGGGGCGCCGCCAGCTCGAACAGTGGCAGGCGGCGGTGGACCGCGCCAAGGCGCTGCCGGACATGGAGCTGCCGCAGCCCGGCCAGCCGGTGCAGGGCCCGCCCCCGCCGCGCGCGTGGGCGGAGAAGGACCCGGCGGCCGCCGCGCGGCTCTCGGCGGCCCGGTCGGCCGTCTCCGCGCTCGCCGAGTCGCTGAACCTGCCGCCGGAGAACCTGATCACGCCCGACACGGTGCGCCGGGTGTGCTGGGAGCCGCCCGCCGAGGTCACGCCGGAGTCGGTCGCGGGCGCACTCGCCGGCTACGGGGCGCGGACCTGGCAGATCGAGCAGGTCACGCCGGTGCTGGTGACGGCGCTGACGAGCGCCAAGGGCTGAGGCCCGATCCGGGAGCCCCCGGCCGTACACGGCCGGGGGCTTCGCCCTTCACGGGGCGGGACTGATGTCGCCGTTGGTGTCCATGTCGAAGACGCCCTGCGTCTTGCCGTCGACCTTCAGGTGCTTGAGCCAGTGCTTGGAGAGGTTGTGCACGTTCTTGTGCTGCATCTCCCACACCACCGAATGCCCGGCGCAGGCCAGCTTGACCATGACCTTGTGTGACCCGGTGATGGCGTTGTAGAGCGCCGGGACCGAGAAGTTGAGTTCCGGATCCGGATTCGGCGGCGACGTGTTCACCTGCCGGTCGTGCTCCCCGTACACGATGAGGACCGGCACACTTCCGCCGAGGACGCCGCCCTGGGCCGCGGTGGTCTCGTTCCAGCCCCACCGGAAGAAGTTCCTGATCCGGTTCAGGCCCTCCGGTGGCCCCCATGTGCTGCCGACGGGGTCGCTCTTCATGATCGCGCCCCAGACCACGTCCTTCATCTCCTCTTCACGCTGGCCCTCGCAGTGCACCTCGTTGCCCCAGCCGTTCCAGGTCCCGTCCTTCGTGCCGAGGAAGGTAGGGAAACCCGGCCGCGGCAGCGTGCTGGGGGCGTTCGACGTGCCCTTGGGCGGGAAGACCGGCGCCAGCAGGAACAGGCTCTCGACCTTGCCCGGATTGTTGACCGCGTACGGCCCCATCGTGAACGCGGCGGCGGACCAGCCGATGAAGGCGACCTTGTCCGCCTCGCACTCTTTGAGGATGAACTCCACGACGGTGTTCAGTTCGTCCCGGTCGCTGTACGAGTTGGTCAGCTGGAACTTGTAGTTCGGCGGGCCCGGCGTGAACCCGGGCGGTCGGGGTGTCAACAGGTTCTGCTGGGCGGGGTTGACGTTGCGCGGGTCGTCCATCTTGGGGCGCGGTGACAGTCCGGAGCCCTGGAGGTCCATCATGAACACGTCGTAGCCGGCCTTGGCCAGGTGCTCGGCCCAACTGTAGGACTTGTGCCGGAGGTCGAAGCCGGCGAGCACCGGGACGCTCCGGCCGTGCAGCATGAGGACGGGTTTGCGCGGCCCGCCCCCGCCCGCTGACGCGTCCCTCACCTCCCGCACGAAGAGCTCGACCATCTCGTTCTTGTTCGCGGGGACGGTGGACTGGTGGGAAACCTTGTGGTCGATGGTGACGATCGCCATGGGGGTCCGTCCTGTCGGCTCAGCCGAGACGCCACGCCCCGGCCAGGCCAGGCTCCGTGCGCCGGGCCACGGCCGCCACAGCACCGCGTCCGGCGGTGTGACCTTCACCGCTCCCGGTGGGGGGACTGTGCAGCCTGGTTACCCGCAAGTAGCATGGGGTGTGCAAGCGCGCGCTTAGCCGCGTGCCGCAGCAGTGCAGTGCCACCCCGCACCCTGGAGGAGAGCCATCGTGCCTCGTACCGTCAGGGACGTCGTCTTCGTCGACGGCGTCCGCACCCCGTTCGGCAAGGCGGGCCCGAAGGGCATCTACCACGAGACCCGCGCCGACGATCTCGTCGTGAAGGCCATCCGGGAGCTGCTGCGCCGCAACCCCGGCCTGGACCCCGCGAAGATCGACGAGGTCGCCATCGCCGCGACCACGCAGATCGGCGACCAGGGCCTGACCATCGGCCGCACCGCCGGCATCCTGGCGGGCCTGCCGCAGTCGGTGCCCGGCTACTCGATCGACCGTATGTGCGCCGGCGCCCTCACGGCCGTCACGAGCGTCGCCGGTTCGATCGCCTTCGGCGCGTACGACGCCGTCATCGCCGGTGGTGTCGAGCACATGGGCCGCCACCCGATGGGTGAGGGCGTCGACCCGAACCCGCGCTTCGTCAGCGAGAAGCTGGTCGACGAGTCGGCCCTGTTCATGGGCATGACGGCGGAGAACCTGCACGACCGCTACCCGCACATCACCAAGCAGCGCGCCGACGAGTACGCCGTGCGCAGCCAGGAGAAGGCCGCCAAGGCGTACGCCAACGGCAAGATCCAGGCCGACCTGGTGCCGATCTCGGTGCGCCGCACCAACGCCGAGGCCGGCGAGACCGGCTGGGGCCTGGTCACCGCCGACGAGCCGATGCGCCCGGGCACCACCCTGGAGTCGCTGGCGGGCCTGAAGACGCCGTTCCGCGTTCACGGCAACGTCACGGCCGGTAACGCCGCGGGTCTGAACGACGGCGCCACCGCCTCGATCATCGCGTCCGAGGACTTCGCCCGCGAGAACAACCTGCCGGTCAAGATGCGCCTCGTCTCGTACGCCTTCGCCGGCGTCGAGCCGGAGGTCATGGGCTACGGCCCGATCCCGGCGACCGAGAAGGCCCTGGCCAAGGCCGGCCTGTCGATCGAGGACATCAACCTCTTCGAGATCAACGAGGCCTTCGCCGTCCAGGTCCTGGCCTTCCTCGACCACTACGGCATCGCCGACGACGACGCGCGCGTCAACCAGTACGGCGGCGCCATCGCCTTCGGTCACCCGCTGGCCTCCTCCGGCGTCCGTCTGATGACCCAGTTGGCTCGCCAGTTCGAGGAGCAGCCGGAGGTCCGTTACGGCCTCACCACCATGTGCGTCGGCTTCGGCATGGGCGCCACGGTCATCTGGGAGAACCCCCACTTCGACGGAGGCACCAAGTGAGCACCACCGCTGAGCTGTTGAAGGGTGCGGCCGAGCTGTTCCCGGACGAGGTCGTCACCAGCGCCCACGTACGCCACTTCGACCTGCCCTTCGGGGCGGGCCGGTTCGCGCTGATCACGCTGGACAACGGCTTCGACCACACCAAGCCGACCACCTTCGGCCCGCAGTCGCTGGCGAACCTCAACACCGCCATCGACCAGGTCGAGAAGGAGGCGGCCGAGGGCACGATCGTCGGTGTCGGCCTCACCGGCAAGCCGTTCATCTTCGCCGTCGGCGCCGACCTCAAGGGCGTCGAGCTGCTGAAGCGCCACGAGGACGCGCTCGCCATCGGCAAGGGCGGCCACGACGTCTTCAAGCGGCTGTCCTCCCTCGCCGTGCCGACCTTCGCGTACTACAACGGCGCGGCGATGGGCGGCGGTGTCGAGGTGGGTCTGCACTGCACCTACCGCACCGTGTCGAAGGCCCTGCCGGCCTTCTCGCTGCCCGAGGTCTTCCTGGGCCTGGTCCCGGGCTGGGGCGGCTGCACGATCCTGCCGAACCTGATCGGCGCGGACCGCGCGGTCTCGGTCATCATCGAGAACTCGCTCAACCAGAACAAGCAGCTCAAGGGCGCGCAGGTCTTCGAGCTCGGGATCGCCGACGCGATCTTCGAGGGCGCGGACTTCCTGGAGCAGTCGCTGCTCTGGACCGCCCAGGTCCTCAAGGGCGACATCACCGTCGAGCGCGCGGACGTCGACCGCGGCGAGGCCTGGGACGCGGCCGTCGCCCGTGGCCGGTTCATCGCGGACTCCAAGGTGCACGGCGCGGCCCCGGCCGCGTACCGCGCCCTGGACATCATCGAGGCGGCCAAGGACGGCGACCTCCAGAAGGGCTTCGACGCCGAGGACACCGCGCTCGCCGACCTGATCATGGGTGGCGAACTGCGGGCCGGCATCTACGCCTTCAACCTGGTCCAGAAGCGTGCCAAGCGCCCGGCCGGCGCGCCGGACAAGAGCCTGGCCCGCCCGGTCACCAAGGTCGGCGTCGTCGGCGCCGGTCTGATGGCCTCTCAGCTCGCGCTGCTGTTCCTGCGCCGCCTGGAGGTGCCGGTCGTCCTGACCGACATCGACCAGGAGCGCGTCGACAAGGGCGTGGGCTACGTCCACGGCGAGATCGACAAGCTGCTCGGCAAGGGCCGCATCAACCAGGACAAGGCCAACCGCCTCAAGGGTCTGGTCTCCGGCGTCCTGGACAAGGCCGAGGGCTTCGCGGACGCGGACTTCATCATCGAGGCCGTGTTCGAGGAGATGTCGGTCAAGCAGAAGGTGTTCGCGGAGGTCGAGGCGGTCGCCCCGGCGCACGCGATCCTCGCCACCAACACTTCCTCGCTGTCGGTGTCGGAGATGGCTTCCAAGCTCCAGCACCCGGAGCGCGTGGTCGGCTTCCACTTCTTCAACCCGGTCGCGATCCTCCCGCTGCTGGAGATCGTGCGCGGCGAGAAGACGGACGACGCGTCGCTCGCGACCGCCTTCGGTGTCGCCAAGAAGCTGAAGAAGACCGCGGTCCTCACCAAGGACGCCCCGGCGTTCGTCGTGAACCGCATCCTCACCCGCTTCATGGGCGAGATCCAGAACGTCATCGACGAGGGCACCCCCGTCGAGACCGCGGAGAAGGCCATCGAGCCGCTCGGTCTGCCGATGTCCCCGCTGGTCCTCCTGGAGCTGGTCGGCCCGGCGATCGGTCTGCACGTCTCGGAGACCCTCAACCGCGCCTTCCCGGACCGCTTCAAGGTCTCCCCGAACCTCAAGGCGGTCGTCGAGGCGGGCAAGCGCGGCTTCTACGTCTACGACTCGGGCAAGCCCGAGCTGGACCCCGAGGTCGCGGCGCTGCTGAAGCAGGGCGACACCGTCCTGACGGAGGAGCAGGTCCGCGCCCGCGTCCTGGACGCGGTGGCGCAGGAGATCGGCCTGATGCTCGACGAGGGCGTCGTCGCCGAGGCCCAGGACATCGACCTGTGCCTCATCACGGGCGCCGGCTGGCCCTTCCACCTGGGCGGCATCACGCCGTACCTGGACCGCGAGGGCGTCTCGGAGCGCGTGAACGGCAAGCGTTTCCTGGAGCAGGGCGTGGCGAGCGTCCCGGCGTAACCCACAACGCGACGGGCCGCGGGGGATGTCCCCTGCGGCCCGTCCGCCGTTTCCGCCCCCACCGGCCCGCAGACGGCCACCGACCGGGGTGGGGCCGTGCAGGGTCGCCCCCGCAGAGGTTGGCGGCGAGGCGTGGGCTCCCTTGCCCTGGCACCCAAGGCCGCCGGCCTCGAGGAGGCGAGCCCGGAGGGGCCCCGCCCCCCACGCACCGGCGGTGGCCGCCCCGGCCACCGACCCGCACCGGTGTCACCGGGAACAGGCACCGCCCCGGGGGGTACCGGGAAAGGGCACCGCCCCTGTCCCGTTGTGCCCACCCTCCCCCAAGCTCTCGGCTTCGCTCGAGCAGGGGGGACCCCCATCGCCCTGCGGGACGACTGCCCACAACGGGGGGAAGCCGCGCCCCGGCGGGACGACTGCCCACAACGGAAGCGAGACCGCGTCCCGCGGGACCGTGCCCGTCAGGCCTCGGGTTCCGCCAGCGCGGCGAGGAGCTGCTCGCCGTACTTGGCGAGCTTGTTCTCGCCGACGCCGCTGACGCCGCCCAGGTCGGCGAGGGTGGAGGGCGGGGCGGCGGCGATCTGGCGGAGGGTGGCGTCGTGGAAGATGACGTACGCGGGGACGCCCTGTTCCTTGGCGGTCGCGGCGCGCCAGGCGCGGAGGCGTTCGAAGACCGGGAGGGCCTCCTCGGGCAGGTCGGCGACCGCGGCGCGCTTGGCGGCGCCGCCGGACTTGGCGGCCCGTGCCGGGCGTTCCGGTTCGCTGCGGAGCAGGACCTCGCGGCGGCCGCCCAGGACGTCGGCGGACGTGTCGGTCAGGACGAGCGTGCCGTAGTCGCCCTCGACGGCGAGGAGGCCCTGGGCGAGGAGCTGGCGCACGACGCCGCGCCACTGCGACTCGTTCAGCTCCGTGCCGATGCCGAAGACGCTGAGGGCGTCGTGGTCGAACTGGATGACCTTGGCGGTCTTGCGGCCGAGCAGGATGTCGATGATCTGGCCCGCGCCGAACTTCTGGTTGCGCTCCCGCTTGAGCCGTACGACGGTCGACAGCAGCTTCTGGGCGGCGATGGTGCCGTCCCACGACTTGGGCGGCGACAGGCAGGTGTCGCAGTTGCCGCAGGCGGTGGACTCCTGGCCGAAGTACGCCAGCAGCCGCACCCGGCGGCACTCGACCGTCTCGCACAGGGCGAGCATGGCGTCGAGGTGCGCGGCCAGCCGGCGGCGGTGCTCGGCGTCGCCCTCCGAGCCGTCGATCATCTTGCGCTGCTGGACGACGTCCTGGAGCCCGTACGCCAGCCAGGCCGTGGAGGGCAGGCCGTCGCGCCCGGCGCGGCCGGTCTCCTGGTAGTAGCCCTCCACCGACTTGGGCAGGTCGAGGTGGGCGACGAAGCGTACGTCGGGCTTGTCGATGCCCATGCCGAACGCGATCGTGGCGACGACCACGAGCCCGTCCTCGCGGAGGAACCGGGCCTGGTTCTCGGCACGGGTCCGGGCGTCCAGGCCCGCGTGGTACGGGACGGCGTCGATGCCGTTCTCGACCAGGAACGCCGCCGTCTTCTCGACGGACGCCCGCGACAGGCAGTACACGATGCCCGCGTCGCCGGCGTGCTCGCCGCGGATCAGCTCCAGGAGCTGCCGCTTGGGCTCGTTCTTGGGCGCGATGCGGTACTGGATGTTGGGGCGGTCGAAGCTCGCCACGAAGTGCCGGGCGCCGGTGAGCTTCAGCCGGGTGGCGATCTCCGCGTGGGTGGCGCGGGTCGCGGTCGCCGTGAGGGCGATGCGCGGCACGTCGGGCCACCGCTCGTGGAGCGTGGAGAGCTGGAGGTAGTCGGGGCGGAAGTCGTGGCCCCACTGGGCGACGCAGTGCGCCTCGTCGATGGCGAACAGCGAGATGGTGCCGCGCTGGAGGAGCTGGAGCGTCGACTCGACGCGCAGCCGCTCCGGCGCCAGGTACAGCAGGTCCAGCTCACCGGCGGCGAACTCGGCCTCCACCAGTCGCCGCTCGTCGAGGTCCTGGGTGGAGTTGAGGAACCCGGCCCGCACGCCGAGCGCCCGCAGGGCGTCGACCTGGTCCTGCATGAGGGCGATCAGCGGCGAGATGACGACTCCGACGCCCCGGCGCACCAGCGCGGGGATCTGGTAGCACAGCGACTTGCCGCCACCGGTGGGCATCAGGACCAGGGCGTCGCCGCCGCCCACCACATGCTCGATGATCTCCCGCTGCTCGCCGCGGAAGGAGTCGTAACCGAAGACCTTGCCCAGCACGCGCAGGGCCTCGTCGGTCTCATGGGCGTCGCCGGGGGAAGTCATCCGGCGATTCTACGAGCGGCCGCCCCGAACGGCCCAAACGGCGAACGGGGCGGGCGGCACTCTGGTAGGACGACGGGTCACGGGCGACGGGCGACGGGCGACGGGCGACGGGCGACGGGCGACGGGCCACGGGCCACAGGCCGCGGCTGCCGGCTACGGGGCCTTGGTGCCCATCGGGTACTTGTGGCCGCCCAGGCGGCTGTGGGGGCGTCCGTACAGGAAGTACACGACGATGCCGGCGGCCATCCACACCGCGAAGCGGAACCACGTCTCGCCCGGCAGGTTGAGCATCAGCCACACCGACGCGGCGACGGAGAGGATCGGGATGAACGGCACCCACGGGGTGCGGAAGGCGCGGTGCAGGTCCGGGCGGGTGCGGCGCAGGATGATCACGCCGAGGGCGACGACGACGAACGCGAAGAGCGTGCCGATGTTCACCAGGGTCGCCAGCTCGTCGATGCTGGTGAAGCCCGCGATGATCGCGATGAGCACGCCGAGGAGGATGGTGGGTCGGTACGGGGTGCGGAACTTCGGGTGGGTGACGGAGAAGAACCGCGGCAGCAGGCCGTCCCGGCTCATCGCGAAGAACACCCGGGTCTGGCCGAGCAGCAGGATCATGCACACGGTGGTGAGGCCGACGGCGGCGCCGAAGCTGATGAAGCCCGCGTACCACGGGTGACCGGTGTCCTTGAAGGCTTCGGCGAGCGGGGCGTTGACGTCGAGCCGCGAGTAGTGCTGCATACCGGTGACCACGATCGACACGGCGACGTAGAGCACGGTGCAGATGAAGAGGGAGCCGAGGATGCCGCGCGGCATGTCCCGCTGCGGCACCTTGGTCTCCTCGGCGGCGGTGGCCACCACGTCGAAGCCGATGAAGGCGAAGAAGACGACGGACGCCGCGGTGAAGATGCCCATGACGCCGAAGTTCGTCGGTTCGTAGCCGAAGATCGTCTGCACGAGCGGCGCGTCCCAGCCGGACGAGGCCGGCGGGGTCACCGCGTCGGGGATGAACGGCGAGTAGTTGTCACCCACGATGAAGAACAGGCCGGCGATGATCACGGTCATGACCACGGTCACCTTGATGGCCACGACCAGCGCCGTGATGTTGGCGGACAGCTTCATGCCCAGCACCAGGATCACGGTCAGTACCAGCACCAGCAGGAAGGCGAGCAGGTCGAAGGTGCCGCCCGCCACGTCCGGCCCTTGCAGCGCGGCGGGCAGGTTCCAGCCGACGTTGTCCATCAGCGAACGCACGTACCCGGACCAGCCGACGGCGACGACGGCCGTGCCGAGGGCGAACTCCAGGACCAGGTCCCAGCCGATGATCCAGGCCGGCAGCTCGCCGAGGGAGGCGTACGCGAAGGTGTACGCCGACCCGGCCACCGGCACGGTGGAGGCGAACTCGGCGTAACAGAGGGCGGCCAGCGCGCAGACGATGCCTGCCGCGACGAAGGCGAGGGCGGTGGCCGGTCCGGCGGTCTCCTTGGCGACCTTTCCGGTCAGCACGAAGATGCCCGTGCCGATGATGACACCGACGCCGAAGATGGTCAGGTCCCATGCGGACAGGGACTTCCTCAGTGCGTGTTCGGGCTCCTCGGTGTCCTGGATCGACTGCTCGATGCTCTTTGTCCGGAACATCCCGGTGTCGCGTGACTGCTGGCCCATACTCACCGGCGTACCTCCGTAGCCATCGGCCTCTACCGCCCATGATCGAGAGGGCTGCGGGACCGCGCCCGCCCTGAGAGGCCCTTTCACACGAAAGGACCGGCCGGAAACCCCTCGGGTACTCCGACCGGCCCTATGCGGCCACGTGGCGTCAGTCGCGGGCGGCTTCGATCTCCTCGTCCTCGTACCGGCCGTCGAGCTTGGAGACCAGGCCGGTGACCTGGCGGGCGATGTCGGGGGCGGTGAGACCGATCTCGGCCATGACCTCCTTGCGGGAGGCGTGGTCCAGGAAGCGCGGCGGGATGCCGAAGTCGCGCAGCGGTACGTCGACGCCGGCGTCGCGCAGCGCCTGGGCGACCGCGCAGCCGACACCGCCGACGCGGCCGTTGTCCTCGACGGTGACGACGACGCGGTGGCGGTCGGCGAGCGGGGCCATGGCCTCGTCGACCGGCTTGACCCAGCGCGGGTCGACGACGGTGGTGGAGATGCCCTGCTTGTCGAGGAGGTCGGCGATCTCCAGGCACATGGGCGCGAGCGCGCCGACGGAGACCAGCAGCACGTCCGGCCGGTCCGTGCCCGCCTCGCGCAGCACGTCCATGCCGCCGACGCGGCCCACGGCCTCGACGGCCGGGCCGACGGCGCCCTTGGAGTAGCGCACGACGGTCGGCGCGTCGTCGACCTCAACGGCCTCGCGGAGCTGGGCGCGGACCTGGTCGGCGTCGCGCGGGGCGGCGATCCTCAGGCCCGGGACGACCTGGAGGATCGACATGTCCCACATGCCGTTGTGGGAGGCGCCGTCGGTGCCGGTGATGCCGGCCCGGTCGAGGACGAACGTCACGCCGCAGTTGTGCAGGGCGACGTCCATCAGGACCTGGTCGAAGGCGCGGTTGAGGAAGGTGGCGTACACCGCGAAGACCGGGTGGAGGCCGCCGGTGGCGAGGCCGGCCGCGGAGACGGCGCCGTGCTGTTCGGCGATGCCGACGTCGTACACCCGGTCCGGGAAGGCCTTGGCGAACTTGTCGAGGCCGACCGGCTGGAGCATGGCGGCGGTGATCGCGACGATGTCCTCGCGCTCGTGGCCGAGCTTGACCATCTCGTCGGCGAAGACGCCGGTCCAGTCGGCGCCGGAGGAGGAGATCGGCAGGCCCGTGTCCGGGTGGATCTTGCCGACGGCGTGGAAGCGGTCGGCCTCGTCCGCGAGGGCGGGCTGGTAGCCGCGGCCCTTCTCGGTGAGGCAGTGCACGATGACGGGGCCGCCGAACCGCTTGGCGCGGGTCAGCGCGGACTCCAGGGCCTCGATGTCGTGGCCGTCGATGGGGCCGACGTACTTCAGGCCGAGGTCCTCGAACATGCCCTGCGGGGCGATGAAGTCCTTCAGGCCCTTCTTGGCGCCGTGCAGCGTCTCGTACAGCGGCTTTCCGACGACCGGGGTGCGGTCGAGGATCTCCTTCGTACGGGCGAGGAAGCGCTCGTAGCCGTCGGTGGTGCGGAGCGTGGCGAGGTGGTTGGCGAGGCCGCCGATGGTGGGCGCGTAGGAGCGCTCGTTGTCGTTGACGACGATGACGAGCGGACGGTCCTTGGCCTCGGCGATGTTGTTGAGCGCCTCCCAGGCCATACCGCCGGTGAGCGCCCCGTCACCGATGACGGCGACGACGTGGTCGTCGCGCTCCAGGACCTCGTTGGCCTTGGCGAGGCCGTCGGCCCAGCCGAGGACGGTGGAGGCGTGGCTGTTCTCGATGATGTCGTGCTCGGACTCGGCCCGCGCGGGGTAGCCGGACAGGCCGCCCTTCATCTTCAGCTTGGAGAAGTCCTGGCGCCCGGTGAGCAGCTTGTGGACGTAGGACTGGTGGCCGGTGTCCCAGAGGATCTTGTCCTTGGGGGACTCGAAGACGCGGTGCAGGGCGATGGTCAGCTCGACCACGCCGAGGTTGGGGCCGAGGTGGCCGCCGGTCTTCGAGACGGCGTCCACCAGGAAGGACCGGATCTCCGCGGCCAACTGGACCAGCTCCTCCGGGGAGAGCCGGTCGAGATCGCGCGGGCCCGTGATACGGGTCAGCAGAGCCACCCGTGCCTCCTTGCGTGTTGAGCTGGTCGAGCTGCCGATTTTGTCGAGTCTAATGTTCCGCCTCCGACGATGGTCATCGGGCGGTGCGTAACGCGTCAGCCATTGGCTCAGACGCAGCAATGCCCGGCACCGGTTGTCGGCGCCGGGCATTGCGGTCGTCACATGGGGTTCACCCTATGCGCGACCTGCGGTCTTCTGCGTGCGGCGGGAGACCGAGTCGATCACGACGGCGGCGAGGAGCACCGCGCCGGTGATCATGTACTGGATCTCGGACGCCATGCCGAGCATGTTGAGGCCCTGCTGGATCGACTGGATCACGATCATGCCGAGCAGCGCGGACCAGACCTTGCCGCGGCCGCCGAAGAGGCTGGTGCCGCCGATGACGGCCGCCGCGATGACGAGCATCAGGGTGTTGCCGCCGCCGAGGCTCTTGGTGGCGCCGCCGGAGAGGCTGGCCACGAAGAGGCCGCCGAAGGCGGCGAGCAGGCCGGAGAGGCCGAAGACCAGGATGCGGACCCGGTCGACGTTGATACCGGCGCGGCGGGCCGCCTCGGCGTTGCCGCCGACCGCGAAGACCTGACGGCCGAAGGTGGTGCGGCGGGCGACGAAGTCGGCGACGACCAGGACACCGAGGAAGAGCACCAGGGCGAGCGGCAGGCCGCGGGCGCCGGAGGGCTCGTTCAGGACGTAGGCGACGGCGAAGCACAGGACGGCGACGACGCCGGCGCGCAGCACGATCTCGCTGGTGGGGCGGGCCGGCAGGGCGGCGGCCTTGCGGCGCTTGCTGTCCAGCAGCAGGGACGCGGCGTAGGCGAGGACGGCGACCAGGGCGAGGCCGTACGCGGCGGCCTTGTCCTCGAAGTAGTAGCCGGTCAGGTGCTCCACGACGCTGCCGGTCGGGGCGTTGATGGAGCCCTCCTGGCCCATGAGCCAGATCTGGAGGCCGCTCCAGCCGAGGAAGCCGGCCAGGGTGACGACGAACGCCGGTACGCCGATCTTGGCGAAGAAGAAGCCGTGCAGCAGGCCGAGCGCGAGGCCGGAGAGGACGGCGATGGCGACGGCGAGCCAGTCGTTCATGCCGTTGCTCACGTTGAGCACGGCCCAGACGGCGGCGCCGACGCCCGCGACGGAGCCGACCGACAGGTCGATCTCGCCGAGGATCAGGACGAAGACGATGCCGACCGCCATGATGCCGAGGCCGGAGGTGTAGACGGCGATGTTGGCGACGGAGCTGGCGGAGAGGAAGTTGCTGTTCTGCGACTGGAAGACGATCGCGATGACGATCAGGCCGATGAACACGGGCAGGGAGCCCAGCTCCCCGCCGCGGACCTTGCGCTTGAACTCGGTCCAGTAGCCCTTGAGGCCCTCTTCGCGGACGAGGAGCCGCGGGTCGACGGCGGGGACGGGGGCCGCCGACTCCTCGGGGGCCGCGGGGGTCTTGGTGAGGTCGCTCACTTCGCGTCCTCCTTCGTGGCCGTACGCGCCTGCCGGCGGGTCACGGCGTTGTCCGTGGCGCCGGTGATCGCGGCGATGATCGTTTCGTGCGTGGTGTTCTTGACGTCGAAGACACCGTTGTTGCGGCCCAGGCGCAGCACCGCGACCTTGTCCGCGACGGCGCGGACGTCGGCCATGTTGTGGCTGATGAGGATGACCCCGTGGCCGCGCTCGCGCAGCCGCTCGACCAGGTCGAGGACCTGGGCGGTCTGCTCGACGCCGAGGGCGGCGGTCGGCTCGTCCAGGATGACGATCTTGGGGTCGCCGATCAGGGCGCGGGCGATGGCCACGACCTGGCGCTGACCGCCGGAGAGGGAGGCGACGGGGATGCGGACGCTGGGGATGCGGATGGACAGGGTGTCCAGCAGCTCCTTGGCGCGCTTCTCCATCGCGATCTCGTCGAGGACGGAGAGGCTCTTCAGCTCGCTGCCGAGGAAGAGGTTGGCGACGACGTCGAGGTTGTCGCAGAGCGCCAGGTCCTGGTAGACGGTGGCGACCCCGAGTTCCTGGGCGTCGTTCGGCCGGTTGATCCGGACCGCGTTGCCCTCCCATTCGATGGCGCCTTCATCGATGGGGTGGACTCCCGAGATGGTCTTGACGAGCGTCGACTTGCCGGCGCCGTTGTCGCCGACCAGGGCGACGACCTCACCGGAATGGATCTCCAGGTCTACGTCGGTGAGCGCCTGGACGGCGCCGAACCGCTTGGAGACTCCGCGCAACGCCAGCACTGGCGTAGCGAACACGTGAATCATCTCCTTCGCCGCCTGTCCGGCGGGGATGGTGGTACGTGGAGCACAGGGGTGGTGTGCGGTACCCGCCCGACGGTGGCCGGGCGAGCCATGCTGGCCCCCGGCCGGGGCCGGGTGGCCCGTGGCCGTGACCGGTGGCCGGTGGCCCGTGGCCGGTGGCTGAGGCCGGTGGCCGGAGCCGGTGGCCGGGTGGCCTGGGCCGGTGGCCGGGTGGCCTGGGCCGGTGGCCCGTGGCTGAGGCCGAGGCCGGTGGCTGGGGCCGGTGGCCGGGTGGCCTGGGCCGGTGGCCGGGTGGCCTGGGCCGGTGGCCTGGGCCGGTGGCCGGAGCCGGTGACCCTGACCGGAGCCGTAGCCCGGGGGCCGGATGGCCATGGCCTGGGCCGGGAGGCCGAGGCCCGTGGCCCGTGGCCCGTGGCCGGGGCCGGTGGCCCTGACCGGAGCCGTAGCCCGGGGGCCGGATGGCCATGGCCTGGGCCGGGAGGCCGAGGCCCGTGGCCCGTGGCCCGTGGCCGGGGCCGGTGGCCCTGAGCGGAGCCGTAGCCCGGGGGCCGGGCCTGGGGCTGGTGGTCCGGGCGGATGGCGGGTGGCCGGTGGCCTCGGACCGGTGGCCGGGTCGGGTCCGGGTGAGTCCGGCGCCTGCCCGTGCTTGCGGGGCGTGGTGGGGCGGGCGCCGGACCGGTACGGGGTGGCGGGTTACTTGATGCCGGCCGCGGCGCAGGCCGCCTTGTACTCGGCCGTGCAGATGTCCGCGGCCTTGTAGACCTTGTCCGCGATGATCGTGGAGGCGATGTTCTCCTTGGTCACGATCTGCGCGTCGTACAGCTTGGCCGGGATGCCCTTGAACTCACCGGTGAGGCTGGTGACCTTGGTCGGGGTGAGGTCGTCGATCTTCTCGCCCTTCAGCAGGCGGACCGCGATCTCCGCGGTGGTCTCGGCCTCCGGCTTGATCTGCTTGTAGATCGTGAAGGCCTGGTCACCCGTCAGGATGCGCTGGAGACCGGCGAGCTCGGCGTCCTGGCCGCCGACCGGGACCTTGATGCCCTGCTTCTTGAGGGCGGTGATGATGCCGCCGGCCATGCCGTCGTTGGCGGAGTAGACGCCCTGGAAGCCGTCCTTGCCCAGGGAGTCGATGGCGGCGCCCATCTTCTTGTTGGCCTCGTCCGGGGACCAGTCCGGGATGTCCTGCTCGTAGACGACCTTCTTGACGCCGGTGTCCAGGACGCTGTGCGCGCCCTTCTTGAACAGCGGGGCGTTCGGGTCGGTCGGCGAGCCGTTGATCATGACGACGTTGCTGTCCTTGGCCTTGGCGCCGAGCGCCTTGACCAGGCCCTCGCCCTGGAGGCGGCCGATCTTCTCGTTGTCGTACGACACGTACGCGGAGATCGGGCCTTCGGCCAGCCGGTCGTACGCGACGACCTTCACGCCCTTCTTCTCGGCCTGCTGCACCCAGGACTTGGTGGCCTTGTAGTCGACCGAGTCGAGGATGATCACCTTGACGCCCTGCGTGACCAGCGCGTCGAACTGCTTCTTCTGGGTCTCGGTGTCCTGCGCGGCGTTGTTGTACTTGACCTCGCAGTCGCCGCACAGTTCCTTGATCTTCGCCTCGATGATCGGGCGGTCGAACGTCTCGTAACGGGTCGTCTTGTTCTCCGGCAGCAGCAGACCGATGGTCTTGCTGTCGCCTCCACTGCCGCCGGCGGTGTCGCCGTCGCCCGCCTTGCCACAAGCGGCGAGGGAAGCGGCCATGGTTACCGCTGCCGTGCCTATGACGATGCGTCGCGTCATTGCGTTCATGTGGGGTTGCCTCCCTGACGAGGCCGCGACGTTGCGGCCGAGGTGGCTGGAAGTCAACTCGGCCGTAACGTCGTCGTCAAGGAGTAAATTGACAACGAGATGACAACGGTGCCATCCGTTATCTAAGTGAACGCAGGCGTAGTCGACGGCAGCGCGCTCTCCAACAGGGTCGAATCACCCATTTCGCTCAGTACGAGCGCGAGCGCGCCCAGCACCTCCGCCCGCCCGCCGAGCGCCCCCGGGGCGACCGAGAGCTGCCGGGCCGCGCTGGGGATGGCGTACCGGGAGACCGAGTCGCGGATGGGTCCCAGCACCAGTTCCCCGGCCTCCGCGAGGTCGCCGCCCAGGACGACGCGGCTGGGGTTGAGGAGATTGCACAGGTTGGCCACGCCGCTGCCGATGTGCCGCCCGACGTCGCCGATCACCCGGCGGCAGCCGGGGTCGCCCTCGCGCGCGAGCTGCACGACCCGCTCCATGGTCAGGTCGGCCCCGTGACTGGGCTGGAGCAGCGGCAGCACGTACCGGGCGGCGGTGAACGTCTCCAGGCAGCCGCGGTTGCCGCAGCGGCACACCGGACCCGACTCGTCGAGCGTGATGTGGCCGATCTCGCCGGCCGTGCCGCCGGGGCCCCGGTAGATCTGCCCGTCGATCACCAGGCCGGCTCCTACCCCGCTGGCCACCTTGATGTACGCGAGGTCCTTGACCCCGCGCCCGCCGCCCCAGACCAGCTCGCCGAGCGCGCCGAGGTTGGCGTCGTTGTCGACGTACACCGGGACGCCGAGGCGCCGGGAGAGCTCCTCGCTGGGGTTGATCCCGGTCCAGCCCGGCAGGATCGAGGTGGAGCCGAGGGTGCCGGAGGAGACGTCGATGGGGCCGGGGACGCCGAGGCCGACGCCGATCACCTTGTCCTGGCCGATCCCGGTGGCCGCGATCAGCCGCTTGACCAGCGCCTGCGCCCGGTCGAAGCCCTCCTCGGAGGACGCGTCGACGTCCAGCGGCTCGGACTCCTCGGCGAGCACCTGGTGGGCCAGGTTGCCGACGGCGACGCGCAGGTGGGTGTGGCCGAAGTCGACGCCGATGACGATGCCGGCGTCCCCGCTGAGCGAGACGCTGCGGGCCCGGCGCCCGCCCGCCGAGGTGGGCGTCACCTCGACGGTGCCGCCGTCCTTGAGCTCGCGGACGATGTTGGAGACCGTGGCGGCGGACAGGCCGGTGGTCCTGGCGATCTCCGCCTGGGTGAGCGAACCGGCCATGCGCACCGCGCGCACGACCCGCTCGAGATTGGCCCGATGCAGAGATGTCTGCGACCCCGGAGTCTCCATCGACTCACTCACTCCTGCCGTTTTCTCCAACATGTGAACTCTAAGCTGAGCCTTTTGGGTTGGTCCCCGTCAAGACCTTGAGCGTTGTAGACCTCCGATGAGCGAATGAGATGCGGAGGAATCGGATATTTACCACCACGACATACGGAAACGGCCCGTCGGGAGCTGGCGCTCCACCGACGAGCCGTTTCGTTTCGTGACGCGAACCGTGACGCGAACCGTGGCGCGAACCGTGCTGCGAACGGGTGAGGCGGACTACTTCAGCGCACCGGCCGTCAGGCCCGACTGCACCTGCCGCTGGAAGACCGAGTACACGATCAGCACCGGCAGCATGGCGATCATCATGCCCGCCATCAGCGCGCCCCAGTCGTTCTCGTAACCCTGCTGCAACGCGATCATCGCCAGCCCCTGGGTGAGGACGTATTTCTCCTCCTGCTGATTGAGCACCATCGGCAGCAGGTACTGGTTCCACTGCCCCAGGAAGTTGAAGATGCCGATGCTGATCAGACCCGGCTTGGCCATCGGCAGCATCACCTGGAAGAACGTCCGGGTGTGCGAGGCGCCGTCGATCATCGCCGCCTCGGCCACCGAGGTCGGCAGCGTACGGAAGAACGCCGTCATGAAGAACACGGTGAACGGCAGCGAGTACGCGATGTAGACCAGGATCAGCCCGTGGTACGTGGCCAGCAGCGAGCTGCCCGGGAAGTCGCGCATCACGAAGAAGAGCGGAATGACCAGCATGAAGACCGGGAAGGACATGCCGGCCACGAACAGGTAGTAGATGAGCCGGTTGCCGGGGAAGGTGAAGCGGGCCAGGACGTACGCCGCCATCGACCCGAGCACCATCGTGCCGATGACGGATCCGCCCACCACGATCGCCGTGTTGACGAAGTACTGGCCCATGTTCGCGTCGTTCCACGCGTTGGACCAGTTCTCCCAGTGCAGGACCGTCGGCAGGCCCCACGGGTCGGTCAGGATGCCGTTGCTGTCCTTGAAGGCGCTCCACAGCACCCACAGCAGCGGAACGCCCACCATCAGCGCCCACAGCACGAGGATGCCGTGGGAGAAGACGTTGAGCACCCCGCCCTCCGAGGTGCGGCCGTTCGTCGGGCCGAGCCGGCGGGTGACCTTGGCGGGCGCCGGGGACTCCTGCTTGGTCACGGCTTCGATCTCGTCGGTCGTCATCCCCGTACCCCTAGTACTCGATCCGCTCACGGCGCGCGAAGCGCATCGTGAGCACTGCGAACGTCATGGTGACGATGAGCATCGCGACGCCCATGGCGGAGGCGTAGCCGAACTGGCTGTCCCGGAACGCCGTCAGGTACAGCCGCAGCGGCATGACGTCGGTGGCGCCGTCGGGCCCGCCCATGTTCACCGACATGATCTGGACCAGCGCGAAGGCGTCCAGGGCGATGATGCCCATGTAGACCCAGCCGGTCTGGACGGTGTCCCACAGCAGCGGGAGGGTGATCCTGAAGAAGGTGTGGAAGCGGCTGGCGCCGTCCAGCAGGGCCGCCTCGTAGATGTCCCGGGGGATGGAGGCCATCGCGGCGGAGAAGAGCACCACGTAGAAGCCGACGTGGCCCCAGACCATGACCGCGCTGATGCACCACAGCGCGAGGTTCTTCTCCCCCAGCCAGGAGTTCTGGAGGCCGTCCAGCCCGACCGCGCCCAGCAGGGAGTTGAGCATGCCGTCGTCGGGATCGGGGTTGTAGATGTTGAACCAGATGACGGCGATGATCGTGATGGAGATGACCTGCGGGAAGAAGAAGACGAACTTGTAGAACTTGGAGCCGGCGACACCGGTGACGACTTCGTTCTTCCGGCGGCGGCCGCCCACATTGAGCATGAAGGCGAAGAAGAGGCCGAGCGCGAGCGTGACCACGGGGACGAGCGCCAGCATGTAGACGTTGTGGCGCAGCGCGTTCCAGAATTCTTCGCTTTCCCACAGCTTGCTGAAGTTGTCCAGGCCCACGAATTCCGCCGTGCCCACCAGTCCGGACCAGTCGGTCATGGAGATCTGGAACGCCTGGACGAACGGCGAGATGACGAAAACGCCGTAAATGAGCAGAGGCAGGGCCAGGAAGCCCACGATGAATCGGTATTTGCCGTGTTGCATGGTGCTCCCCGGCCCTTCCCCTCGTTTTGTCGAACTGTCAGGTCAGGTGATTCGGACCGTCATGCCGTTATGCCGTCATGCCATCACGCCGTGCGCTTGAACTTGGTGACCGAGTCGTCCTTGGCGACCCTGTCGCATTCCGCCTGGGTCTTCTTGATCCAGTCGGCGGCCTTCAGCTCACCGGCGAGGAGCTGGCCGGTCAGGCCGCCGATCTTCTCGTCGGTGAGCGCCGGGTACCACTCCTGGAGCTGAAGGCTGATCAGGTTGTCCCCGGCCTCCTTGAAGACCTTGCTGGCGGAGGAGAGCCCCGGTGAGAGGGTCATGCCCTCGGTGGCGTTCATGACACAGGTCAGGGACTTCACCTTCGTCGCGAAGTTCTGCGCGTGCTTCTTGGAGAGCATGATGCGCAGCAGTTCCATGCCGCCGGCCGGGTTCTTGCCCTTGCTGGCGACGATGTACGGCTCGCTCGGCTCGGCGCGCAGGGTGCCGTGCGGCATCTTGTCGCCGGTGCCGTCGAAGAGGGCGCCGACGGCCATGCCGAAGTCGGCGGGCGTGGTGGGGGCGGCCTCGTTCTCGACCCAGGAGCCGTTGGGGATGAAGACGGCCTTGCCCTTGTTCCAGGCGGTCTGGGACTGGATGTGGGTCAGGCCCTGGCTGCCCTCGAGGAAGTACTTCTTGGCGGCGAGTTCCTCGTAGTGCTCGACGACCTCCTTGACCGCGTCGTTGGAGGTCCAGGCATTGGGCTCCAGGTTGTCGATGGCGATCCACTTCTCCATGCCGCCGATCTTGGCGATCTGGGCGAAGAGGTTGAAGTGGACGTAGTAGGGGAATTTGCCCGCGTAGGTCCAGGGGGCGATGCCGGCCTTCTTGATCTCGCCGCAGAGGGTGACCATCTCGGAGAGGGTCTTGGGGTACGTCCAGCCCTTGTCGGCCAGCAGTTTCTGCGAGTACCAGGTGCCGTAGATGGTGAAGGCGTAGTAGAGCACGTCGAAGGTGTCGCCGTGCTTGCCCTTCTCGATGGTGCTCGGGTGGATCGTGTCGCGGACCTTCTTGGCCGGGTCGTCGAGCGAGGGCGCGTCGAGCAGCGGGGCGAGGTCCTGGAGCTGGCCCTGGGTGGACAGCTTGTTCATGTCGAGGTGGTCGGCGCCGGAGTTGTCGATGACGTCCGGCGGGTTGCCGCCCGCGAAGCGCGGGGTGAGCTTGGGGCCGACCTGCTGGGTGCCGGTGTGCTTGACCTCGGCGCCGTAGGTGGCCTTGTAGTCGGCCTCGGCGTCCTTGGCGTACTGGTCGCCGAGGCCGCCCTTGAAGATGAAGGCCTCCAGCGCGGCGCCCTTGGCCACGCCGAGCGGGTTCTTCTCGGACTTCGGCCCGCCGGGCGCCTTCGTCTGCGTGTCGTTGCCGCCGCCACCGCCGGTGGCGCAGGCGGACAGGACGCTCATGGTCGGCACGGTGATCAGGCCGAGCGCGGCGGACCGCTTGATCAGGTCGCGACGGCCGAGGCCGTCGCCGTCGTTGCGGGCGGACGTGGATCCCATGCTCAAGTCCTCGCCTTCTCCAGGACTCAGGCGGTGTACCGGTCGCCCGTCCTGCTCGCCTGAGGCGAAGGGCCCCGCCACCGCGGTCATTTGCTGGGTCGTGCAGGTGCTGGGTACGCGTACTGTGCTGGCCGACAGGTATAGTCCACTTCGCGTCACATGAGCAAGATCGAAAGCAACTTTGGACAGCAGTCTTTCCCGAGTTGAGACCTCGGGGAAATACCGAAGCACCGGGTCCGCATACGTCGGCCATATGGTTCGACAGAACGGCTGAATCGGATCTTGCCGCGCCGTCAACACCCTTGACACCGCACGCCACTTAGCTCCCTACTGGTTCTTGCCCAGTTGGCCTGACAACGTTGTCCAACGCGCTTTCGGCAGGAGGCAGGACGCGGGATGCAGCCCAGACAGCCCAGCACGTCCGCACCGAGAACCCGTTACCGACACACCCGTGCACGCCCCCGCGCGCACCCCCGTGGATACCCCCGTACGGCCGCCCTCGTGGCGGCCGCTTCGCTGATCGCGGCGGCCGTCCCGTCGGCCACCGCCCTCGCCCTGCCCGGCCGGCCGGCCGTCCCCGCCCAACCGGCCGCGGCCGAGCGGGAATTCCACTCGTCCTTCGAGGCGGACGAACGCCCACCCGACTGGCGCAACACGGTCGACGTGGGCGCCGACGGCCACAAGCGGGCGTCCGGCGTCGACGGCGCCTACTCGGCGGGCATACCCGGCAACGTCACCGACAAGGTCACCGCGCTGCGCGCCAACGGCGAGAACAGCGGCGCCGGCGAGACCAAGGAGAACCTGGTCGACCTCCAGCCGGGCACCAAGTGGCTCACCTTCACGCCCACCGCCTGGGTCGAATTCGACCTGGACGAACCCGTCAAGGTGGTGACATACGCCCTCACTTCCGCGAACGACCACGCCCCGCGCGACCCGAGGAACTGGACGCTTCTGGGCTCGGCCGACGGCACGGAGTGGAAGGTCCTGGACACCCGCGAGGGAGAGACCTTCTCCAAGCGCTTCGAGACCAGGACGTACGACTTCGACAATTCAACGGAGTACGCGCACTACCGGCTGGAGATCTCGGCGAACAACGGCGCCGTTGGCATCACCCAGCTCGCCGACGTCCAGTTCTCGAACGGTGACGCCTCCACGCCCGTCCCGCCCGACATGCGCAGCCACGTCGACCGCGGCCCCGGCGGCTCCCCCACCGCCAAGGCGAACGCCGGGTTCACCGGGGTGCGGGCCCTGCGGTACGCGGGCACGCACAAACCGGGCGGGCGGGCCTACTCGTACAACAAGGTCTTCGACGTCGACACGCCCGTGCGGCGCGACACCGAGCTGTCGTACCGGATCTTCCCCGCCATGCCGGAGACGGACCTGAACTACCCCGCCACCAACGTCGCCGTGGACCTGGCCTTCACCGACGGCACCTACCTGAGCGACCTGCGGGCCGTCGACAGCCACGGCGGGGCGCTCACCCCGCAGGGACAGGGCGCCGCCAAGCGGCTCTACGTCAACCAGTGGAACCAGGTGACGTCCGGGATCGGGACGGTGGCGGCCGGCCGGACCGTGGACCGGATCCTGGTGGCGTACGACTCCCCCACGGGCCCCGCGAAGTTCCAGGGCTGGATCGACGACATCACCATCAAGCGGGCGGCCCCCGCCGACCACCCCTCCCGCCCCTCCGACCTCGCCTCGACCGTACGCGGCACCAACTCCAGCGGCTCCTACTCGCGCGGCAACACCTTCCCCGCGACGGCGGTGCCCCATGGCTTCAACTTCTGGACGCCCGTGACCAATGCCGCGTCCAAGAGCTGGCTGTACGAGTACGCGCGCGGCAACAACGCCGACAACCTGCCCACCGTGCAGGCGTTCAGCGCCAGCCACGAGCCGAGCCCCTGGATGGGCGACCGGCAGACCTTCCAACTGCTGCCATCGGCCGCCGCCGGGACGCCGGAGACCGACCGCGTCCGCCGCGCCCTGCCCTTCCGCCACGAAAACGAGACGGCCAGGCCCCACTACTACGGCGTGACGTTCGAGAACGGCATCCGGGCCGAGATCACCCCGAGCGACCACGCGGCGATGATGCGGTTCCGCTACCCGGGCGCGGACGCGTCGGTGGTCTTCGACAACGTCACCGACGAGGGCGGCCTCACGCTCGACCCGGCGACCCGGTCCTTCACCGGCTTCTCGGACGTCAAGAGCGGCCTGTCGACCGGCGCGACCCGGATGTTCGTGTACGGCGTCTTCGACGCGCCGGTCACCGGCTCCGCCTCGGCGGGCGTCAAGGGCCACCTGCGCTTCGACGCGGGCGCCGACCGGACGGTGACGCTGCGCATGGCGACCTCGCTGATCAGCGTCGAGCAGGCGAAGCGGAACCTGGCCGCCGAGATCCCTTCCGGAACCCGGTTCGAACGGGTCCGGGAGCGGGCGCAGGACGCCTGGGACGACATCCTGGGCCGGGTGAGGGTCGAGGGCGCCACCCGCGACCAGCTCGTCACCCTCTACTCCAGCCTCTACCGGCTGTACCTGTACCCCAACTCCGGCTTCGAGAAGGTCGGCGGCAAGGACCGGTACGCGAGCCCCTTCTCACCGCAGACCGGCCCGGACACCCCGACCCACACGGGCGCGAAGATCGTCGACGGCAAGGTGTACGTCAACAACGGCTTCTGGGACACCTACCGGACGACCTGGCCCGCGTACTCCTTCCTCACCCCCGGCAAGGCGGGCGAGCTGGTGGACGGCTTCGTCCAGCAGTACAAGGACGGCGGCTGGATCTCCCGCTGGTCGTCGCCCGGATACGCGGACCTGATGACCGGTACGTCCTCGGACGTGGCGTTCGCCGACGCGTACGTCAAGGGCGTCGACTTCGACGCGGAGGCGGCGTACGAGGCCGCGCTGAAGAACGCGACAGTGGTGCCGCCCGCGTCGGGCGTCGGCCGCAAGGGCATGGACACCTCCCCCTTCCTCGGCTACGCCTCCACCGCGACGCACGAGGGCCTGTCCTGGTCCCTGGAGGGCTACCTCAACGACTACGGCCTGTCGAAGATGGCCGACGCGCTGCACAAGAGGACCGGCAAGGCCCGCTACCAGGAGGAGTCGGCGTACTTCCTCAACCGCGCCCGCCAGTACGTCACGCTCTTCGACAAGGACGCCGGCTTCTTCCAGGGGCGGGACCTCAAGGGCGCGTGGCGGGTGCCGTCGGCCTCCTACGACCCGCGGGTGTGGGGCTACGACTACACGGAGACGAACGGCTGGGGGTACGCCTTCACCGCCCCCCAGGACAGCCGGGGCCTGGCCAACCTGTACGGCGGTCGCGGGGGCCTGGCGAAGAAGCTCGACACGTACTTCTCGACGCCCGAGACCGCGTCGCCGGAGTTCGTCGGCTCCTACGGCAGCGTCATCCACGAAATGACCGAGGCACGGGACGTACGGATGGGCATGTACGGGCACTCCAACCAGGTCGCCCACCACGTCACGTACATGTACAACGCGGCCTCGCAGCCGTGGAAGACGCAGGAGAAGGTGCGCGAGGTGCTGTCCCGCCTGTACACGGGCAGCGAGATCGGGCAGGGCTACCACGGTGACGAGGACAACGGCGAGCAGTCCGCCTGGTGGCTCTTCTCGGCGCTCGGCTTCTACCCGCTGGTGATGGGCAGCGGGGAGTACGCGATCGGCTCGCCGCTGTTCACCAAGGCGACCGTGCGGATGGACAACGGCCGCACGCTGGTGGTCAAGGCGCCGGAGAACAGTGCGCGGAACATCTACGTGCAGGGGCTGAAGGTCAACGGCAAGCGCTGGACGTCGACGGCGCTGCCGCACACGCTGGTCGCGCGCGGCGGGACGCTGGAGTTCGACATGGGGCCCGAGCCGTCGGCGTGGGGCACGGGCCGGAACGCGGCGCCCGTCTCCATCACGCGGGACGACTCCGTGCCCTCGCCCCGCCGGGACGTGCTGGCGGGCGCGGGCGAGCTGTTCGACGACACGTCCGCGACGGCGGCCTCGGTGGAGGCCGTGGAGCTTCCGGTACCGGCGGGCGGCACGCGGGCTGTCCAGTACACGCTGACCTCGTCGGCTCGGGGGTCCGCCCCTACTGGGTGGGTGCTCCAGGGCTCGCGGGACGGCACGGCGTGGACGGACCTCGACCGGCGCTCTGGTGAGTCGTTCGCCTGGGACCGCCAGACCCGGGTGTTCACGGTGGCCCGGCCCGGTACGTACGAGCGGTACCGGCTGGTGCCGAGTGCCGTGGCGACGCTGGCGGAGGTGGAGCTGCTGCGCTGAGCCGTACGCGTGTACGCGGAAGGGCCGCACCCCGTCGCTCGGACGGAGTGCGGCCCTTGTGCCGTGCGGCTGATCCCTAGCTGCGGATCAGGTTGCGCAGCACGTACTGCATGATGCCGCCGTTGCGGTAGTAGTCGGCCTCACCGGGGGTGTCGATGCGGACGACCGCGTCGAACTCGACGCCCGTGTCGGTGGTGACCTTCACCGTGCGGGGCGTGGTGCCCTCGTTGAGCTCGGTGACGCCGGAGATGGAGAAGGTCTCCTCGCCGGTCAGGCCGAGGGTCGCGGCGGACGCGCCCTCCGGGAACTGGAGCGGCAGGACGCCCATGCCGATGAGGTTCGAGCGGTGGATGCGCTCGTAGCTCTCGGCGATGACGGCCTTGACGCCGAGGAGCGCGGTGCCCTTGGCGGCCCAGTCACGGGACGAGCCGGAGCCGTACTCCTTGCCGGCCAGGACGACGAGCGGGATGCCCTGCTCGATGTAGTTGCGGGAGGCGTCGTAGATGAACGACACCGGGCCGCCGTCCTGGGTGAAGTCGCGGGTGTAGCCGCCCTCGGTGCCCGGCGCGATCTGGTTGCGCAGGCGGATGTTGGCGAACGTACCGCGGATCATGACCTCGTGGTTGCCTCGGCGGGAGCCGTAGGAGTTGAAGTCACGACGCTCCACACCGTGCTCGGTGAGGTACTGGCCGGCCGGGGTGTCGGCCTTGATGGCACCGGCCGGGGAGATGTGGTCGGTGGTGACCGAGTCGCCCAGCTTGGCGAGCACCCGGGCGCCCGTGATGTCGGAGACCGGGGTGGTCTCCATCGTCATGCCCTCGAAGTACGGGGGCTTGCGGACGTAGGTGGACTGCGGGTCCCACTCGAAGGTGTTGCCGGTCGGGATCGGCAGCGCCTGCCACTGGGCGTCGCCCGCGAAGACGTCCTGGTAGGACTTGTTGAACATGTCCTCGCCGATGGCGTTGGCGACGACGTCGTTCACCTCGGCCTCGGAGGGCCAGATGTCCTTCAGGTAGACCGGGTTGCCGTCCTGGTCGGTGCCCAGGGCGTCCTTGGTGATGTCCACCTTCATGGAGCCCGCGATGGCGTACGCGACGACCAGCGGCGGGGAGGCCAGGTAGTTCATCTTGACGTCGGGGTTGATCCGGCCCTCGAAGTTGCGGTTGCCGGAGAGGACCGACGTGACGGCGAGGTCGTGGTCGTTGACGGCCTTGGAGACCTCCTCCGGCAGCGGGCCGGAGTTGCCGATGCAGGTGGTGCAGCCGTAGCCGACGAGGTTGAAGCCGACCTTGTCGAGGTACGGGGTCAGGCCCGCCTTGTCGAAGTAGTCGGTGACGACCTTCGAACCCGGGGCGAGGGTGGTCTTGACCCACGGCTTGCGGGTCAGGCCCTTCTCGACCGCCTTCTTGGCCACCAGCGCGGCGGCGACCATGACGTACGGGTTGGAGGTGTTGGTGCACGAGGTGATCGCGGCGACGGTGACGGCGCCGTGGTCGATCTCGTACGTGGTGCCGTCGGGGGCGGTGACGGTGACCGGGTTGGACGGCACGCCGTTGGTGACCGCGGGGGCGTCGGAGGCCGGGAAGGACTCCTGGCCCGCCTCGTCGACCATGTCGACGTAGTTGCGGACGTCCTGCTTGAACTGCTCGGCGGCGTTGGCGAGGACGATGCGGTCCTGCGGGCGCTTCGGGCCGGCGATGGAGGGGACGACCGTGGAGAGGTCCAGCTCCAGCTTCTCGGAGAAGTCCGGCTCGGCGGCCGGGTCCAGCCAGAGGCCCTGCTCCTTGGCGTACGCCTCGACCAGCGCGACCTGCTGCTCGGAGCGGCCGGTGAGCTTGAGGTAGTTCAGGGTCTCGCCGTCGATCGGGAAGATCGCGGCGGTGGAGCCGAACTCGGGCGACATGTTGCCGATGGTGGCGCGGTTCGCGAGGGAGGTGGCGGCGACGCCCTCACCGTAGAACTCGACGAACTTGCCGACGACGCCGTGCTTGCGCAGCATCTCGGTGATGGTGAGCACCAGGTCGGTGGCGGTGGTGCCGGTGGGCAGCTCGCCCGTCAGCTTGAAGCCGACCACGCGCGGGATCAGCATGGAGACCGGCTGGCCGAGCATGGCGGCCTCGGCCTCGATGCCGCCGACGCCCCAGCCGAGCACACCGAGGCCGTTGACCATGGTGGTGTGGGAGTCGGTGCCGACGAGGGTGTCGGGGTACGCCTGGCCGCCCCGGACCATGACGGTGCGGGCCAGGTGCTCGATGTTCACCTGGTGGACGATGCCGGTGCCGGGCGGGACGACCTTGAACTCGTCGAAGGCGGTCTGGCCCCAGCGCAGGAACTGGTAGCGCTCCTTGTTGCGGCCGTACTCCAGCTCCACGTTCTGGCCGAAGGCGTCCGGCGTGCCGAACTTGTCGGCGATGACGGAGTGGTCGATGACCAGCTCGGCCGGGGCCAGCGGGTTGATCTTCGCCGGGTCGCCGCCGAGCTCCTTGACGGCCTCGCGCATGGTGGCGAGGTCGACGACACAGGGCACACCGGTGAAGTCCTGCATGATCACGCGGGCCGGCGTGAACTGGATCTCCTGGCTGGGCTGGGCCTGCGAGTCCCAGTTGCCGAGGGCCCGGATGTGGTCGGCGGTGATGTTCGCGCCGTCCTCGGTGCGGAGCAGGTTCTCCAGGAGGACCTTGAGGCTGTAGGGGAGGCGCGCGGAGCCCTCGACCTTGTCCAGCCTGAAGATCTCGTACGACTCGTCGCCCACGCGCAGCGTGCTGCGGGCGTCGAAGCTGTTCGCCGACACGACAGTCTCCTTCATCAATGTGCGCGTTCTTACCGCATCCTGCCGTGATGGCTCCTCGCCGATCCGCTAAGGTAAGACTTAGTTAGGTAACCCTTACCGGCTGGCGCGGCTGCGGTGCGTCTTTCGGCAGATATCTCGATGTCGAGATAACTCTAGTACATGACCGGCCGTGCGACGAGGCGTGCCCGGCGTGCCGTGGGATGCTGGGCCCATGGACCTGGAGGATCTGCGTCGGCTTCGCCGTGCCCGGGACACGATGGACCGCGATTACGCGCAGCCTCTGGACGTTCCGGCGCTGGCGAGGGTCGCCCTCATGTCGCCCGGGCACTTCTCCCGCAGCTTCCGCGCCGCCTTCGGGGAGACGCCGTACAGCTATCTGATGACCCGCCGTGTCGAGCGGGCCAAGGCGCTGCTGAGGCGGGGCGACATGAGCGTGACCGAGGTCTGCTTCGCGGTCGGCTGCACCTCGCTGGGGTCGTTCAGCTCCCGCTTCACCGAGCTGGTCGGGGAGAGCCCCAGCGCCTACCGGGCCCGCTGCCACGAGTCCGGCGCCGCCATCCCGCCCTGCGTCGCCAAGGTCTTCACACGACCGGCGCGGAACGGGCAGCCGGTCGCCGGCGGCGAACCGGTCAGGAATGGAGAAGCGCAATCGCCGGCCGCCTCGTAGCGTCGACGGCATGGACATCAAGCTCTCACAGTGCTTCATCGCAGTCGACGACCATGACAAGGCGCTCGCCTTCTACCGCGACGTCCTCGGCCTGGAGGTACGCAACGACGTCGGGTTCGAGGGGATGCGCTGGGTGACGGTCGGCTCACCCTCGCAGCCGGACGTGGAGATCGTCCTCGAACCGCCGCTCGCCGACCCCAACGCACCCGAGGCCGACCGCCAGGCCATGGCGGAGCTGCTGGCCAAGGGCATGCTGCGCGGCGTGATCTTCTCGACCGACGACGTCGACGCCACCTTCGAACGCGTCCGGGCCGCCGGCGGCGAGGTGCTCCAGGAGCCGATCGACCAGCCGTACGGCGTTCGCGACTGCGCCTTCCGCGACCCGGCGGGCAACATGCTCCGCTTCAACCAGCCCCGCAAGCGCTAGGCCCGGCCCACAGAAGCGATCCAATTCGGCGGAACCGTACGGGGACCGGCCGTTACGCTCGGACGCCGGTCGGATCGGGCCGCCGATGACGACGGGGACCGCGACGGCGGTCCCCGTACAACCAGATGGAGACAGGATGACCAGGGGCACGAGGACGGACACGCAGTCGCCTGAGCAGCACGTCGCCGACAGCCACGATCTGATCCGCGTGCACGGCGCGCGCGAGAACAACCTCAAGGACGTCAGCATCGAGATCCCGAAGCGCCGGCTGACGGTGTTCACCGGCGTGTCCGGCTCGGGCAAGAGCTCGCTCGTCTTCGACACCATCGCCGCCGAGTCGCAGCGGATGATCAACGAGACCTACAGCACCTTCATCCAGGGCTTCATGCCGACGCTGGCGCGGCCCGAGGTCGACGTACTCGACGGGCTGACCACCGCCATCACCGTCGACCAGCAGCGGATGGGCGCCGACCCCCGCTCCACGGTCGGCACCGCCACCGACGCCAACGCGATGCTCCGCATCCTCTTCAGCCGGCTCGGGCGGCCGCACATCGGCCCGCCCAGCGCGTTCGCCTTCAACGTCGCCTCGGTGAGCGCGAGCGGCGGGCTCACCGTCGACCGGGGCACCGACAAGACGAAGACCGAGAAGGTGACCTTCACCCGCACCGGCGGCATGTGCACGCGCTGCGAAGGCCGGGGCACCGTCTCGGACATCGACCTCACCCAGCTCTACGACGACTCCAAGTCGCTGGCCGAGGACCCGTTCACCATCCCCGGCTACACCGGGGGCGGCTGGGTGGTGCGGGTCATCACCGAGTCGGGGTTCTTCGACCCGGCCAAGCCGATCCGCGAGTACACCAAGAAGGAGCGGCACGACTTCCTGTACCGCGAGCCGACCAAGGTGAAGATCAACGGGGTCAACCTCACCTACGAGGGGCTGATCCCGAAGATCCAGAAGTCGTTCCTCGCCAAGGACCGGGAGGCGATGCAGCCGCACATCCGGGCGTTCGTGGACCGGGCGGTCACCTTCACCACGTGTCCCGAGTGCGACGGAAGCCGGCTCAGCGAGGCGGCCCGCTCGTCGCGGATCGGCGGGATCAGCATCGCCGACGCGTGCGCGATGCAGATCAGCGACCTGGCCGCCTGGGTGCGCGGCCTCGACGAGCCGTCGGTGGCGCCGCTGCTGGCGAAGCTGGGGCACACCCTGGACTCGTTCGTGGAGATCGGCCTCGGTTACCTCTCGCTGGAGAGGCCATCGGGCACGCTGTCGGGCGGCGAGGCACAGCGGGTCAAGATGATCCGCCACCTCGGCTCCTCGCTCACGGACGTCACCTACGTCTTCGACGAGCCCACCGTCGGGCTGCACCCGCACGACATCCAGCGGATGAACGGCCTGCTGCTGCGGCTGCGGGACAAGGGCAACACGGTGCTCGTCGTGGAGCACAAGCCGGAGGCGATCGCCATCGCCGACCACGTGGTCGACCTGGGCCCCGGCGCCGGCACGGCGGGCGGCAGCGTCTGCTTCGAGGGCACCGTCGAAGGGCTGCGCTCCAGCGGCACGGTCACCGGCCGTCACCTCGACGACCGGGCCACACTCAAGGAGACGCCGCGCAAGGCCACGGGGACGCTGGAGATCCGCGGGGCGGCGGCGAACAACCTGCGTGACGTGGACGTCGACATCCCGCTCGGTGTGCTGTGCGTGGTCACCGGCGTGGCCGGCTCCGGCAAGAGCTCGCTCATCCACGGATCGATCCCGGCCTCGGAGGGTGTGGTGTCCGTGGACCAGACACCGATCCGCGGCTCGCGGCGGAGCAACCCGGCGACGTACACCGGGCTGCTCGACCCGATCCGCAAGGCGTTCGCGAAGGCCAACGGCGTGAAGCCGGCGCTGTTCAGCGCCAACTCCGAGGGCGCCTGCCCCACCTGCAACGGCGCCGGTGTCATCTACACCGACCTGGCGATCATGCAGAGCGTCGCCACCACCTGCGAGGACTGCGAGGGGAAGCGGTTCGACGCGTCGGTGCTGGAGTACCACCTCGGCGGCCGCGACATCAGCGAGGTGCTCGCGATGCCGGTGACCGAGGCCGAGGAGTTCTTCGGCGCGGGCGAAGCGCGTACACCGGCGGCCCACAAGATCCTCCAGCGGCTCGCCGACGTCGGCCTCGGCTACCTCACGCTGGGCCAGCCGCTCACCACCCTGTCCGGCGGCGAGCGGCAGCGGCTCAAGCTGGCCACGCACATGGCCGACAAGGGCGGCGTCTACGTCCTGGACGAGCCGACCACCGGCCTCCACCTGGCCGACGTCGAGCAGTTGCTCGGCCTGCTCGACCGGCTGGTCGACTCCGGCAAGTCGGTCATCGTCATCGAGCACCACCAGGCGGTCATGGCGCACGCCGACTGGATCATCGACCTCGGTCCGGGCGCGGGTCACGACGGCGGCCGGGTCGTCTTCGAGGGCACGCCCGCCGACCTGGTCGCCGCCCGCTCCACCCTGACCGGCGAGCACCTGGCGGCCTACGTCGGCGCCTGAGCGACGCCGAAGCGGCGAACGAAACGTCTCTGCCAGGGGGTTTCGACGGCGTGGCGGTCGTAGTCGCGGCGGACGAACTCCACCGCTTCGCCGGCCGGCACGCCGTCGAGGACGGCGAGGCAGGCCAGGGCCGTACCGGTACGGCCGCGGCCGCCGCCGCAGGCGACCTCGACGCGCTCGGTGGCGGCCCGCTCCCACGCCTCGCGGAGCACGGCCCGGGCGTCCGCCGGGTCGCTGGGCAGCCGGAAGTCGGGCCAGCGCAGCCACCGGGCCTCCCAGGAGACCTCGGGCGGCTGCTTGCCGAGCAGGTACACGGCGTAGTCGGGCGCCGGCCCGGCGGGAAGCGGACGGCGCAGCGCGCGGCCCCGGACCAGCCGCCCGGAGGGCAGGCGGAGGACACCGGGACCGGAGGCGTTCCAGGTATCGGTCACCGGGCCACGGTAATCGGTCGCGGCGCCGGCGGGGGGTGGTTCGGGGGCGGTCGCCGGGGGTGCTTTTGGGCCGGTACCGGGAAGGGCCACCTGGGGGACATTCAGGACAAACTGACCGATTTTCGGGTTGCGGGGGCGGGCGGGTGCGCCGAGCATCGGAGCATGTTCAGTGGCGCGCACGTCATCCTCTACACCAAGGACGCCGACGCCGACCGGGCGTTCCTCCGGGACGTCCTCGGGTTCGCCAACGTCGACGCCGGGCGCGGCTGGCTGATCTTCAAGCTGCCGCCGGCCGAGGTCGCCGTACACCCGACGCCGGGCGAGCCCAGGCATGAGTTCTCCTTGATGTGCGACGACATCGAGGGCACCCTGCGGAAGTTGGCGGAGCGCGGGGCCGAGGTGTCGCGGCCGGTCAGCGACCAGGGCTGGGGGCTGCTCGCGGCGGTGCGGCTGCCCAGCGGCGGTGAACTGCCGCTCTACGAGCCACGGCACCCCACGGCGCACGGCCTGTCACCCTGACGGCGGACCCCGTCGCGAGCGTCATCTCATATGTGAGATAACCTTCCCCCATGGCAGACGACTACCTCGTACGCATCGGCAAGCTCATCCGTGACGCCCGGCAGCACCGTGGCTGGACGCAGACGCAGCTCGCCGAGGCGCTGGCCACAAGTCAGAGCGCCGTCAACCGCATTGAGCGCGGTAACCAGAACATCAGCCTTGAGATGATCGCCCGGATCGGCGAGGCGCTCGACAGTGAAATCGTGTCACTCGGGTACGCGGGTCCCATGCACCTCCGCGTAGTGGGCGGGCGCCGGCTGTCCGGCTCCATCGACGTCAAGACGAGCAAGAACGCGTGCGTGGCGCTGCTGTGCGCCTCGCTCCTCAACAAGGGCCGTACCACGCTGCGGCGGGTCGCCCGGATCGAGGAGGTCTACCGGCTGCTCGAAGTCCTCAACTCCATCGGCGTCCGCACCCGTTGGATCAACGACGGGATGGACCTGGAGATCGTCCCGCCCGCGCACCTCGACATGGCGGCCATCGACGCGGACGCGGCGCGCCGCACCCGGTCCATCATCATGTTCCTCGGCCCGCTGCTGCACCGGCTGCGGCAGTTCAAACTCCCGTACGCGGGCGGCTGCGACCTGGGCACGCGCACGATCGAGCCGCACATGATCGCGCTGCGCCGCTTCGGCCTGGACATCACGGCCACGGAGGGCCTGTACCACGCGGAGGTGGACCGCCAGGTCACCCCGGACCGCCCGATCGTGCTGACCGAGCGCGGCGACACCGTGACCGAGAACGCGCTGCTGGCCGCCGCCCGCCACGACGGCGTCACCGTCATCCGCAACGCCTCCTCCAACTACATGGTCCAGGACCTGTGCTTCTTCCTGGAGGCGCTGGGCGTACGGGTCGAGGGCATCGGCACCACCACGCTGACCGTGCACGGCATCCCCTCCATCGACGTGGACGTCGACTACTCCCCCTCCGAGGACCCGGTCGAGGCGATGAGCCTGCTGGCGGCCGCGGTCGTCACGGAGTCGGAGCTGACGATCCGTCGCGTACCGATCGAGTTCCTGGAGATCGAGCTCGCGGTCCTGGAGGAGATGGGCCTCGACCACGACCGCACGGCGGAGTACGCCGCCGACAACGGCCGTACGCGGCTGGTGGACCTCACGGTGCGCCCCTCCAAGCTGGAGGCGCCGATCGACAAGATCCACCCCATGCCGTTCCCCGGCCTGAACATCGACAACGTCCCGTTCTTCGCGGCCATCGCGGCCTCCGCCCAGGGCCAGACCCTCATCCACGACTGGGTCTACGACAACCGCGCCATCTACCTCACCGACCTCAACCGCCTGGGCGGCCGCCTCCAGCTCCTCGACCCGCACCGGGTCCTGGTCGAGGGCCCCACCCGCTGGCGCGCCGCCGAAATGATGTGCCCGCCGGCCCTGCGCCCCGCCGTGGTCGTCCTGCTCGCCATGATGGCCGCCGAGGGCACGTCCGTCCTGCGCAACGTCTACGTCATCAACCGCGGTTACGAGGACCTGGCGGAACGCCTCAACTCGGTGGGTGCGCAGATCGAGATCTTCCGGGACATCTGACCGGCCGCCCCTCCTTCGCCATGCCAACAGGCCTTTGTCATGCCAAGGTCACAGCCGATCGCTACCATGCCAGGATGGATCACACAACCGGCGGTTCCCGAACCGATCGTCGTGCCCTGTTAGCAGCCTCCGTGACGGTGGTTCTGTGGGCGTCGGCGTTCGTCTCCATTCGCGCGTCAGCGGAGCACTTCCATCCAGGAGTGCTGGCGCTGGGGCGGCTGTTGACCGCGTCGGTCGCCCTCGGCGTCGTCTTCCTGCTCAAGGGCGGCACCCTGCCCGACCGCCGGGCGTGGCCCGGCATCCTGGTGTCGGGTGTGCTGTGGTTCGGCGTCTACATGGTCGCCCTGAACTGGGGCGAGCAGCAGGTGGACGCGGGGACGGCCGCGATGGTCGTCAACATCGGGCCCGTGGTGATCGCGCTGCTCAGTGGCTGGCTGCTGAAGGAGGGGTTCCCCCGGCTGCTGCTCGCGGGCATGGGCGTGTCGTTCCTGGGCGCGGTCGTGGTGGGCTGGTCCATGTCGGGGCACGGGTCGTCGTCCGTGACGGGCGTGCTGCTGTGTCTGCTCGCGGCGGTCACGTACGGGGGCGGGGTCGTGGCGCAGAAGCCCGCGTTGCGGTACGCGAGTCCGTTGCAGGTGACGACGTTCGGCTGTTTCGCGGGCACCGTCGCGTGTCTGCCGTTCAGCGGTCTGCTGCTGGAGGAACTGCCGAAGGCCCCGTGGTCGGCGACGCTGAACCTGGTCTACCTGGGCCTGTTCCCGACGGCGCTGGCGTTCAGCACGTGGGCGTACGCGCTCGCCCGGACGAGTGCGGGAAAGCTCGGCGCGACGACGTACGCGGTACCGGCCGTGGTGGTGCTGATCTCGTGGGTGTGGCTGGCCGAGGTGCCGGGCTCGCTGACGCTGCTCGGCGGTGCCATCTGCCTGGCGGGCGTGGCGGTTTCCCGGCTCCCGGGGCGGCGGAAGCCGACGGCGGACGGCGCCCCGGAACCGCAGCGTTCCGACAAGGAACGGACGCCGTCGGGCACCACGACGGACTGAGTAGAAGACTGGGACCCCCAAGGGCCGGCCGTCTCATGACGGCCGGCCTTTCCGTTGTCGGGCGCCGGTTCGCTCAGAGGATGTACGTGGTTTCGTTCCGCCCCAGCAGGTAGCCGAGTTGGAGGCGGTTGTGTGCGCCCAGTTCCTGCTTCATGGCGGCGATGTGGGCCTGGAGTGACCGCTCGCTGATGCCCATGCGGCGGGCGATCCGTTTGTCGGAGTAACCCTCGACCAGGAGTCGGCTGATCGACTCCCGTATCGCGGGCATGACTTCATCGGCGGCCTTGGCCGCGTGGATGGGCACGAAAGGGAAGGGGCTCGCGCGGTCCCAGGCCCGTTCGAAGGTGTCCTTGAGGAATCGGACGATGGCGGGTTCGGTTATCGCGACGGCCGTCGTGCGGTCCTCATTGGCGGAAATGAACGCAACCGATGCGTCAATGATGATGAGCCGGTCGAAGAATTCCTCCAGGGTACGGACTTTCGCTCCGTATTCGGTGACGGCGCGCACGTATGCCTTGGTCGCTTCATCGAAGCGCGTGGTGTGCTGGTAGAGCGTGCGCATCGCGACATCGGCCGCGATATGCCGGCGCACGGCTTCCAGCGCGTCTTTCAGTACGGCGGTGGGGCGGGGGCCGTCGGGCTGTGCGGTGAGGATCTCCCGCTGGGCGCCGTCGAGCATCTCGTCGATGGCCTCGGAGATCGCGGTCAATCCGTGGATGTAGCGAACCCCGGAACGGTCGGGACTCGCCTCCTCGAAACAATCGGCCCGTCCGGCTTGTTTCTCGGTCAGCCGGGCCAGCTCGTCGAAGTGTCCTGCCATCCACCGCAGAAACTGCGCGGGAGGTCCCGACGGCATCGGAAGCTCCATCGTTTCGCGGCAGTTGTCCCCATTTTCACGCGGTAAACCGTTCATCAGCCCTCCCAAGTCACCCCGTATGACCGTTTTGGCCCGTTATGGACCCCGTAGCTTGCCGCAGTGCGGAAACCCGAGCCACAGAGATCATTGTCCCCCCAAGACCGCATACGCAAGATTGGAACTCGTCAGGAGGTCTCCGGCCAATCCGAGCGACAACCGACTTCCCCGGAACGGGAATTCGGAATCCGTCGTTACGCTCATCGGATCGGTCCGTTCAAAACCCGGAGGCCCATTCGTTTCCTTATGTTTTCCAGAAGGGCTCGGGGATCCAAATGAAGAAGGACATCGCTGTTCTCTCCCTCCGCATCCGCCTGGCGGCCTGCGCCGTCGTCACCGGCCTCGGACTGCTCGCCGTCGGTGTCTCCCACTCCGCCGGGCCGGTCACCTCCCCGGCCGAGCGGACCGCCCTGGCCGACGGGGACGTCGGCTGGAACGTGGTCAAGCCCGCCGTCGCCGCCTGAGCGACCGAACCACTGACTCGTACCGGGTAATGAAGAAGCGTGGTGGATCTTCCATGACCGACTCGCCCTGGCTCGTCACCGCCACCGGACCGGGCACCGCTTCGGCCGGCACCGGTGGTGGCGGTGAACCCCCCGTCCGCGTCTACTGCTTCCCGCACGCCGGCGGAAACCCCCGCTCGTTCCTGGCCTGGCAGCAGGACCTGGGGACCGCCGCCCGGATCGTCGCCGTCTGCCCGCCGGGCCGGGGGCACCGCTTCCGGGAGCCGGCCGCGGCGTCCGTCGCCGAGCTCGCCGACGGGGCGGCCGAGGCCATCACCGAAGCGGAGCGGCCGGCCGGGGCGGCAGGACCACAAGGCGCGTTCCTGCTCTTCGGGCACAGCTTCGGCGCCGTCGTGGCGTTCGAGGTGGCGCGCAGACTGCGCGGCGTCCCCGGACTGCGTCACCTGGTCGCCTCCGGGTGCTCCGCGCCCGCACTGCTGCCGACCCGCCGCGTGGTGGAGACCGCGCGGCTCGAAGGCAGGGCGTTCACGGAAGCCGTCGGGTTCTTCGGCGGGCTGCCGCCCGAGGTGGTCGCCGACGAGGCCCTGGCCGAGCTGCTGCTGCCGAACCTGCGCGCCGACTTCCGCATGGTCGCCCACTACCGGTACCGCGAGGACGCGCCCCTGACCGTGCCGGTCACCCTCGTCAACGGCGTCGACGACCCGCACGTCAAGGAGGCGGGTCTGGAGCCCTGGGCGCGCGAATGCGCCGGCGAGCCCCACCAGCACTGGGCCGACGGCGGCCACTTCTACTTCCAGGACGACCCGGGCGCCCTGACGGGACTTCTCGGATCGCTCGCCCGTGGGGGTCCCTCCCGTCCGGACGGAGCCGAGAGCCCCGGGGACGCGTATGACCGTGGCCTCGACACGGCTGACCACGTTGAACTTATCTGAGCCGGTCAGGCCACCGTCACCCGACCACGAGGGGACCACCATGATCAACGCCACCGCCGACCAGCGCCGCAAGGCGGAGGAGTTCCGCGCGCTGCACGCCGCCGACCGGCCGTTCGTCGTCGCCAACCCCTGGGACGCGGGCACCGCCCGCGTGCTCTCCGGGCTCGGCTTCGCCGCGCTCGCCACCACGGGTGCCGGGTTCGCGCACAGCCTCGGCAGGGCGGACGGCCATGTGACCCGCGAGGAGATCCTGGCCAACGCGGCGGCGATCGTCGAGGCCACGCACCTGCCGGTCTCCGCCGACCTGGAGAGCGGCTTCGGCGAGACGCCCGACGACGTGGCCGAGACCATCCGGCTCGCCGCCCGCGCGGGTCTGGTCGGCGGATCGGTCGAGGACTCCACGGGCCGGGCCGACGATCCGATCCGCCCGCTGGAGGAGGCCGTCGAGCGGGTCGCCGCCGCCGTCGCCGCCGCGCGCGAACTGGGCTTCCCCTTCACCGTGACCGCGCGCGCCGAGAACTTCTTCCAGGGCCGGCCCGACCTGCCCGACACCATCCGCCGCCTTCAGGCGTACGAGGAGGCGGGCGCCGACGTCCTGTACGCGCCGGCGCTGCCCGACGCGGACGCGGTGCGTGCCGTGTGCGCGTCGGTCGGCCGCCCGGTCAACGTCCTCATGGGCGGTGCCCTGCCCCTGTCCGTCCCGGAGCTCGGACAACTGGGCGTGCGCCGCGTCAGCGTCGGCTCCGCGATGTCCCGCGCCGCGTACGGCGCCCTCGTGCGCGCCGCCGAGGAGATCCGTGACCACGGCACCTTCACGTTCGGGGCGGACGCGCTGCCCTACGCCGATCTCAACAGGATTCTCGACACCGGAAAGTGATCCCACACCGTGACGCCGTCCTCCCCCCGACCGACCATCGCCCACACACACCATCCGCGCCCCGCGGGCACCGTCCACCTGTGCGGTCCCGCCTACGTCCTCGGTGAGCAGGACGCCGACCACACCACCGTCACAGGACTGGCCGAGCGCGCCCGGAAGTTCGGCATGCCGGCCAAGGCGTCCCTGTGGGGCTGGGGGCGGGTCCGCCGCACCGCGAAGGACCTGGAGACCCTGGCCGTGGAGAGCGGCACCGCCACCCTGCGCGGCTGCGGCGCGGAACCGGAGTCCGTGGACGCGCTGATCCTGTGCTCGACGCGGTTCCCCGGCGGCCCCGTGACGCACGGCAAGTTCGTGGGGCACGTCCTCGGCGGCCTCGGCATCGGGGACGCGGCGTTCACCGGCATCACGCTCAACCGCTGCACCAACCTGCTGGTCGGCATCCGCACCGCGCAGGCGCTCGTGGCCGCCGGCCACCATCGCCGGGTGCTCGTCATCACGACCGACCGGGTCACCGACGAGTCGGTCCGCATGGAGAGCTTCGCACTGTTCAGTGACGGGGCGGCGAGCTGTCTCGTCAGCGACGAGCCGCTCGGCCCGGACGCGTACGAGATCGTCGGCGGCGCGTCCGCGCAGGACCCGGGCGCGCTGGACTGGTCGCACGAGATCAGCGCCGACCTCTCCCGGGTGGTGAACGACCGGATACTCGGCGCCGCCGGCATGAAGGCGGGCGACGTCGACGCGGTCCTGCACCCGAATCTGTACCGCCCGGTCGTCGTCCTGAAGGAGCGTCAGGCCGGTTTCTCGCAGGAGCAGTTGTTCCTGGACAACATCGCGCGCACCGGGCACTGCTTCGCCGCCGACCCGCTGATCAACCTGGTGGACCGCGCCGCCGCCCACGGCACCCGGCCCGACGGGCACTACCTGCTGGTCTCCAGCGTGCCCGGCGTACGGGTCGGTGTCCTCCTCCACACCTCACCCCTCGGGAGCCCCGCATGAGCACGCGTTCCACGATCCCGCCGAGGGACCTGACCACGTCCTTGCCGACCGGTGCCGTACGGGCCGGACGCGCGGCGGTCGACGAGGCCGCGGCGGTCGTGGCCGGCGATCCGGCGGACCTCTTCCGCAGGCTGCTCGCCGACCAGGAGAGCGAGGCCGCGCTGCTGGCGGCCCGCCAGGTGGTGAACGGTTTCCTGGCCGAAGGCGGTCGTGACACCGACCCGGCCCCGGATGCCGCCGGGTGCGACGCCGACGCCATCGCCGCGTACGTGCTCGCCGCCCGTACCCGTATCTCCTCCGCCGTCGCCGCGCTGACCGGCGCGGACGCCGACCCCGAGGCGCGTGACGCCGTGCTGCGCCAGCGGGCACCGCTCGCGCTGCTCGGGGCGTGCTGGCTGGACACCGTCTCGCAGGCGGCCACCCAGCCCGCCGTGATCGTCAACGAGCTGTTCGGCCACCACTTCTTACTCGCGGGTGAGGGCACCTGGGACAAGGGCGCGCCCGCACGGCACCGGCGGGCACTGGCCGAACAGGGCGTCCACCTCCCGGACGTGGCGGCCGTGACGTTCCTGGACGGCGCGGCGGCGAGGCCGCTGACCGCGCTGCACGGCGCGTTCCGTCTCGCGCTGTCCCGGCTGCCCGCGTCGTTCCTGCCGGAGGTCGTCGGCGTCCACTACGCCGTCCACGCGCTCGGCGTCGACGATCTGCTCATCGGCACCGAGCCGATGCTGCCGGAGGAAGCCGTACGGGATCTGCTCGCCTCGTACCTCCGGCTCCTGGCGGACAGCCCGACCGGCGAGGACGATCTGCGGCGGCTGCTGGCCGCGGTCCGGCTCATGGTCCGGCTGGAGGAGGAGCACACCGCGCTCCTCACCGAGCTGGCCGCGTGGCAGTCCGGCCTGTCCCTGGACGCGAAGGTCGCGGCGATCGTGGTGAAGCACGCGCCGCTCGCCGGCCGGCAGCACCGGGCCGTACGCCTCGGCGACCGCCGTCTTTCGGAATGGCTGGACGACGAGCGACTGGACGTCGCCGCGTTCATGGCGGAGTTCCGCGCGTCCCGGCAGATGCGGCCGTCACGGGACGGCGGCTGCCGGTTCCTGAAGGCCATCAAGTTCGGCGGCCCCATGTTCGGCATCTTCGACGAGCGCGAGGCGGCGACGTTCACGGCGTGGGCCGAGGCGATCGCGGCGGGTGAGCCCGCCGACCCCGACCTCCCGCCGAACACGGCGGGCGACGCGGCCGCCGGACACTGGGCCGGCGCCCTGGTACGGGCGCGGGCCGCCGACGAGGTCGTCGAGCAGGGCGAGCTGATCGCGGAGGGCACGGCGCTCGGCCACCGGGAGCTGCTGTACCGCCTGGTGAACTTCGAGCGTTTCCCCGGCATCCTGCCGGTGGCCCGCGCCCATGCCGAGGACCGGCTCGCCGACGCCGAGCTGCTGTTCACGCACGGCGCGGGCGGCAAGCTGACCGACGCCTCGTACTTCGACTACACGCCCGAGGCGCTGATGCGCCGCGTGGAGCGGATCTACTGGGACCAACTGGTGAACCCGTACCGGCCGCTGACCGAGATCCCCGACCGCGACGAGGTGATCTTCGGCCAGTCGACGTTCGCGCTGGGCAGCCTCATCGACGGCACGTGGGCGCACCGCGTCGGCAACACCGGCCGCCGCCACCGGCCCGGCGACGGCATGCTGTTCGCGATCTACGCGGACGAGATGGGCCGTGGGGACATCGCCAAGAACCACATCACGCTCATCAACCAGGTCCTCGCGAGCATGGACATCCACCTGCCGCACCTCAGGGACGAGGAGTTCCTGCACCAGCGGGATCTGCCGGACGAGCTGTACGGGTTCTCGCTGCACCAGCTCAGCCTGTCCCTCTTCCCGGACACCCTGTACGAGGAGATCCTCGGCTACAACCTCGGCATCGAGATGTTCGGCCTCGGCGAGATGCGGCTGCACGAGATACAGAAGCTGCGCCGCCACGGCCTCGACATCGCCTACGAGGAAGCGCACCTGTCGATCGACAACTTCTCGGCCGGGCACGCCCGCCAGTCGGCCGACATCATCGTCGCTCACCTCGACGGGGTGCGCCGCGACGGGGGCGACGACGCCGTACAGCGGGCCTGGCGCCGCGTCTGGCGCGGCTACGCCTCGTTCGCGTACTTCGTGGAGCACGCGCTGGTCAAGCAGGCCCGGGAGGCCGAGGCGGCAAAGGCGGCCGCCGCGCGGGTGCCCGGCGACATCGTCGACGTCGTTCTCTGAAAGCCCTCTTGACCATCCGTCCCCGACTCACCGCACGGAGTGACCCTGTGGAAACCACCACCAGCTTCGACCGCGAGATCCTGCGTCTGCCCTTCCACGACGAGGGCCACCGGCGCCTCGCCGAGGAGATCGGCGCCTGGTGCGACGCCGGTACGGCGCTGTGGGAGAAGGTGCGCGCCATGGACCCGGACGACGCGGGGCGCACGCTGGCACGGCAGTTGGGCGAGGCCGGCTGGTTCGCCGCGCTCGACCCGGCCGGTGTGCCGGACGCGGCCCCCGGTGACGCCCGCGCGCTGTGCCTCATGCGGGAGGCGCTCGCGTACGCGGAGGACCTGGCGGACTTCGCGTTCTCCATCCAGGCGCTCGCGGCGACGCCGGTGATCCGGTTCGGGAACGACGAGCAGCGCGGACGCTGGCTGCCCGCGCTGGCGCGTGGCGAGGCGATCGGGGCGTTCGCCGTGTCCGAGAAGGAGGCCGGGTCGGATCTCGCCGCCGTCGCCCTCGCCGCCGAACGGACCAGGGACGGCGGATACGTGCTGAACGGGCGCAAGGCGTGGATCGCCAACGGCACCATCGCGGACGTCGTGGTCGTGATCGCCCGTACCGGCGAGGGCCCGGGCCCGCTGGGGCTCACGGCCTTCCTGGTGCCGACGGACACACCCGGTGTGGCCGCCGAACGGATCGACGCGGTCGCGCCCCGCTCGTTCGCGCACCTGTCGTTCACGGACGTCCACCTGCCGGCGGAGGCCGTGCTCGGCCGGCCGGGCAAGGGCTTCGTCGTCGCGGTCGACCTGCTGGAGCGGTTCCGGATGACGGTGGGGGCGGCCGCGCTCGGGTTCGCGCGCCGGGCCGCCGACACGGCGCTCGCGCACGCCCGGTCCAGGTCGGCGTACGGCGGCACGCTGTTCGACCTGCAGTTGGTCAAGGCGTCGCTCGCGGACATGGAGGTGAAGCTCAACGCGGCCGCCCTGCTCGTGGCGCGTGCCGCCTGGGAGTGCGACCGGGGCAACCGCGGCTACGCACGGCACTCCAACATCGCCAAGGTCCACGCCACGGAAGCGGCGCAGGAGGTCGTCGACGCGGCGGTGCAGATGCTCGGTGCCGCCGGGGTCGTGCGCGACGGGGTCACGGAACGCCTCTACCGGCAGATCCGTTCCCTGCGGATCTACGAGGGCTCGACGGATGTGCTGCGGCTCGCGATAGCGGGCGCGCTGGACATGCGTCGCGCCGCACGACCCACCACCCCCTGACCGACCGCCGGACACCGAGGAGTTCCGTTGACCACCCCGATCGAGGCAGTGCGACTGCCCGACCCCCGTCCCGCCTACGCCTCGCTGCTGCGCGAGCGCCCCTTCGCCTTCGACGAGCGTGTCGGCGCGTGGGTGGCCGCAGACGCGGCGGCCGTGCGGACCGTGCTCGGCTCGCCCGCGCTGCGGGTACGCCCCCCGGCCGAACCGGTGCCCGCCGGCATCACCGGAACCGCCGCCGGCGAGGTCTTCGGCGACCTCGTACGCATGACGGACGGCGATCTCCAGCGGCGGCTGAAGGCCGTGGTGACCGACGCGCTCAAGGCCGTGGACGCGGGGCGCACCCGCGCCCTGGCCGCCGGCCACACCCGCGACGCCCTGACGGCACGTCAGGACCGTCCGGGCCTGTTCCAGGACCTGATGTTCGGGGTGCCCGCGCGGACCGTCGCCTCGCTGTGCGGGCTCGACCGGGACGCGGGCGCGGAGGCTGCCCGGGCCATCGGTGACTTCGTCCAGTGCATCCCCGCGTCGGCGACAGCCGAGCAGCAGCGGGCGGCCGCGGTGGCGGCGGCCAGGCTGCGGGAGCTCCTCGGCCCGGGCATCGACGCGGGCGAGGGCGGTCCGGGCCTGCTGGGCGACCTGGTACGAGCGGCGACCCGGGCCTCGTGGAGCAGCACCGCACCGCTGCTCGCCAACGCCGTCGGCTTCCTGTCGCAGACGTACGACGCCACGGCGGGCCTCATCGGCAACACGCTCGTCGCCCTGGCGCGCGGCACCGCGAAGGTGCCGGGGACGCCGGAGGAGACCGAGGCGCTGGTGCGGGAGATCGTGCGGTACGACGCGCCCGTGCAGAACACGCGCCGGTTCGCCGCCGAGCCCTTCGAGTACGCCGGGGCCACGGTGGAGCCGGGCGGTCAGGTCCTGGTCGTCCTCGCCGCCGCCAACCTCGACCCGGCCGTCAACCCCGACCCGCACGAGCTGCGGCCCGGCCGGGTGGACCCGGTGGTGTTCACGTTCGGGGCCGGGGCACACCGCTGCCCGGGCGAGGAGATCGCGGTGTCGATCGCCACGGCCGTGGCCGGTGAGCTGATCGCCGCCGGGCTCGCCCCGGGTGACCTGCCGCCGGAGCCCGGGTACCGGCCGCTCGCCAACGCCCGTATCCCGCTGCTCTGACGCCTCCGCACTCGCGTCACCGCCTGCCCTGCCCCTTCTCCCCCTGCCCCTCATCACGGAGAAAAGACACTCACCCATGCCGGACATGACCCACCTGTGGATGCGGCACGAATCCCGCGCGAGCGAACGCCGCGCGCCCCTCGTGCCCGAGGACGCCGCGAAGCTCGTCGCCCAGGGTGTGACCATCACCGTCGAGGAGTCGCCACAGCGCGCCTTCCCGCTCACCGACTACACCGCCGCCGGCTGCCGCACCGCTCCGGCGGGGAGCTGGGCCGACGCCCCCGACGACGTCTTCGTCGTCGGCCTGAAGGAGTTGCCCGCCGAGCCGAAGGAGCTGCGCCACCGGCACGTCTACTTCGGCCACGCCTACAAGGGCCAGTCGGGCGCCCGTGAGCTGCTCGGCCGTTTCACCGCGGGCGGCGGGGCGCTGCTGGACCTGGAGTACCTGACGGACGGCGCCGGGCGGCGGCTCGCCGCGTTCGGCTACTGGGCCGGGTACGCGGGTGCCGCACTCGCCGTGCTGCACCGGCGCGGGTCGCTGACGACACCGCTCACGCCCCTGGACAAGGCGCGACTGGACGCCCTCCTCGCCGCCGGGCCGGGCGGCCACACCGGCGCCGCCGCCACCGGGGCCGTCGACGCCCTCGTCATCGGCGCCCTCGGCCGCAGTGGCCGGGGCGCGTGCGACGCGCTGGAGGCCGCCGGGATCAACCCGGTGCGGTGGGACCTGGCGGAGACCCGCGACCTGGACCGGGCGGCCCTGCTCGGCCACGACATCCTCGTCAACACGGTCCTCGTGACCCGTCCCGTGCCGCCGTTCCTGCGGGCCGAGGACCTGGACGACCCGCGCCGCCGCATCTCCGTCGTCGTGGACGTGACGTGCGACGTGACGTCGGAGTGCAACGTCCTGCCCGTCTACGACGAGATCACCGACTGGGAGCACCCGGCGCGGGCGCTGCGGGGCGGTGAACGGCCTCTCGACGTGATCGCGATCGACAACCTGCCGTCACTGCTGCCGGTCGAGGCGAGCCGGGCGTTCTCCGCCGAACTCGCGCCGCACCTGGCCCGGCTGGGTACGGGCGACCCGGTGTGGGAGCGCTGCCTGGACTTCTTCGAGACGGCCGTGCACGAGGACGGCATGGTCCGCGACCACGAGTTCGAGACCGAGGAGACCCACCCGTGACAACCACCCCTCCCGCCGCCGCGAGCGGCACCGTCCACTGGATCGGCACCGGTCTGTCCGTCGGCCGCTCAGGGCTCGGCCTGCTGTGTGAACGCGCCGCCCGCGTGGTGCTGTGGGACCGCACCGCGGACCGGGCCGCCGAACGCCTGGCGGCCCTCGGCCTCTCGGGCCGCGCCGAAGTGCGCGCCCTCGGGCCGGGCGCCCTGGAGAGCGAGGTGGGCGCCGGTGACGTGGTCGTGTCGATGCTGCCCGCCGCCGAGCACGCGCGCCTGCTGCGGCTGGCGATCGCCGCGCGGGCCCACTTCGCCTGCACGAGCTACGTGTCCGACGAGCTGCGCCAGGAGGCCGAGCGGGCCGCCGCTATGGGCCTGGTGGCCCTCACGGAGGCCGGTCTCGACCCGGGCATCGACCACCTGATGGCACATCAGCTCATCGAGCGGGCCCGCGAGGAGGCCGGGGACACCGCCGAGTCCGTGACCTTCACCTCCTACTGCGGCGGCGTGCCCGCCGTGCCGAACGACTTCCGCTACCGGTTCAGTTGGGCCCCGTACGGCGTGCTGGCCGCGCTCGGCTCGCCCGCGCGCTACATCGACGGCGGCGCCGAGCGCACCGCCCCGCACCCGTGGGAGGCGACACGGGAGCTGATGGTCGGCGGGGAGGCCTTCGAGGTCTACCCGAACCGCGACAGCGTGCCCTTCGTCGGCCAGTACGGCGTTCCGGACGGCTGGCGCCTCGAGACCTTCGTACGCGGCACGCTGCGCAACGCGGGCTGGCGGGCCGCCTGGACCGAGGTGTTCGCGACCGTGCGCACCGGTGACGAGGCCCGGCTGCGGGCCCTCGCCAAGGAGCTCGCCCAGCGCTATCCGACGGGCGAGAACGACCGGGACCGGGTCGTGCTGTCGGTCGCGCTGGACGTGCGCGGAGCCGCGGGCGGCCGTGACTGGCGCGGGGCGCGGCTGCTCGACCTCACGGGCGACGAGGCGGAGAGCGCGATGGCCCGCTGCGTCTCGCTGCCGCTCGCGTACGGCGTGACGCGCCTGCTGGCCGGCGCCCTGCCGGCGGGGCTCAACCGGGCGGCGGAGTCCGTGGCCGAGGCGGGCCGCTGGCTCGCCTTCCTCGCGGAGCACGGCGTGCGCACCGCCACCGACGACACCTTCTCACCAGGAGCACCCCGATGACCACGGACGCGACGGCAGGTACCAGCATGGACACGATCACCGGCATATCCGCCGGCCCGGGCGGCACCAGCAGGCCACGGGCCTTCGTCCTCACCGGGGCGTTCTGGGTCGTCTGCCGCAACCCCCGCTATCTGGAGGAACTCGCCGCGCGCGGGCTGAAGGTCCTGCTCGTCACCCCGGAGAACTACCGGGAGCACGCGCAGACCTGCCGCAAGGACCCGGAGCACCCGGCGTCCCTGATCGACGACATCGCGTACGTCGACGGGGCGCTCGACCAGGAGGGCTCTTTCACGCCGAGCTTCGTCGCGGGCGTGCGCGCCTGGCGGGAGCGGTACGAGATCACCGGCGCGTACGCGGTCGGCGAGACGCTGGTGGAGCAGACGGGTCTGCTGTGCGACGCGCTGGGGCTGCGCGGCCCGGGTCTGCGGGCCACGCGGGCCTGCCGCAGCAAGTACCTCCAGCGCTGGTACCTCGACGAGTTCAGCCCGGCGTCCCTGGTGATCCCGCCGGGGCGGCGCGAGGACGCGGACCTGGCGGCGCTGCCGTACCCGGTGGTGGTCAAACCCGCGACCCGGCACTCCAGTTCGGGCGTGGTGGCGGTCTCCGACGCGGGCGCGCTGCGGGCGCTGCTGGCCACGTACCCCGAGTACGAGACGGTCCTCGTCGAACAGCAGGTGACGGGCCAGGAGTTCTCGGTGGAGAGCCTGGTGCAGGACGGCGAGGTGATCTTCGCGTCGGTGACCCGCAAGGAGACCACCGAGTCCCACGCCCGTACGTTCGTGGAGCTGTCCCACTCGGTGCCGAGCGCCGACGCGGACGCCGAGGGGCCGCTGCGGGAGGCGAACGGGCGGATGCTCGCCGCGCTCGGCTTCCGCGACGGGATCGCGCACGCCGAGTGGCGCACCGGCGCGGACGGCAGGCCGTACCTGATGGAGGTGGCGGCCCGCACACCCGGCGACGGGCTGCTCGCCCTGTACCACCTGGCAACGGGCCGCCCGCTCGAACCGGAGATCGTCCGTATCGCGCTCGGTGAGCCGGCCGCGTACCCGGCACCGCGCCGCTGGACGCGCCAGGTGTACCTGGAGCACGGCACCGGGACGCTGGAGGACGTCGCCGTCGACTGGCCGGGCGTCCGTCCGGTGTGGGTCGGCGACGGCGGGATGTGGCCGGAGCTCGCCCCGGGCTCGGCGGGTGACCCGGCGACGCTGCGCGGGGTACTGGTCCTCAAGGACCGGGGCGCGCCGCTCGCGCCGCTCGCCAGCTCGGACGACCGTGCCGTGACCTTCCTGCTCGACGCCCCGTCACCGGGCGAACTGGACGCGCTGGAGCGGCGGGTGCGTGCGGCGGTGACCGTGACGACGGGTCCGGAGGCCGACGGTGTCCACTGAGGCGGAGCCGCGCAGCCGGACCGGCGAGGACTCGGTCACCGGTGCCGGGACCGGGGCGGGTGCCGGAATCGGGACCGAGGCCGGGGCCGGGACCGGGACCGGGAAGGGCGGCGCGGGCGGTGCCGGGACCGGGAAGGGCTCCGAGGCCGGTGCCGGGACCGGGGCCGGGACCGGGGCCGGGGCCGTGGCCGGGACCGGGGCCGGGACCGGGGCCGGGACCGGTGCCGAGGCCGGTGCCGGGGCCGGGAAGGGCGGCGCGGGTGGAGGGGCGCGGGAGCGGGTCCGGGTGTGGGCCACCTTCCGGGACGCGCCGCTCGCGGTCAGGACCGTGCTCGCGGGCGTGCTCGTCAACCGGCTCAGCGGCTTCCTCCACGTCTTCCTGGTGCTGTTCCTGACCGCGAAGGGCTTCTCCAAGGGGGACACGGTCGTCGCGCTCGGCGTCTACGGCGGCGGCGCGGTCGTCGGCTCCCTCGTCGGCGGCACGCTCGCGGACCGGATGGGCGTGCGCAACGCGACCGTGCTGTCGATGGGCAGCACCGCCGTGCTGACCGCCGCGCTGCTGTACCTGCCGAGCTTCGCGCTGGTGCTCGTCACCGTCGCCCTCGTCAGCCTGGGCGCGCAGTTGTTCCGGCCCGCGTCGGCGACGCTGATCGCCGATCTGACGGACGACGACCGGCAGATCATGGTCTTCGCGATGTACCGGTTCGGTCTGAACGTCGGCGCGACCGCCGCGCCGCTGCTCGGCTACGCCCTCTACCACGCGGGCGACCGCAGCTACACCCTGCTGTTCTGGGGCGAGGCCCTGATCGCCCTGGTGTACGCGTGCTTCGCCTGGGCGACCCTGCCCGCCCGGACGCCCAAGGCGGCGGCCGGCGTCGCGGGCGAGGACCGGACCCGGGCCGGGGAGGGCGGCTCAGCGGGGTACGCGGCGGTACTCCGCGACCGCAGGTACGTGCTGTACCTGCTGGCCGCGCTGTGCCACGCGGCGGTCTACATGCAGTACCTGTCGACGCTGCCGCTGTACATGACGTCCGTCGGCATGGCGCTGTTCTGGTACACCTTCGCCGTCTCCCTCAACGGCGTCATCGTCATCGCCTTCGAACTGCTGGTCACCAAGCTCTCCCAGAACTGGTCCCTGAAGATCACGATCGGGCTCGGCTTCGCCCTGGTCGGCGCCGGGGTCGCCTTCTACGGGCTGCCGATCGGACCGGCCGCGATCGTGGTGGGCACCCTGATCTGGTCGCTCGGCGAGATCCTGGGCGGTCCGGCCGTGTTCGCCTACCCGGCGAAGGCGGGGCCCGAGCACCTGAGGTCCCGTTACATCGGCAGCTTCCAGTTCATGTTCGGACTCGGTACGGCCCTGGGCCCGATGGCCGGCAGTTGGCTGTTCCTGCGGCTCGACGGGCTCGTCTGGCCGGTCATCGCGATCGGGTCCCTGTTGGCCACGGTCCTCGGACTGATCGCGGTACGGCCCCGGCCCGAGGCCCGCACCGCTTAGGAACCGCGCCCGGCGCGGCGAGGGAAGCGCGTACCGAGCCCGCTCGGGGCGGCGCTCCCGGACGGTGACACCACCCTCACCACCCCCGAACGCCCTCCCCTGCCCCCTCACGCGCCTTCGACACCCTATTCCTCCCGTTTCCTCCTGATTCGTTCTGCTTGATCCCACCGCACTAAGGAGAGGTACGACCATGGGGCACGACCACATCCGGTCCGTACCGGCGCACTACCGATGCGTCGGCGTCGGCGTGGGGCCGGCCAACCTGAGCCTGGCCTCACTGCTGCACGGCCTGCCCGACATGCCGAATCTGTTCATCGACCGCAAGGAGTCCTTCACCTGGCACGACGGCCAGCAGATGCCCGGCAGCACCCTCCAGGTCTCCATGTTCAAGGACCTGGTGAGTCTCGCCGACCCGCGCAGCCCCTTCTCGTTCCTGAGCTATCTGCACGACCAGGGCCGCGTGTACCACTTCCTGAACGCCCGGTTCGACGACGTACCCAGGATGGAGTTCCGCAACTACCTGGCCTGGGCGAGCCGCCGCAACGAGAACCTCGCCTTCGGCGAGAGCGTCCTGGAGGTGGACTTCCACGACGGCGTGTTCAGGGTGCGCACGGACCGCCGTACCGTCACGGCGGACAACGTGGTCCTGGGTGTCGGCAGTGAGCCGTGGCTGCCGGAGCAGGTGCGCGACCAGCTCGGCCCGACGCAGTTCCACGTCGGCCAGTACATGGACATGGCCCGGGACCTCGCGGGCAAGCGGGTCGTCGTCGTGGGCGGCGGCCAGTCCGGCGCCGAGGCGGTCCTCGATCTGATCTCGCGGCCCGCGGCCGGCCTGCCGCGCCGGGTGTCGTGGATATCGCGGCGCCGCAACTACTTCCCCATCGACGACTCGCCGTTCACCAACGACTACTACATGCCCTCCTTCGCCGACTACTTCTACGGTCTTCGGCGTGAGGCCCGCGAGGCGTTCAACGCCCAGCACATCCTCACCAGCGACGGCGTCTCCGAGTCGACCCTGCGGGACATCTACCAGAGCATCTACGTGCACCGGTTCATCGAGGGCAGGCCGGACCTCGTGGGTCTGCACCCCAACCGTGAGGTCACCTCGGTCACCGCCGGGCCGTACGGCGGGTGGGAGGTCGCCGCGCGGCACAACGACGAGCCGGACGCCGCCGAGCTGTACGAGGCGGACACGGTGATCTGGGCGACCGGTTTCCGCCCGGCCCGCACGGACTTCCTCGCGCCGATCGCCGACCGGCTGGAGCGCGACGGTGACGAGCTGCGCATCGACGAGGACTACGCGGTGCTGTGGGACGGGCCGAGCAACCGGCGGATCTTCGTGCAGAACGCGGCACGGGGCCAGCGCGGCCTGGCCGACCCCAACCTCAGCCTCAACGCCTGGCGCAGCAGGCGCATCGCCGACCGGCTGTGCGGGGTGCGCAGCGACGAGCAGCTCGCCTCGTTCATCGAGTGGTCCACCAAGGCCGTCGCCCCCGGAGCGCAGTCCCGGTGGAGCGCGTGATGGGGCGCGCCACGGACACGGACGTGGCGGTGGTCGGTGCCGGGGTGCTCGGCTGCCTGATCGCGCGCCGGATCCTCGACGAGGCGCCCAGGACGCGGGTGACCGTGCTCGACCGGGACCTGATCGCCAGTGGCGCGACCCGCAGGTCGGCCGGGCTGCACTTCCCGCGCGGCGCGTCGGCCCGGGTGCGGGCCATGGCGTCCGAGAGCCAGCGGTACTACGCGGCGCTCAAGGCCGAGCGGCCCGATCTGCCCATCCACCCGGTCGGCATGACGGTCGTGGCCCGGGAGTCGGCGCGCGACGAGCTCGCGGAGGTGTACCTGCCGGAGGCGCGGCTGCGCCGGGTCGAGGCGGTGCCGGGCGGCATCGCCCGGGTGCCGGACGGCCACGCGGCCTGGGACGGTGACGGCTGCCAGTACGCGGACGTCGCCGCCCTGACGCAGGCGCTCGCCGTGGAGCTCCGCCCCCGGGCCGACTTCCGCGAGGCCACCCCGGTGACCGGCGTCGACCCCGGCGCGGACGACGTGCGGCTGGCGCTCGGCACCGGCGACACCCTGACCGCGCGTCAGGTCGTCCTCGCCCCCGGGCCGTGGCTGGACGAGCCGGCCTGGGCGGACCTCGTACGGCCGCTCGGGGCGCGCGTGAAGAAGATCGTCGCCCTGCACATCGAGCGGACGCCCCGGCCGGACGACCGGGTCGTGGTCTTCCACGACCAGGACGCCTTCCTGCTGCCGCTGCACCACCGGGGCCACTGGCTGTTCAGCTACACCTGCCAGGAGTGGGACGTCACCCCGCGGACCGCGGGCCCCGGCCTGTCGCCCGCGCACCGCGCCGAGGCGCTGGAGCTGCTGGGCCGCTACGCGCCGGAGCTCGCCGGCGAGCGCGTGTCGGGCCGGGTCTTCTGTGACGCGTACGGGCCGGATTGCGCCCCGCTGGTCCAGCCGGTCACCGACGACGGACGCGTGGTGTTCGCGGGCGCCGCCAGCGGCTCCGGGTACCGCCTCGCACCGGCCGTGGCGGGTGACGTCCTCGCCGCGCTCGCGCTTCCCTCCCGCGCGCTCCCCTCCCGCTCGTCCGCCTCCCTCGCGCCCGCTTCCCCCGCGCCTTCGAAAGGACATTGACGTGATCATCAATACCTACGACCCCGGAGTCCTCCAGGAGGCGTTCGGGATCGACATGAGCTCCATCGACGGCATCGGGGTCGGCGCCGGCTGGGGCCGTGTCGCCCCGGGCCGTTCCTCCGACAGCCACCACCACGACGAGACGGAGTTCTTCGTGATCGTCGCCGGTCACGGCGAGTTCGAGGTGGACGGCGAGCGGCATCCGGCCGGGCCGGGCACCGTCGTCCTGTTCGAGCCGTTCGAGTCGCACGTGCTGACGAACACCGGCGACACGGACCTGGTGTTCCTCACGCAGTACTGGCGCGACGCCGGGCGTGCCCTCGTCGCCGCGAGGGACGGGGAACGCGCCACGTTCGGCGAGCGGCCCGTGTTCGTGTTCTCCACTCCCCCGACGCCCAACGGGGATCTCCACCTCGGGCACCTGTCGGGCCCGTACCTGGGCGCGGACGCGTTCGTGCGGTTCCAGCGCATGAACGGCACGCGGGCCTGGCACCTGACGGGCAGCGACGACTACCAGAGCTATGTGGTGGCCGCCGCCCGCCGGGACGGCCGCACCCCCGCCGAGACCGCCGCGCACTACAGCGCGGAGATCGAGCGGACGCTGGAGCTGATGGACATCCCCCTCGACCAGTACACGGTGACGGACACCGCCGAGGGTTACCGCGACGGCCTGCGCGACTTCTTCTCGCGCGTCGTCGCGTCCGGTGAGGTGAAGGTCGAGGAGCACGACGCCCTGTTCGACTCGACGACCGGCCAGTACCTGTACGAGGTCGACGTCAAGGGCCTGTGCCCGGGCTGCGGTTCGGGCACGGGCGGCAACATCTGCGAGGAGTGCGGGGAGCCCAACACGGTCGTCGACCTCGGCGAGCCGGTCTCCGGAGTGTCGGACGCGGCGCCGCGCCGGACGCCCGCGGCCCGCTGGTCGCTTCCGCTGCACGCGTTCCGCGACCGGGTCGCCGCGCACCACCGGCTCGGCCGGGTCCCCGCGCGGGTGCGGGAGCTGGCCGACCGGCTGTTCCGCCGCGACCGCCTCGACATCCCTGTCACCCACCCCTCCGACTGGGGCGTGCCGCCCGCCGAGGGCGATGTCGACGGTCAGGTCATCTGGGTGTGGCCCGAGATGTCCTACGGGTTCCTGCACGGCATCCAGTCGCTCGGCGCCCGGATCGGCGAGGAGTGGCGGGCCGCCGAACCGCACCGGGACTGGAAGATCGTCCACTTCTTCGGCTACGACAACAGCTTCTACCACGGTGTGCTGTATCCGGCGCTGTACCAACTGGCGTTCCCCGGCTGGAACCCCGACATCGACTACCACGTCAACGAGTTCTACACACTGGAGGGCGCCAAGTTCTCCACCAGCAGGCGGCACGCGATCTGGGGCAAGGAGATCCTCGGCCCGGACTCCGTGGACGCGGTGCGCTACTTCCTCTCGCGCACCCGCCCCGAGGGCCGCCGCACCGACTTCACGCGCGAGGCGTACGAGTCGGTGCTGGACGAGACCCTGATCGGTACCTGGCAGAGCTGGCTGAACGACCTGGGCACCCGGGTCGCCAAGCACTACGACGGTACGGCGCCCGACGCCGGGAACTGGACGCCGGAGCACACGGCGTTCCTCGCCCGGCTCGGCGCCCGGCTCGACGCGGTCACGGGCGCGCTGCGCTCCGACGGCTTCTCGCTGAACCAGGCGGCGGCCGAGCTCGACGGGATCGTCGAGGACACCGTCCGCTTCTCCCGCCAGGAGGGCCGGCTCGGCCAGGTCACCGGCTGGGAGTCGGAGACCCGTACCGCGATCGCGCTGGAACTGGCGGCGGCGCGGCTGCTGGCACACGCGGCGGCACCGGTGATGCCGCGCTTCGCGGGCCGGCTCGCGGCCGCGCTCGGCATGCCGGAGCCCACCGCGTGGCCGCGGGCCGTGGAACTCGTCGCGCCGGGCTCCGCGATCAGCCTCGACGACGCCGTGTTCTTCCGTCCGGCCGGTGCGACCCGGGCGCCCGCGTCCGGTGCGTCCCCGGTGCTGCCGTGGCTCGCGGGCGTCGTGCGCGGCGCGCTGCAACTGCCCGACGATGAGGCCATCGAGGACCGGCCGCCGGCCGACCTCGCCATGAGTTCCCTCCAGGCGGTGACCGTGCAGTACCGCATCCTCGACGAGCTGGACGTCGACGTCGCCGTGGACGAGCTGCTGGGCGCCACCGGGCTGACCGCGCTGGCCGCCCTGATCGAGGAGCGCGCCGAGCCGGCCGCCGTCGCCGCGCTGCGCGAGGCGGACGCGTCATGACGTACACGGATGTGCTGCGCGAGATCGCCGCACGGGGCCTGACCTGCGGCCTGGCCGGAGACGACCTGCGGCTGCACGGCGACCGGGCCCGGATGGACGCCGAGTTCATCGCCCGGGTGAAGAGCGTGAAGGCGGAGCTGATCGCGCACCTGACCAAGGAGCAGCTCACGGCCGGTTTCCCGCTGTCCCCGCTCCAGCGCAGCTATCTGCTGGGCCGCAGCGGCATCTTCGAGATCGGGGACGTGGCGAGCCACGTGTACCACGAGATCGAGGGCGTGTGGGACGTGGGCCGGCTCCAGACGGCGCTGGAGGCGGTCGTCGACGCGCACAGCGCGCTGCGGTCGCGGTTCGCGTCCGACGAGCGTCAGATCACCGAGTACACGCCGTACGGGCCGCGCATCGAGCGGCTGGACCTGCGCCGGGAGACCCCGAAGGCCCAGGAGCGGATCCTGGCGGAGCTGCGCGAGAAGCGCTCGCACCGGATCCTCCCCGCCGACCGGGTTCCCCTGATCGCCGCCGAGGTGACGATCCTCGCGGACGACCGGATGGTGCTCCACGTCAGCCATGACGGGCTCGTCATGGACGGCTTGAGCATGTTCCTGTTCTTCCGCGCCTGGTGGCAGGCGTACGACACGGGCCGCGCGCCCGCCACCGACGAGCTGCCGTACGAGGAGTACATCGCGGCCGTCGAGGCACACCGTGGCAAGGCCGTCGCCCGGCGCTCGCGCGACTACTGGCTCGCCCGGGTCGACGACCTCGCCCCGCACCCGGACCTGCCACTCGCCACGAGCCCGTCGGCGCTGACGTCCTCCAGGTTCACGCAGCGCGCGGTGCGGCTCGACGCACCCGCGTGGTCGGCGCTGAAGAAGCGTGCCGCGAACGCCGGACTGACCCCGTCGGCCGTGGTGTTCGCCGCCTACGCGGAGGCCCTGTCGGCGTGGGGCGCGGGCCGGCGGTTCACGCTGACGACGACCGTCGCGAACCGGCCGCCGATCCACCCGCAGATGCCGTACGCGATCGGGCAGTTCTCCGACACGATGCTCGTCGAGGCGGACGTGGACCGCTCGGTGACGTTCGAGGAGCGGGCCCGGGCGCTCCAGACCAGGCTGCGCAGCGATCTGGACCACCGCCACTTCTCCGGTATCGAGGTGATGCAGGAGCTGGCACGGCGGCGCGGGGGTGTGGCGGGCGCCCGGATGCCGTTCACGTTCAACAGCGCCATCGGGCACGGGGATGCCGACGGGTCCGCGCTGGAGCTGTTCGGGACCGAGGTGTTCACGGTCAGCCAGACCCCCCAAGTGTGGCTGAACGCGTTCGCGATGGAACAGCACGGCGGGCTCGTCGTGCAGTTGGACGGGATCGACGAGCTGTTCCCCGAGGGCCTGCTCGACGCCCTCGCGCACGGCTTCGGCACCCTCCTCGAAGCGCTCACGGACGACGAGGCGTGGGCCCGGCACTCCTTCGACCTGCTGCCCCCCGAACAGCGGGCGCGGCGCGCGGCCGCCAACGACACGGCCGTGCCGCTGCCGCGGACGATGCTCGGTGACGACTTCGTCGCCCGGGCCCGCAGTGCGCCGGACGCGGCCGCGATCCTCACGTCGTCGGGCACGGTGACGTACGGGGAGCTCCTCGACCGGGCGGCGCGTGCCGCGGCCTGGCTGCGGGAGCGGGGCGTGGCGCGGGACGAACTGGTGGGTCTGGTCATGCACCGGGGACCGGAGCAGATCGTCGGCATCCTGGCGACGGTGCTCGCGGGCGGGGCGTACCTGCCCGTGGACGCGGGCCTTCCGGCCGCGCGGCAGGAGTACATGCTGCGCGACGGGCGGGTGCGCCACGTCCTGACGAACGCCGGGTGGACCGACCCGGACGGCGAGCGCGAGGTGCTGCCGCTCGATGTGACCGCCCCGCCGGCCGGTGACCCGGTCCGGGTGCCGGAGCGGCTGCCGGACTCCGGCCCTGAGGACCTGGCGTACGTGCTGTACACGTCGGGTACGACCGGCGCGCCCAAGGGCGTGATGGTCAGCCACCTGAATGTGGCCAACGTCGTCGCCGACTGCCACGAGCGGTTCGGCATCGCCGCATCGGACCGGTTCTTCGCGATCAGCGCGTTCAACTTCGACCTGTCGGTGTGGGACGTGTTCGGCGCGCTGTCCGCGGGGGCGGCGCTGGTCATGCCGGACCGGGACAAGGCGGTCGACCCCGCGCACTGGCTGGACCTGTGCCGCCGGTTCGGGGTCAGCGTGTGGAACTCGGTGCCCGCGATCGTCAACCTGCTGCACGACCAGGCCGTCGCCCAGGCCGAGGTGCCCCCGGAGCTGCGGCTCGTGATGATGAGCGGCGACCGCGTCCCGCCCGCGCTGCCCGCCGCGCTGCGGCGCCTCAAGCCGGCGCTGGACGTGGTGTCGCTGGGCGGGCCGACCGAGACGACGATCTGGAACATCCTGCACCCGGTGGGCGCCGACGAGGACGGCAGCGAGTCCATCCCGTACGGCAGGCCCAACGCCAACAACCGGGCGTACGTCCTGGACGCGGACGGGCTCGACGCGCCGGACTGGGTGACCGGCGAGATCTGCGCGGCGGGCACCGGTCTCGCGCGCGGCTACTGGCGCGACGAGGAGCGCACCGCCGAGCGGTTCTTCCTCGACGAGGCCCGCGGCGAGCGGATGTACCGCACGGGCGACCTGGGCCGTTACCTCCCGAACGGTGAGATCGCGATCCTGGGCCGCGGCGACTTCCAGATCAAGGTCAACGGCTACCGCATCGAGGCGGGCGAGGTCGAGACCCGGCTCGTGGCCCTCGACGGGGTCGGCAAGGCGGTGGTCGCCGGGGTACCGGGGGCCCGTGGCGACCGGCTCGTGGCGCACCTGGTGCCCAGCGGGGCCGGCCGGCCGTCGGCGGCGGAGCTGCGCACGGGGCTGCGCGCCGATCTGCCGGACTACATGGTGCCGTCGGTCTTCGTGTGGCACGACGAGCTGCCGCTGACCCGTAACGGCAAGGTCGACCGGTCGAAGCTCGCGCGGATTCCCGTGGACGAGGAGGAGCCGCCCGGTCCGGGTGCTCCGGGCGCGGACAACGGGCCCGCGGACGACACCGAGCGGGCGCTGGTGGAGATCTGGGCGTCGGTGCTGCGCCGGGAGAGCGTCGGTGTGAACAGCGGCCTGGCCTCGCTCGGCGGCGACTCCATCGCGGCGGCGCGGATTCTGACGGCCGTCCGGAAGAGGTTCGGTGTGTCGCTGACCCTGGACGAGTTCGCGGAGCTGGAGACGGTCCGTGCCATGGCGCCCGTGGTGGCGAAGGGCACGCGGACACCGGAGGGCACACAGCGATGACGGAGAACCTGCTGGACCGCGTGATCGGCTCGCCCCCGCTCGCCGGCCGGATCACCTTCGCCCGCCTGGTCGGCTCGGAGAGCCTGCCGCTCGGTGAGCTGTACGAGCGGGCCGGCCGGGTGGCCCGGTGGCTGCGCGGCCGCGGGATCGGCCCGGGCGACCGGATCGGCATCCTCGCGGCGAACTGCCTGGAGTGGGTGCTGCTCGACCTCGCGGCACTGCGGCTGAAGGCGGAGACGGCCGGGTTCGAGCCCGGCAAGTTCGAGCCGACGGCCGAGCTGATGAGGCGTTACGGGCTCACGCTGCTGTTCACGGACCGCGCGGCGGACATACCGGGTGCGGTGTCGATGGAGGAGGTGCGGGCCGCGTCCGAGGCCGGGGCGGCCGGCGAGGCTCCGCTGCCGCCCGTGTCGTGGGGTCCGCGTGAGGTGACCACCATCAAGTTCACCTCCGGGAGCACCGGTGAGCCGAAGGGGCTCGGTGCGACGGCGGGCAGCATCAACAGCTCGCTCGCCGCCGTGCAGGAGATCTTCGCGCACAAGCCGGACGACAACCTCTTCGTGTTCCTGCCGCTGTCCCTGCTCCAGCAGCGCTACTGGGTCTACTCGGCGCTGCTGCACGGCCACGACGTCACGATCACCACGTACGAGGCGGCCTTCGCGGCGCTGCGCCGGGTGCGGCCCACCGTGGTGATGGGGGTGCCCGCCCTCTACGAGACGGCGAAGCGGCAGATCGAGGCCCGGCTCGCGCGGGGCAAGGACGGCAACCGGCCCGAAGAGGCCGCGCGGGCCGTGTTCGGTGACCGGATCCGCTACCTGTGGACCGGCTCGGCGCCCGCGAACCCGGAGACGCTGCGCTTCTTCACGGAGGCGGGCCTGCCCATCTACGAGGGGTACGGGCTCAACGAGACGTGCATCGTCGCCAAGAACCACCCGGGCGCGAACCGGGAGGGCAGCGTCGGCCGGGTGCTGTCCGGCAAGCAGGTGCTGATCGGCGACGACGGACTCGTCCGGGTGCGCAGCGAGTACCCCGTCAACACCCATTACGCGTACGCCAGGCCGGGCGACTCGGAGCGGATCTTCGAACCCGACGGCACCGTGCGGACCGGGGACCTCGGCCGGCTCGACGAGGACGGGTTCCTCTACATCCTCGGCCGGGCCGACGACGTGATCGTCCTCGACAACGGCAAGAAGGTCGTCGTCCGGCCGATCGAGGAGCGGATGAAGGCGGACCCGGCGATCGCCGAGTGCGTCGTGTTCTGCCCCGCCCAGACCGAATTGGTCGCCGTCGTCTCGCCGGCGTCGGTGCCCGCCGACCGGGACGCCATCGCGGCCCGGCTCGCCCTGGCCAACGCCTCGCTCTCCGGGGACGAGCGGATCAGCCGGGTCGTCGTCGCGGACACCCCGTTCAGCATCGAGAACGGGCTGCTCACCTCCCAGTACAAGCCGAAGCGGCGACAGATCCTCGCCGCCCACCACACCGCCGTACACGACAGCACGGAAGGCATCCATGCGCACTGACACGCGAACCGAAGACGCCCGTACCGAAGACGCCCGTACCGAGGACATCCGCACCGAGGACATCCGCACCGAAGACGTCCGTACCGCCGTCGACGCGGCCGCCCGCGAGCAGCTCTCGGCCGTGCTCACCCCCGAGGTGGCCCCCGAGGCACTCGACCCGGACGCCGACATGGTCGCCGCCTACGGGCTGACCTCGCTCAACAAGGTGCTCTTCCTGACCGAGGTGTGCGAGGCCACCGACGTGGACCTCGCCCACTTCACCGAGCACGACCTCGCGGCGATGAAGACGCTGCGCGACGTCACCGACGCACTGACCCGTCACACCGGCAAGGGAGTCTGACCACCATGGGCATCGAGACGAACTGGGCGGCGGACGCCCCCGCCGTTCTGGAGAACGACCGAGTGCGGCTGGCCCCGGTCACCGAGGCCGACCGTGAGCCGGTCCGGGCCGTGGCCATGGACCCGGACATCTGGCGCTACTTCGTCGCCGCCGTGACGGACGAGACCGACTTCAAGGAGTTCTTCGACACCGGCCTCGCCGACCAGGCCGAGGGGCGGCGCGTGGTGTTCGTCATCACGGACAAGGAGTCGGGCCGGGTCGCGGGCAGCATGAGCTACGGCAACATGGCCGAGGCCGACCGCCGGCTGGAGATCGGCTGGTCCTGGCTCGGGCGTGACTTCCGCGGCCAGGGCATCAACCGATGGGCGAAGTACCTGCTCCTGGAGCACGCCTTCGAGCGGTTGGGGGCCGAGCGCGTGGAGTTCAAGACCGACGTGCTGAACATCCAGGCTCGGCGCGGTCTCTCCAACATCGGTGCCGTGGAGGAGGGCACGCTGCGCAGCTTCAACTACATGCCGGGCGGCCGGCGCAGGGACGCCGTCTTCTACAGCGTCCTGCGCGCCGAGTGGCCGCGGGTGAAGCAGGAGCTGGCGACGCGGCCGAAGGTGACGCCGAAGGCGCCGGAGGCATGAGCGGGCACACGGCCGTCCCCTTCGTCAGGGCCGCCGGTGACCCGTACACCGTCGGCCGGACGCACGGTGCGGCACTCGCGACAACGCTGCGGGCCTTCCTCGGGGACTCGCTCGCCCGGCTGAACAAGGTGCTGCCGGAGCCGGTGACCCTCGACGGGCTGCGGCCCACGATCGCCGCGCACCGGGCCGAGATCACGGCGGCGCTGCCCGGCCTCGCGGAGGAGGTCGCGGGCCTCGCCGCGGGGGCGGGCATCACCGAGGACGAGGCGTGGCTCCTGCAATTGCGGCGGGAGATCATGGGCTACCGGAAGGTGCCCACCGCCGGTGACTGCACGACCTGGGCGCTCGCGGGGTCCGACCCCGCGGGCCCCGCCCTCGCCCAGACCGTCGATCTGAACGGCGACCTGGACAATGTGATCAGCGTCCTGGAGGTGTCGCCCGCGGGCTCGCCGCGCCGTTCCCTCGTCCTCAGCTTCGGCGGCCTGCTCGGCTATCTCGGCATCAACAGCGACGGTCTGGCCGTGGGTCTCAACCTCGTGCTGGGCGGCGACTGGAAACCGGGCGTGCCACCGTACCTGGCCATCCGTCACCTCCTGGACTCGGCGGGCAGTGTGGAGGAGGCCCTGAAGGTCCTCGCCGGTCTGCCCCTCGCCAGCTCCCGCTCCCTGACCCTGTGCGACCGGGAGCGGGCCCTGTGGGTCGAGGTACTCGACGACGACCTGCGCGTCCACGAGGCGCAACGGACGGTCCACACGAACCACTTCCTGCATCCGGACTTCGTGACGGCCGACGAGATCAACGTGTTCGCGCGCAACTCGTCGACACGACGCCTGCGGGCGGCGACCGACGGCCTGGCCGGACTGGGCGCGGGCGCCGGCCCGGAGGAGCACTTCGCGCTGCTCTCCCGGCCGCCGATCCGCGTCCCCGACCGGGGTGACATCCGGGCCGAACGCACCGTGGCCGCGGCGGTGCTGCTGCCCGCCGAGGGCCGGCTGCATCTGCGGCCCGGCGACCCGGCCCTGTCCCGGACGCAGGTCTTCACGCTGTGACCGGCACGGCACGGATGGACGCCTGGCTGGTGGACCTCGACGCGGCCGACGCGGCGCGGCTGCTCGACCACCGGCCGGGCGGCCTCACCGAGGAGGAGGCGCGCCGCTTCGAGTCCTTCGAGAACGAGGAGGCGGCGCGCCGCTTCCTGCGTACGAGGCGGACGGTACGGCACCTCGTGGCGGACTGGCTGGGGCTGGCGCCGTGCGAGGTCCGCATCGCCCACGGCCCCACCGGGAAGCCCTACCTGCCGGACCATCCGGGGCGTCACATCAGTTGGTCGCGCTCGGACGGACTGCTCCTGCTGTGCGCGGCGGCCCACGGGCCCATCGGCGTGGACGTGGAGGTGATCCGCCCGGTCCCCTCGGCGCTCGACGTCCTGTCGTTCGTCGTCCCCGACCTCCCGCCGGAGGCGGCCCCGGAGTCCTTCTTCCCGGCCTGGACCCTCCTGGAGGCGGCGGTCAAGGCCACGGGCCAGGGCCTCGCCCGAGGCGCGAAGTCGGTGAACCTGACCTTCACGACCGGCGGCAGGGTGGAGTTCCGCGGCATAGCGGGCCACGCCCCGGGCGCCTGGCACGCCCGCACCACCATCCTCCCGACGTCCCGCACCCCCACCACGGCCATGGCCTCCTTCGTCGCACCGGTGGTCCTGGGCTCGGTGGGGGTCCGTCGCTGGCCCGGGGACCGCGGGGGTCTTCCCCACGCACCATGATGGTCGCGACCCGACGCCGCGGGCCGCCGAGGCCGCCGGCGTCACCGCCGCTTCCCGAGGAGGACTTTCCGATGTGGTCCAGCATCATCGCCGTGGCCGGCACGCTTCTGGGCGGCGCGCTCACCGGGCTGCTGCAGTACCGGGGTGAGCGGGCCGCCCGTGCCGAACGGAGGGCGGAGGCGCTGCGCGTGGCGCTGGGCGAGCTGGTGGCCGCCCTGGGGGACCACCGGCGGGCCATGTGGCACCGTGAGGAGCTTCGCCTGAACGGCGCGGGCCGGGAGGCCCTGGAGGCGGCCCGGTCGGCCTCCCACGCGACCCGCTCCGCCGTCACGTCCCCGCTGGTCGCGGTCTCGGTGCTCGCACCGTCCCTCGCCGAACCGGCCCGCAGGGCCGCCGTGGCCGCGTTCGACATACGGGGCGCCGCCGACCACGCCGCCCTGGCGGCCCGCCGGGAGGCCGCCATCGCGGCGACCGACGAGCTGGTCGCGGCGGCGGGGCGCGCGATGGCCTGACGACGGGCGCTGACGGCAGGCGCCGGAGTGGCATCCGGCCACCGGTGGACGGACAATTTCTCTTGATCGTGCACGGCCCGTGGACGGCCCGGTTCCCCACCGGAGGTGGCATGACGGATCCGCGAGAGATCCTCTGGCAGGCGCGCCAAGGCCCCGTACCGGCGAATTGGCGGGTCTTCACCAAGAAGCGGGGGAAACTGTCCGGCTTCTTGCGCGGGACATCGGACGATCCGGACCCGCTGCTGGTCATCACGCCTGACGGCGCCATCGAGTACACGAGCGAACGCAAGCCGCTGGCGATCGTCGACTTCTACGACCTGGCCGGAATAACGCTACGAGTCTCCGGATCCAGCTTCTCCGACAGTTCCATGGTGAGTCTTTCCGTATGGGTCGACCTCACCTACCGGAACGGCCGGAAGGACAAGTGGCGATCCGCGTCCTTCGACGACGTCCAAACGGTTCAGAACTTCATCGAAGCGTTCGGCGCCCACCAGGCGCTGCAAGGGTACTGGCGCTGAGTTTCCCGGCGGTTGTTTCCCGTGGTGGTTCCCCCTGGTGGTTCCCCGGTGGTCGTTTCCCAGCCTTCCGCGAGCCGCCACGGTGCGCACCGCCGCATACAACGGGCCGCTCCGTAGCAGCCGGCGGGTCCGCGGGAAACAGTCCCGACATACGCGGCGGTGGCCGGATCCGTTCGGACGGCCGTCTCCCCTTCCTTATGCTCGCCAGCGCAGCGTTCGAGAAGTGAAGGGAAGATCCCGATGAGTCCGTTTATTCGTTCAACTATCCGCGTCACTACGGTCGGCCTGACGGCCCTGGCCGCCTGTTTCACCCAGGCCGCCGGAGCCGGTGCGGCGACCACCGGCGGGGAAGCGGCGCCGCCGTGCGTGCAGTACTCGACGAGCTGGCGCTACACGTTCGTCACCAACGCCTGCGACTCGGCCCAGCACGTCACCGTCGAGTACCGCGACGGCAGCACCGTCCCGTGCCGCACGGCGAACCCCGGCGACACGGTGACCTTCCCGGGGTACGGCGCCGGGGACAACGCCGTACTGGGCGTGAGCCTATGTCAGGTACCCTGACATTCATGTCACAGATACCCGCCGAGCCCGGCAGGCCGTACTTCATCGAGAAGGGCATGGGCGACCGCGCCCACCTGTTCACCGACCTGGTCACCGTCTACGCGGGCGGCGCGCAGACCGAGAACACCTTCAACTTCTTCACGGTCGAGGGCCCCAAGGGCGACGTCATCCCGGCGCACGTCCACTCCGACACCTACGAGGTCTTCTACATCACCGACGGCGCGGTGCGGCTTTTCGTGGAGGACCTGGAGGGCGAGCAGCACGAAAGGCTGCTGACCGCCGGCGACTTCGGCTTCGTACCGAAGAACTGCCCGCACGCGTACCGCATCGAACGCCACCACAGCCGCGTCGTCGGCGTGGCCGCCGGCCCCGGCGGCACCTTCGAGCGGTTCTTCGAGAACCTCGGCACCCCCACCCACACCCTCGGCCTGCCCCGGCAGCCGTACGTGCCGGAGCCGCACACGTTCCACACCGTGCCGCAGCGGTACGACGTGCGGTTCCTGCCGGACCACCAGTGGCGGACCGGCAGCGAGACCTGACGCGATCAGGGGTCGTCAGATCGCGACGGCAGGAAGGATGTTGGCGTTGCGGTGGAAGACGTTCTCCGGGTCGTACGTGGCCTTGACGCGGGCCAGCCGGTCGTACTTCTCAGGTCCGTAGGACCGGCGTACGCGGTCCTCCTCGATCTCGACCATGAAGTTCACATAGCCGCCGACGTTCGCGGCGTGGGGCGTCAGTTCCGTCCACAGGGCCCGCGCCCAGGCCGTGTCGGCGATCAGGGTGTCGGGGTCCGGGCTGATGGCGGAGCAGCTCATGACGTACATGGGCTCGCGCAGCCCGCCGAAGGCGGTGTCGTCCTCGTCGGGGTCGGTGTACGCCCCGCTCAGGTGGAACGTGGGGCAGAACGACATCGGCGAGGTCTTGCGCGGCACGTACTCCCCCAGCAGGGCGATCACGTCCTCGCTCAGCTCGGAGTACGTCAGCCCCTTGTCGTAGGAGAGGATGCCGACCGGGGCTGATTCGTCCAGCATGCACTGGAGTCCGGTGAACGGCATGGGGCTGCGCAGTTCGAAGAGCGGCGGGACCCCGTCGGCGAGCGGGGCGAGCGCCTCGGCGTGCTCCTCGGCCGTGCCGAAACCGGCGACGATCAGTGCGTGACCGAGCTTGCCCTGGTGTTCCTGCGGGACGAAGGGCTCGGGCGGGGCGTTCATGCCGATACCCATCAACGCGCCGGTGGCGCGCGGCAGTCCGGGCACCACGTGGCCGAACAGGCGCAGCGCGTCGGCGCTCACACCCATGTCCCAGAAGAACAGCCCGACATGGACCTCGGGACCGACCGGGTGCGCCCGGAAGGTGAAGGTGGTGACGACGCCGAAGTTGCCGCCTCCGCCGCGCAGCCCCCAGAACAGGTCCGGGTTCTCGTCCTCGCTCGCGCGGACGAAGCCGCCGTTGGCGAGCACCACGTCGGCGGCGAGCAGATTGTCGACGGTCAGCCCGTGCCGGCGGGTCAGCCATCCCATGCCGCCGCCGAGGGTCAGGCCGGCGACACCGGTGTGGCTGACCGTGCCGCCGGGCACGGCAAGGCCGTACGACTGGGTGGCGGCGTCCAGTTCGGCGAGCGTGGCTCCGGCCCCGCAGCGGACGGTGCGCGCGTCCGGGTCGACCTCGACGCGGTTCATGTCACCGAGGTCGACGACCAGCCCGTCGGGGCAGACGGACGCCCCGGAGAAGCTGTGCCCTCCGCCGCGTACGGAGATCTCCAGGTGCTCCTCACGGGCGAAGGCCAGCGCGGTGGCGACGTCCTCGGGACTCGCGCACCGGGCGACCAGGGCGGGCCGGTGGTCGATGGCCCCGTTCCAGAGGGACCGGACCTGGTCGTAGTCGGTGTCGTCGGGCGTGACGAGCCGCCCTTCGAGCCGGTCACGGAACGAGCCGACGGCCTGTTCGGCGAGAGTGGTCATGACAGTCTCCGCGGGATTCCTGGCGCGCCTCGCGGGGATCCCGGCGCATGGGGCGGTCCGGGCGCGGAGGGGCGGATCGACACGTCGGCGAGCGAGGCGAGGTCGCGCTGTCTTGATTTTCAGGTTGCCTTTCAACGTAGACGCCGTGCGGGTGGGTGGACAATCACCCTTTCCTGCCCCATAGGTATTCGTCCGGCCCCATGGACGCTCACCGCCTCCCGCCACGAAGGGGCGAGGGTGAGGCCCCCGAGGGAGGCTGTGACCAGCGCGGAAGCGCATGGGGGCCGACCTGTCGACCACCAGGGACGTAAAGGAACCGGAAAATTGGTGCATATGTGCCGAATACACCTTGACTGGCTCGCGCGTCAGTCATGAGGGTGGACAGCAGAGCGTCACGGGCCCCGCGTCCGAAAGCCGCTCAGGCCCCGCATCGGCCGGTTTGGAAAGGGTTCGCCATGTCCCTGCGCACGAGTCGGGCGTCAGCGCCCGCCCCGCACCCCCTGCGGCGCGCCACGGACTGGCCCCCGACGGACCTGCGGCACCGGCGCCCCCACCGGAGCGGTACGAGTGGCCCGGGCACCCACCCCGCACGGCGTGCCTCCGACCGCGTCACCCTGACCGCCTCCCCGCAGCCTCGCGCGGCGCGCCGCACCGCCGCCTCGCCCCGCCGTCGCCGTACGCGCACATCCCCCGGCGCGTCCGAGGCAGGCCGCCGGAGCGGCGGCGAAGGCGGCCCACCAGGGCATCCCGGAGAACACTCCGAGCCACCGGGTGACGCACCTCCGCGACCCCCCGTCCGTCCGGGGGCGTCGCGATGACCACGAACCTCATCGCCCTGGCCGCGATCGCGCTGATCGCCTACCCGCTGCTGCTCGTGATCCTGATGGCCGCGTCCGGCGGGCACCGTGCCCGCCGCTGGTACGGCAGGCTCAGGCGCGGCGGCCAGAGCATGGTCGCGCTCGGCCTGGCCGCCGTGGTGGGCGCGGGTGTGTGGGCTGGACCGAACGTCGTGGCACCGATGTTCGCGGACGACCCGATCGACTGCTACCCCACCGGCCCCGTACGGGCTCGGCAGGTCGCGACCGGCCCGACCGCCGCCGACCTCTCCGCCCCGACCCGGCCTCCTCAGCGCTCCGAGCCCGGAGTGCTGTCCGGAGCCGCCGCGCCCACGGCTGAGCCGGGCAGGCGGCCGGCCCTGGTGCTCTACGACGGCGCCGGTGGCCGCGACGCGGACTGGACGGCTCAGGTGACGGCCCAGCAGGCGGCCAACCTCGCCTCGCACTTCGCGCCCTGGACCGTCAAGCCGGTCGCCGAGTACGAGGCGGGCGAGGCACGCGAGCACTCCGCGGTGCTGTACTTCGGGTCGACGACGGACTCCCGCCTCCCGGCGCCCTTCCTCGACGACGTGCTGACCAGCCGGGTGCCGGTGCTCTGGGCCGACGAGAACCTCGGCCAACTGGCCGACCACGCCCCCTGGCTCTGGAAGAGCCGGTACGCCTTCCGCGCCACGGGCCCCGGCATCAGCGGAGTCGACCGGATCGACTACCGCGGCACCACCCTGACGCGCGAGACCCCGCCGCACCACGGCATCCGGCACATACGCGTCGACGACCCGGGCAAGGCGAAGGTCCTGGCCGAGGCACAGCGCCCCGACGGCAGCCGGACTCCCTGGGCGGTGCGGGCGGCGAACCTCTGGTACGTCGCCGAGAGCCCGTTCGACTACACCTCGCCGACCGACCGGTACCTGGCCTTCAGCGACCTGCTCACCGACGTCCTGGCCCCCGCCGCCTCCGCCGCCCCCGTCACCCCCGCCGTCGAGCAGCGGCACGCGCTGGTCCGGCTGGAGGACATCGGTCCGAACGCGGACCCGGACCAGCTCCGCGACATCGGGACCTGCCTCCACCAGGCCGGGGTGCCCTTCAGCTTCGGCGTCCTGCCCATCTACATCGACCCCCACGGCAAGGCCAACCAGGGCGAGCCGACGAGCTTCACCCTCAAGGACCGCCCGAAGGTGGTCGAGGCGCTGCGGTACCTGATCGACCACGGCGGCACCATGATCATGCACGGCGTGACCCACCAGCTCGGCACGCTGAAGAACCCGTACCACGGGATAAGCGGCGAGGACTTCGAGTTCTTCCTCGCACACCAGGACGCCCGGCAGTTCGTCATACCGGACGGCCTGGTACCCGGCACGTCGCGCGACTGGGCGCTGGACCGTATCGACCGAGGGCTGGCCGAGTTCAAGGCCGCCGGACTCCCGCGACCGCAGATCTGGGAGTTCCCGCACTACGCGGCCGGGCCCCTCGACTACGAGGCGGTCGGGCAGCGATTCGGCTATCGGTACGACAACACGATGAACTACGCCAGTTCGGTCCAGGGCGGCTTCCCCCACGGCGAGCAGCGCGCCGACCAGTTCTACCCGTACGGCGTCAGGGACGTCTACGGCTCGGCGGTGATCCCGGAGAGCCTCGGCAACGTCGAGTCCGCCGGGCACAACGGCCGTCCCCCGCGCGGCCCCGAGGACATCATCGACGCGGCCCGGCGCACCCTGGTCGTCCGGGACGGTGTGGCCAGCTTCTTCTACCACCCGCCCCTGGGCGTCGACAGGCTCGACGAGATCGTGCGGGGCATCCGCGATCTGGGCTACGACTTCGTCCGCCCGTCGGACGTCATGAGGTGACGCGGCATGCCGATCCCCCGTCCCCTCCGCCTCGGCCGTGACCGGCCCGGGTACGGGCTGCTGCGCCGCCGCCGGTCGCCCGGATCGCCCGGGACCGGCCCGCTGCCCGCCCACCGGGGCTTCGCACTGCCCACGTACGAGACCGACGGGTACGACGATCCGCACGCGCCCGCGTACCTGCGGCAGATGGCTTCCGTGGGCGCCAACTGGGTCCAACTGAACCCGACGTGGTACCAGCCCGACCCGGCCGTCGACGTGATCCGCACGACGTCGGAGACTCCGCGCGACAGCGGCGTCGCCCGCATGGTCTACCTGGCCCACCGGCAGGGGCTCAAGGTGCTGCTCAAGCCCCACGTCGATCTGGAGGACGACACCGACCGCGCGACCATCCGTCCCGGCCGCCCCGGCGACTGGTTCACGGCCTACGGCCACTTCGCGACGCACTACGCGCGCCTCGCCGCGTGGTGCGGTGCCGACGCCTTCGCCGTGGGCACCGAACTGGCCGGCACGGTCGGCCACCGCGGGCACTGGCTGGCGGTGATCGCCCGCGTTCGCGAGTCCTACGCCGGCCCGCTGTTCTACGCGGCGAACTACGACGAGTACGAGAACGTCCGGTTCTGGGACGCGGTCGACCTCGCCGGAATCGACGCGTACTGGCCGCTGAGCGACACCCCGACGACCGACGTACGGCGGCTGACCCACGCCTGGGGACCCGTCCGCGACCGGCTGGAACGATTCGCCACCAAAACCGGCAAGCCCGTCGTGTTCACCGAGGCGGGTTACACCAGCGTGCGCGGCGGCGTGACCGCCCCCTACTCGTGGACCGTCTCGTCGGCACCCGACGCGGCCGAGCAGGCCGCCGGCTACGAGGCGCTGCTCCGCGCGTTCACCGGCCGGCCGTGGTGGGCCGGCGTCCACTGGTGGGTCTGGGAGCAGCTCCCCGCCACGACCGGCCGGACCCGTTCGCTGGACTACTCCGCACACGGCAAGGACGCCGAAGGCGTGGTGGCCCGCTGGTGGGAGCCCCAGGGACCCCGTGTGGGGGCCGCCCACAGAGAGGCACGACAGACATGACTCTGGTCGCATCCGCAGTCCTGTTCACCTTCCTGCTCTACGTCCTGGGCATGTTCGTCCTCGGCCGTGGCGAGGGGCGGCAGGAACACAAGCACCGCAAGCACCGGCAGGGCGACCGCGGCGCCCCCGCACAGGCGAACACGGATCCGGACCAGGACCACCTGCTGTTCGTGTTCGTCCTGCCCTGCCTCGACGAGGAGCTGGTGATCGGCGGGAGCCTGGACCGGCTGTTGGCCCTGCCCGAGCGCAACTGGGTCGCCCTCGTCGTCGACGACGGCTCGGACGATGCCACGGCCGAGGTCGTGGAGCGCTTCACGGACCCCCGGATCCTGCTGCTGCGGCGCGTCCGGCCACAGGCCAGGCAGGGCAAGGGTGAAGCGCTCAACGCGGCGTACCGGCACATCCGCACGGAGCTGATCCGGACACCGGCCTTCGCCGGGTACGGGCGGGAGGACATCGTGCTGGTGGTCGTCGACGCCGACGGACGGATCAGGTCCGACGCGCTGTCCGTGGTGGCCCCGATGTTCCGGGACCCGAAGGTCGGCGCCGTGCAGGTCGCCGTACGGATCCACAACGCCGCCGCCGGTCTGCTGGCGAGGCTCCAGGATGTCGAGTTCGTCACGTACACGGAGATCTTCCAGCGCGCCCGGAGCAGGCTCGGCAGCGCCGGTCTGGGCGGCAACGGTCAGTTCACCCGGCTCTGCGCGCTCCAGGCGCTGGGGGACGCCCCCTGGACCCGCTGCCTCACCGAGGACCTCGACCTGGGCGTACGACTGCTCTCCCGCGGCTGGCGCACCCGGTTCACCCCGCGCACCCAGGTGTGGCAGCAGGGCCTGACCGGGGTGCGGGCCTTCGTGCGCCAGCGCACCCGGTGGTTCCAGGGCCATCTCCAGTGCATCGCGGAGATCCCCCGGATCCTCACCTCACAACTGCCCGTGCGGACCGTCGTGGACCTGCTGATCGTCCTGACGCTGCCTCTGCTGGTCCTTCTGACGACGTTCTCGGTGGCGGCCTTCTACGCGTCGCTCATCAGCGTCGCCACCGGGGGCGGGACGGAGATGTTCGAGACGGTGACGGCCAACTACGGCATCGTCCTGATCGTTTGGGCGCTCGTCTCGTTCGGCGTGTCGCCGCTGTGTGCCTACGCCTACCACCGGGCCGCGCGGACCGGCGTGCTGCGCAGCCTGGGGTACGGAGTGCTCTTCACGTTCTACTGCTACCACTGGCTGCCCGTCGGCTGGCTGGCCCTCGGACGGCAACTGCTCCGCCGCGGCACATGGGCGAAGACCCGGCGCCTCCCGGAGCCGCCACGATCCGAGCCGCGACGGCCGGCCCGGCGACGGCCGGAGCCGCCACGACGCCCCGTGGAACAGCACGTCGAACCCCAGCGCGAGACCGTCTCGTGACGCGCCGACACTTCCCATATGAGCCAGATGTTCCCAATGCGGTGATCGTATGCTCTCAGCACGCTCCACATCAGACGGCAGGCTGCACGTGGCGGTCGTTCTCGGCACCCGGCCCGAGGCCATCAAACTGGCGCCCGTCCTCCGGGCCCTGGAGGATTCGCCACTGTTCTCACCGGTGCTGGTCAATACCGGCCAGCACCGCGAGATGCTCGGACAGATGCTGCGACGACTCGGGCTCACCGTGGGCCACGACCTCGCCGTGATGCGGGAGCGCCAGCAACTGTCCGCGCTCACCGCCCGTCTGATCAGCGGGCTGGGCGAGCTGATCCGTGAGGAACGGCCCGATCTGGTCATGGTGCAAGGCGACACGAGCAGCACACTGTGCGGGGCCCTCGCGGCCTTCTACGAACACGTCCCGGTGGCCCATGTGGAGGCGGGGCTGCGCAGCGGCGTCACCGACGACCCGTTCCCCGAGGAGCTCAACCGGCGGCTGGTGACCCAAATGGCGCGCTGGCACTTCGCGCCCACCCCGCGCGCTGCCGCCGCGCTGACCGCCGAGGCCGTACCCGCCTCGGCCGTCATGGTGACCGGCAACACGGTCATCGACAACCTGCTGTGGGCCCACCACCGGGCGGACGGGCGGTCAGCCTTCCGCAGCGGACGCCGGGGCCTGCTCGTCACACTGCACCGGCGGGAGAACCAGGGGGCCCGGATGCGGGCGCTCGCGGACACACTGCTGCGGCTCGCCGACCGCCCGGACGTCGAGGTGCTGGTACCGCTCCACAAGAGCCCCGCCGTACGGGAGGTACTCCTGCCCGCGCTGGGCGGCAACCCGAGGATCACCTTGACCGAACCGCTGGACTACTTCGACTTCATCGCCACCCTGGCCGCCTGCACCCTCGTCCTCACCGACTCCGGAGGCGTGCAGGAGGAGGCGCCCAGCTTCGACAAGCCGGTGCTGGTGCTGCGCGACACGACCGAACGCCCGGAGGTGGTCCGGGCGGGCGCTGCCGAGTTGGTCGGCACCGACCCCGGTGCGGTGCACGCGGCGGCCACGGCCCTGCTGGACGACCCGGTGCTCTACCAGCACATGGCGGGAGCGCCCAACCCCTTCGGTGACGGCCACGCCTCCGAGCGGATCCTGGGCGCCCTGGCACACGACTTCGGCCGGATCCCGGCTCCGGCACGGTCCCTCGACGTCGTCACGGCCGGATGAGGGCCCCCTGCGCCCGGTGGGCCGGCGCCACGGTGCTGCTTCTTCTCGCGTCCGTGCTGCTGCCCGGCTGCGGCACCGATCCGGAGGCGGCGCAGTGGCAGGAGGGCAGCGAGCACGGGCCCTGGCGGGTCGTCTACAACGGGCACGGCACGGTCACCGGCGAGGGCGGCACGATCACCCTGTCGCCGCAGCAGTCACGCCGGCCCGACGAGACCCATGCCGCGCTGGTCGTCTCGAAGGCCTCGTACGACGACTTCACCTACCGTCTGCGGATGCGCACGGTGAAGCAACTGCGTGAGCCCGGCCGGCCCAATCCGTGGGAGGCCGCGTGGGCCATCTGGCACCACACCGACGACTCGCACTTCTACTACCTGGTGCTCAAGCCCAACGGGTGGGAGCTGGGCAAGGTCGACCCGGCGTGTCCGGAGAAGCAGTGCTTCCTCGCCACGCACCCCGGCTCGTACCCGATCCACTCGTGGCACGCCGTCGAAGTGCACCAGAGGGGCGCCACGATGACCATCAGCGTCGATGACGAACCGATCGTCAGCCACACCGACCGCCGCAACCCCTACACCCGGGGCTCGGTCGGCCTGTACACCGAGGACGCCACGGTCGAGTTCAAGGACATCAGCGTGCGGGGGAACGGCTGACGCCGTCGTCGCCTCCCGAACCGGACTCGGACTCGGACTCGGACTCGGCCCACAACGTCCGCACGTGCCCCAGGTGCCGGGCCATGCAGGCCTCGGCCGCCGGGGCGTCGCCGGAGAGCATCAGGTCGAGCAGTTCGTGGTGCTCCTGGGCGGAGGCGGCGAGCATGCCGCGCTCGGCGAGGGCGGTCAGGCCGTAGAGGCGGGCGCGCTTGCGGAGGTCGCCGACCGTTTCGACCAGGCGGTCGTTGCCGGAGAGGGACAGCAGGGCGAGGTGGAAGCGGCGGTCGGCGTCGAGGTAGCCGATGAGGTCGTGGTCGCGGGCGCTGGTGACGATCTCCTCGGCGAGCGGACGGAGCTCCTCAAGTTGCTGGCGGTCGGCGGAGCGGGTGATGGCACCGATGGTCGGCACTTCGATCAGCGCGCGCAGTTCCGTGTACTGGTCGAGGTCCCGCTCGCTGACCTCGGTGATCCGGAAGCCCTTGTTGCGTACGGGTTCGACCAGGCCCTCGCGCGCCAGGTCGAGCATCGCCTCGCGCACGGGCGTGGCGGAGATGCCGAAGTCGGCGGCGAGGGCCGGGGCGGAGTAGACCGCGCCGGGTTGCAGCTCGCCGGCGATCAGGGCGGCGCGCAGGGCGTGCGCCACCTGGTCACGCAGGCGTTCCTGGCTGGTGATCAGGCGCTTGAGGTGCTGGCCGGCCATGGTGCTGCCTCCCGGGGTTCATCGAGGATCGTAGAGGATCGGGGGAGGAACCCCACGGGGAAGGGGTCGGCCGGGTCCAGGAAGTACTGGGCGGTGCCGGTGCCGCACGGCGAGCGGTCGAACCAGGCCGGGTGACGGCTCCTCGGTGTGGGAGTCGACGGCGTGGAGGACGTGCCGGGTGAGCATGGCTAGGCGAGTCCTTGCGCGAGCGTCTTCTCGGTGGCGGCGCGGACGACGGCGGCGTGTGCGTCGGTGAGGGGCGTACGGGGCGGCCGGCACGGTCCGCCGTGGTATCCGGCGATGTCCATGGACAGCTTGATCGCCTGGACGAACTCGGGCTTGGAGTCCCAGCGCAGCAGCGGGTGCAGGGCCCGGTAGAGGGGCAGTGCGGTGTCCAGGTCCCGGGCGACGGCGGCCCGGTAGAGGGCGACGGAGGTGGCGGGCAGCGCGTTGGGGTAGCCGGCGATCCAGCCCACGGCGCCGGCGAGGGCGAGTTCGAGGAGTACGTCGTCGGCGCCGATCAGCAGGTCCAGGTCCGGGGCGAGTTCGGCGATCTCGTACGCGCGGCGCACATCGCCGGTGAACTCCTTGACGGCGACGATGGTCCCCTCCTGGTGGAGCCGCGCGAGCAGGCCGGGCGTGAGGTCGACCTTGGTGTCGATGGGGTTGTTGTACGCGACGACCGGCAGGCCCACCTCGGCGACCTCGGCGTAGTGGGCGCGTACGGCGTCCTCGTCGGCGCGGTAGGCGTTGGGCGGCAGCAGCAGCACGGATCCGCAGCCCGCCTGCGCCGCCTGCTCGGCCCACCGGCGGGCCTCGGCGCTGCCGTACGCGGAGACGCCGGGCATCACCCGGGCCCCGTCGCCCGCCGCCTCGACGGCGACCCGCACCACGCGGGCACGCTCCTCGTCGGTCAGGGTCTGGTACTCGCCGAGCGAGCCGTTGGGGACGACGCCGTCGCAGCCGCTCTCGATCAGCCGGGCGACGTGCTCGGCGTACGCGTCGTAGTCGACGGACAGGTCCGCGCGCAGGGGCAGGGCGGTCGCGACCATGACGCCGCGCCAGGGGTGGGGACGCTGGTTCATCATTCGGCTCCTGGGGGGTTGTGCCGGTTGCCGAGCGCCCGGGGGCCTCGGCGGGGCACACGGCGGCGTGCAGGAGCCGGGTGTCGCCGCCGGGTGGCACCGTGACGTCCAGCCCGGGTCCGGCGGCGGTGAACCCGGCGGTGGCCTCCTCGACGAGGCGAACGCCACGGGTCCGGTGAGGGCGGTGAGGGCGGCCTCGTCGGGTGCGACAAGACCGCCCTTGGGCTCGTACTCGGTCTCCGGTGGGAGCACTTCGGTGAGTTCGCGCCACAGTCGGGTGGACAGCGGCACGAGACGGTACGGCGATAACATTTCACATGTTACTGCCGCTGTACAGACCGTCAGGTCCGCAACGGCCCCTCGCACACATAGTCCGAGGTCCCCGCCTGCCGGTCCGCCCAGATCTCCACCTCACCGAACGAGCAGTTCATGTCGGCCAGGTTGGTGGAGGCGGTGGTCGTCCGGTCGAGGAGGAAGGTGTCCACCGCCAGGGACATGTCCTTGAAGACCCGGTCCGCGCTGCCGGCGTCACCGAGGCGGGCGGTGATCCGGCCGGTGCACAGGAACCGCCGCATGCCCGGGTCGCCGTTGTCGGTGCAGACGGGGGTCGCGCCCGTCGCCGCCGCGAAGGACGAACGCACGGCCTCGGCGGTGGTGTCCCGCAGCCGGTCGTTGGGCGTGTAGCGGGTGTTGGGCACGAACAGCTCGTCGACCTTGGCGATCTGCGCGTCCAGGAAGGCGTCGTACGCCCGCTGGACCGCCGCGTCCCGGCCCAGCCGGTCGCGCCAGGCGTCGAAGGCGGCCGGGTCGTTGGCGCGCAGGTGACGGTACATCTCCCGCAGCAGGGCGGGCCGCTCGGTCCACAGGTACGTGAAGAACGTGCCCGCGTAGGAGTAGAACCGGAAGCCGTCGCCCTCGTAGGTGGCGTGCAGCAGTTGGTCCACGGTCATGCGCGGCCCGCCGTTCGCGGTGTCGGCCATGATGCTCTTGACCAGGGACTTGCGGACGGCGACACCGTCGTCGCGGGTGGCGCCGTCGAAGAACTCGGCTGTCCCCTCGTCCATCGCCGTGGTGCGGTCGCCCTGGTACCAGGGGCCCTCGCCGAAGTAACCGGGCACGGCGAACCGCCCGTTGAGGTAGTGCGTGTACTCGTGCCGGAACAGCTCCTCCAGGGTGAGCGAGGAGTCCTGCGGCACGCGGCGCTGGTACGTGTAGAAGGTCGCGCCGCGCTCGATGTAGATGCCGCCGTTGTTGGTGTCCATGCCGGTCAGGAGCGGGTGGTAGTTCTCGTAGTCCGCGCGGGAGGCGTACAGGACGATGTTCAGGGTCGTGTTGGTGTCCCCCTTGAGCGGCTCCGCCGTGCCGAGCACCCGGTGGAACTGCGCCTTGACCTGCTTGCTCGCGTAGTAGAGCTGGTCCACGGTCACGCGGTCGAGGCCGGTGCGGACCTTGATGGCCGCGTTGTCGTAGCGGTAGGTGTGCGGGAAGATCTCCCGCTCGATGTCCTCCTTGCAGACCGCGTACGGCTTGCAGGCCTCGTAGAAGTTGAGCCAGGAGGCCAGCCGTGCCCAGGGCGCGCTGCCCCGGCCGAAGTCGCGGACGACGGGGGCGAGGAGCGCCCCGAGGTCGGGGACGATCGAGGAGGTCAGCGCCGCGATCTGGCCGAAGCGGCCGTACTCGGCGAGGGCGTCGCGCACGACCCACTCGTTGGGCGTGCCCTTGAGGTGGGTGTACGTGGAGAACTTCCGGAAGGCGTCGCGGTAGGCGGCGTTGCGCGTGACGAGCGTGTGGAAGGCGGTGTCCTTGTTGCCCGGGTAGACGCCGAGGTAGTTGACGGAGAGCGCGGCGAGGGCGGCACCGCCCCAGGCGGGGTCCTTGTAGGTGGTGGTGTGGTACCGGTCCATGGTGGCCAGCACCTTGCGGATCAGGTCGAGTTGGGAGTGGCGCAGCCCCTGGGCGCTGCCCGCGTAGAGCGCCTCACGCAGGGACTCGGCGTTGGTCCGCGTCGCGTCGAAGGACCGGCGCGCCGTGCCGAAGGCGTGGATGGCGCGCCGCATGGCCTCGGCGGTGGGCGCGTCGGTGACGTCGATCTCGTCGCGCGAGAAGTCGTGGTACGCCACCGCGTGCAGGTAGGTGAGCATCTCCAGCAGGTGGCTGCCGTTCTTGCCGTCATGGGTGGCGGCGAGGGCGGATATCCGCCGGGACACGGCCTGGACGTGCCCGTCGGACATGACGGGGACGAGCTTGGCGTCCCAGGTCCAGATGAGGTCGCGCAGGCAGCCGTCGGCGGTGACGGCGGGGTCGGCGAGGAAGTCGGCGAACTGCTCGGCTCCCAGGCGGGTGACGTCGTCCAGGGTGCAGGGGACGGCGGTGGCCGCCGCCGCGTGCGCCGGGGTCTGCGGGCCGGGGACGCGGGAGCCGGTCCGCCCGCCGGGGGCGGGGGCGGGTTTCGGCGTGGACCTGGGTGCGGTGGCGAGGCGTTCGACCTCGTCGTGGGGGTGGTCGCCGGCGGCGGGACTCGCGTGCCGGGCGCTCGCCGCTTGGGCGGTGGGGGCGTTCCAGGCCCCGGCACCGATCAGCGTCGCGGTGGCGAGGGCTGCGGCGAGGAGGGCTCTGTGTACGGGACTGCGTGTGGATCGCTGGGACACCTGCGGCTCCTGTGGGAGGTGGGGAGTGGTCGTTCAGCGGTCGCACGGCGGGCTGTCCGCCAGCATTGATGGGTGCATGCCACTACCGTGTGACGTGCAACATAGTAATGTGACATTGCACTGCACAACCCCTTGGGCGCCCCGGAATCGCCAGGGCGCCCCACCGCGAGGCTCAGTCCAGGACCGCGAACCCGTCGAGTTCGACCATCGCCTGCTCGTCCCAGAGCCGGGTGGCCCCGATCACCGCCATCGCCGGATACTCACGGCCCGCCAGGCGGCGCCAGATGCGGCCCAGTTCGGGGGCGCGGGCCCGGTAGTCGGCGACGTCCGTGGCGTACACCGTCACGCGGGCGAGGTCGGCGGGGGTGCCGCCCGCCGCCTTGAGGGCGGCCAGCAGGTTGCCGAGCGCGGTCTCGAACTGCTCCGGGAGACTCTCCCCCACCACCCGCCCCGCCCCGTCGAGCGCGGTCTGCCCGGCGAGGAAGACCAGGCGCGAGCCGGTGGCGGTGACGGCGTGGGAGAAGCCGGTGGGCGGCGACAGTTCGGCGGGGTTGAGGCGTTCGAGGCTCATGAGGCGTACAGCTCCTTGGCGATGATCGTGCGCTGGACCTCGGTCGCGCCCTCGTAGATGCGCGGCGCCCGCACCTCCCGGTACAGGTGCTCCAGCAGGTGGCCGCGTTGCAGGGCGCGGGCGCCGTGGAGCTGGACGGCGGCGTCGACGACGTACTGCGCGGTCTCGGTGGCCAGCAGCTTCGCCATGGCGGCCCGCCTGGGCACGTCGGCGGCGCCCTCGTCGTACGCCGCCGCGGCCGCGTAGACGAGCAGGCGGGCGGCCTCGGTGCGGGTGGCCATCTCGGCGACCTGGTGGGAGACGGCCTGAAGGTCCTTCAGTAGGCCGCCGAAGGCGGTGCGTTCGGCCGTGTGGGCGAGCGTCGCGTCCAGGGCGGCCTGGGCCATGCCGACGGCGAAGGCACCGACGCTGGGCCGGAAGAGGTTGAGGGTGGCCATGGCCACGCGGAAGCCCCGGTCCACCTCGCCGAGGACGTCGTCGGGGCCGACCGGTACGCCGTCGAAGAGCAGGCTGCCGATGGGGTGCGGGGACAGCATGTCGAGCGGGCTGCCGGTGAGGCCGGGGCGGTCGGCGGGGACGAGGAAGGCGGTGACGCCGCGCGCGCCGGCGCCCGGGGTCGTACGGGCGAAGACGGTGTAGAAGTCGGCCTCGGGCGCGTTGGAGATCCACCGCTTCTCGCCGGTCAGCCGCCAGCCGTTCCCCTGCGGCACCGCCTCCAGGGCGAGCGCCGCCGCGTCCGACCCCGCGTCGGGCTCGCTGAGCGCGAAGGCGGCGACCGCCCGGCCCGCACTCACCTCCGGGAGCCAGCGCGCCCGTTGGCCGGGCGTACCGGAGGCGGCGACCGGGTGGGCGCCCAGGCCCTGGAGGGCGAGGGCGGTCTCCGCCTCCGTACAGGCCTGGGCGAGGGACTCGCGCATCAGGCACAGCTCCAAGGCGCCCGCGCCGAAGAGGCGGCCGAGCAGGCCCAGTTCACCGAGCGCGGCGACCAGGGGGCGGTTGACGTGGCCCGGTTCGCCCTTCTCGGCGAGCGGGCGCAGGCGTTCGGCGGCCGTGGCGCGCAGCTCGGCGCACCAGGCGGTTTGGGCCGGATCGAGCGAGAATACGGGCATTCATGCCCCCTCAAAGACTTCTATCGCGGGCCGTTGACTGTCGTCACATGAACGATACGCTCGATGAGCGTTCCCACCACGCCAAGGGGGCGAACCATGGAGCTCACGCCTTCGGCCCACCACGACACCTTCGCCCGGGACCACCTGCCGCCGCGCGAGCAGTGGCCGGAACTCGTCTTCGACCTCCCCGAGCTGCGCTACCCCGACCGGCTCAACTGCGGGGTGGAACTGCTGGACCGCACGGTGGAACGGTTCGGTGCGGACCGGCCGGTCTTCCGGGACGGCACGGGCCGGGTCTGGACGTACGGCGAGCTGCGCGGCCGCGTCGACCGGATCGCCCACGCGCTCACCCGTGACCTGGGCGTGGTGCCCGGCAACCGGGTGCTGCTGCGCGGGCCCACCACGCCGTGGCTGGCGGCCTGCTGGCTGGCGGTGATGAAGGCGGGCGCGGTCGCCGTCACCGTACTGGCGCAACAGCGTGCCCAGGAGCTGGCCGTCATGTGCGAGATGGCCGAGGTGTCCCACGCCCTGTGCGACGTCCGGGCGGTGGACGACCTGGTGAAGGCCGAGGTGCCGGGCTTGCGGATCACGGCGTACGGCGGTGACGCGCCCGACGACCTGCTGGGCCTCGCGGCCCGGCACCCCGGCGTGTACGACGCGGTCGGCACGGCGGCCGACGACGTGGCGCTGATCGCCTTCACGTCCGGGACGACCGGGCGGCCCAAGGGGTGCATGCACTTCCACCGCGATGTGCTGGCCGTCGCCGACACGTTCTCGGCGCACGTGCTGCGGCCGGAGCCGGACGACCTGTTCGCGGGCAGTCCCCCGCTCGGGTTCACCTTCGGGCTGGGCGGGCTGGTGATCTTTCCCATGCGGGCGGGCGCCTCGGCGCTGCTGCTGGAGCAGGCCGGGCCCAAGCAACTCCTGCCCGCCGTCGCCGAGCACCGGGTGACGGTGCTGTTCACCGCGCCGACCGCCTACCGGGTGATGCTGGACGACGTGGACGCCCATGACACCTCCTCGCTGCGGCGCTGCGTCTCGGCGGGCGAGAACCTCCCCGAGGCCACCTGGCGGGCCTGGCACGAGCGGACCGGGCTGCGGCTGATCAACGGCATCGGCGCGACCGAGCTGCTGCACATCTTCGTCTCGGCGGCCGACGACGCCATCCGGCCCGGCACGACGGGCGTACCCGTTCCCGGGTGGCACGCGCGCGTGGTGGACGGTTCCGGCGCCCCGGTCCCGGACGGCCAGGAGGGGTTCCTCGCCGTGCGCGGCCCGGTGGGGTGCCGTTACCTGGCCGATCCGCGCCAGACGGAGTATGTCCGGCACGGCTGGAACCTCACGGGTGACACGTACGTCCGCGAGCCGGACGGCTACCTGCGCTACGTGGCCCGTGCGGACGACATGATCATCTCGGCCGGGTACAACATCGCCGGCCCGCAGGTCGAGGAAGCCCTGCTGGCGCACCCCGACGTGCTGGAGGCTGCCGTGGTGGGCCGTCCGGACGAGGTGCGCGGCCAGGTCGTGGTGGCGTACGCGGTGCTGCGCGACGGCCTGCCGCGCGACGACTCCACCGCCGAGGCGCTGCGCGCCTTCGTGAAGGGCCGTCTCGCCCCCTACAAGTGCCCGCGCCGGATCGTGTTCCTGGACGCGCTCCCCCGCACGGCCACCGGGAAGCTGCAACGGTTCCGGCTGCGCGCCGAGCACACGCCCGGGACACGCCCGTAAAGTGATCACGTGGCCGAGCAGCACACCCCTCGTTCCCTGATCGTCTCCCTGTACGGCGCGTACGGGCGGACGCCCGACAACGCGCCGCTGCCGGTGGCCGAGCTCATCCGGCTGCTGGCGGTGCTGGGCGTGGACGCGCCATCGGTGCGCTCCTCCGTCTCGCGGCTCAAGCGCCGGGGTCTGCTGGAGCCGTGCCGTACGCCGGACGGGGCGGCCGGGTACGCCCTTTCGGACGACGCCCGGCAGCTCCTGGACGACGGCGACCGGCGGATCTACGCGGCGGGCGAGCCGCACGAGGACGACGGCTGGGTCCTCGCCGTCTTCTCGGTGCCCGAGGTGGAACGGCACAAGCGGCACCTGCTGCGCTCGCGCCTGGGCCGCCTCGGCTTCGGCACGGCCGCTCCCGGCGTGTGGATCGCGCCCGCCGCGCTGTACGAGGAGACGCGGCACACCCTCCAGCGGCTCCAGCTCGACCCGTACGTGGACCTCTTCCGCGGCGAGCACCTGGGCTTCGCGCCGACCGCCGAGGCGGTGGGCCGCTGGTGGGACCTGGCCGCGATCGCCAAGCTGTACGAGGAGTTCCTGGACCTCCACGAACCGGTGCTGCGCGCCTGGTCGACCCGCGAACCCTCCCCCGAGGAGGCGTACCGGGACTACCTGCTCGCCCTGGACTCCTGGCGCCGCCTCCCCTACGCCGACCCGGGCCTCCCGGCCGCCCTCCTCCCGGCGGGCTGGCCGGGCGGCCGGGCGGCGGCGGTCTTCGGCGGATTGCACGGGCTGCTGCGGGACACGGGTGAGGAGTTCGTCAGGGGCGGGGAGCCGGCGTCGTCAGGCTGAGGCGCGGCTTGGGCGCGTCCGTGCGGCCCGTGGGGGGTGTGCGGCTGCCCGCGCGGTACGGGGCCGGCCAGGGGGCGGCGGGGCCTTCGTAGCCCTGCTCCGCGGCGGCGTGCAGGGTCCAGTGCGGGTCGTAGAGGTGGGGGCGGGCGAGCGCGCACAGGTCGGCGCGGCCGGCCAGCAGCAGGGAGTTGACGTCGTCCCAGGAGGAGATCGCGCCGACCGCGATGACGGGGACCTTGAGGGCGTTGCGGATCTTGTCGGCGTACGGCGTCTGGTACGAGCGGCCGTACTCGGGGCGCTCGTCGGGGACGACCTGGCCGGTGGAGACGTCGATGGCGTCGGCGCCGTGCTCGGTGAAGGCGCGGGCGATCTCGACGGCCTCCTCGGCGGTGGTGCCGCCGGGCGCCCAGTCGGTGGCGGAGATGCGGACGGTCATGGGCCGCTCGCCGGGCCAGGCGGCCCGTACCGCGTCGAAGACCTCCAGCGGGAAGCGGAGCCGGCCGGCCAGGGAGCCGCCGTAGGCGTCGGTGCGGCGGTTGGTGAGCGGGGAGAGGAAGCCGGACAGCAGGTAACCGTGGGCGCAGTGCAGTTCGAGCAGGTCGAAGCCCGCGCGGGCGGCGCGCCGGGCGGCCGCCGCGAACTGTTCCCTTATGTCGGTGAGCGCGGCCCGGTGCAGCTCGTGCGGCACCTGGTTGACGCCGGGCCGGTAGGGGATCGGGGAGGCGGCGACCAGGGGCCAGTTGCCGGAGTCCAGGGGCTGGTCGATGCCCTCCCACATGAGCTTGGTGGAGCCCTTGCGCCCGGAGTGGCCGAGCTGGACGCCGATGGCGGTGCCCGGTGACTGGTGGTGGACGAAGTCGGTGACGCGGCGCCAGGCGGCGGCCTGGCCGGGGGTCCACAGCCCGGCGCAGCCCGGGGTGATCCGGCCCTCGGGGCTGACGCACACCATCTCGGTCATGACGAGTCCGGCGCCGCCCAGGGCGCGGGCGCCCAGGTGGACGAGGTGGAAGTCGCCGGGCACGCCGTCCACGGCCGAGTACATGTCCATCGGCGAGACGACGACCCGGTTGCGCAGGGTCAGGCCGCGCAGCCGGAACGGGGTGAACATCGGCGGGGTGCCGGGCGGGCAGCCGAAGTCCCGTTCGACGGTGTCGGTGAAGCGCGGGTCGCGCAGCCGCAGGTTGTCGTGCGTGACGCGGCGGCTGCGGGTGAGGAGGTTGAACGCGAACTGCCGGGGCGGCTGGTCCAGGTAGCCGGCGAGGTCCTCGAACCAGCGGAGGCTGGCGGCGGCCGCGCGCTGGGTGGACTCGACGACGGGGCGGCGTTCGGCCTCGTACGCCGCGAGCGCGCTGTCCAGGTCGGGCTGCTCCTGGACGCAGGCGGCGAGCGCGAGGGCGTCCTCGACGGCGAGTTTGGTGCCCGAGCCGATGGAGAAGTGCGCGGTGTGGGCGGCGTCGCCGAGGAGGACGATGTTGCCGTGCGACCAGCGGTCGTTGACGACGGTGCGGAAGGCGGTCCAAGAGCTGGGGGGCCTGGGGGGCGTCCCCCCGGAGGACACAGCGCTGGAGGCGAGCGGCCGGCCCTGGAGGGCGTCGGCGAAGATCTTGGCGCAGCGGGCGATGGACTCCTGCTCGTCCAGCTCGTCGAACCCGGCCGCCCGCCACACCTCCTCGCGCATCTCGACGATGACGGTGGAGGCGTCCGCCGAGAACGGGTAGCCGTGGAGCTGCATCACGCCGTGTTCGGTCTCGGCGATCTCGAAGCGGAACGCGTCGAAGGCGAAGTCGGCGGCGAGCCAGATGTAGCGGCAGCGGTGGGTGGTGAGGTGGGGCCCGAACACGTCGGCGTGCGCCTCGCGGGTCCGACTGTGTACGCCGTCGGCGGCGACGACCAGGTCGTACTCGCAGGCCAGCTCGGCGGCGGGCGGCGCCTCGGTGCGGAAGCGGAGCCGTACGCCGAGTTCGGCGCAGCGCTCGTGGAGGATCTCCAGGAGGCGGCGGCGGCCGAGCGCGGCGAAGCCGTGGCCGCCGGAGGTGAGGGTGCGGCCGCGGTGGACGATGTCGATGTCGTCCCAGCGGACGAACTCCGCCTGGAGGGCGGCGTAGACGGCGGGGTCGGCGTGCTCGATGCCGCCGAGGGTCTCGTCGGAGAGGACGACGCCGAAGCCGAAGGTGTCGTCGGGGGCGTTGCGCTCCCAGACGGTGATGTCACGGGACGGGTCGAGCCGCTTGAGCAGGGCCGCTGCGTACAGCCCGCCGGGCCCGCCGCCGATGACGGCTACGCGCAGCGAACGCGGGGCGCCCATGGCCGGTCACCGCCCCTGCCACTTGGGCGGCCGCTTCTCGGTGAAGGCGGCGTGGAACTCGGCGTAGTCCTCGCCGTTCATGAGCAGGGCCTGGGTGGCGGCGTCCAGTTCGACGGAGGCGGCGAGCGGCATGTCGAGCTCGGCCGTCAGGAGCGCCTTGGTCTGGGCGTACGCGAGGGCGGGGCCGTCGGCGAGGTGCCGGGCGAGCTCGGCGGCGCGGGTGTCGGCGGCGCCCTCCTCGGTCAGCTCGCTGATCAGGCCGATGCGCTCGGCCTCGGGGGCGCGGACGGGGTCGCCGAGCATCAGCAGCCGGGTGGCGTGCCCCAGGCCGACGACGCGCGGGAGCAGGTAGGCGGCGCCCATGTCGCCGCCGGAGAGGCCGACCTTGGTGAAGAGGAACGCGAACCGGGCCGAGGGGTCGGCGATCCGGAAGTCGGCGGCGAGCGCGAGGACGGCACCGGCCCCTGCGGCGACCCCGTGGAGGGCGGCGATCACCGGGAAGGGCGCCTCGCGCAGCGCCCGTACGACCTGGCCGGTCATCCGGTTGAAGTCGAGGAGCTGGGCGGTGTCCATGGCGAGGGTGGCGCCGATGATGTCGTCGACGTCGCCGCCGGAGCAGAAGCCCCGGCCTTCGCCCGCGAGGACGAGGGCGCGCACGGCGCGCTCCCGGGACAGCTCGGCGAGCAGGTCGCGCAGGTCGGCGTAGGCGCCGAAGGTGAGCGCGTTCAGTTTGGCGGGCCGGGCGAGGGTGACGGTGGCGACGCCGTCGTCGATGGCGAGCCGCACGTGCCGCCACTCCTCGGTGCGGGGCGCGGAGCTGGAAAAGGGGCTCATGAGGGTGCGGCCTCCCTGGCGGTCTGCCTGCGTGTGCCGCGTCTGCGCGTGTGCTGCGTTGCCCGCGCAGATGCGTGCCCTTCGAAGCTATCACTTGTACGTGACTTCCGTCACGTAGGCGCGATACGCTGAGCGGTGACCTTGTAACAGCTATCCGTGACCGACCAAGGTCCTGTATCAGTCGCGGCACAGGTCCCCTGTTGGGTGGGCGGGGGCCTCTGGTTCGGCTGAGCCCGCTTCGTATGGTGGACGCCAGACCTCACACGTCTCGTCCGGCTCCTGCGTCACCTCCTTCACTCCCGGCTCTTCCCTGCTCCGGAACGGAACCAGCTCCCCCGACCGGAACCCGCTCCACCGAACGGAACCAGCTCCACCGAACGGACCCCCGCCTTGCCCGACATCTCCGGCCCCTCCTCCTGGCGCATCGCCCTGCCGCACACGACGGCCGCGGTGCCCATCGCGCGCGCCCTGATACGGACGGCGCTCGCGGATCTGGACGCGTCGGCGTACCGGGACACGGCCGAGCTGCTGACGGCCGAGCTCGTGGCGAACGCGGTGGAGCACACCTCCGGCAAGGGCCCGATCGAGCTGGTGGTGCGGCTGCTGCCGAGCGGTTGCCGGGTCGAGGTCCACGACCGCGACCCCGAGCCGCCCGGCGACCTGGCGCCGGAACACGACACCCCACCCGATCCCTGGCAGGAGCACGGGCGCGGCCTGCTGCTGATACGCACGCTCAGCGCGGCGTGCGGTCACCGGCTCACCGACGGCGGCAAGGCCGTCTGGTTCACGCTTCCGGGCCTGGGAGCCCCGTAACCGCGAGGTTCACGCTCCCGGGGCTGGGAGCCCCGTAACCGCGCCGGCACCGACCGCGCTACTCCGTGCCCCCCGGACCGCTCAGCGTGGCGACCATGACGGCCTTGATGGTGTGCATCCGGTTCTCGGCCTCGTCGAAGACCACCGAGTGCTCCGACTCGAAGACCTCGTCGGTGACCTCCAGCTCGGTCAGGCCGTGACGCTCGTGGATCTCCCGGCCGACGGCGGTGCCCAGGTCGTGGAAGGCGGGCAGGCAGTGCAGGAACCTGACCCCCGGGTTCCCGGTCGCCCGCAGCACGTCCATGGTCACCGCGTACGGGGCGAGGGCGGTGATGCGCTCGTCCCAGACCTCCTGGGGCTCGCCCATGGAGACCCACACGTCGGTGGCGACGAAGTCGGCGCCCCGGACGCCTTCGGCGATGTCCTCGGTGAGCGTGACGCGCGCGCCGCTGGTCTCGGCGAGCTCCCGGGCACGGGCGACGACGTCCTCGGCCGGCCAGTACGCCTTGGGCGCCACGATCCGGACGTCCATGCCGAGCAGGGCGCCGGTGACCAGGTAGGAGTTGCCCATGTTGTAGCGGCCGTCGCCGAGGTAGGCGAAGGCGACGCTCTCCAGGGGCTTGTCGGTGTGCTCGGTCATCGTGAGCACGTCGGCGAGCATCTGGGTGGGGTGCCAGTCGTCGGTGAGGCCGTTGTAGACGGGGACGCCCGCGTGGGCGGCGAGCTCCTCGACGGTGGCCTGGGCGTCGCCCCGGAACTCGATCGCGTCGAACATCCGGCCGAGGACCCGGGCGGTGTCCTTGGCGGTCTCCTTCTTGCCGATGTGGGAGCCGGCCGGGTCGATGTAGGTGGTGGACGCCCCCTGGTCGGCCGCCGCGACCTCGAACGCGCAGCGCGTCCGGGTCGACGACTTCTCGAAGATCAGCGCGATGTTCTTGCCACGCAGCCGCTGGACCTCGGTCCCCGCCTTCTTCGCCGCTTTGAGCTCGGCGGCCAGATCGAGCAGGCTGCGGAACTCCTCGGCGGTGAAGTCCAGCTCCTTGAGGAAGTGGCGGCCGGTGAGGTCGGTGGCCATGGGGCGCTCCTGGGTTCCGAAGACGGGGACCATGGAAGTCTATACGAGGTTCCACATTTCTATACGGTCGGGCGGAGGGCGCGTGGCGGCTCGGGCCAGGCCTAGCCGGGGTCCGCGTCCCGTTCGACCGGGCAGCTCATGCAGCGCGGGCCTCCCCTGCCCCGGCCCAGCTCGCTGCCGGGGATCTCGATCACCTCGATGCCCTCCTTGCGCAGGTGCGTGTTGGTGGTGACGTTGCGCTCGTACGCGACGACGACGCCCGGCTCCACCGCCAGGACGTTGCACCCGTCGTCCCACTGCTCGCGCTCCGCCGCGTGCACGTCCTGCGTGGCGGTCAGCACCCGGATCGCGGGCAGGTCCAGCGCCGCGGCGATCGCGCTGTGCATGTGCTGGGGCGGGTGGTCGGTGACCTTCAGCGCGCGGTGGCCGTCGCCCGGCTCGATCGTGTACGAGCGGAGCATGCCGAGCCCGGCGTACTGCGTGAACGTGTCGTGCGCGACCATCGTCATGACCGTGTCCAGGTGCATGAACGCCCGGCTCTTCGGCATGTCCAGCGCCACGATCGTCCGGGCGGAGCCGGCCGCGAACATCCCGCGCGCCAGCATCTCCACCGCCTGGGGGGTGGTGCGCTCGCTCATCCCTATCAGCACGGCGCCGTTGCCGATCACCAGGACGTCACCGCCCTCGATGGTGGACGGGTAGTCGTCCTGGCCCTCCGACCAGTGGTGGAAGGAGCCCGCGTCGGGGCCGGTGAAGAGCGGGTGGTGCTTGTAGATCGCCTCGAAGTGCACCGTCTCGCGCTGCCGGGCGGGCCAGCGCATGGCGTTGATCGAGACGCCGTCGTAGATCCAGGCCGACGTGTCACGGGTGAAGAGGTGGTTCGGCAGCGGCGGCAGCAGGAAGTCGTCCAGGTCCATCACGTGGAAGCGGACGGACGTCGGCTCGGCGTGACCGGCCAGGAAGTCACGTTTCGTCATCCCGCCGATCAGCGCCTCGACGAGCGCGCCGGTCTCCATGCCGTCGAAGACGGCCCTTATGTGGTCCGTGGCGAGCGGACCGTACTCCTTCTCGTCGAAGACCCGGTCCAGGACGAGCTTCCTCGCCGCCGGGATCTCCAGCGCCTCGCGCAGCAGGTCCCCGACGAGGTGCACTTCCACGCCCCGGTCACGCAGCACGTCGGCGAACCCGTCGTGCTCCTGCCGCGCCCGCCGCACCCACAACACGTCGTCGAACAGCAGCGCGTCCTTGTTGCTGGGTGTCAGCCGCTTCAGCTCCAGATCGGGCCGGTGCAGGATGACGCGGCGAAGCCGCCCGGTCTCGGAATCGACATGGAATCCCATGCCTCCATCCTCACCGCGCGGACCCCACTTCACCCAGCTTCCCCGGGAAACCGCCCCCACAACCCGGAGCCCCGCCGGGTCCCCGGCCATATGGGGCCCGGACGGGGACTCGGCCGGGGACTCGGACGGGGCCCCGACCGGGGCTCCCCCGGCGGTCAGAGGCGGGGGTCGACCGGCTCCGACTCCAGGGCCAGGACGGCGAAGACCGCCTCGTGGACGCGCCACAGGGGTTCGCCGTCGGCCATCCGGGCCAGGGCCTCCAGACCGAGGGCGTACTCGCGCAGCGCCAGGGACCGCTTGTGGCCGAGGTGGCGCCCACGCAGCCGGTCCAGGTTCTCCGGACGGGTGTACTCCGGGCCGTAGATGATCCGCAGGTACTCCCGGCCGCGCACCTTGATGCCCGGCTGGACCAGCCGTCCCTTCCCGTCGCGTACGAGCGCCTGGAGCGGCTTGACGACCATGCCCTCGCCGCCCGCGCCGGTCAGTTCCAGCCACCAGTCGGTACCCGCGCGGACCGACGCCTCGTCCGCGGTGTCCACGACGAGCCGGCGCGTGACCTGGAGCAGGCCGGTGGGGTCGTGCTCCACCAGCCGGTCGAGCCACGCGAGCTGCTCGTCGTGCGGGACGCCCGCGAGCGAGCGCCCCTGCCCGGCGAGGATCTGGAACGGCGCGAACCGCACCCCCTCCAGCCCCTCCGTGTCCCAGCAGTAGCGGCGGTACGCCTCGGTGAACGCCGCAGCGTCCGCCGCCCGCTCCCGCTGCCTGCCCAGCAGCCCGGCCACGTCCACGCCCCGGCCCGCCGCGGCCTCCAGGGCCCCCACCGCGCCCGGGAACACCGCGCCGGACGCGGCGCCGACCGCCGCGTACTGGGAGCGCAGCAGACCGGACGCCTTGAGCGACCACGGCATCAGCTCGCCGTCCAGCAGCAGCCAGTCGCCCGCGCCGGAGGCGCTGTCGGACGCTGCCAGCTCGTCCCACAGCCCGGCGGCACCGACGGCCGCGCGCAGCCGGTCGAGAACCTGCTCGGTCATGGCTTCGTCGTTGAAGAACGGCCGCCCGGTACGGGTGTACAGCGCGCCCGTCGGGCCCTCCACCCCGAACCGTTCACGCGCCGCGTCCGCGTCGCGGCACACCAGCACCACCGCCCGCGAACCCATGTGCTTCTCCTCGCACACGACCCGCTCGACGCCGTCGGAGCGGTACTGCGCGAACGCCTCCGCCGGGTGCTCCAGGTAGCCGTCGACGCGCGACGTCGCCGTCGGGGCCATCGTCGGCGGCAGGTACGCCAGCAGCCGCGGGTCGACGGCGAACCGGCTCATGACCTCCAGCGCGGCCGCCGCGTTCTCCTCGCGTACGCCGACGTTGCCCGCGTACCGGGTCTCCACGACCCGCCGCCCGTGCACGTCCGCCAGGTCCAGCGGCCGGCCCTGGTGGCCGCCGGGTGCCTCGGTGGCGAGCGGCTTGACCGGCTCGTACCAGACCTTCTCGGCCGGTACGTCGACCAGTTCGCGCTCCGGCCAGCGCAGCGCGGTCATCCTGCCGCCGAACACCGCGCCCGTGTCGAGGCAGATGGTGTTGTTGATCCATGAGGTGTTGGGCACAGGTGTGTGTCCGTACACCACCGCCGCCCGGCCCCGGTACTCCTCGGCCCACGGGTAGCGCACGGGCAGCCCGAACTCGTCGGTCTCCCCGGTGGTGTCGCCGTACAGCGCGTGCGAGCGCACCCGCCCGGACGTGCGGCCGTGGTACTTCTCCGGCAGCCCGGCGTGGCAGACGACGAGCCTGCCCTCGTCGAGGACGTAGTGGCTGACGAGCCCGTCGATGAACTTCCGCACCTGGATACGGAACTCCTCGCTCTCCCCCTCCAACTGCGCGATCGTCTCGGCGAGCCCGTGCGTCCGCTGCACCTGCCGGCCCTTGAGCCAGCGGCCCAGCTTGTTCTCGTGGTTGCCGGGCACGCACAGCGCGTTGCCCGACGCCACCATGCCCATGACGCGGCGCAGTACGCCGGGGCTGTCCGGGCCCCGGTCGACGAGGTCGCCGACGAAGACGGCCGTACGCCCCTCGGGATGCACACCGCCCTCGTACCCGAGCTTGGCGAGCAGGGTCTCCAGCTCCGAGCTGCACCCGTGGATGTCGCCGATGATGTCGAAGGGCCCGGTGAGGTGACGGAGGTCGTTGAACCGCTTCTCCAGGACGACCTCGGCGGCCTCCGCCTCCTCCACGCTCTTCAGGACGTGCACCTTGCGGAACCCCTCGCGCTCCAGGCCGCGCAGCGAACGGCGCAGCTCGCGGCGGTGGCGCTGGATGACGTGGCGCGGCAGGTGCGCGCGGTCGGGCCGGGCGGCGTTGCGCTCGGCGCAGACGTCCTCGGGCATGTCGAGGACGATGGCGATGGGCAGTACGTCGTGCTCACGGGCCAGCCGCACCAACTGCCGGCGGCTCTCCTGCTGCACGCTGGTCGCGTCCACCACCGTCAGCCGGCCGGCGGCCAGGCGCTTGCCGACGATGTAGTGCAGGACGTCGAAGGCGTCGCCGCTCGCGCTCTGGTCGTTCTCGTCATCGGCGACGAGCCCGCGGCAGAAGTCGGAGGAGACGACCTCGGTGGGCTTGAAGTGCTTGCGGGCGAAGGTCGACTTGCCGGAGCCGGTGGCGCCGATGAGCACGACGAGGGACAGGTCGGTGACCGGCAGCCTGCGGGTGACGCCGGTGGTCGTGGTCTCGGTCATGCGGCCTTCTCTTCCTTCGTGGTCGTCAGGCTGAACACGGCCATCTGCGTGGGCGGCCCGACCTCCGGGTCGTCCGGTCCCACGGGTACGAACTCCACGCCGTACCCGTGCCGTTCGCCCACACCCCGCGCCCAGGCGCGGAACTCCTCACGCGTCCACTCGAACCGGTGGTCGCCGTGGCGGACGTGCCCGGCGGGCAGCGTCTCCCAGCGGACGTTGTACTCGACGTTCGGCGTCGTCACGATCACGGTCGCCGGGCGTGCCGACCCGAACACCGCGTACTCCAGGGCCGGCAGCCGCGGCAGGTCGAGGTGCTCGATGACCTCGCTGAGGACGGCCGCGTCATGGCCCTGGAGCCGCTTGTCGGTGTACGTGAGCGAGCCCTGGATCAGCTTCACGCGGGCGGCCTGCCGCTCCCCCATGCGCTCCAGCCGCAGCCGGCGCGCGGCGACGGTCAGCGCCCTCACCGACACGTCGACGCCCACGACGTCGGTGAACCGCACGTCCTTGAGCAGCGCCTGCACGAGCTGGCCCTGGCCGCAGCCCAGGTCGAGCACCTTGCTCGCACCGGCCGCGCGCAGCGCCGTGAGGATCGCGTCGCGGCGCTGCTCGGCGAGCGGCACCGGCTTGTCCTCGGTGTCGGTGGTCTCGTCGACCGCGTTGTCCACGTCCTCGACGTCCAGGTCGTCGGCCTCGGCGAGCCGTACCAGTTCCAGCCGCTCCATCGCCTGGCGGGTCAGGCCCCAGCGGCGCGACAGGTACCGGCTGGCGATCAGTCGGTGCTCGGGGTGGTCGGCCAGCCAGCCCTCGCCCGCCCGCAGCAGCTTGTCGACCTCGTCGGTCGCCACCCAGTAGTGCTTGGCGTCGTCCAGGACCGGCAGCAGGACGTACAGGTGCCGCAGCGCGTCCGCGAGCCGCAGCTCACCCTCCAGCACGAGCCGTACGTAACGGGAGGCGCCCCACTGCGGGAACCGCTCGTCCAGCGCCACCGGTTCGGCGTCGACCGACGCCCAGCCCAGCGGGCCGAACAGCGCCCGTACGAGATCCGCGCCGCCGCGCGCCGGCAGGGCCGGGATCTCGATCCGCAGCGGCAGCGGCCGGTCCGCCAGCTCGGGCTGCGCGGTGCACACGCCGCGCAGCGCGCTCCGGAAGACGGTGCTCAGCGCCACGGCCAGCAGCGACGAGGCCGCGTACGGCCGGTCGTTGACGTACTGGGCGAGCGCCGCGTCGGGCGCGCCGCTCCGCCCCTTGCCCCTGCCGCGCCGGACCAGCGCGATGGGGTCCACCTCCAGGAGCAGCGCCGCCGTGCAGCGCTCGGCGGACGCCTCCGGGTAGAAGACGTGCGCCTTGCCGTGCGAGGTGGAGAACGCCTGCGCCTTGTCGGGATGCTTGTGCAGCAGGAATCCGAGGTCGGTGGCGGGGCGCTCTGGGGTACCGGTCGTACTGATCGTCAGGAACACGTGTCCGAGTATCGCCCCGCGCGCACCGCCCGACCACGGGTTTTCCCACCCGCCCGGGCGGCCTCAGCTCAACTGGGACATGACCTGGGAGGAGATCAGCTCCAGGTGGTCGAGGTCGTGCAGGTCCAGTACCTGGAGGTAGATCCGGGTGGAGCCGAGCGCCCCGTACCGGCCGATCTTGTCGACGACCTCGGCGGGCGACCCCGCGAGGCCGTTCGCCTTCAGCTCCTCCACCTCCCGTCCGATGGCCGCGGCGCGACGGGCCACCTCGGCGTCGTCCTTGCCCACGCAGGCCACCAGCGCGTTGGAGTACACGAGGTCGTCCGCGCTGCGCCCGGCCTCCTCGGCGGCGGCCCGGACCCGGCCGAACTGCCGCTCGCTGTCCTCCAGGGAGGCGAACGGGATGTTGAACTCGTCGGCGTACCGCGCGGCCAGCCGTGGTGTGCGGGTCGCCCCGTGCCCGCCGATCAGGATGGGCACCTTGGCCTGGGCGGGCTTGGGCAGCGCGGGCGAGTCGGTGAGCTGGTAGTACCTCCCCTCGTACGAGAACCTGCCGCCGGTCTCCGTACCCCACAGGCCGGTGACGATCGCGAGCTGCTCCTCCAGGCGGGCGAACTTCTCCTTGGGGAAGGGGATGCCGTAGGCCTTGTGCTCCTGCTCGAACCAGCCCGCGCCGAGCCCGAGTTCGACCCGGCCGCCGGACATCTGGTCGACCTGCGCGACCTGGATGGCCAGCACGCCCGGCAGCCGGAACGTCCCCGCGGTCATCAGCGTGCCGAGCCGGATGCGCCTGGTCTCCCGGGCGAGCCCGGCCAGCGTGATCCAGGCGTCCGTCGGACCCGGCAGCCCGTCGACCGCTCCCATGTGCAGATAGTGGTCGGACCGGAAGAAGGCGTCGAACCCCAGGTCCTCGGTGGCCTTCGCGACGGTGAGCAGCGTGTCGTAACCAGCGCCCTGCTGGGGCTCGGTGAAGATTCGAAGATCCATGCCTCCATCCTGCTCCATCCCGCACCGTCGAACGACCGTCAACCTCCCCTTCCCCGCCGGGTGAACCTGATCGAACTGGCGCGCCCGGGCGTCCCCGCCAGTGACCCCCGGCCCGTACGCGTCGTTGGCTCGGGCGGAGCCGGACCGCCCGGCCCGCGCGCCGGCGGCGGATGTCGGCGCGTCGTTCTCTCTTGCCGCCCTCCCCCGTCGGGGAGGGCCTGGGCCGAGGAGGCCGCCATGTCCCAGGAAGCCGTGCCCGAGCAGGCCGCGCCGGAGCAGCCGAAGGGTCTGCTGCAGCAGATGGAGGAGTTGATGGCCGCGCTGACCGCCGACCTGTCGCAACTCGACGCCGACCTCCAGTCCTCGGCCGACCGCCTCCCGTCCCCCGACACCGCCCCTCCCACCCCGAACACCGACCCCACCACCCCCTGATCCCACCGCCGCCCGGGCTCCCCGGCCCGGCCCCCGGGCCGGCCGACCCCCGCCCCCGCGCCGGGGCGGGGGGGGGCCAGGCGGGGCCGGGCCGGGTGGGGCCAGGCCGGGACCGGGCCGGGCCCGGGACCGCGCCGAACGGTCGAGACCGTGCCCTGGCACCGGCCCCGGCCGGGGTCAGGCCGGGCCCGCCCAGGAGTCGGCGGGGTCGGGAGGTCTGGCGCGCTCGCGGACGGCGAGGCGGCGGAGCATGACCCGGACGCGGTCGCCCGCCTCGTCCGCGGCGTCGATCGCCTCGACGCACTGCCAGTACAGCCCCTCCTCGTCGGTGGCGCAGGCGACGCCGACGAGCGCGATGCCCACCTCGCCCAGCAGCGCGCCCAGGCTCAGTAACGCCGCACGGACGTCCCCTATCCCCGAGAGCCGCAGCGCCCGTGCCACGTGGTCCGGGCCCGCCCCGCCGCGGCTGCCTATCTCGCTCAGGCCCCGTGCCTCGACTCTCAGCTCCGGCGGGCCCGACAGCGCGAGGTGGCTGCCGATCGCCTGCGCGAGCATTTGTGCCTGCCAGGCCTCCGCCACGATGTCCAGCGCCACCCGGCTGTCCGCCAGGGCGCGCCGACCGGTCGCGATGAGCCGCTCCGCTTCCATGTACGCCGCCCCCGTTCGTACGACTGTCCGCCCATATACTCACTACCCAGAGTGAAGGCGAACGGACCCAAAAGCCAGGGGAATTCGGAAATCTGTGGACAGGAAGCTCAGCGTGAATAAGTTGATCACTCCGTAGAGTGACGATCCGGCTCCCGCGCCGCCCTCGCGGAGCGCCCCGGCGGCCGTCCGACGGGGAACCGCGCCTCGTTGCGGTCGATCTTCGCCGACAGCGCGGCCAGCGGATCGACGCCCAGCACGCCGCAGAACTGGAGCAGGTACGCCAGTACGTCGGCCACCTCGTCCGCCACCCGGTGCGCCGTCTCGGGGTCGTCCATGACCCGGTCGGCCTCCTCGGGGGTCAACCACTGGAAGATCTCGAGCAGTTCGGCCGCCTCGACGCTCAGCGCCGCCGCCAGGTTCTTCGGCGTGTGGTACGGCTGCCACTCCCGCGAGGCCGCGAACTCGGCGAGCCGGCGCTGCAATCCCTGCACATCCAGTTCTGTCACGGGTTCAGGTCTACCACCGTCACTCCGGCGCGCCCGCGGGCGGCCCTCGCCCCCGCCTCGCCGACCGTCCCCACCAGCCGGATGTGCCCCTCGGCGCAGATCTGCGCGGCCAGCCCCGCCAGTTCGCGCGTCTGGCGCCGGTCCAGGGCGCGGTCGAAGCCGTCGGCGAGCACGGTGAGCGTCTGCATCGCGTGGGGCACCTCCGCCGCCGGGTCCATGGCCAGCACGCCCGGCCCGGTGAGCAGCACCAGCGCGAGCGCCAGGTAGCGCAGTTCGCCCTCGCCCAGCCGCCCGACCGGCATGCCGCCCTCCGCGCCACGGCCGAGCACGGCCCGTACCGTTCCGTCGGCGAGCTCCTCGACGCCCAGGTCGCGCACGGGTCCGGCACAGCCCGCGCGGGCGACCGCGGCCAGCCGGGCGTGCCTGCGCGGGCAGCCGGTGCGGGTGCGGTGGAGCACCTCCGCGAGGTTGTCGCAGCCGCGCCGCAGCCGTCCCTCGCCGGCCGGCACGGGGACCCGCATCCGCTGTGGCTGCGGGTCGCACGGGAAGACCGACCGGAGCGCCACGACGACCTGCTCGGCTGCGGCGAGCACCCGGCGCTGCCCCTCGGTCTTGCCCGCCACCCGCAGCGGCAGCAGCGCCGTACCCAGCCGGTCCCCGGGGAGCGGGGCCCGGGTGACCGGCACCGAGCCGGCGGTGTGCCACTCGGCCTGCACGGTGCGGCGGCCAGGGTCGCGCAGCGCCGTCGTGAGCAGCGTCCGCCCGTCACCGCCCGTCAGCCGCTCGCCCACGACCCGTAGTTCCGGCTCCGCCTGGACGGCCAGGTCCAGGCGGACGGGCCCGGCCGGACCGTCCACGGTGCAGCCGATCCGGAAGCCCCGCCGCCCCTCCGCGTCCGCCTCCGCCCGCTCGGGCACGCATCCGACGGGGTCGGGGAAGGCGGCGGCGAGCGTGGCGCCCGCGCCGAGGAGCGCGAGCGCTTCGTACGCTTCTAACGCGCTCGATTTGCCGCTGCCGCTCGCCCCCGCGAAGAGGGTCACCGGCGCGAGCCGGAAGGCGGCGCCGCGGTGCGATTTGAAGGCGGACAGCCGCAGTTCCGTGACGGCGGGGCGGGCGGGCGCGGCGGAGGGCGACGAGGAGGGCGTGGGGCGGGTTGCGTGCATGCTCGGACCGTATGAGGGGCCCCTCATGCTGAACCGTTCCGGCCGAACAGCCTTCCTACGAACGAGGGAACCGCCCTAGGAATGCGGAACCGCCGCCGCGGCGACGCCCTCGACCTCCGTACCGGCGGGTGCCAGGAGGAAGACGTTCCGGTCGACCCGGTGCATTCCGCTGCCGAGGCCGAAGACGACGCCGCTGCTGAAGTCGAGGATCCGCTTGGCGACGTCCGTGTCCGCCGCGGTCAGGTCCAGCAGGACCGGGACCTGCGCGATGAGGTACTCGGCGACCTCGCGCGCGTCGGCGAAGACCTGCACCCGCAGTACGACCATGCGGCGCTGTTCGACGGCCTCGTAGTCCTGCGGGATCGTGCTGTGGTCGACCCTGGACGGCCATTCGTTGCGCCCCCGCAGCGGGACGACCTGGGCCAAGCCCTCCCACTGTTCGTCGGTGACGTCGTACCTCTCGTACCTACTCATACGCCTATCCTCGCCCCCCTCACCCGTTCGGCCCAACTGCGACACGACGGCACCTGTGGCGGCCGGGAAATGACGTGTCGTCCGAACGAGTGGGTGGCTGTCCCCAGGGCCATCGCGGTGGCCTGCCGGGTGGCCACGTTTGGCGCGGCCGCGCAGCATTGACAGTGCAAAACAGCCCAGCTACTTTCGGCCCAGGCCGAAACTGTCCAGGTTTTGACAGGCCTTCCGGAGGCCCAGCATGAAGACAGGGTTCAAGCGCGCCACCGTTCCTCTCGCACTCCTCACCCTCACCGCGCTCACCGCGGCCGGGTGCAACAGCGGTGACAGCGGCTCGGGGTCGAACAAGGTCACCGTCTGGATGTACCCGGTGATCATGGATCCGAAGGCCAACGCCGCGTACTGGGACGGCATCGAGAAGGGCTTCGAAGCCGCTCACAAGAGCCTCGACCTCACCATCGAGCAACTTCCCTGGGAGAACCGCGACCAGAAGCTCGCCACCGCCTTCGGCAGCGGCAAGGGCCCCGACGTGGTGCTGCTCGGCCCCGACCAGATCCCCCAGTTCCAGGCGAACGGCGCGGTCCAGCCCGTGGACCGGGCCATCGAGAAGTCCCGGAACGCCTTCCGGCCGGCCGCCCTCGAAGCCATGACACAGGACGGCAAGGTCTACGCGGCGCCGATCTACCACACCGTCACCAGCACGCTCTACAACAAGAAGCTGCTGGACAAGGCGGGGATAAAGGAACCTCCCGCCACCTGGGACGCCCTGAAGGCCGCCGCGCCGAAGCTGAAGCAGGCCGGGGTCGCCACCCTCGACTACTCCGCCAGCAACGAGGCCTCGCTGAACATGAGCTTCTACCCGCTGCTGTGGCAGGCGGGCGGCAAGGTGTTCGACGAGAGCGGCAAGAAGACCGCGTTCAACAGCCCCGAGGGCGTCGAGGCGCTCACCTTCCTGGTCGACCTGTACAAGAGCGGCGCCGTGCCCCGTTCCGCGCTGACCAACGCCAACCTCTTCACCGACCAGGCGCTCGGCAAGGAGCAGGTGGCGATGGGCTACACCAACACCCCGTCCGACGCCGCCCTCGCCGAGAAGACCTGGGGGAAGGGCAACGTGATCGTCGGCCCGGCGCTCGCCGGGCCCAGGAAGCAGGTCTGCTTCGGCATGCCGGGCGGCCTCGGCATCAACGCCAGGACGAAGAACCTGGCCGGCGCGGAGAAGTTCATCGCCTATATGACCGAGCCCGCGCAGATCGCGTCCATGGGCAAGGCCGGCGGGTTCTTCTCCCCGCGTACGGATGTGACCGTCCCCAACGACAGCTCCTTCGCCAAGGAGTACGAGGCCGCCCTGGCCAACACGTTCCCCGGCGAGCCGCATCCCGCCGCCCGCCAGCTCATGGCGCTCATCACGCCGGAGATCCAGGCCGCGCTCACCGGCAAGAAGACACCTGAGCAGGCGCTGGCGGCAGCGGCCAAGGAGGGCGACGACCTGCTGGCGCGGCAGCGTTGAGCAAAGTCGAGCCCCGCGAGGCCTCCCCCGACGAGCCGGAGCCCCCCGAGCCCGGCGCCCCCGCGAGGCGGGACGCGGCCACGCGCCCCGCTGCCCCGGGCGCCGCGCCCGTGGACGGTACGCCCGTGGACGGCGCCCCTGGGGCGTCCCCGGCCGCCGGAACCCGCACGGACGACGAGGCCGGCCGTGCGGCGACGGACGGCTCGGGCCCGGACGGCGGGCCCGCGCCCGAAGCGGGCGCCCGCAGCCGTGTGGGCGGCACCGGGCCGGGCACCGTCGTCGGTGCGGTCACGGCCGCCTCGCCCGTCGTGGCCGCCGGTGGCGCACCCGGCGCGGCCGGCCCTCCGGGCGCGGCCGCGGGCACCCTGCCAGGTGTCGGCCCCGGCGCCGTGCCGGGTCCCGTCCCGGGGGGCGGACCGGACGGTGCCCCGCCGGGTGGCTCGGGCCTTCCTGGGAAACCGGTACCGGGCAGAGCTCGAAGGGGCGGGCGGGGCAGTCCGGTGCGGCGGCGGGAGGCGTGGATCGGGCTGGCGTTCGTGGCGCCGATGCTCGTGCTGTTCCTGGTCTTCCGGTTCGGGCCGACCCTCGGTGCCGCGTTCCTGTCGCTCACCGACTACCGGCTCAGCGGCGAGTGGGACTTCATCGGCGTCGCCAACTACACCCGGCTCCTCGATGACGACCTGTTCTGGGAGAGCCTCGGCGTCACCGCCGTCTACACCGCCCTCTACGTGCCGATGACCGTGCTGCTGGCGCTCGGCACGGCCGTGCTGCTGCACCGCACGCTCTGGCTGCGCGGCTTCTTCCGGGGGCTGTTCTTCCTGCCCTATGTGACCAGCATCGTGCTGGCCGCGGTCATCTGGAAGTGGATCTACGAGGTGGAGGACGGGCTGCTCAACACGGCCCTCGGCGCCCTCGGCACCGGCCCCGTCGACTTCCTCGGCGACGAGTCGCTCGTCCTGCCCTCCATCGCCGCCGCCTCCGCCTGGAAGGGCTTCGGGTACTCGATGCTCATCCTCCTCGCCGGGCTCCAGTCCATCCCCCGCGAGGTCGCCGAGGCGGCCACCATCGACGGCGCGAGCGCCTGGCAGCGCTTCCGCTGGGTGACCCTGCCCCTCCTGCGGCCGGTGCTGTTCTTCGTCCTCGTCATCGAGGCCATCCAGGCCTTCCAGGTCTTCGACGCGATGTACGTCATGACCGCCGGCGGCCCCGTACGGGCCAGCTACTCGCTCGTGTACTTCCTCTACGACTCGGGCTTCAAGTTCTTCGACTTCGGCTACGCGAGCGCGGTCGGCCTGGTCCTCTTCCTCGTCGTTCTCGTCTTCTCGCTCATTCAGCGCCGGCTCATCGGAAGGGAGGAGGACTGATGGCGCGGCTGAGGCTGCCGGTCCTGCTGGTCCTGGTCGCGTTCGTGACCGTCACCCCCTTCGTCGTCATGGTGCTGGTGGCGTTCGCGCCGCCCGGCGGCCGCACCCTGCCGGGCGCCTTCGACGTCACCCGCGCCACCCTCCACAACTTCACCGAGGTGCTCGGAAGCGCCGACATCACCCGCTGGGCGCTCAACTCGCTCATCTACTCGCTGGTGTCGGTGCTGCTCATCCTGCTGTTCGCGTCGATGGCCGGGTACGCGTTCGCCAAGAAGCGCTTCCCGGGGCGCGAGGTGCTGTTCTGGTCGTTCCTGGCGACCCTGATGGTGCCGTTCCAGGCGACCCTCATCCCCTACTACATCCTCGTCTCCGAGATGGGCGGCGTGGACACGTACTGGGGCCTGATCGTGCCGACCCTCGCAAACTCGCAGGCCGTGTTCCTGATGCGGCAGTTCATCGTGCAGTTGCCCGACGAGCTGTTCGAAGCCGCGAAGATCGACGGCGCCTCGGAGTGGCGGGTCTTCACGACCGTCGTGCTGCCGCTGATCCGTCCGGTCCTCGCCACCCTCGGGGTGTTCGTCTTCCTCTGGCACTGGAACGACTTCCTGTGGCCGCTGGTCATCGGCCAGTCGGAGGCCATGCGCACGCTCACGGTCGGGCTCGCCACGCTGGAGGGCGAGAACGTGACGATCAACCAGATCATGGCCGGAGCCACCATCACCGTCATCCCGTGCCTGCTGGTCTTCGGCCTCCTCCAGCGGTACCTCACCGACTCCATCGCCACCAGCGGCCTGAAGTCATGACCTCGGTCATCACCCCGGTCATCGACATCAACCGCACCCTGGGCCCCCTCCCCCACGACGACGTCCCCAGCCGGGACGAGACCGGCCTCGTCGGCGAGCTGGAGCGGCTGCGCATCGACACGGCGTGCGTCGTCCACGCGTACGCCGTCCATGGCGACCCGCGCGACGGAAACGACGAGCTGCGCCACCTCACCGACCCACGACTGCTCCCCGTACCGGTCCTGGTGCCGGGGCCGCTCGGCACCGGGCCGGGGAGGGGCGAGACCCCGCTCGTGCGCCTGTGCCCCCGGCAGCACGGCTGGTCCGTCACGGGACCGCACGCCCGGGAGCTGGTCGCCGAGCTGGCGACGAGCGGTACGACCCTGCTGCTGGCGTGGGACGAGGTGACGGCCGACGAGGTGCACCGGCTGGCCGCCACGCTGCCCGTCCCGCGCGTCGTCCTCACCGGCACGGGCTACCGCGCCCTGCGCGAGCTGGCCGAGCTGCTGGAGAGCCACCCCTCGCTGTACGTGGACACCTCGACGCTCTGCGGCCACCGCCAGGTCGAGTGGATCGCCGGGCGGTACGGCGCTCACCGGGTGCTGTTCGGGACGGGCGCCCCGGTCACGGACGACGCCGGGCCCCGCTACCTGCTGGACACCCTGGACCTGCCGGCGCACGACGCCGCGCTCATCGCGGGCGGCAACGCGCTGCGGCTGCTGGGCGGTGAGCCGTGAGCACGGCGGGGCGCCCGGCCATGGACGTCATCGACGCGCACGGGCACATCGGACGGTGGCCGGCGTTCGCCGTTCCGGACGGTTCGGCCGAGAGCCTGGTCGCCATGATGGACCGCTGCGGTGTCGCCACCGCGTGCGTGTCGCACCTGCTGGCGGTGGGCCCCGACGCCCGCGCCGGCAACGCCCTGCTGGTCGAGGCGCTCCAGGCGCACCCCGGCCGGCTGCTCGGCTGGGCGGTGTACCAGCCGCATGACCCGCAGGCCCCCGACCGGCTGCGGGACCTGCTGGAGGTGCCCGGCGTCATCGGCGTCAAGCTCCACCCCGAGACGCACGAGACGGCGCTCGACGACCCCGCGTACACGCCCGCGTTCGAGGCAGCCGCCGAGCACAGGAGACTCGTCCTGGCACACAGCCAGCATGGCAGCCCCTGGTCCGACGCCCGCCATTTCGCGGCCGTCTCGCCCCGCCATCCCGGCGTACCGCTGCTGATGGGCCACGCGGGCCTGTTCCCGCAGGGCTTTCGCCCCGCCGTTCAGGCCGCGGCGCGCTGCCCCGACCTGGTGCTGGAGACCTGCGGGTCCCGGATGACGGCACGTCACCTCACCCGGATGGTCGCCGAGGCAGGGGCGGACCGGGTGGTGTTCGGCTCGGACGCCGTCTTCCTGGACCTGCGCACCGGACTGGGCCGGGTGCTGCTCGCCGACCTGCCGGAGGCGGACCGGGAGCAGGTCCTGCACGGCACGATGGACCGGCTGCTCAAGGGCGCCGCATGAGAGCGCCGGAGTGGCCCGCCTGGCCGCCGCCCCCGACCGACGAGCAGCGCCGGGCCCTGCTGCGGGTGCTGGACAGCGGCCGGTGGGGGGCCACGAGCGGCACGGCGACGGAGGAGTTCGCGGCGGCGTTCGCCCGGCGCGTCGGAGCGGCGCACGGGGTGTGCACCGTCAACGGCACGGTCGCGCTGTTCCTGGCGCTGCGGGCGCTCGGCGTCGGCCCCGGCGACGAGGTGGTGGTGCCCGCGTACACGTTCGTGGCGAGCGCGACGGCCGTGGTGCTGGCCGGTGCGGTCCCGGTCGTCGCCGATGTCACCGAGGACACCCTGCACCTCGATCCGGCGGCCGTACGGGCGCTCATCGGGCCGCGTACGAAGGCGGTCATGGCGGTGCATCTGGCGGGGGCGCCCGCCGACACGGAGTCGCTGGGCGCGCCGGGGCTCCCGGTGGTGGAGGACGCGGCGCAGGCGCACGGGGCGGCGCGCCACGGCCGGGCGGCGGGCTCGCTCGGGGACGTGGCCTGCTTCAGCTTCCAGTCGAGCAAGGCGATGACGGCCGGCGAGGGCGGCATCGTGGTGACGGGTGACCGCGCCCTGTACGAGCGCGTGTGGTCGCTGCACAACGTGGGCCGCAGCCCGGACGGCGACTGGTACGACCACCCCGGGCTGGGCTGGAACCTGCGGATGACCGAGTTCCAGGCGGCGCTCCTGCACCCGCAGCTCGGCCTCCTCGACGGCTGGATCGACCGTCGTGCGCGCGCCGCCGCCGCGCTCGCCGAGGCCCTCGACGGCGTACCGGGCCTGGACCTCGTCCCTCCGCCGCCCGGGACCACGCGTCACACCTGGCACCTGGCGATGCTGCGGTACGACTCCGGGGCCTTCGGCGGCCGCTCCAAGGCGGAGTTCCTGGCCGCGATGGCCGCCGAGGGGGTGCCGCTGGACGCCGGTTACCGGTCGCTGAGCCGTATGCCGTACGTATCGACGAGGGCGCCGTGTCCCGTCGCGGAGGCGGCGGAGGACGGTGTGGTGTGGGTGCGTCAGCCGGTGCTGATGGCCGGTGAGGCGGCGATGGCGTACGTCGCGGACACCGCCCGGGCGGTCCGGCGCGCCTTCAGGCGGTGAGCGCGCCGAACGCCTCGATCGCCCGCAGCGCGTCCGCCTGCGGCATGCCGGGCGGCTGGACGCGCAGGATGATCCCGTCGGCGCCCATCTCCTCGTACCGCCCGATCCGTTCGGCGCACTCGGCGGCCGAGCCGATGACCGACCGGGCGGCGATGTCCTCCCACGGCTGGGCGTAGCGGGCGGCGTCGGCGGAGGTGCGCTTCCAGTCGCCGTACGCGTCGTAGAGCCCGCGCAGCGGACCCTCCAGGGCGGTGCGGGCCTCGGCGCTGGTGCGGGCGGCGTACCCCTCGCGGCAGACGATGACCTCGGCGCCGAGGGAGCGCGGGCCGCGCGGGCAGGAGCGGTAGAGGGCGATCTTCTTCGGCAGTTCCTCGTCGGTCTCGTTGAAGGAGGTCGTCCAGCCGTCGCACGACCAGGCGGTGCGCTCCAGGGCGGCGGGCACGCGGCCGCCGTTCCAGATGCGGGGCCGGGGGGCCTGGACGGGCCGGGGCGAGAGGAAGGCGTCCTCGACGCGGTACCGGCGGCCCTCGTGGGTGACCTTGTCCTCGGTCCACAGCCGGGTGATGAGCTCCAGGCACTCCTCGAAGCGCGACACGCGCTCCTGGGGCCGGGTGCCGTACAGCGCGAACTCCTCGGGCCGGTAGCCGAGGACGAAACCGGCGGTGAGCCGGCCGCCGGAGAGGACGTCGATGTGGGCGAGCGTCTCGGCCAGCATGACCGGGTGGTGGACGGGCGCGATGAGGCCGGCGGTCGCGAGGCCGATCCGGTCGGTGTGGGCGGCGAGGTACGCGAGCGAGGTGACGGCCTCGTGGTAGCCGGGCCGGTGCAGGTGCCGTTCGCCGAGGACGGCCCAGGCGAACCCGGCCTGTTCGGCGAGGCGTACCTGTTCGACGGCGTCGGCGAGGCGCGGGCGGTCGGCCCGGTCGGCGTAGAGGTTGACGTACAGGCCGAGTCGCATGTGGAGCGCCGCCCCTTCCGTTACGGACTTCCTTTACGGTCCGGACCGTAAAGGCTAGCGTGTCGACGACCACCGCGACAGACGGGAGCGCCCCATGTCGGCTTCTGAGGACCTGGTACGGCGGTTGCGCGGCACCGTCCTTCCGGCGGTCGCGACCCCGATGGACGCGGCCGGGGTTGTGAACTTCCGGGCGTTGCGCGGGTACGCGGAGCGGATCGCGGCCGAGCGGATCGGCGGGGTCGCGGTGTGGGCCCATACGGGGCGCGGGCTGTACCTGTCGGAGGAGGACCGGCGCCGGGTCCTCGCCGTGTGGCGGGAGGCCGTCGACAGGCCGCTGGTGGCGGGGGTGGGCGTGCCGCGCGCGGCCGGGGCGGTGGGTCTCGGTGACGCGGTGGACGCGACGGTGGCGATGGCGGTGGCGGCGGCCGAGGGCGGCGCGGACGCGGTGATGGTGTATCCGCTGGCGCAGTTGGACGGTGACGACGACGCGGCGGTGGAGCTGCACGAGCGGGTGGCGGCGGCGAGCGGTCTGCCGGTGGTGGGGTTCTTCCTGCACGGGGAGGCGGGCGGGTACCCGTATCCGCCGGGGCTGGTGGAGCGGCTGCTGGCGCTGCCGTCGGCGGTGGGCATCAAGCTGGCCACCCTGGACAGGGCGATGGCCTGTCAGGACGCCATCGGCGCTGCACGACGCAGCGGCCGCCTGGTCATCACGGGTGAGGACCGGATGTTCGGGCCGTCGCTGATGTGGGGCGCGGATGCGGCGCTGGTGGGGATCGCGGCGGCCCGGGTGCCTTTGACGCGTGCGGTGCTCGAGAGCTGGCGGGCCGGGGATCACGGGCGGTTCGTGCGGGCCTCGGCGCGGCTGGACCGGTTCGCGGAGGCGACGTTCCTCGCGCCGATCGAGGGCTATGTGCAGCGGATGCTGTGGGCGGCGGTGTGGGAGGGCCTGATTCCGGAGGAGGCCGCGCACGACCCGTACGGGCCGGATCTGCCCGCGGCGGAGCGGCGGGCCGTCGTCGACTGCCTGGAGGCCCTCGCCAAGGAGGACGTCCGGGAGGGGGACGACGAGCCCGCCGGCCGGTGAGTCCGCGTCAGTTCGCGAGGAGGCCCTTGAGGATGGCCTCGTACTGCGAGGTGATCTCGGACGGGGTGCCCGACGGGCAGAGCGGGTCGAGCCGCAGCCGGGCGAGGGCGCGGGTGGCCACGCCCCAGGCGTGCCAGGTGGCGCGTTCCCAGGCCAACTGCGGCGGGTTGTACCAGCCGTCGCCGAGTCCGCCGAGGACGAGCTCGGCCTCGTCCTCCAGGGTTTCGAGCGGGCCGAGCCGGTAGACGGAGCCGCCGAACACCGAGGCGTACACCTGGCCGAAGTGGACGCTGATCTCGCCGTAGCTGGGGAGCTTGCCGGTCCGGAGGACGGTCCGGGACTCGATGTCCATGGCGAACCAGTTGCCCGACTGCCGTTTGTAGACGCCGTACAGGATGCCGTTGTGCACTTCGATGTGCTGGAGGCTGGCGTTGCCCGCGACGGGGGTGACCTCCCACAGCACGGTGCGGCGGCGCAGGTCGTAGGCGACGACCGTGGCGTTGGGCCGGGTCGGGGGGACGCTGCCGCCGCCCCAGGTGTCACCGGCGAGGTAGGCGGTGCGGTGGCCGACCCGGTCGTCGAGGGCGACGGACATCACGCTCTGGTCGGTGATGACGTCCTTGTGGACGGTGAGCCGGCCGCGTGAGCGCTCCACCAGGGTGAGGGCGCCCTTGAGGCCGCCGGCCGGGGGCGCGCTCGCCACCAGCAGGAGGTCCTGTTCCGGTACGTACGCCATGTCGGTGGGGCGCTGCTGGTCGTTCTCGATGAAGCCCATCGAGCGGACCTTGCCGCGGCGCGGGTCGATCTCCAGGAACTCGGTGCTCGGGTACATCGCCGCGTACACCTTGCCGCCGATGGCCCGGAGGGTCTTGGGCTCGCCGGGGATGCGGATGCGTTTCGACGTGCCGTGCGAGGGCCGGTGGGTGGTCAGGGAGTAGTGGCCGCCGACGTGTACGGTCCCGCCGGACTCGTAGGCGATGGACTGGACGGGGTCGGGGCCGGACAGGCCGATGTCGATGAGTTCGACGAGCTCGGACTTCCGGGTGGCCAGGTCGAGCCACCACAGCCGGCCGCTGCCCACGGCGCCCAGCATCTTCCCGCCCGGGAGGGGGACGAGGGCGCGGTGTTCGTCACCGGTGGCGGGCGCGGCGACCGCGACGAGCTTGTCACCGTCGCGCCGGTAGACGGTGCCGGTGGGGCGGCCGACGCAGTAGAGGGTGCCGTCGGCGGTGACCGTCATGGCGTCGGCGATGCGCTCGGGGGCGGGAATGGGGATGACGTGGGCGTCGCTGCCGTCGGGGGCCAGGTCGACGATGGACTTGCCGAAGGAGCCGAGGACCCGGCCGCCGCGTGCGAGGAGCGCGGAAGCGCCGCCGTACGGGGTCGGGGTGATGCTCCGTTTGGCGCCGGTGGTCCGGTCGTAGGCGACGATGAAGCCGCGCGGCAGGGTGCCGGCGTAGACGTACCGGTCGTCGGCGGCGATGGCGCGGACGTACTGTTCGCCGGCCATGGCGTTGCCGAGGTTGCGCAGTGTGCCGGTCTGGGGCTTGTACTCCCACACCTCGCCGCGCGGGCTGGTGCCCGCGTACACCGTGCCGTCGGGGGCGGTGGTGAGGCACCAGACGAAACCGCCGGCCGGACCGATGGTGCCGATGCGGGTGACGGTGCCGGTGGCCGGGTCGATGCGGTGGATGTCGGGGAAGGGGTAGGTGCCGATGTAGACCTGGCCGCCGGAGACGGTGGCCGCCCAGCCGCCGTCGCCGCGGTCGAGCCGGAAGGTTCTGGCGAGTCTTCTCGTCGTCAGGTCGATCTCGCCGACGAGCGTCGGGTTCTGGCCGCGGGCGACGACGTAGGCGTGGTCGCCCAGGACGGTCGTGCCGACGATGGCCGCCGTCAGGGACGCGACGCCGAACGTGGAGACCGGCGTGCCGTCGCAGCGGTGCCCGGCCGTCGTGGCCCCGCCGTCCGTCGGTGTGGTGGTGGCCGCTGGTGTCGTGGCGGCGTGCGCCGCGTTCGGGGTGATGGTCTGTCCCGCCACTGCCGCCAGGGTGAACCCGGCTCCGGCGTTGAGCAGTCGCCTGCGTTCCATGCGTCCCTCTCCTGTTCCGGTGGTGGTTCGGATCGCCTCACACGACCGGCGGCAGCGCGGTGCCGACCTTCAGGCCGAACAGCTCCGCCGCGTTGCGCCACAGCACTCGTTCCAGCTCTTCCTCCGTGAACCGCGCGTCCCGGACCACGCCCAGGGACACGCAGGGGTCGATCAGTGTCGCGTCGGTGCCGAACAGCATCCGTTCGACGGGGACGCCGGCCTCGCGGGCGTACGCGATGCGGCCCGCGTCCGTGGCCGTGCGGCAGTGCTCCAGGTAGAGGCGGTCGCAGGCGGCCGCGGCGTGGGCCGCCTCGCGCCAGGCGTCGCCGCCCGCGTGGCCCATGATCACGCGCAGTCCCGGCCGGGCCTCGACGAGTTCGGGGAGCAGGGTGACCTCACGCCCCCAGGTGTGCAGGAGCAGTGGTACGCCGGCCTCGGCGACCACGTCGAAGGCCTCGGCCATCTCGCGGCATCCGGGCAGCCTGCCCGGGTAGTGGGTGTGGATCTTCGCGCCGACGAACCGGCCGGTGTCCAGGCAGCGGGCGAGGTCGGCGGCGCTCTCCTCGATACGGTTGGGGTTGACGACGGCGTACCCGTACAGCCTGGGCCGGGTCTCCAGCGCCTCGCGGAGGGCGGCGTTGCCGGCGACCGCGTCGTACACGACCGCTTCCGAGGCGGACACGATCTGGAGGTCGATGCCGTAGCGGTCCATCTGGGCGAGGTTCATGTCGGCGTCGCCGGTCGTCAGGTGGAACTGCCAGCGGCCCACGTGGGCGTGCACATCGATGATCGGCATCAGGCGAGCAGCTCCTCGACGTTCTTGGTGGCGATGGCGGCACGGTCGTCGGGCGAGATGTCGGCGTAGCGCAGCTTCAGCGTCTGCGGGGAGATGTCCATGAAGGGCGTGCGGGAGCCGAAGACGAGGTGGCGCGGGCCGACGGCGTCGATGGCCCGTTCGATGGAGTCGGGGCCGGACAGCATGCGGGTGGTGGCCTTGAAGCCGGGTTCGTCGCGGGCCATGAGCAGGAAGTCGGCCAGCAGGTAGGCGTGCAGGTCGAGGAAGATCACGTCGGCGCCGCGCTCCATCAGGGGCGGTCCGAACCGGCGCGGATCGCCGTCGTGGAGCAGGACCATGCCACGGTCGATGGCCAGTTTCACCACGCGCCGGTAGCCGGGGAAGCCGGGCTCGGCGGCCTGTTCCAGGGTGAACAGTCGGAGGAAGCGGACCCCGGCGGCGGCCAGTTCGTCGAGCCGGTCCTCGGCGGTCAGCGCGTCGCGTACGTCGACGGTGCCGACGGGGAGGAGTTCGGGGCAGTCGGCGAGGTCGCGGAGCGTCTCGGCGTTGCCGGCCTCGTCGTCGAAGAGCGGGCCGCGCGTGGACAGCGCGAGGGCACCGGCGACGGGCGAGTCGCGAAGCCGGGCGCGGACCTCGTCGAGGCCGGTGTCGCGGTGGTGGCGGGGCCACGGCCCGTACATGACGTCGACGTCCCAGCCGACGTGCTCCTCCGGGGCGGGCCGGAGCCATTCGTAGGTATTGTGCGGTGTCTCGCTCATGATGCGGCGACCTTCCCCAGCGCCTGCGCGATCCGGTCCACGTCGTCCTCGCTGTAGGCCTCGTTCCACGGCAGAACCAGCAACGTACGGTCGATGAGCCGCTCGGCGCGAGGACACAGGCCCGGCGGGTACCCCGACAGTGCCGGATTGGCGTACAGCGGCCGCTCCAGATAGCCGGGCAGGGCCGGCACCCCGAGCTCGCCCAGGGCGGTGGCCCAGCGTGTGTTGTCGTCGACGAGCAGCGGGACGACCCACCAGGCGTGGCCGGCGGTCCGCTGAGGCATCGTCACCCCGGGGATGGCGGCGACCGCTTCGGCGAGGCGGGCGGCGCTCGCGCGGCGGCGGGCGACGACGTCGGCGACCCGGGTGAGCTGCGCGCGGGCGACGGCGGCGACGAGCTCGGTCATGCGGTAGTTCAGGCCCATGGTGCGGTGGATGCGGCCCTCGGCGCGGTCCCAGCCCTTGTCCATGAACAGCTTCATCCGGGTGGCGAGGGCCGGGTCGTCGGTGATGGTCAGGCCGCCGTCGCCGGCCGTGATGTGCTTGTACTGCTGGAGGCTGAAACAGGCGATGTCGCCCACCGTGCCGAGCAGCCGGCCGTCGCCGTCCTCGCCGAGCCAGGCCTGGGCGCAGTCCTCGATGAGCAGCAGCCCGTGCCGGTCGCAGATCTCCCGCAGCCGTACGGTGTCGGCGGCGCCGCCGAAGAGGTGAACGGCGATGACGGCCTTGGTGCGCGGGGTGAGCGCCGCCTCGACCGCGTCGGGGTCGAGGTTCCCGTCGTCCTCGCGCACGTCGGCGAAGACGACCCGTCCGCCCTGGGCGAGGACCGGGGCGACCGTGCCGAAGTCGGAGATCGGCGTGGTGACGACCTCGTCGCCGGGGCCGACTGCGGCGGCGGCGACGGCGAGGTGCAGCGCGGCGGTGCCGGAGCTGCACGAGACGGCCTCGGCGCGCCCGTACAGCCGGGCCATCTCGGTCTCCAGCGCCCGTGCCTCCTGGCCGAACGCCCCGCACAGGATGCCCGAGTCGAGGACCCGGAGCACCGCCGCGCGCTCCTCCTCGCCGAACGTCCTTCCCCGGGGATCCAGAACAGTGGGCAGCGGCATTTCCCGTTGCGGCATCGGGGGATTATCCTCTCGGCAGCACGCGATTATGGCCTGGGCCGAAAGTAGAACTCCCACCGACGGCCGTCAATCAGGCGTCACCGGGCACGTCGCACGGGCCAGTCCACCCGTACGTCCCACCCGCACCTCCCACCCCTATGTCCCCCGGCAGAACGGAGACCGGACCATGCCGCTCACCGTCGGCGTGATAGGTCCCGAGGACCTGGTCCACAAGGTGGTCGCGGTCGGTGGCCGGGCCGGATCGGCCCTGCTGCTGCCGCTGCCGTACCGTCACGAGGACGAGACCACCGAGGTGGTGGCACACGCGCGGTCGCGGGCGGACGCGCTGCTGTTCACCGGGGTCGTACCGCACTCGCTGGCCGAGGCGGCGGGCGCGCTGGACCGGCCGGCGATGTACGTGCCGTACAACGGCGCCACCCTGCTGCGGGCGCTGGTGGAGCTGCTGCGGCTCGGGCACGACGTGTCGCGGGTGTCCATCGACACGCTGCGCCGTGACGAGGTGCTGGAGACGATGACCGAGGCCAAGCTGCCCACGGACCGGGTTCGGGTGCTGCCGTACCGGCCGGGGCTGACCTCCGAGGACATCGTCGACTTCCACCTGGAGGCGCGGGACGCCAAGAAGACCCGGGTGGCCCTCACCTGTCTCGGCTCGGCGTTCCACGTGCTGGAGCAGCACACACACGCGGTACGCCTGGCCCCCTCCCGGCACTCGATACTGGCGACCCTTCAGGCGCTGGTCCTGGCGACGGCGGGGCAGCACAGCGGGGACGCGCAGGTGGTGCTCGGCATCGTCGACCTGCCGAGCACCGGCACGGGTGCGAGCGCGGACGCGGACGCGCGGCTGTCGGAGGACATACGGGTGCTCGGCGGCAGCCTGGCCGAGCTGCCGGACGGGCGGCGGCTGGTGGTGACGACGCGCGGGGTGCTGGAGACGGTGACGGAGCAGTTCACCCGCATCCCGTTCCTGGAGGGCCTGGCGGCCCGGCACGGCACCGCGCACCTGGGCTTCGGTCTGGGGCGTACGGCGGCGGAGGCGGAGGCGCTGGCCCGACGGGCCGTCAACCGGGCCCGCTCGGTGGGTGCGGCCGCCGGGGTGGTGTCGATGGCGGACGACGTCGACATCGTCATCACCCCGGACCCGTCGGTGGAAGCCGACCTCGCCGGGCCGCCGGAGAGCCCGGCGCTGCTGGCCCGCCGGGTCGGCCTGCACCCGCAGACCCTGGACCGGCTGCGGGAGCTGGCGGCGAAGGAGGGCGACGCGGGCATCACCGCCCACCGTGTCGCCGAGCACCTGTCCGTGCAGCAGCGCACGGCCCGCCGCATCCTCAAGCGTCTGGAGCGCGCGGGCATCGCCGTACCGGCCGGCAGCCGTCAGGAAGGGCAGACCGGCCGCCCCCCGATCGTCTACCGCGTCCACCTGTAACCCGGCCCCCGCCGATTACGGCCCGGGCCGAAACCCCCCACATGGCAGCCGCCGCGGCGGGAGCGCCGTTCGGCGGAGACGAAGGAGCTCGCGCGTGAGAATCGCCTCGTTCCACACCCGTGTCGTCCGTGCCCGCTACCGCCGCCCGTTCGCCATCAGCAGCGGCACCAGCCCCGACCTCGTCAGCCTCCTCGTGGAGGTGCGGACGACCGACGGGGCGTCGGGTTTCGGCGAGGCGTCGCCGATGACCGCGTACACCGGTGAGACGTTGGCCGGGCTGACCGCCGCCGTCGAGGAACACGTCGGGCCGGCGCTCGTCGGGCGTGACCCGCGCGACCTGGCGGGCGCCCATGCCGCGATGGACGCGGCCATCCGGGGCCAGCACCTGGCCAAGGCGGCGCTGGACCTGGCGTTGCACGACCTGGCGGCGCGGGCCGCGGGGTGGCCGGCGCACCTGCTGCTGGGCGGCGGACGGGTGGGCGGGCCGGTGCCGACGACGTGGGTGGTGGGGCTGGGCACGCTCGACGAGATGGCCGAGGAGGCGGCCCGGTACGCGGCGGCCGGGTTCCGGCACGTCAAGCTCAAGGGCGGGGAGGACCCGTCGCTCGACGTGGAGCTGGTGGCCGCCGTGCGCAAGGCGGTGCCCGAGTCGGTGGAGCTGTCGCTGGACGCCAACGAGGGGTACGCCCCGGGTGAGGCGGCCCGTACCGTGGCCAGGCTGGCGGACGCCGGGCTGGACCTGGTGGAGCAGCCGCTGCCGCGCTGGGACCTGGAGGGGCTGGCGGCGCTGCGGGCGCGGGGCGGGGTGCGCGTGATGGCCGACGAGTCGGTGCAGTCGGCGCACGACGCGCTGGAGGTGGTGCGGCGGGGCGCCGCCGACGTCCTGAACATCAAGATCCTGAAGGTGGGCGGGCTGTACCGGGCGCGGCAGGTGGCGGCGCTGGCCCGGACGGCGGGCCTCGCGGTGAAGGTGGGCACGATGCCGGAGCTGGGGGTGGCCACGCTGGCGGCCGCGCACCTGTCGGCGGCGCTGCCGCACGCCACGGTTCCGCCGGACCTGGTGGGCCCGCTGCTGGTGGAGGAGGAGCCGCTGGCACCGGCGGCGTTCGCGGGGACGCCCGGGACGGGGCTGGTGGACCTGCCGGTGACGCCGGGGCTCGGGCACGGGCTGGGTGGGTGACGGGGGCGTCGGCGGTACCCCCGGCTGCCGGCGCGCCTCCCCATGCGTATACAAATAAACCGACAATAGGACGAAGAGCACGGGGGCGGATCAGCACGGTGACGCACACATCCACGGCAAGCACGGCGAGCACGGCGCCACCGGCCACGAAGGGCGAGGCGGCCCGGGCACGTCTGGTCAGCGTGGACGTGGCCCGCGCCATCGCGGTCTTCGCCATGTTCGCCGCGCACATCGGTCCGCCCGCGAAACCCGAAGGGGCGGGCCACCTGCTGGTGGCGTTCGACGGGCGCGCGCCCGCCATCTTCACGCTCATCGCCGGGCTCTCCCTGACCCTCTCGCGCGGCGGCACCCGGTCGCGCCCCCAGCCGGCCGGCGCATGGCGCTCCACCCTCGTCCGGTGCGTGGTGCTCGCGGCGCTGGGACTCGCGCTGACGGAGCTGCGGTCGGGGATCGCCGTCATCCTCACCTTCTTCGCGCTGTACTTCCTGGCCGCCGAGCCGCTCGCCCGGCTGGGCACCCGCGCCCTGACCGTGGTCGCCGCCGCCTCGGTGGTCGCCGGCCCCGTGCTGTCGTACGTGCTGGGGCCGTACTTCGGCTACCGGGTCACCGGCCGCGGGCGTTACCCCGGCTTCGAGGCCGTCACGAGCTGGTCCGGGTTCACCGACGCCCTGGACACGCTGCTGCTGTCCGGCGCGTACCCGTGGCTCACGTACTTCCCGTACGTCGTGGTCGGCATGGCCCTGGGGCGCCTGGTGGACCTGCGCCGCACCGGCGCCGCCCGCCGCCTGATCGGCTGGGGAGCGCTCACCACGCTCGCCGGCCACGGCCTGTCCGCGCTGGCCCTGGGCCCGGGCGGCGGACGCGAGGCGCTGCTGCGGGCGATCGCCGAGAGCCACGCGTACGCGGTCAACGCCCCCGACCCCGTCCAGGCCGTGCTCGCCCGGCAGGCGGGGGCCATCCCCAGCACCTCGTGGGCCTGGCTGCTGGTCGACGGGCCCTACAGCCAGACCCCGTTCGAGACCGTCGCCAACATCGGCGCGAGCCTGCTGCTGCTCGGGTTCGCCGTCGCCGCCTGCCGCGGCAAGGCGGCCGAAACGCTGCTGCGCCCGCTGGCCGTCGTCGGCACGATGGGCCTGTCGGTGTACGCCGTCCACGTCATCGCCCGCGCCGAACTGCACCCCCACCACGGGTGGCCGGCGCTGGGCGCCTTCTGCGGGGTCTCGCTCGTGGCGTGTGCCGTCTGGGCGTTCGTCTTCCGCGCCACGCCGCTGCGGCGCGGGCCGCTGGAGTGGGCCCTGCACGCGATGATGCCGAAGGCCACAAAGGGCTGACGCCTCACCGCATCGGCTTGCCGATCGCCCCGTCCACCACGGTGGGCGGGGCGATTTCTCGTTTTCCGGTCCCGCTCTCCCTGTATCCACCGCGCCTCGACCGGGATCTGAGCTGGCAGTGCTGGAACGAAGGACGGAGGAGCCGGTGGCGACACGCATGGCCGTGGGAGTGGATCTCGTGTCGGTGTCCCGGGTGGACCGGCTGCTGGCCGACAACCCCGCCGCGGAGCAGGACATCTTCACCCCGCGCGAGATCGGCTACTGCGACGGGAAGCGCAACCGCACGGCCCACCTGGCGGCCCGGTTCGCGGCCAAGGAAGCCGTGCTGAAGGCGCTGGGAACCGGACTCGGGCCGGGGACGCGGTGGACGGACGTGGAGGTGGTGAACACCCCCCTCGGAGCGCCCCGGGTGCGGCTGAGCGGCGGGGCCGCCGAGCGGGCGGCCCGCGTGGGTGCCTCCTGCACCGAGATCTCGCTGTCCCACAGCGGGGACTACGCCATCGCCCACGCCGTGATGCTCCTGCGGACCACCACAGGCCCGGACGACGCCGCCACGGACGGCACGTCCGCCGACGACACGCCCGCCACGGACGACACGTCCGCCGACGGCGCCTGGACGGATCACGCCTCCACGGACGAAGGATGACGATGCGTTTCCACCTGATCGACCGAATCGACGCCTGGGAGGCGGGGCGCACGATCAGTGCCCGCAAGCTGACCTCCCTGCTGGAGGACCACTGGCGGGACGAGGGCGCCGGGCCGCAGATGCCCGCGCCCCTGGTGCTGGAGGCCCTGTGCCAGGCCGGCACCTGGCTCATCATCGCCACCACGGGGGTGCGGCGGCGCGCCGCGCTGCTGTCCGTGGACGGCATCTCCTTCCACGGACCGGTGCGCCCCGGGGACGTGCTGGTGCTGGAGGGCACGGTCGAGTCCCTGAGCGAGGAGACCGCCGTCCTGTCCGGTGTCGCCTCGGTGGACGGCCGGACCGTGATGGAGGCCGAGGCCGTGATGTGCGCGCTGCTGCCGGCGGAGGACCTTCAGGAGCCCGGGGACACCCGGCGCATGCTCGACCGGCTCCTGCGGGTCCCGGTGACGGGCGGCCGCCGATGAGGAGGGTCGCCATCACCGGGGTGGGCGCGGTCACGCCGCTGGGCACCAACGCGGCGGACACCTGGCGGGGCCTGGCCGAGGGCCGCAGCGGGGTGAGCCGGCTGGAGACCTTCGACGCCTCCACCTTCCCGGTCCGTATCGCCGGTCAGGTCAAGGGCTTCGACCCGGCGTCGGCCGGCACGGCCCGGCAGCGGCGCCACCTGTCCCGGGCGGCGCAGTTCGCCCTCGCCGCCGCCCGCGAGGCGCTCGCGGACGCGGGCGGCGGCTGGGAGGAGCTCGACCCGTACGACCGGGGCGCTGCCGTGGCCGGTACGGTCGGCAGGCCCGAGTTGCAGGAACTGGTCGACATGTCGCACCAGTTGAGCGTCAGCGACTTCCACGACCTGTACCGGCAGGCACCCGGTGACGTGCTGCTGCGCAACCAGAACGTCGGGGTCACCGCCGTGGCCCGGGCGGGCGGCTGCCAGGGACCGGTGATCAGCGTCAGCACCGCGTGCGCGGGCGCGGCGCACGCCATCGGCGAGGCGTACCGGCGCATCCAGGACGGTGAGTGCGCCCTGATGCTCGCGGGCGGGTTCGACGCCCTGACGACCTGGATGGACGTCCTGGGCTTCTCGCTGCTCGGCGCGGTCACCGACCGCTGGAACGACGACCCCGAGCGGGCCTCCCGCCCGTTCGACGCGGAACGTTCCGGTTTCGTGCTGGGCGAGGGCGCGGTGATCGCCGTGCTGGAGGACTGGGACTCCGCGGTGGCCCGGGGCGCCCGTATCCACGCCGAACTGGTGGGCTACGGCTCGACGTTGAACGCGTACCGGATCACCGACTCGCCGCCGGACGGCGGGGGCGCCATCTCGGCGATGCGCGACGCGCTGGCGGAGTCGGGGCTCGGGGCGGACGGCATCGACTACATCGCCGCGCACGGGACGGGCACGCCGGGCAACGACGCCAGCGAGACGGTCGCCATCAAGGAGGTCTTCGGCCCGCACGCCCGCACGCTGTGCACCAGCTCGCCCAAGTCCATGACGGGCCACCTGACCTCGGCCGCCGCGGGCGTCAACCTCATCGCCGCGCTGGGCGCGATCCGCGAGGGGCTCGTGCCGCCGACCATCAACCTCGACCACCCCGATCCGAAGCTCGACCTCGACTACGTACCGAACACGGCGGTACGCCGGCCGGTACGCGCGGCCATGGTCAACGCGTTCGCGTTCGGTGGTACCAACGCCTGCTTCGTCGTCCGGTCCGCGTCCCAGGACGCGACCGGCGACACCTCCGCCGACGCCGCCGAGGCCGCCGAAAGAAGGGCAGCATGACCGCTCTCGACAAGATCCTGCACCTGACGCCGGGCAAGCGTGCCGTGGCCGTCCGCAATGTCACCGGCACCCTGCCGGTGTTCGACACCCACTTCCCCCGGTTCCCCGTGCTGCCCGGCGTCCTGATCCTCGACGACATCGTCAGGACGGCCCGGCTCGCCGCTCCCGGCGCGCCCTCCGGCACGGTCTGGGCGCTGGCGGACGTCCGGCGCGTGCGCTACCGGCACTTCGCCGAGCCGGGTGACCAACTGGAGATCACCGTGGACGTCACGGAGGCCACCGAATCCTCCGTCACCGCCAGGGCCAGTGTCAGCGTGGCGGGGCGGGACATCACCACCGTACGGCAGTTGCGGCTGGAGCCGGCCGGTGGCGGCCGGGGGGCGTCATGAGGCGGGTCGCCGTCACCGGCATCGGTGTGCTGACCGCGCTGGGCGAGGGCCGGGACGAGACGTGGAAGGGGCTGCTGGAGGGCCGCACCGGCATCGGCCCGATCCGTGCGTACGACGCGTCCTCGCTGCGTACGCGGATCGCCGCCGAGCTGCCGGACTTCCGCGCCACGCGCTACGCGCACCGCAGGTCGCTGCGGATGACGACCCGCAACGACCAGCTCGCCATCGCGGGCGCCGCGCTGGCCGTCGAGGACGCCGGGCTGGACCTGGACGGCGCGGGCCACGACCCGGAGCGGGCGGCGGTGTTCGTGGGCGGCAACAAGGAGATATCCAACCCCGAGCACCTGCTGACCGGCAGCCTGGCGGCCCGCCGCGAGGACGGCACCGCGGACGTGCGGCAACTCGGCGAGCGGGCGTCCTCCGCGTTCTACCCGCTGTACTTCGTGGAGGGCCTCCAGTCCGGGTCGCTGTTCCACCTGAGCCACGCCCATGGGTTCAAGGGGGCCAACTCCTACTTCCACGGCACCGCCGACGCCGGTGCGACGGCGATCGCGCGCGGCTTCCGCTCGATCCGCTCCGGCGAGTCGGACGTGGTGATCGCCGGGGGCTTCGACGACGCCTCGTCGTGGTGGGTGATGTCGAAGATGGACGGCCTCGGGGTGCTCACCACCGACAACGACCGGGAGGCCGGGGCCTTCCGCCCGTACGACCGGGAGCGCGGCGGGTCCGTGCTCGGCGAGGGTGCCGCCTTCCTCGTCCTGGAGGAGTGGGAGTCGGCGCGGCGCCGGGGGGCGCGGGTGTACGCGGAGATCCGCGGCGCCGGCACGACCCAGGACCCCGACCTGGTCTCCCCCAGCGAGGACGGCGAGCCGCTGGCGGCCGCCGTGCGGCGGGCGCTGCGCGAGGCGTCCGTGGCGGCGGGCGAGGTCGACTACGTGGCCACGCACGGCTGTGCCACGCGGCTCGGTGACCTGACCGAGGCGCGGGCGCTGACCTCGGTGTTCGGCCGGGAGTCGGGCGTGGTGGCGAGCAGCGTGAAGCCGGCGACCGGGCACCTGGTCGCGGGGGCGGGCGCGCTGAACGCGGCCGTATGCGCGATGGCGATCGACGGTTCCGCCGTGCCGCCGACGCTGCACCTGGAGCGGACCGATCCCGGCTGCGAGGGCATCGACTGGGTGCCGGGCCAGGCACGGGAGTTGCGGGTGCGCACCGGTGTGGCGCTGGCCCGCGGGCTGGAGGGCCAGCAGGTGGCGCTGGTGCTGAGCGCGCCGACGGTTGAGGCGTAGAGGGGGACATGATCATGGACAGGGAACGAGGAACGGCCGAGGGCGTGACCGTGGTGGGTGTCGGCGCGATCACCGCGCTGGGCCCCACGGCCGGGCACCTGTGGGAGGGCGCGCGCGAGGGCCGGGTCGCCATCGAACCGGTACAGGCGCTGTCGATGGAGGGGCTCTCCACCAAGCTGGGCGGCGAGGTCACCGAACCGGTGGAGCCGAGGCGTGCGTACCGCAGGCCGGAGGGCTTCCGGGAGAGGGCGATCGACCTGGCGCTGGTGGCGGCCGAGGAGGCGATGGCGGCCCTGCCCGAGGGGCTGGTGGCGGCGGAACGGTTCGGCGTCGTGCTGGGCACGTGCAACGCCGGTCTGCTGTCGGGCCGGGAGTGGCTGCGGGCCGGGCGGGACGGGGAGGTCCCGGCGCCCGAACTGCCGTCGCTGGTCACGCCACAGGCGCTGGCCGAGTCGGTGGGCGCGGCGTTCCGGCTGCGCGGCCCGGTGCTCGCGGTCAACACGGCGTGCGCGTCGGGTGCCAACGCGATCGGGCTCGCCGCCGACCTGTTGCGCCGGGGGCGGGTGGACGCGGTGCTGGCCGGTGGCAGCGATGCCTTCTCCGACGTCGTCTTCGCCGGCTTCCACGCCTTGCAGTCGCTGTCGCCGGAGCCGGCGGCGCCGTACTGCGCGACGCGGCAGGGCCTGTCGCTGGGCGAGGGCAGCGGCATGGTGGTGCTGGTACGCGCCGGGTTCGCCCGGGAGCACGGGCTGACGGGGCTCGCCGACATCGCGGGCTACGGGCTGTCCGCCGACGGGTTCCACGCCACGGCACCGCACCCGGAGGGCAAGGGCGCCGCCCGGGCCATCGAGGCGGCGCTGCGGCACTCGGGCGTGGCCGCCGAACGGATCGGGTACGTCAACGGGCACGGTACGGGCACGCCGAAGAACGACCCGGCCGAGTCCCGCGCCATCACCCTGGCGCTGGGCGCGGAGCAGGCCGCCCGTACGGCGGTCTCCAGCACCAAGTCGATGGTCGGCCACCTGCTGGGCGCCGCCGGGGCCGCGGAGGCCATCGTGACGGCGTACGCGCTGGCCGAGCGCACCGCGCCGCCCACCGCGTCCTTCACCACGCCCGATCCGGACTGTCCGCTGGACTACGTCCCGGGCGTGGCGCGGCCGCTGTCCACGGGCGCGGCCCTGTCCAACAACTTCGCCTTCGGCGGGGCCAACGCGGCGCTCGTGCTGACCCGCGGCGAGGACGGTCACCGTCCGCCGCTGCCGGAGACCGACCGCGTGGTGGTCACCGGTATCGGGCTGCTCAGCCCGGCGGGCGGGTCGGTGGCCGAGGTGTGGTCCGCGTACGAGCGGGGCGAGAGCCCCGTCGAGTGGGCGGCCGGGATGCCGCTGGGCCGGGTGGACTTCGACCCGGAACCGTACCTGACGAAGCGTCAGCGGAGGCGGATGGACCGGCTCGGGCAGCTCGGCGTGGCCGCCACCGTGAAGGCGCTCACGGACGCGGGCATCGCGCCGGGCAGCGCGGAGGCGGAAGCGGTCGGCATCGTCTTCGGCACCGGGACCGGGCCCATGGAGGCCATGGAGCGGTTCACCAGGCCGCTGCTCGCCGAGGGGCCGGCCGCCGCCGACCCGGCGGTGTTCCCCAACACGGTCTACAACCAGGCGGCCGGCCAGATCGCCATCCACCTGGGCCTGCGCGGCCCCACGTCCACCCTGTCGGTGGGCCACGCCACCGGCGCGGCCGCGCTCGCCTACACCGCCGACCTGCTGGCGGCCGGGCACGGCGACACGCTGGTGTGCACCGTCACGGACGCCCTCACCGAGCAGGTGGCCCGGGCGTACGCCGCCGTGGGCGCCGCATCCACCCGGGCGCCGGGCGCACCGGCCGACGGCCGGTTCATCCTCGCCGAGGGCAGCGTCGCGGTCGTCCTGGAGCGCCGCTCCCACGCGGTGGCGCGGGGCGCCCGCATCCTGGGCGAGGTGCTGGGGCAGGGCATGGCGTCGGACGCGAGCCGGGCCCGGCTGTGGGACCCGCGCGGCCGGGGCCTGGAGCGCGCCATGCGGGCGGCCCTGGACGACGCGGCGCTGACCCCGGAGGGTCTCGGCGCGGTCTGGCTCGCCTCGGCCGGGCTGCGGGCGGCCGACGCCGCCGAGGCGGAGGCGGTGGGGCGGCTGTTCGGCGCCTGCCCGGTACCGCCGGCCCTGCACGCTCCGAAGACCGTGCTCGGTGAGCCCATGGGCGCGGGCGGGGCGCTGAGCCTGGCGCTGGCCCTGCACGACGGCGGCTCCGGTGACCACGGCGGTGCCGGGGACCGGCCGGTGCTGCTCAACAGCTCCTCCCTGGGCGGCAGTCATGTGTCGCTGGCGGTGCGCCGCGCCGCCGCCGAGGAGGGCCCTCGTACATCCCACGTCACCCCGACAGGAGAGACCCGATGACGCTCGAAGGACAGGTAGCCCTGGTGACCGGCGGTTCCCGGGGCATCGGTGCCGCAGTGTGCCGCCGCCTGGCCGCCGACGGTGCCGCCGTCGCCATCAACTACCGCAGCTCGGAAGGGGCGGCCAAGGAACTGGCCCACGAGATCGAGGCGGCCGGCGGCCGGGCCCTGGCCGTGCCCGGTGACGTCGCCGACGCGGCACAGGCCGAGCAGATGGTGCGCCTGGTCACCGAGGGCCTCGGCGGGCTGGACATCCTGGTCAACAACGCCGGGGTGGCCCAGGACGCGCTGATCTACAACATGGGCATGGACGACTGGCTGGACGTCATGCGCGTCAACTTCGGCGGGGTGTTCCACTGCACCAAGGCCGTCATGCCGCACTTCATGGCCAAGGGCAGCGGTGTCATCGTCAACGTCTCGTCGGTGATGGGCGAGCGCGGCTGGATCGGCGAGTCCAACTACGCCGCCTCCAAGGGTGCCGTCAACGCCTTCACCCGCTGCTGCGCCATGGAGTCGGCGCGGTTCGGCATCCGGGTCAACGCCGTCCTGCCGGGCTTCGCGCCCACCGACCTGGTGGCGGGCCTCACGGAGGGCGAGACGGGCCGCTCGATCAAGAAGCAGATCCCCATGCGGCGGTTCGGAAACGTCGACCAGATCGCCGAGGTGGTGCGCTTCCTGAGCGGCCCCGAGTCCTCGTACATGACCGGCTCCCTGGTCAACGTGGACGGCGGCGCGATGACCGCGCTGGGGCTCGGCCGCCCATGACGGAACGACCGTGACGGTACGCCGTCGGGCGCGGGGTGTATCCGCGGCCCGCTCCGGCGGATCTCAACCATGACAGCGGGCCGGCGCCGCCCGCGTATCCCCCACAGCACTTCTCTTGCCACCGGCTTCGTGCCCGGCTCAATCTGGAGGACATTCCATGGACCGCACCACCATCGTCGACGCCGTGAACGACGCCGTCATCGACGCCCTCGGCGTGGAGCCGGAGGAGGTCACGCCGGACGCCACCCTGCTGGACGACCTGGGGGCCGAGTCGATCGACCTGCTCGACATCCTCTTCCGGCTGGAGCGCTCGCTCGGCATCAAGATCCAGGCGGCGGAGCTGGCCGCGTACGTCCAGGGCGGCATCCCGGACGAGGAGTTCGGCGACGAGAACGAGATCGTGTCGGCCGTGGGCCTCGCACAGCTCAAGAAGGTCATGCCGCAGATCGACGTCGACGCCCTGACCGGCACGCTGCGGGCGACGAAGGTCATGGGCCTGTTCACGGTGGACAACCTGGTCGCCCTCGTCGCGCACCGCGCGGGTCTCGGTGCCGCCGAGACCGCCGGCGCGGCCGCGTGAGGACGGCGCCCGTGACCGCGATACACATCATCGGCACCGGTGGCTACCAGCCCGGTGACCCGATCTCCACCGAGGAGATCGCGCGCCTCGTCGGCCCGCTGCCCGACGAGGTGCGCGAGGGCCTCTCCATCGAGCGCCGCTTCTGGATGATCGACCCCAAGACGGGCGAGCACCGGGAGAACAACTCGGACATGGCCTACAAGGCGGCCGTCCGCGCCCTGGACTCGGCGGGGCTGGAGCCGGGTGACGTGGACCTGCTCGTCCTGGCCACCGGCACCCCGGACTTCCCGCTGCCGCCGCTGGTGAACCTGGTCCAGGAGCGGCTGGGCCTGGTGCGGTGCGCCACGCTGGAGCTGCGCTCCGGTGGGGCGGGGGTCGTCCAGGGCATGGACATCGCCCGGATGTACCTGGCGTCGGGCGTCCACCGGACGGCGCTGGTGATCGGCAGCGAGGCCATTTCGCCCGTGCTGGCACCGGTGTTCCTCGGCAAGGACCCGGACAAGATCCGGATGCGGGACCGCATGCCGGTGTACATGTTCGGCGACGGCGCCGGGGCGATCGTGCTGCGGGCCGAGGAGGGCGCCACGTCCGGCGGGCTGCTGGGCGCCTCGATGGAGGCGATCGGCGGGGACCGCAAGCCGGGCATCCACTCGGTGGGCGGCGGTACGCACGCGCCGATCCACGAGCAGCTCAAGGCCAAGCGGCTGGTCGACCTCAAGGTCGACGTGGTCGGCGCGGGCGACTTCACCCCGGTGATGGTCACCGAGGCGATCAGCAGCACGCTGCGGCGCAGCGGCGTGGCCGTCGACACCGTCGACCTGTGCCTGGTCCCGGAGGGCAACGTCGGCTGGATGCTGGACTCCCTCCAGGAGCTGGGCCTGGACACCGCCGACTGGAAGGCCCTGGACGGCAAGATCATCGACAGCCTCTCCACCATGGGCGCCGTCGGCTGCGCCGCGGTTCCGCTGTTCCTCGACGACGCCTGGCGCAGCGGCCGCGTCCGGCCGGGCGACCGGCTGATGCTGGTGGGTGTCGAGTCCACCAAGTGGATCTACGCCGGCGCGGTCGTGGACTGGACCGCGCCCACTCCGACCGGCGTGTAGGGAGATACGGCCATGACGTCCCATCAGCCGGCTCCGGTCGCGGAAGTCGGTACCGGGCGGTTCCGGCAGGCCATGGGGCGCTTCCTCACCGGCGTCGCGGTGGTCACCTCGTCGGGCCCGCACGGACCGCACGGCACCACGGTCAGCTCACTGGCCTCCGTCTCGCTCGACCCGCCCATGCTGTTGGTGTGCCTGAGCCGGCACTCGTACGGGGCCGAAGTGATCCGCGCCGCCGGGACGTTCACCGTGAACGTCCTGGGGCGGGACCAGTCGGAGCTGGCGGGCTGGTTCGCCACGCCGGGCCGGCCGCGCGGCGCCGCCGGTTTCGCGGGGGTCGCGCACCGGACGGGCAGCACGGGGGCGCCGGTGCTCGCCGGGGCGGTGTCACACCTGGACTGCCGGGTGGCCCAGCGGGTGCCGGCGGGCGACCACACCATCTTCATCGGCGAGGTGGCGGAGGTCGGCCTCGCCGACAGCGCGGACCCCCTCGCCTACCACCAAGGGCAGTTCCTGCACCTGCCGTGAGTCCCTCCGGGGCGCGGGGGGGGGGGGGGGGGGGGGGGGGGGGGGGGGGGGGGGGGGGGGGGGGGGGGGGGGGGGGGGAGAGGGGGGGGGGAGGGGGGGGGGGGGGGAGGGGGGGGGGGGTTG
>NZ_JBVIGF010000001.1:1316289-1612980 GCF_055570965.1 Streptomyces sp. NPDC031064
AAATTCTCCCCTACCCACTGATCCTCGCAATTGCCGCCCCCTCCCCCCCCCCTCCCCCCCCCCTCCCCCCCCCCCCCCCCCCCCCCCCCCCCCCCCCCCCCCCCCCCCCCCCCCCCCCCCCCCCCCCCCCCCCCCCCCCCGCCGCCTCCGGAACCTGCCACCCGACGAGACCGCGGGACGAGACCGCGACGACATCCAGGGAAGTGACCATGAACGACATCGCCTTTCTCTTTCCCGGCCAAGGCTCCCAGCGGCCCGGCATGGGCCGGGACCTGGTGGCGCGCCACCCGGAACTGCTCGACAGGTACTACCGGCCCGCCGACGACCTGCTGGGCTTCGAGCTGTCGAAGCTCTGCTTCGAGGGCTCGGCCGAGGAGCTGCTGCCGACCGAGATCACCCAGCCCGCGGTGTTCCTCACCAGCCTCGCCGTCCTTGACGTGCTGCGCGGCCACGGCGTCACCCCGTCGGTCGCGGCGGGCCACAGCCTGGGCGAGTACACCGCGCTGGTCTGCGCCGGGGTGCTGGAGTGGACGGACGCCCTGCGGCTGGTACGCAGGCGGGGCGAGCTGATGGCGCGGGTCAACGAGCGTACGCCCGGTGCCATGGCCGCCGTGATCGGCCTGTCGGCCGCCCAGGTGGAGGACCTCTGCGCACGGACGCGGGAGCGCACCGGCGCCGTGGTGGAGATCGCCAACTACAACGATCCGGCGCAGCAGGTGGTCTCCGGGGAGCGGGACGCGGTACGCGAGGTCGCCTCGGCCGCCAAACCGCTCGGTGCCGAGCGGACCGTCACGCTGAACGTGGGGGCGCCCTTCCACTGCCGTCTGATGGCCGGGCTGGAGGAGGCGTTCACCGCCGAGCTGGACGCGGTCGACTTCCGGGACCCGAGGCTTCCGGTGGTGGCCAACGTGACGGCGTCCGCTGTGCGTACCGGCGCGGAGGCCCGGGACTGCCTGCGCCGTCAGCTCGCCGGGGCGGTCCGCTGGGAGGAGACGCTGCGCACCATCGCGGGCCTCGGTGTGACCACCTTCGTCGAGGCCGGCCCCGGGCGCGTACTGGGCGGCTTCTGCCGCAACACGCTTCCCGACGCGTCGTGTCACCCCGCCGGTGAGGCGCGGCGCATCGACCGGTTCCTCAATTCCCGGCGGGAGACGGTCGGTACGCCGGCCGAATGACAATCTCCGCAGTCGCAGAAGAAAGTCGCGTCCCGCGAACGGGCCTACTCATCGGTATTGCCGTTCGCGGGACTTTCACTTACGCTGCGTCTAGTTAAGCGGCGAACTATGTGATGGGGGTGCGGAAAAAGTGGAAGAGATCGACATGGAAGCCCTGACCAAGCTTGCCGATGCCGTCGGACAGCCTTCCCCCGCAGCGGTCGAGAAGGCCAAGGCACTCTTTCCGTTTATCGCCCAGGAATCCGAGCTGCGGGAAGCCGGGACGGACGACCGGGAACCGGTCGCGGTTTCGGAGTGCGGAAAGCCGGAATCACACGGCTGACCGGATGACACGCCGACCGGTCAACCGATCACATCGGCTGACCGGTTCGCACGGCTGCCCGGTCCCATGGACCGACCGGATCCCACGGACTGGCCGATTACACGGACTGCCCCATCACATGGACTGGCCGGATCCCACGGACCACCCGATGACACGGACTGCCCGACCCCACGGACTGCCCCATCACACGGACTGCCCGATTACACGGACTGGCCGATCACACGGCTGAGGAGCGCAGTCCGGCGCTGCTCTCCAGGGCGTAGGCCCGCAGTCCCATTTTCTTGATGGCCTCGAACAGCACCCTCGCCTGTTCCGAGCGGTCCGCCTCACGCTCCAGGGCCCGCTCCAGGTGCTTGAGGCAGCGGGCGCGGATCGGCCCGATGGAGCCGCGCGCCATTCCCAGCGTGGCGCTCACCTCGTCGTACGACATCGGCGGGTCGGCCACCAGCAGGCCCAGCAGCGCCTGGCACTTGGGCGACAGCGAGCAGAAGGCGTGCAGCACCTCGTCACGCCGCTCCTTCGCGAGCGCCGACTCCTCCGGCTGGTTCGCCGACGGCTCGGGCCGGTCGAACACCTCGGGGTCCTCGATCGGCGTGCTGCGGCCGCCCTTCTGGATGTGCTTGAGGCTCTCGCGGCGGGCCGCCACGGAGATCCAGTGGGCGAGCTTCTCCGGGTCCCGCAGTTGCCCCAGGTGCTGGATGACCCTGAGCCAGGTGACCTGGCTGACGTCCTCACAGTCCGCCGGGCCGAGCCGGTGGCCGCGCGCTATCGCCCATATCAGCGGGGTATAGCGGTCGACGATCCTGTTCCAGCTCTCCTGATTGCCGGCCAGGCACTCGTCGACAAGCCTATGCAAAGGTACAGCTTCCACGTACATCCCCCGATAGTTATGTGGAACGTGTGCTTCCTTGTTCTTCTCGCCTGCGGTGACTTCCCCGTTCTGTCACCTTTGATCGCAAGGCCCCCTGAGAAGCGCTTGACGGTGGCTCAATAACCACTGTCCTGACTGCTACAGGTGTTAACTATACGGTGCTGCTCCGGCGTTGTGTCAACGGCCGAAATGGCTCCTTACAACTACCTATGCCGGAAGCCCGGTTGCGCCGTCGCGCAACCGGGCCTCCGGCGGTTTCCCATTTCTAGAAGGCGGCCGCGCCTCCGGATTCCGCCGTGGCTCGGCTGTAGGGACACCCGGCGGCCGGTTCCGGTTCCACCGCGGGCACCGGGGGCGCCGGCGGTGGCGGAACCTCGCCACGGGCCGTCACCGGCCGCAGCGTCATCCTCATGCCGTACTTGGCCCGGAGGGAGATGTCCGGCTGCATCACCACCGGGTGACCGGGGACCATGTCGAGGTGGAAGCGCTGGAGGATCGACGCCACCACGATCGTCAGCTCCATGGTGGCGAAGGCCAGCCCCACGCAGTTGCGCGGCCCGGCGACGTACGGCACATAGGCGTACCGGGGCCGTCCGGCCGAGCGCTCGCGCGTGAACCGCTCCGGATCGAAGCCCTCCGGGTTGTCCCAGAAGGCCGGGTTGCGGTGGGTGATGTAGGTGCTCAGCAACAGGAAGGAGCCGGCCGGGATGTCGTAACCGCCGAGTACGTCGTCCTCCAGCGGCATGCGCGCCACCTGCCAGAGCGGCGGGTAGAGCCGCAGCGCCTCCTGGATGAACATCTTGAGGTACTTGAGCTGCGGCAGGTCCTCCTTGGCCGGTGGCCGGTCCCCCAGCACGGCGAGGACCTCCGCGCGGGCGCGTTCCGTCTCGGCGGGGTGGGTGGACAGCAGGTGGCAGATCCACGACAGGGTGGCCGCCACCGTCTCGTGCCCGGCGATGAACAGCGTCATCACCTGGTCGCGGAGCTGCTCGTCCGTCATCAGGTGACCGGTCTCCGGGTCCGGGGTACGCATCAGCGTGGACAGCAGGTCCTCGTCGTCCACCGCCTCCGCGCCCTCCGCCGGCCGCCGGCGGCGTTCGGCGATCAGCCGGTACACCGTGTCGTCCAGCAGCTCGCGCGCCTGCCGGAAGCGGCGGTTGCGCGGGGTCGGCACCCGTTCCGGGATGTCGGCGACGGCGATGAGCTTGCTGTTGAGGTGTTCGAGCTGGGCCCCCACCGCACGGCCCAGTTCGAGCGCGTCCCGGGACCAGTCGGCCCGGAACAGGCAGCGGGCCAGGATCTCCAGGGTGAGGCTCTGCATCTCGGTCCGGGCGTCGATCACCTCCCCGTACCGCGCGACCCGCTCCCACCGGTCCAGCATCCGCGCCGCGCTGTCCACCATGACGCCGGCGAACCGCTCCAGCGGCTCCTTGCGGAAGGTGGGCGCGACGGTGCGCCGCTGCGCCTGCCACACCTCGCCCTCCGTGGTGACCAGCCCCTGGCCGACCGAGACGCTCACCTTGCGGTTGAAGTCGTCGGGGTGGGGATAGTTGGCGAAGTTGTCCACCAGGATGTGCTTGAGGTGGTCGGGGTGGGTGACCAGGACCACCGGCACCGGGCCGCGGAACCGCACCAGGTCGCCGTGGTCCCGCCACGCCTCGACGAACGTCCGCAGCGGGTCGCGGCGGAAGTCGAGCGCCGAGCCCAGCAGGGGCAGCCCGCGCGGCCCCGGCGGCTGCCGCCTCGCGGCGGCGGGACGGCCCCGCATCACCGGGCTCCTTCCGCCGCGCCCCGGACGTGCTCCAGGCGCATCGGCATGCCCCCGCGCGGGTAGAGGAAGACGTTCGAGGTCGGCTCGCACACGTGCCCGCCGGCCAGCGTCAGCCGGTACGCCTGGAGGATCCTGGCGATCACCAGGGGGGCCTCCAGGACGGCCACCGAGGAGCCGGGGCACAGCCGGGGACCGCGCGAGAAGGGGACGTACGCGTAGAGCGGCGCGCCACCGGTGGCGCTCTTCTCGAACCGTTCGGGCCTGAAGCCCTCCGGGTTCTCCCAGAACTTCGGGTGACGGTGCATCAGGTAGGGGCTGATGAAGACCTGCGAGCCGGCCGGGATGTGGTAGCCGCCGATCTCGTCGTCCTCCAGCGGGCTGCGCGACATCGTCCACACGGACGGGTAGAGGCGCAGCACCTCGGAGTAGAAGGCCTTGAGGTAGCGCAGCTTGGGCAGGTCCGCCGCGGTCGGCTCCCGGTCCCCGCACACCTCGGCGATCTCCGCCCGGGCCCGGCGCTCGGACTCCGGGTGCCGGGACATCAGGGAGAACGCCCACACCAGGGACAGCGCGGTCGTCTCGTAGCCGCCGAGGAACATGGTGACGACCTCGTCCCGCAACTGCTTGTCGGACATCCGCTCGCCGGTCTGCTCGTCCTGGGCGTGCAGGAAGCGGGTCAGCAGGTCGTCGGGGGCGTCCTTGTCCCGGCGCCGCTCCTCGATGAGCCCGTACACGAAGGAGTCCAGGGTGTCCCGGGCCTTGAGGAAGCGGGTGCGGGCCCGGCTGGGCAGCGACTGCGGCAGCTCGACGAACCGCTGGAGGCGCACATTGGTGTACGCGTTGCAGATCCGCACGGCACGGGCCAGCTCACCCGCCCGGTCGCTCACGTCGGTGCTGAACAGCGTCCGCATCACGATGGTGAGCGCGAGCCGGAACATCTCGGGGGTGATGTCGAAGGTCTCCTCGCGGGTGGCCCTCGGGCGCCAGTCCCGTACGAGGTCGTTGGTCGCGTCGACCATCGCGGGTGCGAAGCCGGAGATCCGCGACCCCTTGAAGGCGGGCTGGGCGAGCCGGCGCTGGCGGAAGTGGAAGTCGCCGTTGCTGGTGAACAGACCCTGGCCGACCCAGGGTTCGAACTTGCCGACCGACAGCGGGTCCTTCGGGTAGTTGGACTGCCGGACGTCGAGGACGTGCTTGATGTGGTCGGGGTGGACGATCAGGAACAGGGTGCGCTTGCCGGGCAGGCGGAAGCGGACGATGTCGCCGTACTCGCGCCAGGCCCGGGTGAAGGTGCCGACCAGGTCGCGGACGAGGTCGGGGCCGCAGCCGACCACCGGATAGCCCTGTGGGCCCGGGGCCTGGCGGACGCGGCCGCTCATGGTGAGACTCATGGTGGTGCCTCGCTCTGCTGGTGGCCGGCCGTCAGCGGTTGCGGACTTTGTGCCTGGCGACGTGGAGGATGTTGCCGAAGGTGAGCTTGAGGATGGTGCCGGGCCCGCTGCCGGGCTCGGGCGCCATGCCGACCTGCTCGACCATGGAGGCGGTGCTCTCCTCGTGCCACAGCTCGGCGAACTTGCCGTCGCGTACGAGGTGGAAGTCCAGGCCCGTCATCGTCATCCGGCGGCCGGTGCCGGGAAAGCCGTACAGCTCCCCGCGGAAGGTGCCCGTGGCGGTCCACCGGTCGATCACCTTGTCTCCCATGACGACCACGTCGTCCAGGAAGAACCGCAGGTCGGGGAAGGCGTCGTGCATGAGCTGCACGGCGGCGCGGTGACCCGCCGGGCCCTGCGGGCAGCCCGGCAGCGGCATGTGGTCCACCCAGTCGGCGGCCAGCAGCTCGCGCTCGGTGGCGGCGTCGTTCTTGTCCCAGACGTCCTCGATGTAGCGGCGGGCCATCTCGTGGTACGTCTTGTCGAGCGAGCCGTCGACGTTGGCGTGTGCCCGGGTGTCGATGTGTGCGGGGCGCGACATCATCGGTCCTTTCGGTTGCGGTGTGGGTATCGGCGTGCGTGGTCGGTCACAGCTCCGGGCCCACGTCGGTGACCCCGGCGGCGCGCAGGATCTCCTGGGCGGTGTGGCTGCCGGAGACGATCACTCGGAGGGCGCTGGCCGCCTGCGCCCAGTGGCCGGACAGGTAGAGCCCCTCGATGGGGGTGCGGTAGGTCAGGCGCTTGCTGCCGGCCTGCGCGGGGGTGTTCTCCCAGCCGTACGCCGCGCCCCGGTGGTTGCCCGTGTAGCGCTCCAGCGTCAGGGGGGTCGCGCTGGAGACGAAGGTGAGCCCGTCCCTGAAGCCGGGGTAGAGCCGTTCGATCAGGTCGAGGTACTTCTCCTCCAGCTTGGGCTTCAGCTCCGCCCACGGCTCGGGCCCCTCGTAGGGAGCCAGTGCCGTGGAGGTGACCAGGTGCTCCCCGGGCGGGCCCAGGCTCGGGTCGAGGAGCGTCGGCACGACCACCACGGTGGCCGGGGCCTCGCCGCCGGAGAAGCCGGCGAAGGTCCGGTCGTGGTCGTGGCTGTCGTAGATGAAGGTCTCGTGCGCCCCGCCCGCCGCGGCGATGTCGAGGGTCGTCGCGGCGTACACCACGAACATCGACATGGAGCCCTTGAGCGAGCGGAGCCTGCGGTTGTACGCCTTCGGAAGGTGCTCCAGGCCCACCAGCTCCTGGAAGGTGTGCGTGGCGTCCGCGTTGGAGATGACGACCGGCGCCCGCAGTTCCTGGCCGCCGGCCAGCACCACGCCCTCGGTGCGGCCGTCGCGGACCAGGATGCGCTCCACCGGGGAGTTGGTGACGATCTTGCCGCCGTTGCGTTCGATCGCCGTGGTGAAGGCCGCGACCAGGTGCTGGAAGCCGCCCTTGCAGTGGTACAGCCCGTGCATCTGGGTGAACAGGAAGCGGGCGAACAGCTCGAAGGACAACTGCGAGGGCGGCAGCCCCATGTACGGCCACCCGGCGGTGCAGAACGCCTTGCAGCGCGGGTCCTTGATGTACCGGTCGAGCACCTCACCGAGGGTGGACATCCGGTGCCCGAACAGGGTGGGGAACCGTTCCACCGCTTCGCCGAGCTCCTTCGGCGAGAGCTGCACCGGCACCTGGTGGGCCTCGGCCAGGAACCGCTCGCACAGCCCGAAGAAGCCCCGGATGCCCTCCGCCTCGTGCGGGAAGAGCCGGACGTGCGACTCGATGAACGCCTCCGCGCCGAAGGGCGCGTCCAGGACGTCGTCGTCGATGACCACCCGGTACAGGGCGTCGGACTCGACGAAGTCGCACATCTCCCGGACGCCGAGGTAGCGCAGCAGGACGTCGATGGTGCCGCCCTCGGCCGCGCCCGGTACGACGTGGATGGCCGGGTCGTAGTAGCGGTCGCCGGCCCGGAAGGCGTGGGCGTACCCGCCGATCCCGGCGGCGCGCTCCGCGACGAGGACCCGCCGGCCGAACTTCGCCAGGTAGGCGGCCGCCGCCAGACCGCCGAGGCCGCTGCCGACGACGATGACGTCGAGGTCGGCGCCGGTGCCGGCGGGGACGTCGGTGGCGGTGTCGGCGGCGGTCGCGGTGCCGACGGCGGGGGCGTCGGTCGCGGTGTCGGCGGCGGTCGCGGTGCCGACGGCGGGGGCGTCGGTCGCGGTCGGGGTCGCGGTCGCGGTCGCCGGAGCTTCCGTCAGCGGTGCTTCCGTCGGCGCTTCCGTCGGCGGCTCTTCCGTCGGCTGGTGCGTCGGCATGGGCTCTCCAAGGGATCGAGGTGCGGTGGCTTCACTCTCAGAGATCCGCGGCCGGGGCTCCCGGATACAACTCGCCGCCGTTTCAGCGGAGTTGTTGCGCCTTCCGGTGGTTGCGGTCCAGCCAGGAGAGCCGGATCGCCGTCCGGATGGAGTGGGCGATCTGGCCGAGCGGTCCGGTGCCGGGCGGCGGCACGATGCCCATCTGCATGAGCATCCCGGCGTAGTCGCCCTCCTGCCGGTACTCGACCATCCGGCCCTGGTCGTCGTACGTCTCGACCATGATCTCCTCGATCCTCAGGTACCGCCCGGTGGGCGGGATGCCGAAGAGCGGGCCCACCTGATGTCCGTGGAAGGTCAGGCGGAGGACGGCACGGTTGCCCTCGATCAGGACGTCGTGCCATTCGACGTCGAGGTCGGGCTTGGCCGCCCGGACGAGGTTGATCGTGTCCATGAACGCCTGCCCGCCCTCGATGACCGGACGGCTGGGAAGGTGGGCCGTGAACCCCGGTGCGTACCACCGCAGGGCCCGGGAGTTGTCCTTGGACCAGGTCAGGTCGGCGACCATGCGGACGTGCTCTTCGGTCAGTTGGAACGTGGTTTCGTGGGTCGTCATCGGGCGTCCGCCTTCCTGCGCTGCTGGATCTTGGCCTTGGCCGCCAGTACGCCGAGCCGGCCGACGGTCTTGAAGGTGTGGGCCACCGAGCCGAGCGGCCCGGCGTCCTCGGGAGGGGCGATGCCCAACTGGCTGAACACGCCCAGGTAGTCCGCCTGCTGCCACAGCTCGGCGACCTTGTTCCCCTCGAACCGCAGGATGATCATTTCGGTGAGCCGGGTGGGGCGGCCGGTGGGCGGTATGCCCATCAGGTCGCCGAGGTGGGTGCCGGTGAGCTCGGCCCGCATGAACACCCGGTCGCCGTCCCGCACCTGGAGCAGGATGCGTTCCGCGAGGTCGGGCAGCGCCGTGCGGAGGCCGGCCGCCATCTCCTTGAAGTCGGCCGGGCCGTGCACGTCGGGCAGGCCGGGGAAGTGACCGACGAAGTGCGGTACGAAGTACTCGTCGATCGCGCCGAGGTCGGCCTGGTTCCAGACCCGGTCCGCGATGTGCGCGGCCAGGTCCTTCAGGTCGGTCGGGTCGTCGTGTGGCATGAGGTGGTTCCTCCACTGGATGGTTGGGTGGGGAGGGGTCAGTGCCCGCGGGCCGTCTCCACCGGACGCTTGTCACCGGCGGGGCCGGTCACCGCCGTACCGCCCGGGCCGGGCTGGGCCTTCGGGGTCCGCCGGGGCAGCACCAGGACCGCGGCGAGCGCGCCCAGCGCGGTGGCGCCGGCCGCGATGAGCATCGAGTCCGAGAGCCCCGCCATGAACGCGTCGTTGGCCGCGTCCAGCAGCCGTCGGCCGGGTTCGCCGCCGAGTCCGGCGGCCACGCCTCCGGCCGCGCCGACGGAGTCGCCCACGGCCGTCGCGGCCTCGGGGGGCAGGTGGCCCAGCGCGGGCAGCGCGTCGCGGTAGGAGTTGGCGAGGGCGCTGCCGATGACGGCGATGCCCAGCGCGCCGCCGACCTGCATGGCGGCGTCGGTCACCGAGGCGCCGGCACCGGCCTGTCCGGAGGGCGCGGCGGCGAGCATGGCGTCCGCGCTGGCCGGCATGGTCAGGCCCATGCCGATGCCGAACAGGGCGAGGCTCCATACGACCTGGGTGTCGGAGCCCGCGTCGGCACCGGCCGTGAGGGCGAGGGCGACGGTGAGCAGTACGAGCCCGGACGTCACGACGGCCTTCAGGCCCAGTCGTTCCACCAGTTTCGGGCTGAGCGGCGCGGCGATCATCATCGTGGCCGCGGCCAGCAGCCGTATGCCCGCGCTCAACGGTTCGTAGTCCAGGACGAACTGGAGGTACTGGGTGAGGACGAACAGCGATCCGAACATGCCGAAGGAGACGGCGGCGACGGCCATGGCGGAGCCGCTGAACCCGGCGTCGCCGAAGAGGGCCGGCGACAGCATGGGGTGCGGGGTGCGGCGCTCCCAGAGGACGAACCCGAGCATCAGCAGCGCGCCGACGCCGAGCGAGACGAGGGTGATCCGGTCGGTCCAGCCGTTGCGGGAGGCCTCGACCAGGCCGTAGACCAGCACGCCGAGGCCGGCGGCCGACAGCAGGGCGCCGAGCAGGTCCAGGCCCGGGTGGTTGCGGTTGCGCGACTCGGGGATCAGGAGGGCGGCGGCGACGAGGGCGACGACGACCACGGGGGCGTTGACCAGGAAGACCGATCCCCACCAGAAGTTGTCCAGCAGGAAGCCGCCGACGACCGGGCCGAGCGGCACGCCCAGCGCGGCGCTTCCGGCCCAGATGCCGATCGCCTTGGCCTGCTCCTCGGCCGGGAAGACGTCCTTGATGATGGCGAGCGTGGCGGGCATGATCATCGCCGCCCCGGCCCCCATCGCGGTGCGCATGGCGATGAGCATCGTGGAGTCGGTGGAGAAGGCGGCCGCCACCGAGAACACCAGGAACACCAGCATGCCCAGCACCAGCAGGAGCCGCCGTCCGAACCGGTCGGCCAGGCTGCCGCAGAGCAGGAGCAGACCGCCGAAGGTCAGGGTGTAGGAATCGACGATCCACTGCATCTGGGTGCCGGTCGACGCGAAGTCCTTCTGGATCATGGGCAGTGCCATGTTGAGGATCAGGTGGTCGAGACCGATCAAGAGCAGGCTCAGGCAGAGCGCGGCCAGGATCTGCCAGCGACGCGGATGGACGGTGTGTCGGTCCACGGTCTTCTCCTTGGGGTGGGTGGGGCACCGCTCCCGGAGGAGCGACAGGCCTGTCGTTCGTGCGGATCCGTCTGTCAGATCCGCGGGGAGGGGAGCTGGATACAGCGGCGCCTGTCCAGCGCGGCTCAGCGGCGCTTCCCGGCCGGCTGCCGGTCCGGCTCCGCTCAGCGGCGCTTCCCGGTCGGCCGCCTGTCCGGCGCGGTTCAGCGGCGCTTCCCGGCCGGCCGCCGGTCCGGCTCCGCTCAGCGGCGCTTCCCGGCCGGCTGCCGGTCCGGCTCCGCTCAGCGACGCTTCCCGGCCCGGCCGCCTGCCGGGGCCGCGCGTTCGGCGCGGCGGGCGACGGCGGCCAGCAGGTCGCGGCGCATCAGACTGCTGAAGGGTTCGATGACGCGCCAGTACGGCTTGAAGCGGCGCGCGGCGTACGGGTCGGTGGCGTACACCCGGGTCTCCGTGTGGAGCCGGCTGCCGGTGCCCTCGGGTTCGGCCCACACGGCGGAGACGCCCTTGACGTACCCGGGCCGGTCGAAGGCCAGGTACTCCTCGGGGCTCAGGCCCGGGATGACCGCCTTGACGAGGCTCAGCTTCCACGGCTGTCCGACGAAGCCCAGGACGAGTTCGCCGCCCGGCACGTTGTCCAGCACGATGAAGCCCAGCTTCGTCATGCCCCGGATCGTGTCGCTGTCCTTCTCGACGACCTCACGGCCGGTGTGGCCCAGCAGCAGGGACGGGAGGGTGCGCACCGCCATGAGCGGCCGCATCACCCAGGTGTCCCGGAACGTCACCTGCCGGGCGGCCGTGGCCACTTCGGCGACCGGTGCGGCCACCGCGCGCTGGTGATGGGTGCTCCAGTGGGCCTCCGGCAGCCAGTGGTCCAGCCGTGCCGTCATGAGCCGCCGCCCCTCGCGAGGCGCGCGGCGCGCGCCACCTGGTCCCTGTCCAGCATGGGTTTCCTCCTCCAACAGCGGGCTCATCGCTTACAGATCACTCGGCCGCCGGCCCGGATACAGCCGGGCCCACGGAAGGTCGTCCAGTTTTACGAGACTGGAGTTCCGGAACTACAGGCTCGTATACTGCCACCCATGCCGGACTCTGGACAACCACTGGGCCGCCCCAGGGACAGCCACATCGACCACGCGGTGCTCACCGCCGCCCGCGAGCTCCTCGCCGAGGTCGGGTACGCCCGTGTGACCATGGACGCGACCGCCGCCCGCGCGGGAGTGGGCAAGGCGGCCATCTACCGCCGGTTCGGCTCCAAGGCGGAGCTGCTGTTCGCCGCCGCGGTGCACGACATGGGCATCGAGCCGCCCCCGGACACCGGCTCCCTGCGCGGCGACCTGCACGCGCTGGCGCGCCTCATCCACGAGCGGCTGGGCAACCCCCTGGCGCGCCAGGTGACCCCGGCCCTGATGGCGGAAATGGTGCGCTCGCCCGAGCTGACCGCCCGGCTCCAGCAGACCTTCGTCGCCCAGCAGCGCGCCGACTTCGCGGCGCTCCTGGACCGGGCGGAGAAGCGGGGCGAGCTGCCCCGGCCCCTGGACCCCTCGCTGGCGCACCTGCTGCTGAGCGGCCCGGTGTTCATGGCGCTGTTCGCCTTCCACCACCCGGTGGACGACGTACTGCTGGACGACATCGCCTCGGTGATCGCGGCCGGGCTCATCGCCCGGGCCACCGCCCCGACGGGCGGTTCCGGTCCCCTCCCCCGCCCGATGTGACACCTGTTAAGTTCATCGGAGATACATAACGGAGCTGTGCGCACACCGTCCGGAACGGGACACGGAGCTACGAAGGACGCACCTAGGCATGGGCGAAAGGAAGGGAACCGCACCGGGGCTCTCACGGCGGGAGCAGCAGCGTCGCGCGACCATCGACGAGATCAAGCAGGTGGCGCGCGGACTGCTGGTCGACGAAGGCATCGGCAGCGTCACCATCCGCGCGATCTCGCGGCGGATGGGGATGACCGCTCCGGCGGTCTACCGCTACTTCACCAGCCACGAGGAACTGCTGCGCACGCTCAGGGCCGACATCTTCATCGAGGTGGCCGGGTACCTGGAGGCGTCCTGCGACACCCTGCCCGAGGACGACGCGCCGGGCCGCCTGATCGCCGCCGCACGGGCGCTTCGCCGCTGGGGCCTGGAGCACAAACGGGAGTTCGGGCTCCTCCTCGGCCCCAGCGCCCCGGGGGCCATCATGGGCGGGGAGTCGGACCTGGAGCAGGACGCCGGCTGGGTGTTCGGCGTGCTCTTCGCGGACCTGATGGCGAAGCTCTGGCGCTCCCGCCCCTTCCCCGTCTCGCCGCCCGGCTCCCTGCATCCCCGCCTGGCCGACCAGCTCGACCGCCTCCGCGCCCACCGGGACATGGACCTCCCGATCGAGGCCATCGCCGTGATGCTGCGGTGCTGGGTACGGCTGTACGGGCTGGTCTGCATGGAGGTGCTGGGCCACCTCGACTTCGCGCTGGACGACGGCGGCCCCTTCTTCGAACGCGAACTCGCCGACACGTGCGAGACGCTGGGCGTCGGCCACTACTACACGGCGGTGGCCGAGGGCCCCGCCCGGTGCGGGAAGTAGCCGACGGGGCCCGCCTTCACACGGTCTCGCCGGGCACGGACAGGTACGTCTCGCGCAGCGCGCCCAGCGCCGGGTGCTCGGCCGGCAGGTCCGTGTCGTCGATGGCGGCCAGGGCGCGGACGCCGATGCCGGTGTTCGTGGCGAAGGCGGCCGCCATGCCCTTCGCCTGGGCCAGGGTGACGGTCGCGGTCCGGTGCGCGGCGCCCGCGTGCTGCCGGCCGTGCTGTTGGAGCAGCGCCATCGTCACGCCGGGCAGCACGGGAGCCCGCGGCCACACCACGGTCCCGTCACCGTCGATGAAGCCCACGTTCCAGGTGGTGCCCTCGCTCACGAGACCGTCACGGCCGACGAACAACGCGTCGTCGAATCCGGCGAGCTGGGCTGTACGGCGGGCGTGCACGGCGCCGAAGAGGCCGACGTGCTTGACGTGGGGCAGATCGCGTTCGTACGGCACGCTCCGGGCGCGCAGCGGCGGCGGAGGCATCGCGCCGGCCTCCCGCACGGTGACCAGGACGCCGGGATGCCCGCCACCGGCAGGCCGGCCGAGCTCGAAGGCGGGGTCGTAGACCGTCACGCGGACGACGCATGGCCCGGCGCGCCCGTCCAGGGCCGCGCGGACGTGCTCGCGGACGCGGCCGGTGTCCAGCTCCGCGCCCCACACGATCGCGCAGTCCCGTACGAGGCGCTCCAGGTGCAGCGTGAGGCCGCGAACCGTGCCGTCCGCCTCGACGCGCATGGACGTGAAGTGCCCCAGGTTGGTCAGCGCCAAGGGGAGCAGGTCGTCGGCGGTCACGGGCCTCTTCTCGAACGTGGCCATGCCGCCCAGCATGTCAGGCGGGGGGCGGTTCCCTCAGGTTCCCACGACGAGCGGGGCGAGGCGGCGGACGGCGTCGTCGACGTCCGCCGCCGAGGGCGCCGCCACATAGCTGATCCGGATGTGCGGCGTACTGCTGTCACTGACGTAGTAGTTGCCACCCGGCGTGAGAGCGACCCCGTTCGCCAGTGCGGCGGCGGCGAGTTCCGCCTCCCCCAGGTGGTGCGGCAGCGATACCCAGAGGTGGTAGCCGCCGCGCGGCCGGACGGCCAGGGCGTGCGGGCCGAACGTCGCGGACACCGCGTCGATCGCGACCTTCCTGCGGTGCTCCAGGGCGGAGCCGAGGGCGGCGAGGGCACGCTTCCACCCCGGCGCGGTCAGCACCTCCAGCGCCGTGTGCTGCAACGGCGCGGGGACGAACATGGTGTCGATGAGGTGCGCCGAGCGCAGTCTCGCCATGACCGGACCGTGCGCCGCCAGTGCGCCGACCCGGAGGTTCGACGATGTCACCTTGGTGAGCGACCGGATGTGGATCACGGTGCCGTCCGGGTCGTCCGCGATCATCGGCGGCGGCGTAGGTCCGGCGTCCGCGTGCCCCATGTGCCGGGCGAAGTCGTCCTCGACGACGAAGGCCCCGTGCTGCCGGGCGATGGTGACGATCTCGTGCTGCCGGGCCGCCGAAAGGCTCGCTCCGGTGGGGTTCTGGAACAGCGGCTGCACGATGACGACGCGCGCGCCGGTGCGCGTGAGCGCCTCGTCCAGGTGGTCGGTGCGGAGGCCCTCGGCGTCGAGCGGTACCGGGATGGGCCGCAGCCCCGCGGCGTGAGCGGCCGCGATCGTCCCCGGGTACGTCGGCGACTCGACGACCACGGGGGCGCCCGGCTGGCCGAGGGCGCGCAGCACGGTCGCCAGGGCGCTCTGGCCCGCACCGCAGACGAGGATGTCGTCCCTGCTGAGGCCGCCCCCGATGTCGGCCGCGAACCAGTCGCGCAGCTCCGGCACTCCGCCGACCGGAGGACGGTCCCACGTCGCCGGGCGCCGGGCGGCGCGGGACAGGGCGGTCCCGAGCATGGTGAGGGGTTGCAGAGTGGGGTGGAGGTAGCCGCCGTTGAGGTCGACGACGTCCGGTCCCAGCGTCGAGAGCGTTCCGAGGAGCCCGGACGCCTTGAAGCCACGCTGAGCGCCGGGCGGCGATCCGATGCCGTTCGCCGGCTGGAGGGCAGCCTCCTGCCACGACGTGTCGCCGGAGCGGGGCACGGTGCGCGTCTCGGCGCGGTAGGTGCCGGAGCCGGGCCGGGAGGTGACCACTCCCCACTGGGTGAGGAGGGCCAGCGCCTGGGAGACGGTGGTGGCGCTCACGCCGAAGCGGCGCACGAGTTCGCGGTGCGTCGCCAGCCGCGTCCCGGCGGGCACGTGCTCCAGCTCACGTGCCAGTGTGCTGGCCACCTTGTGCGAACTGCTACTGTGGTTCATGAGTATAGATCGTAGCGCTATCGTCCCCGAGCGAGTATCGCCACTGCAGAACGGCACGGTGCTCGCCGCCCTCGGTGTCGTGTGTTTCTCCTTCAGCTTCCCGGGCACCGTATGGGCACTTGACGGCTTCGGCCCCTGGAGCGCCACGGGCGTCCGCGGCGTCCTGGCCGCCGTCATCGCGCTCTCCGCGCTCGTCTCGACCCGCGCACCGCTCCCGGCTCGTGCCGACTGGCCGGCCCTCGCGGTCGTCGCGGGCGGCTGCGGGCTCGGCTTCCCGCTGCTCAGCACCCTCGCGCTCCAGACGTCGTCCACGGCGCACTCGGCGGTCGTCATCGGCTTGTTGCCGGTGGCCACGGCGACGGTCTCCGCGCTCCTCACCCGCCGCCGCCCCTCGAAGGTGTTCTGGGCCGCGGCCGGGGCGGGCGCGGCCACCATCGTCGCGTTCACCCTCATGCAGAGCCACGGGCGGCCGACGGCCGGGGATCTCTACCTCTTCGCCGCGCTGCTGGTGTGCTCGGCCGGCTATGCCGTGGGCGGGCGGCTCTCGGCCCACATGCCGGGCTGGCGCGTCATCGCCTGGGGTGTCGTGCTCGCCGCTCCCGTGAACCTCGTGGTCTGCGCGATTGCGCTACCCCAGGAGCCGGTGCACCTGACGGTGAAGGCCGTCGTCGGCATGGCGTACATCGCCGGCGTCTCGCAGTTCGGCGGGTTCGTCGTCTGGTACCAGGGAATGAGCCTGATCGGTGTGCCGAAGGCAAGCCAACTCCAGCTCGCGCAGCCCCTTCTGACGCTGATGTGGGCGGTGCTCCTGCTCGGTGAGCACCTCACTGCCGCCGCTCCTGTCGCCGCCGTCATCGTGCTCGCGTGCATCGTCGTCACACAGCGGGCCAGGGCCTCGTGACCCGGACGCGCCACGCCCTCGGGCACCTCCCCGCACCACCGCCCGCCCTCACGGCCTCCCGCCGGGCGACCCTCCCGTCTTGCGGCGACCGGCCGATCCCGGGGCGTTGAACTGCGCGGCGAGCAGGGCGGCCAGGGCGAGGACGAACCCGAGGGTCTGCACCAGGCTCAGCGACTCGCCCAGCCCGATGCCGACGACGGTCGCGACCAGGGGGGACAGCAGCACCAGTGGTGCGGACGCGCCCACCGGCAGCCTTCCGATCCCCCGGAACCAGAGCGTGTACGCGATGAGCCCGCCCATGCTGCCGAGCCACAGGTAGCCGCCGACGGCCCCGGCGTCGATCCGCTGCGGTATCCCCTCGACCACGAGCGTGATCGGGAGCAGCAGCAGGCCGCCGACCGCCAGTTGCCAGCCGGCCAGGGTCAGCGGACCGACGCCCTCGGGACGCCCCCATCGCTTGGTGAGGACGACCCCGGTGGCCATGGCGGCCGTACCGCCGAGCCCGGCGAGCACGCCGACGAGGTCCAGCCGGGCCTCGGGCCCGAGCACGACGAGTCCGACACCGGCCACGCCGACCACGCTCCACACCCATCGCCAGGCCGTCGGCCGGTCGTTGACCACCGCGATCGCCAACCCCGCGACGAGCAGCGGCTGCGCGGCGCCGAGGGTGGCGGCGACCCCGCCGGGGAGCCGTTCGGCCGCCACGAACAACAGCGGGAAGAACGCTGCGATGTTCAGCACGCCGAGGAGCGCGGCCTTCCACCACCAGTCCCCGCGCGGAAGTACGCGGGTGATCGCCAGCGCGAGCAGCCCGGCGGGTAAGGCGCGCATCAGCCCGGCGAACAACGGATGCCCGGGCGGCAGGAGTTCCGTGGTCACGGCGTACGTGGTGCCCCAGGACGCGGGGGCGAGCGCGGTCAGTGCGACGGTGGCCGCCTGCCGCGCGTGCGGGGTGCGCAGCGGGCTCGGGGACGGTTCGGTCAGGGTCTGCATGGGAGGAAGTCTCGGCCGGGACCCACCATGTATCCAAAGCATGCTTGTCATCCCAGCCATGAACCAGAACGATGATGCTGTGGATCTCCAGCAGATGCGGTACGTCGTCGCCCTCGCCGAAACCCGCAACTTCACGCGCGCGGCGGAGCGCTGCTCCGTGGTGCAGTCCTCACTCAGCCACCGGATCGCCGGCCTGGAACGGGAGCTCGGGGTCAAGCTGTTCGCCCGTTCCAGCCGCCGGGTCGAACTGACCAGCGCGGGCGAGGCGTTCCTGGCCGGAGCCCGCGACTGCCTGGCCGCCGCCGACCGCGCGGCCGCCGACGCCGCCGCCGCGGCCGGCGTGGTGCGCGGCCGGCTCGCCGTCGGCGTGATCGTGACCACGGCGGCCGTCGACGTACCCGAACTGCTTCAGCGGTACCGCGCCCTGCACCCGGACGTCCGCGTCCTCCTCCGTGCCGCGGGCAGCGACGAACTGGCGGCCGCGATCCGCGACGGCGAACTGGACGTCGCCTTCCTCGGCCTCCCCGAGGGCGAACGCCCGTCCGGTGTGGAAACCCTCGTCCTCGATCGCGACGAGCACGTACTGGTCGTCCCCGCCGGCCACCGCCTCGCGGGCGCCTCCCGTGTCACGCTGGAGCAGGTCGCCGACGAGACGTTCGTCGACTTCGTGAGCGGCACCCCCGCCCGCGCCCAGTCCGACCGGGCGTTCACCGCCGCCGGCCTGACCCGCGACGTCGCCTACGAAGCCGGCGTCGCGGAGCTGATCACCCGTCTGATCGCCCGCGGACTCGGCATCGCCCTGCTGCCCTCGGCCTTCATCGTCCCGCTGGCCGGGAACCACCCGGAACTGTCCCTGGTCCCCGTGGCCAACGGACCGCGCCGCATCGAGTACCTGGCCTGGAGCCGCTTCAACCCGAGCCCGGCCGCCCGGGCACTGCTCACGGTCCTGGGGGTCAGGCCGCCGTCCGCCAACGGGAACCTCAGCGACCCGCCCATGTGACCTCGCGGGCCGGCCGACGCCGAGGCACCGCACCAGCCGCGTCATGGAGTGCGACATCTTCGAGGGCACCGAGTCCGGCTCCGGGATGGTGACCGGCCGCTGACGGCCGTTCTGGATCGCCGCTATCCGCCGGCCCGCCGGCGTACGGATGAGCAGGAGTGACGACTCCTGGTCGGCGGGTCCCCGGGCGCCGGAGGAAACCTGCCCGTCGCCGGCGCCCGCCTCGCGCGCACGGCCATGGCCTGCCCGCGAGGCTCCGTCGAGGCCTCGCGGGCGATGACCAGCCGGTCAGCGGCTTCGGTGGGCCCGGGAGCGGGCCGGCCGGTCAGTGGCTTCGGTGGGCCCGGGAGCGGGCCAGTCGGCCGAGGGTGAGGGCGATCAGGCCCAGGACCATGGCGAAGTAGGCGCCGCCGAGCCCGTTGCCGGTGCCCAGACCGCCGTCCGCGGTGGCCGCGACCGCCCCGCCGACGAGCACGGCGACCAGACCCGCCGCGAGAGCCGTGACGGCCCCGTTCCGCCGGGCCCAGGTGCCGATGCGCCCCTGACCGGTGGAGCGGGCCAGGGCCAGGCCGCCGGTCACCGCGCCGAGGAGACCGACCAGTGCCGACAGGGAGGCTCCGACCCGGCCGACGCTCACGGTGTAGACGCTCACGGCGGCCTGCTGGACCGAGGGGTCGGCGGCGGCCGGTGCGGCGAGCACGAGACCGCCGACGAGGACGGCTGCGGATACGGCGAGCACGGATCGAACGGACATGAGGTGTCCTGCCTTTCGGATGAGGGTCTGAACTGGTCGTGCCTGAGACCGGCGGCCGCGGGCGCCTACGACCCGGCAGCGGAGCGCGGCAGCAGGCGCGGGGACAGCGCCCGGACCAGGGCCAGGGTGCTGAGGGTGAACATCACCACGCCCAGGGGGACATGGAGCGAGGCCACATGGGCGACGCCCAGCGCGACCTGCGCCGAGGCGAGGAGCAGAAAGCCGGTGGCGTACAGGACGGGACGGGGAGAACCGCCACCCGGGCGCCAGGCCAGGACCGCGGCGACCAGATACAACATGGCGGCGGCGTACATCACCTTCGAGCCGACGTCGTGCAGCAGGTACCCCTGAGACGACGTCAGGAGCGCTCCGGCCGTGGCGGCCTGGAAGAACAGACTCAGGGTCTGCAGCGCTATCGCGACCTTGAGGAACGCGAGGGTGCGCGTGGTGTTCGTCGTCCGTCTGCTCATGGTGTGCTCTCCTCCGTCGTCCCAGCGGGTCGGCATCAAGACACCGGACCGCCGGCGGTTGTGACACTTCGTGACGCGCGTCACATCACGAGCAACCGGTGAACGACCGGGGACCGGATCGACCCAGGGCGCCGTCTTCCGTGACCGGCACGAGCAAGGCCCTCCTCGCCCTGGCCCCCGCCCCGCCCTCGACGGGATCGAGGGGCAGGACCTGGGGCGATGGCCGGAAAACATCCGTAGGCGATCACCGATCCGTGGATCCACCCTCAAAGCGTGAACACGAATTACACACATCCTCTCTACACACTGGCCCCGATGGTCTAGATTGACCGTGCTTCAGCTGATCGGACACGAGGCGACCAATAAATGATCTAGAAGTCCGGCGCTACGGAAAGCCAGCAGTCGCGTGCCCCGCGCCGGACGTGGGGGTGATCAATTCTTGGAGCCCGACAGGGTCCTTGGGTGCGGGGAGCACCCGATCACGTAGCGCTGAAATGGCCGAGGTGTCATGTGCGGGGGGCGGGGGCCTCCCGAGGGGGGAACGGCGCGGCGCGGGGGGCGGGGGGCGCCCCCCGGGGGAGTAACAGTGTCAGGCCAGTACGTCGAACCACTGGTGACCTGGGGGGTCCTGTGCAGCAGGGGGGATTAGTCGACCCGTTTCCGTCGGCGCGCGGGCGTCCGGCGAACGGGGCAATCAGCCGGCCCGCGATCGACTGGGAGCAGCGGTACCGCCGTACCGTGATCACCAGCGATACCGTGACCACCGCTTTCGTGGTGGCGTCCATCGGCAATTTCTTCGGGGCCCGGGACGCGGCCAACTGGCACGAGAAATGGGGAATTCTCGCATTCGGCACCGAGGTGCTGGTATTGGGAGCGCTGGCGGTGAGCCGGTCCTGGGCTCCGGCCGTGCTCGGCCAGGGCGCCGAGGAATTCCGCCGGCTCGGACGGTCGCTGTTCACGGCGACCGTCGTGCTGGCCCTCGGCGGGATCGCCCTCACCTCGCGCAACATCAAACTCTGGATCTTCGTCGCGATCCCCGCGATCGCACTCGTCACCATGACCGCGCGCTATCTGCTCCGCCTCTGGCTGCACAAACAGCGGAACGAAGGACGGTGCCTGAGACCGGTGCTCGCTGCCGGGAGCCCGGACACCGTGCGCGACCTGATCGCCCGTACCCGCAAGTTCCCGCACCTCGGCTGGCGGGTGGAGGCGGTGTGCACCACGGACGGTCGCGGCCTCGACGGTGACCACCTGGACGGCGTGCCGGTCGTCGGACAACTGACGGACGTCGCCAAGCACGTCCGCCACGACGGCTACCGTGTCGTCGCGGTCACACCGGACCCGCACTGGTCACCGGACCGGCTTCAGCGGCTGGCCTGGAACCTCGAAGGCAGCGACACCGAGATGGTCGTGGCCCCCGTGCTGATGGAGGTGGCCGGCCCGCGGCTGCACGTCGACGCGGTGCTCGGGATCCCGCTGCTGCGGGTCAGCATGCCGATCTTCACCGGGGGCCGCCGGGCGGTCAAAGGGGTCGTCGATCGCGTGGGCTCGGCGATCCTGCTGATGCTGTTCGCGCCGCTGATGGTGCTCGTCGCGCTGCTCGTGGTGGTGGACAGCCGGGGCGGGGCGTTCTACCGCCAGCGCAGGGTCGGCAAGGACGGCCGCGAGTTCACCATTCTGAAGTTCCGCACCATGGTCGCCGGGGCCCACGGGGCACGTGCGGAGCTGGCCGACCGCAACGAGGGCGCGGGTCTGCTGTTCAAGCTCCGCCGGGATCCGCGGGTGACCCGGGTGGGAGCGGTGCTGCGCCGGTACTCGATCGACGAGCTCCCGCAACTTTTCAACGTACTCACCGGATCGATGTCGCTCGTCGGACCGCGGCCTCCGTTACCGGAGGAGTCCGCCGCGTACGGCCCGGACATCCGGCGGCGGCTGCTGGTCAAGCCCGGGCTCACCGGCCTGTGGCAGATCAGCGGACGCAGCGACCTGCCGTGGGAGGAGGCGGTCCGCCTCGACCTGCGGTACGTGGAGGACTGGTCGCTCGCCCTGGATGCGGTGATCTTGTGGAAGACGCTGCGTGCGGTGCTCCACGGCCAGGGCGCCTACTGATGCGCGGGGGCCGTCGTCAGGCCGGTGCGCGAACCGCAGGCCACAAGGGCCTGCCTGGGGGGAGGGACGGGTCATGAGAGTCAGCGTTTTCGGGCTCGGCTACGTGGGCTGCGTGTCAGCCGCGTGCCTGGCCGACATGGGGCACGAGGTCATCGGGGTGGACGTGAACCAGGTGAAGGTCGACCTGGTGAACGACGGCAGGGCCCCGGTGGTCGAGGAGCGGATCGGCGAGCTGATCGCCGAGGTCGTGCGGACAGGAGCGTTACGCGCCACCGGCGACGTCCGCGAGGCGATCGCGGGCAGTGAGGTGTCGCTGGTCTGCGTGGGCACGCCGTCGGAGCCCAACGGCAGCCTGTGCACCACGTACTTGGAGCGGGTCACCGAGCAGATCGGTGCCGCGCTGGCCGAGGAGGCCGAGCAGGGGGGCCGGCACACCGTCGTGTTCCGCAGCACCATGCTCCCGGGCACCTGCCTGAACCTGCTGGTACCGATTCTGGAGAAGAACGTCGGCGGCACGGCCGGAGTGGACTTCGGAGTCGCGGTCAACCCGGAGTTCCTGCGCGAGGGCACGAGTGTGCGGGACTTCTTCGATCCGCCCAAGACGGTCATCGGCGAGCTCGACGCGGCAAGCGGCGACGCGGTGGCGGCGCTGTACGACGGCTTGTCCGGCGAGGTGTTCCGGGTGCCGGTTCCGACGGCCGAGGCGATCAAGTACGCGGACAACGCGTTCCACGGCCTCAAGATCGGCTTCGCGAACGAGCTGGGCGCGGTGTGCCAGGCCCTCGGGGTGGACTCGCACCAGGTGATGGACGTGTTCCTGGCCGACCGCAAGCTGAACATCAGCCCCGCCTACCTGCGGCCGGGCTTCGCCTTCGGTGGGTCCTGCCTCCCCAAGGACCTGCGCAGCCTGGTCCACGCGGCGCAGCGGGCCGACGTCTCCGTGCCCATCCTCGGCCACGTGCTCGCCTCCAACTCCGCACATCTGCAGCGCGCGGTGGAGCTGGTCGAGCGCACCGGCAAGCGCCGGGTGGGCCTGTTCGGACTGTCCTTCAAACCCGGCACCGACGACCTCCGCGAGAGCCCGCTCGTCGAGCTGGCGGAAAGGCTCCACGGCAAGGGCTACGACCTGCGGATCCACGACGCCAACGTGAGCCTGTCCCGGCTGATCGGCGCGAACCGCGAGTACATCGAGACCCGGCTGCCGCACCTCGCGCAGTTGCTCGCGGACTCCGTCGACGAGGTGCTCGACCACGCCGAGGTGTGCCTGGTCGGGACCAGCGACCCGGCCGTGCTGTCGGCGCTGCCCCATGGGGACGGCCCGGTGATCGTCGACCTCATCCGCCTTCCCGACGCCGAGGCGCGCCGGGCCGAACCGGGGTACATGGGCCTTGCTTGGTGACGCGACAACCAGCGGCGACGGGGCGAACCGGCGCGCGCTGATCCTGGTGGAGAACCTGTCGGTGCCGTTCGACCGGCGGGTGTGGCAGGAGTGCACGACACTGCGCGACGCGGGCTGGGAAGTGCACGTCATCTGTCCCCGCGGGGAGAAGCGGGACACCGAGCCGGAGGCGGTGATCGACGGGGTGCGGATCCACCGCTACCCGTTGCGCCCGGCCACCGGAGGACCGGCGGGTTACCTGCGGGAGTACGGATCGGCGCTGTGGCACACGGCCCGGCTGGCCCGCAAGGTCGGCCCGGTGGACGTGGTCCACGCCTGCAACCCGCCCGACCTGCTGTTCCTGCCCGCGCTGTGGCTGAAGCGGCGCGGCGCGCGGTTCGTCTTCGACCAGCACGACCTGGTACCCGAGCTGTACCTCTCCCGGTTCGACCGCGGCGAAGACCTGCTCTACCGCGCCGTGTGCGCGCTGGAACGGCGCACCTACCGGGCCGCGGACATCGTGCTCGCCACGAACGAGAGCTACCGGGACGTCGCGGTACGCCGTGGTGGCCGGCGCCCGGAGGACGTGTTCGTGGTGCGCAGCGCTCCCCAGGTCGACCGGTTCCAACCGGTGCCGCCCGAGCCGGAGTTGAAGCGCGGCAAGCCTCATCTGCTGTGCTACCTCGGCGTCATGGGCCCTCAGGACGGCGTCGACTACGCCTTGCGGGCCCTGGCGCGACTGCGCGACGAGTTCGGGCGGACCGACTGGCACGCGGTGTTCGTCGGCGCCGGCGACGCCTTCGACGCGATGGTGGCGCTGTCCCGGCGGCTGGGCCTCTCCGACCAGGTGCGGTTCACCGGACGCATACCGGACGCCGACCTGGTGCGCTACCTGTCCACCGCGGACGTGTGCCTCTCCCCCGACCCGCGCAATCCGCTCAACGACGTGTCGACCATGAACAAGGTTCTGGAGTACATGGCGATGGGCCGGCCGATCGTCTCGTTCGACCTGAAGGAGGCGCGCGTCTCCGCCGGTGACGCCGCCGTCTACGCGCCCGCCGACGACGAGACCGAATTCGCCGGGCTCATCGCGCTGTTGCTGGACGATCCGGAGAAGCGGGCCAGGATGGGCGAGATCGGCCAGGAGCGGATCAGCGGGCCGCTTTCCTGGCGGAACTCGCAAGCGTCGCTGCTCGCCGCCTACGCCGCTGCCTGCCGTGACCACGCTCCGGTGTCGGCGGGTGGCCCCGTCCGCACAGGGAAGAGGCCGCGGCGTTGAGCGATGACACGATCCGTCTGGTCACGGTCGGGCGGATTCTCCGTCGGCGGTGGCGGCTTCTCGCCATCGCCGCCGTGGTGGGCGCGCTGGTCGGCTACGGCGCCTCGGTGCTGTTTCCACCGCGGTACACGGCGTCGGCATCGGTACTGCTGCCGGGGCAGTGGGAGGAGCGCGAGCTGCTGACCCAGGTGGACATCGCGACCAGTTCGACGGTGGTCGACCGCGCGGCCGCCAGCCTCGGCTGGACCGACGTCAGCGGCGCCGAGCTGCGGGACCGAGTGACCGCCAAGGCCGCCGACGGGAACATCATCAGCATCTCGGGCACGGCCGACACCCCGGAGCGCGCGCAGCAGCTCTCGGACCGGGTGACCCAGCAATTCGTGAGCTTCGCCGCGCGGATCGCGGGCGGCGGCACCGACCCCACGGCCACCGGGCCCGAGGCGCTGCGGCAGAAGGTGGAGGAGACCAACCGCCGCATCACCGACCTGGCCAACGCGGCCGATCCGGGGCGGACCGTGGAGAGCGTGCAGGCCCGCACCACGCTGGAGAAGCTCCGCACCTCGCTGGAGGAGGCCATGACGAGGCTGGACCAGGCCGACCCGGCGGCCGACAAGGCCGGCATGGTCGTCATGGGCCCGGCGCACCGGCCGACCGGCGAGGCGCCGCCGACGAGGACGCAGCTCATCGCCGGCGGGGCGCTGCTGTTCTTCCTGCTCGCGGTCATCGGCCATCTCGTCGCCGCACGGGTGAACCGCCGGCCGCGCACCGAATCGGAGATCGCCGCGGCGCTGGGCGCGGCGCTCCTCGGCACCGTCGACGTGCCCGATGAAGGGCGCGCGCACCGGCCGGAGGACGGTGGCCCTCGGGCCTGGATCCGCCGACTCCTCGGCATCGACACCCGGTGGGACATGCCGGCCCCGCCGAGGTCCGGCGACGAGGCCGGCAGGCGGATCCGCTACCGGCGGGTGTGCGCTCGCCTCCGGAGCCGGACGCCGGCCCCCCGGCGGGTGCTGGTGGTCGTACCGGACGGCGACGAGATCGCCCGCCGGGCCGCCGGTCAGCTCGTCACCGAGGCCAACAGCGAACCCTCCGCGAGCTCTGCGGGCGCGGGACACACCATGCTGCGGGTGGTGGAGGTGTCGGTGGACCTGCCGACGGTGCCGGACCGCGACACCGAGTCGGGTGCCCTGGTCGTCCTCAGCCCGGGCATCTGGACCACGGAGGAGCTCGCCGGCATCGCCGGGGCGTGTGCGGACGGCGGGCACGAGGTCGTGGGCGTCGTCGTCGCCGGCACGGTCCGGCCCCGTCCGACGGGCCCTGCCGGCCATCCTCCGGACAACGCCACTCCGGCGCTCGCGGTCCGCGGCCACGCGACGGGAGGTTCGGCGTGACGACGAGCGCGACGTCGGACTCGTCGGCCGCCGCGCCGCTTTTCGACCTCCAGGCGCTGGTGGTGGCGGTGCGCAGGCGCCGCCGCGTCCGGTACGCCATGGCGCTGCTGGGACTGCTGGCCGGCGCGGCGGTGGCGGTCCTCATGCCGCCACCGCCGACGGCGGTGACCAAGGTGCTGGTCGCGCACAAGGAGGACCAGCCGAACGACACCGGAACGCTGATCCGCACCGACGTCGAACTGCTGGGGACCACACGGATCGCCGAACAGGCCCTGCGGTCCCTCAACTCCTCGGAGAGGCCCGAGGACCTCATGCGGGACTACCGGGGAACCGGCCTGACCAACAACCTGCTGCGGATCGAGGTGACCGGTGACACCGACGCGGAAGCGGTGGCCCGGGCCAGGGCACTGGCCGACGCGTTCGTCGCGGACCATGTGAGGCGGATGCGGGAAACCGCGAACGCCGAGGCCAAGGCCCTGCTCGACCAGCGTGACCGCATGCGGGAGGAGCTGGCCCAGGTCAACAAGGCGATCGGTGACCGATCGCCGGACAGCGACCCGAAGGCGTCGGCGAGCATCGAGTCGCTCTTCGCCCGCCGGGCCGAACTCACCTCGCGGATCGCCGATTACGACCAGCGCGCAGCGGAGGCGCGCACCGGCGCGCCCAAGGTCGTCGCCGGCACTCAGATCGTGGACGCCCCGCGCGCGGTGCGGCACTCCCTGCCCAGGGCCACGGTCACCAACGCCGCGATCGGGCTGGTCCTCGGGCTCGTCGTCGGGCTCGCGCTGGCCGCGGTCGGCACGGTGGTGGCGGACCGCCCCGTGCTGCGCCGGGACATCGCGGCGAACCTGGGCGCCTCGGTCATCGCGGAGCTGCGCGGCGCGTCCTTGCGGTCGGGCAGGTCGTGGCAGCGCCGACGGACCCGGGCGGCACGGACGAGGCTCATCACGACCCTGGCCCGCGCTGTGCGCGGCTCGGCGGAACCGGTGTCGCTGCTGGAACTGGGCTGTGCCCGCGGCACGAGCGTGATCGCCATGGACCTCGCCGCGGCACTGGCGCCGGAGGGGCCGGTGGTCGTCGTGGACGATCTGCCCGGCCCGCGGCTCACCGGCCGCCGCCCGAAGCCGGAAGACCCCACCGTGGTCAGCGGCGAGCGTGCCGCGGCTGTGCCTCCTGAAGGCCGCCGACTGGGCGTCGGCTCGGTGGCGCCCGGCACGGCGTGGACCGACCTCCAGTACCTCGGCACTCGGGCCGTGCTCGTCGTACGCGCCGGGCACGGCAGCGCCGCATGGCTGCACACCGTGGCGCGGCAACTCGCGGACCAGCGCATTCGGGTGATCGGTGTGGTGCTGATCGACCCCGATCCGCGTGACCGGACCGACGGCACGCTGTGGGACGGGCCGCACACCGCGCTGCGCGGCCGCGGCGATTGGCCGGCCCGGCAGAACGGTGGGGGTACTCCCCCAGCCACCGCTGGGGGCACCCCCGCCCACGCCGTTGAGGCAGCGGGGGAAGGCCGGCGGCGGACGCAGCATCAGCCGATGTGGGCCACACGGGTCCCGCACAACGAGCAGGAGGCGCGGTAGGACATGTGTGGCATCGCGGGCACGTACCGATGGCCGGACGGGAAGGTGGTGACCGACCGGCTCACCGATACCCTCGCCCATCGCGGTCCGGACGGGGCGGGCCGGTACGGCCACCCCATCGGTGACGGCGAAGTGCACCTCGGGCACCGCCGACTGGCCATCATCGACCCGTCCGAGACCGGCGCCCAGCCGATGGTCGCGGACGGCCTCGCCCTGACGTACAACGGCGAGCTGTACAACGCACCCGAGTTGCGTGCCGAGCTGGCAGCCGCCGGGGTGCGCTTCCGCGGTACCTCCGACACCGAGGTGCTGCTGGAGGCCTGGCGGCGCTGGGGCACGGACTGCCTGCCCCGGCTGCGCGGCATGTTCGCGTTCGGGATCTTCGACGAGCGAACCGGTGACCTGGTGCTCGCCCGCGACCAGCTCGGCATCAAGCCGCTGTTCCTGCTCCGGCGCGGCGAGGGTCTGGTCTTCGCCTCCGAACTCAAGGCGCTCGCCGCCGCGACCGGCGGGGCACTGCGGGTGGACCATACGGCGCTGGTGGCCTCACTGCTGTACTACTGGGTGCCGGACTCACGGTGCGCGTTCCGCGAGGCGGAGAAGCTGCCGCCGGGGAGCTGGCTGAGGTGCCGGCCCGACGGCCGGGTGGAGCGCGGCCGGTTCTGGCACCTGAAGGACGTCGCCGCCGAGGGCCGGGAGCGGGCCCGGGCCGGCGAGCGGCCGGACGTGGCCGCCATTGTCGAGGAGTCGACTCGGCGCCACCTCCTCTCCGACGTCCCCGTGGCGACCTTCCTCTCCGGCGGCCTCGACTCCAGCTACCTGACCGCGCTCGCGGCCCGCCACCGGCCCGGCATCTCCGCGTACACGATCGGATTCCGCGCCGAGGACGCCAAGTTCGAGGCGATGCCGGACGACCTGCGCTACGCCCGGCGGGTGGCCGAGCGGTTCGGCGTCGACCTGCATGAGATCGAGATCGCTCCGAATGTGCTCGACCTGCTGCCGCGGATGACGTACCACCTGGACGAGCCGATCGGCGATCCCGCCGCCATCAACACGTACCTGATCTGCTCGGCCGCCCGGGAGGCCGGGGTCAAGGTGATGCTCTCGGGGATGGGCGCCGACGAGTTGTTCGCCGGGTACCGCAAGCACCTGGCCAACCTGCTCGCGCTGCGCTACCAGCGAGTCCCGCGACCTTTGCGGCACGGCCTGTCCAGGGCCGTGGACAGGCTGCCGGTGGCCACCGCCCGCCGGGGGTACCGGTCGGTGCGCTTCGCGAAGCGGTTCCTCTCCTTCGCCGACCTGCCGGAGGAGACCGCGTTCCGGCGCAGCTACACCATGTACGACCGGGGCGAGCTGCTCGCCCTGATCGATCCGGACCTGGCCCAGGCGGTCGAGGACGTACTGACCGAACACGCGGACACCTACCAGGACAACGACCTCGACGACTTCGTCAACCGTATGTGCCTGGGCGACGCCCGGATGTTCCTGCCGGGTCTGAACCTGGCGTACACGGACCGCTCCAGCATGGCCGCGTCGACCGAGGTGCGGGTGCCGTACGTGGACGTCGAGGTGGTCAGGGCGGCGTTCGCCGTGCCCGGTGATCGCAAGATCGTCGGACGTCAGGGCAAGGCCGTCCTCAAGGAGGCGGCCGCCTCGGTCCTGCCCCGGGAGATCGTGTACCGGCCCAAGGGCCTGTTCAGCGCCCCGCTGCGGGCCTGGATGAGCCGGGATCTGGCACCGCTGGTGCGCGAGGTGGTCAACGACGGCGAGCTCGTGCGTTCCGGGTTCCTGCGCCGCGACGCGCTGGCGCGGATGGTCGCCGAGGACGCCGCCGGGCAGCGGGACTTCTCCAAGCATCTGTGGCACGTGCTGACCCTCGAGTACTGGTATCGCGACGCGTCCTCCGGGTCCGGCCAGAGCGCTCGGTCAATGGCGTAGGAATCAGAGGAGTTCGGGTGAAACAGGTTGTACAGAACTACAAGAGCGGTGAGCTGGCGGTGCTGGACGTGCCGGTGCCGGGGTGCAAGCCGGGCGGTGTGCTGGTCCGCAGCGCCTACTCGCTGATCTCCACCGGGACCGAGCTCATGAAGGTGTCCGAGGCCGGCATGTCGATGCTGGGCAAGGCCCGCTCCCGGCCGGACCAGGTGGCCAAGGTCATGCAGAGCGTGGCCACCAACGGGCTGCCCGCCACCTACCGCAAGGTGATGGGCCAACTGGACTCCTACACGCCGCTGGGCTACTCGCTGTGCGGGGTGGTCGAGCAGGTCGGCGCCGGGATCGACGATGTGAAGGTCGGCGACCTCGTGGCCTGCGCCGGTAATGAGCACGCGCTGCACGCCGAGCTGAACTGGGTGCCCAAGAACCTGTACGCCCGGGTCCCGGACGGCCTCGCGCCGCGGCACGCGGCCTTCGGCACCGTCGGGTCGATCGCGTTGCAGGGCGTCCGCCGGGGTGAGCCGCAGCTCGGCGACGTGGCGCTGGTCATCGGCCTCGGGCTGATCGGGCAGTTGGTGGTGCAGCTTCTCACCGCCTCCGGAGTGCGCGTCGTCGGGGCCGACCCCGACCCGGTGCGCTGCGAGCTGGCGGAGCGCCTGGGCGCCGCGGCCTGCGGTGACCCCGCGTCGGCGGCCGTGGAGGCTTCCGTCGCCGAACTCACGGGCGGCCTGGGCGTGGACCAGGTGTACCTGGCCGCAGGTGGCGGCAGCAACCAGCCCGTGGAGCTGGCCGCCCGGCTGAGCCGGGACCGTGGCCGGGTCGTCGACATCGGCAAGTGCCGCCTGGACCTGCCGTGGAACGCGTACTACGAGAAGGAGCTCGACGTCCGGTTCTCCCGCAGTTACGGCCCCGGGCGCTACGACCCGGAGTACGAGCTGGAGGGCCGCGATTACCCGATCGGCTACGTGCGCTGGACCGAGCGCCGCAACCTGGCGTGCTTCCTCGATCTCCTCGCCCGCGGCAGCGTCGACGTGGAGCCGCTGGTTTCCCACATCGCCGACTTCGATGACGCCGTCGAGACGTACCGGAGCCTGAAGGACGGCGACCTCAAGGCCGTCGCCGTGCTGTTCCGGTACGCCGAACAGGCGGGGGAGGCGGAGGAAGCGGCGGCCCCGGCGGTGGCCGTGCCCGCGGTGGCTGTGTCCACCAAAGGCATGAAGCGGGGTCCGGTCCGGGCCGCCACGGCGCCGGTGCGGCTCGCGTTCGTCGGCGCGGGAAACTACGCGACGTCGATGCTGCTGCCGCACCTGGCACAGCGCGACGGCGTCGAATTGTCGACCGTCGTCACCACGACGGCGCTGTCCGCGGCCAACGCCCAGCGGAAGTTCGGCTTCGACGGGGCGACCACCGACGTCGACGCCGTGCTCGGCGACAAGTCCATCGACGCGGTGTTCATCGTCACCCGGCACAGCTCGCACGCCGAGCTGACCCGAAGGGCGCTCCTCGCGGGCAAGACGGTATTCGTGGAGAAGCCCCTGGCCCTCACCGAGGACGAGCTGGCCGGCGTGCTCGCGGCGGTGGAGGAGTCCGGCAACGACCGGCTCCAGGTGGGCTTCAACCGCCGGTTCGCACCGCTGCTGCGGGAGGCCAGGCAGCGGTTCGGCGCCCGCACCGGCCCGGCGAGCCTCCGCTACCTGGTCAACGCGGGCCGATTGCAGCACGGAAGCTGGTACCTCCGACAAGGCACCGAGGGCTCGCGGTTCACCGGCGAGGGCGGGCACTTCATCGACACGGCGAGCTGGCTGCTCGGGGCCGACCCGGTCTCGGTGTACGCGGTCGCCGCGTCCGGCAACGAGGACGTACAGGCCGTGCTGCGCTACCCGGACGGGTCCACCGCCACCATCAGTTACGTCACCACCGGCGCGCCCGGCTTCCCCAAGGAGACGCTGGACCTGGTCGCGGACGGCAAGGTGCTGCGGCTCGACGACTTCGTCCGTGCCACTGTTCACGATGGCCGCCGCAAGCGGTGGGCCAGTTCGCGGCTGCCCAAGGCCCGGGACAAGGGCCAGAACGCCGAGCTGGCCGCGTTCATCAAGGCCGTGCGGACCGGCGGTCCGATGCCGGTGCCGCTGGAGTCGCTGGTCGCCACCACGGCGGCCACCCTCGCCGTGCAGGCCGGCCTGGCGGGCGGCGCGCCGGTGGCGTTGGCGAGGACGCGATGACGGTGAGCTCGGTAAGTCCGGGCTGGTACCTGCGGCGGCTGTCCCGGATGGGGCCGCGGGAGGTCGGCGGCCGGGTGGGCGACGCGGTGCGCAGGCGGTGGTGGCGGTCGGCGCCGCCGGACTGCCCGGGCGTGACCGGCGCCCGGTTCACCGCCGTACTGCCCGCCGGGACGATCGCCGCGGTGCCACCGGACGCCGCGAAGCGGCTCATCGCCGAGGCGGACCGGCTGATGTACGGGCACGCCGAGTATTTCGGCGTGGTCCGCGACGACCTGGCCGACCCGGACTGGTGGTACGACCCGAAGACCGGGCGCCGGGCCCCGTCGGGGTACGCCTTCGACCTGCCGTACCGGAACGAGGGCGCGGTCGGGGACATCAAGCAGATCTGGGAGCCGTCCCGGCACCAGTACCTCACCGTGCTCGCCGCCGCCTACGCGATCACCGGGAACGAGCGGTACGCGGAGCGCGTGGCCGAGCACCTGCGGTCGTGGTGGGCGGTCAACCCACCGCTGCGCGGGGTGCACTGGATCAGCGGCATCGAGCTGGGCATCCGGCTGCTGTCCTGGGTGTGGATCCGTCGGCTGCTCGACGGCTGGCCGGGCGCGGCCGGGCTGTTCGAGGGCAACCCGGTGGCGCTGAACCAGATCTGGCACCACCAGCGCTGGCTGGCCGCCTTCCCCAGCCGGGCGTCGTCGGCGAACAACCACGTCGTCGCCGAGGCCGCCGGGCAGTTCGCCGCTGCCTGCGCGTTCGGGTGGTTCCCCTCCTCGGGGCGTTGGCGGGCCGACGCACTGCGGTCGCTGGAGCGGCACTTACGCGGCAACACCTTCGCCTCCGGCCTCAACCGCGAGCTGGCCACCGAGTATCACGGCCTGGTGCTGGAGCTCGGTCTGGCCGCGGTGGCCGAGGCGGACGCCGCCGGCGTGCCGGTCCCCGCGTCGATCCGGCTGGTGCTGCTGCGGATGACCGACGCGCTCGCGGCCATCGTGGACGGCCACCTGCGGCCGCCGCGCCAGGGGGACGCGGACGACGGGCACGGTCTGGTCGTGGACGGCGCGGGCACCGACCGCTGGGCCTCGCTGCTGGCCACCGGAGACGCGGTGTTCGGCCGGCTCGCCTGGTGGCCGGCGGTGACCGCCACCGATGTGCGCACCCCGCTGCTGGCCGCGCTCATCAAGCCCACCGAACCGTCCGTGTCCCGCCCGGCGAGCCGCCCCGCTCATTTCGCCGACGCGGGGCTCACCATCCTGCGCGGCCCGGGAGGGATCTGGTGCCGCTGCGACGGAGGTCCGCACGGCTTCCTGTCCATCGCCGCGCACGCCCACGCGGACGCGCTGTCGGTGGAGGTCCGGCACGACGGGGTCGACGTGCTCGCCGACCCGGGGACGTACTGCTACCACGGGCAGGCCGAGTGGCGGCAGTACTTCCGGTCGACCCTCGGCCACAACACCCTGCAACTGGACGGCGGTGACCAGTCCGTCTCCGGCGGCCCGTTCCTGTGGACCCGGCACGCCCGCAGCCGCGTCCTGGCCGTGGACACGTCCGACGAGGGTGTGGCCCGCTGGTGTGCCGAGCACGACGGTTACCAGCCCTCCGTGCACCGCCGCCGGGTGGAGCTGACGGCCGCGAGCCGGGAGCTGAGGGTCGTCGACGAGGTGCGCGGCCCGCGCCGGGACGTGACGCTGGCCTTCCACCTCGGCCCGGCGATCGCCGCGGACCTGGTGGGGAGCCGGGCAGTGCTCACCTGGACCCGGGACGCTGAGGAGCGTTCCGCGGTGCTCGACCTGCCCGGGCGACTGTCCTGGCGGGCGCATCGCGGCGAGAGCGACCCGCCGCTGGGCTGGTACTCCGCGGGGTTCGGGCGCAAGGAGCCCACCACCACGCTGCTCGGCACCGGTTTCACCGACGGCGCGGAGGGCTTCACCACTGTGCTCAGGTTCGGCGGCTAGGGGGGCGCGTGGGGATCAAGAGGCGGCACTGGGCGTGGGCGGCGGCACCGCTGGCGCTGGCCCTGGCGGCGACCGGCTGCGAGAGCACGCCGGGCGCCCGGGCCAAGCCGACCGCCGCGCCGCCGTCCACGCCCGTGGCCCGGGTGTGCGCCAAGCCCGCGGCCGGGCCGGCGAAGGCGCCGGCGGGCGCGGTGACCGTCGACCCCGCGGTGGTCGGTGACCTGGCGGAGAAGACCAGGAGCAGCCCCGCGAACACCACGTTCTGGCTTCGTCCCGGCACGCACCGGCTCGACCCGGACCGCTACGCCCAGGTCATCCCCAAGGAGGGGAACCGCTACCTCGGTGCGCCGGGCGCGGTGCTCGACGGCGCGAAGAAGAACCAGTACGCGTTCGGCGGCAGTGCCCGCGACGTCGCCATCCGCCACCTCACCGTGCAGGGTTTCGTCGCGCCGCACGACGAGGGTGTGGTCAACCATGACTCGGCCGACGGGTGGCTGATCGAGCACACGACGATCCAGCACAACTCCGGCGCCGGGCTGATGGCCGGCGCCCGCCAGCGGGTCCGCGCCAACTGCCTGCGCGGCAACGGTCAGTACGGCATGAACGCGTACAAGGCCACCGGCCGTATCACCGGGCTGGTGGTCGAGGGCAACGAGATCGTGGGCAACAACACCGGTGACTGGGAGCGACGGCGGAAGGGCTGCGGCTGCACCGGAGGTGTGAAGTTCTGGGCCGTCGACGGCGCCGACGTACGCGGCAACTGGGTGCACGGCAACCACGGAACGGGGTTGTGGGCGGACACCAACAACAACGACTTCCGCATCGAGAACAACGTGCTCGAAGCCAACGACGGTGCCGCGCTGATCTACGAGACCAGCTACAACGCGGTCATCCGGGAGAACACCATCCGGCGGAACAACTGGGTCGAGGGCCGCAGGTACGCCGACCGCGGCGACAACTTCCCGTTCGCGACCGTCTACCTGTCCGAATCCGGTGGCGAACCACGGATCCGGGCCCGCACGGACAAGATCGAGATCTACCGGAACGTGCTGGAGGACAACTGGTCCGGGATCACCCTGTGGGAGAACGCCGACCGGTTCTGCAACAGCCCGGCCAACACCTCGTCCGGTGACTGCACCTTGCTGGTGCGGGACACCGACCGCTGCGCGAAGCCGGCGATCGCCAGGCCACCGCTCTACGCCGACTGCCGGTGGAAGACCCAGCGGGTGGACATCCACGACAACCGCTTCCTGCTGGACAAGTCCGTCGTGAGGTGCACGGTGAAGTGCGACCGCATGGCGGTGCTGGCCAACTACGGCACCTATCCGGACTGGTCGCCGTACCGGGGCGAGCGGGTGTCCGAGGCGATCACCCACGCGCAGGACAACCGCTGGCGCGACAACGTCTACCTGGGGCCGTGGAAGTTCGTCGCCCACGACCCGAGCCGGGTGATCGACTTCGGGCAGTGGCAGGGCAAGCGCTACCGGCAGGACGCGGGCAGCACCCTCGACCCACGGGCCGGTGGTTGAGATGGGCACGCGGCACGGCGCCGAGCCGCGCCCGGCCGGCACACCGAAGATCGTCGGGATCGTCTGGGGGTTGCTGGTCCTCAACACGCTCGGCTCCGCCGGGGCGAGGACCATCATCCCGCTGCCCCGCTCCCTCATCCAGATGGTCACCATGGGCGCCCTGGTCGCCGCGTTCGCGCTGGCGCTCGCCGTCAATCTCCGGCTGCGCGTCCGGGCCAGCGCCTACCTGCTCATGCTCACCCTCCTGCTGGTGCCGAGCGTGCTCTCCAGCGCGAACCTGGAGTCCGGGTTCGGCGCGCTGTTCCGCTGCGCCCGGCTGGCTCTCTTCGTCGGCACGCTGTGGCTGCTCAGTCGCTGGTGGGACGGCGGCCCGACGTTCGTCCGGCACCACATCCGGATGTACTTCGCGGTGCTCGGGTCGGTGGCCGCCGGCCTGGTCATCTCACCGGGCGCGGCCATGCCCGAGCTCTACGGCGGGCGCCTCGTCGGCGCGTTGTGGCCGCTCACCCCGCCGCAGATCGGACAGTACGCCGCGGTGATCACCGGGCTCACCGTGCTGCTCGTTCTGGGCCGCCGGACGGACAGGGCCGGCGCGGCGGTGGTCATCGTGCCGTCACTCGTCCTGCTCGCCTTGACCCATACCCGAACGGCCACGCTCGGCCTGTTCATCGGGCTGGCGCTGGCGATCGGCTCGCTCCTCCTGACCAGCGCCCCGGCCCGCCGGTTCTTCACCGGGGCGGTGCTGTGCGCCGTGGTGGCCGCCGTGGGGTTCGCCCCCGCGCTTCAGGCGTGGTTCTTACGTGGGCAGAGCAAGGAGAACTTCTCCAACCTCACCGGCCGGGCCAAGGTCTGGGACGCCCTGCTGGCAGCGCCCCGGACCACCGCGGAGAAGGTGTTCGGCATGGGCCTGGGCGACAAGTCGTTCGGCGGGCTGCCGATCGACAACAGTTGGCTGGCCGTCTACCACGAGCAGGGTCTGATCGGCGTCACCCTCATCGCGGCGGTCGTCATCGTGCTGGGCGGCGTCGCGTTGCTGCGACCACCGTCGCTGTCGAGGGCCTGCGCGATCTTCCTGATCAGCTACTGCGCGATCGCGTCGTACACCGAGGCCGGCCTTGGCGACGCCTCGCCGTACCTGCTGCATCTGGCCGTGGCCGCCTCGCTGCTGGCGGCACCTGCCGCGACCGCTCCCCTGCCGCCGCCCGCGGCCCCGCGACGACGTGTCCCGCGCTGGGCGCGGACTTCGGAGGTGACCTGACCATGCACGTCCTCGTGGTGCACAACCGCTACGCCTCGGCCCAGCCGAGCGGGGAGAACAAGGTCGTCGACCAGGAGGTGGCGCTGCTGCGCGGGGCCGGCCACCGGGTCGGGGTGTTCGAGCGGCGCAGCGACGACATCGCGACCCGGTCCCTGCTGGGCAAGGCCGCGGTGCCGCTCCTGGTGCCGTGGAACCCGGCGGTCCGCGCGGAGCTCGCCGCCCGGCTGCGCGCCGAACGGCCGGACGTGGTCCACGTCCACAACGTCTTCCCGCTCCTGTCGCCCGCGGTCCTCGCCGCCTGCGCCGACGCCGGCGTGCCCACCGTCGCCACGCTGCACAACTACACCCAGGTCTGCCCGCCCGGCACGCTGCAACGGGACGGCCGGCCGTGCACCGAGTGCGTCGGGTCGGCGGCCCCGCTGCCCGCCGTCCGGCACGGCTGCTACCGGAACTCCCGCCTTGCGACGGTGCCGCTCGCGGTCAGCCTGTCGGTCAACCGGCGGCGGTGGTGGTCCGGCGTGGAGCGGTTCCTGTGCATCTCCGCGGCGCAGCGCGACGTCCTGGTGCGGGCGGGCATGCCCGCCGGGCGGCTGGCGGTGAAGCACAACTTCGTGCCCGACCCGGACGACCGCCGGGCGGGCGCCGGCGAGCATGTGCTCTATCTCGGCCGGCTCGCGGAGGCCAAGGGCGTGCGGCTGCTCATGTCCGCGTGGGACGAGATCGCCGCGAGCGGCGGTGTGGGCGTGCCGCTCGTGATCGCCGGCGCGGGGCCACTGGAGCGGGAGGTGACCGCCTGGGCGGCGGGCCGGGGCGACGTGCGCCACGTCGGCCTGTACGACGCGGCGGAGTGCCGGAAGGCCATCGCGCGGTCGGTCGCCGTGGTGGCTCCCTCGACGTGGCTGGAGGCGTTCGGCCTGGTGGTCGTGGAGGCGATGGCGGCGGGGGTCCCGGCCGTCGCGGCCGGCCACGGCGCCTTCGTCGAACTGGTCGAGGACGGCGTGACCGGGCTGCTGCACCGGCCGGGCGAGCCGGCCTCGCTCGCGTCCTGCATACGCCGGATCGTGGCCGAGCCGGACCTGGGCAGGGCGATGGGCCAGGCGGCCCGGCGCCGTTACGAGAAGGGTTTCAGCCCGGCCGTCGGGCTGGAGCGCCTGCTGGAGGAGTACCGCACCGCGATCGCGGGACGGACGACATCAATGGGGGACCGAATCAATGGGGGGCAGTAGATGACACGATGCCGACTCTGCGGGTCGGAAGCGATGGCGAGCGTCGTCGACCTAGGGGCGACGCCACCGTGTGAGAGCTTCCTCGCCGCCGACCAACTGGATCAACCGGAGCCCGCGTACCCGCTGCACCTGCGGGTCTGCACCGACTGCTGGCTGGCGCAGATCCCACCGCTGATCACGCCGGAGGAGACGTTCAAGGAGTACGCGTACTTCTCCTCGTACTCGACCTCCTGGGTCGAGCATGCGCGGTCGTTCGTCGCCGACGCCGTGCAGCGGCTCGCTCTCGGCCCCGAGGGCCCCGAGGGCTCCGGAAGCTCCGAGGGCTCCGGGCGCTCCGGCGCCTTCGTGGTCGAGGTCGCGAGCAACGACGGGTACCTGCTGAGGCACGTGGTGGACCGCGGGATCCGCTGCCTCGGCATCGAGCCGTCGGTGAACGTCGGCGCCGCGGCGCGGGACGCGGGTGTGCCCACGCTCACGGAGTTCCTGGACCCGGCCACCGGCGCCGCCGTCCGCACCGAGCACGGCCCGGCGGACCTGGTCGTGGCCAACAACGTGTACGCGCACATCCCCGACGTGATCGGGTTCACCCGGGGGCTGCGCGCCCTGGTCGCCGACGACGGCTGGGTCTCCATCGAGGTGCAGCACCTGCTGACCCTGATCGAGGAGAACCAGTACGACACGATCTACCACGAGCACTTCCAGTACTACACGGTCGCGTCCGCGATCCGCGCCCTCGCGAGCGGCGGACTCGCGCTCGTGGACGTGGAGTTGCTGCCCACGCACGGCGGCTCCCTCCGGCTGTGGGCCCGGCCGGCCGAGGTGGCAGGTGAGCCGACCCGGCAGGTGGCCGACGTACTGGCCCGGGAGAAGGCCGCCGGACTCCAGGAGCTGTCCGGGTACACCGAGTTCTCCGCCCGGGTGGCCAAGGTGCGCCGGGACCTGCTGCGGTTCCTCATCGAGGCGGCCGAGCGCGGCGAGACGGTCGTCGGCTACGGCGCCCCGGGCAAGGGCAACACCCTGCTCAACCACTGCGGCATCCGGCCTGACCTGCTGCCGTACACGGTCGACCGCAACCCCTACAAGCACGGCAGGTTCACCCCGGGCACCCGCATCCCGATCCTGCCGCCCGAGCGGATAGCCGCCGACAGACCGGACTACGTCCTCGTCCTGCCGTGGAACCTGCGGGCCGAGCTGGTCGAGCAACTGTCCTTCGTGCACGACTGGGGCGGCCGGCTGGTCTTTCCCATCCCGGAACTGAGCGTTGTCGAGGCCGCGTCGTGAAAGGTCACAGCATGAAGGTCGTCCTGTTCTGCGGCGGTTACGGGATGCGGATGCGGAGCGGTGCCGCGGACGACGTGCCCAAGCCGATGGCGATGGTCGGCCCCAGGCCGCTGATCTGGCACGTGATGCGCTACTACGCGCACTTCGGGCACACGGAGTTCATCCTGTGTCTCGGGTACGGGGCTCACCACATCAAGGACTTCTTCCTCAACTACGAGGAGACGACGTCCAACGACTTCGTGCTGAGAGCCGGGCGGACCGAGCTGCTGTCGACCGACATCTCGGACTGGACGATCACGTTCGCGCAGACCGGCATCGAGTCACCGATCGGGGAGCGGCTGCGCCGGGTGCGGCACCACCTGGACGGCGACGAGATGTTCCTCGCCAACTACGCCGACGTGCTCACCGACGCCCCGCTGCCGGAGATGATCGACCGGTTCGCCCGGCGCGACGCCGGTGCGTCGATGATGGTGGTGCCGCCGCAGTCGTCGTTCCACTGCGTGGAGCTCGGCGAGGACGGCCTGGTGGGGGGCATCACCGCGGTGAGCGATCTGCCGCTGTGGGAGAACGGCGGCTACTTCGTGCTCCGCCAGGAGGTCTTCGACCACATCCCGGAGAACGGGGACCTCGTCGCCGACGGATGCGCCCAACTGGCCAAGCGCGGGCGGCTGGTGGCGCACCGGCACCGCGGCTTCTGGAAGCCCACCGACACCGTGAAGGAGCGGGCCGCGCTCGACGACGCCTACGCCCGGGGCGACCGCCCGTGGGCCGTGTGGGAACGGGACAGCGCGGGGGTGGGCGCGTGATCCGGCTCGCGGCCGGGCGCCGCCCGGACGGGATCGTCGCGGTGGGCGCGCACTGCGACGACATCGCCATCGGTGCCGGCGGCACGCTGCTGACGCTGTGCCTCGCGCGGCCCGGCGTCCGTGTCGACGCGCTGGTGCTCTCCGGCGGTGGCGGCGAGCGGGAGCAGGAGGAGCACGCCGCGCTCGCCGCCTTCTGCCCGGGCGCCGACCTGCGGCTGACCGTCCTCAAGCTGCCGGACGGCCGGCTGCCCGCGCACTGGGACGAGGCCAAGGCCGCGGTCGAGGAGTTGCGCGAGCGGACCGATCCGGATCTGGTCCTGGCCCCGCGCACCGACGACGCGCACCAGGATCACCGCGGCCTGGCGAAGCTGATACCCACCGCGTTCCGTGACCACCTGGTCCTCGGCTACGAGATCGTCAAGTGGGACGGCGATCTCGGCCGTCCGACCGCCTACCAGCCGCTCTCGCCGGAGATCGCCGAACGGAAGGTGCGGCTGCTGCAGGAGCACTACCCCTCGCAGCGGCACCGGCCCTGGTACGACCGGGAGGCCTTCCTCGGGCTGGCCCGGATCCGCGGCATCGAATGCCACGCGCGCTACGCCGAGGCGTTCGCCGTCACCAAACTCACGCTCAACCTGGGGGGTTGAACCTTGCGCGTACTGCTGACCGGACACCAGGGCTACCTGGGCACCGTCATGGCCCCGGTCCTGACGGCCGCCGGACACGAGGTCGTCGGCCTTGACGCCGGCCTGTTCGCCGACTGCGTCCTCGGCCCGCCGCCCGCGGACCCGCCGGGGCACCGGGTGGACCTGCGCGACGTCACGGCCGACCACGTGGCCGGGGTGGACGCCGTGATCCACCTGGCCGCGCTGTCCAACGACCCGCTCGGATCGCTGGCGCCGCAGCTCACCTACGACATCAACCACCACGCGTCCGTACGCCTTGCCCGGCTGGCCCGCGACGCCGGAGTGCGGCGCTTCCTGTACGCGTCGACCTGCTCGGTCTACGGCGCCGCCGGCGGCGACGACCTGGTGGGCGAGGACGCCCCGCTGCGCCCGGTGACGCCGTACGCGGAGTCCAAGGTGCGCGTGGAGGACGACCTGCACGCCCTGGCCGACGGCGACTTCACCCCGGTGTTCATGCGCAACGCCACCGCCTTCGGCCACTCGCCCCGGCTGCGCGCCGACATCGTGCTGAACAACCTGGTGAGCCACGCGCTGCTGTCCGGCGAGGTCCTGGTGCTCTCCGACGGCACCCCCTGGCGCCCGCTGGTGCACGCCGCCGACATCGCCCGGGCCTTCGCCGCCGCGCTGGTCGCGCCGCGCGAAACGGTGCACGACCGGGCGTTCAACATCGGCAGCGAGACCAACAACGTCACGGTCGCCGAGATCGCCGAGCAGGTCGCCGAGGCGGTGGACGGCGCGAAGGTGGTGATCACCGGGGAGACCGGGGCCGATCCGCGGTCGTACCGCGTGGACTTCTCCCGGTTCCGCGCCGCGGTGCCCGGCTTCGACTGCGAGTGGACGGTGAAGCAGGGCGCGCTCGAACTCGCCGACGCGTACCGGAACTTCGGCCTGACGCGCGAGGACTTCGAGCGGCGCTTCACGCGCCTTGCCGTGCTGCGCGCGGCCTCCGACGCCGGCACCGTGGACGACACCCTGCGGTGGCGCCGGTGACCGCGGCCGGCGACCAGCCCATGACGGCGGTCGGCGAGGAGATGTACGCGCTGGTGGAGCGGCTGTACCCGCTGTGCCGGAGCATCACCGGCGACGGTGTGCGCGCCACCCTGGACATCGTCGGGGAGTACGTCCCGCTCCAGGTGCACGAGGTGCCGACCGGGACTCACGTGCTCGACTGGACGGTGCCGCGGGAGTGGAACATCCGGGACGCGTACATCGCCGACGCCGCCGGCAACCGGGTCGTCGACTTCGCCGCGTCCAATCTGCACGTGCTCGGCTACAGCGTGCCGGTGTCGGCGACCATGCCCCTGTCGGAGCTGCGCGCACACCTGCACACCCTGCCGGACCACCCGTCCTGGGTGCCGTACCGCACCAGCTACTACAAGCCGGACTGGGGGTTCTGCCTGGCCCAGGAGACCCTGGACGCACTGCCGGACGGCGACTACGAGGTGCGCGTCGACTCCACACTCGCGGACGGCCACCTCACCTACGCCGAGCACGTGATCCCCGGGCAGGTCCCCGACGAGGTGATCGTCTCCTGCCACGTCTGCCACCCGTCGCTGGCCAACGACAACCTGGCCGGCATCGCGGTGGCGACGTTCCTGGCCCGGGCGCTGGCGGAGCGGACGCCGTACTACACCCACCGGTTCCTGTTCGCGCCCGGCACCATCGGGGCGATCACCTGGCTGGCCCGCAACGCGGAGCGAATCGATCGGGTCAAGCACGGGCTGGTGCTGGCGTGCGCGGGCGACCCAGGTCGGCTGACGTACAAGCAGAGCAGGCGCGGCGACGCGGAGATCGACCGGGTGATGCGGCACGTGCTGGCCGCCTCCGAACGCCCGCACGAGATCGAAGAGTTCACTCCGTACGGCTACGACGAGCGGCAGTTCTGCTCGCCGGGATTCGATCTCGGCGTGGGCTCGCTCACCCGCACCCCGTACGCGGGCTACCCCGAGTACCACACCTCGGCGGACAACCTGGACCTCGTCTCCCCTCAGGCGATGGCGGACACCCTTGCCGTCTGCCGCGAGGCGTTCGCCGTCCTCGACCGCAACCGGCGGTACCTCAACCTCAGCCCCTACGGCGAACCGCAGTTGGGCCGGCGCGGCCTGTACGACGCGCTCGGCGGCCGCAGCGACACCAAGCAGGCCCAGATGGCCATGCTCTGGGTGCTCAACCTCTCCGACGGCGAGCACAGTCTGCTGGACGTCGCCGAGCGGTCCGGGCTGCCGTTCGACACCGTCGCCGACGCGGCCGGCGCCCTGCACGACGCCGGGCTGATCAAGGCATGACACCGATGACCACCGAGGGGGAGAAGCCGAGGCCGAAGGCGGCGACCGCCAGGCGGGCCATCGTCGGCCGGCTGTCCTGGGGACTGGCCGACCAGGCGGCCTCCAGCATGACCAACTTCGCGGTGGGGATCTACGTGGCACGCTCGCTCGGGCTGACCGCCTTCGGCGTGTTCAGCCTGGCCTGGGTGACCTACGGCGTGGTGCTCAGCGTCTCCCGCGGGCTGGCCACCGACCCGCTGGTGGTGCGCTTCAGCGGTGTGCCGGACGCGTCCTGGCGCGGGGCGGCGGCCCGCTCGTCGGGTACCGCGCTCGGCGTCGGTGCCGCCGTCGGCGCGGTGTGTCTGGTGGTGGGACTGGGGCTCGGCGGCCGCGTGGGGCCCGCGTTCGCCTGCCTCGGCGTCATGCTGCCGGGGCTGCTGTTGCAGGACGCCTGGCGGTACGCGTTCTTCGCCGCCGGCACCGGGCGGAAGGCGTTCGTCAACGACCTCGTGTGGGGCGTCGCGCTCGTCCCGGCCATGGTGGTGGCGGCCCGGGTCGGCAGCGTGGCCGCGTATCTGCTCGCCTGGGGCGGGTCCGCCGCGGTGGCCGCCGTGTACGGCTGCGTCCAGTCCGGAGTCCGGCCCCGGTTGGCCGGAGCGCGCGAGTGGCTTCGCGAGCACCGCGACATCGGCTACCGCTACCTGGTCGAGAACACATCCGTCAGCGGCGCGAGCCAGGTACGGGCGTACGGGCTCGGCGTCATCGTCGGGGTCGGCGCGGTGGGTGTGGTCCGGGGCGCCGAGCTGCTGCTCGGCCCGTTCCTCGCCGTGCTGATGGGGTTGTCGCTGGTCACCGTCGCGGAGGCGGCACGGGTGCTGCGGCGCGCCCCGCACCGCCTCGGCTCGTTCTGCCTCCTGCTGGGCGGTGGGCAGGCCGCCGCCGCGCTGCTCTGGGGCGCCGCGCTGCTCCTGGTGCCGGACCGGGGCGGCGAGCTCGTGCTCGGCGGTGTCTGGCACGCCGCCTCCGAGCTCATCGTGCCGGCCACGCTCGGCGTCGCGGGCGCCGGCCTCGGCACCGGCGCGGCGGCCGGACTGCGCGCGCTCGGCGCGGCCCGGCGCAGCCTGCGCGCCCAACTGATCGCCTCCACCTGCTACGTCGGCGGCGGGCTCGGCGGGGCGGCCGTGGCCGGCACGGTCGGCTCGGCCTGGGGCGTCGCCGCCGCGACCGCCGGCGGCTCGGCCGTGTGGTGGCTGCACCTGCGGTCCGCCCTGCGCGAGCGCCACCACAACCCCATCCGCGAAGTGAGGACGTCATGACCGCCCTTCCCCGGCTGAGCATCGGCCTGCCCGTCTACAACGGCGAGGAGTACCTGGCCGAGTCGCTCGACGCCCTGCTCGGCCAGACCTACGAGGACTTCGAGCTGGTCATCTCCGACAACGCCTCGACCGACGGGACCGAGGACATCTGCCGCGAGTACGCGGCTCGGGACTCGCGCATCCGGTACCTCCGTCTGCCCCGGAACATCGGCGCCGCACCGAACCACAACCACGTCTTCACCCAGTGCCGCGGCGAGCTGTTCAAGTGGGCCTCGCACGACGACCTGTACGCCCGCGACCTGCTGCGGCGCTGCGTGGAGGCGCTGGACGAGCGGCCGGACGTGATCCTCGCGCATTCCGACCAGGCGGTCATCGACGGCGACGGCCGGGTGAAGGTCCCGTACGAGTACGGGCTCGCCACCGCCTCGCCGCACGCGCCGGAGCGCTTCCGCAGCCTGCTGTTCGAACCCGGTGGCGACGACTTCTACGGGGTGATGCGGGCCGACGTGCTGCGCCGGGTGAAGCCGCACGACAGCTACCACCACGCGGATCGCACGTTCGTCGCCGAGATCGCCCTGCACGGGCCCTTCCACCAGGTGCCGGAGCTGCTGTACTTCCGCCGCGACCATCCCACCCGCGCCGAGCGGGCGAACCCGTCCAAGCGCTCGCGCTGCGTCAACCTGGACCCGCGCCGGGCGGGCCCGCTGCACCCGACGCCCCGGCTGCTCGCCGAATACGTCTGGGGCTTCGTTTCGGCGATCCGGCGGGCACCGTTGTCCCCGGCCGACCGGCGCGCGTGCTACCGCCACCTGGCCGTGTGGATGACCAGCCGGGTCCGGCCGGGCGCCGGCGAGCGGGTCGAGGACCGCGCCCCGGTCGACCCGGCGCGGCTCACCGTCTCGGTCGACGCCCTCGTCGCCGGACGTGAGGGGCGGCGGGCATGAGGGCCGCGACACGCGTCGGGGTGTTCGGCCTGCTCGGCTCCGGCAACCTCGGCAACGACGGATCACTGGAAGCCTTACTGGGCTACCTCCGCGCCGACCACCCGGAGGCGGTCGTGGACGCGCTGTGCGGCGGACCCGACGTCGTCGCGGCCCGCTACGGGATCCCCGCGACGCGGCTGCACTGGTACCGCGGGGAGTACCGGACCGCGTCGCGTGCGGGCGCGATCGCGGCGAAGGGTCTGGGCAAACTCGTCGACGCCGTCCGCACCGCCGCCTGGGTGCGCCGGCACGACGTGGTGATCGTGCCCGGCATGGGCGTCCTGGAGGCCACGCTCCCGCTGCGGCCGTGGGGCTTCCCGTACGCGCTGTTCCTGCTCTGCGCGAGTGGCCGGCTGTTCGGCACCCGGGTCGCGCTGGTCGGCGTCGGCGCGGGTGAGATTCACAACCGCCCGACGCGGGCCCTGGTCCGCTGGTCGGCCAGGCTCGCCGCGTATCGCTCGTACCGCGACGACCTGTCCCGCGACGCGCTGCGCGCGATGGGCGTGAACACCGCGCGCGACAAGGTCTACCCCGACCTCGCCTTCGCGCTGCCGACACCCCGCGCGAGCGCGCCTTCGGGCTCGGTCTGCGTGGGCGTCATGGACTTCCACGGCAGCAACGACGACCGCGCCCGGGCCGAGGAGATCCACCGGCGCTACCTGGACGGGACGACACGGTTCATCCGCGCACTGGTCGAGGACGGCAGGCGGGTACAGCTGCTCACCGGCGATGCCTGCGACTCGCCGGTCGTGGCCGCGATCCTCGACGCGGTGGACTCCCCTCTGGTCACCGCACCCGAAGTCGCATCACTCGCCGACCTGATGACGGAGATGGCGGCCGCGGACACAGTGGTGGCGACCCGCTACCACAACCTGGTCTGCGCGCTGAAGGTCGGCGCCCCCACTCTCGCGCTCAGCTACGCGGCGAAGAGCGACGCGCTCATGGACCGGATGGGCCTCGCCGCCTACTGCCACCCGGCCCGCGAGGTCGATGCCGGCCGGCTGCTCGAACAGTTCCGGGAACTGGAGAAGCGATCGGCGGAGCTGCGACAGACCCTGACCGAACGAAACCTGTCCGCGAACCGCCAACTCGACGAGCAGTTCAGCGAGTTGACGGCAGCCCTGCTGCCCGGGAACAACCGACCCCGCCAGGAGGCCGCATGAAAGTGACCGAAGTCCCGGCGATAGCGGGCGCGTTCCTCTTCGAACCGACGCCGTACGCCGACGAGCGCGGCTTCTTCTGCCGCACTTTCGACGCCGACGTGGTCCGCTCGGTGGGCCTCGACCCGGGCGCCTTCGTCCAGGACAGCGTGTCCCGCTCGGCCCGGGGCGTGCTGCGCGGCCTCCACCTGCGCTCCGGTGCCGGCGAGGCCAAGCTCGTGCGCTGCTCGTACGGGAAGATCTTCGACGTCGTCGTGGACCTGCGGCCGGACTCGCCCACGTATCTGGGCCAGGCCTCCTTCGAGCTGTCCGGCGACACACAGACGACCCTGTACATCCCGGCGGGGTGCGCGCACGGCTTCCAGGCGCTCACCGACACCGCTGACACCTCGTACCGGATCGACCGCCCGCACGATCCGTCCGAGGACGTGACGATCGCCTTCGACGACCCGGAGCTCGCCATTCCCTGGCCGCTGCCGGTCACATCGTTGTCCCAGCGGGACCGGGAGGCGCCGAGCCTCGCCGAGGTCCTGAAGCAACAGGAAGGGTGAAGTCGGCATGGACGACTCAGGCGACGAGTTCCGCCTCCCCCGCTCGCGGACGGCGAACGAGCGGCTGCACGCCCTCATCCCCGGCGGCGCGCACACCTACGCCAAGGGCGACGACCAGTACCCCGAGCACCTGGCCCCGGTCATCAGCCACGGCCGCGGTGCCCATGTGTGGGACGTCGACGGCAACCGCTACATCGAGTACGGCTCCGGCCTGCGGTCGGTCAGCCTCGGCCACGCCCACCCGCGCGTGACCGAGGCGGTACGGCGCGAACTCGACCGCGGCAGCAACTTCGTGCGCCCGTCCATCGTGGAGGTCGAGGCCGCGGAACGCTTCCTGGCCACGGTGCCGACCGCCGAGATGGTGAAGTTCGCGAAGAACGGCTCCGACGCCACCACGGCCGCGGTGCGCCTCGCCCGCGCCGCCACCGGGCGTCCGCGGGTGGCCATCTGCGCCGACCATCCGTTCTTCTCCACCGACGACTGGTTCATCGGCACCACGCCGATGTCCGCGGGCATTCCGGCGGCGACCACCGACCTCACCGTGGCGTTCCCGTACGGGGACCTGGCGGCCACGGAGGAGCTGCTGAACCGGTACGAGGACAAGGTCGCCTGCCTGATCCTGGAACCCGCCACCCACACCGAGCCGCCGCCCGGATATCTCACCGGCCTGCGCGAGCTGGCCGACCGGCACGGCTGCGTACTGATCTTCGATGAGATGATCACCGGCTTCCGCTGGTCCGAGGCGGGCGCCCAGGGCCTGTACGGCGTCGTCCCCGACCTCTCCACGTTCGGCAAGGCGCTGGGCAACGGATTCGCCGTCTCCGCGCTGGCCGGGCGCCGCGACCTGATGGAGCGGGGCGGGCTGCGCGACTCCCGCGACCGGGTGTTCCTGCTGTCCACCACGCACGGTGCGGAAACGCACTCGCTGGCAGCCGCGATGGCCGTGCAGACCACCTACGCCGAGGAGGGCGTCACCGCCCGGCTGCACACCCTCGGCGAGCGGTTGGCCGCCGGTGTCCGCGACGCCGCGGCGAGCATGGGCGTCGGCGACCACGTCGTCGTCCGGGGCCGGGCCAGCAACCTGGTCTTCGCCACCCTCGACGACAACCGGCAACCGTCGCAGGAGTACCGCACCCTCTTCCTGCGCCGGCTCCTGGCGGGCGGGGTGCTGGCCCCGTCGTTCGTGGTGAGCAGCGCGCTCGACGACGCCGACATCGACCGGACCGTCGACGTGGTGGCCCAGGCATGCGCGGTGTACCGGAAGGCACTGGACGCCGCCGATCCCGCCCCCTGGCTGGGCGGGCGACCGGTGAAGCCCGTGTTCCGCTGCTTGGTTTGAGGCGACGTCAGTGGTGCCCGCGCCGACCGGCGTCGGCCACGCGGTCGACCAGCCACGCGGTCGCCGGTACCACCGCCAGCGCGGTGCACCAGCCGCCGATGACGTCGGTCGGGTAGTGCGCGCCCAGGGCGACCTGCGCCCAGCCCATGGCGGCGCCGGCGACCAGCGCCGCGGCGAGCACGACTGACGTGCCGGCCGTCCTGCCGAGTCCGAACCGACCGGTCGCGACGAGCGCCACCACGAGGGCGAACGCGGTGAGGAAGGCGGTGTGCCCGCTCGGGTAGGACAGGTGCCCGTCGTGGATGGTGCGGCCCACCAGGGGCTTGAGCAGCTTCGTCGCCCCCACGGTCAGGCCGGCGCCGGCAACGACGAGCACCGCCGCGCGAGGACGCCGAAGCAGCAGGCAGCCCATCACGGCGGCCCCGACCAGCGTCGCCGCTCCCACCGGCTCCCCCAGGAAGTCCGTGGCCAGAGCAACGCTCCGCCACGGCGGCCGCACCCCCTCCACCACCGACTGGACCCACCCGTCCACCCTGCCGGGCTCACCGTGGCCGGCGTGCAACACCCCGAGCACGACGACCACCAGCCCGGCAAGGCCCGCGATCACCCCGAGCCACACCCGCAGCGACAAAGGCAACACCGCAGGCGCCGACCGGCCGGTCACCCGCCCACCGCGTCGGGGGGTCGACCCGCGGTACTTCGCCGTGATCTCCCGCCAATCCGGCGTCTCACACCAAGGACCGCTCCGGCCGAGCAATCCAACCCACTGACGCCGGTCGACATGGCCTTCGACCTCTGCCGACGCCAACTCCGCACAACGGTCCCCCCCCCGTCGAGTCCGACTTGGCCCGCGCGGGAGCCATCACCCTGCGCATCACGCTGACCAACGGCATCGGAATCAGTCTCCGCCAGCCACCCTAACCACCATGCGGTCGCGGCAAACCGCCGTCGGAGTCCGCGTGTCAACACTATGCGTCAGACGACCGTTCCTAACGAGTGCGGGTCCGAGTGGAGCAAGCCAACTCAGCGGGTCCCCACCATGTGGCCGAACCACGACGGGTCGTCCACCCCGCCCTCGTCCTCCTGCCACTGCGGCGGCGCGGAGACGACGAAACCGGAGGACACATCGTCGGCGAGGGCGAAGACGTACCGACCTTCCTCCGACTCGATCCCGTGGTCGCGGGCCACCCTACGGCTCTCCTCTTCCGTGGCGCGCCTCACGGCTGGGCCCGTGTCCCCGTCCGGGCTTGAGGCTCGTTGCGAGAACTCGCGCCGGCTGATGTTCAATCGGACCGGACGGGGGCTCGTAGTTCGATCTTGTAACCGCCTTCTGGGGTCGGCTCGGTGGTGAGGGTGCCTTCGAGGAGTTCGGCGCGTTCTTTCAGGCCGATGAGGCCGTGGCGTGCGCTGGGGAGGGCGACGGTGGGGCGGGTGGGGGCGGTGTTGGTAACGGTGACGCCGAAGTGGTGTGCGTCGCGCCACAGGTGCACGTCGGCGCGGGCTCCGGGGGCGTGTTTGCGCACGTTGGTGAGGGCTTCCTGGACCGTGCGGTAGATGGTGCGCTGGGCGGTGGTGCTGATGCCGGGAGGAAGCTCTCCGGTCAGGGTGGTCTCGATGCCGCTGTTGGCGATGAGCTGCTGGAGGTCGGCGAGGGTGGGCTGGGGGGTGAGTTCGGTCGTCTTGCCGCCGGAGGCGCGGAGCAGGGTGACCATGTGGCGGAGTTCGTCGAGGGTGTCCGCACTGAGGGTGCGGATGGTGCGGGCGGCGTCGCGGGCGTCGGGGTCCTTGGCTGCGACCTGGAGGGCTCCGGCCTGGACGGCGATGAGGCTGACCTGGTGGGAGACCACGTCGTGCATCTCGCGTGCGAGTTGGGCGCGTTCGCGGGCGAGGACGGTCTGGGCGTACAGGGCGCGTTCGTGTTCCCGTGCCTCCTTGACCTCGACGAGCCGGCGGGCCACGTCGTGCCTGGCCTGGACGAGCTGGCCGAACAGGACGGGGGCGATGGCGGTGGCGAGCGTGTAGACGAACTGGACGAGCGTCCAGGTCCGGTCGCCGTCGAACGCGTCGGACAACGGCCACAGGAGGGTGGCCGCAGTGGCGTTCAGCAGGGCACAGCCGGCGAGCAGCGGGCGATTGCGGGTGGAGGCGGCGAGTGTGTACAGGGCGGCGATCGGCGCGACCGCCACGTCCATGAACAGGGCCATGGGCAGGGTCAGCAGGAAGACGGCCAGCGGGAAGCGCCTGCGCAGGAGCAGGCCGGTGGAGCCTGCGGCGGCGCAGGCCCACATCACAGGGGTGCCCTCGCCCAAGAGGTTGATCCAGGCGTCGAGCGCGGCCAGTACCACGAGCCCCGTGTCGACGGCCCAGGGCGGTACGCGCCGCCACAGTGCCCGGCCCGTGCTCATCGTCCGTTGTCCCGCGCCGTGTTGCCGTCGTTGTGAGTGAGCAGTCCGGCCCGCTCGGCGAGGAGGGCGGCCTGGACGCGGCTGGAGACCCGCAGCTTGGTCAGGATCGAGCTGACGTGGTCCTTGACGGTGCCCGCGCTCAGGTGGATGCGGGTGCCGATGTCGGCGTTGGAGAGTCCTTCGGCGACCAGGACGAGGACGTCGCGTTCCCGGTCGCTGAGGAGCCCGACGCGCGCGACGTCCGCGTCCTGGGGTGCTCCGGCCCCCGGGTGGCTGCGGAGCAGCGCGCGTGATGCCTTGGGCGACATCACGACACCGCCCGCGGCCAGGGTGCGGACCAGATGGGCGAGCTGTTCGGGCTCGGTGTCCTTGAGGAGGAAGCCGGAGGCTCCTGAGCGCAGGGCGGTGAGGATGTACTCGTCCGTGTCGAAGGTGGTCAGCATGGCCACGTGCGGTGGTTCGGGCAGCGTCTGGATCTGGCGCAGCACGGTCAGACCGTCCACGTCCGGCATGCGGATGTCGAGGAGCACGACGTCCGGCAACTCGCGCCGGACCACGTCGGCAGCCTGGGCGCCCTCGGCGGTCGCTACGACCTCGATGCCGTCGGACGCGTTCAGGATCATCCGGAAACCGGACCGCACCAGGGCCTCGTCGTCCACCACCACTACCCGGATCACCGGCGTCCCGCCTCACACTCTCGTCTGCGCTGTCCCGCTGCTCGGCAACCCGTGCCTCCGGGGTCCCGCGTGCTCGTACGGTGTCGCCTGACGTCGACCGTACGTCGGGCAGGGTACGTGGTGGCGTGATCACCCAAGGACTGTGGACACCCGGCGGGTCCGCTCCAGCCGCTCGGGGGGGGCGCTCCGGCCGGTCGGCAGGCCGGCGGGCGAGGCCCGGCGGATGGCGCCGGACGTGCTCATACCGTGGGATCGGTCCGTGGCCCCGCACCGAGTCCGAGGGCCGCAGCCGATGTCCGTACCGTTCGAGGACCGTCCCGCGATGCCCGGCTCATACCTGCGTCAGTCCGTCCGTGCCCTGCGCCGCCTTGCCGCGCGTCCCCATGTGCTGTTCGGGGGTGTGTACGGGGCGGTGCTGGCCAGTTCGATGGTGGCCGCCCTGTCGGAGCAGGGGGAGACGGCGGCGGCCGACCGGTTCACCAGCGCCCAGTGGCTCCTGGTCACGGCCGTCGCCTCGGCCCTGGCCCACGGCTACGCCCATCTGATCGCCCTGCGCGGCGACCGGACCCACCACGGCGTGCGCGCCGGGGTACGGCTGCTGCTGTCCGAGTGGCCGCTGGTGGCGGCGACGGTACCGACGCTGCTCCTGCTGCTCGGCGCGGCCCGGGGATGGTGGCCCTCGGAGGGCGTCGAGTACGTGGCCTTCGCCGTGAACGTGGTCCTGCTGTTCGCCTGGGGCCTGCTCGCGGCCCGGGCCGCCGGCCGCACCTGGGCCTCCGCCCTGCGGATCGGCATGGTGGACGCGCTGCTCGGACTCGTGGTCGTGGTGGCCAACGCCATCATCAAGTAGAGCCGGTCCGTCCCGCGCGGTCTCACCTTGCGTCGTGAAGTTGTGGCCGCCGCTGTCGACGATGATGGACGAGACGCGAGCGGGCGCCTTGACCTTCTCGATGAACTTCCGTGTGTCCTTGGGATTCTCCTGGCCCTCCCGCATCAACGGGGCGTGGCAACTGACCGCCATCGGCGAACCCGCCTCCGGGGCCACCTTCCAAGACCTCCTGCCCGCCATCGACCGCCACCTCTGAGCCCGTCCGCCCCGGCCCGCCGGTCGGCGGGGTGGTTCCGGCCGGTCGGCGGGGGTGCCACCGAAGCCTGCCGGATGGTCCGCCTCCCTACCCCACCGGGAGATTCTTCGTATGACACAGATACAGCCGCCGCAGGCGACGTCAGCTCCTCGGGAGAACGCACCTCCCGTGCCCGCAGCCTCGCCCGACTCCGCCGGGAATCCCTCGGGCGGCCCCTCGATGGGACGCCTGGTCGGCGTGGACCTGGCCCGCGCGCTGGCGGTGTTCGGCATGTACATCGTCCACATCGGCCCGGTGCTCTCGTCCACGCACGGCGTCGGCACCTGGGTCCGGTATCTGGCCGACGGGCACTCGTCGGTCCTCTTCGCCACCCTCGCCGGGTTCTCGCTGATGCTGATCGCCGGCCGCCGTGAGCCGAAGACCGGCCTGGCGGGCCGCCGGGCGAAGGCCCGAATCGCGATCCGTGCCGTGGTCCTGCTGGCCCTGGGCACGGTGCTGGCGATGGAGTACGGGGGAGTGATCATCCTCGGCTTCTACGGCGTGTACTTCCTCCTCGCCCTGCCCCTGCTGCGGCTGTCCGCCAAGGCACTGGCGATCACCGCCGCGGGGCTCGCGCTCGTCACACCGCAGATGGCGTTCGTCCTGAACTCGCGGCTCAGCGAGTCCGTCCAGCAGACCATCAACACCTACGACCCGCTCAAGAAGGTCAGCGAGGTCGGCGTCCTCGACCTGCTGCTCACCGGCTTCTACCCGACGATCACCTGGATGTCGTTCGTCGTCGCCGGCATGGCGCTGGCCCGCCTGGACCTGTCGGCCGTCTCCGTCCAGCGTCGCCTGGCCGCGCTCGGCGCCGCCCTGACCGCCGGCGCGTACGGCCTGTCCCTGCTGCTGGCGGGCCCGAACGCGCTGCGCAGCATGGCGGAGGACGGGAAGTCGTCCGCCGGGTTCGAGAAGGCGTCGTCGTTCGGCAGCGGATCCTTCGAGGCTCCCCAGCGGGCGGCCTCGGAACTGCTGTCCGCCGGGCCGCACAGCGGCACCACCTTCGACATCATCGGCAGCGTCGGCGTCGCCATCCTCGTGATCGTCGGTGCGACGGTGCTCATGGACCGACTGCCGCGCCTGCGCAGCCTCGCGAAACCCGTCATCGCCGTGGGCACCATGTCCCTGACGGCGTACGTCGGCCACTTCCTCGCCCAGTCCATGCTCGGCGTATCGGCCGGCGAAAGCACCCAGACGTCCTGGATCCCCGTGCTCACGTTCATCCTCGGGGCGATCGCGTTCGCCGCGGTCTGGTCCCGCTTCTTCCGTCGCGGACCGCTGGAGGCTCTGCTCAACGCCGCCACCAAGCCGGCGAAGTACGTCCGTTGACCCGGGGCCGGGGCGGGCGGCCTTTCATGGCCCGCCCCGGCTCCGGCGGCCCTCGCGGCCCGCTCGCCTCGACCCGTCCGGTCCGGCGCCCCGCCGAAGCTGTTTCGTCGACGCCACGGAACTGCCGGGTGGCCGACTGTTCGGCAATGATCCCGGCGCGGCCGTCCGCACCCTGCTGGTGGCGTACGTCCGGCAGGCCCCGGCCCGGCGCCACGAATCCCATGTCCCCGACGCCTCGGACTTCCGCCTCGTCGAGGACACCAGGTGGTTCTTCTTCGGCAACGCCACCGTGCTCCACGCTCCCCGACGGTCCCCCCGCGGACACCGCCTTGTGCGCCATGACCACCACCGTGCTCGGCAGCGTCCTGCTCCACGGCCTCGGCTCGACGCCCCTCGCCCGCCTGCTCACCGCCTCCGTCCCCGCCTCCCCGGTCAGCCCGGAGAAGGTCCGCTGAGCACGTGGGCCGAGCGGGTCACGCCCCGGCTGCCTTGAGGAGGTCGGCGAAGGTGGTGCACGCCACCGGCTCACCGAGGGCCGTCATGGTCCAGGCGCCGTCGGCGCGGGTCACCCGAACCGCCTGGTGACGCGGGGCTGACCTCAGCCTCACGCTTCGTATATCCGCCGGTATCCGACGGCTGTCCGGTGCCACTCCGCCACCCAGCAGCGCTGCCCCTCCATGCGGCGGGGGCAGCGCTTGGGCCACTCCTCTCACCCGGCGGGGCGCCCCGCCGGGGTCAGGAGCTGGGTCGTGGCGAGCTGTGCGTACAGCTCGTCCCGGTGCACCAGCTCCTCGTGGGTGCCGATCACGCGGACCCGGCCGGCGTCCATGACGACGATGCGGTCCGCGTCCGTCACCGTCGACAGGCGGTGCGCCACGACCAGGACGGTGGTCTCGCGTGCCGTCTCGGCGATGACGTCCCGCAGCGCCAGCTCGTTGACCGCGTCGAGCTGCGAGGTCGCCTCGTCCAGGAGCAGCAGCCGGGGCTTGCGCAGCAGGGCGCGGGCGATCGCGACGCGCTGGCGCTCACCGCCGGACAGCTTCGAGCCGCGGTGCCCGACCAGCGTGTCCAGGCCGTGCGGGAGACGCTCCACGAGCGTGTCGAGCCTGGTCCGGGCGAGGACGACGCGGATGTCGTCGTCCGTCGCGCCGGGCGCGCTGAAGACCAGGTTCTCCCGCAGCGTGCCGGCAAGCACCGGCGCGTCCTGCTCGACGTACCCGATGACGGACCGCAGCTCGGACAGCGACCACTGCCGTATGTCCCGGCCGTCGATGAGGATCCGGCCGCCGGTCGTCTCGTAGAACCGCTCGATGAGCGAGAAGACCGTCGACTTGCCCGCACCCGAAGGCCCGACGAAGGCCGTCATCCCGGCGCCCTGCACCTCGAAGTCCACCCGCTGGTGGATGTACGGCAGCCCGGGCCCGTAGCGGAAGGACACGTCCTCGAAACGGACCGACGCCGGACGCACCTCGGTACGCACCGGCTTGTACGCGGCCGGCGGCTCAGCCGCCAGGCGGTCCACCTCCTTGATCCGGGAGATCGCGGCCGCGCCCTCCTGGTACGCGGACGCGGCCTCCACCAGCTTGTACACCGGCTCCATCAGGTAGAACAGGTACAGCAGGAAGGCGATGAGCGTGGAAACAGGGATGTCCCCGGACGCCACCCGTGCCCCGCCGACCGCGAGCACCGCGAGGAACGCCAGCTCGACGGCGAGGTTGTCCGCCGTTCCCAGCACGGCCTCCCACTTCGCGCCGCGCACGCCGTGGCGCCATGCCCGCCGGGCCGACGCCTCGACGCGGGCGGTCTCCCGCTCCTCGGCACCGGACGCCTTCACGGTGCGGAACGCGCCGAAGACCCGCTCCAGGCCGGTGGACATCTCCCCGACCGCGGCCTGGGAACGCTCGGCGGCCTGCCCGATCCTCGGCATCACCAGGGCGGCGCCCGCGCCGACGACCGCGACCACACCGAGCGTGACGCCGAGCAGGACGACATCGAGGAAAGCCATCACCACGACCGCCGCGACCAGCGTCAGCGATCCTGTCGCGGCGTTGACCACCGCCTGGGTGCTGACGGCCCGCAGCAGCGTGGTGTCGGAGGTCACCCGCGACATCAGATCGCCCGGCTGCATCCGGTCCACATCTGTGAGCCGCAGTCGCAGCAGCCGGCCGATCAGACTGCGGCGGGCGGCCAGGACCACCGACTCGGCCGTCCGCTCCAGCACATAGGCGCCGAACGCCTCGGCCACCGTGCTCAGCAGCACCATCACGGTCAGGGCCAGCAGGATGGCGGTGAGCGTGCCGCCGGACGAGAGCCGGTCGACCAACGCCTTCGTGGCCAGCGGCTGGAGCAGCCCGCCGGCCGCCCCCACCAGCGCCAACAGCAGACCGAGTGCGACGGTCCACCGGTGCGGTCGGACGTACCCGTACAGCGCCTTGAGCGTCTCGCGGACGCGCAGGGACTCGGCACCCGTCGCCTCCGGGGCGGATGCGGTGTTCACAAAATTCCTTTCCTACGTGGTCTGCCCCGCACATGGTCAGTGGTGGGGCGGCATCGGCCCGCGGAAGGGCCTCGGCTCAGCGAGCCAGTTCGGGGGCCGTCGCGGCAAGCAGGCGCACGACGGCATCGCGGAGATCACGGCGTACGGCTACGAGAACGATGCGTCACTGTGTGGACCGGGGACCGAGGGGCGGTAGCGGGCACTTTCTCCTGCGTACGACGGGTCATGCCCCCAGCCTGGAAGCTCGGGCGCTCCGCCGGCCATCCGGCGATCGGCGGGTGGACCCCCGCCAAGTGGCTGGAGCCGCCCGCATGAGGGGACGGGACGGTGGAGCCGGAGCCAGGCCCTGCGGCTTCATTGCGATCAAGGACGGCACCACCGCCTGCGAACCCCGGCCGCTCTACAGCAGAAAGCCGCCCTCCAACCGAGATGTCGCACCGGTCAGGGGGCGGCTTTCTGTTTACTGATAGCGCGTCAGCTCATGCGTCGGAGTCAGGACGGGTCGCCGTACTGGAGGCCGCGTCCGTTGGTGCCGACGTACACGCGGCCGAAGGTGTCGGGGGCGCCGGTGATGACGCCGACGCCACCGATGCTGCCCCACTGGTGGGCGTCATCGTTGACGCGGAGCCAGGTGGCGCCCTTGTCCGTCGAGCGGAACACTCCGGTGACGTCCTTGACGGTGCCGATCAGGTACAGGGCCTGATAGGAGGCGCCGGGTGCGGCCTTGCCGAAGCCGAGGGCGGAGGCGGACTGCACCGTGGTGAGCGTGGTGAAGGTGCGGCCGCCGTCGGTGGAGTGCAGCAACCCCTTGGCGCTGCCGGCGATCCACAGGTCTCCGGCGACGCCGGGGACGGCCGTGAGCCGGCCGGTGGGCAGGTTGGTGGCGCGGGCGGTGAAGGTGGCGCCGCCGTCGGTGCTGGCGTGGAGCGTGCCGCCGGCCAGTGAGTAGAAGGTCTTGGCCGAGGAGCGGTCGGCAACGACCACGGCGTCGGTGCCCAGGCCGCTGACCTTCGACCAGCTCGCCCCCTTGTCGGTCGAGCGGTACGGGGCCTGACCGGCCTGGGTCCAGACGATCGTGGAGCCGTCCGCCGCGAGCGCGACACGGCCGTCCTGGGCGCCGGACACCGGCTCCGCCTTGAAGCCGTTCCAGTTGCTGCCACCGTCGGTGGAGTAGGCGCCGTCCTGCGCGCCGCCACGGCCGACACGGACCATCATCGAGGGGTTGGCCTGAGCGAAGTCGATGTCGGTGCTGTTGGTCATCATCGGGTTGTTCAGCCGTCCGGCGGGCACCTTGGTCAGGTCGTCGTGGCGGAAGCCGCCTTGGTCGCCCATGGCCGTGATGACGGTGGCACCGCCGGGCGGGGTGATCGCGTCCATCAGCGCGGTCTCCTCAAGGCCCCGCGCTCCGACGGTCCAGTGGCTGGTGCCGCCGCTGTCGGTGGCGTCGGCGTCCTTGCTGCGCCAGATGCCGTTGCCGGTGCCGTACAGCACGTGCCCGGAGTCGAAGGGGTCGATGGCCAGGGCGGTCATCCAGTGCCCGGTGTGGGTGCCGATGTACGGAGCGGCCGAGGCGTTCCGCACCGATTTCCCGGCCAGCGCCTTCCATGTCGTGCCGCCGTCGGTGCTGCGGTAGATCTCGTCCTCGGGCCACCAGCGGCCGAGAGTGGTGACCATGACCGTGGAGGGCTTGCGCGGGTCGACGGCCAGACCGGAGAACCCATAGCCGCCCCGGGACGGGGAGACGTCGCGCCACTTCCCGCCGGCCGGTGTGTACTTCCACACCGAGCCCGCCGTCACGCCGTTGGGTCCGAGGTTGTCGGTGTACGTCAGGTACAGCGAGCCGTCACCGGAGAGCACGCCGTGCTGCGGCATCTGGCCGGTGGGCTGCCCGGAGACGGTCTGCCAGGTCTCGCCACCGTCGGTGGAGCGGTACAGGGAGGCGGACCTGTCGGCGACGCCGACGTAGATCGTCTTGCTGCCGGCCGGGCCGTACGTCACGAAGGAGATGCCCGCGCCGCTGCTCGCCCCGTCCCTGACGGGGAACGAGGAGACCTGCCTCCATGTCGCGCCGTGGTCGGTGCTGCGCCACAGGCCGTTCTTGCGGGTACCCAGGAGCAAGGTGCCGTGGTCCGCGGGGTTGATCGCCAGCCGTTCGCCCGCCCCGCGGCCGTCCTCGTTGCCACCCAGCTTGAACGGCAGATCGGTGCGCTGGAAGGTGCGGCCCCGGTCGGTGGAGCGCAGCAGCGCGCCGTTGCCGGCCCACTCGTTGGTATAGGTACCCGTGGCGAGGTAGAGCCGGTTGGGGTCGACCGGGTCGGTGGCCAGCGCATCGATGCCCAGCAGGTTCCAGTCCTTCTCACCGAGCCAGTCGGTCAGCGGGATCCACTGCTCGGCCGCGGTGTCCCAGCGGTAGGCGCCGCCCATGTCGGTACGCGCGTACAGCAGACCCCTCTCCCGAGGGTTGAACACCAGCCCGGTGACGTAACCGCCGCCGACCACCTGGGCGTTCCGCCACGTGTACGGGCCGGCGGCAGCCGTCTGGGCGTCGGTCACCTTCACCAGCTTCCACTGCTGGTTGGTACTGCCCCTGCCGGGATACTGGATGATCGCCGCGCCCTGGGCTGTGGAGGCGCCGGAGACGTCCAGGACCTGGCCGCTCCTGCGGGAGGTGAAGGTGACGGCGTCGGAACCGCTCACGGCGTCGATCCGCCACTCCTGGGAGGCGGAGGAGCTGTCGGTCTGCTGCTCGGCGGCGGCCGACCGGGCCGTCGAGCCGCCCGCTATGCCCAGCACTTTGCCGCTGTTGCGGTTCACCAGCTCGTAGTAGCCGTTTCCGGTGGGCCTCAGCCTCCACTGCTGGTTGGCGGTGTTCTGGTCGGTCCACTGCTGGATGCGGGTGCCGTCGGCGGTGGAGAAGGCGTTGACGTCCAGCACCTTGCCGCTGCGTACGGAAACCAGCCGGTAGTAGGCACTGCCGTCGATCGTCGCGGCCTGGGAGTCCTCCTGGGTGAACAGGAGGTACGGCACAACGGCGGCGGGCACACCGAGCAGCAGGGCGGTGGCGCTCCAGCGACGGCGGTGACGTCCGCGGCGCCCGCCGTTCGTGGGGTTCTTCATAGGGGGGTGTTCTCCTTGCATATCACCGTGGATCGGGCAGCTCAGCGCTGCAGGGTGAGGACGCCCGGCCGGTACGGGAGTTGGTCGTAGGGGCCGCCCGTGCGAGGGGACTTGCCCTGGTAGAGGAACTGCAGGTTGCAGGGGTCGATGGTCATGGTCTGGTCAGGGTTGGTGCGGACCAGGTCGCCGTGGCTGATGTCGTCGGTCCAGGTGGCACCGCTGTTGGCCTTGCCCGCGAAGGGGTTGCTCTCAGTGGCGGCCTGCGGGGTCCACGCGCCGCTCAGGCTGGAGGCCGTGAACGAGCGGAAGTAGCGCCGCTCGTTCGCACCCCGAGCCTCGACGATCATGAGGTACTGGTTCTGGCCCTGGACCTTGTAGACCTGCGGCGCCTCGAAGAGGTTCTTCGCCGTGTCGCTCATGACGGTCGTGTACGCCGAGCCGAAGTTGCCCGGGAAGTTCCCGATCGGCATGCTCGCCCGGTAGATCTTGCCGTTGTCACCGGCGAAGAACAGGTACATGTTCTTCTTGTCGGCGATCAGGGTCTGGTCGATCGGGCCGGTGGGGGAGTCGGTGCGGGGGATGCTGCCGGTGAACAGCGGCTGCGGCGCGGACCAGCCGTTGGGGTTGGTGGGGTCGCTCGACGTGCGGTAGCTGAAGGGCGATGCCCCCCACTGGTACGCCAGCACCCAGATCTTCTTGGGCGCGAAGTAGAACAGCGTGGGCGCCACCGCGTTCTGGTTCATCCTGGTCTGGCCGGCCGACGCCATGTCCGACCAGTTCGTGAAGGGGCTGAACGCCATCGATCCGTACGAGGTTCCCGACGCGCTCGACGCGTAGACCAGGTGCTTGCCGCCCAGCACCACGTTGGTGAAGTCCTTCACCGCGGCCCACCCGTGCGAAGGCTGTGCGAGGGCACCCGTCGAACTCCACTTGTACGTCGACGGAAGAGCACACGTGCCGCCGCCCGTCCCGGACGAGGTGGTCCACTTCTGGTTGTTGACGGACGCGCAGGCGTGCAACTGGATCTTGGTGCCGTTCGCGGTGGCCGCGCCGACGGCGTCGAGGCACAGCCCGGACTGGACGCCGGTGATCGTGCCGTTGGTGTTGATGTTCCACTGCTGGTTGGCGCCGCCGTTGCAGTCCCAGATGACCACCGCGGTGCCGTTGGTGGTTCCCTTGCTCTTGGCGTCCAGGCACTTGTTGTCGTAGACCTTCAGTTGCTTGGCGGCGGTGTAGGTCCAGCGCTGGTTGGCCTGTCCGTTGCAGTCCCACAGTTGCGCCTGGGTGCCGTTGGCGGTGGTGGAGGCGGGGATGTCGATACAGCGGCCGGAGGCCACGCCCTTGATCTCCCCGGTACCGTCGGTCGGCTTGACCGGGGTGGTACCCGAGCCGGAATTGAGAGCGTTCATGACGGCGGTGTACGCGGGTTTGGGCTTGCCGTTGTTGTCGAACAGCAGGGGGCTTTCGCGGCTGCGCCAGGAGTCGCTGTCACGGACGCCCCACACCGTGATGCCGGTGCACCGAGCCACGGACAGGCAGGTCCTGACCGTGTTCGCGTAGTGGGTGGGTGATGCCTGGGCGATGTCCAGCTCGGTGATCTGGACATCGACGCCGAGGGCGGCGAAGGCGGCCAAGGTGGTCCTGAAGCTCGCCGGGGGGCCGCCCGCCCCGAAGTGGCTCTGGAACCCGACGCAATCGATGGGCACGCCGCGGGACCTGAAGTCCTTGACCATGCGGTAGACGCCCTGGGTCTTGGCGTCCGACCAGTTCTCGATGTTGTAGTCGTTGTAGCAGAGCTTGGCGGAGGAGTCGGCCGCACGGGCGGTGCGGAACGCTTCCTCGATGAAGCCGTTGCCGAGCACCTTCTGGAAGACCGAGTCGCGGAGCCGGCCGCTGCCGCCGTCGGCGAACGCCTCGTTGACGACGTCCCAGGCGTAGATCTTGCCTCTGTAGTGGGTCATCTGGGTGGTGATGTGGTGGTTCATCACACTGCGCAGTGTTTTCGCGTCGCGGATCGAGCTGACCCAGGAGGGGAGCTGCGAGTGCCAGACCGTGGTGTGGCCGCGCAGGCGCTGGCCGCGTGCCAGGGCACGGTCGACGATCCGGTCCGCGGGGCCGAAGTTGAAGTTGCCGCGGGACGGTTCGATGGCGTCCCACTTCATCTCGTTCTCCGGGGTGATCATGTTGAATTCCCGGTCCGCGATCGCGGTGTACGTCGGGTCGCCGAGCCTGCCGGCGGCTACAGCCGTGCCGAAGTACCTGCCCGAGGGGGCGGCCTGGGTACCCAGGCCGGCAGCACCGGCGGAGCTGGGCAGGAGCGTCACGACACCGGCCACCAGCGCCGTGGCCGACAGTCCTATCGTCAGTGTCCGGCGACGCCGGCGGAGTCGGTGCAGGCCTTTCATGATTCTCCTCGGGGGTCGCGGGTCATCCCATGTGCCGTGTTCGAGAGCGCATCGGCCGCCCCGGGCTCGTTGGTGTGTCGTCTCATGTGCGGCCTTTCTTCAGGGGACAGGTCAACGGGAGACGTCGGGAAACCCGTCGCGCCGGCACGTCGTGGCGAGCGGCAGGAAGGACACCCCCTGAAGGGGAGGCTTTCGAACTCGCAGTCCCGTAACGGAAAAGTCGCGCCGCCCGGACGATCGCTCGGTGATGCATCTCGCAGGCAGAAAGGGTTATGCCAAGCCCCGTGGTCCGGTCGTGGCCTTGAAAAGGGGCACGCGGCACCGATCGACGGAATCAGGAGTGGTGCTGGCGCGGCTGCGGTGAACCGCCTGCAGACCGGTCACGGCGAGGCAGCCGTCGATGCGTGCGGTTCGAAGCCGGATTCGGCGCAGCACTCGACTCACTGGCGGGCTGAGGAAGGTGTGGCGCAGGATCGTGGTGCGGGATCACCAGCCATTACTGCACGACTCGGTCCACAACGCTCAAGGAGCGGTTCTCAAGACCGGGCCTTGCGCACGATGAAGGAAGCCTGGCCGGCGAACGCCCGGGTGCCGTCGGAGCCGTCGAGCCAGATGCCACCGTCGCGGTGGCGGAGGACCGATCCGGGATAGTTGTGCGCGTGCAGGGTCACCGACCCGGCGACCGCCCCGGGGCGCGGACAGAAGGTGGCGTCTTCCCGGAAGAGTTGGCTGCCGTCGTTGGTGCTCAGCCGTAGCCGCAGGTAATGGTGGCGAAGATACCGGCCGTCCGCGGCGCGGAAGGTGACGCACCGTGTGTCGGCCAGCCCCCCGATCACCGTGAAGGTGACCCGTTGCCGTGTCTGCGCGCTGCTGGAAGCGGAGACTCGGCCGAGCGTCGCGAAGTCACCGGCATACGTGACGAACAGGCCGGGTTGGTTCACGGACTCCAGCGACTGTGCGCCCAGCGGAACAGCGCCGGTGACGGCGGACGGACTCACCGGGGACGGTTGGGCCGACGTGAGGGTGGGCGACGGGGTCGGCGTGGGGGTGCGCGACAGGGTCGGCGTGGGGGTGCCGGCCGTGGGAGCGGCGATGACGCCGGGCACCCGAGGCGCCGGTTCGGGCCAGGTGGCGTAGGTGGCGGTCCCGGCAATGAGCACCGCCCCGGTGGCGAGGCTCACCATCGGATGAGCTGTCACCGCGTGGAGTTTGCCGATCAGCGCGCTGTGCAGACTGCCTCCCCCCGTCGCCGTGCCGACGGCGACAGGTGCCGCGGCCAGCCCGGCGGCGCTCGCGGCCGCACCCGACAGCAGGCCCTTGGCGGCCAGCGCGGCGATGAGTGTGGCCGGAACGGCCAGTGGCGCGAGGTTGAGGAGCAGCAGTTCGGCCGGAACCCGTTCCGTCGTCGTCGCCGTGCAGTTTGTGCAGTCCCGGGTGTGCCGCGCGATCCGCTTGCGCCACACAGAGGTTTTGTCACCGTCCCAGCCGGCGACGGCGTCGCTCAGCTGCTGACAGCGCGGGTCCGCCTCCAGCGCGGCGACGATCGTCCGGCTCACTTCCAGTTGCTCGCGCATGCGTTGGACGCGTACTCCGACGTGGGCGACGCTGAGCCCCATCGCGTCGGCGATGTCGTGACGGTTCAGCCGGCCGGCGCATTCCTGCCACCACAGCGACAGCAGCACCCGATGGTCCGGGTCGAGCCAGCGGCCGGCTTCGACCGCCTGACGGCGCTCGTCCGACATGTGCAGACGCAGGATCGTCACGTCCTCGAGCGCGGCGCCGACGTCCGGTATCCGGAGTGCCTCGTCAATGACCGTGGTCCGGTCGGCGAGAGTGCGTTGCCGGTGCCAGTGGGTGTTGATCTGACGGAGCGTGATCGACACCAGCCAGGACCGGAAGCTTTCCGGGGCACGCAGGGCGGGCAGGTCTCGCACCACGCGCAGCAGGGTTTCCTGGACGACGTCGTCGACGTCGGCACGTCCGTTCAGCGCTCGCCCGACGATGTTGTAGAGCAACGGCAGGTACGCGGCGATCAGCTCCTCGCGAGCCCGATCGTCACCGGCCTGCGCCGCGACAACCAACTGCGCGTGGTCCGCGTCCATGAGCCCCATTCCCACCTTCTTCACGGGAGCGATCCGCCGAATACGGCGGCATACCTTGGCGTCGGCAAAGATATGCGGCCAAACACCGCGCCCTGGGGGCGGGCCGACCCATGCCGACTCCAAGGGCCCCGTACCGCAGGTGCGTTCGGGCGGCAGGCGGGTCAACTCGCGGACAGCCCGTGCAAGTTTAGACCCCACCCACTGAGCACCTGCTACGCCGGACGTCCGGCCCACCGAAGTACGTCGGCAGGGCGCGTGTCGCCGCAGTCAAGCGGCACCGGAACCCGGCCGAATTACCGTACACGGAAAACCGCAGGTCAGGAGCCCTTTGTGGCCGGCTCCAGAATCGCCACGCACTCCACACGGTGCGTCATCGGAAAAATGTGAGGGCAAGCCAGCACGACAGAACGTGCAGGTGAAAGGCACTTTTCCTGAGTGGATGGGGTGCGGTTGCGGGCGAGGAGCATCAAACGAGCGTCAGCAGCGTCCTCGCCGGCAACCACTGCGGCTCAGCCCACGTAGCTGCGCATGATGCCGGCGAAGTCGTCCTTGTCGTACATGGCATCGGCCATGGCGACAGGGAGCGGTTGACCGTTCACCAGGATGGTGGGTGTGGCAGGGGATCCCGCCCTGGTGTGAGCCTCGTCGGCACCGGTGACGAAGTCGTTGTCGCTCGCGTTTCTGACGGCCTGGTCGAAGGCGGCGCTGCGCAGCCCGGGAACCTTGCTCGCGATGCTCAGCAGCTTCTCGTCGGTGAACCCGTCCACGGCCTCCGACGGGGGCTGATTCGTGTACAGCAGTCCGTGGAGTTCGGTGAACTTCCCCGCATCCAGCGCCGCCCCAAGTGCGGCCACCGCCTTCTTGGAGCCCGTGCCACCCTGCTTGTCGTCGATGAAGGTCGCGAACCTGTACTCAATGGTGATCTTGCGTTGCTGCGCGAGCTCCACCAGATGAGCGCCGCTGCCCGAGGTCTCGAACTCGCGCGACATGGCGCAGCGCGGATCCTCGAACACCGTGACCGTCGTACGCGCGGACGGGTCGCCGACGACGACGGCCATCGTCTGCTTGTCCAGCCGTTCGGGCAGTTCCCCCATGAGTGGCTTCGGCTCGTCCTTCCACCACGGGCCGTACACCCCGATCCCCACCGCCACGGCGGCACAGGCCACGACGGCACACCCCAGATTACGCATCTCACCCATAAGGCTCCCTCCCCAGCCCTGCCAGACGCGACAGGATCGGGGAGCAGGGTACGCCCAGGCCCAACGGCCATTGCGAGAGGGCTAGGCATGGGCTCATTCCGGCCTTCCCGAATACGCGACATCGCCCTGGCCACCTACGATTCTGTGGGCAGGGCGACGTGATCACGCTCGCGTAAGGCTCGCTCTACATCTGCACGCTAGTTGTAGGGCTTGAAGAGCCGAGTCCATTCGTATTTCCATTGGTCCGATGTGTAAATCCAAGCACTCGGCTTTGCGCCGTTGAACTTGCCGTCCGGCTTCGCGGCCCATGTCCACATTTTCACCGCACCATCCGGCTGGTGGTACATGGTTCCGATGTCGTCGTACCCGTCGCTGTTGTAGTCGCCGATCACCATCTGACTCTTGTCTACTTGCCAGCTGGGATCAGCGACGAGCGAGACGTAGGCAGAGCCGAACTTGTTGTCCTCTTGGGACTCGGCGATGATCGTCGATACGTTGTCACTGGTGGCGGCTCTATCGTCCCAAAGGATGGCGTCATCGCGGCCATCACGGTTGAAGTCGCCGGCGTGGGGAATGACGAGGTCCCAGTCCAGGTAACTGCTGTACCACCATGAGGTGGGCTTGGCGAACCCTCCCGCTTCCGTGGCGAGGAAGGTGTGGTTGCGCACGGTGTCGTCTCCTTGACCGTAGAAGACGCCAAGGTCGTCGCGCCCGTCTCCGTTGAAGTCACCGGTGACAAACTTGCAACGTTCCCTGAGCCAGGTGCCCTCAGGTGCGGTCCAGGATTCGAAGGGCTTGTTGAATCCTCCCTTGATGCCGGCCGTGTAGGTGATCAACTTGCTGGTTCCATCAGGATATGCGTACCAGACGGCGATGTCGTCACGTCCATCTCCGTTGAAATCGCCAGCTTGCGGTGTCATGTAGCTGCCGTGCATGAAACCAGGCGGCACGCTCCACGACGAGAAGGGAGCGGCGAAGCCTCCATCCGCCTTTCCGAGCGACGTCCACAATTTCAGACTGGTGTCGCTGGACGGCTGAAGGGCTGCCATGTCGCCACGTCCGTCGCCGTTGAAGTCTCCGGTGACGAACTTCATGTACTTCGCTTCCCAGACACCCGCTGCGGCTGCGTATGACTTCGTCGGCAGATCGAAGGTGCCATCTGTTTTGGCCAGCAGCGTATACGTGGCATCCGTACCCGCATCGAAGTCGTACCAGAGCCCGATGTCGCTACGCGCGTCGCCGTTGTGGTCGTGGCGGGGACCGGCGCCATTAGTCCAGAGCGTTTGCCCCTTGGCGTTGTAGGAAACCAGGTTTCCGCGGTCCTGGAGAACGGCATAGCCTGCGCCCGGATTGGTCACGTCGGCAGTCCATAGCTTGGTGCTGCCATCACTACTGTAGACGGCCAGGTTCCCGTTCGCCTCCACTCGAGCGGTGGCACCCTTGTGGCCTCGAGTGTCCGTGGACCAGAGGACTTGAGACGGAGCCGTATTAGAGGTGACTACCAGGTCGCCCCCCGGATCCTGTTCGTTCACATAAGCGCGCATAGTGAGCGTGACCTTCTTACCGACCACTGACTGGCCTGACTTGAGCTCCGTTCCCCCTGCTATGAGAGCACCGCCAGTGGGACCGTCGATGGTGAAGTAGGCACCGATGCCGGTGTACTCACTTCCGGTCTTTCGGCCGGGCCAGCCCAGGAGTGTGTTGTCACTCTTTCGTGCCCACAAGTCGGGAATGCCATCGCCGTCGGAAACCCCGTCACCATTGCCGTCACCGTCCAGGTCTCCGGTTACGCCGAGGGCAGGGAAGAGGCTCTTGGGGTGTGTGCCACTCGTAAGTTTGACGCGGTTGGACGGGGTGCCCCACGTGGCCAGGTTCAGTGTGCCATCGACGTCAGGTTTGCCATAGGAGCGGTAGAGGTCTCCAGAGGCGTCCTCGCGAAGAAGCAGGTCAGGAAGCTTGTCGCCGTTGAGGTCACCCGCGACGATCACGGTGAACCGGTCCCAGTCGGTTGCGCCGACGAGGATGGCGTGCGGGCGCGTCACGTCAAGTCTGGCGTTGCGGCTGCCGTAGTAGGCCCACAGGTGCTTGCCCTGCTTCACCAGGAGATCAGCCATGCCGTCGGCGTTGATATCACCGCCTGTCGTGATCTGCTCGGCGTTGTACCAGTGGTCGTCTCCGTTCCAGGTTTCGGTTGCCATGCAGCGACCGGAGGGCCTGGCTACCGGGCAGCTGACCTTCAGCTCCAGCCTGCTGTCCGGGTTGATGTTTCCGTCGCCGTTGTTGCTGTAGAGAACGAGGTCCTTCTTCAGGTCGTTCTGGTTGTATTCGAGGGCGATGAGGTCGTTACGACCATCCTGGTGCCAGTCACCGCTGTACGTAACCTGCTGGTCGGGGAAGCTCGCGCCCGCATTGGTCGCGGAGGAGAAGTCCCGATTCCCTTGCCCCACGTAGGTCAGCAGAGTCCCGTTGGTGTCGGGGCTCCAGATGTCCATGAATCCGTCACCGGTGAGGTCGCCCGGCTTGTCCCGCGCCTGGGCCCGATTGGCGTAATACAGGTAGGTGGCTTGGTCGGATCGGTTGCCGGCCTTGTCGACGCTGTACGCGTGCACCAGGTGCGGACCGTAGGAGGGAGGTGTGACAAGAGCGGAGGCGACGCCCGCGGGGGTCATCTGCACTTCGGGGTTCGTGTCGGTCCACCAGTGGTAGGCGACGACGTCCTTGACTCCGTTGTTGGCGAAGAGGAACTTGCCCTCGCTCCGAGCCATGCCGGTCTGCGCAGGCCAGCCGTTTTCCCCGTTGGGGAATTTGCCGCCCTCGGATGTGATGAGCGGCGGCTGGCTGGGGCGAGTGCGGTCGAGGCTGAACTTGCACGTGGTGCTCCACGCGGACAGCGCACCGTCAGGGTCCTTTGCGCGCGCCTTCCACGTGTAGTCGCCGGAAGGGGTCTTGTCCGCGGGCAGGACCAGGGTGGTGACGCGTCCCTTCAGGGCCGGCAGGCTGGTGTCGACAACGGGGACAGTCGGGGTCGATGAGCCGGTCCTGAACAGCTGGAACTGTGCTGTGAGGTTGCCGCCGTCCGGGTCGTCGATCTTCGCGTACAGGCTGACCGCGTTGTTGCCGATGACTCCACCGGCCGTGCAACTGGTGCGCGGGTTCGTGCCCAGACCCGTGGGCGTCTTGGGCGGGTGGTTGTACTTGATTTCGAGGGTGGCGGTCTTCGGGTCGAACTTCTTCCAGCCGAAGGTGTCAGCCTCGTTGCTGGCGTACAGGCCGAGGGTGACGCTGGCGTCCTTGTTGGCGGCCGCCTTGCGCACGACAGGCGTGGCGTTGAACTCGAGGTTGCCTGCGGCGCAGTCCTTGCTCCAGCCCTTCGCATCGTCCACGGTCGAAAGAACCTCACCGACCTTGCCTGGCTGGTTCGCCCAGGTTGTCTTGCGGGAGATGTCGCCCGTCTCCCACAGCTCGATCGGCCGAGGTTGACAGGACCAGGACCAAGTGTTACGGATTCGGAAGGTAGCTTCCTTGACCTGAGCTCCCGCGACGTCGCTGGTGTCCAGCTGGAAGAACGAGCGCGAAACGCGGTCGCTGCCGCCGGTCTCGGCTTCGTATCCGACGCGTACGACTTCCTTGACGTCGTAGAAGGACGTATTGGGGTACGCCTTGTAGACACGGGCCCAGTGCTGCCACTCACCCCAGGCCCAGCTCGGGTCGATGTAGACGGGGTAGGTGGTCTCGGCTCCGGTCAGCAACTCCTGGTCCGGCGTGATGGTCAGCGAGTCACCGGTGACGGTGGTTCCCATCTGAGCTTCTTCAGCGCCGGCGCCGGGCTCGAAGGCATCCGCGGGCGCTTCGGCGGCCAAGGTCCGCATCGCAGGGCTCGTCGGCTGGCTGGAGTCCCACATCAGAGGCGTTGGGCTCGTGAACACCGTTTGCCCAGCCGGGTCCTGGGCTTCAAGGGCGCCCGTGTCCGCGTCCTTCGAGACCGTCAGACCCACGGTGCTCATCGGGAACTGAAGCTTGGCCAGTTCAGGGTTCTTGGCGGCTTCGGCAGTCTTGACGACGAGCAGTTGGGAGAAGCCCTCGGTCTCCGCCTTTAGCTGCAGGTCCACCCCGGCCAGCACCTCTGGGTACGTGGCCACGTTGCCGCTCAGTGTCGGCTTGGGCAGCGGCTTGGGCCAGGTCAGCGACAGGGAACGCCCGTCCTTGACTCCGGTCAGCATGGGCCCGCTGCCGCCACCGGAGAACCGCACCGAGACCGAGGACGCTCTGGGCGCGACGGAACCATCAGCCGTGAAGACGAGCGACGGATCTGCGGGAACCCAGGCGCCGTTGCGCCAGACGCGTACCGCTGTCCCGTGACGTTTGACCGAGAAAGAACCATCTGGTTGTGCCCAGGTGTCACTCGCCTCCGTCCGCGCGGACACCAACTCCACGGGTTTTCCGGAGGCTGCAGCGTCCTGCAGCGCCTTGCCCTCCTCGCTGAGCGAGCCAGCAGCCACCGGATCGTCGGCCGTCTGCGCCGGCGTCTGATCCGGCGGACTGGCGTAGGCCGCTTCGGACGACACCCCCGGAGCGAGCAGACTGCCTGCCAGCGCGAACGCCAGCAGGCCGGCCTGCCGCCTCCGGAAGCCCCCTCCCTTGTTGCGTATGGACACGCAGGTCTCCCCTTTTTCGTTGTGTCCGGATTTCGCGCCGAACTATATCTGCCCCCCTTGAAAAACATCCGGATTGAGCGATCCAGAGAAGAACACCACTCGTGATGAAACCGTGCACATCTGGTAAAGCTGGACAGTGTTGATATGGCCAAGTCCATCTTGACTCTGCTGGCTGAACCCACAGTTCGGCACTTCACCGAACCCTCACAAGAGGGGAGGATGAGGCCGGAATCAGACATCATTAAGAAACGTCCCTTTGCCCGCTCACTGGCCACAGCACCTATTTGCAGATGACCTCTGCGCTGTTATGGTCGGCTCAATTTTGTCAGTGTGCATGAGGGGTGGGGGCGTGAGCCGTTTCGGCGCGCGTAAATGGGTTGGGGTCCTCGCGGCCGCCGTCGTCGCGAGCTTGCTGCCTGCGCAGGCAACAGCGGTTGCCGCAGCAGCCGGGAGGGGTCCGGACCTTCCACAACTGAGACAGCCGCCCACGGTGCCGGTCACGAAGGTGTCCTTTGGAGGCACCAAGGCCCGAGGCACCAAAGCCGCCAAGTGGACCTCGCCCAAGGTTGTCTGGCCGACCGCCGGCTCCGAGACGGTTCTCCTGCAGGCGGTCACCGGGGCGGGGCGCACCCCGCGGCGGGCCGGCAACCTGCCTGTCTTCCTTGGCGCCGCTCAATCGAAGGCTCGTATCGGCGCTCAGGCCGTCGGCATGGTGAAGGTCACCGTCGCCTCGCAGGCCGCAGCGCGCAAGGCCGGCGTTGAAGGATTGGTGCTGTCGCTCGCCCGCGCGGACGCCACCACCGCGAGCAAGGTCGACGTCCGTGTTGACTATGCCTCCTTCAAGGGAGCCTACGGTGGCGACTGGGCAGCTCGCCTGCGCCTGGTCCAGCTTCCCGCCTGCGCGCTGACTACTCCGAACAAGCCGGCATGCCGTACGGGCAAACCTCTCCCGACTGCAAACGACACGAAGTCGAGCACGCTGTACGCGACCGCGCCGCTTCCTGGCACCGCCGCGCCGGGAGCGAGAGCCGCATCAGCGGGATCGGGGATGACGGTCCTCGCAGCCACGGCGGGTCCGTCCGGTCCCACCGGTGACTACAAGGCGACCTCCCTCACGGGCTCGGGCTCGTGGACCGCCGATGACGCCACGGGCGGCTTCAACTGGTCCTACCCGGTTGGCGTTCCCTCCGTGCCTGGTGGTCTTCAGCCCTCCATTTCTCTCAACTACAGCTCACAGTCCATTGACGGTCGTACGGCGGTCACCAACAACCAGGCAGACTGGATCGGCGACGGCTGGGGATGGCAGCCGGGCTACATCGAGCGCCGATACAAGGCGTGCAACGACGACAAGACCGGTGGTACGAACACCACCAGGGTCGGTGACCTGTGCTGGTACAACGACAACGCCACCCTCTCCCTGGGCGGCAAGAGCACCGAGCTCGTCTATGACAGTGTTAAGGGCTGGCACCCGGCATCGGACTCGGGTGAGAAGGTCGAGAAGCTGACCGGCGCCTCCAACCCGGACAAGGGCACGGCTGGTGTCGATGGCGCTGGAGAGCACTGGAAGGTCACTACGACCGACGGCACCCAGTACTTCTTCGGACTGAACAAGCTGCCCGGTTGGCGCGACAACGGCACGGCCGCTGACGACCCGGTGACCAACTCCACTTGGACTGCGCCTGTATTCGGCAACCAGTCCGGGGAGCCGTGCTACAACGCCTCCTTCGCCGCAGCGTGGTGCCAGCAAGCCTGGCGGTGGCAGCTCGACTACGTGGTCGATCCGCGCGGCAACGCGATGGCGTACTACTGGAAGACAGAGGCCAACAACTACGGCCGCAATGTCTCGGAGACCACCGGTGCCGCCACCGTCACCCCCTACATTCGCGGTGGCTGGCTCGACCACATCGACTATGGGCTGCGCTCCAACGCCGTGTACACCGGCAAGCCCATGGGCAAGGTGCTCTTCGGCGTCAGCGAGCGCTGCCTGGCCTCCTGTACGACCTTCGACGAGACCAACGCGAAGAACTGGCCTGACGTCCCCTTTGATCTCTACTGCAAGGACGGGTCGACGGAGTGCAAGGACAAGTACTCCCCCAGCTTCTGGTCCCGTAAGCGACTCACCTCCATCACCACCCAGGTGCTCACCGGCGGCGCCTACAAGGACGTCGACTTCTGGGCCCTGAAGCAGAACTTCCCGCCCTCCGGTGACGGCATCTCCACTCCCATGTGGCTGGAGTCCATCACCCGCACCGGCAGGGCGGGCGGCACTGCCGCGCTGCCTGCGGTGACCTTCACCGGCGTGCAGAAGCCGAACCGCGTGGACAAACTCGGTGATGGCCTTGCACCGTTCATCCGCTTGCGGATGGCTCAGATCACCACCGAGTCGGGCGGCACCATTGGCGTCGACTACCACGACCCGGATTGCACGGCTGCATCCCTGCCACCGACCGACGCCACGAACACCACCCGCTGCTATCCGGTCAAGTGGGCCTACGAGGGCGAGACGGCCAAGCAGGACTGGTTCAACTCCTACGCTGTCCAGCGGGTCACCGAAGGGGACAACCTCGTCGAATCCCCGGACGTCGTCACCGAGTACACGTACACCGGTGGTGCCGAGTGGGCCAAGAGCACCGACGAGTTCACCAAGCCCGTGGACCGGACATACTCCGTCGCCCGCGGCTACCACACCGTCCAAACACGCAAGGGTGCCGGTCTCGACCGCAAGACACTGACCGAGACACGCTACTTCCGCGGCATGGACGGCGCCGCGGTGAAGGATTCCGCCGGAGTGTCGGTCACGGACCGCGAGCAGTTCGCCGGCATGGTCAGGGAGAAGGCCACCTACGACGGTGACGGCGGTGCTCTTGTCTCCGCCACCTCCTACACTCCCTGGCGTTCCGCTGTGACCGCCACCAGGTCCCGCACCGCAGCCGATCTGCCCGCTCTCGAGGCCTACCAGACAGGCACGGAAGCGGAAGAGGCCCGCACCACCATCACCGGCGGCACCCGTACTACCAAGACCATCCGCACATTCGACGCCTACGGCATGGTCGCCACCCAGTCAGACCTCGGCGACATCGCCAAGTCGGGCGACGAGCAGTGCATCACCACCAGCTACGCCCGCAGCACCACGAGCCCGATACTCAACGCCGTGTCCCGTACCGACACCGTGGCTGCCGCGTGCGGGGCCACGGTGAGCCGGCCGGCAGACGTCATCGACGACGTACGGAACTACTACGACGACAGCGCCTTCGGGACCGCCCCCACCAAGGGCCTGGTGACCAAGACCGACCGTATAAACGGCGCGGGCACCGGATACGACGTCACCACCTCCACTCCCACCACTTGTGGAGCTGCCAAGGACCAGCTCTGCTTCGACCAGTACGGGCGGGCGCTGGCGACCACTGATGTGTATGGCAAGACGACGACCACTGCCTACACACCGGCGGCCGGGGAAGTACCGACGTCCACCGTGGTCACCAATCCGCTTGGCCACACGGTCACCACAGTGCTGGACCCGTTCCGCGGGCAGCCCACCAAGGTCACCGACCCCAACGGCAAGGTGACCTCGACCGCGTACGACTCCCTCGGGCGTGTCTCCAAGGTGTGGATCCCGACGCGACCTCAGGCCACGTACCCCAACGCGCCGAACCATACGTTCGACTACTTCGTACGCAATGACGGACCAGTCGTCGTCACCAGCAAGTCGCTCGACCACAACAGCCAGTACCAGACCAGCTACGCCTTCTTCGACGGGCTCCTGCGCGCCCGCCAGATTCAGGAGACCTCACCCGACCGTGCAGGTCGCCTGATAACCGAGTCGTTCTACAACACCCGTGGGGAAGCCTGGCTGTCGTCGGGGACCTACTTCGCCACGGGAGCCGCCGAGCCGGTACTCGTGACGGGCCAGGAGACCAACTACCCCTCCTCCACCGAAACCGTCTTCGACGGCTCCGGACGCCCGACCGCGGTCATTGCCAAGCGGTTCGGTGACGAGACCAAGCGCACTACCACCAGCTACACCGGAGACACCTCGACGGTCGTCCCGCCCAAGGGCGGCACGGCCACAACCACGGTCGTTGACGCCCTCGGCCGGACCGTCGAACTCAAGCAGTACACGAACGCCGACCGCACCGCGTCGCAGTCCACCCTCTACGTCTACAACAAGCATGGCCGTCTCGAACAGGTCACCGACGCCTCCGGTGCGAAGTGGACCTACGGTTACGACACTCGAGGCCGCCAGACCACGGTCAGCGACCCCGACAAGGGCGCCACGACCACCTTCTACGACAAGGGTGACCGCGTCACCGACGTCACCGACGCCCGCAGCATCACCCTGCACACCGATTACGACGTCCTCGGCCGCCGCACCGCGCTGAAGAAGGGCACCACCACCCTCGCTTCCTGGACGTACGACACCCTCGCCAAGGGCCAGCCCACTGCCGCCACCCGCTACAGCGCCGGCAACGCCTACGTCAGCGAAGTCACCGAGTACAACGACCTGTACCAGCCCGTCGGCACCAAGGTCACCATCCCTGCGGCAGAAGGCCAGCTGGCCGGTACGTACGAGTGGTTCAACTTCTACAACGACAACACTGGCCATCTTGAGGAGACCGAGCACCCGGGCACTGGTGGCCTGCCCGCCGAATCCGTCGTCACGAACTACAACACCGGTGGCTTGCTGGTCTCCGCCTACGCCGGCCAAGACCCTCTCATCTCCGACGCGAGCTATGACCACTACGGTCGGCCGCAGCGCCTGGAGTACGGCGAGTTCGGCCGCCATCTGTGGACCACCAACGAGTACGACGACCACACTGGTGCGCTGACCCGCTCCTACGCGGACCGCGAGGTGGCACCCCAGCGCATCGAGGACTCCCGCTACTCGTACGACCCGGCCGGGAATATCACCTCGATAGCCACCGCCTACGGTCAGGACACCACTCGCACCACCGACACCCAGTGCTTCGCCATGGACGCCCTGCGCCGGATCACCGAAGCCTGGACCAGCACCGGGGAACAGTGCGCCACCGCCCCTTCCGCCACCGCGGTGGGAGGACCCGATGCCTACTGGACCAGCTACACCTACGACGCCGTCGGCAACCGCAAGACCGAAACCCAGCACAAGACCCCAAGCGGCCCCGCCACCGACACCGTCCGCACCTACGCCGCCCCGGCCGCCGGCAACCACCGGCTACCTTCGGTGACCCAGACCGGCACCAACCCCCACAACACCACCTACACCTACGACGCGAGCGGCAACACCGAGACCCGCAAGTCCACCAACCCCGGTGCCCCTCTCGACCAGACCCTGGCCTGGGACGACGAAGGCCACCTGGCCAAGGTCACCGACGCCACCAAGACGTCCACGTACCTGTACGACACGGACGGCCAGCGCCTCATCGGCCGCGACTCGGCCGGCACCACCACGCTCTACCTGCCCAACGGCAACGAGCTGGAAATGGACAAGGTCGGCCTGGTCACCGGCACCCGCTACTACAGCGCCGGCGGCAAGACCGTCGCCATGCGCACCAACAACAAGCTCACCTACATCCTCACCGACCACCAGAACACCAGCACCACCCAGGTCACAAACGACGCAAGCCAAGCTGTAACTCGCCGCAAGTCCACCATCTTCGGCGCCCCCCGAGGCACCCAGCCGGCCAATTGGACCGGTAAGAAGGGCTTCGTCGGCGGCACCAACGACACCGACACCAGCCTCACCCACCTCGGAGCCCGCGAATACGACCCCACGATCGGCCGCTTCATCAGCGTCGACCCGATCATGGACCTGACCGACTCGCAGCAACTCCACGGCTACACCTACGCCAACAACAACCCGGTCACGTACTCCGACCCGACCGGGTTGATGCCGGACCACGGTGGTGGAACGAGTTCGTGCACGTACCCGTGCAAGTCCGAGGCCGCTGCTGCCGTGGCGGCCGGTCCGACGAGCCCGCCCAATCAGCCGAATCAGGGAGGCGGTAAGTCACACGACAACGGCAAGAAAGGCGTAATGAGCCAAGCCGACTCCGCATTCACGGATGCGGGCGGCAACACATGGACCTTCGCTGACAACAATCCCAAACTCCGCCGCGCTTACCTCGACCGTTACGAGTACAAGCTCAAGACCCTTGACTACCGGGACGCACAGCAGCGTGAAATGGCGCAACTCAGCGCTGCGCTCTCTGCCTGCCAGAGCGTCTACGGCGACGAACGATGCTGGTCCTACCTTGAGGCTTATCACGCCCCGATGCACGCGAGGGGCGAGCTCCTTGGATGGGACGCCCGCATCGGCGCACTACCAGCAGGGGCACGCTACGCCAAGGCCGTCAAGGGCAACCCGTGCACCAAGTGCTTTCTAGCCGGCACCGACGTCCTCCTAGCCGACGGCAGCACAAAGGATATTGAGGACATCAAAGCCGGGGACGCCGTTCTCGCCACCAATCCTCTAACCGGAGAAACAGAAGCACGTAAGGTCACCAAGCTGATCGTCACCGACGACGACAAGCGCTTCAACACACTCACGCTCCAAACCGGCACGGGCACTGAAAAGCTCACCGCAACGTATGAGCACCCCTTCTGGTCCCCATCCGAACGACGCTGGATCGAGGCCCAGCACCTCACCGCCGGCACGACCCTCCTCACGGACACCGGCGCCACCGTCACCGTGGAGGCGAACCACCTCTTCACCAGGAATGCCCGCACGTACAACCTCACGGTCGATGACCTACACACGTACTATGTGCTGGCGGGCGATACTCCGGTACTCGTTCACAACAGCAACTGCCCGACAACCCCGGTTGGCGGGAGGGGTACGAACTTCCGCAATCTTTCGCCAAATGAGCCGGCAACAATCGCAGGTCGCGATTACACCGGACATGCGATTGACCGGATGCAGGAGCGCGGCCTCATGCCGTCTGTGGTGGAAAACACGATTCGTGTCGGCGAAAAGATGCGAGGTAAGCAGGCCGGGACGACGGCGTACTATGAAGCGGAGAATAATGTGACGGTGATTACGGATGCCGCAACAGGGCGGGTTGTCACCGTTAGTTCCGGAAGGATCAAGCAGTGAGTGAGGGTTCTGATGCGCAGCAGTGGTTGCGCGAAGGCGCACGTCAGTCGATCCGGAAGTACCGCTCCGGAGATATCTCGCTCCGGAGTCTGATCGACGATCTCGACTCGGTTTCGTCAAATCTCGCGGCATCTCCATTGAGCGAGGAAATTCGCTCACAATGGTGGGTTCTTGAGGAGATCTATGCTGTTGCTCTTGATCGGGGTGATCTGCATGAATTGCCTCGCGAGGACGCGCTGGCTATCCAGGAAGCCCTCGATGTGTTGGAGCGACTGTTCGGGTAGACGTGCGGCCGCGATTGGAGGTATCACGACCGGCGCCTTCTCATGAGCCGGTCACACCTTCTGACTGCGACCCCTCTGATTCGCTTGAGCGAATCAGAGGGGTCGCCGGCTGTCCGGAATCTGGCATTACGCCTCCACCTGACGGCAGTAGTTGACGGCAACGGCGGCGAACACCACGGGTGTTCGCCGCCGTTGCCGCGTGGATGTCAGGGACGGTCGAGAGCGTTGCCGAGTGCGGTCATGGCTTCGCGTTGGAGGCGGAGGCGTACGTGGGCGTAGACGGTGACGATGACGCCGATGTGGGCGTGGCCGAGGAGTTCCTTGATCACGACGAGTTCGCCGCCCTGTTCCAGGAGCAGGGTCGCAGTCGAGTGCCTGAGGTCGTGGGGGAGGATGCGGCGGAGGCCGGCCTTGCCGAGGAGCGTGGTGAAGGCGCGGGTGAGGTTGGTCGGGTCGATCGATCCGCCTTGCGCAGTGGTGAAGACGTGCCCCTTGGGCTGCCACGGTGCCTGCTGCCTCGCGCTCACGCTGCTGCTGTTCGTGGTGGCGCTTCAACTACTGGATGCAGCGGGCGGGGAGAGCGATGCGGCGTTCGGAGGCCCGGGTCTTGGTGGGCAGCGTGGTGAGCCCGCCTCCGCTGGTGCGCTGGAGGGTGCGGCGGATGGAGGCGGTGCCCGAGCCGAGGTCGAGGTCTTCCCAGCGCAGGCCGAGGAGTTCGCCCTTGCGGAGTCCGGTGTGGAGAGCGAGTTCGAACAGCGCGTGCAGCCGATGCCCCTGGGCCGTGGTGAGGAGTCGGCGGGCTACGGGTGCAGAGGGCGGGTCGTCAGGGTCGACCGGCCTTGATTACGCAGATCGGCGGCCAGGGACCAGAACCGCGGATGTGTCCCCGTCGAAGACCTTGCGGATCGCGCATGAGAGCGATCAAGGGGTTCATCTGTCGTGGTGGCCACGAGTGGATGGCGTCGCGCCTACGGCCACACAGTTCCCGGCCGCCGGCCAAGACTGCCGACCTTCTCCCCGTCAGATGAATGGCGACGGGCCGCCGCCGTAGGGGCGGCCGGTGGATCGCGCCCCTGCACTGCAACGGGGAAGCTGGCCGGACGAGGGAGAAAGCTGGCTGACCGCGGGACAGAGGACGGATGCTCCTCGGTGACGTAGGTGGCGGTCTCACCGTGGCATCGGCGCTCGGCCCGCTGGCAATTGCTCGGCAGGCATCACCCTGGCTCCACGACTGCGGCAGGCCGAACCAGCGCCGACCGGCGCCGTATCGACCGGCCTCACCCTCGTAACCGTTGACGACGCTCTGATACGGCCCCTCGTCCCCACGCACCGCTGGACCAGCGTCACCCACCTGACGCTCCGTCGGAACCAGCGTCAAATGAGCGGGAGGCGGTTACCCATAAGCTGTCCGGACCGAGGAGAGTGCGTCGATCATCTCGCGAGACGCCCACGAAGCCCCAGGTCAAGCCCACTCCTCGGTACCAGGACACGTTCCACGTCGTGCATTTCGGGAAACACGTCGAGCGTACCAGGACGCGCCTGAGCGGCCTACGAAAACCTCAGGTCAGGAGCCCTTCGCAGCCGGCTCCAGAATCGCCACGCACTCCACGTGGTGCGTCATCGGGAACAGGTCGAACGCCCGCAGCGTGCGCACCCGGTAGCCGGCCTCCGCGAAGTAGGCCAGGTCGCGGGCGAGGGCGGCCGGGTCGCAGGCGACGTAGGCGATGCGGCGGGCGGCGAGGCCGGCGAGGTGGCGGACCGTTTGCTTGCCGGCGCCCGCGCGGGGCGGGTCGAGGACGATGAGGTCGACCTCGGTGATGCCGGTGCGCGGGAGGGCCTGCTCGACCTTGCCCTGCTCGATGCGGACCCGGTCGAAGTGCTGGAGGTTGTGGCGGGCGTCCTCCACCGCGCGCTTGCCCGACTCGATGCCGAGCACGGCGCCCTTGTCGCCCACGCGGTCGGCGAGGGCGCCGGCGAAGAGGCCGACGCCGCAGTAGAGGTCCAGGGCCGTGTCGCCCTTGCGGGGCAGGAGGCCCTGCATGACGGCGCGGACCAGGGTGTCGGCGGCCTTGGGGTGGACCTGCCAGAAGCCGCCGTTGCCCACGCGGTACGTGCGGTCGTCGGCGCGCTCGCGCACGAAGGGGCGCCCGTGGACGCGGTGCACTCCCCCGTCCTCGGCGACGCGGAGGACCGAGACCGGCTTGTCGAGTTCGACGATCGGGAGGCGGGCGCCCGGGCGGGGGGTGAGGACGACCTGGCGGTCCTGCGAGCCGGTGGCGGCGACGGCGTCGATCGAGGCCATCCCGGACCAGTTGCGCTTCTCGATGCCCAGCTCGGTGACGCCGGGCGCCGCGATCAGGCAGCGGTCGATCGGCTGGACCTCGTGCGAGCGGTGCTTGCGCAGCCCCGCGTGGCCCTCGGCGTCCACGGCGTACTGGACGCGCGTGCGCCAGGCCGGTACCTCCCCGGCCGGGACCTTGTCGCCCTCGGCCGGCATGACCGTGCCGTCCCAGCCGGCCTCCTCGGGCGTCAGGCCGGCGAGCCGCTTGAGCTGCTCGGCGATGACCTCGCCCTTCAGGCGGCGCTGGGCGCCGGGCTTGGCGTGCTGCCAGTCGCAGCCGCCGCACTTGCCGGGTCCGGCGTACGGGCAGGGCGCCTCGACCCGGTCCTTGGAGGCGTCCAGGACGCGGACGGCGTCGGCGCGCAGGAAGCGGGAGTCCGCGGACCCCTCCGTGACGCGGACGACGACCTTCTCGCCGGGCAGCGCGTGCCGGACGAACAGCACGCGGCCCTCGTCGGTCCGGGCGATGCAGTGGCCGCCATGCGCGACGGGGCCGACCTCGACCTCGTACTCCTCCCCGACGAGGGAGGACTCGGGTGCGTTTGGCATGACGGGGTGACTCCAGGGAGTGAGACGGGGGCTGCCAGGCGGCAGCCCACCAGTCTACGTGCCCACAAGCGTGCCGAAGGTCAGCTCTTGGCCGTCGGTTCCTTGGGGCGCTCGACGGCCGGGCCGCGGCGCACCGAACCGGGCGCGTTCCACTCCTGGCGCTTCTTCTCCCGCTTCTTCGCCACCTCGGAGGACTGGAGCTGGTACGGGACCGAGGTCACCATCACGCCCGGGGTGAACAGCAGCCGGCCCTTGAGGCGCAGCGCGCTCTGGTTGTGCAGCAGGTGCTCGTACCAGTGGCCCACCACGTACTCGGGGATGATCACGCTGACCACGTCGCGCGGGCTCTCGCGGCGGATGCCCTTGACGTACTCGACAACCGGCCGGGTGATCTCACGGTACGGCGAGTCGAGGATCTTCAGCGGCACGTTGATGCCGCGCCGCTCCCACTCCGCCTTGAGCGCCTTGGTCTCGGCCGGGTCGACGTTGATGCTGAGCGCCTCCAGCTTGTGGGAGCGCATGAGCTGGGCGTACGCGACGGCCCGCAGCGTCGGCCGGTGGACCTTGGAGACCAGGACGATGGAGTGGACGCGCGACGGCCGGACGGTGTCGTCGCTCGGCTCGTCGGGGGCGGAGATCTCGTCGGCGACCCGGTCGTAGTGCTTCCGGATCGCGGTCATCGTCCCGTAGAAGATGACCATGCCGAGCAGCGCGACCCAGGCGCCGTGCGTGAACTTGGTGGCCAGCACGACGACCAGGACCAGGCCGGTGAAGAAGGCGCCGAAGGTGTTGATCGCGCGGGAGCGGATCATGCGGCGGCGGACGGCGGGGTCGCGCTCGGTCTTCAGGTGGCGGTTCCAGTGCCGCACCATGCCGGTCTGGCTGAGCGTGAAGGAGACGAAGACGCCGACGATGTAGAGCTGGATCAGCTTGGTGGAGTCCGCCCCGTACATCCACACCAGCAGCATGGCGGCCCCGGCCAGGAGCACGATGCCGTTGGAGAACGCCAGCCGGTCGCCGCGCGTGTGCAACTGGCGCGGCAGGTAGCGGTCCTGGGCGAGGATCGAGCCGAGGAGCGGGAAGCCGTTGTACGCGGTGTTCGCGGCGAGGAACAGCACGAGCGCGGTGGCGGCGGCGAGCACGACGAAGAAGAAGGTGCCCTCGCCGAAGACGGCGGCCGCGACCTGGGAGATCACGGGGTTCTGGACGTAGCCCTCGCCGACCGGGACGCCGTTGCGCAGCAGGTCGTGGGCCGGCGTCTCGGCCATCTTCACGTCCGTGGCCATGGCCAGGCCGATGATGCCGCAGAACATGGTGACGGCGAAGGCACCCATGAGGGCGAGGGTGGTCGCGGCGTTCCTGCTCTTGGGCTTGCGGAAGGCCGGGACGCCGTTGCTGATCGCCTCGACGCCGGTGAGCGCGGCGCAGCCGGAGGAGAAGGCGCGCAGGAGCAGGAAGACCAGGGCCAGACCGGCGAGGCCCTCGTGCTCGGGCCGGATCTCGAAGTCGGCGGTCGGGGCCCTCATGGTCTCGTCGAGGACGAGTCCCTTGAACGCGCCCCACGCGATCATGCTGAAGACGCCGACGACGAACACATAGGTGGGAATCGCGAAGAGCTTCCCCGATTCCTTCACACCCCGGAGGTTCATGAGGGTGAGGAGCAGGATTATCGCTATGGCGGAGAAGACCTTGTGCTCGACGACGAACGGAATGGCCGAACCGAGGTTCTCCACTCCGGAGGAGATGGAGACGGCCACGGTGAGCACGTAGTCGACGAGGAGCGCGCTGGCGACGGTGAGGCCGGCTTTGGGACCGAGGTTGGTATTGGCGACCTCGTAGTCCCCGCCGCCGCTGGGGTAGGCGTGGACGTTCTGCCGGTAGGAGGCGACCACCGTGAACATCAGGACCACGACGGCGGCCGCGATCCAGGGGCTGAACTGGTAGGCCGACACACCCGCGATGGAGAGGACCAGCAGCACTTCTCCCGGCGCGTACGCCACCGAGGAAAGCGGGTCGGACGCGAAGACGGGGAGTGCGATGCGTTTGGGGAGAAGGGTCTCGCCAAGCCTGTCGCTGCGCAGCGCCCGGCCGATCAGAATCCGTTTGGGCACGTCGGTCAGTTTGGACACGCACAGGATCGTATGCGTTCGAAATTGGCCCCGCCCACCAACCACCCGCCGTTGCGCCGGAAACTTGCGTTCCCTTAACGCGGACGGCACGGGAAACCGTGAAAACTGTGACGTATGCCACCGACTCGCCGGTTTGTACGCTGGTTCGCTGCCGTCCGGGGCGGCCCGCCACGTGGCCGGTTCGCCGGAGCGCGGAGCCGCGGCCCGAGAGACGCGTCGGCGGAGCGCGGAGCCGCGGCCCGACGGACGCGTCGGCCGCCTCGGATGAGGGCAACACGGTGGTGGCGGCATAAGCTCGTCTCGGGCAACACCGCACGCAGGCTGAGAGAGAAGAGTGAGCAGGGTGTTTTCGCAGGTCAGCAAGATGACCAGGAGTGCGGGGTAAGCGGACGTGCACATCGTCATCATGGGCTGCGGGCGAGTGGGAGCCGCACTCGCGCAGACCCTGGAACAGCAGGGACACACGGTCGCCGTCGTCGACCAGGACCCGACGGCATTCCGGCGCCTGGGCTCCGGCTTCGGCGGACGTCGCGTCACGGGTGTCGGGTTCGACCAGGACACCCTGCGTGAGGCCGGGATCGAGGAAGCTGGGGCGTTCGCCGCGGTGAGCAGCGGCGACAACTCCAACATCATCGCGGCGCGGGTGGCCCGCGAGATGTTCGGCATCGAGAACGTCGCCGCCCGGATCTACGACCCGCGGCGCGCCGAGGTGTACCAGCGCCTGGGCATTCCGACGGTCGCCACCGTGCGCTGGACCGCCGACCAGATGCTGCGGCGGCTGCTGCCGTCCGGCGCCGAGCCGCTGTGGCGGGACCCGAGCGGCGGTGTCCAGCTCGCCGAGGTGCACACGTCCCCGTCGTGGATCGGGCACAAGGTCAGCCGGCTCCAGGAGGAGACGGGCGTACGCGTCGCCTTCCTCACCCGGCTGGGCGAGGCGGTTCTGCCGACATCGCAGACGGTGCTGCAGGAGGGCGACCTGGTGCACGTGATGATGCGTACGGACGAGATCGAGAAGGTCGAGGCGGCGTTCGCCGAGGGCCCTGAGGAGGGCGGTCACTGATGCGGGTCGCTATTGCGGGCGCCGGCGCGGTGGGCCGTTCCATCGCGGGTGAGCTGCTGGAGAACGGGCACGAGGTGCTCCTCATCGACAAGGCGCCGACCGCGATCTCGGTGGAGCGGGTGCCGCAGGCCGAGTGGCTGCTGGCGGACGCGTGCGAGATCACCTCACTGGACGAGGCCGCGCTTCAGCGCTGCAACGTGGTCATCGCGGCGACCGGCGACGACAAGGTGAACCTCGTCGTCTCGCTGCTCGCGAAGACCGAGTACGGGGTCCCCCGGGTGGTGGCCCGGGTGAACAACCCGAAGAACGAGTGGCTCTTCAACGAGGCCTGGGGCGTCGACGTCGCGGTTTCCACGCCGCGCCTGATGTCGGCGCTGGTGGAGGAGGCGGTGAGCGTCGGCGACCTGGTCCGGCTGCTGCGCTTCAGCCACGGCGACGCGAACCTCGTGGAGCTCACGCTCCCGCCGGAGTCGGCGGTGGCCGGTACGTCGGTGGGCGACGTGGCCTGGCCGCAGGACACCTCGCTGGTCACGATCATCCGCGGCTCGCGCGTCCTGACGCCGAGCGCGGAGGAGACCCTGGAGGCCGGCGACGAGCTGCTCTTCGTCGCGGCCCAGGCCCGCGAGGAGCAGTTGGAGGACCTCCTCTCGGTACGCCGCGAGGACGCCGCCGGCTGATCCGGTACGTGAACGATCGAGGGGCTCGGGACCACTGTCTGGTCCCGAGCCCCTCTTCGTACGCCGTGAGCCCTGAAGGGCTCACCGATTCCGCCGCCGGTTCGGTCGGTCCGGTCGGTTCCGTCGGGCCAGGACCCCTTGAGCGGTACGGGCACGGGGGCGCCGCTCCGGGCACGCCCCCGCCCGGGGCGGCGGGGGCGTCAGGCCTCGCCGCGGTGGGGCTGGGGCTGGGCCGCTTGCGCGGCGGCAGCGGCCTTGCGTTCCTTTTCGGCGCGCTCCTCCGCCTCCATCTCCGCGAAGACGTCGATCGGCGGCGGCGCCTTGGCCAGGAAGACCCACGTCAGGTAGACCGCGAGCAGGAAGGGCGGGATCTTCAGGGTCACCAGCACCCAGCCGAGCTGGGTGGTGTCCGCCCACCAGTACAGCGGGAAGAGGATCGCGCACTTGCCGAGCAGAATCAGGCCCCAGGCCCAGCTCGCCTTGGCGTACGCCTTCTTGCGGCCGGGGTTACGGGTGCGCCAGGAGAGGTTCTCCTTGAAGACCGGGCCGAGGATCAGGCCGATCAGCGGGACGCCCGCCAGCGTGGTGGCGATGTACGCGATGCCCAGGCCCAGCGTGTAGAGCATGCCCGGCAGGTAGAAGTCCTTGGCGTTGCCGGTCATCATCGCGAAGACCACGCCGAAGGCGACGCCGAAGACGCCGCTGAAGGCATGCTTCACGGTGTCGCGGCGGATCAGGCGGACCGCGACCAGCAGCAGGGACACGCCCAGCGCCGCGATGGCCGAGAGGTGCAGGTCCTTGTTGATCGTGTAGATCGTGACGAAGAGCAGGCCGGGGAGCACTGTCTCCACCAGGCCTCGTACTCCGCCGAAGGCTTCGAACAGGGCCGCTTCCGTCACGGCCTTCGAGTCGTGGGCGCCCTGGGGGCCGTCAGTGGCGTCCTGGTCGCTGGTGGTCGGCTTGTCGAGTGACGTCACCGGCTACTCCTGTCCGAGCGGTCGGAGCTCGTATTTGGGATTGAAGAGCACCCTGCGGCCGTGACTCATGCAGATGCGGCCGGAGGCGATGAGCTTGCGGCCCGGCTCTATGCCCACGATGGAGCGCCGGCCCAGCCACACCACGTCCAGCGGCGCGGTGCCGTCGAACAGCTCCGCCTCCAGTGCGGGAACGCCGGCCCGCGGGCGCAGGGTGACCGTCCGCAAGGTACCAGTCACCTTGACGATCTGCCGGTCGCCGCAGTCCGAGATACGGATGCACCCCGAAGCCTGCGTGTCCTCCCGCAGCTCCTCCGATTCCAGCTCGCCCTGGGAGCTGGACAGCCGGTCGAGCATCCGGCGGAAGCGGCCGGTCTGCTTCTCGGTACGTGGTGCAGCACTCATACAGAAAGCGTACCGGCCGCCACCGACAGGGGAATCAGCGCTCGAAGCGGTATCCCATGCCGGGCTCGGTGATGAAGTGCTCGGGGTGCGAGGGGTCCGCCTCCAGCTTCCGGCGCAGTTGGGCCATGTAGACCCGGAGGTAGTTGGTCTCCGTGCCGTACGACGGCCCCCACACCTCCTGGAGCAACTGCTTCTGGCTGACGAGCCGGCCGCCGTTGCGTACGAGCACCTCCAGCAGGTGCCACTCCGTGGGCGTCAGCCGGACGTCCCGCCCGTCGCGCTGGACCTTCTTCGCCGCGAGGTCCACCGTGAACCCCCGCGTCTCGACGACGATCGTGCCGTCGTCGCCGCCCACGGGCTCGGCCCGGCGCACGGCGGCGCGCAGCCGCGCGAGCAGCTCGTCCATGCCGAAGGGCTTGGTGACGTAGTCGTCGGCGCCGGCGTCCAGGGCCTCGACCTTCTCGTCGGAGGTCTGGCGCGCGGAGAGCACCAGGATGGGTACGCGGGTCCAGCCACGCAGCCCCTTGATCACCTCGACGCCGTCCATGTCGGGCAGACCGAGGTCGAGGATGACGACGTCGGGGTGGCGGCCGGCGGCCAGTTCGAGCGCCGTGGCGCCGTCGGTCGCCGCGTCGACCTCGTACTTCCGTGCCTTCAGGTTGATCACGAGGGCGCGTACGATCTGCGGCTCGTCGTCGACCACGAGCACCCGCGTCATGAGGGGCCTGCTTTCTCCAGGGAGGGGGCTTCGGGAACTTCGGAGGCGGCGGCCGGGGTGGCCGCCTTGAGGGTGAGGACCATCGTCAGGCCGCCGCCGGGTGTGTCCTCGGCCGTGATCGTGCCGCCCATCGCCTCCACGAACCCGCGCGCGACGGCGAGGCCGAGGCCCACACCGGCCCCGCGCGGGGCGTCGCCGTGGCGCTGGAAGGGGGCGAAGATGCGGTCCTTGGCCTCGTCGGGCACGCCGGTGCCCCGGTCCACCACGCGCAGCTCGACCCGGTCGGCCATGGCGCTGGCGGACACCAGGACCGGCGTGGCGTCGGGGCTGTACTTGACGGCGTTCTCGACGACGTTGGCCACGGCCCGCTCCAGCAGCCCCTTGTCGACCTCGACCATGGGCAGGCTCTCGGGGATGTCCAGCTCGGCGCTGCCGTCCGGTACGCCGCCGAGCGCCATGGGGACGACCTCGTCGAGGTCGATCGCCCGGATCAGCGGGGTGACCGTGCCGGTCTGGAGGCGGGACATGTCGAGGAGGTTGCCGACCAGGTGATCGAGGCGGTCGGCGCCCGCCTCGATGCCCTCCAGCAGCTCGGCGCGGTCCTCCTCGGACCATTCCACGTCGTCCGAGCGCAGGGAGCTGACGGCGGCCTTGATCCCGGCGAGCGGGGTACGGAGGTCATGGCTGACGGCCGCCAGCAGTGACGTGCGGATCTTGTTGCCCTCGGCGAGCTTGCGGGCCTCCTCGGCCTCGCCGACGAGCCGCTGCCGGTCCAGGACCACGGCGGCCTGGGCGGCGAAGGCGCCCAGCACCCGGCGGTCCTCGGCGGGCAGGACCCGGCCGGAGAGCGCGAGCGCCATGTGGTCGCCGACCGGCATGTCGACGTCCGCGTCCTCGGGGCGCGCCACGGGCCGGCGCCCGACGCTGCCCGCCCGGGTCCACGGCTCGATGTCGCTCTCGCGCTCCAGCAGCGCGACGGACTCCATGGAGAACGTCTCGCGGACCCGCTCCAGCAGGGCGTCCAGCGCGGTCTCCCCGCGCAGCACGCTGCCGGCCAGGAACGACAGCACCTCGGACTCGGCGCGCAGCCGGGCGGCCTGGTGGGTGCGGCGCGCGGCCAGGTCGACGACGGAGGCGACCGCGACGGCGACTCCGAAGAAGACGGCGATCGCGACGATGTTCCTCGGGTCGTGGATGGTGAACCGGTACAGGGGCGGGGCGAAGAACCAGTTCAGCAGGAGGGAGCCGAAGGCTGCGGAGGCCAGGGACGGGACCAGGCCGCCGAGCAGCGCGGACGTCACGGTCAGCGACAGGAACAACAGCATGTTGTTGGCGATGCCGAGGTCCGCGTCGACGTGGGTGAGCAGCAGGGTGAGCAGGGCGGGGCCGGCGACGCCGGTGAGCCAGCCCCAGATGATCCGGGAGCGGCCGAGGCGGGCGCCGCGCGCGACGGGCAGGCCCCGGCCCCGGGCGACCTCCTCGTGGGTGACGATGTGGACGTCCAGGTCGGGTCCGGACTCACGGGCGACGGTGGCGCCGACGCCCGGCCCGAACACGTACTGCCACGCCTTGCGGCGGCTGGAGCCGAGCACGATCTGGGTGGCGTTGACCCCGCGCGCGAACTCCAGCAGCGCGGACGGTATGTCGTCGCCTATGACGTGGTGGAAGGAGCCGCCGAGGTCCTCGACCAGGGTGCGCTGGACGGCCAGCTCCTTGGGGGACGCGGACGTCAGGCCGTCGCTGCGGGCGATGTAGACGGCGAGGATCTCGCTGCCGGAGCCCTTGGCGGCCATCCGGGCGGCGCGGCGGATGAGGGTGCGTCCCTCGGGGCCGCCGGTGAGGCCGACGACGATGCGCTCGCGGGCCTGCCAGGTGGTGCGGATGTTGTGCTCGCCCCGGTACTGCTGGAGGTATTCGTCGACCCGGTCGGCGGTCCACAGCAGGGCCAGCTCGCGCAGTGCGGTGAGGTTGCCGGGGCGGAAGTAGTTGGAGAGGGCCGCGTCGACCTTGTCGGGCTTGTAGATGTTGCCGTGCGCCATACGGCGGCGCAGCGCCTGCGGCGACATGTCGACGAGCTCGATCTGGTCGGCCCGGCGGACCACCTCGTCGGGGACCGTCTCCTGCTGCCGTACGCCGGTTATGGACTCGACGACGTCGCCGAGCGACTCCAGGTGCTGGATGTTGACGGTGGAGATGACGTCGATGCCGGCGGCGAGCAGCTCCTCCACGTCCTGCCAGCGCTTGGCGTTGCGCGAGCCCGGGACGTTGGTGTGGGCGAGCTCGTCGACGAGCGCCACGGCGGGCCGGCGCTCCAGGACGGCGTCGATGTCCATCTCGGTGAAGGTGGCGCCGCGGTAGGCCAGCTCCTTGAGCGGTATCTGTTCGAGGCCGTGCAGCATCACCTCCGTACGGGGGCGGTCGTAGTGCTCGACGAAGGCGATGGCGCAGTCGGTGCCGCGCTCGACGCGGCGGTGTGCCTCGGAGAGCATCGCGTACGTCTTGCCGACGCCCGGTGCCGCACCGAGGTAGATCCGAAGCTTGCCGCGTCCCATGGCCTCATTGTCGTGTTTGTTCGTTCGATTGCCTGTGCGTAGACCTTACGACCAGGGGCATGGGCAAACCGGACGCGGAGGTCGGTTCCCGGGCGTCTTGACGGGATTCTGATGCGCCCAGGGCCCGCCCGGGCCGGTGGTTCAGTGCTCGGTCAGCTCGCCGTCGCTCAGCTCCAGGACCCGGTCCGCGAGGCCCAGGAGCTGGGCGTCGTGCGTGGCCACGAGGGCGGTGACGCCCTCGCTGCGTACGACCGCGCGCAGCAGCTCCATCACCGCGAGGCCGGTCTCGGCGTCGAGCTGACCGGTCGGCTCGTCGGCTATCAGCAGCGCCGGCCTGTTGGCCAGGGCGCGGGCTATCGCGACGCGCTGCTGCTGGCCGCCGGACAGCTCGCCGGGGCGCTGTGCCGCGTGGTCGGCGAGGCCGACGAGGGCGAGCAGCAGCTCGACGCGCTCCTCGCGCTCGCGCGGATCGGCCTTGCGCAGCCGCAGCGGTACGCCGACGTTCTCGGCGGCCGTCAGGATCGGGATCAGCCCGAACGCCTGGAAGATGAACCCGATCCGGTCGCGGCGCAGCTCCAGCAGCCCGTTCTCACCGAGGCCGGCGAGGTCGGTGCCGTCGACGGTGATCCTCCCCCGGTCGGGCGTGTCCAGGCCGCCGACCAGGTTGAGCAGCGTGGTCTTGCCGGAGCCGGAGCGGCCCTTGAGGGCGACGAGCTCGCCGTGCGGTATCTCGAAGGAGACGCCCCGCAGCGCGTGGACGGCGGCGGCTCCCGTCCCGTACGACCGGTGCACGTTCTCCACGCGCACCATGGGCGCGCGGTCCTCGGCGACGGCCGTGGCGGCGCCTTCCCCGCTGTGCTGCTCGGACATCGGTTCTCCCCCCGTCACTGTGCGCGTTCAGTATGTGCGGGGCCGAATGCGACCCGCAACGCCTGTGGAAAACCGCCCGTGGAATGCGCGGTGGGCCGCACCCCGTCGTACGGGATACGGCCCACGAACTGCGAAAAGTCCGCGTCAGCGCACCTCGGTGATCTCCGGGCCCCGCTGGAGCTGGCCCATGCCGCCCGAGAAGCGCGACGTCTCCTGGTCCTCCTGCTGAACGCCCTCGGGCACCATCTGCGCGTCGTTCGGCAGCTTCAGGACGATCGGGTCGCGCGGCGCCATCGGCCCCTCGCCCCGTACGACGACGGTGTCCCGGAAGATCTGCTCCAGCAGGCCCGCGGCCTCCGGCTGCACCGCGCCCTGCCCGGAGATGACCCCGCGCAGGAACCAGCGGGGGCCGTCCACGCCGACGAACCGCACGAGCTGCACACCGCCGGTGCCGTCCGGCAGCTTGACCGGGACCTGGGCGCGCAGCTCCCAGCCGAGGGGGCCCTCGACCTCGTCGATGACACCGCCCTGCTGGGTGATGCCCGAGGCGATCTCCTCGCGGACCTCGCCCCAGATGCCCTCCTTCTTGGGGGCGGCGAAGGCCTGCAACTGGATGGCGCTGTCGCGCAGCACCACGGTCGCCGCGACGATCGCGTCGCCCGCGACCTCCACGCGCAGCTCCATGCCCTCGACCCCGGGCACGAACATGCCGCCCAGGTCGACCCGGCCCTCTTCCGGCCTGGAGACCTCCGAGATGTCCCAGGGGCCGTCGGGCCGGGGCGCCGGCGGAAGGTTCACCCGGCGCGGCTCGCTGTCCGCCGCGTCCTCAGTGCCGACCTCGTCGACGACCTGCTCGGCCTCGCCCGCTGCGTCCGCAGCGGCACCGCTCTTCTTGCGACGTCCGAACACGTCACTGTCCTTCCCGGTCGGATACGACCGAAGCGTATCGATTCCCACCCGTCCAGCCCTCCGTGGCGGCATGGCCGCCGGTGGACCCGAAGCCCCCCTCGGCCCGCGCCGAGCCGGGAAGCTCCGCCACCTCGTGGAAGCGGACCTTCTCGACTTGCTGAACGACCAGTTGGGCGATCCGGTCGAACCGTTCGAACCGCACGCTCTCGCGCGGGTCGAGGTTGACCACGATCACCTTGATCTCCCCACGGTACCCGGCATCCACCGTCCCTGGGGCATTCACGAGGGCTACTCCGCACCGGGCCGCCAGCCCCGAGCGGGGGTGCACGAAGGCCGCGTACCCGTCCGGCAAGGCGATCGACACCCCGGTGGGCAGGATCGCGCGCTCGCCGGGGGCCAGCACGGCGGCCTCGGTGGTGACGAGATCGGCGCCCGCGTCGCCCGGGTGCCCGTACGACGGGATCGGCACCTCCGGGTCCACGCGGCGGATCAGGACGTCGACAGGGTTACGCATCAGGGGTTCACCTCGAAGGCGCGTGCGCGCCGGACCTGGTCGGGGTCGGCCATCGCCGCCTGGATCTCCTCCGGGCGGCCGTTGTCGATGAAGTGATCGACCTTGACTTCGATGAAGAGGGCGTCGGCGCGGACCGCGACGGGCCCCTCGGGCCCGCCGATCCTGCCCGTCGCCGTGCAGTAGATCTTCCGGCCGTGTACGGCGGTGACCTCGGCCTGGAGGTGCAGCACCGTGCCGACCGGCACCGGGCGCACGAAGTCGGTCTCCAGCCGGCCGGTCACCGCGATGACCCGCAGCAGCCAGTTCAGCGAGCCGAGGGTCTCGTCGAGCGCGGTGGCGAGGATGCCGCCGTGGGCGAGGCCGGGGGCGCCCTGGTGGTCGGTCGTGACGGTGAACTCGGCCGTGACGCTCACGCCTTCGCCTGCCCTGGCCTCCACGTGCAGCCCGTGGGGCTGGCCGCCGCCGCAGCCGAAGCAGTGCTCGTAGTGGGCCCCCAGCAGCTCACCCGGGGCGGGCGCGTCGGGGTGCCGTACCGGCGGTATGGCCTCGGCGGGGGGCGTCAGTGCAGTGCTCACAGCGGGAGACCTTACCCGCGCGGCGGACCACCGGTCGCGCCGTGCCAAGCTTGGGTGTATGCAGCCTTCCGCATCTGCTTCCGTCCCGGCCTCCGCGCCCCGGTACGACGAACGTCTCACCGCTCCCCGCTCCTGGTGGCTGCTGGCCGCCCTGACGGCCGTATCGGGCGGGCTGATCATGCTGCCGCTGGGCACGCTGCCCATGCTGGGCGGGCTGATCCTCGCGGGTGCGCTGGCGTCGATGGCGGTCAGTTCGTACGGCTCGGCCCGCGTCCGGGTGGTGGCGGGCTCGCTGGTCGCCGGGGACGCCCGCATTCCGGTGTCGGCGCTGGGTGAGCCGGAGGTGCTGGACGCCGAGGAGGCGCGCGCCTGGCGGACGTACAAGGCGGACACGCGCGCGTACATGCTGATGCGGGGCTACATCCCGGGGGCGGTGCGGGTCGAGGTCACCGACCCGGCGGACCCGACGCCGTACGTGTACCTCTCCAGCCGCGACCCGGAGGCCCTGGCGGCGGCGCTGACCGACGTGCGGGCGGCGCGGCCCGAGGGCCCCGGAAAGGCCTAGAAGCCGATCTCCTTGGGGTTCTCCGGCTGGTCCAGCGGGGGCAACTGGGGAAGGGCGTCCCAGGGCACCTGGCGGCTGCGGAGGTCCTCGCGGATGCGTTCGGCGAGCTTCTTGGTGTCGCGCCGGTTCATGACGGCGCCCACGGCCGCTCCGACCATGAACGGCATGAGGTTCGGCAGGTTGCGCACCATGCGTTTCATGATCTGCTGGCGCAGTTCGCGCTTCATCCGGCCGCCGAGGGCGGCGTTGATGGTGGTGGGCTTGGTGACGTCGATGCCGCGCTCCTCCGTCCAGGAGGTCAGGTACGCGGTGGCGCGCTCTTTGAGGTTGCCCGGGGGCCGCTGGCCGTAGACCTCGTGGAGCTCGGCGATGAGCTTGAGCTCGATCGCCGCGACGCCCGTGATCTCGGCGGCCAGTTCGGCCGGCATCGCGGGTGGTACGGGGAGCATGGCGGCCGCGCCGACGCCGGCGCCCACGGTGGAGGTGGCGTTGGCCGCGCCCGCGATCAGCTTGTCCGCGAGCTGCTCGGGGGTGAGTCCCGGGAACTGCGCGCGCAGCGTGGCCAGGTCCCGGACGGGAACGCGTGGGGCGTTCTCGATGAGCCGGTCGGCGAGGTGGGCGATGCCCGCCCTGGCGCCCTCCCGGCCCTTGCGTACGCCACGCCTGACGGCGTCCAGGCGCCGTCCCTTGGGTGTGGGCGTATCGGCCTGTGTACCGGCTGTCCCGGCCTGCTCGGCCGGCGTCCCCGCCCTTGCGGCTGCCGCGAGCGAGGCCGAGGGGCCTCGCTCGTCGTCACGCGTGCCGGGGGAGGGCAGGAGGGCGGAGTGCTCGGCGGGCGCGTCGTGGGCGCCTGGTGCCGGGCCTGTGCCGCCCTGGTACGCCTCCGGCTTCCTGTGGAGCCGGAAGCGTCGCTTCCGAGACGGGGTGTCGCCTGCCACGGCCGACGGACCTCAGTCGCAGTCTCGGCAGATCGGCTGGCCGTTCTTCTCGCGGGCGAGCTGACTGCGGTGGTGGACCAGGAAGCAGCTCATGCAGGTGAACTCGTCCGCCTGCTTGGGCAGCACCCGGACGGCCAGCTCCTCGTTCGAGAGGTCCGCGCCGGGCAGCTCCAGGCCCTCGGCCGCCTCGAACTCGTCGACGTCGACGGTCGAGGTCGACTTGTCGTTGCGCCGGGCCTTCAGCTCTTCAAGGCTGTCCGAGTCGACGTCGTCGTCGGTCTTGCGTGGGGTGTCGTAATCCGTTGCCATGTCGCTCTCCCCCTCTGGGTGGTTGCGGTGTCTCCAGCGCACGTAACGCGTGAGAGGCCGGACTTGTGCCCGACCTGAGGCGGAGATTTTGCCTCACATCAAGGTCTGTTACTCAATCGACACCCAACCGGACCCCTCGAGAGTGATCGGGTTTGGATGGCGAACGGGACCGTACACGGTCCGGAAGCCGCGCCTCGAAGGCGCCACCCCGTGTACTTCCCGTGATCCGACCCCCTGGAAACCCGGACTTTTCCTGGTTTTCCGGGGGAATTCTTGATCACGGAGAGTAGATGGCCGGAAACGTTCCCTTGTGATCGATCACACACGGAACTCCCGGGAACAGGTCACGAAAATTCCGCGCAAAGCGAACACGATGACGGTCTCGACCGGCGTGTCACAACGGAAGTGTGACGCGCATGACGAGGCCGCCGCCCTCGCGGGGCTCCGCGATGATACGGCCCCCGTGGGCCCTCGCGACGGACCGGGCGATCGAAAGACCAAGTCCGACCCCCTTGTCACTGCCCGTGCGCTCCTGTCGCAGGCGCCTGAACGGCTCGAAGAGGTTGTCGATCTCGTAAGCGGGAACCACGGGTCCCGTGTTCGAAACCACCAGCACCGCCTGCCCCGCCTGCGTCTCGGTGGTGACCTCCACCCAGCCGTCGTCCACGTTGTAGCGGACGGCGTTCTGCACCAGGTTCAGGGCGATCCGCTCCAGCAGGACGCCATTGCCCTGGACGACGGCCGGGGCCCGCTCGCCACGGATCTCCACGCCCTTCGCCTCGGCCTCGGCCCGGGTCTGGTCGATGGCCCGCGAGGCGACCTCCGCGAGGTCCACGGGCTTGCGCTCGACGATCTCGTTGTCGCTGCGGGCCAGCAGCAGCAGGCCCTCCACGAGCTGCTCGCTGCGCTCGTTGGTGGCCAGCAGCGTCTTGCCGAGCTGCTGGAGCTCGACGGGCGCCCCGGGGTCGGAGAGGTGGACCTCCAGCAGGGTGCGGTTGATCGCCAGCGGCGTGCGCAGCTCGTGCGAGGCGTTGGCGACGAACCGCTGCTGCGCGGTGAACGCCCGCTCCAGCCGGTCCAGCATGTCGTCGAAGGTGTCCGCCAGCTCCTTGAGCTCGTCGTCCGGGCCGTCCAGCTCGATCCGGCGGGACAGGTCCGTGCCGGCCACGTTGCGGGCGGTACGGGTGATCCGGCCCAGCGGGGACAGGACGCGGCCCGCCATCGCGTACCCGAAGGCGAAGGCGATGACGCTCAGGCCCAGCAGGGCGAAGAGCGAACGGCGCAGCAGGTCGTCCAGGGCGTGCTGGCGCTGTTCGTTGACGCAGGCGTTCATCGCCCGGTTGAACTCGTCGGGTCCGGCCTCGACGGGGAAGTTGCAGACGTTGCTGGTCACCTGACCGTTTACGATCTTGAACGGCAGCTCGCTGCCGATGTGGAGGGCCTGGGCGGCCAGCAGGTAGATGATCGACAGCAGCAGGATGCCGGCGATCAGGAACATCCCGCCGTACAGCAGCGTGAGCCGTATCCGGATCGTCGGACGCAGCCAGGGGCGGACGGGCTCCCTGGGGTCCCAGGTGGGCTTCGGGGGCGCCTGCGGTGGCGCGGGGGTCGCGGCCACGGGGTCAGATCCGGTAGCCGGAACCCGGCACCGTGACGATCACCGGAGGCTCGCCGAGCTTGCGGCGGAGGGTCATCACGGTGACGCGCACGACGTTGGTGAACGGGTCGGTGTTCTCGTCCCAGGCCTTCTCCAGCAACTGCTCCGCCGAGACGACCGCGCCCTCGCTGCGCATCAGGACCTCCAGGACCGCGAACTCCTTCGGCGCCAACTGGATCTCCTTGCCGTCCCGGAACACTTCGCGCCGGTTGGGGTCGAGCTTGATCCCGGCCCGCTCCAGGACGGGCGGCAGCGGGACCGTCGTACGCCGGCCCAGTGCCCGTACGCGGGCGGTGAGCTCGCTGAACGCGAACGGCTTGGGAAGGTAGTCGTCGGCGCCGATCTCCAGGCCCTCCACGCGGTCGCTGACGTCACCCGAGGCGGTCAGCATCAGGACGCGGGTGGGCATGCCCAGATCGACGATCTTGCGGCAGACGTCGTCCCCGTGGACCAGGGGCAGGTCTCGGTCGAGGACGACCACGTCGTAGTCGTTGACGCCGATGCGTTCCAGGGCGGCCGCCCCGTCGTACACGACGTCGACGGCCATGGCCTCCCGGCGCAGACCGGTGGCCACCGCATCGGCGAGCAGTTGCTCGTCCTCGACGACGAGTACGCGCACGGCGTTGTTCCTTCCTCCGAGCCCGGTTCCGGGCGGGTCTGTCGCACTGACTGTGCGTATCCATCCTGCCCCTTACGCGCGTAAACCGGCTGTAAGGCGGCCTGCGGCCGCCCGGGGGCCCGGTGCGGTGCTCCGGGAATCAACGGAATTCACGGACGAGTTGAGGTTTCCGTGAGGAAGCCTCTGGGGAGGACGACTGCACACCCGAGATCACGCCCCGTATGTGGCGCGCCACAAACCGCTCTGTCCCCAGAGGTGCAGCGCGTGATCGACCGACAACCCTCGGCACACCCCCGTGCCACCGACCCATGACGAGGGGGCGCACGATGGACGCTTTCACCGCAGGACTGCTGCAGCGCATAAGGGCCACGGAGACCGACCTCACTCGGGCTCGCGAGACGGGAGACGACTTCCTGGCCGACGTCGAGCAGGCTGAGCTCGACGACCTGCACCGCCTGGCGGCGGAACACGGCGTGGAGATCACCACCGCGAACGCCTGACCTGAACGGGGCACGGGCCCCGGTGTCCCGCGGAACATCCGCCGCGGAACACCGGGGTCTTTCGTTTGCCGTACGGGATGTGCCGGTACGGGTGCCCAGCCCGCTGGCCCTGGCCCCGGAGGGCCTGGCCCGCGCCTAGTCGTGCCAGGCGCCGAAGTCCTCCAGGAGCACCTGGAGCGGCTCGAAGACCCCCGGCGTCGCCGCCACCGTCAGCTCGCCCGACGGCGGCGCGCCCGGCCGGCCGCCGGTCAGGGCGCCGGCCTCGCGGGCGATCAGGGCCCCGGCCGCCAGGTCCCAGGGGCTGAGCCCGCGCTCGTAGTACCCGTCCAGGCGGCCGGCGGCGACGTCGCAGAGGTCGATCGCGGCGGAGCCGCTGCGGCGGATGTCCCGCAGCAGGGGGATCAGGCGGTGGGCCACGTCGGCCTGGTGGGCGCGGACCGCGGCCACGTAGTTGAAGCCCGTCGAGACCAGGGCCTGGTCCAGCGGCGGAGCGGGCCGGCAGCGGACGGGGCGGTCGTTCAGGAACGCGCCGCCGCCCAGCACCGCGCGGAACGTCTCGCCGCGCATCGGGGCCTCGACGACCCCGACGAGGGTCTCGCCGTCCCGCTCGGCGGCGATGGACACGGCCCACGTCGGCAGGCCGTACAGGTAGTTCACCGTGCCGTCCAGCGGGTCCACGACCCAGCGGACGCCGCTGCTGCCCTCCGTGGCGGCGCCCTCCTCGCCGAGGAGCCCGTCGTCGGGGCGGTGCTCGGCGAGGAAGGCGGTGATCAGCTTCTCGGCGGCGATGTCCATCTCGGTGACCACGTCGATGGGGCTCGACTTGGTCGCCGCGACGCCCAGGTCGGCCGGGCGGCCGTCGCGCAGCAGCGCACCGGCCCGGCGCCCGGCCTCCAGGGCCAGTTCCAGCAGCTCGGTCAGGAGCGGGTCACGCGGGTCGGTCACTGGGTCTCCTCACGCGTACGGGTCACTGCTGTCTCCTCACGCGCACGGGTCACTGCTCGTCCCTCACGCGTACGGGCTGTCGGCGCCGGCCGCCGCGGGCCGCTCGGTGCGGGCCGGGCAGCAGCCGATCGGGCACAGGTCGTGCGACGCGCCCAGGGCACCCAGCGCGCACCGCTCCACCACCTTGCCCCGCTCGGCCGCCGCGCGCTCCAGGACCAGGTCCCGGACGGCGGCCGCGAACCGGGGGTCGTCGCCCACCGTCGCCGACCGGCGCACCGGGAGGCCCAGCTCGGCGGCCTTGGCGGTGGCCTCGGTGTCCAGGTCGTACAGGACCTCCATGTGGTCCGAGACGAACCCGATCGGGACCATGACGACCGCCGGTGCCCCGGCGCCGTGCAGCGCCTCCAGGTGGTCGCAGATGTCGGGCTCCAGCCACGGGATGTGCGGCGCCCCGCTGCGCGACTGGTAGACCAGCTCCCAGGGGTGCTCGACGCCCGTCTCGTCCCGTACCGCGTCGGCGATGAGCCGGGCGACATCCAGGTGCTGCCTGACGTACGCGCCGCCCTCGCCGTGCTCCTCGACCGGCCCGGAGGTGTCGGCGGCGGAGGTGGGGATCGAGTGCGTGGTGAACGCGAGGTGCGCGCCCGCGCGGATGGACTCGTCGAGCTCGGCGAGCGACTTCAGGACGCCGTCGACCATGGGCCGGACGAAGCCGGGGTGGTTGAAGTAGTGCCGCAGCTTGTCGACCCGGGGCAGCGGCATGCCCTCCGCTTCCAGCGTGGCCAGGGCGTCCGCCAGGTTCTCCCGGTACTGGCGGCAGCCGGAGTACGAGGCGTACGCGCTGGTGGCGAGGACGGCGATGTGGCGGCGGCCATCGGTCACCATTTCGCGCAGCGTGTCGGTGAGGTACGGCGCCCAGTTCCGGTTTCCCCAGTACACGGGCAGGTCGAGGCCCGCGTCCGCGAAGTCCTTGCGCAGTGCGGCGAGCAGCGCGCGGTTCTGGTCGTTGATCGGGCTGACCCCGCCGAAGAGGAAGTAGTGCCGGCCCACTTCCTTGAGGCGTTCCTTGGGGATGCCCCGGCCCCGCGTCACGTTCTCCAGGAACGGGACCACGTCGTCGGGACCCTCGGGCCCGCCGAAGGAGAGCAGGAGCAGGGCGTCGTACGGGGCTGGATCGCGCTGATCGGCCATGGCATCGGACATGGGATCGATCCTGCCACCAGGGTCTGACAGCCGGAAAACCGCCGTGCACAGTCACCCGTTCGGACGTAACCTGTGAAGACTGCCCGTACGCCTTACGCCACGCGCCCCAGCGTCATGCGCGCCTACGCCTCACCGGCCGGAGTACCCCCTTGCCCAGTCCCTACCGCGCGATCTTCTCCGCCCCCGGCACCGTGGGCTTCTCCGCGGCCGGCTTCCTCGGCCGGATGCCGCTCGCCATGATGGGCATCGGCATCGTCACGATGATCTCCCAGCTCACCGGCCGCTACGGGCTGGCCGGCGCGCTGTCCGCGACGCTCGCCGTCTCCGCCGCCGTGCTCGGCCCGCAGGTGTCCCGCCTCGTCGACCGCTACGGCCAGCGCCGGGTGCTGCGTCCGGCCACCCTGATCACGGTCACTGCCGTGGCGGGGCTGCTCATCTGCGCGCAGCAGGGGCTGCCCGAGTGGACGCTGTTCTTCTTCTCGGCGGCCGCCGGCTGCGTACCGAGCATCGGTGCGATGACCCGGGCCCGCTGGGCGACGATCTACCGGGGTTCGGCGCGCGAGCTGCACACCGCGTACTCCTTCGAGTCGATCATCGACGAGGTGTGCTTCATCTTCGGCCCGATCGTCTCCATTGGGCTGTCGACCGTCTGGTTCCCGGAGGCGGGACCGCTGCTGGCGGCGGTCTTCCTGGCGGTCGGTGTGTGGTGGCTGACCGCCCAGCGGGGCACCGAGCCGGTGCCCCACCCGGTCGAGCAGCACACCGGTGGCTCGGCACTGCGCTCCCCCGGCCTCCAGGTGCTGGTGGCCGCGTTCGTCGCCACGGGGACGATCTTCGGCGCGGTGGACGTGGTGACGGTGGCGTTCGCCGAGGAGGAGGGTCACAAGGCCGCGGCCAGCCTGGTGCTCGCGGTGTACGCGCTGGGCTCGTGCGTGGCGGGTGCCGTCTTCGGGCTGCTGCACCTGAAGGGCGAGCCGTCCCGCAGGTGGGTCGTGGGTGTCTGCGCGATGGCCGTGAGTATGATCCCCCTCCAACTGGCCGGGAACCTGCCTTTCCTGGCTGTGGCGCTCTTTGTCGCGGGCCTTGCCATCGCGCCGACGATGGTGACGACCATGGCCCTCGTCGAGGCCCACGTACCGCGCACCAAACTGACCGAGGGCATGTCCTGGACGAGTACGGGGCTCGCGGTCGGCGTGGCGCTCGGCTCCTCGGCCGCCGGCTGGGTGGTCGACGCGCACGGGGCGGCCGCGGGGTACGCGGTGCCCGGCATCGCGGGAGTGCTCGCGGCCGTGGTGGCGTTCCTGGGGTACCGCCGGCTGCGCAGGCCGGTGCCGACGCGGGAGGGGCAGGGGCAGCGTGAGCAGCGCGAGCAGGACCCGGAACAGCCGGAGCAGCAGCACGTGGCGTAACTGGGCGGGGAACGTGGCCGCCAGGCCCGTACGGGAGGCCCGTCCGGCTTCGGTGCGGGAGCTTGCGGACACGGTGCGGCGCGCCGCCGGGGAGGGCCTGCGGGTCAAGACGGTCGGCACGGGTCACTCGTTCACGTCCATCGCCGCCACCGACGGTGTGCTGATCCGCCCGGACCTGCTGACCGGCATCCGGCGGATCGACCGGCGCGAGATGACCGTGACGGTGGAGTCCGGCACGCCCCTGAAGCGGTTGAACGCGGCTCTCGCGCGTGAGGGCCTGTCGCTCACCAATATGGGCGACATCATGGAGCAGACGGTGGCGGGCGCCACCAGCACGGGTACGCACGGCACGGGCCGTGACTCGGCGTCGATCGCCGCGCAGATCAGGGAGCTGGAGCTGGTCACGGCGGACGGCCGGGTGCTGACCTGCTCCGAGAAGGAGAACCCGGACGTCTTCGCGGCCGCCCGGATCGGTCTCGGCGCGCTGGGCGTCGTCTCCGCCATCACCTTCGCCGTGGAGCCCATCTTCCTGCTCACCGCGCGCGAGGAGCCGATGACCTTCGACCGGGTCACCTCGGAGTTCGAGGCGCTGCACGCGGAGAACGAGCACTTCGAGTTCTACTGGTTCCCGCACACCGGTAACTGCAACACCAAGCGCAACAACCGCAGCGCGGGTCCGGCGGCTCCGCCCGGGCGGATCAGCGGCTGGATCGAGGACGAGTTCCTCTCCAACGGCCTGTTCCAGGTGGTCAACTCGATCGGCCGGGCGGTGCCGCCGGTCGTCCCCGCGATCGCCAAGGTCTCCAGCCGCGCGCTGTCGGCGCGTACGTACACGGACATTCCCTACAAGGTCTTCACAAGTCCGCGCCGAGTGCGGTTCGTGGAAATGGAGTACGCGCTTCCGAGAGAGGCCGCGGTCGGCGCGCTGCGCGAGCTGAAGGCGATGGTGGACCGCTCGCCGTTGCGCGTCAGCTTCCCCGTGGAGGTCCGGACGGCGCCCGCGGACGACATCACGCTCTCGACGGCGTCGGGCCGGGACAGCGCGTACATCGCGGTCCACATGTACAAGGGCACGCCGTACCGGTCGTACTTCACGGCGGCGGAACGGATCATGACGGCGCACGGGGGACGCCCGCACTGGGGCAAGCTCCACACCCGGGACGCCGCGTACTTCGCGGACGTGTACCCGCGGTTCGGCGAGTTCACCGCGCTGCGTGACCACCTGGACCCGGAGCGGGTGTTCGGCAACGACTACCTGCGGCGGGTTCTGGGCGACTGACCGCCTTGCCCCGCCGGTCGGTTCACTCGTCCGAACCGTCCGGGGACGGTGTCGGCGTCGGGGTGGGTGTGGGCGTCGGGGTGGGTGTCGGAGTGGGCGTGGGAGTCGGAGTGGGCGTCGGTTTCGGTTTCGGGGTTGGCGTGGGGGTCGGGGTGCCGGTGCCGTCCCGCCCGGTGTCCTGGCCGGGCGTCCGCTCCGGCCGCCGATGATCGTGCCGGTCCTGCTCCGGGGCGGACGGGGCGGGCGGCGTGGTGGACGGACCGGCCGGCGGGGAGTCACCGCCACCGCGCACGACACCACTGATGGTCGTCCCCTTGCCGCCACTGAAGTCCTGACCGGATATCAGCTCGTACGCGGTGATGCCCGCCATGGCCACGCCGAAGACGAGCGCCGCGGCGATCACCGAGCGTTTCCAGCCACGCACGCGCGTGCCGTACGTGGTGGCCGCGCCGAACTCCCCGTCGGCACCGGCTGGCCGGTGAACGGGGGCGCTCCGGCGGCTCTTTGGCCGGGCAGCCTGGAGCGTGACTCCGCGGACGCGCTCTCCGGTGCTCCTGAAGAGGTGCTGGAAAACCGAACCGCCGCAGGTGGCGATGACGCTGATCACGCCCGCGCCGAGCACCGTGCCGTACACGCCCATCTTGGAGGCCAGTTTGGCGGCCACCACGGCCGCGACCGCGCTGCCCGCGACCTGGGCGGCGTTCAGGTCGAGCCGCTTCCTCTTCTCCCTTACCCCTTCTGTCCAGTTATTCCGCGTGTACACCTTCTCGTCCACCTTCAGTCTCACTTCACCCATCTGTCCCAGCATGCAGGGAGAGGAGACCTTTGGGCGAAGCGAATAGTTCCATTTCTGCGGATTCTGTGAAGGACACCACGTGTGACAACCGGTCAGGGGGACCCAACTGCCGTACGCGGGGAGAACTTCGGCGGCGCGCCGGTCCACCCAGGTGGCCCGAATGGAGTACTGTGGCGAGCCCTGGGCCCCGATCCCTTTCGGGTGCCCGGGACCACGGGAGGGGGCCGAAAGCGGCACTCGTTCCGGCGGCGCCGCAGCACCGCACGGCCGCCTGCTGCACAGAGTGACCACACCGGTCACGCTGAGTGGCGAACAGGTAACCGTGCCATAACGGCGTTCCAGGGCCCATGCCCGACACGCCGGGCAACTCGGCAAGGTTGTGGCAGGCTGCACCCGGGCAGGCCACACTCGACTAGCGGAAGCAGCGACGCAGGTGACGTCGGCAGGCACCACCCGGGAGGTCCCCATGCCCGAACTGCGTGTCGTGGCCGTCTCCAACGACGGCACACGACTGGTGCTGAAGGCTGCTGACAACACGGAGTACACGCTTCCGATCGACGAGCGGCTGCGCGCCGCCGTGCGCAACGACCGTGCCCGCCTCGGCCAGATCGAGATCGAGGTCGAGAGCCACCTCCGGCCGCGCGACATCCAGGCGCGTATACGCGCCGGTGCCTCCGCCGAGGAGGTCGCCCAGCTCGCCGGCATCCCCGTGGAGCGCGTGCGCCGCTTCGAGGGCCCCGTCCTCGCGGAACGCGCCTTCATGGCCGAGCGGGCCCGCAAGACCCCCGTACGCCGGCCCGGCGAGAACACCGGCCCGCAGCTCGGCGAGGCGGTGCAGGAGCGGCTGCTGCTGCGCGGCGCCGACAAGGACACGGTGGTCTGGGACTCCTGGCGCCGCGACGACGGCACGTGGGAAGTGCTGCTGGTCTACCGCGTCGCTGGCGAGGTGCACTCGGCGAGCTGGACGTACGACCCGCCCCGCCGGCTGGTCCAGGCCGTGGACGACGAGGCCCGTGCGCTGATCGGCGAGACCGACGACGCGGTGGCCGTCCAGGAGCCGAGCTTCCCGTTCGTCCCGCGCATCGCGCGCCTCCCGCGCGACCGGCCGCTGGACCGCGCCCTGGACCGGCAGATCGAACGGCCCACCGCACCCGCTCCGGCGCCCGAGCCGGAGGAGGAGCCCGAGCGCGACTCGCTGACCAGCCTGCTGGAGGCGGTGCCGAGCTTCCGGGGCGACATGGTCGTACCCGAGCGCCCGGCGGCCGAACCCCCGGCGGCCGAGCCCGTCCAGGAACCGGACGCGGAAGAGCCCCCGGCCGCTGCCCCCGCCGCCTCGGCGGGCGCCGGCTCGGCCTACGCGGACGTACTGATGCCCCGCGCGGTGAGCGGTCACCGCGACCGCCTCACCGGCACGACCGACCGCCAGGCCGAAGCCGACGGCGTCCGCCCCGGCCGCCGGGCAGCGGTCCCGAGCTGGGACGAGATCGTCTTCGGCACGCGCCGCAAGAAGCAGGAGTAGCCGGCGGTCCGGCCCGGCGTGGCCCAGACCGGGCCGGTCCGGCCCGGGGCGGGTCCGGGGCGGGGTACGCCGGTACGCCGGGCCGGGGCGGCTCATGGCCGGGACGGGTTACGCGGGTACGCCGGGCCTGGGCGGTTACGCCGGGCCGGGGCGGGCCGGTTACGCCGGTCCATGTCCGGTCCGGGCCGGGGCGGATTACGCCGGTCCGGTCGGGAGCGGACAGAACCGGGCGCCGGTCCGGCGTCCGGCCGGGGGCGGCCGGTCCGTGTCCGGTCCGGCGCCTGGTCCGTGTCCAGTCCGGTGACCGGGCCATGTCCGATCCGTGCGGCTGGTCCGGGGCCGAGCTGCTCGGGCCCCCGGCCGGTCCGCGTCGCGGTGGGGGCCCGGTCCGGGGGTCAGCCGCGGGCGGCGCCCTTGGCGACGGGGCGGGAGGGGTCGGAGGACCAGTCGGACCACGAGCCCGCGTACAACGCCGCCTGGATGCCCGCGATTTCCAGCGCCAGGACCTCGTGGGCGCCCGACACGCCCGAGCCGCAGTAGACGCCGACCTCCGGGGCGTCGGTCGCGCCCAGGGCCTTGAAGCGGGCCGCCAGGGCCTCGGCGGGCAGGAAGCGGCCGCTCTCGTCGACGTTCTCCGTCGTCGGGGCCGAGGCGGCGCCCGGGATGTGCCCGCCGACGGGGTCGATGGGCTCCACCTCGCCCCGGTACCGCTCCCCCGCCCGCGCGTCCAGCAACAGGCCCGTCCGGGCCAGCGCCGCCGCCCCGTCCGCGTCCAGCAGCGGCAGGGCGCCCGGCTCGGGCGTGAAGTCCCCGGCCACGGGAGTGGGCGTCGCTGTCGACAACTCGCCCCGCCAGGCCGCCAGGCCGCCGTCCAGGACCCGTACGTCCGTGTGCCCCGCCCAGCGCAGCAGCCACCACGCCCGCGCGGCCGCCCAGCCCTGGCCGCCGTCGTAGGTCACGACCCGCGAGTCGGCGCGGACGCCCGCCCGGCGCATCGCCGCGCCGAAGTCCGCCACGTCCGGCAGGGGGTGCCGGCCCCCGGCGCCGGGCGGCCCGGCGAGCTCGGTGTCGAGGTCGACGTACACGGCGCCCGGGATGTGGCCCGCCTCGTAGGCCGGTCGCCCGGGCGGGCCGCCGAGCTGCCAGCGGACGTCCAGGAGGACCGGAGGGCGGGCGCCGGACAGCTCGTCGGCGAGTTCGGTTGCCGAGATGATGGGGTTCATGACGCCATCCTCGCGCAGACGGCGGCACGCGGGCGTGCCAGGACGGGCGGCGGGACGGCCGGGCCGAGGATGGGCAACGAAAATTCGGGCATCCTCCTGCGGGATCGCGCCAATTCACGGCGCGGCCGGGGCGCACCGCGCGGCCGGTGGTGCAAGCATCTGACGGGGCGTACAGCCGGGCCTACAGTCGGTGGCCGACACCGGAGCACGGCACGGCACTCGCCCGGTCCCCCGCACGGCCACGACGATGGTCCGAGGAGAGAGTGACGATGACCGAGGCGACTCGGCGCAAACCCGGTGCACCCTGTTGGGTGAGTTTGATGGTGCACCGCCTTGACGCGACGCAGGAGTTCTACGGGGCGCTGTTCGGCTGGCAGTTCCAGCCGGGCCCGCAACAGCTCGGGCCGTACGTGCGAGGGCTGATCGACGGCAAGGAAGTGGCGGGTATCGGCCAGTTGCCGGCCGACCGGGACTTGCCGATCGCCTGGACGACGTACCTGGCGTCCGACGACGCCGACGAGACCGCCGAATCGATCCGGTGCAGCGGCGGCACCGTCGCCGTCGGCCCGCTCGACGCCGCCGACGCGGGACGGCTGGTGATCTGCTCCGACCCGACGGGCGCCGTCTTCGGGGTCTGGCAGGCCGCCGCGCACCTCGGCACGGCGGTGGTCGGCGCGCCCGGCACCCCGGCCTGGAACGAACTGCTGACGCAGGAGACGGAGTCGGTCAGCAAGTTCTACAAGACGGTTTTCGGGTACGAGATCGATCCCGTCGCCCCGGCCGGCCCGGACCTGGTGACGCTGAAGGTCGACGACCGTCCCGTCGCCTCGCTGCGCGGGGTCGGGGGCGCGCTGCCGCGCGACCGGGGCGCCCACTGGATGACCTGGTTCGAGGTCGCGGACACGGATGCCGCCGCCGAGCGGGTGGCCGAGCTGGGTGGCCGGGTGCTCCAGGCCCCACGCGACGACCCGGCCGGGCGGCTGGCGACCGTCGCCGACCCCGAGGGCGCGGTCTTCACGATCGTACGGTCGGCCGGCCGGGCCTGAGCCACTGTGCTCGTCGTCGCCGGTGCCGGCCGGGCCTGAGCTACTCGGCCGGGACCGGCAGGACGTCCGGGGAGAGGGCGGCCGCGCGGGCGGTGGCGGCCGTCATACGGCGCCGGTGGTGGCGGCGGCAGAGCACCTCGTAACCGACCTCGCCGGCGTCGTCACCAGCGTTGACGTCGCCGACGACGACCTGGGCACCCTCGACGACCATCCGGCCGCCGACGGTGCGCGCGTTGTGGGTGGCGCGTGCGCCGCACCAGCACAGGGCCTCGACCTGGAGCACCTCGACCCGGTCGGCGAGTTCGACGAGGCGCTGGGAGCCGGGGAAGAGCTTGGAGCGGAAGTCGGTGGTGATGCCGAAGGCGAAGACGTCCAGTTCGAGGTCGTCGACGACACGGGCGAGCTGGTCGATCTGCTCGGGCGCGAGGAACTGCGCCTCGTCCGCGATCACGTAGTCGCAGCGCCCTCCCTTGGAGAGGTGGGCGACGAGGTAGGCGTAGAAGTCGAAGCCCTCGGCGGCCTCGACGGCGTCGGTGACGAGGCCGAGCCGGGAGGAGAGCTTGCCCTCGCCGGCCCGGTCGTCACGGGTGAAGATCATGCCCTGGAGGCCGCGTGCGGAGCGGTTGTGCTCGATCTGGAGAGCGAGGGTGCTCTTTCCGCAGTCCATGGTTCCGGAGAAGAACACGAGCTCGGGCATGGGGAGGTGACGACCTTTCGGGTCAGGGTCGGGGCGCTGGAGGCGGCTGCTGACGAACGTGCCTTGCAAACGTCTCTTACGAACGTACTTCGAGTAGCGGAACGAGCTGCTCCACGGGCGTCATCGACCCGTGGACGCCGACCATCGCCGATTCGTTCGGCTCGTTGACGGACGCCGTGATGACGACGTCGTCGTGGGCGGCGGCGACAACGTCGCCGATCCGGCCGTGGACGCGCTCGTCGATCACCGGGCCGAACCAGCCGGCCGCGATGGCCTCGTCGCGGCTCGCCACCCAGAACTGTTCACCGAGCACCTCGCGCCAGCACGCCAGTACGTCCGCCTCGGCGCCGGGCACCGCGTAGACGTGGCGGGCGCGGCCCTCGCCGCCGAGCAGGGCCACTCCGGCGCGCAGCTCCCAGTCCTCGTCGAAGTCGATGCGGGACTGCTCGTCGAACGGGATGTCGATCATGCCGTGGTCGGCCGTGACGTACAGCGCGGTGCGGGGCGGGAGCTGCTCGGCGAGGCGCTGGACGAGCCGGTCGACGCACATGAGCTGGCCGCGCCAGGCGTCGGAGTCCACGCCGAAGCGGTGGCCGCTGCCGTCGACCTCGCTGTAGTACGTGTAGACGAGGGAGCGGTCCCCGGCGGCCAGTTGCTCGGCGGCGAGGTCCATGCGCTCCTCGCCGGTGAGCCGCCCATGAAACGTTCCGCCACTGAGGGCGACCTTGGTGAGCGGGGTGTCCTTGAAGGTCGGCGAGGAGACCTGCGCGGTGTGGACGCCGGCCGCGTCGGCGAGCTGGAAGACGGTCGGGTACGGCTGCCAGACGTGCGGCGGCGTCCAGGGCTTCCAGCGGAGCTGGTTCATCAGCTCGCCGATCGCGGGGTCGCGCACGGTGTAGCCGGGCAGGCCGTGCTCGCCGGGCGGCCGTCCCGTACCGACCGAGGCGAGCGAGGTCGCGGTGGTGGCGGGGAACCCGGCGGTGATGGGCCGGCCCGTGCCGCCCCGGGAGCTGCCGAGGAGGGACGCGAGGTAGGGCGCCTCGTCCGGGTGGGCCTTGATCTGTTCCCAGCCGAGGCCGTCGATCAGGAACACGCAGTTCCGGTCGGCGGGGGTCAGCTCGGCGATACGGTGCTCGAACCCGGGCACGCCCAGGCCGGCGGCGAGCGTCGGCAGGAGGTCGGCGAGGGAGCCGGAGCCGTACTCGGGTACGGGCGCGGTGTCGAGGACGAGCGGCATCGGCTCGTCGGGCCAGGCGGACGCCATGTGTGCGGGCTGGGCCATCAGCGGGTGGCCGCGGTGGCTTCGGACAGCGCCTGGGCGAAGGCGAGGGCCTGGCGGACCGTCTCGGGTCCGTCGCCGGCCTCGCTGACGCGCAGGCTCAGGTCGTCGGCCGTGGAGTTGCCGGTGTAGCCGTGGTCCGCGTCGCAGTTCGGATCGCCGCAGGCGGCGGGCTCCAGGTCGATCCGGGAGACGGCGCCCCAGCCGATGGTGAGGACCACTTCACGCGGCAGGGTGCCGGGCGAGTACGACTCGGGGTTGGCGACGACGCGACTGAGGACGACGGAGGAGATCCGGCCGAGCTTGACCGACTCGGTGGAGGTGGTGGCGTACGGCGTCGGCGAGCTGGTGTCGGCGTTCTGCTCGTCGGTGTGGCTGACGATGAAGCGGTTGGCCGTCAGGACGAGGACCGTGACGTGGCGGCGCACCTCGTTGGCGTCGAAGGTGGTCTCCTGGTGGACCAGGTACGACGCGATCGGCTCCCCGCCGACGGCGGCCTCCACCGCCTCGGCCACAAGGGCCGGGTAGTAGCCGCTGCGCTCGATCGCCGCGCGCAGCCCCTGGGTGGTCGTACCGGTCTTCGCCATGGACTCCATCCTACGGGGGCGCGGTGACTGCACGGGACGCACGGGAACCGGGTCGTCGGCGGGTCGGTGGCGGCCTGGCCGGGGGCGGGGGGGCATGGGGCAGGGGCGTCAGTAGCTGGGGAGGCGGCGGGGGCCGAGGTCGGTGCGGGCGGGGGGCGGGGCGAGCCGGACGGTCGCGCCGAGGACGGAGAGTCCGTGCGTGGCGACGACCACCGGTTCCAGGCCGACGGCGACGATTTCCGGGTGGTCGTCGACCAGCCGTGACACCCGGAGCAACAGCTCTTCGAGGGCGGCGGTGTCGACGGGCGCGGAGCCGCGCCAGCCGAACAGGAGCGGGGCGGTGCGGATGGAGCGGATCTGCTCGGCGACGTCCCGGTCGGTGGCGGGGACCAGGCGGTGCGCGGTGTCGCCCAGCAGCTCCGAGGGGGCGCCCGCGAGCCCGAAGGACAGGACGGCGCCGACGGCGGGGTCGATGGCGGCGCGTACGACGGTGTCGACGCCGCGCGGGACCATGGCCTGGACGACCGGCTGGAGCTCCTCGGGCTTGCCCAGGGTCTCGGTCAACTCGGCGTAGGCGGCCCGCAACTGCTCCTCGGTGGCCAGGTCGAGGCGGACGCCGCCGAGGTCGGGGCGGTGGCGGAGGTGCGGGGCGGTGGTCTTGAGCGCCACGGGGTAGCCGAGGCCGGCGGCGGCGCGGACGGCGGCGTCGGCGGTGGGGGCGGGCAGCGCGGGGCGTACGGCGATGCCGTAGCGCCCGAGCAGCTCGCGGGCTGCGTCGGGGGCGAGGGTGACGCCCTGCTCGTCCACGTCGTCCCCGAGTGCCCGCTCGATCTGCGCGGCGGCTCCCGCCTCGTCGATGCCCTCGTACTCGGGGACGCGCCCCGGGTCGGTGATCTGGCGTCGCCACTGCCCGTACCTGACGGCCTCGGCCAGGGCCCGGACGGCCCGCTCGGCCGCGGGGTACGCGGGGATGCGGTACTCACCGGCGGGGGCGGGGGCCACCGGGGGTGCCGGGGGTGCCGGGGCAGGTGGAGCCGGCGGGGTGGCCGGGGCGGGCGTCTCCGGGCCGGGAGCCGTGCGCGGGGTCCCGGTCGGCGGGGGCGGGGCGGTCGGTGCCGTGCTGGTGGCGGCCGCCAGGGCGTCGGCGAGGGCGCCCATCTCCACGTGGACGACCAGCACCGGCTTCGCCGGTGCCTCGGCGGAGGCGGCCCGCAGCGCCTCGGCCAGGACCTCGCCGTCGCCGGACTCGGTCGCCCCGTTCTCCCCGACCCAGGGGATCGCGGTGACCACGACCGCGTCGCACGCGTCGTCCCGGAGGGCTTCGGACAGGGCGGTACGGAAGTCCTCCGGCGTGGCCGCCGTCGTCAGGTCGCGCGGCCGCTGGGGCCTGAGCCCCTCGGTCAGGCAGGCGTCGTACGTCAACAGCCCCAGCGACTCGGAGTTGCCGAGGATCGCCACGCGCGGGCCCGCCGGGAGCGGCTGCCCGGCGAGGAGCAGGCCGGCGTCGACCAGCTCGGTGACCGTGTCGACGCGGATCACGCCCGCCTGCCGGAGCAGGGCCGAGACCGTGGTGTGCGGGATGCGGGTGACCGGCACCGCGTGGCCTGGGGGCGCACTGCCGCTGTGCCGGCCGCCCTTGACGACGACGACCGGTTTCACCGCCGCCGTACGCCGGGCGAGCCGGGTGAACTTGCGCGGGTTGCCGATCGATTCGAGGTAGAGCAGCACGACGTCGGTGTCGGGGTCGTCGTACCAGTACTGAAGGATGTCGTTGCCCGACACGTCCGCGCGGTTGCCCGCCGAGACGAAGGACGACAGGCCGGCGCCGCGCCGGTGCAGTCCGGACAGCAGCGCGATGCCGATGGCGCCGGACTGGGTGAACAGCCCAATCCGTCCCGGCACCGGCGGGTGCGGGGCGAGCGAGGCGTTGAGCCGCACACCGGGTGCGGTGTTGATGATCCCGAACGCGTTGGGCCCGATGATGCGCATCCCGTACGAGCGTGCCTGCCGCACCAGTTCCCGCTGGCGCCCGCGACCCTCGGCGCCCTGTTCGGCGTAACCGGCGGTCAGGACCACCAGACCCTGCACGCCGTGTTCCCCGCAGTCGGCGACGACCTCGGGGACCCGCTCGGCCGGTACGGCGACGACGGCGAGGTCGACCGGCTCCCCGATGTCGGCGACGGAGCGGAAGGCGGGCACCCCCTCCAGGGACGTCGTCGTCTCGGGGAGGGCGCGATTGACCGCGTACGTACGGCCGGTGTACCCGGCGCCGAGGAGGTTGCGCAGGACGGTGCGGCCGACGCCGCCGGGGGCGCGGCCGGTGCCGATGACGGCGACGGAGCCGGGTGCCAGGAGCCGCTGGACGGACCGCGCCTCGGCGCGCTGTTCGCGGGCGCGCTGCACGGCGAGGGCCCGGTCGGTGGGCTCCAGGTCGAGGTGGAGGCGGACGGCTCCGTCCTCGAAGCTGCGCTTCTGCGTGTACCCGGCGTCCGTGAAGACCTTGATCATCTTGGTGTTGGCGGGCAGGACCTCGGCCGCGAACCGCCGGATTCCCCGCTCGCGCGCGACCGCCGCGATGTGTTCGAGCAGCGCGGATGCGACGCCCCGCCCCTGGTGGGCGTCCTGGACGAGGAAAGCGACCTCGGCCTCGTCGGCGGGGGCGCTCGCGGGCAGGCCCTGCGCGTTGATCCGGTCGTAACGGACGGTCGCGATGAACTCGCCGCCGACCGTGGCCGCGAGCCCCACGCGGTCCACGTAGTCGTGGTGGGTGAAGCGGTGCACGTCCTTGGCGGAGAGCCGGGGGTAGGGTGCGAAGAACCGGTAGTACTTCGACTCGTCCGAGACCTGCTCGTAGAAGCTGACCAGGCGCTCGGCGTCATCCGTGGTGATCGGCCTGATCCGCGCGGTGCCGCCGTCCCGCAGCACGACGTCGGCCTCCCAGTGGTCGGGGTACACGTGTTCCGGCTGATCCGACGGGGTCCGCATGGGCCCAGAGTACGGGGCGGACGGCCGGTCGCGGAGGTGCTGTGGACAACGCAGGGTGAGGGTGAACCGGTCGGCCGCCCGGCCCGTGGGAACCGGTGCGCCGACTGGGTCGTGGACCGGTCGGCGAAGGCGGGTCCTGAAGCCGGTCATGAGGCCGGTTCGAGCACCCTGCCGGACATGAGAGACTGGGTTCCACAACTGGTCTAGACAACCGCCGAGACTCGAAGGGCAACACCATGGCTGAGCGCCGCGTCAACGTCGGCTGGGCCGAGGGCCTGCACGCCCGCCCCGCCTCCATCTTCGTCCGTGCCGCCACGGCCGCCGGCGTCCCCGTGACGATCGCCAAGGCAGATGGCAACCCCGTCAACGCCGCGTCGATGCTCGCGGTGCTGGGCCTGGGCGCGCAGGGCGGCGAGGAGATCGTGCTCGCTTCGGACGCCGAGGGCGCGGACGCCGCCCTGGACCGCCTGGCGAAGCTGGTCTCCGAGGGCCTCGAGGAACTCCCCGAGACCGTCTGACCCGCCCCGTCGCATCACACGGAGCCGTACCCCCGGAAAACGGGTGGTACGGCTCCGCTTTTATGACCGTGAGGTTCGCCGGTACAGGTTTCTCCCTTGGCGTTTCGCCCACGGCGTTTCGCCCGCGGCGTTCGACCCCGTGACGTTTTCGCCCGCGCAGTCCCACCCCGCGCTTTCAGGAGCCCTCCCGGTTTTCGGCACGGGGCACCCTTTCACCGCGCGCGGCTTTTCGGGCATGCGAATTCAGGGGCGCAATTCCCCCGCCTTTGTATACGGTGCCGCTGTTAATTGCGGGCGCTCGCGGTGTTTACGGGGTGTTGCGAAGTCCTCACACGGCCGACGGGCCGCTCGGGCCGCTCGGGGCGGCGCAGCCGGTGGGAGGGCAGCGAGCGTTCGACGTGGAGGGCCGTGAGCGCGCGGGCGCGGTCGGCGTCGCCGCGCGCGACGGCGTCGACGATCGCGCCGTGCTCGGCCCACGCCTCCGCCGGCCGGGCCGGCTGGTCGACCGCGTACATCCAGGCGATCTTGTGCCGGAGCTGGGTGAGCAGCGCCGTCAGCGCCGGGCTGCCGGACGCCTGGGCGAGCGTCTCGTGGAACCAGCCGTCCAGCGAGCGCAGGTCCTCCCGCTGGCCCCGGCGCGCCCGCTCCTGGCCCAGCCTGACCAGCCCCCGCAGCACCTTCAGGTGCGCCTCCGTGCGGCGCTGGGCGGCCCGCGCGGCGCCCAGCGGCTCCAGCAGCGTACGCATCTCCAGCAGGTCGGCCGCCTCCTGCTCGGTGGGCTCGGCGACGCACGCGCCGACGTGGCGGCGAGTGGTCACGAAGCCCTCCGACTCCAGCGTCCGCAGCGCCTCACGGACCGGGACGCGCGAGACTCCGTAGCGTCGGGCGAGCTGCTCCTCGGTGAGCCGGCTGCCCCGCTCGAACACACCGGTGACGATGTCGTCGCGGATCGCCGTGCATACCGAGTGCGCTGGAATGCGCATACCGAACCCCCAACTTAATCCGCGCGAAACTCACCCGCTCGACGTCTGTTCCGTGACTCTATTGCAGGGGGCCGCAATTTCCGATAGCCACCCTGAATCCATGGAGTTCTTTTTGGCCAGGAGGCCCTGGCCAGGAGTACCCGGCCAGGGGCCCCGGGATGGCGAAGGCCCCGGTTCGCATCCGAACCGGGGCCTTGCCTGACGAACAGAGAGGGTCAGACGTTGACGCCGTGCGAGCGGAGGTAGGCGACCGGGTCGATGTCCGAGCCGTACTCGGCGCTCGTCCGGGCCTCGAAGTGGAGGTGCGGGCCGGAGGAGTTGCCGGTCGAGCCCGACAGGCCTATCTGCTGGCCCGGCATGACGGTCTGGCCGGCCGAGACGCTGATGGAGGACAGGTGGCCGTACTGGGTGTACGTACCGTCGTTCATCCGGATCACGACGTTGTTGCCGTACGCGCCGCCCCAGCCCGCCTCGACGACGGTGCCCGCGCCCACGGAGACCACGCGGGAGCCGGAGGCGGCGTGGAAGTCGATGCCGGTGTGGCTGCCGGAGGACCACATGGCGCCGCCGGTCTGGTAACCGGTGCTGACGTACGTGCCGGCGACCGGGAGCTGGAAGGCGTTGAGCCGCTTGCGCTCGGCCTCGCGGTCGGCGCGCTCCTTGGCCTCGCGGGCGGCCTGCACCCGGATCTCGGCCTTGCGCTTCGCCTCCGCCTCGGCCTTCGCCTGGGCGGCGGCCTTGGCGGCGGCCTCCTGGGCCTCCAGCTCCTGGGCCTCGGCCTGGGCGTCGACCTGCTCGGCGAGCGTGTCGGTGATGACGGCCTGGTTGAGGCCGGTGTCCTCGAGCGAGAGGGGCACAGCCTCCGGGTTCGCGGCGAGCGCCGGGGAAGCGAGGGATCCGATGACGCCGGTGGTGGCGAGGGCCGCGACTCCGGCGACGTGTGCGCTCTTACGGCTCAGGCGGCTCGGGGCACGGTGCTTCCCGGTGGCACGGGTGAACGCCATGAAGTGGCTGGTCCTTTCCTTCCTTCTCGCCTACCGGGTTAGCTGACGGGTTCGGAGCAGGAAGGTCTCCTACGGACCCCTCCGCACGGGTGCGAAGGCGTCCGATTCACCCCAGGGACTGCGTGGGTCCCCGGCTCCCCAGGCTCGCGCCTGATGGGGACTCGGCGATGGCTGTCCGGTGCCGCGGGTGCGGCGGGTACCGGTCGGACAGCGCATCAGACGCTAAGCGGCCGATCTTTCAATCACCAAACAGACACGGTTTTTTGTAGCGCACGCCACAGGGCAGACACCGAATCTCCGCAACAAAGCGGACATACGGGCGGACCCCGGCATCGGGCGATGCCGGGGTCCCGGTGAGCGGCCGCTCGCGAGGAGGACGCGAGGCGGAGCCGCGTCACCTCGGGTGAGCGGAAACCGCGTCAATCAGCCGCTTACGACGGTCACTTCACCGATTCCGAGTGCCTCTACGGGCTCCTTGATCTGTGCCGCGTCGCCGACGAGGACCGTGACCAGACGGTCCGTCGGGAACGCGCTGACGACCGCCGCGGTGGCCTCCACGGTGCCCGTCTCCGCCAGCCGGGCGTACATCTGGGCCTGGTAGTCGTCCGGGAGGTGCTGCTCGACCTGGTCGGCGAGGGTGCCCGCGACGGCGGCGGCCGTCTCGTACTTGAGCGGGGCGACGCCCACCAGGTTCTGCACGGCCGTCTCCCGCTCGGCGTCGGTCAGGCCCTCGGCGGCGAGGGTGCGCAGCACCTTCCACAGGTCGTCGAGCGCCGGGCCCGTGTGGGGCGTGTCGACGGAGCCGCTGATGGCGAGCATGGCCGCGCCGTTGCCCTCGGGCCCGGAGCGCAGCACCTGGCCGAAGGCCCGTACGCCGTAGGTGTAGCCCTTCTCCTCGCGCAGGACCCGGTCCAGGCGGGAGGTGAGGGTACCGCCCAGGCAGTAGGTGCCGAGCACCTGGGCCGGCCAGACCCGGTCGTGCCGGTCCGGGCCGATGCGGCCGATGAGGAGCTGCGTCTGTACGGCGCCGGGACGGTCGACGATGACGACGCGGCCCGTGTCGTCGGCCGTCACGGGCGGTACGGGACGGGGCTCGGCCATGTCGCCGGTCCAGGCGCCCAGGGTGTCGGCGAGCACCGCGTCGAGGTCCACGCCGGTGAGGTCACCGACCACGACCGCGGTGGCGGTGGCGGGGCGGACGTGCGCCTCGTAGAAGGCGCGTACGGCCGAGGCGTCGATCCGGGCGACGGTCTCCTCGGTGCCCTGGCGGGGGCGTGACATGCGGGAGGTGGCCGGGAACAGCTCCTTGGAGAGCTGCATGGCGGCGCGGCGCGAGGGGTTGGCGATCTCGTGCGGGATCTCGTCGAGCCGGTTGCGGACGAGGCGCTCGACCTCGCTGTCGGCGAACGCGGGCGCGCGCAGGGCCTCGGCGACCAGGCCGAGGGCCTTGGCGAGCCGGGAGACCGGGACTTCGAGGGAGATTCGTACGCCGGGGTGGTCGGCGTGCGCGTCGAGGGTGGCGCCGCAGCGCTCCAGCTCGGCGGCGAACTCCTCCGCCGAGTGCTTGTCGGTGCCCTCGGACAGGGCGCGCGCCATGATCGTGGCGACGCCGTCGAGGCCCTCCGGCTCGGCCTCCAGCGGGGCGACGAGGAAGATCTCGACGGCCACGACCTGCTGGCCGGGGCGGTGGCAGCGCAGCACGGTCAGGCCGTTGTCCAGCGCGCCCCGGTCGGGGGCGGGGAAGGCCCACGGCTTGGCGGTCCCGGGGCGGGGCTGCGGGTGGAACTCCATGGACGTCAAGGACGTGGCGGCGTCGCTCACTGGCCGGCCCCCTCTTCTTCCTGCTCGCTGTGGTCGGTGCTGACGGGTTCGTAGACCAGCACCGCCCTGTTGTCGGGGCGGAGGCGGGCCTTGGCGACCGCCTGGACCTCCTCGGCGGTGACGTCCAGGACGCGCTGGACGGCGGTCAGGGCGAGCTGCGGGTCGCCGAACAGCACGGCGTACCGGCACAGTTCGTCCGCGCGGCCCGCGACCGTGCCGAGCCGGTCCAGCCACTCGCGTTCGAGCTGGGCCTGGGCGCGCTCCATCTCCTCGGGCGTCGGGCCCTCGGCGGCGAACCGGGCCAGCTCGTCGTCGACGGCGGCCTCGATGTCGGGCACCTCCACCCCGCCGGACGTCTTGACGTCCAGCCAGCCGAGCGAGGGGGCCCCGGCCAGGCGCAGCAGGCCGAAGCCGGCCGCCACGGCCGTGCGGTCGCGGCGCACCAGGCGGTTGTGCAGCCGCGACGACTCGCCGCCGCCCAGGATGGTGAGGGCGATGTCGACGGCGTCGCACTCGCGCGTGCCGTCGTGCGGGAGCCGGTAGGCGGCCATCAGGGCGCGGGCCGGGACCTCCTCCTCGACGACCTCGCGCAACTGCTCGCCGATGATCTCGGGCAGCGTCCCGTCCCGGGGCGGCTGCTTGCCGTCGTGGGCGGGGATGGAGCCGAAGTACTTCTCGATCCAGGCGAGCGTCTGCGCCGGGTCGATGTCGCCGACGACCGACAGGACGGCGTTGTTCGGCGCGTAGTACGTACGGAAGAAGTTCCGCGCGTCCTCGAGGGTGGCGGCGTCCAGGTCGGCCATGGAGCCGATCGGGGTGTGGTGGTAGGGGTGGCCCTCCGGGTAGGCGAGCGCGGTGAGCTTCTCGAAGGCCGTGCCGTAGGGAACGTTGTCGTATCGCTGGCGGCGCTCGTTCTTGACGACGTCCCGCTGGTTCTCCATGGACTCCTCGTCGAGCGCGGCGAGGAGGGAGCCCATCCGGTCGGCTTCCAGCCAGAGGGCCAGCTCGAGCTGGTGGGCGGGCATGGTCTCGAAGTAGTTGGTGCGCTCGAAGCTGGTGGTGCCGTTGAGGGAGCCGCCGGCGCCCTGCACCAGCTCGAAGTGGCCATTGCCCTGGACCTGCTTCGAGCCCTGGAACATCAGGTGCTCGAAGAGGTGGGCGAGGCCGGTACGGCCCTTGACCTCGTGGCGCGAGCCGACGTCGTACCAGAGGCAGACCGCGGCGACCGGGGTCAGGTGGTCCTCGGAGAGCACCACGCGCAGGCCGTTGGCCAAGCGGTGCTCGGTCGCTGTCAGGCCGCCGGAGCCGGCCTGGGCTGTGGCCGTGTGACCCATGGGCATGTACGTCCCTTCGATCGCTGTGTGAAAAGTCCAGCCGCGGACCGCCGCGGTGGTCCTGCCACTGTATGCACCTGCTGCGACCTGCCGCGGACCGCTGTGAAAGTCCTGCCACTGTATGCAAGCGGACTGACACCCGGCGAAGTTCCCGGATCCCGCTTGCGTCCCTCTTCCGGGTCGCGGTCGGCGTTGTCAGTGGGACGGTCCACAATGGTCGGCGTCAGATCAACCTTGTTGGTGAAGGAGCCGCAGCCGCGATGGCCCGCCGCAGCACGAAGACCACGCAGCCCGACGACTTCGAGGAGAAGATCCTCGACATCGACGTCGTCGACGAAATGCAGGGCTCCTTCCTCGAGTACGCGTACTCGGTGATCTACTCCCGGGCCCTGCCGGACGCGCGCGACGGCATGAAGCCGGTGCACCGTCGCATCGTCTACCAGATGAACGAGATGGGCCTGCGGCCCGAGCGCGGCTTCGTGAAGTGCGCCCGGGTCGTCGGCGAGGTGATGGGCAAGCTCCACCCGCACGGTGACGCGTCGATCTACGACGCCCTGGTGCGCATGGCGCAGCCGTTCTCGATGCGCCTGCCGCTGGTGGACGGCCACGGGAACTTCGGCTCGCTGGGCAATGACGACCCGCCGGCCGCCATGCGGTACACCGAGTGCCGGATGGCCGACGCGACGTCCCTGATGACGGAGTCGATCGACGAGGACACCGTCGATTTCACGCCGAACTACGACGGGCAGGAGCAGGAGCCGGTCGCGCTGCCCGCCGCCTTCCCGAACCTGCTGGTCAACGGTGCGTCCGGGATCGCGGTCGGCATGGCGACCAACATGCCGCCGCACAATCTGGGCGAGGTCATCGCCGCGGCCCGGCACTTGATCAAGCACCCGGGCGCCGACCTGGAGACCCTGATGCGGTACGTGCCGGGTCCGGACCTGCCGACCGGTGGCCGGATCGTGGGCCTGTCGGGGATCAAGGACGCGTACGAATCGGGCCGCGGCTCCTTCAAGATCCGCGCGACGGCGACCGTGGAGAACGTGACGGCGCGCCGCAAGGGCCTGGTCGTCACCGAACTGCCCTTCGCGGTCGGCCCCGAGAAGGTGATCGCCAAGATCAAGGACCTGGTGGCGTCGAAGAAGCTCCAGGGCATCGCGGACGTCAAGGACCTCACGGACCGCGAGCACGGGCTGCGGCTGGTCATCGAGGTCAAGAACGGCTTCATCCCCGAGGCCGTCCTGGAGCAGCTCTACAAGCTGACGCCGATGGAGGAGTCCTTCGGCATCAACAATGTGGCGCTGGTCGACGGTCAGCCGCTGACGCTGGGCCTGAAGGAGCTGCTGGAGGTCTACCTGGACCACCGCTTCGAGGTGGTCCGGCGCCGCAGCGAGTTCCGGCGCGGCAAGAAGCGCGACCGGCTGCACCTGGTCGAGGGCCTGCTCGTGGCGCTGCTCGACATCGACGAGGTCATCCGTGTCATCCGGTCGAGCGACAACTCGGCGCAGGCCAAGGAGCGGCTGATCGAGCGCTTCTCGCTGAGCGAGATCCAGACGCAGTACATCCTCGACACGCCGCTGCGCCGGCTGACCAAGTTCGACCGGATCGAGCTGGAGGGCGAGCGCGACCGGCTGACCCAGGAGATCGAGGAGCTGACCCGGATCCTGGAGTCGGACGCCGAGCTGCGCAAGCTGGTCTCGTCGGAACTGGCGGCAGTGGCCAAGAAGTTCGGTACGGAGCGGCGCACCGTGCTGCTGGAGTCGGCGGGCGCGCCCGTCGCGGCCGCGTCCCTGGAGGTCGCGGACGACCCGTGCCGGGTGCTGCTGTCGTCGACGGGGCTGCTGGCGCGTACGGCGAGCGGGGAGCCGCTGCCGGACAGCGGCGGCAAGCGCACCAAGCACGACGTGATCGTCTCGGCGGTGCCGGCGACGCAGCGCGGCGAGGTCGGCGTGGTGACGTCCGCCGGGCGGCTGCTGCGGCTGTCGGTGATCGACCTGCCGCAGTTGCCGGACACGGCGTCCGCGCCGAACCTGTCGGGCGGGGCGCAGGTGTCGGAGTTCCTGACGCTGGAGAAGGACGAGTCGGTCATGTGCCTGACGACGCTCGACGAGTCGTCGCCCGGCCTGGCGATCGGCACGGTGCAGGGCGTGGTCAAGCGGGTGGTGCCGGACTATCCGGCGAACAAGGACGAGCTGGAGGTCATCTCCCTCAAGGAGGGTGACCGGATCGTCGGCGCGGCGGAACTGCGCACGGGCGAGGAGGACCTGGTCTTCATCACGTCGGACGCCCAGTTGCTGCGGTTCCAGGCCTCCCAGGTGCGGCCGCAGGGCCGGCCGGCGGGCGGTATGGCCGGCATCAAGCTGGCGGCGGGCGCCGAGGTGATCTCGTTCACGGCGGTCGACCCGGCGGACGACGCGGTGGTGTTCACAGCCGCCGGTTCGTCCGGTGCGCTGGACCCGACGGCGGCCACGTCGGCGAAGCTGACGCCGTTCGACCAGTACCCGCGCAAGGGCCGCGCGACGGGCGGTGTGCGCTGCCAGCGGTTCCTGAAGGGTGAGGACGTCCTGGTGCTCGCCTGGGCGGGCGCGGCTCCGGCCCGTGCGGCGCAGAAGACCGGCACCCCGGTGGACCTCCCCGAGATCGACCCCCGCCGGGACGGCTCGGGCACCCCGCTCGCCAAGCCGGTTGCGGTGCTGGCGGGTCCGGCGTCGTAACGGGCCCCCAGGCCCCCACACACGGCGCGCCCACCAAGGGGCGGGCGCGCCGGTGGCCGTCAGGGCCGGTCGCTGTCAGGCCCGGTGGCCGCCAGGGCCGGTGGCAGTCAGCGCCAGGGGATGTTGCGCAAGGGGCTGCCCTCGTCGCCGGTGGGCAGCCCCCGCCTCGTTACTGCCGCTCGACGTGCGCGGTCGGTATCCAGGTCATGCCCACGGCACGCCCGGGTCCCGGCACGCCCGGGTCCCGGCTCGCGCCGGTCTCGGTCGGCGGTGCCACATGCGTCGTCCCGGCTTGTCTTATGGACGTTCTTCGTCGGCGGGTTCGGCAGGCTCCGGTACGTAGCGAAGGACTCCCCACATGGTGTGCTCCTCCGGGGCGTCCTCCGGGCCGGTGACGCGGCAGTCGCCGAGCGCCTTGAGCAGGGCGTCGCCGTCCGTACCGGAGCCGATGAGGACGAGCTGGGTGAGGCGCTGTTCGCCGCGTGGCCAGGGCTCGGGGTAGAAGCGGAGGAAGCGGCCGACCGCGTGCACGGAGTAGCGGTTGGCCGGGTCGGCGGCGCCGAAGTCGATGAAGCCCTTGATCCGGTAGAGGCCCTCGGGGCGGGAGTCGAGGAAGTCCAGCAGCTTGCGGGGGTGCATCGGCTCACCGGCGGTGAAGGAGACCGTCTCGTACGAGGCGTGCGGGTGAGCGTCCTCGACGACGTACAGATCGTCCAGGTCCTCGAAGGTGAGCTGGCGTGAGCCGCCGTCGTCGGTGCGGGCGGCGCGGTCGAAGAGCAGTTCGGGGTCGACCCTGCCGTAGGCGGCGTCGATCACCGCGGCACGGTCGGCGAGTTCGGTGACCGCCGCGTGGACACGCCGTAGCTCGTCCGGGTTGACGCGGTCGGCCTTGTTGACGACGACGAGGTCGGCGATGGCGAGGTGGCGGTCGGTCTCCGGGTGCCGTTCGCGGGTGGCGTCGAACTCGGCCGCGTCGACGACCTCGACCAGGCCGCCGTACACCACGCGCTCGTTGTCGCTGGCGAGGATCATCCGCACCAGCTCCTGCGGCTCGGCGAGGCCGCTCGCCTCGATGACGATGACGTCGAGGCGGGAGGAGGGCCGGGTGAGGGTCTCCAGGTAGGTGTCCAGCTCGCTCGCGTCAACGGCACAGCACAGGCAGCCGTTGCCGAGGGAGACGGTGGAGCCGACCTGTCCGGCGACGGTCATGGCGTCGATCTCGATGGAGCCGAAGTCGTTGACCATGACCCCGATGCGGGTGCCTCTGGCGCTGCGGAGCAGATGGTTCAGCAGGGTCGTCTTGCCCGACCCCAGGAAACCCGCGAGGACGACGACGGGGATCTGCTGCGGCACGCTGCTCAAGGGGCACCCTTCTCGGTCGGCTCCGCGTTCGGCGGCTTGCGGCCCTCAGGATAGGCGGGGCCGGAGCCGGTCCGGGGCGGACCTTCCCGCACGGGCGTGGCTGGGGTGCCGCCTTTCCGCGTGGGCGGGGCTGGGGTGCCGCCTTCCCGCACGGGCGGGGCTGGGGTGCGGCCTTTCGCGTGGGCGGGCGTGACGCCGGACATTTCGTAAAGGGGGAGGCTGCCTTTACGGTTCCTGGCATGAGCCCCGCAACGACCTCGTCGCCCGCCACCGCCGCGCCGCCCGCGCGCCGGCCGGCGGTGCGACGCCGACGGTTCGGCTGGCCGCAGCGGGTGTTCTCGCAGGTCCTGCTGATGCAGTTGGCCATCGTGGTCGGCGTGACGGTGCTGGCCACCGGCCTGTTCCTGGCCCCGCTCAGCGCCCAGCTCGACGACCAGGCCATGCGCCGCGCCCTGGCGATCGCCGAGGCGACCGCGTCCAGCGACGTCGCCGATGAGCTGGTGCGTACGCCGCCGAGCGCCACCGGCCCCGTACAGGCGGAGGCCGAGCGGATCAGGCGGGCCACCGGCGCCGAGTACGTGGTGATCATGGACCGGCGCGGGGTGCGGTGGTCCCACACCGACCCGGCCAAGATCGGCGAGGTCGTCTCCACCGACCCCAGCGACGCGCTCGCGGGCAAGGACGTGATGGAGATCGACAGCGGCACGCTCGGCCGCTCGGCCCGCGGAAAGGTTCCGCTGAGGAACGGGGCGGGCGAGATCGTCGGCGCGGTGTCCGTCGGCATCGAGTACGACAGCGTGCGGGCCAGGCTGCTCGCGGCGATCCCGGGCCTGTTCGCGTACGCGGGCGGCGCCCTGGCGGTCGGGGCGCTGGCCGCCTATCTGATCTCGCGCCGCCTTCAGCGCCGTACGCACGACCTGGCCTTCTCCGACATCTCGGCGCTGCTCGCCGAACGCGAGGCGATGCTGCACGGCATCCGCGAGGGCGTCGTCGCGCTGGACGGGGCCGGGCGGATCCGGCTGGTGAACGACGAGGCGCAGCGACTGCTGGGCGTGGGCCCCGAGGCGACCGGCCGGCCGCTGGAGGAGGTGCTCGGCGAGGGCCGTACGACGGACGTGCTGGCCGGGCGGGTCACCGGCGAGGACCTGGTCACCGTACGCGGGCACCGGGTGCTGATCGCCAACCGGATGCCGACGGACGACGGGGGCGCCGTCGCCACGCTGCGCGACCGGACTGAGCTGGAGCGGCTCGGGCGCGAGCTGGACTCCACGCGCGGCCTGATCGACGCGCTGCGAGCCCAGGATCATGAGCACGCCAACCGGATGCACACAGTGCTGGGGCTGCTGGAGCTGGAGATGCACGAGGAGGCGGTGGAGTTCGTCACCGAGGTGGTGGGCGTCCACCGGGCGACGGCCGAGCAGGTCACCGAGAAGGTGCACGACCCGCTGCTCGCCGCGCTGCTCGTCGGCAAGGCCACGGTGGCGGCGGAGCGCGGCGTCTCGCTGCGCCTGACGCCCGGGACGCTGCTGCCCGACCGGCTGGTCGAGCCGCGGGAGCTCGTGACGGTCGTGGGCAACCTCGTGGACAACGCGGTCGACGCGGCGGCCGGGTCGGCGGAACCGCTCGTGGAGGTCGAGCTCCGCGCGGAGGGCCGTACGGCGGTCCTCAGGGTCACCGACAGCGGGCCCGGCGTCCCGCCCGAGCGGCGGGAGCTGGTCTTCACGGAGGGCTGGTCCACCAAGGACCGCCCCGCGCACGGCGGTCGCCGCGGGCTCGGCCTGGCCATGGTGCGCCGCCTGGCAGAACGCCAGGGCGGCCACGCCCGCGTGTCCGAGGCGGCCGGTGGCGGGGCCGAGTTCACCGTCGTCCTCCCGGAAGCCCTGACGGATGCGGAAGCAGGAGCGGGGCCTGGGCCGAGGCCGGGGGCGGGGCCGGAACTGGGGTTGAGGCCTGGACTGGGGTTGGGGCCGGAAGCGGAACCGGGACCGGGGCCCGCACCGGCAAGAGGCCCGCAGCGGGGCGAGGCGGACGCACTGGCGGGGCAGCCCGCCGAGGTCCCCCCGGCGGAGGCGGCCGAGGCGCCCCAGGGCGCCCAGGCGGCCTCCGGGGAGCCTCAGCCGCCGCGGTCGCGCCCCTCCGGGACGGAGACGGCCGCACCGGGAGGGTCGCGGTGATCGGCGTCCTGGTCGTGGACGACGACGTCCGGGTGGCGGAGATCAACGCCGCGTACGTGGCCAAGGTGCCCGGCTTCGAGGTCGTCGCGCTCGCTCACACGGCGGCGGAGGCACTCGCCCGGGTCGAGGAGGTGCCGGTCGACCTCATCCTGCTCGACCACTACCTGCCGGACGAGAACGGCCTCGCGGTCGTACGGGAGCTGCGCCGGCGCGGGCACCAGACCGACGTGATCATGGTGACGGCGGCCCGTGACGTGGCCACCGTGCAGGCGGCTCAGCGCCATGGCGCACTCCAGTACCTGGTGAAGCCGTTCAACTTCGCGGGCCTGCGGCCCAAGCTGGAGGCGTACGCGGCGCTACGGCGCACGCTCGACGGGGGCGGCGAGGCCGAGCAGGCGGAGGTGGACCGTATCTTCGGCGCCCTGTCGGTGAGTTCGGGCGCGCCCGACCTGCCCAAGGGCCACTCCCCCACCACGGCCGAGCTCGTGCGCCAGGTGCTGCTGGCCGCCGAGGGACCGCTGTCCGCGCAGGAGATCGCGGAACTGGCCGGGGTGAGCCGGCAGACGGCCCAGCGGTACCTGAAGCTCCTGGAGCGGGCGGGCCGGGTGCGCCTGTCGCTGAAGTACGGCGAGACGGGCCGCCCTGAGCACCGCTACACCTGGGCCACCTCGTAGGCCACCGGGCGGCCACGTAGGGCGCTTCCACCAGGGACTCCTACACCGCGCCCGCGCCCGTCAGCGCCCGTACCTCTGTCTCCGCGTGCCTGGCCTCGTCCGGGGCCTCCGCGGAGGTGACGGTGCCGAGCCAGCCGGCGAGGAAGCCCAGCGGGATGGAGACCAGGCCGGGGTTCTGGAGCGGGAAGACCTGGAAGTCCAGGCCGGGGAAGAGCGCGTCGGGGCTCCCGGAGACGACCGGCGAGAACGCCACCAGCAGCACGGCAGGGACGAGCCCTCCGTACACCGACCAGACCGCGCCGCGCGTGGTGAAGTTCCGCCAGAACAGCGAGTACAGCAGCACAGGCAGGTTCGCGGAGGCGGCGACCGCGAAGGCGAGGCCGACCAGGAAGGCGACGTTCAGGTCCCGGGCCAGCAGGCCCAGACCGATCGCGACCGCACCGATCCCGACGGCCGCCACGCGCGCCACCGCCACTTCGCCGTACCGCCGCTCGCCGTGCGGCCCCTCCCCGTGCGGCCCCTTCCCGTGCGGCCCCTCCCCGTGCGGCTGCTCCGCGTGCGGCTGGTCCGCCTGCGGCCGCGCGCCGTGAGACCGCTTCCCGTACCGCCCCTCCCCGGACCGTCGCCTCCCGTACCGCCCCTTCCCGTACCGCCGCTGCCCCTGTGGCCGCTCCCCGTGCCGACGCCTCAGGGAGGCGTACAGGTCGTGCGCGACCGACGCCGACGAGGCCAGGGTGATGCCCGCGACGACGGCCAGGATCGTCGCGAAGGCCACCGCCGCGACCACCGCGAACAGCACCGCTCCTCCGGTCGAACCCGCTCCCCCGCCCAGGTCGAGGGCGAGCAGCGGCACAGCCGTGTTGCCCGCGGCGTTCGACGCCCGCACCTCCTCGGTGCCGACGATCGCGGCGGCGCCGAAGCCCAGGACGATCGTCATCAGGTAGAAGCCGCCGATGAGGCCGATGGCCCAGACGACCGAGCGGCGGGCGGCCCGCGCGGTCGGCACGGTGTAGAAGCGGGACAGGATGTGCGGCAGCCCGGCGGTGCCCAGGACCAGCGCCAGGCCGAGGCTGATGAAGTCCAGCCGCGAGGTCCAGTCCCCGCCGTACTTGAGGCCGGGCGAGAGGAACTCCCGGCCGTGGCCGCTGCGTTCCGCCGCGGTGGTGAGCAGTTGGTTGACGTCGCCGTGGAAGCGCAGCAGGACGAGCACGGTGAGCGCGATCGCGCCCGCCATCAGCAGCACGGCCTTGACGATCTGGATCCAGGTGGTGGCTCGCATCCCTCCCAATGACACATAGATCACCATCAGTGCGCCCACGCCGATCACGGTCCACGAACGCGCGGCCTCGCTCGTACCGCCCAGCAGCAGCGCGACGAGGCTGCCCGCCCCCACCATCTGCGCCACCAGATAGAGAACGGACACGGTGACCGAGGAAGTTCCCGACGCGATACGGACCGGCCGCTCCCGCATGCGCGCCGCGATCACGTCGGCGAGTGTGAACCGGCCGCAGTTGCGGACGAGTTCGGCGACCAGGAGCAGCACGACGAGCCACGCCACCAGGAAGCCGACCGAGTACAGCATCCCGTCGTAGCCGAAGAGCGCGATCAGGCCGGAGATGCCCAGGAAGGACGCGGCGGACATGTAGTCACCGGCGATGGCGAAACCGTTCTCCATGGGGGAGAACAGCCGCCCTCCGGCGTAGAACTCCTCCGCCGAACCGCGCCGGTTGCGGCTCACCCAGGTCGTGATCGCGAGGGTACCCGCGACGAACGCGCTGAACAGCAGGAGGGCCAGTACCTGGTGGTCTCCGGTCAACGCTCGACCGCCCCTCGCGTCAGCTCCTGCTCCCTCTCCCGGTCGAAGACGGCCCACCGCAGGTCGAGCGCGGCACGGTCGCGGTGCAGCCGGGCATGGCGGACGTACGCCCAGGTCAGCAGGAAGGTGGTGAGGAACTGCCCGAGTCCCGCGACCATCGCCACGTTCACCGCCCCGGCCACCGGGCGCGACATCAGCCCGGGGGCCGTGGTCGCCGCCACGACGTAGACCAGGTACCAGGCGAGGAAGGCCAGGACGGCCGGCCCGACGAAGCGCCGGTAGCGGCCGCGCACCTCCTGGAAGGCGGCGCTGCGCTGCACCTCGAGGTAGATGTCGGCCGCACCGCGCCGCTGCTCCTGCCGTGCCCGGCCCGGGCCGGGCACGGCTGCGGCCGGCGCCCCCGTACCGTCCGCCTCGCCCCAGCCGGAGGCGAGCGCGTCGTACCACGGGTCATCGATCCGTGCCGTGGCGGGATCGAGCGCTTCCCTGTTCTCCACCGGTCAACTCTCCTTGTCGGCGAACCGTTTCAGCCGCGTGCACAAGGATGGGCAGACCGGGAAGATCCCGGACTCTTCTCTCCGCGCTCTTCACCCCATCAGGTGACCTTGACGACCGATGCCCCGGCTCCGCCCACCAGGGGGAGCCGGGGCATCGGGGAGGCGGATCAGGCGTCGATCCGGGACCGGTCGAGGGTCGCGGCGGAGCTGGTGATGAACTCCTTGCGCGGCGCCACGTCGTTGCCCATCAGCAGGTCGAAGACCTGCTCCGCCGACTCCAGGTCGCCGATGTTGATCCGGCGCAGGGTGCGGTGGCGCGGGTCCATCGTGGTCTCCGCGAGCTGGTCGGCGTCCATCTCACCGAGGCCCTTGTAGCGCTGGATGGAGTCCTTGTACCGGATGCCCTTGCGCTGGAACTCCAGCAGCGTCTGCCGCAGCTCGTTGTCCGAGTACGTGTACACGTACTTGTCCTGGCCCTTCTTGGGCTGGATCAGCTCGATGCGGTGCAGCGGCGGTACGGCGGCGAAGACGCGGCCCGCCTCGACCATCGGCCGCATGTAGCGCTGGAACAGCGTCAGCAGCAGGCAGCGGATGTGGGCGCCGTCGACATCGGCGTCCACGAGCAGGACGATCTTGCCGTACCGGGCGGCGTCGATGTCGAAGGTCCGGCCGGAACCCGCCCCTATGACCTGGATGATCGCGCCGCACTCGGCGTTCTTGAGCATGTCCGAGACGGACGACTTCTGGACGTTGAGGATCTTTCCACGGATCGGCAGCAGCGCCTGGAACTCGCTGTTCCGGGCGAGCTTGGCCGTGCCGAGCGCGGAGTCGCCCTCGACGATGAAGAGCTCGCTGCGCTCCACGTCGTCGCTGCGGCAGTCGGCCAGCTTGGCCGGCAGCGAGGAGGACTCCAGCGCGGTCTTGCGGCGCTGCGCCTCCTTGTGCTGACGGGCGGCGATCCGCGTACGGGCGGCGGCGACGGCCTTCTCCAGCACCGCGCGGGCCTGGGCCTTGGCGTCGCGCTTGGTGGAGGTCAGGAAGGCCTTCAGCTCCTTGGCGACCACATTGGCGACGATGCGGTTGGCCGCCGACGTACCGAGGACCTCCTTGGTCTGGCCCTCGAACTGCGGCTCGGCGAGCCGGACCGTCACCACGGCGGTGAGGCCCTCCAGGGCGTCGTCCTTGACGATGTCGTCCTCGGCCACGCGCAGCAGCTTCGTGGAGCGCAGGACCTCGTTCACCGTCTTGGTGACCGCGCGCTCGAAGCCGGTGACGTGGGTGCCGCCCTTGGGGGTGGCGATGATGTTCACGAACGACTTGATCGTGGCGTCGTACCCGGTCCCCCAGCGCAGTGCCACGTCCACACCGAGCTCACGGGTGACCTCGGTGGGCGTCATGTGCCCGCGCTCGTCGAGGACGGGCACGGTCTCCTTGAACGTGCCCTGGCCGGTCAGCCGCAGCACGTCGCAGACGGCCTTGTCCTGCGCCAGGTACTCGCAGAACTCGCTGATGCCCCCGTCGAACCGGAACGTCTCCTCGCTCTTGCCCACCCCCTCCAGGTCGCGCTCGTCCCGGACGACGATGGTCAGGCCGGGCACCAGGAAGGCGGTCTGGCGGGCGCGCTGGTGCAGGTTCTCCAGGGAGAGCTTGGCGTCCTTGAGGAAGATCTGGCGGTCCGCCCAGTACCGCACGCGGGTGCCGGTGCGGGTCTTCGGGACGCGCTTGATCTTGCGCAGCCCGTTGGCGGGGTCGAACGGGGCGTCGGGGCCCGACTCGGTGAAGATCCCGGGAACGCCGCGGCGGAAGCTGATCGCGTGCGTGGAGCTGTTGCGGTCGACCTCGACGTCGAGCCGGGCCGACAGCGCGTTCACCACGGAGGCGCCCACACCGTGCAGACCGCCGGAGGCGGCGTACGAGCCGCCGCCGAACTTGCCGCCGGCGTGCAGCTTGGTCATGACGACCTCGACACCGGAGAGGCCGGTCTTCGGCTCGACGTCGACGGGGATGCCGCGGCCGTTGTCGCGCACCTCCACCGAGCTGTCGTCGTGGAGGATGACCTCGATGTGGTCGCAGTAACCACCGAGGGCCTCGTCGACCGAGTTGTCGATGATCTCCCACAGGCAGTGCATCAGGCCCCGGCTGTCGGTGGAGCCGATGTACATGCCAGGTCGCTTACGAACCGCCTCGAGCCCCTCAAGGACGAGCAGGTGCCGCGCGGTGTAGTTGGAACCGTCACGGTCTGCGGTCAGCAGCGCACTGGACGGCACGGACGTCTCGGCGGTCACGCGGTTCGCTCCTCGCTGAATTTGGAAAGTGGCCTGTGGGGGTAAGGCCCGGCTTCTGTCACCGGGTCAGAGGGTACAGAGGCCTGGTAGAGCCGTTGTAACGCCACCCACGTGAAAACTCATGCTAGTCCAGAGTCGCAAGGGTGTTCGATCCCTCGATGGAGTGACGTGGACATCACGTTCCCTTCCAGGCATGAACCATTTAGGCTCCGGGCACGTCCTCATGAACAACCGGCAACCAGCCGGGAGGGCTGAACGAGACTGAACGAGACAAGCAACGCGAAACCCGTAGAGCACAGCAATACGGCTCATTCGCCGCCAACCGGCAGCAGACAGCCTCCTTGGAAAAACTTTCAGGGAAAAGCCACGAGCGGGAACGTTTTCGGCCTGGTTGGATGTTGACCCTGGTACGACAGCTCGTCGAGCTAGAGAAGAGGCGACGTGACTACTGTTCTGACCCCCGCGAGCCCGCTGACGGCCGCCGACCGCTGCGACCGCTGTGGCGCCCAGGCATATCTGCGCGTCGTGCTGACCAGCGGTGGTGAACTGCTCTTCTGTGCCCACCACGGGCGCAAGTTCGAGCCGGAACTCAAGAAGATCGCCGCGGAAATACAGGATGAGACGGACCGGCTCACCACCGTGCCGAACGCAGTCGAAGAGGACCGCTGACACTCGCATCCACGACGAGCCAGGGACCGGTCCAGGACCGGCCGACGGGCGACCGCCCCCCACCGAGGGGGCGGTCGCCCGTTCTCATGCCTTGCCCCGGGCCCGCGGCCTCAGCCTCGCCCCGGCCCGCAGCCCCTGCCTCGGCCCCGGCGGCCCTGGCACGGCCCCGGCCCGCAGGCCCGGCGCTCAGCCCCCGCCTTGACTCGGGCCCCGGCCCGCCTGCAGCCGGGCCCGGCCCGCGACCCAGGCCTCAGCCCATGCAGCCCCAGCGCTCAGCCGGCTCCGGCCCAGACCCCGGCCTCGGCGCACGCCCCGGCCCGCCAGGCCCGGCCCCGCTGGCCCGGCTTACAGCGGTGGTCGTCCCTACAGCGGAGGCAGGACGGCTGAGACGCGCGTGTAGACCCCCGGGCTGCCCGGCTCACCGCAGCCGCTGCCCCAGGACACCAGCCCGATGAGGCGCCCACGCGCCACCAGCGGTCCCCCGCTGTCGCCCTGGCACGCGTCGCGGCCCCCCTCCGGGTCCCCCGCGCACAGCATCGTGGCCGGCAGGTACCCCCCGCCGCCCTGGGCCGGGTACGCCCGCGCACACACCTCGTCCGGCAGCACGCGTACGTCCGCCGATCGCAGCGTGTACGCGTACGAGCCGCCGCCGGTCGTGTCGCCCCAGCCGTACACCGTGGCGGTCGTGCCCGGCCGGTAGGCCGGATCGCCACGCCGGGCGGCCTTGATGACGTACGTACGCGGCAGCGCGCTCGCCAGCGTGAGCACGGCGAGGTCGCCGGACTGCGTATCGGCGTCGTACGCGGGGCTGGTCCACACCTTGGTCACCGGAATCTCCCGCCCTCCGGCCTCCCGCAGCTCCGTGCGGCCCGCGATGACCTTGAGGTCGCTCAGCTCCCTCGCCTCCGTACCGAGCACCGTCGGCCCCAGGCAGTGCGCGGCGGTCACCACCTTGGTGGGCGCGACGACCACACCGCCGCAGAACTGCCCCGCGCGCGTACCCCCGAACCGGTCACGGCTGGAGAGGGCCACGGCCCAGGGACTGTCGGAGGCGCGTACCGGCTGTCCTCCGACGACGACGCTGTCGGCGGACGCGGGCGCGGGCGTACTGAGTGGCAGGACCGCCGTGGCCACGATGGCGGCAACGGCCGCGGTCCGCTTCCGGCTGATGGGACGACGCATGCGGTCTCCTGACTCTCCGGTGAACCAGCTTCACCCAGAGTCGGCCAGCGTGGCGCGGCCCGCACCCCAGCGGCGCGGACACGCCAGAGGGCCCGGCTCCCCTCGGGGAACCGGGCCCTCCGCGTCGTACGACCGCCTGACCTCAGTCGAGGTAGTTGCGCAGTATGGACGGGTGAGCGCTGTGCTTGGCCTGCATGGATGCAGGTGGGTGGGGAGCACAGTCCGTGAAATATCCCGGATTGAGATGACTCACCATGACCCTCCGCACGATCGCCCACCACCTTGGTCTACCCATCCGGCGCGACCCGCAGGATGTCGCAAAGATCGTCGACGGACTCCGCCCCACCCTGGACGAGCTTCCTGACGACCGGCGGAAACGGCTCGCCGCCGAGTGGACCAGGGTCCTCAGCGAACGTCACTGGCACCGGCCCTACCTTCGAGACTAAGCGCCTGCCACTGCGATGGCCGTTCTCGGGCTCATTGTTGTCGCCGCTGGAGCCTGGCTTCAGCGAGGTGGCGAACGAGGCGACCAAGGACCTCCGGGGTCGCCTCAGTCACCGAGGGAAGGCGAGTCATAGACGAGACATCTGTATCTCGGAACTCAGGAGCTCCCAGCTGAGGCATCATTGGACTTCACTATACGCATGACCACGGGGTTTCAGTCGGCAGGAGGCTGAGGATTGTCTGGACCAAGCCCCCTCCGGCTTGAAGATCTCACCTCTGGCCGGGTGGTGGCAGGCATCGCCCCCGGCGTGGACGTCGCAATCGTCGCGCTGCAGATGTTCGGAGCAGCCGCTGCCCAGGTGACGTACCGCCGCCCCGACGGCACCGTGGAGGAGACGATCCTCTACGAGGAGGACGCGTACCGGCTGGCCGAGGTGACCCCAGGAGCACAGGGCAGTGGCTTCGACGCGGATCCCGGACTGTTCCGGTTGGCGGCCGAGGCGCTACGGATCCGGATGGCGGCGCGCGGTGACGCCATGCTCGCCGTGTCCACCAGCCTCCTCGACCCACTGCCCCACCAGATCCAGGCTGTCTACAACGAGCTGCTGCCGCGCACCCCGCTGCGTTTTCTCCTCGCCGACGACCCCGGCGCAGGCAAGACGATCATGGCCGGGCTCTATATCAAGGAGCTGGCACTGCGCGGCGACCTGGAGCGCTGCCTGATCGTCGCGCCGGGCGGGTTGGTCGAGCAGTGGCAGGACGAGCTGCTGGAGAAGTTCGGCCTTGACTTCACCCTGCTCACCCGGCAGCTGATCGACACGACGATCGACGGCAACGTCTTCGACCGGCACCCGCGGCTCATCGCGCGTATGGACGGCCTGGCCCGCTCCGACGACCTGAAGCGGCTACTCGGGGAGAGCGGCTGGGACCTGGTCGTCGTCGACGAGGCGCACCGGATGAGCGCCAGCTACTTCGGTACGGAGCTGAAGACCACCAAGCGCTACGAGCTGGGCCGCCTCCTCGGCCGGCTCACCCGGCACCTACTGCTGATGACCGCCACCCCGCACGCGGGCAAGGAGGAGGACTTCCAGCTGTTCATGACTCTGCTGGACAGCGACCGCTTCAGCGGCCGGTACCGGGCGGGCATCCACCGGCATGACGTGTCCGGGCTGATGCGTCGCATGATCAAGGAAGACCTGCTCACCTTCGACGGCCGCAGGCTCTTCCCCGAGCGTCGCGCCTACACCGTGCCCTATGACCTCTCGCCCGCCGAGCAGGAACTGTACGAGCAGGTCACGGAGTACGTCCGCCGGGAGATGAACCGGGCAGAGCGGCTGGACGGGCGGCGCGGCAACCAGATCGGTTTCGCGCTCACCATCCTCCAGCGCCGCCTCGCCTCCAGTCCGGCGGCGATCCACCGTTCCCTGGAGCGCAGGCGGCAGCGGCTGGAGGCCAGGCGCCAGGAGATGCTGTCGGGTCAGCCCCTGGTCGCGCCTGTCCCGGCCCTCCCGTCCGTCCCGGCCGAGTACGAGCTGGACGACCTGACCGGCGGTGAGCTGGAGGAGTTGGAGGAGCAGGTCGTCGACGCCGCGACTGCCGCCCGCACCCTCCAGGAGCTGGAGCTGGAGATCGCCGCGTTGCGCGAGCTGGAGGGTCTTGCGGGGCGGGTCCTGGCTTCCGGCGACGACCGCAAGTGGCGGGAGCTGTCCGGGCTGATTGAGGACGAACCGCTGATGCGGGACGAGCAGGGCGTGCCGCGCAAGCTGATCGTCTTCACCGAGCACCGCGACACCCTGGACTACCTGTGCCGCCGTATCAGGAACCTGATAGGCCGCCCGGAGGCGGTGGTCGCCATCCACGGCGGTACCCCGCGTCCGCACCGCCGCGACATCCGTGACGCCTTCAACCAGGACCCCGACGTCCGCGTCCTCATCGCCACCGACGCCGCCGGCGAGGGCCTGAACCTCCAGCGTGCCCATCTCATGGTCAACTACGACCTGCCGTGGAACCCCAACCGCATCGAGCAGCGCTTCGGCCGCATCCACCGCATCGGCCAGACCGAGGTCTGTCACCTGTGGAACCTGGTCGCCGCCGACACCCGCGAGGGCCAGGTCTTCCAACGGCTCCTCGACAAGATCGAACAGCAGTCGAAGGCGTACGAGGGCAAGGTCTACAACGTCCTGGGGGAGCTTTTCGAGGGCGAACCGCTCCGCGGCCTCCTCCTCCAGGCCATCCGCTACGGCGACCAGCCCGAGACCAAGAGCAGGCTCGACCAGGTCATCGACGCTCGGGTCGGTGAGCGCGCCGTCGAGCTGATCAAGGGTCTGGCACTCGACGCCCATGTGATGGGCCTGGAGAACGTCCAAGCGGTACGGCTGCGGATGGAGGAGGCCCAAGCCAAGCGGCTGCACCCGCACTACGTACGGGCCTTCTTCCGTGACGCCTTCGACCGCCTCGGCGGCCACCTGAGGGCCCGGGAAAGCGGCCGCTACGAGATCACCCACATACCCGCCGTCCTGCGTGACACGGGGCGCTTCGGGCAGGGCCTCGGTGGGGTCGTGCAGCGGCGCTATGAGCGCGTCTGCTTCGACCGCGATCGCGTCACCGTGCCGGGCGCCGCCCGCGCCGACCTGATCGCCCCCGGCCATCCGCTCTTCGAGGCCGTATTGGAGGAGACGGTCCACCGCCACGGCGACCTGCTCACCCGGGGCACGGTCCTCGTCGATGCCTCCGACGCAGGCACCCGCCCTCGGCTGCTGACCGCGCTGGTCCAGGACATCGTCGACGGCCACCGCCGCTCGGTCGACCGCTCCTTCGCCTTCGTGGAACTCCACCCCGACGGCACTGCGCACGACGCCGGCCCTGCCCCCTACCTTGATTACCGTCCGCCCACGCCCAGAGAAGCCGAGGCGGCGGCGGTCCTGCTCAAGGAGGACTGGCTGCGCGACGGTGGCCCCGCCCGCGCGATGGACTGGGCTGTGCGAGAGGCGGTACCCCAGCACCTCGCCCGGTCCCGGGAACGCCTGCTGCCGGTCATCGACCGCACCCGCGCCCAGGTCGAGCAGCGCCTCCGCCAGGAGATCAGCTTCTGGTACGCCCAGGCCGGGAAACTCGAACTCGAACTCGCCGAGGGCAAGAAGGTCCGCCACCGCCCCGAGACCGCCCGCGCCTGGGCCGAGGACCTCGAACGGCGCCGCGAGCAGCGCCTCGCCACCCTCGACAAGGACCAGGCCCTCCAGGCCCGGCCGCCCGTCGTCGCCGGCTGCGCGCTCGTCGTCCCCGTCGGTTGGCTCGCCCGTCACCTCGGTCCCGCCGAGACCTCGGCGGAGAGGGCCGTATTGGACGCCCTGCGCGCCGCCGACGGCTACGAGACCGACCGCCGCGCGGTCGCCGCGGTGTTGGGTGCCGAGCGCGGCCTGGGCCGCGTCCCAGAGGAGATGGCCCACAACAATCCCGGCTACGACATCCGCTCCCTTACTCTTGACGGTCACCTCGTGCACATCGAGGTCAAGGGCCGCAGGGAGGGCGCGGAACACTTCTACGTCAGCCGCAACGAGGTCCTCGTCGCCAAGAACAGGGGCGAACACCACCGTCTCGCCTTGGTCTCCGTCAGCCCGCACGGTCCGGAACACGACGAGATTCGCTACCTCACCAACGCCTTCGCCGACACCGACTTCGGCGATCTGAAGACCGAGGGCCTCCTGCTGTCGTGGCAGGACGCCTGGAACAAGGGAGGAAACCCGCAGTGAGCGGTGCAACGGAAGAGACGGCCCCGGAGCGCCGCACGAAGCTCATCGAGGTCTCCCTCCCGCTGGAGGCGATCAACCGGGAGTCCGCGCGGGAGAAGTCCATCCGCCACGGACATCCATCCACGCTCCACCTGTGGTGGGCCCGGCGTCCCTTGGCCGCAGCCCGCGCGATGCTGTTCGCCCAGCTCGTCGACGACCCGTCCGCTCGGCCCGATCTGTACCCCGGTGAGGAGGAGCAGAAGGCCGCGCGGCAGGAGCTGTTCGACCTGATCGAGGAGATGGTCCCCTGGGAGGCCACCCGCGACGAGCGGATCATGCGCAAGGTTCGCGAGAAGATCGCCGAGTCCAACGGCGGCTCGGCCCCGCCTGTGCTCGATCCCTTCGCGGGCGGCGGCACGATTCCGTTGGAGGCGCATCGGCTCGGCCTTGAAGCGCACGCCAGTGACCTAAATCCCGTGCCGGTCGTCATCAACAAGGCGCTGATCGAGATTCCGCCGAGGTGGGCTGGGCGGCGGCCCGTCTCCCCAAACGCCGAGCTGCGTACCGACGACTGGCCTGGGGCGAGCGGGCTGGCCGAGGATGTACGTCAGTACGGGAGGTGGATGCGAGAGCAGGCGTACGCCCGCATCGGCACCCACTATCCGAAGGCCAAGCTGGAGGACGGCAGCGAGGCGGCGGTTATTGCGTGGTTGTGGGCGCGGACCGTGGCTTGCCCTAACCCAGCTTGTGGGGTGGAGATGCCGTTGGTGCGGTCGTTCTGGCTTAGCAAGAAGAAGGACCGGCCCGCGTACGTCGTCCCTGAGACAGAGGGCGGGACGGTGACCTTCATGATCGGCGGTCCCGAGGGTGAGCCGCGCGGTGGGACCGTGGACGGCAAGGGTGCCGAGTGCCTGGTGTGCGGTGACCGGGCCACGCTTAAGTACGTACGGGCCGAGGGCGTGGCCGGGCGCATGGGCGCGGTGATGATGGCCGTGGTCGCAGAGGGGAAGCGGCGTCGGGTGTATCTGCCGCCTACAGCGGAGCATGTGGGGGCGGCGAATGTGGGGCGGCCGGTTGACGTGCCCGAGTCCGAGTTGCCTGAGCAGGCGTTGGGGTTCAGGGTTCAGGGGTACGGGATGCGGAAGCATGCGGACCTGTTCACCAACCGGCAGCTGCTTGCGCTGACCACGTTCAGTGACCTCGTCGGCGAGGCCCGCGAGAGGGTTGAGCGGAACGCGCGGAATGCGGGTATGGGGGAGGCGGAGGCGGCAGAGTATGCGAAGGCGGTGGCGCTATATCTGGCGCTGGCGTTCAGTAGAACTGCAGACTTGAACAACTCCATCGTTACTTGGTCCAACAGTCGCGACCAGGCCCGGAATCTCTTCGCACGCCAAGCCATTCCCATGGCATGGGACTTCGTGGAAGTAAGCCCCTTCGCCGACGCTGCTGGTGACCTGCAGGTGTCCGTTGCAACTGCTGGACGAGTACTGGACACACTGCCAGCGATCGATGTTCCAGGACATGTCACTCAAGCCGACGCCACCACCCGCACCTACGACCACTACGTCGTCAACACCGACCCTCCCTACTACGACAACATCGGCTATGCCGACCTCGCCGACTTCTTCTACGTCTGGCTCCGCCGTTCCCTCGGCTCTGTCTATCCCGAGGTCATGAGCACGATCCTCACCCCGAAGGAGCCTGAGCTCATCGCCACCCCCTTCCGCCACAACGGAAACTGGGAGGCCGCTGAGCGGCACTTCGAGCGCGGGTTCGTCGAGACGTTCTCGCACATGCGCGCGGGGCATCACCCGGACTACCCGCTTGCCGTGTACTACGCGTTTAAGCAGTCGGAGACCGATGCCGTCGATGGCACCGCGTCCACCGGTTGGGAGACGCTGCTGAGCGGCCTCATTGAGGCCGGCTGGTCGGTCACCGGAACCTGGCCGGTCCGCACGGAGCGCACCGGCCGTTCCCGCGACATCGGTTCCAACGCCCTCGCTTCCTCCGTAGTCCTCGCCTGCCGCCCCCGCCATATCACCGCTGGCACCACCGACCGTCGCGGCTTCCTCCGCGCCCTGCGCGATGAACTTCCGGACAAGCTGAGGAAGTTGCAGGAGGGCAACCTGGCCCCCGTCGACCTTCCCCAGTCCGCGATCGGCCCCGGTATCGCCGTGTTCTCCCGGTATGCCAAGGTCACCGAACCCGACGGCTCTCCGATGCGCGTACGCACCGCGCTCGGGCTCATCAACGATGTGCTGGCCGACGTACTGAACGAGCAGGAGGGCGAGTTCGACCAGGACACCCGGTGGGCGATCCGCTGGTTCGAGCAGTTCCAGTGGGGGAAGGGCGCCTTCGGGGACGCGGAGACGTTGGCGAAGGCGTACAACGTGTCGGTGAAGGGGCTCCAGGACGCCCACATCACCAAGTCCGGGGACAGCAAGGTGTGGCTCGTCGCCCCGGCCGATCTGCCGGAGTCGTACGACCCAGAGACCGACACTCGGATCTCCGTATGGGAGGCGGCCATGCATCTGTCCCGGCTGCTCGAGGGCAAGGGCTCCGGGTCTGGCCTGGGGCCAGCCGGTGAGCTGCTCGCCGGGATCCGACGGCGCGGGGAGTTCGACGAGGACGCCATCCGCGACCTGGCCCACCTGCTGTACAGCATCTGCGATCGGCGCCGCTGGTCGGAGAGCGGGCAGCGATTCAACAACCTGGCCAGCGCGTGGTCCGATCTCCAGACGGAGGCGCGCGCAGCCGAGAAGCGCGGCCCGAGCAAGCCCACGCACCAGCCTCTCTTCTGAACGCCCGCACAAGATTCAACGGCCGGAAAGGCAGGACACCCGCACCATGGCGGTGAGCAACCGAGACCGCGTTCAGCGCATGATCGAAACTCTCGCGGAAGGACTTCTGCCCTTCATAGAATGGGAGATGGTCAAGCGGCAGGGCGACACCTGGTTCGAGGACGCGGAGAGCGAGGCCAGGAGCCAGGGCAGGCAGATCGGCAAGCAGGATCCGCAGTTCCTGCTGAATCTTCTTCAGCGGTACTGGAGCAGCTACTTCCGGCACCTGTTGCCGGGGAGCGCTCGCGGGTTCGCCAGCGAGCTGAACGACGTTCACAACCGGTGGGCGCACAGCGCGTCGTTCTCCGCCGACGACACGTTGCGGGCGCTGGACACGGGGGAACGGCTGCTGCAGGCCGTGCACGCGGACGCCAAGCTCGTCGACGAGATCCGGCAGTCTCGGCAGACGCTGCAACGTCAGGTGACCGAGGAGGAGACCAAGAAGGCGGCCCGCCGTGCGCGTGCCGTGCCGAGCGTGGCCGCCGAGGGGCTACGGCCCTGGCGCGATGTGCTCACCCCTCACCCGGACGTGGCACGCGGCGACTTCAACGCCTCCGAGTTCGCAGCTGACCTGTGGCGGGTAGCGCGTGGCGAGGGCGCCACCGAGTACACCGAACCCGAGGAGTTCTTCCAGCGGACGTATCTCACTGAAGGACTCGAAGAACTGCTCACCAAGTCGCTGCGCCGGATCAGCGGCGACTCGAACGCCGCGCCCGTCATCAACCTTCAGACGAACTTCGGCGGCGGCAAGACCCACTCGATGATGGCGCTGTACCACCTGTATGCGCCGGGCCTCAAGGTGAGCCGGCTGCCGCAGGACCTGCAGGAGCTGATCGCCGCCGCGCCCGGCGGCGGACTGCCCGGCGGGCCGGTGCACCGGGCAGTACTGGTCGGCACGGAACTGGGCCTCGCCCAGACCAAACCCAAGCCAGACGGCACCAGGGTCAACACCATGTGGGGCGAGCTCGCCTGGGGGCTCGGCGGGAGGCAGGCATACGACATCATTGCCGAGGCCGACCGCACGAGCACGAGCCCCGGCACCGCTCTGCTCCAGGATCTGATCGCCGCGTATGCGCCCTGTGTCATCCTCATCGATGAATGGGTGCAGTACGCGGGTCCCCTCCTCGGCAACGACAATCTGCCCGCCGGTTCCTTCGAGACGCACTTCGCCTTCGCGCAGTCCCTGACCGAGGCCGTGGCCTCCGTCGACGGGGCCCAGCTGCTGGTCTCCATCCCGGCCTCTGTGACCGGTGAGATCAGTGCCGCCGACCAGTACGACATCGGCGGCGAGAACAACCGCGTGGCGCTGGAGCGTCTGCAGAACGTCGTCCACCGCAAGGCTGAAGACTGGCGGCCGGCCAGCCCCGACGAGTCCTTCGAGATTGTGCGCCGTCGGCTCTTCCAGACCGCCACCAGCGAGGTCCAGGCCGAGATCAACAAGGTGGCGCGGCTCTACACGCAGTTTTACGGCACCGAGAAGCGCGAGTTCCCGGCCGGCTGCGACACCATGGACTACGAGCGGCGCATTAAGTCGACGTACCCGATCCACCCGGAGCTGTTCGCCCGGCTGTACGAGGACTGGTCAACGCTTCCCAAGTTCCAGCGCACCCGCGGCGTGCTTCGGCTGATGAGCACTGTCATCCACGCCCTGTGGCGGGACCAGAACCGGAGCCCCATGATCATGCCCGGTGACGTGCCCATACACGACACCCGCGTCAACCAGGAGCTGACGTACTACCTGGAGGACCGCTGGAAGCCGATCATCGACGCCGACGTCGACGGGCCCGATTCCACCCCTGCCGCCGTCGACGCCGAGAAGACGGTCCTCGGCCAGCGCGGCATGAGCCGCCGTGTCGCCCGTACCGTCTTCATGGGCTCCGCGCCCCGCGTGCACGCCGCACGCAAGGGCCTGTCCGAGGCACACATCCGGCTCGGCATGGCCATCCCGGGCGAGCCGCTGGGCAACTTCCGCACCGCTCTCAACGCCCTCGCCGACCGCTCCACCTACCTCTACGGCGACGGCGAACGCCACTGGTACGACACCCACGCCAACATCACCCGCACCGCCAAGGACGAGGCCGAGAAGCTCCTCGACGACCCCGACAAGGTGTGGGCGGACGTGGTGCGCCGGCTCAGCCCCCTGCAGAGCGTGCGGGGCAATTTCAACGGTGTCCACGTCGCCCCCCTGCCCGCCAGTGAGATCGCGGACAACGACACCGCCCGCCTGGTCCTGCTGCACCCCCGCTTCACCCACCGCAGCGCCAAGGGAGTACCCGACACCGACGCCCTGCATTTCGCGCAGGAGGCCCTCGACCAATACCGCTCGGGGACCCGCCAGCACCGCAACGCACTCGTCTTCCTCGCACCCGACCGCAAGGAGATCGAGGAGGTCGCCGAGGCCGTCCGCGAGTACCTGGGCTGGAAGGAGGTCCTCCAGCAGCACGTCCAGCTCGACCTGACGGACAGCCAGAAGACGCAGGCCAGGACCCGTATGGAGAGGGCCGACGAAACGGTGGGCCTCCGCCTCGCCAAGGCCTACCGGTGGGTCCTCATCCCCGAGCAGACACCCGGAGCCAAAATCGAGTGGGTTGACATCAAGGTCGACCTGTCCACCATCGACGATGCCGCCCCCCACGTCGGTGACCGCCTCAGGCGCGAGGGCATGCTCTACCTTCAACAGGCCCCCGCCGTACTCCACCAGCGCATCACGGACGCGCTGGCCCAGGACTGGAACCGCGACGGCCACATCTCCGTCGGCCGCCTGTGGGAACTGCACACCAAGTACCCCTACATGAACCGGCTGCGCGACCGCAGCGTCCTCGACCAGGGCATCGAGGACGTCTTGAACCACATCACCTGGGAGAACGACGGCTTCGCCCTCGCCACCGGCCACGACCCCGCCGCCGGCCGCTATCAGGGCCTCGTCCTGCCTTGCCGAGGCGTCTCCTTCGGCCAGATCACCGACGGCACCCTCCTGGTGCGGGCCGACCTTGCCCTTGCCCAGGAGACGGCCGACATCGCCGCGGCCGCCGCCCGGCGGCCGGAACCGGCCGATCCGCAGGAGACCGACGACGGCGGCAGCGGCAGCGGCAGCGGCACAGCGACTCAGACGCGCCCTGTGCCGGGTGCCCCGGCTACGGCACCGACCCCGCTGCCCCGGATTCCGACCCGCTTCTACGCCCATGCCCGTCTCGATACCGAGCAGTACAGCAAGCAGGCCACCAAGTACGCCTTCGAGATCCTCCAGCACCTCGAAGCCATCGGCGCCGACGTCGAGATCACGGTCGAGATCCATGCGACAGCGCCGGAGGGCTTCCCCGCAGACAAGGTGCGTACCCTCACCGAGAATGCCAACACCCTGAAATTGCAAGCCCACTTTGAGGAGGAGTAGGGCCGACAGGCCGGGCGAGGCGGTCCTCGCCCGGCCCGACCTAATCGATTCGGGACCCACGGGTGCTCTCGGTAGGCTGGTGGGCCAATGTCGTTCGAAACCGTACGGGGGAGTTCAGGCATGGCCGCGCGCAACCGAGACAGAATCGTCCACTTCTACGAGATTGCCGACGCCGACGCCCCGGCGCACTCCCGCCTCCCGCACCGCGACTGGGCTCAGCGGATCCGCGCGCTGTGCAGCCAGCCGCCCCCGCAGCGCACCGCACGCTCGGGGGACGACATCCTGATCGGCGCCGTGGACCCCCACCAGACCGCCCCGCACCTGCTCCTCGCCAAGGGTCGCCAGGACGTGCCGCAGCTCATCGACCACGTCGACGGCACGATCAGCCGTCTCCAACTCGCTGCCGACAAGGAGCTGGTGGACGTCACGACGGTGTACTTCCTGCCCTTCGGCAACGTCATCGCCACCATGGCCGGCGGAATCTCGGCACCCCGAGCCCAAGCCATCAGGCGTTGGCTCAACGATGTGCGTGTCGTCCCCGACGTGCGCAACATCGAGCTGCGACCGGTGGTCAACGCCCGCTCCCGGGAGAAGCTCCAGCACGCCGTGGCCATCGAGAGGCTCAACGTACGGATCGCTCCTGAGCCGTACGACAGTCCCACCGCCCTGCGCGCCAGCTCCGACCTCGGCACCGCCCTCAGCCGTCTACACGAGGACAACCCGGATATGGTGATCACCCTGACCCTGGAAGTGCCGAAGAAGTCCCGCGCCCTCACGCCTCGCCGCCGCGCCCGCGGGCACAACCGGCTCCTCGACTCCACCCGTGTGTTCGCCAACGACGTCGAGGACTGGCTGGACAACTCGGACATCGTCGACGCCGCCGCCGCCCGCGCCCGCATGGAGGCGTGGCACAGCGAGGCCGATGACGAGAAGATCGACTTCGTCAGCGAGCGCATCACCGCGAAATGTGTCGTGCCGTTCTCCTCCAGCGACGGCCACGCCATCGACCTCCAAGTGGCCCTGAACAAGCTGGAGCGGGTCTCCCATGAGCACGAAAGAGTACTGCGGGCCGCTGTCAGTGCCGACATCTAGCCTGGAAGACAGCTAGGGCGAAAGCCCTGTGGGGGCGGCACGGGGAGGGGCGGGAATGCCTAGTCTGGTGGAGACAACACGTGGAGTGCTGCACCGATGGCGATCACGGCCAGCAGCGGACTGGGGGCTCACCGCGCTCATCCTGGGTGCGCATGGTCTGCTGGTTGCACTGACCGGACGCGGCGACATCCTCGGCGCGCCCGACCGTGCACAGCGCCTGCAGATCTACACGACGGGCGCCACCGTCGTAGCCTTGGTCGGCAGCTTCGTCACAGCGGCAATTTCGCAGTACGCAGCTTCTACGGGGAGGCGTATGCGGACGCTGCGCACTGCCGCGCCATTGGCATCCCAATTCCGGCGGAACTGGGTCAGTATTCTCTCGGCGACCCTCTTGGTCTCGGGTGTCTGCCTATTGGCTACAGCGTTGGACACCACGGCGGCCGATCCCGGCGGCGTCCACTGGATGGTGGAGGCAGCGCTTCTGCTTGGGGTAACTCGGTCGTATCGGCTGCTCTGGCTTTTCAACGCGGTGATCAAGGCCACGGACCGGGATCTGGCAGATAGGCCGGAGCCTCAACAACGGACGTGACGCGCAGGAAGCAGCCGCACAGCCACTGATCGATGACCCGCCAGTGACGCCAGCGAGTGTTGAGCAGGGCGGCCTGGCTCGTCAGGTAATTACGCTTGGCGATGTTGAATGCCTTCCGGGCCGGCTCGGCGTAGAGCCGTGCCGCCGTCACGAAGACGCCGTCTCGCTCCTGGAGGTAGGCCGCCGCCGCGGCGTGACGGGGGTGGTGAGGTCGTCCAGCCCCGACGATGGGCAAAACTCTGTGGCGTCGCTGCTGGACGCAGTGCGATGGGCCTGGTCGGCTTCCTGGATGTGATCAGCCTGCACCATGTGGGAATTTCACATCGGGGAGAGAAACGGTCGACGGGTCGGGGGTCGACCGCTGGCCCGGAGATGCGTCGTGACCCCACCCCCCACCCTTGGGCAGTTCGTCGCTGCGTGTGCTGGCGGCGAAGAGGACCGGCAAGTGGTCGCTGCGGCTCTCTTTGCCTGGGGCCTCGTCGCGACGGTCACGGAAATCACACCCAGCGCATGCCTTGATCAGCAGCCGGCACTGGTCATCGTCGAGCTCCTCCACGACCCTGTGGTCAAGCTGCGGCGGCTTGAGACTCACGAGCTGATCGACAGCGATCTCGCCCTCCTCGGCGGGCCACACGGAGAGCGGCGCACGGCCAGCTGCCGCGACCGCGCCGTGGAAGCCTCTGCTCTTCCGTCCAGCAAGGCCGAGACGAAGGCGTTCACGGTCGGCCGGTCGAGGACCGGAGGGCGATCCGCCTCACCGCGCCATTGCAGGAACGCCCGGACTCCGTCGCCATAGGTCTTCCGCCCCTGCACGCTCTTCCGCTCGGCGGTGAGATGAAGCAGCCAAGAGTCAAGAAGCGACGCTATGTCCAGACTTGCACTTATGTCACTAGCATATGACTTCACGCGCGAAATATGGGGTAGGAGCGCTGCGCTCCGACGAAAAAGGCCCTGACCTGCGCATGAGTACAGGCCAGGGCCTTGATCGCGATCGACTTCTAGTCGAGGTAGTCGCGCAGCACCTGCGAGCGCGACGGGTGGCGCAGCTTCGACATGGTCTTGGACTCGATCTGACGGATCCGCTCACGGGTCACGCCGTAGACCTTGCCGATCTCGTCGAGCGTCTTCGGCTGGCCGTCGGTCAGGCCGAAGCGCATGGAGACCACGCCGGCCTCACGCTCGGAGAGCGTGTCGAGCACCGAGTGGAGCTGCTCCTGGAGGAGCGTGAAGCTGACCGCGTCGGCCGGAACGACCGCCTCGGAGTCCTCGATGAGGTCACCGAACTCGCTGTCGCCGTCCTCGCCCAGCGGGGTGTGCAGCGAGATGGGCTCGCGGCCGTACTTCTGGACCTCGATGACCTTCTCGGGGGTCATGTCGAGCTCCTTGGCCAGCTCCTCCGGGGTGGGCTCGCGGCCCAGGTCCTGGAGCATCTGGCGCTGCACGCGCGCGAGCTTGTTGATGACCTCGACCATGTGCACCGGGATACGGATGGTGCGGGCCTGGTCGGCCATGGCGCGGGTGATCGCCTGACGGATCCACCAGGTGGCGTACGTGGAGAACTTGTAGCCCTTGGTGTAGTCGAACTTCTCGACCGCGCGGATCAGACCCAGGTTGCCCTCCTGGATCAGGTCCAGGAAGAGCATGCCGCGGCCGGTGTAGCGCTTGGCCAGGGAGACCACGAGGCGGAGGTTGGCCTCCAGCAGGTGGTTCTTGGCGCGGCGGCCGTCCTCGGCGATGATCTCCAGCTCGCGCTTGAGCTTCGGGGCCAGCTTGTCGGAGTTCGCCAGCTTGTCCTCGGCGAACAGACCGGCCTCGATGCGCTTGGCGAGCTCGACCTCCTGCTCGGCGTTGAGGAGGGGGACCTTGCCGATCTGCTTCAGGTAGTCCTTGACCGGGTCGGCCGTGGCACCGGCGACGGCGACCTGCTGCGCGGGCGCGTCGTCCTCGTCCTCGTCCGAGAGCACGAAGCCCTTGTTCTCGCCCTCGGCCTCCTCGTCCTCACCCTTGCCGGGCGCGACGTCCTCAAGCAGCTCCTCGCCCTCGAGGACCTCGTCGGCGTCCTTCTTTGCCGTGGTCTTCTTGGCGGTGGTCTTCTTCGCGGCGGTCTTCTTCACCGCCGTCTTCTTGGCGGCGGTCTTCTTGGCTGCCGCCTTCTTGGCAGGGGTACCGGCCTCGTCGGCCGGCGCGTCCGCGCTCTGGGCCGCCGGAGCCGCGGCGGCCGCGACGGACTTCGTCACGGTCGTCTTGGCGGTGACGGTCTTGGTGGCGGTGCGCTTTGCCGGGCTCTTCGCTGCGACGCTCTTGCGGGTGCGCTTCGGCGACTCCGCTGCACTGACCATCAGCGTCACACCCTCTTCCTCGAGGATCTGATTGAGGCTGCGCAGAACATTCTTCCACTGGGTTGGCGGAATCTGGTCAGCCTCGAAGGCCCGACGCACGTCATCGCCGGCGATCTGCCCATCAGCCTTTCCCCGCTCGATGAGCGCCATCACAGACTCGGACTCGGCGATCTCCGGCGGGAGCGTACGGGATGTGCTGGCCGACACGAACAACCTCTCGGAACGATGGAAACGGCTTCCGGCCCCGCCCATGATCGGGCCGGAGCCGACGACCGTCGGCTGGGGATGTGCCGACGACGCGGGCTGAACCTCGGAGGTGCACAGCGCCATGAACGGCGGCTGTATTCCCTCCTCGGCTGTCACCTCTTAGGTCATCGCAGGGCGTCGAGGAGCGTTACGCCCAATCCGCGTGGCCCGAGTCACACCCCGTATGCATCCAAATACCCCCAGAACCGGAGGTCACCCCCTATCGTGCCGCCGAATCCCTCTCTTCCCTCGGGTGTACGGGCTCGGCCGTGCCGCGGTTCAGGCGCGCCGGGCCCCTCGGGTGGTCCCTGGGGCCCGGCGACACACGCCGCGTACGCGAAGGCGGACACACCGTGTGACCCACGGCGCCGGACGGCCTGCCGCTGTGGCCGGCTCAGTACTGGAGCGGCTCAGTGCTGGAGCAACTCAGCGTGCGAGCGGCTCAGCGTGCGAGCGGCTCAGTGCTCGGGCCGCTCAATGCTGGAGCGGCTCAGTGCTCGCGGGGGGCGGGGACGACCCGCTCCACCTCAGGGTGCACCGTCAGCAGTTGGCGCATGGCTGCCTCGGCGGCCGGGCCGTCACCCGTGGCCAGGGCGTCGACGATGCGCGCGTGGTGGGCGAGGCAGGGCTCGCTGGGGCGGTCACAGCTGATGGCGGGGGCGCCGGAGACCTGGAGGGCGGCGGAGACGATGCCGGAGAGGTGCTCCAGCATCCGGTTGCCGGCGAGCTGGATCAGCAGGCTGTGGAACTCCGCGTCCGCGCGCGAGAAGGTGATCGCGTCACCCTGGGCGAAGGCGTGGCCCATGATCTCGACCATGTCGCCGAGCCGCTGCTGGACGTCCTCGCGGCCGTGACCGGCGGCGAGGCGGGCCGCGAGGGGCTCGATCGTCCACCGCAGCTCGCTGAGCTCCCGGCGCTGGTCCTCACGCTGGGGGCCGAAGGCGCGCCACTCGATGATGTCCGGATCGAGGAGGTTCCAGTCGCTCACCGGACGGACGCGGGTGCCGACGTTGGGGCGGGCGCTGACCAGCCCCTTGGCCTCGAGGACGCGCAGCGACTCGCGCACGACGGTACGGGAGACCTCGAAGCGCTGGCCGATCTCCTCGGGTACGAGCGGCCGGTCGGCGCCCAGGTCGCCGGAGACGATCATCTGGCCGAGCTGCTGGACGAGTTGGCCGTGCAGTCCACGGCCGCGGCTGCCGGCCGTCCGCCGGCCCACCCGGCCCAACTCCGTGTCGGCGCCCTCCCAGGCGGGAGGCCCGACGCGGTCGGCGACGGGGGCCTCCGTGTAGGGGTAGCGGTCCAGTCCGCCCGGGGCCGTGAGGCCGGTCTCCACGGGGCGGGCGGCGGTCATCATGGTGTGCGCAAGGGTACTCACGCATCCTTTGTCGGCGCGGCTTCCACGACCCTTGAGGTCTTTGGTGAAAAGCACACGAAAGGGTGATCGGCGCTCGCTCTTCAATTGACGCCTTATCGGAAGGAACCGGGCAATTTCCAAGGGAGTTGTGACCGTTTGGAGCGCTTTGGTCACCGCTCGGTCACCAACGAGCTCTCCGCCGCAGCCCGGTGAACAGATAAGCGCACGCCAGAGCCGTGAGTGACAACACCAGTGCCGCGCCCACCGGTTGGGCGACCAGTCGCGCCGCCGCCAGCAGCAGGCGGTCGATCTCGTACGGCCACTGCGTCCAGGCCAGTTCGCGCAACCTGGCGGGGAGACCCGCGATCGAACGGACGGACGGGCCCACCAGCGTCTTCTGCACGAGCTGTACGAGCGGGGCGATGAGGACCGGCACGGCGAGCACGGCGGCGATTCCGGCGGCGGTCGCCCGGAAGAGCCCGGCCGCGAGCAGCCCGGCCCAGGCGCAGCCCACCGAGAGCCCGGCCCAACCGGCACAGAGCGCCGGCCAGTTTTCCGGTACGGGGATCACGTCGCCGCCGTACACGAGGCGCAGCGCCCCGAGGTCGGCGAAGGCGACGAGGAGGGCGAGCAGCAGGGCGGTGACGGCGGTGACGGTGAGCTTGGCGAGGAGCAGCCCGAGGCGGCGCGGGACGGTGCCACGGCCGGAGGAGAGGACGGGGTGGCGGTACTCGTCTCCGAAGGACAGCGCGCCCAGCAGACCGGCGCCCAGGGCGGCGGGCGGCAGCGGCAGGAGCCCCGGCCAGGCGGCCAGGGCGGTGGGGAGGGGGGTGCCGCCGGAACGGGCGAGGAATACGGCGAGGACGGTGGACGCGACGAGGACCGCGACGGCGGTCATGGGCGTGACGGGCACCCCGAGGAGTCGGCGCACCTCGTACCGGAACGGGCGGAGCGGGCTGCGTACGGGCTTGGGCGCGAGCGGGGGCGCCGGCTGGGGCGACGGGCCGCCGGTGTTCGGCCCGGGGCGGGGCGCCGGTTCGGGGGGTGCGTCGGCGTGGGCGGGGGCCGGGGTGGGGGGTGCGGTGGGTTCGGGGATTGCGACGGGTGCGGGGGCGGGGGCCGGGGTGGGGGCGGAGGGGTCTGCCGCCGGGGACGGGGCGGGGGCGGGGCCAGTGTCGCCGGTTTCGTCGGCGAGTTGGTGGAGGAGGACGCCGTGGCGGAAGGCGGTCTCGCCGATCTCGGCGCAGTCACTGCCGTACACGCACAGCCGGTTGCCTTCCTCGGCGACCACTTCGACGGAGCGCTGAGCGGCGCGCGCCTCGCGGCTGACGACGGCGGCGAGTCGGGCGGCGTGTGGCGTGCGGACGGCGACACGGGGGCGCAGCCGGGTGCGGGCGAAGGCGGCGGCGTCCTGGTCGGCGACCAGCCGCCCTTGGTGGATGGTGACGACGTGGTCGGCCGTGCGGGCGGCTTCCTTGGGGTCGGCGGTGGTGTAGAGCACGGTGCCGCCGTGGGCGGCGTGGGCGCGCAGCAGGCCGAACAGCCAACTGTGCTCGCGGGGTGACAGTCCGGCGGCGGGTTCGTCGAGCAGGAGGGTGTGCGGGTCGCCCAACAGGGCGGCGGCGAGGGCCAGTCGGCGTTCCATGCCGAGGGAGAGGGCACCGAGCCGCTGGTCGCGCAGACCGGCGAGGCCGACGATGTCGAGCATGTCGTCGGCCCGGGAGGCGGGCACCCCGGCGGCCGCGCAGAGCATCCGGAGTTGGCCTCGGCAGGTCCGCCCGGGGTGGCCGGGTACGTCGCCGAGGAGTACGCCGACCTCGCGGGCGGGGTGGGCGATGCGGTGCAGGGGGCGGCCACGGAAGTAGGTGACTCCTCGGCCCGCTTCGAGCTCGAGCATCATGCGCAGGGCGGTGGTCTTGCCCGCGCCGGTGGCGCCGAGCAGTGCGGTGACACCGCCGGGCCGGGCCTCGAAGGTCAGATCGTCCACGGCGGGCGGACGGTCTCGGCGGGGGGTGCTGGTCAGTCCGATTGCCTGGAGCATCGCTTCTCCCGCGGTAGAGGAAACCGCTCGGCGGCAGGGCGGGTACCGCAGCAAGATAACGCGATATTTCGGACTTTTTGCGCAGGGTTGAGGGTGGCGCCCGTGGTGTCAGACCTCGGGGCGCAGCATCGGGGGGTTGAGCAGGGTCGCGCCGCCGGCTCTGAAGAGCTGGGCGGGACGGCCGCCCTGACGGGTCGTCGTGCCGCCGGAGGGCACCAGGAATCCCGGCGTACCGGTCACTTTGCGGTGGAAGTTGCGCGGGTCGAGGGCGACTCCCCACACCGCCTCGTAGACCCGGCGCAGCTCACCGACCGTGAACTCGGGCGGGCAGAAGGCAGTGGCCAGCGACGAGTACTCGATCTTGGAACGGGCACGCTCCACTCCGTCGGCCAGGATCCGCGCGTGGTCGAAGGCGAGCGGCGCCGGCTGCTCGCCCTCCCTGCCGAAACCGCCCTCCTGGTCGAGCAGCTCGTCCACGGGCGCCCAGCGGGCGCTGTTGGCGTCGCCGCCCGCCCGTGGTGCGGGCAGGTCGGGCGCGAGTACCAGGTAGGCGACGCTGACGACGCGCATACGGGGGTCCCGCTTGGGATCTCCGTACGTGGCGAGCTGTTCGAGGTGGGCGCCATTGCCGGCTTCGGGGAGCGGGGTGCCCGGATCGTGCGCGCACAGGCCCGTCTCCTCGCCCAGCTCGCGTGCCGCGGCGGCGCCCAGGTCCTCGTCGGGCCGCACGAACCCGCCCGGCAGGGCCCAGCGTCCCTGGAACGGCGGCTCTCCGCGCCGTACCACCAGTGCGCACAGCGCATGGCGGCGAACCGTGAGCACCACCAGGTCGACAGTCACGGCGAAGGGCGGAAAGGCCGACGGGTCGTAGGGCGACATGCGGCGATCATAGTCGTCTTCCTGACGATAAACACGTCCCCCGGCGTCCCCGGCAGTCACTTCTTCCTCTCCCATGACGGCCCGTTCCTCCCCGATGACGGCCGGCGCGCCGCCCTGTCCGCCTTCGTGATCGAATCGGACGCGCACCGGGTCACACCCCGAGCTGAAGACCGGGGGCGGCCTCCTCGACCATGCCCAGCCCCAGCCTGCTGACCCGTACGGCGAACGGCTCACCCGCGACGCACAGCCCGGAAAGCCGGATCGCGCCCAGAGGGGCACCGCGCATGGGGTGCAGGGAGACCGTGCCCGCCGGTACGTCGGGGCGGATCCCGGCCACGGTGGTGAGCAGGTGGACGCCGGCGGCCGACGCGATGGCGGCGGGGCGGCACGCTGCGGGGTGCGGCACGGGGAGGCTGTCGGTGGTGCGCTGGTCGCCCGCGTACATCTCGGGGAGCCGGTACGCGAAGGCCTCGGCCGCGTCGAGCAGGCCGCGCAGCAGGGAGGTCGCCTCCTTGTCGTACCCCGCGGCGGCCAGCCCGGATACCGCGACGGCCGTCTCATGGACCCGGACCGCGCCGGAGCGGTGGCCGAAGGGGTTGTGCCCCGGCTCCTTGGCACCCAGGCCCCGCAGGCCCCAGCCGGTGTCCATGGCCGGGCTCCCGAGCAGCCGGGCCAACTGCTCGGTCTGCACCTTGTCGAGCAGGCCCTCGGCGAAGGCGCCGCCACCGAGGAGTCCGGTGTCGAGGAGGTGCGCGGCGCAGCCTCCCAGGTGCGGCAGCGGGCGGCCCCCGGGTGTGCGCGCGGCGGCGGGGCGGCCTCCCGTGCGGTCGTCGAGCCAGAACTCCTCCCGGAACCGGTGGCGCAGGGCATGGGCCCAGTCGCGCCAGTGGTCCGCGCCGGGACGGCCGCAGGCCTCCAGGAGGTCGGCCCCGAGGAGGGCGGCCCGGTGGGCGTGGGCCTGCGTCTCGGCGCGCTGGAGCCCGACGGGCCCCGGCTCGCACAGCAGGCCGCTCTCGTCGGCGGCGGTGCGCAGCCAGTGCAGGCACCGCTCGGCGGCCGGGAGCAGTTGTGCCAGGTCCTGCTCGGGCAGCCCCCAGCGCCGGGCCTCTGCCAGGACGACCGGGAAGGCGAGGGTCGCCTCGGTGCCGGTGCAGCTCGGCGGCAGGTGCGGGCCACTGTCGCGGAGCGGCCCGGGGATGCGTCCGGCACCGGGGCCGGTGAGCTGGGCGCGGGCGAGGGTGCGCAGCGTGGTGGCGGCGAGCTGGGTGCCGAGCGGCAGGGCCATGCGGGCGGCCCACAGCGCCTCCGCCGGGGCGGGGCCGCAGCGCCAGGGCACGCCCGCGGCGGGGTGGAGGTCGGCCGGGTGGGCCGGGTCGCGCACCAGGAGGGCCCGTAGATCGCCGAGGCCCGCCCGGAGCAGCTTCTCCACGCGCGGATCGTCACCCTCGGCGCGGGCGTCGGGAAGGCTGTGGCGTGCCGTCCGGCCGCCCCCGGGCCGTGCGGTGCGCGCGGATCCTGACCGCACGTCGATGGTGATGGTGCGAGCCGCGCCCGGCCCGAGCTCCAGCTCCCAGCGCAGCAGCCCGGCGGAGGCGAGGGTGTCCTTGGGTGGCGGGTCGACGGTGACGGTCGCACAGCCACCGTCGGGCGCCGACCAGCGCAGCCCCGAGCCGTGGACGGTCGGGCGCGGTTCGGGACAGGGCCGGCCGGAGGCGATGGCGCCCAGGTCCGCGAGGTCGGTGCCCAGGGCGATCTCGACGGGGAGCCGGAGGGGGCGGCCCACCGAGCTGCGGAAGGTGATTCGCTCGGTGCCGTCCGCCTCCCTGGACCGTTCCACCACGATGCCGGGATCGGGTCCGGGGTCCGCGGCGGTGCGCACCACCGCGACGAACCGGGCGCGGTCGGCGGAGAGCATCCGGCCCTGCACGGTGACCGGCTCCCGGCCGGCCACGCGGAGGTGGCAGCGGGAGAGGACCCGGCGGCCCGAGTGGTAGACGCCTTCGAGGCCCTGGCCGGTGAGCTGACCGTGCTGCGCCGAGACGGCGAAGGAGGGCAGGGCGACGCAGATGAGGGCATCGTGCACGGGCGGCAGCTCACCGGGCGGCCGCCCCGGACCCGGGAGTGCGAGTCCGGCGGACGGCTGTCGGGACGGCGGGCTGGGGTGCCGGGACGGAACAGTGAGGTCCATGGGTGGTGTGCTGAGCCTTCTGTGCGCTCCGGACAGTCGCTGGAGGTACGACGGAACGGGTCGGGCGACTCCGCCACAGAGGGGAACGGCGCCACCCCGGTCCCGGTCACGGCCGTCATCGCCCGCTCCTGCTCCCGCGCCCTCCGCTGCGACGCGCCACCCGGCCACGGGCACGGGCCGCGGCCCCGTGCGGCCCGTCCGCTTCGGGACGCGGACCGGAGCCGCCCTTCCCGGCGGCCGGCAGCCGCACCGGCCGCGGCCTCATACGCCGGCCGGCCGTACGCGCGCCCGACACCGCCCGGACACCGGACCGGGAGCCCGCGCCGGAACCGGCCCGGGCACCGGCTTCGGGCCGTCCACCGGATGCCGCCCGGGCACCGGACCCGGACTCTCCGCCGGACGCCGCCGGGGCACCGGCATCGGCCCGTGTGTCGGCGGCGGCGCGCGCGTCGCGCTCCTGGCGGAGGCACCGGCGCAGCGACTCGGGGTCGAGGCCTTCGTTGCAGGCCTGGTGCAGGAGCCTGGCGAAGACGTACTCGGGGTCGACCTCCAGCGCGAGCCCCAGCGCCACCCGGGCGGCGGGCTCGTCTCCGGTCGACCAGGCGACCCAGCCGGCGAGGGTCAGTGGCGCGGCGGAGTGCTCGACGTAGGCCCCCACGCAGCGGCGGGACAGTGCCCGCCAGAGCCGCAGGGCCGGGGCCGCCTCCTCCCCCTCCATCCACTCCGCCACCCTGTCCCTGGTCTCCCGGTCCTGGAGCCCGAGAATGACCGCGGCCGCCTCGTCATGACCGATCAGCGCGTCGTCCTGGGCGTCGGCCGCCGCCGAGTCCATGATCCGCGGGCCGTCCGCAAGGCGCTTCGCAAGCTGTTCCGCCAGCCGGACGGTCTCCTCGCGCACCGCGTCACGGCCGTCCTGGTCGAGGATTCTGGGCACCAGGGCGGCGCCGGTGGAGTCGAGCGCCTGAAGCTGCTCGGCGGCCGCCGCCTTCTCGTACCGCCACGGCCGCAGCCGCGCCTCCATGTCCCGCAGCGAACCGCGTACCTGGATGCCGGCGTAGGCCGCGGCGGCCGCCATCACCGACGTACCGGGCAGGGCCAGCGGATTGCCCTCGGGCGGGCAGCAGCGGGTGTCGGGGCAGCAGTAGGACCAGAAGCGGCCGTCGGAGATGCAGAGCGCCTCGTACACCGGGACGTCGAGGGTGCCGCAGGCGGTGCGCAGGCGCTGGGCGAGCGGACGCAGGCGCTCCATGACGCGGCGGCCGGTCTCGCCCTCGGCCGGGTCCTGGCACAGGAACACCACGATGCCGTCGGGCCGGGAGCCGCGCCGCTCGCATCCCTCGATGAGACATTCGGCGAGCTGCTCGGCGACGGGCGGCCACTCCCGGGGTGAGCGCGGGATGCCGAGCCTGAGTCGGCCGCCGAACCGGCCCCGGTCGCCGTGGAGCGCGACCATCACGATCGAGTCGGTGGGGTGATAGCCCATCATGTACGGCAGCGCGTCGGCCAGTTCGGCCGGGCCGCGCAGGGTGATCTGCTGCTGGTCGTCGGCGGGTCCGGTGGTGTCGTGATGCTTGTTCATGGTCACGACGGTCCCGCGATCGACGTCGGCCGTCGACCCCTGTGGATAACCGTGGGTCACTGAGCAACGCCGCTGTCCACAGGCCCGACGGTTCGCTCGCGCGGCGGGGTGCCGGGCTGGTATAGGCGCGCGGCGCGACGCGTCGTGCGCGGCTCGGCCGACGCTCGGCCGCTGGTTCGCCAGTTGTCAGACCCGTGCTGTTGCATGGGGGCATGGAGCACACGAGCAACGCAGGACCCAGCACTCTTCGCGCAGCCGCCGATGCCGTGCTCGCCCGGCTCGTCGGGGACGGCAGCGGTGCCGCACGGCTGCGGGAGGACCAGTGGCGTGCGATCGAGGCGCTGGTCGCCGACAAGCGGCGGGCGCTCGTGGTGCAGCGCACCGGCTGGGGCAAGTCGGCCGTGTACTTCGTCGCGACCTCACTGCTGCGGGAGCGGGGAAGCGGTCCGACCGTGATCGTCTCGCCGTTGCTGGCGCTCATGCGTAACCAGGTGGAGGCGGCGGCCCGGGCCGGTATCCACGCCCGGACGATCAATTCCTCCAACACCGAGGAATGGGAGACGATCCAGCAGGAGGTGGCCGCGGGCACGGTGGACGTGCTGCTCGTCAGCCCCGAACGGCTCAACAACCCCGACTTCCGGGATCAGGTCCTGCCACGGCTCGCCGCCGCCACCGGGCTGCTGGTGGTCGACGAGGCGCACTGCATCTCCGACTGGGGCCATGACTTCCGGCCCGACTACCGGCGGCTGCGCACCATGCTCGCCGAGCTGCCGCCCGGCGTTCCCGTCCTGGCCACGACCGCGACGGCCAACGCGCGGGTGACGGCGGACGTCGCGGAGCAGCTCGGCACCGGGGCGGGCACCGACGCGCTCGTCCTGCGCGGCCCGCTGGACCGGGAGAGCCTGAGCCTGGGGGTGCTCCAGTTGCCGGACGCGGCACACCGCCTGGCCTGGCTGGCCGACCACCTCGGGGAGCTGCCGGGCTCGGGGATCATCTACACGCTCACGGTCGCGGCGGCCGAGGAGGTGACCGCCCACCTCCGCCAGTGCGGCCACACCGTGGCCTCGTACACGGGCCGCACGGAGAACGCGGACCGCCAGCAGGCAGAGGAGGACCTGCTGGCCAACCGGGTCAAGGCGCTGGTGGCCACGTCGGCCCTCGGCATGGGGTTCGACAAGCCGGACCTGGGTTTCGTCGTGCATCTCGGTTCGCCCTCCTCCCCCATCGCGTACTACCAGCAGGTGGGCCGGGCCGGGCGCGGTGTGGACCACGCGGAGGTGCTGCTGCTGCCCGGCAAGGAGGACGAGGCGATCTGGCAGTACTTCGCCTCGGTCGCCTTCCCGCCGGAGGAGCAGGTGCGCCGGACGCTCGACGTGCTGGCGCACGCGGACCGGCCGCTGTCGCTGCCGGCCCTGGAGCCACTGGTCGAGCTGCGCCGCACCCGCCTGGAGACGATGCTCAAGGTGCTCGACGTCGACGGCGCGGTACGCCGGGTGAAGGGCGGCTGGACCGCCACGGGGCAGCCCTGGTCGTACGACTCCGAGCGGTACGCGTGGGTGGCGCGGCAGCGGGAGGCCGAGCAGCGGGCGATGCGTGACTACGCGTCGGCGACCGGCTGCCGGATGGAGTTCCTGCGGCGGCAGCTCGACGACGAGGAGGCCGCTCCGTGCGGGCGCTGCGACAACTGCGCGGGGCCCCGGTTCGACGCCAAGGTGTCGGCGGCGGCGCTGGACGCGGCGCGCGGCGAACTGGGGCGCCCCGGTGTGGAGGTCGAGCCGCGCAAGATGTGGCCGACCGGGCTGCCGGCGGCCGGGGTCGACCTCAAGGGCCGTATCCCCGCCGGTGAGCAGTCCTTCCCCGGGCGGGCGCTCGGGCGGCTCTCCGACATCGGCTGGGGCAACCGGCTGCGCCCGATGCTGGCGCCCTCGGCGGCCGACGGGCCCGTACCGGACGACGTGGTGAGCGCCGTGGTCCACGTCCTGGCCGACTGGGCGAAGGGCCCGGGCGGTTGGGCGTCCGGGGCGCCGGACGCCCCGCCCCGGCCGGTCGGGGTCGTCACGGTCGCCTCGCGCACCAGGCCGCTGCTGGTGGGCTCGCTGGGCCGGCGTATCGCCGAGGTGGGCAGGATGCCGCTGCTCGGCACCGTCGAGTACGTACCGGAGGCCGCGGACGCCCGGATCTCCCGGACCAACAGTGCCCAGCGGGTACTGGGGCTGCACCGGGCGCTGACCGTTCCGCCCGCGCTGGCCGAGGAGTTGGCCGCGGCCGGTGGCCCCGTGCTGCTGGTTGACGACCTGTCGGACAGCGGCTGGACACTCGCGGTGGCGGCGCGGCTGCTGCGCCGGGCAGGAGCAGAGGGGGTGTTTCCGCTGGTCCTCGCCGTTCAGGGCTGACGCCACGCGTCAGCCCGGGATTGACTGGGAAGGATATGAGTGCCATACCAGCCCATTCCAGGCAGCAGCCCCAATTGCTCGTTGCCGCTTGCCCGTTCCGCCAGCAAGAATTGGAATCCGCTCCCCGCACGGCCCGTTCGCGGTCCAGAAGGGCTGTGCCGGTGCGTCCCTCACTCGACCCTGCCCGCTCTGTGGGCGCGTATGCGAAGGGAGGACCGTGACCTTCGGATTCGCTTCGTCCGCAGCCACCTCGATCAGCACGCCCGCCGACTCCGCCAGCCGCCTGGCCCGGATGCTCGAACCCGCCGAGTGGGCTGCGGCCGGCATCCCGCTGCTGCGCAACCCGCGCGAGGTCGTCAGCGGCCTGCACGCCCGCCACCGGCCGACGCCCTCCACCGCTGTCGTCGCCGTCCTCGACCACGAGGAGCGGCTGACCGCCAGCGCCTCCTTCGCGCGCCGCGCCGTGCCCACTGACGGCTGGGAGTTCCGCAACGCCCTGCTCGCGCACCTCCGCAGGGTCATACCGCACGACCTGCGGCGCCGGACTCCGGTGCGCACCGCCGTCCTGCTCTACTGCCGTGACGGCGACGAGCGGTGGACGGAGGAGGACGGCGCCTGGATGTGGGGCCTGCGGGACGCCTGCACGCTGCACGGGCTGCGCTGCGGGGCGTACATCACGCTGACCCGTAGCGGCTGGCAGGTACTCGGCGAGGGCCGCGGCGGCCGTCGCCCGCACTCGGGCTCGACGCCCGGCGACCTGGCGGACGCCTCGGCGGACGAACCCCTGCCGGCGCCGCGTACCGCGAGCGGTGCGGCGGAGCCACTGCGTCGTACGGCGGCCCGCTGACGCGGACGCAGGCCGTCGCCGCACAGGCGACGTCCCACACTGAACGGCTGCTGTCGAGACCGACGGCCATGGACACGACCCGGTGCCACGGCAGGCCACAGCGGCTGCCGGGCCCCGTCGGCGGCCGGTCACCACGACCGGCGGTCCGCCAACCCAGCGCGCCACGGAACGCCCGCCCCGACCGCTCACGGGGCGCCTGTGGTCGGTCACCGCCTGGCCGGGCGCACCCGTGATCCATCACCGCCGGCCGGGCACCCGGACCGGCCCTCCATGGGCAGTCACCGCCGACAAGGCGCTGGGACCGGTCAGGCCACGGGACCGCGCCGGGTTCGTGGCCCGGCACCAGCCCGGCACGTCCCGGTGCACGGCACACCGCCGTGCCCAGCCGTCGGCGCGACCGAGCAGCCCGGCGTCCGCCCGGCCACGCGCCCGACCAGGCGGCGCCGGCGCTCGGGGCGCCGTGCCGGGCCTGGCTGGGTGGGGCGGGACGGATCAGACGCCCGCGCCGAGCACGGAGTTGATCCGCTGCGGGTCGCCGCAGACGATCAGCAGGGCGCTCGCCCGGGACATCGCCGCCGGGAGGGCGCGGGCAGCCGCGTCGTCGCCGCCGCCGTTGACCGCGACGACGACCACGGGGCGGGCCGAGGCGCGCTCGACGGCGGCCGCGTCCGCGAAGAACACGTCGTCGCGGGCGTCGTGCTGGGCCCAGTAGGCGGCGTCGCCGAAGGACAGCTCGTGGGTCGCCCACGGGTGCTGGTCACCGGTGGTCAGGACGAGGATGTCGCCCGGCGCTCGGCCGGTTTCGAGCAGCAGGTCGACCGCCTCTTCGGCGGCGTCGAGGGCGCCGTCCGTGGGAGCGGGGATCAACTGGATCTGCGGTTGGGTCTGCGACGGCGACCGCGGCGCGGAACGATTCTCCGGCCGGGACGTCGGCGACTGCGCCGCGCCGGTGTGCTGGCGGGGCGTCGCCGGAGGGGTCGGCCGGGCCGGGCCGGGGCCCGGGCGGCCGGGACGCGGCGAGGCCGCGGAACGCGGACCGGGTACGGGTCGGGGGGTCGACGCGGGGCGGCCGGCGGCCGGAGTGGCGCGGGGACCCTGGGCACTCTCGTGAATCTGAGGCTCCTCGGGGATGAGAGGCATAACTGGATGTCTATCAAACGCCGGTGCGAGTGGCACCGGCGGGTGGCGCATACATGCGACGTGTACCGGTGAGGCGTACACGCGCTGCTTACATGCGGCCTGCTGTTGGGCGGGGCGCTGCCAGGCGTTCAGAAATCGAAGCCGAGTTGGCCCCCGCTTTCCAGTTCGGCCGCCTCCGCGGAGACGCGGACCTTCTTGAGGTGCCGCCACTGGGGCAGCGCGTCGAGGTACGCCCAGCTCAGCCGGTGGTACGGCGTGGGGCCCCACTCCCGGAGCGCCGCCTTGTGCACCGGCGACGGATAACCGGCGTTGTCCCCGAACCCGAAGAGGGCGTACTGGGCGGACTCCGCCGCCAGCTCGGCCATCATCGCGTCCCGCCGCACCTTGGCGATCACCGAGGCGGCCGCGACCGCGATACAGGACTGGTCGCCCTTGATCACCGTACGGACCTGCCAGGGTTGCCCCAGGTAGTCGTGCTTGCCGTCCAGGATGATCGCGTCCGGGCGCACCGGGAGGGCGTCCAGGGCGCGGATGGCGGCCAGCCGCAGTGCCGCGGTCATCCCGAGCTCGTCGATCTCCTCCGGAGAGGCATGCCCGAGGGCGTGCGAGGTGACCCACTTCTCCAGTTCCTCGGCCAGTTCGGCACGGCGCTTGGGGCTGATGAGCTTGGAATCGGTCAGTCCGGCGGGTGGCCGGCGCAGTCCGGTGACGGCGGCACAGACCGTGACGGGACCGGCCCACGCTCCGCGTCCGACCTCATCGACTCCGGCGATGATCTTGGCGCCGGTGGTCGCTCTGATCGAGCGCTCGACGGTGTGGGTGGGTGGTTCGTACGGCATGGCGCCAGACAGGTTACGCCGCCCGCCCCCGCCCGCGATACCCGGATTGCGATCCGGCCCCTGGAGCCCCGCCGCGCCTCCGGCCGCGCCAACCACCGCCCCCTGACGGCGGCGGCCGTGGCACCGATGTGCCCCGCCACTCCCCCACCGCCGACCCACCGCCGACCCACCGCCGACCTACTGCCGCCCTACTGCCGCCGCACCGCGACCTCACCGCTCCTTCACCCGGCCGGAGGCCGGAGGAGCGGAATCATGACCCGATCGATCATCTCCGCCACATCGGCATCGGTCCATTCGCTGCCGCACATCTTGGACCGGTACATCATCAGGGCCGGCACCACGTCGACGACCATGTCGTCGGACGCGTCGGCCCGGACGTCGCCGCGCTGGATTCCACGGCGCACGGCGTCCCAGATGAGACGGGTGGAGGGGTCGATCACTCCGTCGCGGATCAACCCACGGAACCGCTCGGCCGTCACGCTGTCGCATTCGTGAATCACCGAGCGGAGGGCGGAGCCGGGCTTGGAGTACATCGCGTCACGCAACCGGAGGCAGAGCCGGTACAGGTCCTCGCGGACGCTGCCATGGTCGGCCGCCTCGTCGAACGTCGGCAGCCCGGCCTGGAGCGCGTCGGCGACCAGGTCCTCCTTCGAGGGCCAGCGACGGTAGACGGCGGCCTTGCCGGTCTGGGCCCTGGCCGCGACACCTTCCATGGTCAGCCCGTTCCAGCCGACCGTACTCAACTGCTCCAGGGCGGCGTCGAGGATCGCCCGCTCCAGTACGGCACCCCGGCGCCGCAAGGACACCGGTCGCGGCCGAGCGGCGGCCGACGAGTCCGTAGTAACCATCAGCAACTCTCCATAGGTGCAGCGCCATTGGGGACCGGCAGCGGACAGTGAACGGTTGCGTTCACTGACGGGGACTCACTACCGTTGACGAGACAGTGAACGGATACGTTCACTAACTCACTCATGGGGGATCCATAGTGACAACCTCTCCTTCCGAGACTTCGGAGGCTTCGGGGACACCGAGCAAGCCGGGCGCCGCCCGCCGGGCGGGGCGGCCCGGCATCGCACTCACCGTCATCGCCGCCTGTCAGTTGATGGTCGTGCTGGACGCGACGATCGTGAACATCGCGCTTCCCCACATCCAGGACGCGCTCTCCTTCTCGACCACCGACCTCTCCTGGGTGCTCAGCGCGTACACCCTCACGTTCGGTGGTCTACTGCTGCTCGGCGGCCGGGCGGGCGACATCCTGGGGCGCCGCCGGGTCTTCCTGACCGGCATCCTCGTCTTCACCTTCGCCTCCCTCCTGGGCGGATTCGCCCAGGAGCCGTGGCAGTTGCTCGCCGCACGCGCGCTTCAGGGTGTGGGCGGGGCGATAGCCTCGCCGACCTCGCTCGCCCTCATCACCACGACGTTCCCCGAAGGGCCCGAGCGGAACCGGGCGTTCGGGGTGTTCGCCGCCGTGTCGGCGGGAGGCGGCGCGATCGGGCTGCTGGCCGGCGGGATGCTCACCGAGTGGCTCGACTGGCGCTGGGTGCTCTTCGTCAACGTACCCATCGGTGTGCTGATCGCCGTCCTCACGCCCCTCTACATCAACGAGTCGGAACGCCACCCCGGCCGCTTCGACGTCGCGGGCGCGCTCACCTCGACGCTCGGCATGGCGTCCCTCGTGTACGGGTTCATCCGCGCGTCCGAGGAGGGCTGGCGCGACTCGCTCACCATCGGGGCCTTCGGCGCGGCCCTCGTACTGCTCGCGGCCTTCGGGGTCGTCGAGTCGAGGGCGCGCGAGCCCATCACGCCGCTCAGGATGTTCGCCGACCGGAACCGGTCGGGTACGTACCTGATCATGCTGAGCCTGGCGGCCGCCATGTTCGGCATGTTCTTCTTCATCGTGCTGTTCGTGCAGAACGTGCTCGGCTACACCCCGATCGAGTCCGGGCTCGCCTTCCTCCCCGTGACGGTGGCGATCATCACGGGAGCGGGGCTCTCGCAACGACTCCTTCCTGTGCTGGGGCCGAAGCCCTTCATGGTGACCGGTTCGGCGATCACCGGCGTGGGGCTCCTCTGGCAGACGTTCATCTCGCCGGACAGCTCGTACGTGGGCGGGGTCCTCGGTCCAATGCTGCTGTTCGGCTTCGGCATGGGGCTGAACTTCGTGACGTTGACGCTGACGGCCGTCTCCGGTGTCGCGCCGCACGAGGCGGGCGCGGCCTCCGGTCTGCTCAACGCGACACAGCAGGTCGGTGGTTCCCTCGGGCTGTCCATCCTGGTGACGGTTTTCGGCACGGCGAGCCGGGAAGAGGCCGAGAGGCAGGTCCCGGCCTTCCTCGCTCAGGCCACTCCCCAGCAGCGGGAACAGTTCGCCACAACACACGAACTGCCCCCGCCGTGGGGTCATGACGTGCTGACGGCAGGGATCTCGTCGGCCTTCACGGCCGCCGTGAGCATGGTCGTCGTATCCCTGCTGACCGCGTTGATCGTGATCCGGGTCCGCAAGAGCGACCTGGAGGCGCTCAACGGCACATCGGACGCGCCCGGACCGGTCGTCCACTGACCGGGCGTCCAGTAGTCGTACTCGACCAGCCCGCCTAGTAGTCGTAGCCGTCGTACTCGTCGAACTCGTCGAACTCGTCGCCGATGTCGTTGCGCTGCGGCGTGCACGTGTAGCCATCGACCGAGATACCGCGCTCGTCGAGAATGCCCCGGGCGCGGGTCTCGCCCCGGCTGACCGCGTACCAGGGCGTCTCGTCGTCCTCCAGGTTGCTCGCGATCTCCCTCAGCGCGCACGAACGCAGGGGCTCGGGCAGCCTGTCGAGCGCGGGCACGGCGTCCGCCGAGAGGCCGTCCAGATAACCGACGTCGATCTTGCCGGTCCTCTCGTAGCGCTGGACGTTCCGTTCCGCGATGAGCCCGTCCGGCGACACCAGCCCGAAGACCAGGACGCCGGCCGCCGCGCTCACCGCGATGGCGCGCGGCAGGCGCAGTCGGTGTGCGCCGACGATTCCGGCTGCCATGATCAGGACGAGTACGAGACCGAGCCAGAGTTCCATGGCGGCGACCGACACCCTCAGCCGGGTGAGGCCGTAGGCGTCGACGTACAGGTCCATCCGGCGCAGCGCGGAGGCCACTACCACCAGGGTGAGCAGGCAGAGCGTACCGAGGACGGACCGGACCAGGGTGCGGTCGCGGGCGCCGTCGCGGGGAGCCCAGCGAAGGGCCAGGCCGATGACGACGAGCGTGAGCAGGGTGGCCCAGAGGAGCTGCCAGAAGCCCTGGCGCGCGTACTCGGCGTAGGTGAGGCCCGTCTGGCTCAGCACCTTCTCGTACCCGCCGAAGAGCACGGTGAGCTGGACGGCGTTGAAGGCGGCGAAGAGCAGGTTGAGCACGATGAGCGGAAGCGCCCATTCCAGGCGGGCTCGCGGTCGGCCCGGGCGGACCTTGAGGCTGTCCCACCGCAGCGGCGCGGCGGCCGTGCGGGCGGCGGCGAGCGCACCCACCAGGCCCAGGGCGAACAGCACGAAGCGCCAGGGCCCGTCGGTGACCGACACGTCCGGCGCGAGCGAGCCGATCAGGTCGGCGAAGGCCGCGTCGGCGCCCGCGAACAGCGCGCCGAACACGATCAGCAGGCCCACGGCCACCGCGATCGTACGCAGCACCGGCGCCACCCGGCCCTGTGCGCCGCCCGCCCGATCACGCAGTCCGCGCCAGGCCCAGACCAGGCCCGGGCCGATCGAGTCGAACAGGCCGAAGGGGCCGAAGAGGATGCCGGGCCAGGTACGGCTGCCGTGCAGGGCGAGCGACGCGAGGCCCATGGCGGAGACGACGGCGAGGAAGGTGGGCCAGCCCGCGTCGCGCAGTGCGGGCACCGCCAGCAGGGCGAGGCCGCCCACACCCCAGACCACGGTCCAGGGCCGGATGCGGCGTCCGGCCGCCACGGCCGCGAAGTAGGCGGTGAGGGTGGCCGGTACGGCGACGATCAGGAGGTTCAGGCCGAGTCCGTCGCCGAGCAGGAGCGCGCTGAGGACGGCGGTGGCCAGGGCGGACCAGAGGGCGGCCGCCGGTATCGGGGCGGGCGGGCGCGGGCGTATCCGCGTCAGCCAGCTCTCGGCCGGCGGCAGCGGTCGCAGTCCGGGCTGTGCCATGGCCGGCGCCCAGGGCACCGCTCCCGCGCGGGCCCGGGCACCGGCGTCGATGGGGGCCTTGTGCATGGAGGGCGGGATCGGCGCGGGTGAGCCCGGGGGCGGTGAGTCCTGCGGGACCGGTGAGGCGGCCTGTGGGGCTTGCGCGGCCTGTGGGGCCTGGGCGACCTGCGGGGCCTCCACGGCCTGTGGGGCTTGCGCGGCCTGTGGGGCCTGGGCGACCTGCGGGGCCTCCACGGCCTGTGGGGCTTGCGCGGCCTGTGGGGCCTGGGCGGTCGGCGAGCCCTCCGAGCCGTGCGGCGACGAGGGTGACGACTGCGCTCCCGGCGACGGCTGCGGTGCCGCCGCCGACGGCGATGCCTCCGCTCCCGGCGACGGCTCCGAGGCCCGCGACGGGTGCGGCGACGCCTCCGATGCAGGCGACTGCGACCGCGCAGGTGACTGCGGCGACGGCTCCGGTGAGGCCGACGGTGATGGTGATGCGGACGGCGTGTCTGGCACGGGACCCCCTCCCGACCGGGGCCCGCCCACGTCGCGGCGGCAGTGGCGTACGGTCCCGGTGTCTGGTCAGCGCGCCTGTCATGATCAAGGCGGCGGCGTGGCCGAAAGGGTATGCCCGGAACCGGGCGTGATCCCGTTCGGCCCCCGCTCTGTGTCAGGACCGTGACACGTGCGTCAGCGGCCGGCCGGCCCGGCGGGCACCCAGTCGGGCAGCGCCTCGGTACGGTCCAGCCACTCGGCCGGCGGCGCCCCGGCGGCCGTGGCGGCCACCACTCCCCCGGCGATGGCGCACGTCGTGTCGACGTCCCCGCCGACCTGGGCGGTGGTCCAGAAGGCCCGCTCGAAGTCGCCCAGGGCGCGGGCGGCCGACCAGAGCGCGAACGGCACCGTGTCGTGCGCGCTCGTACGCCGGCCGCTGCCGAGCACCGCCGCGACCGTCGCCGCGTCGCCGTAGTCGAGCATGTCCCGGGCACGGCGCAGCCCCGCGCCCACCGCGCTGCGCGGCACGAGCGCGACGACCCCGTCGAGGAGCTCCTCCGGCTTGGGCGGCCCCGCCGGATCGGCGGCGAGGGCGGCGGCGGCCGCGACGGCCATGCAGCCCACGACGGCTTCCCGGTGCTGGTGGGTGGTGTACGAGGAGATCTCGGCCTGGTGCGTCGCCTGCTCGGGGTCGTCGGCGTACCAGGCGCCCAGCGGGGCGATGCGCATGGCGGCGCCGTTGCCCCAGGAGCCCTGGCCCTTGAAGAGTCCGGCGGCCAGTTCGCGCCAGTCGCCGCCCTCCCGGATCAGCCGGAGCATCCGGTTGACGGCCGGTCCGTAGCCCCGGTCGAAGTCGTGGTGCTCGGCGAAGGAGCGGGCGAGCGCGTCCTGGTCGATACGGCCGTGCTCGGCGAGGACGGCCAGCACGGAACAGGCCATCTCGGTGTCGTCGGTCCACTGCCAGGTGCCGGGCGGCAGCTCGCGCCGCTTGAGCAGTGGATAGTTGGCGGGTACGAAGAACTGGGAGCCCAGGGCGTCTCCCACGGACAGCCCGCGCAGGCTGGCCAGGGCGCGTTCGAAGCGCCGGTCGGAAGAGGAGTCAGCGGTCATCGCACTGCCACTCTATCCGGTGGTGCCGTACGACTCGGGGGTTCGCCAGCGCTCGAAAGGGCGGTCCAGTGTGTACCGCCCGTCCTCGCCGAGCAGCAGCATGCGGGTTTCGCCGTTGGGCGGGTTGGACAGCGACTCGAAGTCCGCGACGGTCCAGTGGAACCAGCGCATGCAGAACAGCCGCATGGTCAGGCCGTGGGTGACCAGCAGGACGTTCGGCGGGTGGTCGGGCGCCTCGAAGCTGCGGTGGAGGCTCTCCAGGAACGCCCCGACCCGGTCGTACACGTCGGCCCCGGACTCACCCTGCGCGAAGCGGTAGAAGAAGTGCCCGTACGCGTCCCGGTACGCCTTCTGGAGCCGGACGTCGTCCCTGTCCTGCCAGTTCCCCCAGTCCTGCTCGCGCAGCCGCGGCTCCTCCCTGACCCGTACCAGCGCGGGGTCCAGCCGGAAGGCCTGGAAGGTCTCGTGGGTGCGGCGGTACGGGGAGATGTAGACGCTCACCCGCTCGTCACCGAACAGTGCCCGCAGCCGCTCGCCCGTCTCCTCCGCCTGCCGCCGCCCCCGCTCGGTCAGCCCCAGCGCGTGGTCGGGCTCGCGTTCGTACACGGTGTCATCGGCGTTCCCCTCCGATTCGCCGTGCCGTACGAGAACGATGCGCTGCGGTCGTGCCATGCCACGACCCTAGATCGGGCGTTCCGGCGGGGCCCGGCCGGCCGGGAGCCCGGGCTCCATCCGGCGTACCCGCCGCCGCGAGCACGGCGCACGGGGCGCACGGGCCCGGGCACGCGTGCGTGCCCCCCGCCCGACAGCTCACACCGTCCAGGCCGACTCCAGGTCCACGACGTCACCCGCCAAGGCCGCGACGTCCGCCTCGATCTGCGCGCGCAGCGCGAGCCGCTCCACGCGTTCCGTGCGGTACTTGCCGTGCTCGGCCGCCGACTGCCACATGGACAGGACCAGGAACTCGTGGCCCGGGGCCTCCCCGAACATCCCCCGCAGCATCCCCGGCGAGCCGGCCATCGCCGGGTTCCAGACCTTCTCCTGCATCAGCGCGTAGTGCTCGACGCGCTCCGCGTGGATCCTGCTGTGCGCGACGCGGACGACATCGGCGTCGGTGAAGCGCGGCTCGAACCCGGTCTTCACGTCGAAGCGGTGATCGAACAGCTTGACCTGCATGTCCTTGTACGTGCCCGACTGCGCGGCCGCCAGTCGATCGTGCGAGCGGGCCATGAAGGAGTCGTAGAAGGGCCGGCTCTCCCAGAAGGCGAAAACGTGCGCGACACCGGGTCGGCTCCGGCTCCAACCGCCGCCCTGCCCACGGAATCCCGGCTCACCCAGCAGCCCCGCCCACTTCCGCTGCCCCCGCTCGAACCCCCGACGGTCGACCACGGTGCAGCGAATCCACTTGACCAGCACCGCGCCATCGTACGGCGCCCGACGTGGCGCCGGTCCCGGTCTCGCGCACTGCGCCCCCATCGGCTACCGGCCCTGGCACACACGTCCGGCCGCGATCGAACACCCCGCACAATGACCGGATGACCTCGCTGCACCTCAACCCGCTCTTCGCCCGCCTCGAATCTGCCGAACGCGTTCTCGTCGCGGGCGCCGGCGGCGGGTTCGACATCTACGCGGGACTGCCCCTGGCACTGTCGCTGCGCCACCAGGGCAAGGAGGTCCATCTCGCCAACCTGGCCTTCAGCGCCGTCGAGGGCCTGCCCCTCGACTCCTGGCTCGCTCCCGACGTCGCCGTCGTCACTCCTGAATCGGCGCCGCATCAGACGTACTTCCCCGAGCGCACCCTCGCCCAATGGCTCGCGCTGCACCACTACCCCAGCACCGTCCACGCCTTCGCCCGCGTCGGCGTCCAGCCGCTGCGCGCGGCGTACCAGGCGCTGATCGAGCACTACGGCATCGACGCGGTCGTGCTGGTCGACGGCGGGACCGACATCCTCATGCGGGGCGACGAGTCCGGGCTGGGCACCCCGGAGGAGGACCTGACCAGCGTCGCCGCCCTCGCCGGCCTGGACGTCCCCGAACGCCTCATCGCCTCGATCGGCTTCGGCGTCGACGCGTACCACGGCGTCAGCCATGGCCTGGTCCTGGAGAACATCGCCGCCCTGGAACGGGACGGGGCCTATCTGGGGGCGTTCTCCGTCTCGCGTGCGACACGCGAGGGTGCCCTTTTCGTGGACGCCGTCGCGCACGCGCAGAGCCGTACGCCGGACTTCCCCAGCATCGTGAACGGCTCCATAGCGGCTGCCGTCCAGGGCTCCTTCGGGGACGTCCGGTTCACCTCACGCACGCGTGGCAGTGAACTGTTCATCAACCCCCTGATGTCGGTCTACTTCGCCTTCGAGCTGGAGGGGGTGGCCCGCCGCTGCCTGTACCTGGACCGGATCGAGGACACGCACCTCATCCGTCAGGTCAGCAGCCGTATAGAGGCCTTCCGGGACGAGGTCCCCCGGCAGCGTCCGCCGCGCCGGATCCCGCACTGAGCGTGACACCATGGGCAAGGAGCTTCGGGTCGCGGGCAGTTGACCCTGCCCGTACGAGAGAGGGGAAACCCGTGAACAGTGTCAACAAGGGGGTCGGCAAGGTCGAGGTGACGCTCAAATGGGATCCGAGCCCCGCGGGCGCCCCCGACCATGATCTCGACATCATCGCGGCCGTCTACCGGACCGAGGACCCCCATGGTGCGCCCGCCTATCTGGTGCACTTCGGCAGCCGTTCGCCGGACGGGACCATCACCCTCCACCGGGACAGCCGCACCGGCCAGGGCTTCGGCTTCGACGAGGCGATGACCCTGGAACTGAACCGCCTGGCACCGGCCTACGCGCGCGTGGTGGTGGGCGTGGCCATACAGCAGGGTGGCGGCCGGACGACGTTCTCCGACATCACCAATGCCCAAGTCCTCATCAAGGAGGGCTACAAGGAGCTGGACAGCTACGACTTCGCCGGCCTCGGGGGCGCCACGGCCGTGACCGTCGTGGAGTTCCTCCGCGACGACACGGGCGGATGGGGCTGGCGCCGTGCCGTCCGTGGCTTCGACGCGGACCCGCAGTCCTTCACCGAGCTGATGGGCGCCGAACGGTCCTGAGGCGGCACAAACGCAGGGGGCGGGAGAACCGGAACATCCGGTTCTCCCGCCCCTGCTCAGTCAGTCGGCTCAGCTACAACCGCTGGTCGAGCCGCAGCCCTCGCAGATGTAGCAGGAACCGGCCCGCTGCATCTTCGTACCGCACGAGAAGCACAGCGGCGCGTCCGCGCTGATGCCGAGCTGCATCTCGACGAGCTCCGCCGAGGTGTGCGCCTGCTTCGGGGCCGGGACCTCGGCCTTCGCCGGGGCGGCGGCCACGGCCTTCGGGGCCTCCTGCTGGCGCGGGGCGGACTGGGCCAGGCCCTCGACGTCCACCTCGTCGTCGGCCGGCTCGTACGAACCGGTCTCCAGGTGGCGCTGGCGCTCCTCGGCCGAGTGGATGCCGAGCGCCGAGCGGGTCTCGAAGGGCAGGAAGTCCAGCGCCAGGCGGCGGAAGATGTAGTCGACGATCGACTGCGCCATCCGCACGTCCGGGTCGTCCGTCATACCGGCCGGCTCGAAGCGCATGTTGGTGAACTTCGAGACGTACGTCTCCAGCGGCACGCCGTACTGGAGGCCGACGGAGACCGCGATGGAGAAGGCGTCCATCATGCCCGCGAGCGTCGAACCCTGCTTCGACATCTTCAGGAAGACCTCGCCGAGACCGTCGTCCGGGTAGGAGTTGGCGGTCATGTAGCCCTCGGCGCCGCCCACCGTGAAGGAGGTGGTGATGCCGGGACGGCCCTTGGGGAGGCGCTTGCGGACGGGACGGTACTCGACGACCTTCTCGACCGCCGCGCGGATCGTCTCCTCGGCCTTCTCGGTGACCTCGGCCTTCTCCTGCTCCTTCTTCTTGGCGGAGAGGGGCTGGCCGACCTTGCAGTTGTCGCGGTAGATGGCGAGCGCCTTGACGCCCATCTTCCAGGCCTCGAAGTAGATCTCCTCGACCTCCTCGACGGTCGCCGTCTCCGGCATGTTGACCGTCTTGGACAGCGCGCCGGAGATCCACGGCTGGATCGCGGCCATCATGCGGACGTGGCCCATCGCGGAGATGGCACGCTCGCCCATGGCGCAGTCGAAGACCTCGTAGTGCTCCTGCTTGAGGCCGGGGGCGTCGATCACATTGCCGTGCTCGGCGATGTGGGCGACGATCGCCTCGATCTGCTCCGGCTGGTAGCCGAGGCGGCGAAGCGCCTGCGGGACGGTGCCGTTGACGATCTGCATCGAGCCGCCGCCGACCAGCTTCTTGAACTTGACCAGGGCGAGGTCGGGCTCCAGGCCGGTGGTGTCGCAGGACATCGCCAGACCGATGGTGCCGGTCGGGGCGATGACGGACGCCTGGGAGTTGCGGAAGCCGTTCTTCTCGCCGAGGCGGATCACGTCCTGCCAGGCCTCCGTGGCGGCGGCCCAGATCGGGGTGTCCAGGTCGTCCATGCGGACGGCCTTGGCGTTGGCGTCGGCGTGCTGCTTCATCACGCGCTTGTGCGGCTCGGCGTTGCGGGCGTAGCCGTCGTACGGGCCGACGACCGCGGCCAGCTCGGCGGAGCGCTTGTAGGAGGTGCCGGTCATCAGGGAGGTGATGGCACCGGCGAGGGCGCGGCCGCCGTCGGAGTCGTACGCGTGGCCCGTGGCCATCAGCAGGGCGCCGAGGTTGGCGTAACCGATGCCGAGCTGACGGAAGGCGCGGGTGTTCTCGCCGATCTTCTGGGTCGGGAAGTCCGCGAAGCAGATCGAGATGTCCATCGCGGTGATGACCAGCTCGACGACCTTGGCGAAGCGCTCGCAGTCGAACGACTGGTTGCCCTCGCCGTCGTCCTTGAGGAACTTCATCAGGTTCAGCGAGGCGAGGTTGCACGAGGTGTTGTCCAGGTGCATGTACTCGCTGCACGGGTTCGAGCCGTTGATGCGGCCGGACTCCGGGCACGTGTGCCAGTGGTTGATCGTGTCGTCGTACTGGATGCCCGGGTCGGCGCAGGCCCACGCGGCCTCGGCCATCTTGCGGAACAGCGCCTTGGCGTCGACCTCCTCGATGACCTCACCGGTCATCCGGGCGCGCAGGCCGAACTTCCCGCCGGACTCCACGGCCTTCATGAACTCGTCGTTCACGCGGACGGAGTTGTTGGCGTTCTGGTACTGGACGGACGTGATGTCGTCGCCGCCCAGGTCCATGTCGAAGCCCGCGTCGCGCAGGGCGCGGATCTTCTCCTCCTCCTTGACCTTGGTCTCGATGAAGTCCTCGATGTCGGGGTGGTCGACGTCCAGGATGACCATCTTGGCGGCACGGCGGGTGGCGCCACCGGACTTGATCGTTCCGGCGGAGGCGTCGGCGCCGCGCATGAAGGAGACGGGACCGGAGGCGTTGCCGCCGGAGGAGAGCAGCTCCTTGGAGGAGCGGATGCGGGAGAGATTCAGGCCGGCGCCGGAGCCGCCCTTGAAGATCATGCCCTCTTCCTTGTACCAGTCGAGGATCGACTCCATGGAGTCGTCGACGGACAGGATGAAGCAGGCGGAGACCTGCTGGGGCTGCGGCGTGCCGACGTTGAACCACACCGGCGAGTTGAAGCTGAAGATCTGGTGCAGGAGGGCGTAGGCCAGTTCGTGCTCGAAGATCTCGGCGTCGGCGGGCGAGGCGAAGTAGTTGTACTCCTCACCGGCCTTCCGGTACGTCTTCACGATCCGGTCGATCAACTGCTTCAGGCCGGTCTCGCGCTGCGGGGTGCCGACGGCCCCGCGGAAGTACTTGCTGGTGACGATGTTGACCGCGTTCACCGACCAGAAGTCGGGGAACTCGACGCCACGCTGCTCGAAGTTCACCGAGCCGTCGCGCCAGTTGGTCATGACGACGTCACGACGCTCCCACACGACCTCGTCGTACGGATGCACGCCGGGGGTGGTGTGGATGCGCTCGATACGCAGACCCTTGTTCACCTTGGACCCCTTGGTACGGGACCCACGTGCCGGGCCGCTCGCCGTCTCTGTCATGCCGCCTCCCATATACGGGCAAAAACACCCTGAAGTGCCCAGATCTTCCCAAGGCACGGTTTCTGTCTGTTGTCCCGGGCACCACGCACAGCACCCGTGACACGTCATGTGCCGCTCAGCGGCCGATCGCCGGTCGAACGCCGGACCGGAACGATCAGTCGGCGGCGCCCGCGGGAACCGGGACCTCTGGGGTCGCACCGGTCCCGCGGTCCTCCGCGGGGGGCCGGCCGTCGCGGAGCTCCGCGATGGCGGCCTCGAAGTCTTCGAGTGAGTCGAACGCCCGGTACACGGACGCGAAGCGCAGGTACGCGACGAGGTCGAGTTCCCGCAACGGGCCGAGTATGGCGAGTCCGACGTCGTGAGTGGTCAGCTCCGCGCTGCCGGTGGCGCGCACCGCCTCCTCGACCCGCTGGCCGAGCTGGGCGAGAGCGTCCTCGGTGACCGGCCGCCCCTGGCACGCCTTGCGCACTCCGGAGATGACCTTGGTGCGGCTGAAGGGCTCGGTGACCCCGCTGCGCTTGATCACCATGAGTGACGCGGTCTCCACCGTGGTGAAACGGCGGGAGCAGTCGGGGCACTGGCGGCGGCGGCGGATGGCCGTCCCGTCGTCGGTGGTGCGACTGTCGACGACACGGCTGTCGGGGTGCCTGCAGAAGGGGCAGTGCATCTCCCAACCCTCCTTCACAGCACGACTGAATAGCCTCGTCAAGGCCCGCCAGAGCCCCCCGAAGCAGCCACAAGCATAGGCGATCGCCACGCCCCCGTAAGACCCGGGACCACAACTTGTGGGTGGCCGGTGCAATCCAACCACTAGATCTGGGGTCCGGCCGTCTTTTCAGCCCTTGGCGCGTGTCGCGCGCCGCGGCATCGGAACGGGATCGGCGCAGCGTCGGCGACCGGCCCAGAGCCTACGCGAGGGGCGCGGCGCCACGGATCGCGGGGGCCGGGATGACAGACTGGAGACGTACCGGAGCGCGCCGGAGGCCGCCCGATCACATGACCCGCCGTGGCGGTCACGCTCCGGATTCGTCCGGGTGACCGGCCGGTCCGGTCGGCGACGCGCCGGCTGCCGCCCCCGCCTTACCCGGCTTCGGCGGCGGACGTTACGGTGATGGCCTGAAATCGCCACCGCGGCACGGGCCGGGAGCCGGCAAGCGATCGCACATACACCTAGTCACACGCACATGTAAGCCAATCTGCGATTTTTCACTCGAACGTGTGTTTGGCGCAACCTTTCGAAAGCAACTACCGTTGTCCAGCTAGGGAGACCATTCGAGAGGGGCCGACGACGTGACCACCACCGCAGACAGTGCCACCATCACTGCCCAGGACCGCTCCCAGAGCCGACTCGAGCCGGTGCATGCCATGAATGAAGCGACCACGAACGCGGAGGGGCCCAAGCCCACGCGCTCTCTGCCCGGGCGACCTCCAGGCATCCGGGCGGACAGCTCGGGGCTCACGGACCGGCAGCGGCGGGTCATCGAAGTCATCCGGGACTCGGTGCAGCGGCGCGGTTACCCGCCGTCGATGCGGGAAATCGGCCAGGCGGTGGGGCTGTCCAGCACCTCGTCGGTCGCCCACCAGTTGATGGCCCTGGAGCGCAAGGGGTTCCTGCGCAGGGACCCGCACCGGCCCCGCGCCTACGAGGTCCGCGGATCCGACCAGCCCAGCACCCAGCCCACCGACACCACGGGCAAGCCCGCCGCGTCGTACGTCCCGCTGGTCGGCCGTATCGCGGCCGGTGGCCCGATCCTCGCCGAGGAGTCGGTCGAGGACGTGTTCCCCCTCCCCCGCCAGTTGGTCGGTGACGGCGAGCTGTTCGTGCTGAAGGTCGTCGGCGATTCGATGATCGAGGCCGCCATCTGTGACGGCGACTGGGTGACCGTGCGCCGCCAGCCGGTCGCCGAGAACGGCGACATCGTCGCGGCCATGCTGGACGGCGAGGCCACCGTCAAGCGCTTCAAGCGCGAGGACGGCCATGTCTGGCTGCTCCCGCACAACGCGGCGTACCAGCCGATTCCGGGCGACGAGGCGACGATCCTCGGCAAGGTGGTCGCGGTACTGCGGCGGGTGTGACCCACCACGCCGGCTCCGACCGGGCCCCGGGACCCCTGCGCCGGTCCCGGGGCCCTGCGTATGCCTGAACCGGTGTGGGGTCCGGATGCCGCCGGTGGGCGTGCACGCGGGCGGGACGGGGCGACGCCGGGGGGTGCGCCCGTTCGGGCTGCGGCGTGCGGGCCGGGTGCCGGGCATGCCTGGGCGCTGCGTGCGCGCCCCACGCCGCCGGATGTGCGCCGGGGTGGGACTGTGCGGCGGTCGGCCGGGCCTGTGTATGCGCGGGTCCGGTCGCTGCGTCTGTGGCGGTCCCCAGGCGCGAGGCACGCGCCGGGGCCCGCGCGCAAGGCGTGCACGCACCGACGGGCCACCGCCCCGCGGTTCGCCGCTGCCGTGGCCCCTGCCGGGGCTGGGGTCGCGTGGCCCCTGCCGGGGCGGGGGGAACAGGCCGTGGCCGGGCCGGGGTCCGCCGCGGGCTCATGCCGTGGCCGGGGCGCGCCCTGGCCGGGCCGGGCGGAGCCATGGCCGGGGCCGGGGCCGCTCCCGTGTCCAGGCCGGGCGGGGCGCGGGGTGGAACCCCGGCCAGGGTCGGCTAGGCGGGGGCGGTTCTGGCGGCGGCGTCGATGGCGGCGAGTGAGCGGCGGACCTGGTTGCGGTCCGTGGTGTACCAGAAGTCGGGCAGCGAGGCGCGGAGGTAGCTGCCGTAACGGGCATTGGCCAGGCGCGGGTCCAGGACGGCCACGACCCCACGGTCGCCCGTGGCGCGGACCAGCCGGCCGGCGCCCTGGGCCATGAGCAGCGCGGCGTGCGTCGCCGCGACCGCCATGAAGCCGTTTCCGCCCGCTTCCTCCACGGCCTTCTGGCGGGCGCTCATCAGAGGGTCGTCCGGGCGGGGGAACGGGATGCGGTCCATGACGACGAGCTGGCAGTTCGGCCCCGGGACGTCGACGCCCTGCCACAGCGAGAGGGTGCCGAACAGGCAGGTCTCGGCGTCGTTCGCGAAGTTCTTGATCAGCTCGCCCAGGGTGTCCTCGCCCTGGAGCAGGATCGGCTTGTCGAGCCGGCCGCGGAGCTCCTCGGCCGCGGCCTGCGCGGCCCGCATGGAGGAGAAGAGGCCGAGGGTACGGCCGCCCGCGGCTTCGACCAGCTCGGCGAGCTCGTCCATCATGTCGCCGCGGCTGCCCTCCCTGCCCGGGGTGGCCAGGTGCCTGGCGACGTACAGGATTCCCTGCTTGGGGTAGTCGAAGGGCGAGCCGACGTCGATGCCCTTCCACACCGGCACGTCCTCGTCCTCCGTGCCGACGGTGCCCTCCGGGGGGAGGCCGAGGGAGGCGCCGACCCCGTTGAAGTCGCCGCCGAGCTTGAGCGTCGCGGAGGTGAGGACGACCGACCTCTCGGCGAAGAGCTTCTCGCGCAGCAGCCCGGAGACGGACAGCGGCGCCACCCGCAGGGACGCCCCGAAACGGTCGTGGCGCTCGTACCAGACGACGTCGTACTCGGAGCCCTGGGTGATGCGCTCCGCGACATCGTGGACGGTCTCCACGGAGGCCATGGCCTGCTTGCGCACCGCGTCCCCGTCCTGGACGGACTTGTCGCGCGTCGAGCCGAGCGAGGAGATGACCGCCCGCGCCGCGTCACGCAGGGCCATCAGCGCGTACGCCAGGTCCTCGGGGATCTCCTCCAGGCGGCCGGGGAGCGCCAGCTCCATCAGCCGCTCGAAGCCCTCGGCCGCCGTCTGGAGCTGGTCGGCGACCTTCTCGTCGACCAGCTTGGCCGCACGGCGGACCGCGCGGTTGACCTGCCCGGGCGTGAGCTCGCCGGTGGCGACGCCGGTGACGCGGGAGACCAGCTCATGGGCCTCGTCGACGATCAGGACCTCGTGCTGCGGGAGCACCGGGGCGCCCTCGATCGCGTCGATCGCGAGCAGGGCGTGGTTGGTGACCACGACGTCGGCCAGCTTGGCGCGCTCCCGCGCGGCCTCGGCAAAGCACTCCGCCCCGTAGGCGCACTTCGAGGCGCCCAGGCACTCGCGGGAGGTGACGGAGACCTGCGACCAGGCGCGGTCGGAGACGCCGGGCGTCAGGTCGTCCCGGTCGCCGGTCTCGGTCTCGTCCGACCAGTCGCGCAGGCGCAGCAGGTCCTGGCCGAGCTTGCTGGTGGGCGCGGCCGCCTCGAACGGGTCGAAGAGCCCCTCCTCCTCGTCCTGCGGGACGCCCTCGTGGAGCCGGTGCAGGCACAGGTAGTTCGACCGCCCCTTGAGCATCGCGAACTCCGGGCGGCGCCGGAGCTGCGGGTGGAGCGCGTCCACCGTGCGGGGCAGGTCGCGCTCGACGAGCTGCCGCTGGAGGGCCAGCGTCGCGGTCGCGACCACGACCCGGTCCCCGTGCGCCAGCGCGGGCACCAGGTACCCCAGGGACTTTCCGGTACCCGTGCCGGCCTGGACCAGGAGGTGGGAGCCGTCGTCGATGGCCTGTGCGACGGCCTCGGCCATGGTGACCTGGCCTGGCCGTTCCACGCCTCCGACGGCGGCGACGGCGGCGTGGAGGAGCTCGGGGAGGGATGGCTTCGTCATAGCCAGTCCACCCTACGGCGCGCCACTGACAATCGGATCACACGCGTCACGCGAGCGGATTGGGGACGGTGCCGTGAATGGCGGCGTGCGGCCGTTCGGCGCGGTCGCGGTAGCCGTCCAGGTGCAGCCGGTTGCGGTTCAGACACAGCCGCTCGATACGCGGCGTGAGCAGGTCGAACAGCTCGTAACGCTCCTTGAGGTCCGGGAAGCGTGCCTGGTGCCGCAGGATCTCTGCCCGGACGAGTGACCAGAACTCCCCCTCCGGTACTCCCAGTTGCTCCTCGCACAGCGGTGCCAGGTAGCGGAAGACTCCGACGAAGAGCCCGGAGTGGATGAACTGGGTCAGGAACCCGGGCTCCTCGGTCAGGAGCACGGCCCGCACCTCCGCGGGCATCGTGTCGTGCTCGGGCAGCGGACGGGCGCTGACGTTGATGTCGTCGACGAAGTCCTTGATCGCCAGCCGTACGGGGACGTCCTGGTCGTTGAAGACGACGATGGCGTTCTCGCCGTGCGGGGAGAAGACGGTGCCGTAGCGGTACAGGAAGTGCAGCAGGGGCGGCAGCAGGGCGGCGAAGAGGTGGCGGAGCCAGGTCTCGGGGCGGAGCCCCGACCTTGTCACCAGTTCGGCGGTGAAGGCGCGGCCCTGCGGGTCGGTGTGGAGGAGGGAGGCGAGGGTGCGGCCGCGTTCACCGGGCGGGAGGCGCAGCGGTTCGCGCCAGATCGCGCCGAGCAGCTCCTTGTACTGGTACGGGGCCTCGGGGAGGTGGTCGTACAGAGGGTGCTCGACCGTGACGGAGGCGACCTCGCCGAGCAGGATCACCCCGCATTCGTCGCGCAGAAACGCATCGCCGTCGCGCAGTGCGTGGACCCACGAGGTGACGGCGGGAGCGGCGAGGGTGCGTTCGGTGGGCAGTCCGCGCCAGACCAGGGTGTTGAGGACGGACAGCGGGAGCTTGACGCTGAACCGGTCGGGCCGGCTGGCGTTGAGGAACGTACGGATGGACTGCTGCGGCAGCCGGAGGTCGCCGTCGGTGGGGAGCGGCACGATCGCGCCCTCGGCGATGGCGGGCGCGTAGAGCGGCAGCAGGACCTCGTCCCACTGCCAGGGGTGCACCGGCAGGTAGAGGTATGTCGCGGGGTCGAGGCCCCGGGTCCGGAGCGCGGCGGCGAAGGTGTCGCGCACGGCCGGGGCCAGCTCACGGTCGTAGAGGTGCGCGGCGGTGTCGAGCGCGGGCACGCCCCGGTAGGCGGCGAGGGCGGTGCTGACCGCGATCCAGGGCAGCGGGGCGGCCCGGCGGGCTTCGGGTGCCCAGCGGCCGGCGTCGGCGGCGGAGAAGCCGATGCGGCCCTTGTTGAAGACGATCCACGGGTGGCCGGTCTGGTGGCCTTCGAGTTCGGCGTAACCGAGGTCGGCGAGGCGGGCGGCCGGGAGTGCGGTGTGGTCCAGCCGGGCGTCGGCGGCGAGCGTGATGGTCAGCTCGCGGAGGAGGTGGCCGAGCGTGGCGCCGTCCAGGCGGAGCAGGTGGCGGGCCCGGACCAGGAAGTCCAGTGGGTCGGCGAAGGGGCGGCCGTCACGGGTGATCGAGTCCGGGTCGACACGCCAACTGCCGTAGGCGGTCCGGCGCGCTGCGAAGGTGAGTACGGAGCCGTCGTCGAGCGTCAGTCCGTACGGATCGGTCGGCGGCCGGTCGTTCGAGTCGGCCGTCGGCGGGCTGTCCCGGTCTACCGGCGGCGGGTTGTACGGGTCGGCCGACGGGTCCGGGCTGCCGGGCCGGGCGGGCTGGGGGGCGGCCGGGTCGGCGGTGTGGCGGGCCTGGGAGGCGGTGGCGGCGGTGGAGGCGTCGGCCGGCGCGGCGGGCAGCGGGGTCGGCTCGATGAGCGCTTCGTAGGCGAATTCGCCCAGCATCTTCGCGAGCAGGTGCCGGGAGGCCCGGGCCCACGCCCGCGGGTTCAGCTCGGGCGGCGCGGTCGGGGTGGCCGGAGCGGCCGGAGCGGCTGGAGTCGGTTGTGGGGTGGCGGCTGTCGGCGGGGCGGGCGGCTCCGCGGAGTCATGGGTGGCAGGGGATTTCGGCACGGGGCCTCCTCCGGGTGGAACCGATGCGGGTCGAGCGGTGTATGCGCGGCAGGGGGCTGGTCACAGTGGGGGGCTCACAGCAGGTGTCGCAGGATGCGGTCGCGGACCATGAGGGCGGCTCGCTTGTCCGGAAGGTCGAGTTCGGCGGAGAAGCGGAAGCCGGCGCTCAGGAAGGCCGAGACGGAAGGGGTGTTGCGGATGTCCGGCTCGGCGATGACACGCGCGCACTGGGGGCGGTTGTCGAGGACGAGGTCGGAGACGGCTCTGAGCAGGGTGGTACCGACGCCCCGGCCACGGTGGGCGACGCCTCCGATCAGTAGGTGGACACCGGTGTCGTGGGGGCGGGCCGGGTAGTGGCGGGCCAGCGGGTCGAGGTCGGCGCGGTAGATCTCGAAATAGCTCATGGGCGTGCCATCGAGCACACCCAGGCACGGCACGCTGCGTCCGTCGCCGTCGAGTTGGGCGCGCAGGTGGGCCTCCGTGACGGATTCGGGCCCGCCCAGTTCCCAGAACGCGGCGACCGCGGGGTCGTTCATCCACCGGCTGATCAGCGTGAGGTCCCGCTCGACGCGTACGGGGACGAGCCGGAACCGGCCGAGTGCGGTGAGGGCGGGGCCCCAGCCGGCGACGGTGTCGAGCAGGTCATCGGCGAGGCCGGCCAGGTCCACCAGGCCGTTGGGCCCGTCGGCGCGGTGGGCGCGGTCGGCCGGCGCCTGGTGGCCGGTGGCCGCGTCGTCCGCGTCGTCCGCGTCGTCCGCGTCGAACAGCGTGATCAGCTCGTCCGGCAGCCGTAGCTCCAGGGTGTCCTCCGTGCCCACGCCGGCCGGCGCGTGGGAACGGGGACCGGTGTCGGAGCTCGCATCGGTGGGAGGCACGGGGCGCTGTCCTCTCGACGGTTCGGGTGGGGGTGTTCCGTCAGCGACGAAGGGGGTTGGCGATGGTGACGTAGACGGACTGGGTGTCGACGGGGCCGACGAGCTCGTCGAGGCCGTGGAGCCGCGTCAGGAGGTTGGCCTTGCAGCGCAGGGTCGGGCTCTCCAGGAGGCGGGCCGGCAGGGGGGAGCCGAGCCCGGCGGCGGTGGTGAGGAACTGGCGGAAGGCGGCCAGGAGGAGCCGTTCGTCGGCGAGGCGCTGCGCGCCGAAGGCGCCGATCAGGCCCAGGACGTTGTTGATGCCGAGGTAGTAGGCGAAGCGTTCGTCGGTGACGTCGTCGGAGACGAAGGTGTCGCTGTGGGTGCCGATGCCGGGGAGCCGGGCTTCCAGGGCGGCGCGGTGGGACTCACGGAAGTAGTAGCCCTGGTTGTCGCGGTAGCGGCCGCCACGGGGCCAGCCGTCGGGGTCGAGGATCACCAGGGTGTTCTGCTGGTGGGCCTCCAGGGCGACGCCGGCCGTGCCGTCGAGCCAGAGCACGGGACGGACGACCTGGTCGAGGTAGCGCAGGAACCACTCGGCGGCGACGGCTCCGGTGGGCCGGCCGGTGCGGGCGGCGAGCCCGGAGACGGTGACGGCCAGGCGCGACCGCATCCGGGTGCTGCCGGGCCAGGGCCGTGGCGCGGTGAGGCTCGCGATGCAGACGGCGTCGTCGCCGAGGCCGAAGGGGTTGTGCCGGAGCATGACGTCCAGCCCGGGGACGGGTTCGCCGGACGGGGTGTTGACGGCCAGCCACGCCGGGTCGCGCACGATGTCGAAGCCGGGGTGGGCGGCCTGCCACTCCTTGGCGAGGCCGGTGCGCAGCAGCCGGTGCACCTCGACGCCCCGGTGGAGTTCCTTGCGGAGGTTCTCGCGGCGGGAGTTGGTGATCCGTACGCCGAGGGACAGCTTGAGCATGGCCGGGGCGCCGGGCCGGTGGACGGTGCGGACGGAGGAGGTGGGGTGCCAGGGGTCGCCGTGCGGGCCGAGGTCGTGGAGCAGGCCGGCGGCGAGGAGCTCGGTGACGGCGGGGCGGTGGAGCAGGTCGCGGGCCTGCCAGGGGTGCAGGGGCAGGGCCGCGGTGTCGCCGGGGAGGGTGAGGCCGTCGGCGAGGCGGGCGGTGAGGTACTCGGCGGTGCGGGGGCGGCCCTGTTCGGTCCAGGCCGAGTCGGTGGCGAGTACGGACCGGTCGACGGCCATCCAGTGGAGGGGGAAGGAGCCGTGCAACTCGGGCGAGTAGAGCCTGGCTTCGGCGTCGGAGAGCCCTTCGCGGCTCTTGGCCGTGGGGTGGAGGGGGTGACCCAGCAGCAGGGACTGTTCGGCGGTGAGGAAGAGGTCCGCGTCGGCGGTGGGGCCGGGGTGGCCGCGCCGGTGGGCGATGAAGTCGGCGGTGCGGCGTACGGAGTCGGCGACGCGGCCGACCAGATCGGCGCCGTCCCGGTGCCCCTGCCGGCCCAGGTGGCCCTGCTGGTCCCGGTGGCCCCCTTGGCCCCGGTGGGCCCGGGCGTCACCGGCGGGCGCGGCCTCGCGGCCGATGAGGGCGGCGACGGTCACCGCGTCGGCGGGCGGGGCGGTGTGCGGGGCGCCTTCGAGGGTGGGCGGGCCGAAGCGGTGCCAGCCGGTGGGCGACCAGTAGTGGACGGGGATGAGGAGGGCGGTTCCGCTGGCGTCGAGGGGGATCCGCAGGGTGTGCCCGGCCGGCTGGGCCAGGTTCTTCTCCCGTACCCAGCAGCGGAGGAGGTTCTCGATGGTCGCGGCGTCGGCGGCGTGGTGCGGGTCCGGGTCGTCGAGGTGATCGGCCCGGTCGAGGTGATCGCGGGTGCCGGCCGCCGTGGGGCGGCCGGGCAGGTCTTCGTACCCTCCCGAGTGCTGTCGCGGCACTGTCGTCGACTCGCCCGGGCGGGGACCGCCGGGGGCGGGGGGAGGGCCGTCGGCGCCGGGCGCTTGGGGTACGGGAGTGGGGTTCACGGAGGGGTCTTTCTGGTGAGGAGGTTCGGGTTCAGCAGGACGGTCCTGGGTCGTTCGGAGGGGAGGACGACGTGCGCTCGACGGCGGCCTTCGGACAGGAGGACGACGTGCGCTCGGCGGCGGCCTTCGGACCGGAGGACGACGTGCGCTCGGCGGCGGCCAGGGCGTCGGCGAAGCGGTCGAGGACGGCCACCGCCTGTTCGTCGGTGAGCGTCAGCGGGGGCAGGAGGCGTACGACGGCGTTGTGCCGGCCGCCGAGTTCGACGATGAGGCCGCGCCGGAGGCACGCGCGCTGGACGGCCGCCGCGAGTCCGGCGTCCGGGGGCGGGACGTCGGCGGTGGTGTCGGGATCGATGAGTTCGACGCCGATCATGAGGCCCCGGCCCCGTACGTCGCCGATGCGGGGGTCGGCGGCGGCCAGGCCCTGGAGCTGTCCCAGCATGCGCCCGCCGAGGGTCGCCGCGCGCTCGGCGAGACGGTTCTCGCGTACGTAGGCGAGGGTGGCCGCCCCGGCCGCCATGGCGAGCTGGTTGCCCCGGAAGGTGCCCGCGTGGGCGCCGGGCTGCCAGACGTCGAGCCCCGAGCGGTAGACGATGACGGCCAGCGGGAGGGAGCCGCCGATCGCCTTGGACATGACCATCACGTCGGGGACGACGCCGCTGTGCTCGACCGCCCAGAACGCTCCGGTGCGGCCGACGCCGGTCTGCACCTCGTCGGCGATGAGCGGGATGGAGCGGTCGGCGGTGATCCGGCGCATCCGGCGCAGCCAGGTGTCGGGGGCCGGGATCACACCGCCCTCGCCCTGCACGGGTTCGAGGATCATCCCGGCCGGGGTGGGCACACCGGACTTGGGGTCGTCGAGCAGGCTCTCGGTCCAGCGGGCGGCGATGTCGGCGCCGCGTTCACCTCCGACGCCGAAGGGGCAGCGGTAGTCCTGTGGGAAGGGCAGGCGGGTGACCCGTACGTCGGTGGCGCCGCCGGAGGCGGCCAGGGCGCCGGCCGTCATGCCGTGGTACGCGCCGGTGAAGGCGAGCAGGCCGCGGCGGCCGGTTGCGTTGTGCACGAGCTTGAGCGCCGCCTCGACCGCGTCCGTGCCGGCCGGGCCGCAGAACTGGATCCGTGCGTCGTCGGCGAGTTGGCGGGGCAGGGTGGCGAACAGCTCGGTGGTGAAGGCGTCCTTGACCGGTGTGGCCAGGTCGAGGACGTGCAGCGGGGCGCCGGAGTCGATGACCTTCTTGATGGCCTCCAGGACGACCGGGTGGTTGTGTCCCAGGGCCAGTGTCCCGGCGCCGGAGAGGCAGTCGAGGTAGCGCCGCCCGTCGGCCCCTTCGATCGTCAGCCCGCGGGCCCGCACGGGGACGATGGGCAGCGAGCGCGCGTAGGTGCGGGCGGCCGATTCGCGCAGCGACTGGCGCCGGAGGATTCCCTCCTGCGCGGACGTCGGTGCCACCGGGGCTGATCGGGTCACGGCCACGGTTTCGGGTCCTCCCGGTAACAGTTGTGTCGCTCATCGGTATGTAGCTCGTCCGCCGCGGGGCGGCGTCGGGCGCCGACCTTGTGTCCCCCGTACGTACCAACGACGACATGTGTTCCGGATCACGGTCACCGCGAAGATCCTTGTGGCGGGGGAACCGTGGCCCTGCCGCACGCCGTCCCCATCGGCACCGGCATAGTGGGGGCCGCACTCCGGTGCCTTGAAGTTCAGCCAAGTTCCCAGGGGGATCACGACATGCGACCCATTCGTCCGCTGCTCGCCGCAGCCTCCGTCGCCGCGGCGCTGGCGCTGACGGCCACCGCCTGTGGCCCGAGCGAGGACAACGCGGGCGGTGAGCCGACCGCCTCCGCGAGCCAGACGTCCGACGGCAAGATCACGATTCCGGACGACTTGAAGGACCGGCTCAAGGAGCACGGGATCGACCTGGACAAGTGGCGGAACGGCGAGTGGAAGAACTGGGACAAGGACAAGTGGCTGCGTGAGGCCAAGGACTACGTCAACCCGATCATCGAGGACCTGTGGGACCCGGACCGCATGCGGGACGCGGAGGAGCCCGAACGGCCGGTCGAGGACGGGGACATCGGCGGTGACGAGGGCGTGACGGACCCGACGCCCGAGCCGGTGGAGGCGCAGGCCGTGAAGGCGCCGTACCACTCCAGCGTCCCGGAGGCCGGGAAGGTCCTCTTCGACGGGCCCGAGGGCTCGATGGTCTGCTCGGCGACCGTGGTGAAGGACCCCGCGAACCCGGGCAAGTCCAACCTCGTGTGGACCGCGGGCCACTGCGTGCACGCGGGCAAGGAGGGCGGCTGGTACCGCAACATCGCCTTCGTCCCCTCGTACAACGACAGCGGCCGGACGGGGGCCGCGCTGGAGAACGCGACCCGCGAGGACATGGCTCCCTACGGCGTGTGGTGGGCCGACTGGGCGCAGACCTCCGAGCAGTGGATCTCCCAGGGTGCCGCCACGGGCGGCCAGGGCGCTCCGTACGACTACGCGGTCATCCACGTGACGCCGGAGAAGGGCGGTAACGGCAAGTCGCTGGAGGAGACGGTCGGTTCGGCGCTTCCGGTCGAGTTCGGCGCCCCGGCCGCGCCGGAGATCGCGAGGATGGAGGCGACCGGTTACCCGGCGGCGCCGCCGTTCGACGGCCAGCAGATGTTCCAGTGCGCGGACAAGCCGGGCCGGCTGTCCCTCGACACGGCCCAGCCGACGATGTACCGCATCGGCTGCACGATGACGGGCGGTTCCTCCGGCGGCGGCTGGGTCGCGAAGGGCCGGGACGGCAAGCCCGCGCTGGTGTCCAACACCTCGATCGGCCCGGTCACGGCCGGCTGGCTCGCCGGCCCGCGCCTGGGTGACGAGGCGAAGGGCATCTACGAAGCGGTCAGCGAGAAGTTCGCGGGCCGGTAGGAACGGCAGCCGGCAGGAACGGCAGGGGCCGGTAGGAACGGCAGGGCCGGCAGGGCCGGTAAGTCCGGTGGGCCGGGCCGGCTCGCCGGTGGAGGGTGACCTCGTACGGTGGAGACTCCGTGCAGGTCACCCTGGCCGGCAACTGCCCCTGCCGGGACCGGCATAGAGTAGGGGCGCATTCTCACGCGGGCGGTCCCGGAGGACCGCCCGCTTGCATGACATCTTCATGACAGGTTCATGGCATTTCGCACGGCACATGCACTAACAGGGGGAATCGTTCTCATGCGATCCATACGTCCGCTCCTGGCCGTCACCGGCCTGGCCGCGGCGCTCACGCTGACGGCCACCGCCTGTGGCCCCACCGAGGACAAGGCGGCCGACAAGCCCGCCGCGGCGACGCCCGCCGACGGGCAGGGCGGCGGCCAGGGCGGCGGCCAGGGCGGCGCCGAGCTTCCCGCCGACCTCGCCGACAAGCTCAAGGAGCACGGCGTCGACCCGGAGAAGTGGAAGAACGGCGAGTGGAAGAACTGGGACAAGGACAAGTGGCTGCGTGAGGCCAAGGACTTCGTCAACCCGGTGATCGAGGGGCTGTGGAAGCCCGAGCGGATGCAGTCCGCCAAGTCCCCGCAGAAGACGATGGCCGCCGGTGCCGCCACGGGTGACCAGGGCGCCACCGACCCCGAGCCGCGGCCGGTCCAGGCCGTGGCGGAGGAGAAGCCGTACCACAAGAACGCCGCCCCGGTCGGCAAGGTGTTCTTCGACGCCCCCGAGGGCTCGATGGTCTGCTCCGCGACCGTCGTCAAGGACCCGAAGAACCCGGGCAAGTCCAACCTCGTCTGGACCGCGGGCCACTGCGTGCACGCCGGCAAGGCGGGCGGCTGGTTCCGCAACATCGCCTTCGTCCCCGCGTACAACGACCTCGGCAAGTCCCCGGCCGCGCTGGAGAAGGCCCCGCCGCAGGAGGTGGCCCCCTACGGCGTCTACTGGGCGGACTGGGTGGCGACCTCCGGCGAGTGGATCTCGGAGGGCGGTCCGACCGGTGGTGAGGGCGCCCCGTACGACTACGCCGTGATGCACGTGAAGCCCGAGAGCGGCACGAAGTCGCTGGAGGAGACGGTCGGCGTCGCGCTCGACATCGACTTCAGCGCCCCCGAGGCCGCGGGCATCCCCGCGATGGGCGCCTGGGGCTACCCGGCCGCCCCGCCGTACGACGGTGCGCTGATGCACAAGTGCGTCGACCGGCCCGGTCGCCTCACCCTGGCGCCCGGGACGCCGACCATGTGGCGCATCGGCTGCACCATGACCGGCGGTTCCTCCGGTGGCGGCTGGTTCATCGAGAAGCCGGGCGAGAAGCTGGCCCTGGTGTCCAACACCTCCATCGGCCCGGTCACGGCCGGCTGGCTGGCCGGCCCGCGCCTCGACCGGGGCGCGGAGCAGATCTACACGATGATGAGTGACAAGTTCGCCGGCCAGTAGGGCCGGACACGCCGAAGGCCCGCCCCCTCACCAGGAGGGGGTGGGCCTTCGGTCGTTCAGGCCGTCGTGGCCGACGCGGCCGTCGTGGCCGACGCGGCCGTCATGGCCGACGCGGCCGTCAGTGCGCCGCGGGCACGTACGGCGCCAGCGCGGCGGCCAGCTCCTCGTGCACCCGCGCCTTGAGGTGCGTGCCCTCCGGCGTGTGCTCCTCGGAGAGCACCTCGCCCTCGGCGTGCGCACGCGACACCAGCGCGCCCTGCGTGTACGGCAGGAGCACCTCGACCTCGACCTGCGGCCGCGGCAGCTCGGCGTCGATGAGCGCGAGCAGCTCGTCGATGCCCTCGCCGGTACGGGCCGACACCGCGATCGAGTGCCGCTCGATGCGCAGCAGCCGCTGGAGTACGAGCGGGTCGGCGGCGTCCGCCTTGTTGATCACCACGATCTCGGGCACGTCCACCGCGCCGACGTCGCGGATCACCTCACGCACGGCGGCGAGCTGCTCCTCCGGCGCCGGGTGCGCGCCGTCCACCACGTGCAGGATCAGGTCGGAGTCGCCGACCTCCTCCATGGTGGAGCGGAACGCCTCGACGAGGTGGTGCGGCAGGTGTCGTACGAAGCCGACGGTGTCCGCCAGCGTGTACAGCCGGCCGCTCGGCGTCTCGGCCCGGCGCACGGTCGGGTCGAGGGTGGCGAACAGCGCGTTCTCCACGAGGACGCCCGCGCCCGTCAACCGGTTCAGCAGGGACGACTTGCCGGCGTTGGTGTAGCCGGCGATCGCGACCGACGGCACCTTGTTGCGCCGCCGCTCCTGCCGCTTGATCTCGCGGCCGGTCTTCATCTCCGCGATCTCCCGGCGCATCTTCGCCATCTTCTCGCGGATCCGCCGACGGTCCGTCTCGATCTTGGTCTCACCGGGACCACGGGTGGCCATACCGCCGCCCGAGGAACCGGAGCCACCGCCACCCATCTGACGGGACAGGGACTGACCCCAGCCTCGCAGCCTCGGCAGCATGTACTGCATCTGGGCCAGCGAGACCTGCGCCTTGCCCTCTCGGGACTTGGCGTGCTGGGCGAAGATGTCGAGGATCAGGGCGGTCCGGTCGACCACCTTGACCTTGACGACGTCCTCCAGGTGGATCAACTGGCCGGGGCTGAGCTCACCGTCGCAGACGACGGTGTCGGCCCCGGTTTCGAGCACGATGTCGCGCAGCTCGTCCGCCTTGCCCGAGCCGATGTAGGTGGCCGGGTCGGGCTTGTCGCGGCGCTGGATCACTCCGTCGAGCACCAGCGCACCCGCCGTCTCGGCGAGCGCCGCCAGCTCCGCGAGGGAGTTCTCCGCGTCCTCGACGGTCCCCGAGGTCCATACGCCGACCAGCACCACACGCTCCAGGCGCAACTGCCGGTACTCGACCTCGGTGACGTCCTCGAGCTCGGTGGAGAGGCCCGCGACGCGGCGCAGCGCGGCGCGCTCGGAGCGGTCGAACTGGTCGCCGTCCCGCTCTCCGTCGATCTCGTAGCTCCAGGCGACGTCCTCTTCCATCAGGGCATCGGCCCGAAGGCTCTCGGTGCGGTTCGTGTCCGCGAAGCTCTGCGCGTCCTGGGAAGGGGAAGAAGAGGAGGTCATTTGATCCTTACGTAGTGGGATTGCCCGGCCGGCTCACGCCGGTCGAACGGCTCATCAGTCACAACGCGTGACTCCCCCGGATCATTCCCGGGGCGGGGCACCGTCATTCCAGGGGCCCGGCAGCGCCGCCGACCCGTTGATGGTCGCATGGTACGGCCGGGCCCGTCACCCCGGTTTTCCGGGGCCTGGGCGCCCCCGGTCAGCGCTTGGCGGCGGGGGCCGCCGGGGCCTTGGTGGCGCCCTTCGCCGGTGCCTTGCTGCGCCAGTCCGGGTGGCCCGGCATCTTCGGGGTGCGCTCGCCGTACAGCCAGCCCCGCATGAACTCGGTCAGGTCCCGTCCCGCCTCCGCCGAGGCGAGGCGTACGAAGTCGGCGGTGCTCGCCGTCCCGTGCGCGTACTCCGTCACCCAGCGCCGCTCCAGCCGCTCGAAGGCGTCCTCGCCGATCTCCTGCCGCAGCGCGTACAGGACCAGCGCGCTGCCGTCGTAGACGACCGGCCGGAACAGGCTGATCTTCTGCCCCGCCGCGGGCGGCCTGGGCGCGGCCGGCGGGCCGCCCGCGGCGCGCCAGCGGTCGGAGTCGAGGTACGCCTGGCGCATGCGCCGCTCCAGGGGCTGCTTGGCGGTCTCCTCCGCGTACAGCGCCTCGTACCAGGTGGCGTGTCCCTCGTTGAGCCACAGGTCCGCCCACCGGCGCGGCGAGACGCTGTTGCCGAACCAGTGGTGGGCCAGTTCGTGCACCATGATCGATTCGACGAACCACTTCGGCAGGGTGCTCCGGGTGAACAGCGAGCGCTCGAAGAGGGAGAGCGTCTGGGTCTCCAGCTCGAAGCCCGTGTCGGCGTCGGCGACGAGCACGCCGTAGGTCTCGAAGGGGTAGCGGCCGACCTTGCGCTCCATCCACTCCAGGTGGGCGGGGGTCTTCTTCAGCCAGGGTTCCATCCGGTCGACGTCGGCGGCCGGTACGACGTCGCGTACGGGCAGGCCGTTCGGGCCGGTGCGGTTGAGCACGGTGGAGCGGCCGATGGACACCTGGGCCAGCTCGGTGGCCATGGGCCGGTCTCCCCGGTACAGCCAGGTCTGGGTGTCGCCGGCGAGCGCCCGGGCGACCTTGCGGCCGTTGGCCACCACCGTCAGGCCCTTGGGGGCGGTGACGCGGAAGGTGAAGTACGCCTTGTCGGCGGGGTGGTCGTTGCCGGGGAAGACGCGGTGGGCGGCGTCGGCCTGGTTGGCCATCGCCAGGCCGTCGGCGGTACGGACCCAGCCGCCCGCGTTCCTGGGACCGCTGGGGTCGCTGGTGTGGGTGACGGCGATCTGTACCCGCTCACCGGCGCCGACCGCCTGCGACGGCTCGATGACCAGGTCCTCGCCGCTCATCGCGAACTCGGCGGGCCGGCCGTCGACCTCGACCGTGCGCACGGTGCCGTGCGTGAAGTCCAGGTTGATGCGGTCGAGCCGATCGGTGGCCCGCGCGTCGATCTTGGTGACGGCGTCCAGCGGCTTGCTGTTGTCGCCCCCGTAGGTGAAGGCGATGTCGTACGCGAGGACGTCGTACCCGGGATTGCCGAGCTGCGGGAAGAGCGGGTCGCCGATGCCGAGGGGCTGGGGCGAGGGCAGCGCCGCGCCGAGGAGGCCGGCCGAGGCCGCCGCGACCAGGGCCACGCGGAGGCGTCGCGCGGTGCGGGCTGTGCGGGGTGCACGCGATGTGAGGGGCATGGAGCAACCGCTACCAGCGCGCCGCGCCGGGACCGCGACGGCGCGCGCCCGGCGCACCCGAACGTACTCGGACGGACTCCGCCGGACTCCGGACTCGGGCCCGCGCCCTGGCCGGGCCGGGGCGGGGCGGGGCGGGGAGGTGGCTCAGCCGGTGGTGGTGGCCGGCTGCTGGGCGCGGCTCACGTCGTACACCCCCGGTACGTCGCGCATGGCGCGCATCAGGCCGGGCAGCTCGGCGGCGTCGGCGAGCTGGAGCGTGTAGGTGTGCCGGACGCGCTGCTCGCTGGGCGGTTCGACGGTGGCCGAGACGATCGCCGCGCCCGCCGTGGCGATGGCCTCCGTGAGGTCGGCGAGCAGCCGGGGCCGTCCGAAGGATTCGGCGACCAGGGTGACCCGGCACTCGGCCGTACCGCCCCACCGCACTTCCACCGGCACCCGCCCGGCCGCCTCCATGCGCCGCACGGCGGGGCAGCCGACGCGGTGGACGGTGACGTTGCCGCCGCGTACCGGGAAGCCGGTGACCGCGTCGGGCGGGACGGGCGTGCAGCAGCGGGCCAGCCGCACGTGGGCGTCCGGCAGGTCGGTCACGACGGCGTTCGCCGCGTTTCCGGTGTCCCGGGCCGGGGGGTCGGCACTCAGGGGGCTGGAGGGCGGGCGGGGGGCGGCCGCCGGGACCTTCGCGCCCTCGGGGTGCGCGGCGAGCCAGCCGGTGATGGCGATCCGTGCGGCCGGGGTACGGGCGTGCTTCAGCCAGTCGGGCGAGGGCCCGGCGGCGGGGTCGTCGGCGGCCGGTCCGCCGGGGGCGTGGTCGTCGCGGGCACGGTCGTCGGCGGCGGGGTCGTCGGCGGTCCGGGCGGGGCCGGGGGCGGAATGGGCGAGGTCTCCCGGGGTCCCGGCGGTGCGGCCCGCCGGGCGGCCCTGCGCGCGCCCCGCGGGAGCGGCCTCCGAAGGAGCGGCCCCCTCGCCCCGGGCGAGCAGGAGCTGCACGGTGTCACCGTCGTTCAGAACGGTCCCCAGCGCCGCCAGACGGCCGTTGACGCGGGCGCCGACGCAGGTGTGCGCGGCCTCGCCGTACTGCGCGTACGCGGCGTCCACGCATGTCGCTCCGGCCGGCAGCGCGAGGGTGCCGCCGTCCGGGCGGAAGACGGTGATCTCGCCGTCCTGGGCCAGGTCGGCGCGGAGCGAGGTCCAGAAGGTGTCGGGGTCGGGCGTGGCCTGCTGCCAGGCGAGCAGCCGGGACAGCCAGCCGGGCCGGGTGGGGTCGGTGCGCTCACCGTCCTCCGCGTGGTCGGCGCCTTCCGCCGGAGTGGCGTACGGGTTGCCGAGGGCGACGACGCCCGCTTCGGCGACCTTGTGCATCTGGTGCGTACGGATGAGCACTTCGGCGACGGCTCCGTCGGGCGCGGCGACGGCCGTGTGCAGCGACTGGTACAGGTTGAACTTGGGGGCGGCGATGAAGTCCTTGAACTCGGAGATCACCGGCGTGAAGCAGGTGTGCAGCTCGCCGAGCACGCCGTAGCAGTCGGCGTCCTCCCCCACCAGGACCAGCAGCCGCCCGAAGTCGGTCCCGCGCAGTTCGCCGCGCTTGAGCCGGACGCGGTGCACGGAGACGAAGTGGCGTGGCCGCACCAGCACTTCGGCCGGGATGCGGGCCTCCCTCAGCACCGTCCTGACGTCGTCGGCGATGGCGGCGAGCGCGTCCCCGGCGGTGGCGTTGTCGGCGATGAGCGCGCGGGTGTTCTCGTACTCGGCGGGGTGGAGGATGGCGAAGACCAGGTCTTCCAGCTCCGTCTTGAGGGCCTGTACGCCGAGCCGTTCGGCGAGCGGGATGAGGACGTCGCGGGTGACCTTGGCGATCCGGGCCTGTTTCTCGGGGCGCATCACGCCGAGGGTGCGCATGTTGTGCAGCCGGTCGGCGAGTTTGATGGACATGACGCGGACGTCGTTGCCGGTGGCGACGAGCATCTTGCGGAAGGTCTCGGGCTCGGCGGCGGCCCCGTAGTCGACCTTCTCCAGTTTGGTGACGCCGTCGACGAGGTAGCAGACCTCCTCGCCGAACTCCTCCCTGACCTGATCGAGGGTCAGGTCCGTGTCCTCGACGGTGTCGTGGAGGAGGGAGGCGGTCAAGGTGGTGGTCTCGGCGCCCAGTTCGGCGAGGATCAGGGTGACGGCGAGCGGGTGGGTGATGTACGGCTCGCCGCTCTTGCGGAACTGGCCCCGGTGCGAGGACTCGGCGAGCAGGTACGCCCGGTGCAGGACGGTCAGGTCGGCGTCCGGGTGGTGGGCGCGGTGGGCCTCGGCGACGTGGCTGATGGCGTCGGGCAGCTTGTCGCGGGTGCCGGGGCCGAGCAGGGCGGCGCGGCCGAGCCTCCGGAGGTCGATCCTCGGGCGGCCGCGCCGACGACTGGGCGCGGGGTTCGTGGCCTCGGCACTCAGGTTGGTGGCCTCTGCGCTCATGGGCACCTCCGACGGCGTCGACCGGCGGTGGGGCGGGCAAGGCATGCCCGCCGGGCCGGTGCTTGATGCTACCGAGCCCACCACGTAGCGCTGACCCGCTCTCGCTCAGCGTGAACGGGATCACCCATTCGAGCGAAGGGTGCGCAAAGGTTCAGCAGGGCCCTCAGACGAGCGCCTTCAGGCGTCCACGGAGGCGAACCAGGCCGGGTCGATGTGGCCTTCGGCGACGATGACGGCGGGCCCGGTCATCTCGATCCGGCCGTCGGGGTGCTCGGTGATCACGAGCGTGCCGCCGAGGACGTCCACGGTGTACGTCACCGGGGTGCCCGTCCCGGCCGGGTCGGCGCCGTCCCGGCGGGCCGTCGCCACGGCGACCGCGCACGCGCCCGTGCCGCACGAGCGGGTCTCGGCGGCGCCGCGCTCGTGGACGCGCATCGCCACGTGGCGGGGGCCCCGGTCGACGACGAACTCGATGTTGACGCCGTCGGGGTAGACCGCGGCCGGCTCGTACGGCGGCTCGGTGAACAGGTCACCGGCGTGGTCGAGGTCCTCGACGAAGGCCACCGCGTGCGGGTTGCCCATGTTCACGTTCCGAGCGGGCCAGCTCCGGCCGCCGACGGTGACGGTGACGCCGTCCTCGGGGAGCAGGGCGCGGCCCATGGAGACGGTGACGTCGCCGTTCTTGGCGAGGTGGACCGGCTTGACGCCGCCACGGGTGGCGATGGCGATGTCACCGGCGGTGACGTACCCGGCGTGCTGGAGGTACCGGGCGAAGACCCGGACGCCGTTGCCGCACATCTCGGCGACGGAGCCGTCGGCGTTGCGGTAGTCCATGAACCACTCGGCCTCCTCGGCCATGTCCCGCGCCTCGGGGTGGGCGGCGGACCGGACGACGTGCAGCAGTCCGTCGCCGCCGAGGCCCGCCCGGCGGTCGCAGACCCGGGCCACGACGCCGGCGGGCAGGTCGATGGCGTTGTCCGGGTCGGGCACGATCACGAAGTCGTTCTCGGTGCCGTGGCCCTTGAGGAAGGCGATGGGCTCGGTGGTCACGGGATCGGTGGTCACGGGGTCAATCGTACGGGTGGGGTCCGACACCCGGCCGGTCAGCCCGCCCGCCGGGCCGCCGGGGCTGCTCAGCGCAGCCGGGCCACGCGCCAGACGGCCAGGGCCACCGGGACGGCGACGCCGACGGCGTACAGGGCGATCACGCGCCAGTCGGGGCGCTCGCCGGAGCCCCGGGCGGGCAGACCGGGCCAGGTGTACCCGACGCGGCGGGCGGCCATCATGCCCCAGCCGGCGGCGCAGCCGCACAGCAGCAGGCCGAGCATGGCGAGGACGGCGCCGCCGTCGCCCGAGCCGAAGGCGAGGGGGAAGCCGAACATCAGCGAACCGATCACGGCGAGACCCACGATGGGGGCGAGCTGCCAGATGCGCAGCTTGCGCTGCGGGCGCAGCTCGACCTCGACCTCGTCGGGGGTGATCTCGGGTGTCCCGTCCTCGTTGAGGTCGGGACCGTCCGGGCTCAGGCCCGGTGCGTTGCTGGCCACCTGGGGTTCGTCCGGTGCTTCCTGGTGTTCTCTGTCGCGAGGGCCGGCCTCCATCGCCACGCGCCCTCCCAACTCGGGTTCCACTGGTCGATCGATGCTCGATGATGGCACGGCCCCGACCGTCGGAATGACGGGCAGGGCGTCCCGATGCCATCACGTGATCAGGCTGTAACCGCTCGTTCGACCAACGCCAGCGCCTGATCGGCAAGTTCCCCGCGATCGTCGGCGGCGCCGCCCAGCCAGTGGACGCGCGGGTCGCGGCGGAACCAGGAGTCCTGGCGGCGTGCGAAGCGCTTGGTGGCGCGTACCGTCTCGGCGCGCGCCTCCTCCTCGGTGCACTCCCCGGCGAGCGCGGCAAGTACCTGCTGGTAGCCGAGGGCGCGGGAGGCGGTGCGGCCCTCGCGCAGCCCGCGGGCCTCCAGGGCGCGGACCTCGTCGACGAGCCCCGCCTCCCACATCCGGTCCACGCGCGCGGTGATCCGGTCGTCGAGCTCCGGGCGTGCGACGTCGACGCCGATCTGGACGGTGTCGTACACCGAGTCGTGCCCCGGCAGGTTCGCCGTGAAGGGCCTGCCGGTGATCTCGATCACTTCCAGGGCGCGCACGATCCGGCGGCCGTTGCTGGGCAGGATGGCGCGCGCGGCCTCCGGGTCGGCGGCGGCGAGGCGGGCGTGCAGGACGCCCGAGCCGCGCTCCTCCAGCTCGGCTTCGAGGCGGGCGCGGACGGCGGGGTCGGTGCCGGGGAAGTCCAGGGCGTCGATGGCGCCGCGCACGTACAGCCCGGAGCCGCCGACGAGGACGGGGGTGCGGCCGGCGGCGAGCAGCCGGTCGATCTCCGCACGGGCCAGCCGCTGGTACTCGGCGACGCTGGCCGCCTCCGTGACGTCCCAGATGTCGAGGAGGTGGTGGGGGATGCCCCCGCGCTCCTCGGGCGTCAGTTTGGCGGTGCCGATGTCCATCCCCCGGTAGAGCTGCATGGAGTCGGCGTTGACGACTTCTCCGCCCAGCTCCTGGGCGAGGTGGACGCCCAGATCGGACTTTCCGGCTGCCGTGGGGCCGACGACGGCGATGACCCGCGGGGCGGGAGCTGCGCTTCTCACCGTCCCAGTCTCGCAAACCTTGCGACCCGTCCCCGAACGAGTTACGTGACGGCATGACATCGGCGTCGTTGCCTGTTGCGAGGTTCCGACCGCCGGTTTACGGACCGGCTGCACCGGGCGACGCAATGGGACGCTCCGGACGAGGCGGAATTTCGCCCACACGAGTACGCTTTGGAGTAGATATGGGCGTGTTTTCACGGTTTCGTAGGAGGAAGTCCGAGGCCTCTTCCGAGGAGGCGGCAGCGGCGACCGTCGTTGCGGAGGCCGAGTCGGAGGGCACGGAGCCGGAGGCGTCGGACATCGCCGAGGCGGCGGGGAAGCCGGACGAGGCCGCGGCCGAAGGTGCCTCCGAGAGCGTGGAGATTCCCAAGCAGCAGTCGGCCGAGGAGGCGGCGGACAACGAGGCCGGCGAGAGCGCCCGCAAGTAGGATCCTTACGACGGTTACTCCGAGGGAAGGTGCCCCATGGGCTTCCTGGATTCGTTGAAGGCCAAGCTCGCCCCTGCCAAGGAGAAGGTCTCCGACCTCGCGCAGCAGCACGAGAGCAAGATCGACCATGGGCTGGAAAAGGCCGCCAGGATGGTCGACCAGAAGACCAAGGGCAAGTACAGCGACAAGATCGAATCGGGGACGGGGAAGGCCAAGGACGCCTTGGGCCGGATCGCCCACAAGGACGAAGGCGGTACGCCGCCGACGCCGCCGGCCCCACCGGCCTCCTGACCTCGTTCAGCCGGCCACGGCACCACGACGGACGGCCGCGGAGCACACGCCGTGCTTCGCGGCCGTCCGTCGTCCGTCCGACCGTCCGTCTGCCCGTCCGTCTGCCCGTCGGGCTGTCCGTCCGGGGGCTGGGCGGACGCTATGACCAGGCGGCCACGAAGTAGCCGACGCCGTACGGGGCGTCCTCGTGGAGCAGCCGGCCCTCCAGGCCCGCGCCCTCGGCGGCGCCCGCGAGGACCTGCCAGGGCGCCCGGCCGGCCACCTTCAGCTCGTAGGACAGGCGCTCGTCCAGCGCCGCGAGGGCGCCGGTGTCGGCGGAGCCCAGCGCCCGGGCGGCCCGCTCGTCGAAGGCGGCGGCGCGGTCGTCGAGGTAGCCCGGCGCCTTGAGGCTGCGGCACGCGCTGCCGTCCCCCAGCACCAGGAGGGCGACCCGCCCGGACTGCGCGGCGATCTCCCGGCCCGCCTCGGCGCACCGCGCGGGCGCGAGCCGCTCGCTCACGGCGAGGCCCTCGACCGGGGCGTCGGCCCAGCGCACGCGCTCCAGCAGCCAGGCGCCCACGGCGAGCGGGGCCGGCAGCGGCCGGTCGCCGACGGGGGCGCCGGCACCGAGCCGTACCCGGACGTCGACCCCGAAGCCCCGGAAGTCCCCCACCGTCCCGGCCGGGTACCGCTCCAGCCCCTCCTCCGCGCCGGGCCCGACCACGACCAGCCGGTCCGGGCGCGACGCGGCGAGCACGGCGAGCGCGTCCGCACACGCCGTGCGCGCACCATCGAGCTCGGGCGCGGCCCCGGCGGCGAGGTCGGGCACGAGGAGCGGCGGGCAGGGGCAGACGGCGGCGGCGACAAGCATGATCCGCAGCGTAGCCGCTGCACCACGAGGTGGGCCGCCAGGCCGTACCCCACCCGCCAGGCCGTGCCCCACCCGCCAGGCCGTACCCCACCCGCCGGGCCGGTACGGCGCGACCCGTGGCGTCCCCGGCCGCCGCGGCCGAGGCCGGGGGCACGCCCCGGTCCCGTGACGGAGTCGCCGGGACCGGGCGACGCCAGGAGCGCGCCCAGCCGTGGGTCAGGTGAGGGCGCAGCCGCCCGTGACCGGCGGGAGCGGGGCCGGGGCGCCGATGGTGGGCAGGCCCAGCAGGACGCCCGCGGGCTTGGCCGCCTCCGCGGCGTTGCGCTTCTGCCAGGCGTCGCCCGCGCGGGTGCGGCGTACGTGGGCCGTGGGGCCCTCGGCGAGGAGGTGGTGCGGGGCCGCGTAGGTGATCTCGACGGTCACCACGTCGCCCGGGCGCACCTCCTGCTCCGGCTTGGTGAAGTGGACCAGGCGGTTGTCGGGCGCGCGGCCGGAGAGGCGGTGCGTGGCGCCGTCCTTGCGGCCCTCGCCTTCCGCGACCATGACCTCCAGGGTGCGGCCGACCTGCTTCTTGTTCTCCTCCCAGGAGATCTCCTCCTGGAGGGCGACCAGGCGCATGTAGCGGTCCTGGACGACCTCCTTGGGGATCTGCCCGTCCATGGTCGCCGCCGGGGTGCCGGGGCGCTTGGAGTACTGGAAGGTGAAGGCGTTCGCGAACCGCGCCTCGCGCACCACGTGCATGGTCTGCTGGAAGTCCTCCTCCGTCTCACCGGGGAAGCCCACGATGATGTCGGTGGAGATCGCGGCGTGCGGGATCGCGGCGCGGACCTTCTCGATGATGCCGAGGAAGCGCTCCTGCCGGTACGAGCGGCGCATCGCCTTCAGGATCGGGTCGGAGCCGGACTGGAGCGGCATGTGGAGCTGCGGCATCACGTTCGGGGTCTCGGCCATCGCCGCGATCACGTCGTCCGTGAAGTCGCGCGGGTGCGGGGAGGTGAAACGGACCCGCTCCAGGCCCTCGATCTCGCCGCAGGCGCGCAGCAGCTTGCTGAAGGCCTCGCGGTCGCCCAGGTCGGAGCCGTACGCGTTCACGTTCTGGCCGAGCAGGGTGATCTCGGAGACGCCCTCGGCGACCAGGGCCTCCACCTCGGCGAGGATGTCGCCGGGACGGCGGTCCTCCTCCTTGCCCCGCAGCGCCGGGACGATGCAGAAGGTGCAGGTGTTGTTGCAGCCGACGGAGATGGACACCCACGCGGCGTAGGCGGACTCCCGCCGGGTCGGCAGCGTGGAGGGGAAGGCCTCCAGCGACTCGGCGATCTCGACCTGCGCCTCCTCCTGGATGCGGGCGCGCTCCAGGAGCACCGGCAGTTTGCCGATGTTGTGCGTACCGAAGACGACGTCGACCCACGGCGCCTTCTTCACGATGGTGTCGCGGTCCTTCTGGGCGAGGCAGCCGCCGACGGCGATCTGCATGCCCGGCCGCTGGGTCTTCTTGGGGGCGAGCCGGCCGAGGTTGCCGTACAGCTTGTTGTCGGCGTTCTCGCGGACCGCGCAGGTGTTGAAGACGACGACGTCGGCGTCACCGTCGGAGCCCTCGGGAGCGCGGACGTACCCGGCCTCCTCCAACAGCCCGGAGAGCCGCTCGGAGTCGTGAACGTTCATCTGGCACCCGTAGGTGCGGATTTCGTAGCTCTTTGGTCCCTGAACGTCCACTGCGAGGCTCCGGTCGCTGCTGCTGGTCATTGTCCAAGGGTAAGCGGTCCCGGGAGGCTCCCCGCCGGCCCGGGCGCTCCGGCGGCTGTGTTCATCTGCATGAACAGAAAATGGATACGCGAATATTGACGCGTACGCGACGCCATTTTAGCGTCACAGAAAGCGCTTGCTCCGCTTTCGATCGTTCATGTCGTTGAACAATCCAGCCACTGGAGACGAACGATGCACCTGAGACCCCTCATCGCGTGCGCCGGACTGCTGGCCGGGACGCTCGTCGCACTGTCCGACGGCCCGGCCGAGGCCGTGTCCACCCGTTACGAGGCCGAGACCTCCCCGGCCGTCTGCACCGGCACCCTCGACTCCGACTGGGCCGGTTACACCGGCAGCGGCTTCTGCAACGGCACCAACGCGATCGGCGCCCACGCGCAGTTCACCGTGGACGCCCCCGCCGCCGGCACGGCGACGCTGACCGTCCGCTTCGCCAACGGGTCCACCACCGCACGGCCCGCGGACGTCGTGGTGAACGGTTCGACGGCCGCGTCCGCGTCGTTCCAGAGCACCGGCGCCTGGGGCGCGTGGGCCACGAAGACGCTCACGGTGCCGGTGAGATCGGGCAGCAACACCGTGCGGCTCACCCCCACCGCCCCGGCGGGCCTGCCCAACGTCGATCACCTCGACGTCGAGACGGGCGGCACCACGACCCCGCCGCCGACGGGTCCGGCGCTGTACGTGGCGCCGAACGGCACCGACGGCGCGGCCGGAACGGAGTCGGCCCCGACGACGCTCACCTCGGCGATCTCCCGCGTCACCCCCGGCGGGACGATCCTGCTGCGCGGCGGCACCTACCGCTTCGCGCAGACGGTCACCATCCCCGCGGGCAGGAACGGCACCTCCGCCGACCGTACGGAACTGGCCGCCTACCCGGGCGAGAGGCCGATCCTGAACTTCTCGGCCCAGACCGAGGACCCCGCCAACCGCGGCCTCGCCCTGAACGCGTCGTACTGGCACGTCAGGGGGCTCGTCGTCGAGCGGGCCGGGGACAACGGCATCTTCGTCGGCGGCAGCCACAACGTCATCGAGCGCACGGTCACGCGCTTCAACCGGGACACCGGGCTCCAGCTCTCGCGGATGGCCTCCAGCACGCCCCGCGACCAGTGGCCGTCGCACAACCTCATCCTGAGCGCGGAGTCGCACGACAACGCCGACTCCGACGGCGAGGACGCCGACGGCTTCGCCGCCAAGCTCACCTCCGGGCCCGGGAACGTCTTCCGTTACGCCGTCGCCCACAACAACATCGACGACGGCTGGGACCTGTACACCAAGCCCGACACGGGCCCCATCGGCCCGGTGACCATCGAGGACTCCCTCGCCTACGCCAACGGCACCCTCTCCGACGGCACCGTCAACTCCAACGGCGACCGCAACGGCTACAAGCTCGGCGGCGAGGACATCGCGGTCGACCACGTCGTCCGCCGCAGCATCGCCCACAACAACGGCAAGCACGGGTTCACCTACAACCGGAACCCCGGCAGGATGACGGTGTCGGACAACATCAGCGTCGACAACGCCCAGCGCAACTACTCGTTCGACGCCGGCACGTCGGTGTTCCGCAACAACGTCTCCTGCCGCGGCGGCAGCGGGTCCACCGACCGGATCGTCGGTGACGCCGACGGCTCGAACCAGTTCTGGTCCGGCACGAACGGCTCCCGGTGCTCCTCCTACAGCGGGGCCCTGGGCTGGTCCTTCACGGCTGACGGGCGCCTCGTCGTGACCTTCACGGGCGCCTCGGCGACGCGCTGACCGACCCCGCCACCCCACCGCGCCCACCGGGCCGGGGCGAGTACACGCCGTACTCGCCCCGGCCCGTCGCGCGTTACGCCACGGTGGCGGCGAGGCCGTCGAGGAGGAGTGCGAGGCCCGCCTCGAAGCCCCGCTCGTCGAGGCCGGCCAGGCCCGAGGCGTCGGCGGCGGCGCCGTCGAGGGCGTCGGCCAGGGACGGGTAGGCCGGGCGGTAGCCGTCCGGGGGGCGGGTGAAGCCCGCGGTGAAGGTCTCCAGCGCGGAGCCGAGGACCAGGTAGTCGAGGGCGGCGGCGACCTCGGCCGCCCTGGCGGGCGTGCAGCCGATCCGGACCAGGGCGGCGATGAGCGTGTCGTAACCCCGCAGGGCCTTGTCCGCCTCCACCCGCCGCCGGGCCACCAGGGCGATCATGTGCGGGTAGCGGAGGTACACGCGGCGGTAGCCGCGGGCGTACGCGGCGATGCCCTCGCGCCAGCGCGGGTCGTCGAGCGGGGCGAGGTCGATCTCCTCGTTGATCCGCTCCAGCGCGGCGTCCAGCAGGTCGTCCTTGGACGCCACGTGGTGGTAGAGCGACGCCCCGCTCACGCCCATGCGCTGGGCGAGGGCCCGCATCGTCAGGGCCTGGGGGCCCAGCTCCTCGAGCAGTTCGAGCGCGGTGCGCGCGATGCTCTCGCGGCTCAGCAGTGGCTGGCTCGGTCGGCCCATCGCGGTGCTCCCCCTCTTTTCCGCCGACAGGTTACCGGCCCGAAGGGGTTCACATTCAGCCAGTGGCGCGTTAAGTTCCCCGCACCCCGATACCTAACAACGTTAGATTTAGTCAGCACGAGGTGACCATGACGCCCACGCCCTCCCCGCCCCAGCCGCACGACAGCGACGCCGACGCCGCCCGCCTGGGCGACCTCGGCTACCGGCAGGAGCTGCGCCGCAGCCTCGGCATCCTGGGGAACATCTCCATGGGCTTCGCCGTGGTCTCCCCCGTGGTGGCCCTCTACGCGGTGGCCATGGTCGGCACCACCGTCGCGGGCCCCGCCTGGATCTGGGCGCTGCCGGTGGTGCTGATCGGCCAGTGCCTGGTGGTGAACGTCTACTCCGAGCTCGCGTCCCAGTGGCCGCTCGCGGGCGGCCCCTACCAGTGGAGCCGCCGCCTGCTCGGGCCGGCCTTCGGGTGGATGGGCGGCTGGGTGTGGCAGTTCGCCGTGATGTTCGGCAACACCACCGTGGCCTACCTCGCCGCGCCCTGGGTCTTCGCCCTCTTCGGGATCACGCCCACGCCGGGGGCGATGGTGGCGGTGGCCGTGGGCATCCTGCTCGGCTGCATGCTGATCAACGCGTACGGCATCAGGGTCCTGAGCTTCATCGTGTCGCTGGGCATCGGCGCCGAGGCGGTGGCCTCCGTCCTGGTCGGCTTCTCCCTGCTGCTGTTCTTCCGTGAGCACGACTTCGTCCTGTTCACCGACACCATGGGCGCCGAGGCCCTGTCCGGCGGCTCCACCGCGCTGGCCTTCCTCGCAGCCGTCGCCGTGGCCGGCTGGGCCTTCATCGGCTTCGACGCCTGCGTCTCCACCTCCGAGGAGACCAAGGACGCGGGCCGCCAGGTGCCGCGCGCCATGTGGTGGGCGCTGCTCAGCGTCGGCGCGGTCGTGATCCTCAACGCCATGGCCGTCGCCCTCTCCCACCCCGCGCCCGAGAAGGTCGTCCTGGGCGAGGACATCGACCCGGTGACCACGGCGGTGGTGCACTCCTTCGGCTCCTGGTCCGACAAGCCCTTCGTGGCCGTCGTCCTGGTCGGCTTCCTCGCCTGCGCCATGGCGTCGCAGGGCGGCGCGGCGCGCGGCCTGTACTCACTGGCCCGGGACGGCGTCTTCCCCTTCTCCCGGCAGGTGCGGAAGGTCAACAAGCGCCAGGCGCCGATCGGCGGCCTCGTCGCGTCCACCCTGGCCAGCGGTACGGCGCTGCTGCTCGGCCTCGACGCGACCGCCATCGGCAGCCTGATCGCGTTCGGTACGGCGGCGACGTTCCTGCCGTTCTTCCTCACCTCGCTGGCCGCCCTGGTCGCCCGCCTGCGCGGCACGTGGGTGCCGTCCGGGCACATCCGGCAGGGGCGCAAGGGCACGGTCCTGAACGTGCTGGCCGTGCTGTGGACCGGCTTCGAGGTGGTCAACGTCTGCTGGCCGCGCGCCATCCTCGCCCCGCCGGGCGCGCCCTGGTACCAGGTCTGGGCCGGGCTGCTGGGCACCGCCGTGATCATCCTCGCCGGGCTGGTCTACCTGGTGGTCCGCCGCCCTCAGGACAAGATCCGCGACGACCGGTCCCCGGCCGCCGCTCCCGCCGCGCCGGACGCCGACGAGTCCGCCGCGCTCGCGGCCGACGCCTCCTGACGCCACCCCTCGCACGTGCACATCCACCGTTTCCCTGCAAGGAGATACGCGATGAGTCTGCCCCGCATGCCGCACCTGAGCAGAAGGGTCTTCGGGGGCGCAGCCCTGACGGCCGCCGCGGCCGCCCTGATCGGCTCCGGCCGGGCCATGGGCGCGATGACCAAGGAGGTCACCACCGTGTTCCACGCCCCCGCCGAGTGGGAGGCGCACTCCGGCTGTGTGATGGCCTGGCCCTGGGACCCGGCCGTCGGCTGGGGCGGGCTGCTGCGCGACGTCCAGGACGAGATAGCGGGCATCGCCCGGCAGATCGCCCGCTTCGAGTCCGTCCTCATGGTCGCCGAGCCGGGCCACGGCGCCGCGGCCCGCGCCCGGTGCGGCAGCACGGTCACGGTGATCGAGCACCCGATCAACGACTGCTGGACGCGCGACACGGGCCCCGTCTTCGCCGTCGACGCGGGCAAGACGCAGAAGATCGGGCTCGACTTCCGGTTCAACGGCTGGGGCGAGAAGTACCCGTACGACAAGGACGACTTGCTACCGGTCGGCGTCTGCGGCCACCTGGGCGTGGAGCGGCGGCCCGTCGACATGGTGCTGGAGGGCGGGGCGGTCATCACGGACGGGCAGGGCACCCTCATCACCACCGAGGAGTGCCTGCTCCACCCCAACCGCAACCCGTCCATGAGCCGCGCCCAGATCGAGGCCACGCTGCTGCGGGCGTACGGGGCGAGCAAGGTCGTCTGGCTGCCGTACGGCCTGAACAACGACGACATCACCAACGGACACGTCGACCTCGTCGCCGCCTACCTCGGCCCGGCGAAGGTCCTCCTGCACACCCAGCCCGACCCCTCCAGCCCCAACCACGCCCGGATGGCGGCCAACCAGGCCGTGCTGCGCAACGCCACGGACGCGCGCGGGCGCCGGTTCGAGATCGTGGAGCTCCACCACCAGCCCCACTACCGCCTCAACGGGCTGCTCGTGGAGACGTTCAGCTACACCAACTACTACGAGACCAGCGGCAGCGTCGTCGTACCGCTGTCCGGCGAACCCGCGGACTCCCTGGCGCTCGCCCAGTTCCGCACCCTGTTCCCCACCCGGGAGGTCGTGGGCGCCCCGGCCCGCATCCTCGGCTGGGGCGGCGGCGGGGTCCACTGCGTCACCCAGCACATCCCGAAGACCCTGTAGGTCAGGGCCTGGCGCGGAGGGTGGCGACCAGGGGGGTGGCCGGCTGGAGCAGCAGGCCGACCCGGGGCGCCACCTCCGTGGCCGGCAGGTCCAGGTGGAAGCGCTGCGCGAGCGTGGCGAGCAGCAGGACGGCTTCCACCTGGGCGAACCGGGCCCCCAGGCAGGTGCGCTGGCCGCCGCCGAAGGGGTACCAGGTGTGGTCGGGCACGGCGTCCGGGCCGTCGGCGTCCCAGCGTTCGGGGCGGAAGGCCGCCGGGTGGGGGAACCAGCGCGGGTCGCGGTGGGTGGTCCACTGGCTGCACCAGACGATGGTCCGGGCCGGGACGCGGGTGCCGCCGAGGACGGCGCCGTCGCGGGCGACGGCCGCGAGGAGCCAGGCGGGCGGGTAGAGCCGCAGGCTCTCCTTGACGACCTGCTGGGTCCAAGTGAGCCGGTCGTAGTCGTCGATGGTGGGCGGGCGGCCGCCCAGTACGCGGTCGAGTTCGACTTCGAGCCGGTCCCGCACCGAGGGGTGCGCCGACAGCAGGTGCCACATCCAGGTCAGGGCGGTCGACGTCGTCTCGTGTCCGGCCGCCCACAGGGTGACCGCCTCGTCGCGCACCTCCCGGGGCGACAGGGGCCGGCCGTCCTCGTCGCGGGCGGCGAGCAGCCGGCCGAGCAGGTCGTCGCGGTCCTCCTCCGCGTCGGCGGTGCCCCGCAGCCGGGCCCGGATGAGCCGGTGCACCTCGCCGTCGATCGTGGCCACCGCCGCCCGCAGCCGCTGCCGCGCCGGGGTGGTGACCCAGCCGGGCATGAACAGGGTCATGCTCCGCAGCTCCGCGCCGATCACGTGCTCCGCCACGTTCATCGCCTCGGCCAGCGCCCGGGTCCCGTCACCGAGGTCGTTGCCGAACAGGCAGCGCAGCACGACCCGTTGAGTGATGAGCGCCATCTCGCGGTGGACGTCGACGCGTTCGCCGTCCCGCCACCGGTCGGCCGCCCAGCGGGCGCAGTCGACCATGGTGGTGGCGTAGGCCTTGACCTGGCGCGGCCGGACCGTCGGCTGCACGAGCGAGCGCTTGCGGCGCCAGTCGTCGCCCTTGCTCATGATCACGCTTTGGCCGACGACCCGCTTGAACGCCCAGCCGATCTCCAGGATGTCGTACATGTGCTCGCGGGCGGCCAGCAGCTCGTTGATGTGCTCGGGGTGGGACAGGAACAGGCTCTGCCGGGGCCCCAGCGACCAGCGCACGGCGTCCCCGAACTCGTCGCGCAGTTGCGTCAGGAACGCCAGCGGATCCCTGCCGAACTCCGGCAGGTTGCCCAGCAGGGGCAGGCCACGGGGCCCGGGTACGGGGTTCAGGGGAACGCTGCACGTGGTCACGGGGGCTCCAGCGGTCGGGCGCACGGCTCGGTGGTCGACACCCTTAACGCGGCGGGCCCGGCCGAGGTGGCGGCGTCAGCGGCGTGTCAGTCCCGGTCAGGATCGTGGAGGCGACACAGACAACGCGGGGGCCTTGGGGGCAGGAAGATGTGGACACAGTGCGTCGAGCCGCGGCCGTTCGCTGACCGGCGGCTGGTCTGTTTTCCCCACGCCGGCGGCTCGCCCTATTTCTTCCGGGGCTGGGGCAAGGCGCTCACGGGGTTCGAGGTGCACGCCGTGTGCTATCCGGGCCGGGCCGAACGCATCGCGGAGCCGCCCGCCACGGAGCTCGCCGCGATGGCGGGTGACATCGCCGCGGCGCTGCGGCCGTGGATGGACGGCCGGCCCACCGTGTTCTTCGGCCACAGCATGGGGGCGATCGTCGAGTACGAGGTGGTGGGGGCGCTGGAGGACGCGGGGGTCGAGGTGTCGCACTTCATCGCCTCGGGCGCCCGGGCGCCGCACCTGCTGCGGCCGGACCCCGACGTGGCCACCACCTGGGACGACGAGTCGATCGCGAGGACGCTCGTGGAACTGGGCGGCACGGACGCCGAACTGCTGCGCAACCCGGCCTTCGTGGAGCTGGTCATGCCCTACATCGGCGCCGACTTCCGGATGCTCGCCTCGTACGGCCCGGGCCGGAGCGCGCCGCTGCGGTGTCCCGTCACCGCGCTCGTCGGGGACCGTGATCCCCGGGTCCCGGCCGCCGACGCCGCCGCGTGGCGGGACCGGACGCGGAGCGCCTTCCGGTTCCGGACGCTCCCCGGCGACCACTTCTACCTCGCCGGGGAGCCGCCCTTCGCGGTCATCGACGGGGAGCCGGCCGGGAGCTGAGCGCACCGGGGCGGTCCCGGTACATCTCGGCGAGCAGGAAGGCGAGGTCCAGCGACTGGGTGTGGTTCAGGCGCGGGTCGCAGGCCGTCTCGTAGCGGTGGTGGAGGTTCTCGGCCAGCACCGCGTTGCCGCCTCCGACGCACTCGGTGACGTCGTCGCCGGTGAGCTCGACGTGCACGCCACCGGGGTGGGTGCCCAGCTCCCGGTGGACCTCCACGAAGCCGCGCACCTCGTCGAGGATCGTGTCGAAGCTGCGCGTCTTGTGGCCGCTGGGGGCCGTGATGGTGTTGCCGTGCATCGGGTCGCTGACCCAGCAGACCAGGGCGCCCTCGGCGGTGACCTTCTCGATCAGGTCGGGCAGCACGTCACGGACCCGGTCGGCGCCGGCGCGGACCACGAAGGTCAGCCGGCCGGGTTCGCGCCGGGGGTCGAGCCGGTCGATGAGACCGAGCACGGTGTCGGGGGTCGTGGTGGGGCCGAGCTTGACGGCGATGGAATTGTGCACCCGGGAGAAGTACTCGACGTGGGCGCCGTCGAGGTCGCGGGTCCGCTCGCCGATCCACAGCAGGTGGCCGCTGGTGGCGTAGGTGCGGTCGGTGTCCGGTTCGGCGCGGGTGAGGGCCGACTCGTAGTCGAGCAGCAGGCCCTCATGGCCGACGAAGAACTCGGCCGTGTCCAGTTCACCGGTGTCGACGCCGCACGCCTGCATGAAGGCGAGGCTGCGGTCGATCTCGTCCGCGAGCTGCTCGTAGCGCTCACCGGCCCGGGAGTCCGCGACGAAGCCCTGGTTCCAGGCGTGCACCTGGCGCAGGTCGGCGAAGCCGCCGGTGGTGAGGGCCCGTACGAGGTTGAGGGTCATGGCGGAGCTCTCGTACATGCGCCGCATGCGCCACGGGTCGGGGCGCCGCGCCTCGGGCGTGAACTCCAGACCGTTGACGGCGTCGCCCCGGTAGGAGGGCAGTTCGGTGCCGTCCCGTCTCTCGACCGGTGACGAGCGGGGCTTGGCGTACTGGCCGGCCATCCGGCCGATCTTGACGACGGGCAGGGCGGTGGCGTGGGTGAGCACCACGGCCATCTGGAGCAGGGTCTGGAGCTTGCCGCGTATCGCGTCGGCGGTGACCCGGTCGAAGGTCTCGGCGCAGTCGCCGCCCTGGAGGAGGACCGCCTCGCCACGGGCCACCGCGGCCATGCGGCGGCGCAGCAGGTCGCACTCGGCGGCGAAGACCAGCGGGGGCGCGGCGGACAGCCACCGGGTCACGGCGCCCAGTTCCGCCTGGTCCGGCCAGTGCGGCTGCTGGGCCGCGGGGAATTCCCGCCAGGATTCGGTGGGTGAATGCGTCATCCTCGGTTCCCTTCGCTGTTACCTGTGGCCGTCTCACCTGTGCCGAGTGGAAACACGGATCAGCTCAGTGCACCCGGCGTACGGGGTCAAGGGATTGGCCAAGTGGTCCGCATGAACGGCAATTGATTGGTCTGGCACGGCCGCCGCGCCCGCTGTTTTGCTGATCGCAGTGCTGTCGACGGGAGTTCACCATGCGAATAGCGGAACGGATCGCGGTGCGGGTCACCGCGACCGCATTGCCACACCACGATTCCCTTGATGTGTACGAGCGGCTGCTCGCCGTTCGCGGGGCGGAGGACGTCTTCCTCTTCGAGAGCGAGGACGGCGCCGAACCCGACCGCCGGTGGGCCGTCGTCGGGTTCGGGCGCCTGGCGGAGATCCGGGTGTTCGACGGGTACGTCGAGATCGACGGCGCCCCCGGGGTGGTGGGAGCCCTCGTGCCGGCCGCCGAGGAGGCGGGCCTGCGGCCGGAGCCGGCGGGGCCGGGAGGGTCGGCGCGCCGGTTGGGGCTGCCGGGTGACGGCGGCGGGGTGTGGGAGCTGCTGGCGCGGGCGCAGGGGTTGTTCGACGTCGACACGGACGTCCCCGCCACGTCGTACGCCTTCGGGTTCCTGACCTCGTTCGCGTACGAGTCGGTCTGGCACATGGAGACGCTGCCCGCGCGCACCAAGGCCCCGAACGGGCCCGACATCACGCTCACGCTGTTCCGGGACACCGTCTGGTACGACCTGACGACGGGCGAGGTGCGGCTGCTGCGCGCCGAGAGCGCCGCGTTCCCGGAGCGGACGGCCGGCGGCACGGACACGGCCGGCGGCACGGACACGGACACGGTCGTGGCGATGGCCCGCGAGGCCGCCCGGGAGCGGGCCGGCGGGCGTCCGGCGGCCGTTCCGGAGGCGCCCGTCCCGCTGTCGGTGAGCGACAGCGTCAGCCGTGACACGTTCCTGAAGTGGGCCGATGTCTGCCTGGAGCACATCAGGGTCGGTGACATCTACCAGATCCAGATCGGCCACCGCATCGACGTGACGACGACGCTGACGCCCGTCGACGTCTACCGGCGGCTGCGCGCCCGCAACCCCTCCCCGTACATGTACCTGATGCCCCGGGCGGGCAACACGCTGATCGGCGCGAGCCCTGAGCTGTTCTTCCGGATCGAGGGCGACGAGATCGTGATGCGCCCGATCGCGGGGACCGCGCGGCGCGGCGCGGACGAGGAGGAGAACCAGCGGCGGGTCAAGGAGATGCGCGAGAGCACCAAGGAGCAGGCCGAGCACATCATGCTGGTCGACCTGTGCCGCAACGACATCGGCCGGGTCAGCCGGCCCAGCACCCAGCCGGTGGACCGGCTGATGGCGGTGGAGAGCTACTCGCACGTCTTCCACCTGGTCTCGACGGTGTCGGGCCGGCTGGAGGAGGGCGTCGACACCTGGCAGGCGGTGCGCGCGACGTTCCCGGCGGGGACGATGACGGGCGCGCCGAAGGTACGGGCCATGGAGATCATCGACGGCCTGGAGCGGGAGCGGCGCGGCAGTTACGCGGGCGCGGTCGGGCTGGCCGACGTGCGCGGCTGGAGCGAGTTCGCGCTGTGCATCCGCACGGTCGAGTACGACGGGACGACGTACTCCACCCAGAGCTCGGCGGGCATGGTGGCCCAGTCGGAGCCGGAGGCGGAGTGGCGGGAGACGCTGGCGAAGATGGGGGCCGCCCACTGGGCGCTGACCGGTGAGGAGTTGCTGCCGTGAGCGAGCCGAGGGTTCTCGGACCGAGGGTTCTGCTGATCGACGCGTACGACAGTTTCGTGCACATCATCGACCAGTACCTGCGCACGCTGGGCGCCCGGACCGAGGTGGTGCGGTCACTGACCCGCTCCCCGGAGGAGCTGGCCGCCTCCCGGCCGGACGCGGTGGTGCTCGGACCGGGGCCCGGTCACCCCGCCGAGTCGGGCCACGTCGAGCTGGTGCACGCGTTCGCCGGGCGGGTGCCGCTGCTCGGGGTGTGCCTGGGCCACCAGGCGATCGCGCTGGCCCACGGCGGGCGGATCGAGGTGGCGGACCAGGTGATGCACGGGCGGACCAGCACGGTGCGGCACGACGGGGCGGGCGTGTTCGCGGGGCTCGGCCACACGCTGGAGGCCACCCGGTACCACTCGCTGGTGGTCGCCGAGCCGCTGCCGGACGACCTGGTGACCACGGCCGTCGCCGTCGACCACGGCTATGTGATGGGCCTGCGGCACCGCACGCTGCCCATCGAGGGCGTGCAGTTCCACCCCGAGAGCATCATGACGACCGGGGGGCTGACGATGATGGAGAACTTCCTGGCGACGGCCCGCGCCACGGAGGCGGGGACAGCCCGGGACACGGGCGCGGCGGCGGCCCTCACCGGAGGCGGCGTGCCTCGCTGATGGCCCGGACGGCCTCCGCCACGCCGGAGCGCGGCAGGTGCGCGTGCCCGACCACCAGGGCGGGCGCGTCCCACCGGGGGCGGACGTGGAAGGCGGCGCCGCCGCGCACCACCACCGAGCGGCGCAGCGCGGCGGCCACGAGCGCCGCCTCGTCGGTGTGGCGGGGCAGCGTGACGTAGGCGTGCAGGCCCGCCGCCCGGCCGATGACCGAGGCGCCCGGCAGGTAGCGGCGGACCGCCTCCTCAAGGGTGTCGCGGCGGTCGCGGCAGTGGGCGTTGAGGCGGCGCAGGTGGCGGTCGAACAGTCCGCTGCGCAGCAGTTCGGCGAAGGCGAGCTGGGTGAGGCTCTCGGTGCCGAGGTCGTGGCGGGCGCGGGCGCGCAGCAGTCGGGCCAGCAGGTCCGGGGGCGCGGCCAGCCAGCCGAGGCGGAGGCCGGGGGCGAGTGACTTGCTGGCCGTGCCCGCGTAGACGACGTGGTCGGGGGCCAGGCGCTGGAGGGCGAGGGGGCGCGGGCCGCGCTCGTACCAGAGGCCGCCGTCGTAGTCGTCCTCGATGACCAGCCCGTCGACGTCGCGCGCCCAGCGGACGAGGGCCTCGCGGCGGCGCGCCGAGAGGGCGGCGCCGGTGGGGAACTGGTGCGCGGGGGTGACAAGAACGGCGCTCACCCCGGTCGCGGCGAGCGCGTCGACGTCGATGCCCTCCTCGTCGACGGGCACGGGTACGGGGCGCAGTCCGGTCTCCTGGACGAACTGCCGCTGGCCGGGGTGGCCCGGGTCCTCGATGCCGATGGCGTCGACGCCGTCCTGGCGCAGCACGGTGCACAGCAGGCCCAGGGCCTGCGCGAACCCGGCGACGACCATGACCTGGTCGGCGGCCGCGCGCACGCCGCGTACCCGGCCCAGGTAGTGGGCGAGTTCGACGCGCAGGCCGGGCTCGCCGGCGAGCGGCGGGTAGTCGTGGTCGGCGGGGGCCGCCGACTGGAGGACGCGCTGGTAGCAGCCGAGCCACTCGCGGCGCGGGAAGGCGGGCAGGTTGCGGCCGCCGGTGCGCAGGTCCCAGCGGACGGCGGGCACGTGCCCCTCGTCCAGCAGGGTCGGTACGACGGGCGGCGCGGCGTCGATGTGGGCGACGACCCGGGTGCCGGCGCCCTGGGTGGCCTCCAGGTAGCCCTCGGCGACGAGTTGGCCGTACGCCTCCACGACGACGCTGCGGGAGACGTCCAGGTCGTGGGCGAGCCTGCGGCTGGACGGCAGGCGGGTGCCGGGGTGGAGAATTCCTTCGGAAATCTCTCTTTTGATGAAGCTCTGGATCTGGGCGGTCAGGGACGTCTCGGAATCCCTGACGACCTCGACGGCCATGTGCAGGGCCATGGGCCCTTCCCCCTTCGAATTGGTCCGTATATCTCAACGGGCAGTGGTCTGGTGGGCGCTCGTCGTCATTCGGAGACTGGACGCAGACATATCCCCAGGTGCCGTCCAAGGAGAATTCCCGTGACCACCGAACCGCAGGTTTCCCCGAGCTGGCCGGAATTGCTGAACGCGCTGCTGGAGCGCAGGAGTCTGTCCGCCGACGAGACGGACTGGGCGATGGACCAGGTGATGTCGGGCACCGCCGGGCCAGTGCGGCTGGCCGGGCTGATGGTGGCGCTGCGTGCCAAGGGCGAGACGGTGGAGGAGATCGAGGGCCTGGTACGGGCCATGGGACGGCATGCCGTGCCGCTGGACGTGCCCGGGCCGGCGGTCGACATCGTGGGGACCGGCGGGGACGGTTCGAACAGCGTCAACATCTCCACGATGTCGGCCGTCGTGGCGGCCGGGGCCGGGGCGCGGGTGGTGAAGCACGGCAACCGGTCGGCGTCGTCGGCGTGCGGATCGGCCGATGTGCTGGAGGAGCTGGGCGTGGCGCTGAGCCTGCCGCCGGCCGATGTCGCGGAGGTGGCGGAGGAGACGGGCATCACGTTCTGCTTCGCGCCGGAGTTCCACCCGGCGATGCGGCACGCGGCCGGGCCGCGCCGGGAGCTGGGCGTGCGCACGGTCTTCAACGCGCTGGGGCCGCTGGTCAACCCGGCGTCCCCGACCGCCCTCGCGCTGGGCGTGGCGGACGCGCGCCTGGCGCCCCTGCTGGCGGGCGTGCTGGCGCGGCGCGGGGTGTCGGCGCTGGTGTTCCGGGGCGACGACGGGATGGACGAGCTGACGGTCACCACTGCCTCCACGGTGTGGTCGGTGGGCGGTTCGGCGGTGCGTACGGAGGTGTTCGACCCGCGTGACCTGGGCATCGCGCTCGCACGTCCGGAGGCGTTGCGGGGCGGCGACCCGGCGCACAACGCCCGGATCGCGCGGGAGGTGCTGGCCGGGGCGCCCGGCCCGGCGCGGGACGCGGTCCTGCTGAACGCCGCGGCGGGGCTCGCGGCGCTGGAGCCGTCGGACGGGCGGGACTCGGTCACCGAGCGGCTGGCGGCCGGTGTCGAACGGGCCGCCGAATCCATCGACTCGGGCGCGGCGGCGGCGGTCCTGGAGCGCTGGGCCGCCGTCACGACGAAACGGTCGGAGGCGGTGAGGGTGTGAGGGTTGGAGGGTGAGGTGGGTGCGGGGTGGTGGGTGGGTGGCGCGGGGGCCGGTGCGTGAGCGGCGTGGCCCCTCCGGGCTCATCTCCTCGCCCGTGGTCTCACCCGGTCACCGGGGCACGGCGCGTGGCCGTGCGGAAGGAGGCGAGCGTGGCGCGGGGGTCGGGGCCGGTGACGAGGGCCTCGCCGACCAGGACCGCGTCGGCGCCGGCGGTCGCGTAGCCGGCGACGTCGACCGGGCCGCGTACCCCCGACTCGGCGACCTTGACCACGTCGTCCGGGAGGTACGGCGCCACCCGCGCGAACGTCCCGCGGTCGACGTCCAGGGTGCGCAGGTCGCGTGCGTTGACGCCGACCACCCAGGCCCCGGCGGCGACGGCCCGCTCCGCCTCCGTCTCGTCGTGCGCCTCCACCAGCGGCGTCAGACCGATCTCCGTGGCCAGCGCCACGAGGTCGGCCAGCCGGGGCTGGTCCAGCGCCGCGACGATCAGCAGCGCCAGGTCGGCACCGTGCGCCCGCGCCTCCCAGAGCTGGTAGGCGCCGACGATGAAGTCCTTGCGCAGCACCGGGACGGATACCCGCGCCCGTACCGCGTCCAGGTCGTCCAGGGAGCCGCCGAAGCGGCGCTGTTCCGTCAGGACGCTGATCGCGGCGGCGCCCCCGGCGGCGTACTCGGCCGCGAGGGCCGCCGGGTCGGCGATCTCGGCGAGCGGGCCCTTGGAGGGGCTGGCCCGCTTCACCTCGGCGATGACCGACGGCCCCTCCCCCGCGCGCAGCAGCGCGGCGCAGTCCACCGGGGGCCCGGCGGCGGCCGCCCGCTCGCGCAGTGCCGCCTCGGGCACCTTGTTGCGGCGTACCGCCAGATCGGCACGCACCCCTTCGACGATCTCGTCGAGAACGCTCATCGTGACTCTCCGACAGGTTGGTTGAAAATCGACACTAGGGAGGCGGACAGGTCTCAACCACCTTCTTAAGGGTCCGGCGAAAGTCCCTGGTGGCGGCGGCGACCGGGCATCAGCCCGCCGTCAGCGCGGTTCGGCACGCTGGCAATCGCCGTATGCCCGCGACCAGTCAGGAGAGCGCCATGGGGATCGATCCGAGCCGGATCGCCGGCGTCAACGCACACGAGACCGCGTTCCTCTACGAGGAGATCTTCGTCCGCCGCGCCTACCTCCCCGACGGGGTGACCCTGCCGCCGGACGCCGTGGTCTTCGACGTGGGGGCGAACATCGGGCTCTACTCCCTGTTCGTGCGCACGGTGTGCCCGGACGCCAGGATCCACGCCTTCGAGCCGCTGCCGCCGGTCTTCGAGAAGCTGGAGCGGAACATGACCGCGTACGGCGTGCCGGCGAAGCTCTTCCGGTGCGCGCTGTCCGACACCGACGGCGAGGTGGACTTCACCTTCTACCCCGGCTACACGACGATGTCGGCCCGCTCCTCGCACGCGGCGACCGAGGCGGACCGGGAGTTCATCAAGCGCCAGGTGCTGGACAAGCCGGCCGCCGCGGAACTGGGCGAGGACGTCGGCCTGCTGGACGAGATGCTCGCGTACCAGTTCCGGGAGGTGCCCTACGTGTGCCCGACCCGGCGGCTGTCGGACGTGATCGCGGAGGAGGGCGTGGACCGTGTCGACATGCTCAAGGTGGACGTCCAGCGGGCCGAGGCCGATGTGCTGCGCGGGGTGGACGAGGCGCACTGGCCGCTGATCCACCGGATCGCGCTGGAGGTGCACGACGAACCGGGCACCGCCACGGAGGGCCGGCTCGACGTGCTCTGCGCCGAGCTGCGCGGCCGGGGGTTCACGGTCGCCCCGCTCGGGGACGACGGTCTGGTGGAGTCGGGCCGTTACTCGGTCTTCGCGTCGCGTCCCGCGTGACTCGCACGGAGGCCCGGTCGCGGTGACCGGGCCTCCGTGCGCGAGGGGGTGTCAGGTCATCGAGACGACGACCTTGCGCGGTCCCGTGTACGCCTCCCGCCCGTGCAGCACCGACATATTGGCGACGATCATGATGTCGCCGCGCTGCCACGGCTCGACGAGCCTGTTGCGCCGCGCGGCCGCGCGGACCTCGGCGAGGTCCTCCTCCGGGATGGGCGTGCCGTCGCCGTAGGTCACCCAGTGCGGCAGGTCGTCGACGTCGTCGATCAGTGACAGCAGCGTCTCGCCCTCGTCGCCGGGCAGGTTCGACGGGTGCCACTGGTCGGCCTGGTTGAACCAGACGTCCCGGCCGGTGAGCGGGTTGGTGCGGACACCCGGGCGGTGCTGGCTGACGCGCAGGCCGCCCTCGGCGGTCCACCGGTACTCGGCCTCCGAGGCGTCCAGGAACTCCTCGACCACGCCGCGGTCGTCGGTCTCGAAGGTGTCCTGCCAGGACTTGCCCAGCCCCAGCCCGCCGTGCAGGTGCTGCCGGTAGACGACTCCCGACTCGAAGCGCTCCCGCACCCCCGGGTCGAGGTCCTCCAGCAGGGCGTGACCGTCGCAGACCGGGGTGGCCCCGCCGGTCTCCGGCGCCACCAGGCAGCAGAAGAACAGCCGGCTGGGCCAGCGGTGGGCGTACGACAGCTCGTTGTGCAGCGAGATGTCGAAGCGCGCCGGGTACTCGGTCGACGTGAACACCCCGTCGGAGACCGTCATGCGCGGGGTGTTCCCGCCCCGGTAGCTGTCGATCAGCGGGTCGCCGAAGGCGGTGACGGCCCGGTGGAACTCGTCGGCGTCGGCCACGCCGAGCCCGCGCAGCATCACCGCGCCGCACTCGGCGAGCAGCTCCTCCACCCGGTGGCGCACCTCGCCCAGTGTGCCGGTGTCCCACGACTCGACGCGCCCCTCGATGTGCAGGACGGCCAGGGTGGTACCGCCCGTCGTCCGCCTCTCCTCCCGCATGTCGGCGTCCCCCATGTCAGCCCGTCACCTTCCCCGCCGCGCCCGCCGCGGCCGGCGTCGCCGGTTCGGCGGTCAGGGCGACGGGCAGTCCGCTGTACCCGTGCACGAAGTTGGAGTAGAGGCGCTGCGGCGGGCCCTGGAGCCGGATGCCGGAGACCATGGTGCGCAGCGCGTCGACCATGGCGTTCACATGGACCCGGCCGAGGAAGGCCCCGAGGCAGAAGTGCGGTCCGTGTCCGAACGCCACGTGCTTGTTGGGCGTGCGGCCGATGTCGAAGCGGTACGGGTCGTCGAAGACGTCCTCGTCGAAGTTGGCCGAGCTGTTCCACAGGGTGACGACGTCCCCGGCGCGGATCACCTGGTCGCGGACGGGTACGTCGACGAGGGCGCGGCGCCCGAAGTGCATGGCGGGGGTGGTCCAGCGCAGCACCTCCTCGGTGGCGCTGTCGACGGAGACCTCGCCGTCCTTGAGCTTGCGCCACTCCTCGGGGTTCTCACAGAACGCGATGAGGCCGCCGATGGAGGACATGCGGCTGGACTCGTCACCGCCGAGGATCAGGCTGTAGCAGTTGAAGACGATCTCCTCCTCCGACAGCGGCTTGCCGTCGACGGTGGCGGTGGCGAGGGCGCTGATGACGTCGTCGCCGGGGTTGCGGCGGCGCTCGGCGGCCAGCTCGGAGAAGTAGAGCAGGATCTCGTTGCGGGCCATCACCTCGTCCAGCATGCTGTCCTCGGAGCTGTGCCGGGACAGGGTCTGGGTGTTCCACTCGACGAGCCGTTCCCGGTCGGCGGCGGGGACGTCCATGAGGTCGCCGATCGTGTTGATCGGGATGTGGTCGGCGACGTCGGTGACGAAGTCGAGTTCGCCGCGTTCCAGGGCCTGGGCGACGAGTTCGCGGGTGCGGCGGTGGACGCCGGCGACGACCGGTTCGAGGACGCGGGGCGAGAACGACTTGAGCATCAGGTTGCGGATCTCGCGGTGGCGCGGCCCGTCGGTGACGGCGAGCATCTTTCGGGAGGCGGAGTCGCCGCCCTGGAGCAGGGTCGCGAGGACATTGCCCTGTTCGGAGGTGAACTGCTTGTTGTCCCGGTAGATGGTGACGACGTCGGCGTACGTGGAGACGACCCAGAAGCCGGGGACCGGGGTGTCGGTCGCGTGCCAGTGGACGGGGCTCTCGGTGCGGAACCGGCGCCACAGGGCGTGCGGGTCGACGTCGAGGAACGTCTGCGGGTCGGTGAGGTCGTACGCGCCGAGCGGGGGTGGCGGCGTGGTTCCGGTCGGGCCCGCGGGCGCGGGCTGCTGCGTGGTCATGGCTGGTTTTCCTCCAGGCGGCGGGTTCAGGAGCCCGCGGTGCGGTAGCGGCGAAGGCTCACGGCGGAGCAGACGGCGAACAGCACGCCGAGCGTCACGGCGGCCACGGCCACCGGGTGTTCGGCGGGGAAGCTGCCCCCCGACGTCGCCGGGTTGCCCCACAGGTCGCGGCAGGCCGCGATGACGGCGCTGACCGGGTTCCACTCCGCGATGGGGCGGATCGGCGCGGGCATGGACTGCGGGGCGAGGAAGGCGTTGGACAGGAACGGCAGGACCACGACGATGAACGGGGTGACGACGCTGATGGTCTCCACGTTGCGCAGGGTCATCGCCAGCAGGACGCCGAGCCACAGCATCACGTACACGAAGAGCGCGATGAGCCCGAACGCGGCGAGCGTCGGCAGGACCCCGGTGCGCGTCCGCCAGCCGAGCAGCAGCCCGGCGCCGGTGACGACGGCCAGTCCGAGGAGCCCCACCAGCAGGTCCGCGAGGGTGTGCCCGAAGAGCACCGCGGACCGGCTGATGGGCAGCGACCGGAACCGGTCGACCAGGCCGCCCTTGAAGTCCATGGCGACCGAGATCGCGGTCGGCCCGACGCAGGCGAGGGCGACCTGGACGGCGCCGCCGGCGAAGACGTACTCGCCGTACTCGCCGCCCGCCGGGAGCCGGATGGCGTCCCGGAAGAGGTAGCCGAGCATCACCATCGACACGAGCGGGCTGAGCGCCACGCCGACCACGCGTCCCGGCGCGCGGCCCAGGTGGTGCAGCCGGCGGCCGGTGACCGCGAGGACCTCGGTGAGCAGGGCGCCCAGGGCGCCGGGGCGACCGGTTGTGCTGTACGTCGCCGTCGTCATGACCCGTCACGTCCGTCCCGCGCCTGGTGGAACCGGTCCAGCTCGGCGGCGACGACCGGGCCCAGTTCGGCGAGCGGGCCGGGGTTGAGGATGTCGTCGTGGGTGCAGGCGAGCCGGTGGACGCGCAGGTCGCCGCTGAAGTACGGCTTCCAGAGCCGGTCCTTGTCGGGTCCCTTCTCCACCTGGCCGGTGCCGGCCTCGCCCCATTCCGACCGCTCGGCGAGGAAGAGCTGCATCGTGCCGTCGAAGTCGCGGGGCCGGTAGCGGGTGTTGAGCGACTGGTGGTGGATCATCAGATCCACCATGCGGGTCATGCGCTGCTCCCCCATGCGTGCCATCGGGCTGTTGTCGCGCCGCAGCGCGTCGAGGACGTCCCCGGCGACGAGGTCGCGGTCGCCGAACTCGGACCGGTGGTGCCCGATGCCCTCCAGGAGCCAGGCGAGCAGGCTCTGTTCGTCCCGCTCGTCGGTGACGCCGGTGCGCGGGTAGGAGTCGAGGTTGGCGACCAGGCCGACCTCGTCCCCGGCCAGCCGGAGCTGGACGGCGATCTCGTAGGCGAGCAGGCCGCCGAGGGACCAGCCGAGCAGGTGGTACGGGCCCTCGGGCCGCACCTCCTTGATCATGCGGATGTAGTCGGCCGCGATCTCCTCGATGCTGCCGGGCAGCGGCGCGTCGGCGACGACGCAGGGGGCCTGGATGCCGTACAGCGGGTACTCCTCGCCGAGGTGGCGGGCGAGCGGCAGGTACGACAGGGCGAACCCGACGCCGCTGTGCAGGCAGAAGACGGGCGGGCGGCTGCCGGTCGGCTTGATGCACAGCACCGGGGCGAACGGATCGGCGTGCTCGAGGCGGTCGGTCTCGTCGATGGCGTCCGCCATGATGCGCGTGCTGTGGCGGGGGGTCGGCGCGGACGCGGTCGCCGGGGCGGGGGCGGGTTCGGGTGCCGGGTCCGCCGGCGGCTTCGCCGCGAGGGTGGCCGCGAGGGCACGGACCGTCTGGTGGACGAACACGTCCGCGATGCTGACCTCCAGCCCCGCCTTGCGCGCCAAACTCACCAGCCGCAGCGACTTCATGCTGTCCATGCTCGCCCCCGACGCCTCGAAGAAGTTCTCCTCGACACCGAACGACTCCACACCCAGCACGTCCGCCACGATCCCGCACAACACCTCCTCCGCCGGGCTCAGCCGCGTCCCGGCCGTCTCGGTGGCCGGGTCCGGCAGGGGCGCGGGCGCGGTGGACGCGTCGGGGGCCAGCAGGTTCCCCTCCGTGTCCCACTTCACGCGCACCCCGGTCCGGTGGAGCCGTGAGCCCGCCGGGCCGAACGGGTCGGCCACGAACCGCTCGGCGGTGGCGCCCGGGCGGTTCGCGTAGCCGCGGGCCAGACCCGAGCCGCCGACGTACAACTCGCCGGTCACGCCGGGCGGTACCGGGGTGAGCCACTCGTCCAGGACGTACACCCGGGTGTTCCAGGCGCCCCGGCCGGGCGCGAACGTCGGCGGCGTCGCCCAGTCCAGCGGCAGCGGCTCCCCGGCCGGTACGCCGGTGCCGGCGAGCAGCGGGGCGAACAGGCCGCTCGCCGTCGCCGCCCCGCCGTTCTCCAGGACCCAGGCGAGGTGGCCGGCGGCCGCCCGGTGCTCCACGACGGTGCCGCGGGGGCGGCCCGCCGCGTCCTCGGTGCGGATGAGGTAGGCGGCGTGCTCGGGGCGCAGCGGGCTCGTGCGGTCGGCGTCGGTGACCGGTTCGGCCGAGCCGGCGCGCACCTCGGGCCCGTCGAGGACCACGGTGGGCACGCCGGTGCTGCGGAGCCGGCCGGCGAGGCCCGCCGTGGTCAGGACGCACACCGGGCGGGTGTCGGCGAACAGGGCCTTGATCCGGCCGGCCGGCTCGTCCGCCGCCAGCGGCACGTACGCCGAACCCGCCTTGAGCACCGCCAGGACGGCGACCGCCCGGTCGGCGGGCCGGGGCACCGCGACGGCGACGACCTGCTCGGGCCCGGCGCCCGTCGCGATCAGGTGGCGGGCCAGCCGGTGGGAGCGGGCGTCGAGGTCGGCGTACGTCAGGGCGTGGGCGCCCGTCCCGACGGCGGGCGCGTCCGGGGTGCGGGCGGCCCGCTCGGCGAACAGGTCGGGCAGCGTCACCGGCGGCAGCTCCCGCGCGGTGTCGTTCCAGGTGTGCAGCACCCGCTCCCGCTCCTCGCCGGTGAGCAGCTCCAGGCCGCTGAGCCGGACGTCGGGGTCGGCCGCCACCGTGCGCAGCACCTGCTGGAACTGCGCGACCATGCGCTCGGCGGTCGCCCGGGTGAACAGGTCGGTGCTGAAGTTGAACAGGCCGCGCATGCCGCCCTCGCCGGGCCACGGCAGCAGTTCCATGACCAGGTCGAGCTTGGCCCGGTCGGAGCCGACGTACTCGGGCTTCACGGTGAGGCCGGGCAGGGTCAGCGGCTGGTCGCCGTGGCTCTGCACGCTCAGCACCACCTGGAACAGCGGGTGCCTGGACAGCGAGCGGGCCGGCCTGAGCGCGTCGACGACCTGGTCGAACGGCACGTCCTGGTGGGAGTAGGCCGCGAGGTCGGTCTCCCGGAGCCGGTCGAGCAGCTCGCGGAAGGTGGGGTCGCCGCTGGTGTCGCCGCGCAGCACCAGGGAGTTGATGAACATGCCGACGAGGTCGTTGAGCGCTTCGTCGGTGCGTCCGGCGACCGAGACCCCCAGCGGGATGTCGGTGCCGGCGCCCAGCCGGGTCAGCAGCGCGCAGAGGGCCGCCTGGAAGACGATGAACTCGGTCGTCCCGGTCTGCCGGGCGATCTCCACCAGGGCGCCGTGCAGTTCGGGCTCCAGGTCGAACATCACCACGTCACCGGACGAGCCGGCCACCTCGGGGCGCGGGAAGTCCGTGGGCAGGGCCAGCTCCTCCGGCAGTCCCGCGAGGGCGTCCCGCCAGAAGGCGAGCTGACCGGACACGACGCTGTCCGGGTCGTCCTCGGAACCGAGCAGCTCGCGCTGCCAGACCGCGAAGTCCGCGTACTGCACCGGAAGCGGCACCCACTGCGGGGCGCGCCCGGCGCAGCGGGCCCGGTAGGCGGTGGACACGTCGGTGAGCAGCGGCACGATCGACCAGCCGTCGAACGCGATGTGGTGGAAGACCAGCAGCAGTACGCACTCGTCGGGGCCGGTGGACAGCAGCCGTACCCGTAGCGGCGGTTCGGCGGTGAGGTCGAAGCCCTGGTCGGCCTCGGCGGCCAGCGCCTCGGCCAGCCCTTCCTCGGTGACCGTGCGGGCCTTGAGCACCGGCCCGCCGGTGCGCGCGTCGAGCACCCGCAGCGACGGCACGCCGTCGTTGTCGGGGATCACGGTCCGCAGGACCTCGTGCCGCTCGGCCACGTCGGTCAGCGCGGCCTGGAGGGCGGCGGCGTCGAGCCGGCCCGTCAGGCGGAAGGCCATCGGCGTGTTGTACGTGCCGTCGGCGCGTTCCTGGCGGCGGTTGAGGAACCACTGCCGCTGCTGGGTGAACGACAGCGGGCGTTCGGTGTCCTTCGGCGCGGGCCGCAGCGGCGGCCGGGCGTGGCCGGCGGCCTCGACGACGGCGGCGAGGGCGCTGACGGTCCGCGCCTCGAACAGGGCGCGGATCGGCAGTTCGACACCGAGGGCGGTGCGGGCGCGGCTGATCAGCCGGGTCGCCAGCAGCGAGTGCCCGCCGATCTCGAAGAAGTCGTCGTCGATCGAGACGTGCGGTACGGAGAGGATGTCGGCGAACAGGCCGCAGAGGATCTCCTCGACGGGGGTGCGCGGGCCCCGGCCGCGTGCCGCTCCGGCTATGTCGGGCGCGGGCAGCGCCTTGCGGTCGAGCTTGCCCTGCGGGGTGAGCGGCATGGATTCCAGGGCGACGACCGCCGAGGGCACCATGTAGTCGGGCAGGGACTGGGCGAGCCGTTCGCGCAGGGTGCCGCTGAGCGAGGAGTCGGAGAGCGCGGCGGGGTCGGCGGCCACGACGTACGCCACCAGGCGGCGGTCGCCGGCCTCGTCCTCGCGGACGATCACGGTGGCCTGGTCGATGCCGGTCTGGGCGAGCAGGGCGGAGGTGATCTCGCCGAGCTCGATGCGGAAGCCGCGGAGCTGGACCTGGTCGTCGGCGCGGCCGACGTAGTCCAGTTCGCCGTCGGGCAGCCAGCGCACCAGGTCGCCGGTGCGGTACATGCGCTCCCCGGCGGGGCCGAACGGGTCGGCCACGAACCGCTGCGCGGTCAGCTCGGGACGGGCGAGGTAGCCGCGGGCGAGGCCGCCGCCGACGTACAGCTCGCCGACGACGCCGACGGGCGCGGGCGCCAGGTGCCGGTCGAGGACGTAGACGCGGTGGGCGGTGGTGGGCCGCCCGATCGGCGGGCGTCCGGTGCCCGTGAGGGGGCCGCTGACGGTGGAGCTGACGACGGCTTCGGTGGGGCCGTAGCCGTTGTAGAGCCGGACGTGGGCGGACCAGCGTTCGACGATCTCGGCGGGGACGGCCTCGCCGGCCACGGCCAGGCGCAGGTCGGCGGGGAGGGTGCTGCCCTCGGGCAGGCCGCCGACGACGACGGGCGGCAGTCCGGCGAGGTTGATCCGGGCCCGGTTGATCAGGTCGACGAGCGGCGCGCCGGGGGTGCGGCACTCCTCGTCGGCGATCACCAGGGTGCCGCCGGTCAGCAGCGCCAGCATGAACTCCCAGACGGAGGCGTCGAAGCTGAACGACGCGAACTGGAGGACTCGGGTGTCGGTGTCGAGCCCGAAGCGCTCGACGAGGCTCGCGACCATGGCGAGCAGCCCGGTGTGGGCCACGACGACGCCCTTGGGCCGGCCGGTGGAGCCGGAGGTGTAGATGATGTACGCCGGGTGCTCGGGCCGCAGCGGGCTCACCCGGTCGGTGTCGGTGAGGTCCGTGCCGGGGAGGGCGGCGAGCCGTTCGGCCGTCTCCGTCTCGTCGAGGACGAGGGTGTCGACGCCCAGTTCGGCCGTGCGTCCGGCGGTCGCCGTGTCGGTGAGCAGGGCGACCGGGTGGGCGTCGTCGAGCATGTAGGCGATGCGGTCGACGGGGTAGGCCGCGTCGACGGGCAGGTACGCGGCGCCCGCCTTGAGCACCGCGAGGGCGGCCACGACCATCTCGGGGGTGCGCGGCAGCATCACGGCGACGACCTGCTCGGGGCCGACGCCCCGGTCGGCGAGGAGTCGGGCGAGGCGGTTGGCGCGGGCGTTGAGCTCCGCGTACCCGACCTGGTCGGCGCCGAGGACGACGGCCTCCTTGTGGGGTGCGGCGGCCGCTCGGGCCTCGAAGACGTCGGTGGCCCGCGTGGTGGCCGGGGCCGCCGTGGCGGCCGCGCCGGACCAGTCGTCGAGCAGCAGGCGGCGCTCGTCGGCGCCGAGCGCGTCGAGGGTGCCGAGCCGGGTGCCGGGTGCGTCGGCGAGGGCCTCCAGGACGCGGGTGAACCGCCGGAGGATCGCGTCGACCTGGTCGGCGCCGAAGATGTCGGGCCGGTACTGGGCCTCCAGGCGCATCGGCTCACCGGCCCGCGAGCCGGGGAACACCCCGAGGGCGAGCGGGTATTCGGCGATGACCCGTGCCTCCCAGGCGCGCATGCTCAGGCCCGGGATGCGCTCGCCGATGCGGTCGAGCACGCCGGAGGGGTAGTTGTGGAAGCTGACGACGGTGTCGAACAGCTCGCCGATCCCGGCGCCCTGCTGGACGTCGGCGAGGCCGAGGTGCTGGTGCCGCTCCAGGCGGAGCTGGCGGCCTTGGAGGTCGGCCAGCATCGCTTCGAGCGTCAGCGACGGGTCCAGCTTCACCCGCACCGGGAGGGTGTGCATGAAGGCGCCGACCATCTGCTCGACGTCGGGGAGTTCCTCGGGGCGCCCGGAGGCGACGGCACCGAACGTGACGTCCTGCCGGCCGGTGAGCCGCCCGAGGGCGACGGCCCAGCAGCCCTGGGCGACGGTGTTCATGGTCAGGCCGTGGGCGTGGGCCCAGGCGGTCACGGCGTCGGTCAGCGCCTTCGGTAGTTCGGTGGCGAGGGTCTCGGGCAGGACGGAGACGCGGCCGCGGTCGGCGGGGCCGAGCCGGGTCGGCTCGTCGATGCCGGCGAGTTCCTTCTGCCAGGCCTCCCGCGCGGCCTCCTTGTCCTGGGCGGCGGACCACTCCAGGTACGCCCGCACGGGGGCGACGGGCGGCAGCGCGGACGGGTCGGCGCCGTTGGACCAGAGGGTGACCAGCTCTTCGGCGAGGACGGCGGACAGCGACCAGCCGTCGACCAGGATGTGGTGCGCGGTCCACACCACGCGGTGCCGGTCGTCGGCGAGCCGGTAGACCGTGAAGCGGGTCAGCGGGGCGCGGGTGACGTCGAAGCGGTGCAGCCACTCCTCGTCGGTGCGCCGCTTCACCTCGGTGTCGACGTCCGCCGCCGGGACGCCGGTCAGGTCGACCTCGGTCCAGGGCAGTTCGACGGCGGCCGGGACGAGCTGGACCGGGTCGCCGGTGTCCCGCTCCCGGAACGCGGCCCGCAGGCCCGGGTTGCGGTCGAGGAGGGCGGCGACGGCGGCGCGCAGCGCGGACCGGTCGAGCGGGCCGTCGACGTCCATGACGACCTGGAGGGTGTAGGCGTCCATGCCGTGCCGGTCGAACTGGGCCTGGAAGAGCAGGCCGCGCTGGAGCGGGGAGAGCGGCAGGATGTCCTGGAGCCCGTCGGTGTCGTTCTCGTACGCCTCGATCTCCGCCTGGGAGACGGTGACGAGCGGGAACTCGGAGGGGGTGCGGCCGCCCGCGCCGGGCCGGCCGGCGTGGGTGGCGAGGGCGTCGAGGGCGCGGAAGAAGTCGTCGGCGATGCGCCGGACGTCGTCCTCGGCGAGGATGCCGTCCGCCCAGGTCCATTCGGCGACGAGCACCGGGCCTTCGGGGCGGTCCTCGGTCATCGAGACGACTTCCAGGACGTGCCGCAGCGGGGTGTCGGGCGCGGCGGTGAGGCCGGAGGCACCGGCCCGCATGGACCAGTCGCCGCCCGCGTCCGTGCTGAAGCGGCCCAGGTAGTTGAAGCCGATGCGGGGGGTGGTGCGGCGGGCGAGGGCGCCGGCGGTCTGGGGGTTGAGGTGGCGCAGCAGCCCGTGGCCGAAGCCGTGGTCGGGCAGGGCGCGCAGGGTCTCCTTGACCCGCTTGAGCGCGGCTCCGCAGGCGTCGCCGCCGTCCCACACGGACGCCCGGTCGAGTTCGCCGACGTCGAGGCCGACGGGGAAGACGCTGGTGAACCAGCCGACCGTACGGGACAGGTCGGTGTCGTCCCCGAGGTGTTCGCGTCCGTGGCCCTCCAGTTCGACCAGGGCGCGGGTCGCGGACCGGCCGGTGCGGCGGTCGTGGTCGGTGAGGGCGAGGGCGAGGCCGGTGAGCAGCACCTCGTTGACCTCGGCGTGGAAGGTGGCGGGTACACGGGTGAGGACGGCCGCCGTGCGGTCGGCGGGCAGTTCGATCCGCAGCCTGCCGGCGGTGCCGTGGACGTGGTGGGCGGGGTCGAGGGGACGCTCGCCGAGTTCGACGGCGTCACCTTCGTACTGGGCGTTCCACAGGGGCAGTTCGGCGACGCGTGTGGCGGCGCGCGCGTGGTCGGTGAGGGTGCGTGCCCAGCGCCGGTAGGAGGTGGGGACCGGGTCGAGACGGACGTCCCGCCCCGCGGTGACGGCGTGCCAGGCGGTTTCCAGGTCGCCGAGCAGGATGCGCCAGGACACCCCGTCGACGGCCAGGTGGTGGACGACGAGCAGGAGTCTGCGGGGCTCGGCGGGGCCGGCGTCGAGGAGCACGGCCCGCACCAGCCTGGCGTCCTCGGGGCTCAGCTCGGCACGGGCGGCCTCGACCTGCTCGGCGAGGACCGCGTCCGGGTCGGCGCCGGCCGGTACCCGGACCGTGCCGAACACGTCGGAGGCGGCCACGGCGCCCGGCGGGAGCGCCTCCAGGTTCCACAGGCCGGGTACGGGCGCGGTGAGCCGCATGCGCAGCGCGTCGTGCCGGTCGAGGAGGGCGCCGATGACGGTCTCCAGGCGGGCGGGGTCGGCGCCGTCGGGAACGGAGACGGTCACGTACTGGGCGTACTGGCGGGTGGCGGCGGGGAGGTGGGAGACCTCCTCGCGGAACTGGTCGATGACGGGCGTCAGCGGGATCTCGCCGACTCCGTCCTCGACGGCCACCTCCGCCCGCCGGCCCGTCAGGTGGGCGACGGCCGCGATGGCGGCGGGGGTGCGGTGCTGGAAGACGTCGCGGGAGGTGACGGTCAGCCCCGCCTTGCGGGCGCGGCTGACGACCTGGATGGCGCTGATGCTGTCGCCGCCGAGGGCGAAGAAGCTGTCGTCCACGCCGATCCGGGGCAGCCCGAGGACCTCGGCGAGCACCTCGCACAGGATGCGCTCCGCGTCGGTGCGCGGCGCGCCGCCGGTGTGGGTGGTGGCGAAGTCGGGGGCGGGCAGCGCCTTGCGGTCGACCTTGCCGTGCGGGGTCAGCGGCAGTTCGGGCAGGGCGAGCAGCAGCGACGGCACCATGTGCTCGGGCAGCACCTCGGCGAGCCGCTCGCGGACGACCGCCGTGTCGGCGTCGGTCACGACGTAGCCGACCAGCCGCTGGTGCCCCGCCGGGTCGGCGACGGCGGCGGCCACGGCGTCGGAGACCGTCGGCAGCGCGCGCAGCGCGGACTCGACCTCGCCCAGCTCGATGCGCTGGCCCCGGATCTTGACCTGGTGGTCGCGGCGCCCGGTGAACAGCAGTTGCCCGTCGGCGAGCAGCACCACCTGGTCGCCGGTGCGGTACATGCGGGTGCCGTCGGCGGCGAACGGGTCGGGTACGAAGGTGGTGGCCGTGCGGCCGGGGTCGCCGAGGTAGCCGCGGCCGACGCCCGCGCCCGCGATGAACAGTTCGCCCGGCACGCCCTGCGGGACGGGCCGCAGGTCGTCGCCGAGGACGTACAGCCGGGTGTTGCGCAGTGGGCGGCCGATGGGCATGAAGGCGTCGTCGGCCCGTACGTCGGCGGCGGTGCGCGCGTAGGCGTGGGTGACGTCGTCGGAGCACTCGGTGGGGCCGTAGACGTTGGCCAGCGCGATGTGCGGGTGGCGGGCGAACCAGCGGGTGCACAGGTCGGCGGGGAGGGCCTCGCCGTTGGAGATCATCCAGCGCAGGGCGGGCAGTTCGGGCGCGGTCCCGGTGGTGTCCCAGGCGTCCAGGGTGGCGCGCAGCAGGGACGGCACGACCTCCAGGACGGTGAGGTGCTCGGCGGCGATGATGCCGAACAGGGCGTCCGGGTCGGCGGCGGCGTCGCGGGGCACGGCACGGACGCGGCCGCCGACGAGCAGGGTCGTCAGCGTCTGCCAGACGGTGACGTCGAAGGTGACGGGCGCGTTGTGGACGAGCGCGTCGGTGTGGTCCAGGCCCAGTTCCTCGACCTTGGCGAGCAGGTGGTTGACCATGCCGCCGCGCTGCACCATGGCGCCCTTGGGCTTGCCCGTGGAGCCGGAGGTGTAGATGACGTACGCGAGGTCCAGCGGCCCGCCCACGACGGGGGCGAGGCCGTCGGCGGGGTCCTCGGCGCCGTCGAGGAGGAGGACGGGGAGGTCGCCGGCCACCTGCCGGGCGAGGGCGTGGTGGGTGGTGTCGGCCAGCAGGCAGGTGGCGCCGCTGTCGGTGAGCAGGCCGGTGAGGCGGGCCAGCGGGGCGCGCGGGTCGAGCGGCAGGAAGGCGCGGCCGGAGCCGAGCACGCCGAGCTCGGCGGTGATGAAGTCGCGTCCGGGTTCGGTGAGCAGGGCCACCGGTCCGGTGCCGTCGGTGAGGCGGCGGGACAGGGCACTGGCCCGGCCGGCGAGCTGTGCGTAGGTGAGGGTGCCGCCGTCGTCGGTGACGGCCGGTGCGTCGGGGCGGGCGGCGGCGTGGTCCCGTACGCGCTCGACGACGCCTCGGTAGGGCTCGGCGCGTACGGGACCGGTCAGGGCGGCGTCCAGCCGTTCGGCTTCGCCGGGGGCGAGCAGGTCGAGGGTGTCGAGCGGCGCGTCGGCGGCCGCGGTGACGAAGCGGTCGAGGAAGTCGGTGAAGCGGCGCAGGTGGGCGCGTACCTCGTCCTGCTCGTACCGGGCCTCGTTGCCGCTGAGGTCGACGCCGATGCCGTCGGCGCCCTTGTCGGCGACGGTGAACTCCAGGTCGTCGACGAGGCCGGTGGAGGGGCTGTAGAGGGTGGCGTCGCAGGGGCCGATGGCGAGCTTCTCGATCTGCGGCATCATGTTGATGAACGGCCCGAACGGCCGCCGGTCGTCGCTGGCCAGGCCCATCGCGCGGCGGATGCGGCTGACCCGGTGGCGCTGGTGCTTGAGCGCCTGCGAGAAGGCCTGGTACGTCGCGGTGAGCAGGTCGCCGCGGGTCATGCCGGGCGTCACGGGGAGCCGCAGCGGCACGTAGTTGACGACCATGCCGGGTATCCCCTGCATGGTGCCGCCGACCCGGGCGGTGACGGGCAGGGAGAGGATGACGTCGTCGGTGCCGGCCATCCGCCGCGTGTACGCGCCGAGGGCGGCGACCAGCACGGTCTGCCAGGTGACGCGGGCGTCCCAGGCGACGGCGCGGAGCCGTTCGGCGGTGCCCTCCGGCAGGACGGTCTCCTCGCGCCGGAAGGCCTGGGCGGGCTCGGCGTCGCGGGTGGCGAGGCTGACGGGCTCGGGGCGGTCGGCGAACCGCTCCTCCCAGTAGGCCCGGTCGCGTTCGGCGCGCGGCGAGTCCCCGTAGGCGGCCTCGGCGTCGATCAGGGTGCTCAGCGGCGGGAAGCGGCCCTCGTCGAGTGAGGTGCCGGCGAGCATCGCCTCGTAGATGGCGGACAGCCGCTGCCAGTAGATGACGTAGCTGAACCCGTCGGAGACCAGGTGGTGGTTGAGGAGGCAGAAGAACGTGCGGTCCTCGGCGAGGGTGAACACGCTCAGCCGGAACAGCGGCACGTACGGGTCGGCCGTCGGCACGAGCGGGACGCGCAGGTCGGCGCGGATCGCCTGGCGGGCGGCCTCGGCGGGGTCGTCGGCGCCGCTGACGTCGGTGACGGTCAGCGGCAGCTCGTCGAGTTCCTCGATGAACTGCCGGGGCTCGCCGTCCACGTCGGTGAAGCGGGCGCGCAGGCACTCGGACTCGTCCACCAGCCGTTCCAGGGCGGCGCGGAAGAGCGCCTGGTCGAGGGGGCCGCGGATGTCCCAGTAGATGGCGGTGTTGTAGGTGGCACCGCCGCCGGACAGCTTCTCGTCGAACCAGATGTCCTTCTGCCCGGCGGTGAGCGGCAGGCCGGCCGTGTGGCGTTGAGTCGTCATACCAATCCCCTAGCGAAGGTCATCGAGTTCACTCCGTCGATCGTCGACGAGCGCGCTGACAGCGGGCTGACCGTGAGCTGACGCCCGGGCCCGCCCGGGCGGGTCAGCCGCAGCCGCCCGCGTGCCCGTCGTCGGCCGACCGGCCGAGGCCCACCGCGCCGACGAGCGGCTCGGGTACGGAGGTGGCGGGCAGGGCCTTGGTGCGGAGGTGCTCGACGAAGGCGTCGAACCGGTCCAGGCCCCAGAAGCGGGTGAAGCCGTGCACGAAGAACGGAACCCCGAAGACGCCGTCGCGGCACACGTCGAGCAGGGCGCGGACGCCCTCGGCGCGCAGCTCGGGGTCGTCGCTCGCGTCGGCGAGCCGCCGCTGGTCGAGGCCGAGTCCGGCGCCGATGGCGGCGATGGTGGCGCGGTCGCAGATGTCGCGGCCCTCGCCGAAGCGGGCCCGGTAACAGGCGGCGATGTAGTCGTGGCCGCGCCCCTCGCGGGCGGCGACCAGGTAGCCGAGGTGGGGCACCTCCCACACCGGCTTGCGGTCGACGGGCCAGGTCACGGTGATGCCGCGGGCCTTGGTGAGCCGGCCGACGTCCTGGAGGACGTAGCGGTTCTTCTCACGGGACATCTCCGAGTACGGGAAGGTGCCGCCCTGTTCGGCGAGGAGGCGGGCGCTCTCGGGGTCGGGCTCGAAGAACGGCACCCACTCGAGCCGGTCGACCAGATCGGGGTGACGGGTGGTCAGCTCCTGGTAGGCCAGCCAGGAGTAGGGGCTGCGCAGCGAGAAGTAGAAGCGTGGCGTCTTGTTCTTGGGCATGGTGGTGTCCCGCTTTCCGGTGTGGGGTGGTGGCTTCAGACGACCAGGCCGCCGTCGACGCCGAAGACCTGGCCGGTGATGTAGGAGGCGCGGTCCGAGGCCAGGAAGGCGACCAGGTCGGCGACCTCCTCGGGCCTGCCGAACCGGCCGAGCGGGATGCGTTCGGTCATCTTGGCGACGTGGTCGTCGGCGAGCCCGGAGAGCATGTCGGTCTCGATGAAGCCGGGGGCGACGGCGTTGGCGCGGATGCCGTAGCGGCCGGACTCCTTGGCCAGCGCCTTGGTGAAGCCGATGATCCCGGCCTTGGTGGCCGAGTAGTTCGTCTGTGTGGCGTTGCCGTACACGCCGGCGACGGAGGAGAGCGTGATCACCGACCCGGTGCGGCGCTTCATCATGGCGAAGACGGCCGCCTTGCAGACGTTGTACGTGCCGTCGAGGTTGACCCGCAGCACCGCGTCCCAGTCGGCCTCGGCCAGCATCACCAGCGGGTTGTCGCGGACGATGCCCGCGCAGGAGACGACGGTGCTCAGCGGGCCGAGCGCCTTCTCGCTGTCGCGGACGAACCCGCGTACGGCGTCGTGCCCGGCCACGTCGACCTGTGCCGTGTACACCCGCGCCCCGGCCGCGCCGGCCTCCTCGGCCACCGCGTCGGCGGCTTCCTTGTTGGACTGGTAGCAGAACGCCACGTCGTACCCGTCCCGGGCGAGCCGGGTCACCACGTGACGGCCGATCCCCCGGGAGCCTCCGGTCACCAGGGCGACGGGGCGGTCGTTCGCTGACATGCTGATGTCTCCTCGTTGGCTGTGACGTGGTGGCCTCCGCGCGCGGGCAGGCCGCCGCCCCGGCCCACCGGGGCGGCGTGCCCCGGCCGACCGGGGCCGTGGGGGGTGGCGGTCGTGGTGCCGGTCAGGCGCCCGTGAGCAGGGCGCAGCCGACGGTGCCGTCGCGTTCGATGCCGGTGACCAGGGCCGCTTCGCCGGGCGCGAGCCCGGACTCGCCGGCGGCGGCGAGGACGGCGGCCAGTTGCAGGCTGGTGGAGGCGGCGGAGGTGTCGCCGAGCAGCGGGCGGCAGCGAATCCAGCGGAAGGCCGTCGCGGCGAGCGCGTCGGTGACCCCGGCCTCCTCCAGGGCGGCCAGTTCACCGCCCGCGCCGAGCGGGGCCACCAGGCGGACGTCCCCGGCGGACACGCCGGTCGTCTCCAGGGCGTCGCGTACGCAGGCGGCGAGGGCCGCCCGGGCCTCGCCCTGCTCCCCGTACGCCCTGAAGCGGGTCGTGCGGATCCTGGCCAGCGGAGTCCGTCCGGCGGCCGCCGCGTCCTCGGGCGTCTCCAGCAGGAACACCGCGCTGCCCTCGCCGAGCGGTGCGGACCGCTCCTCGGCGGTGCGGCCGTGCCATTCGAGCCAGGCCCGCTGGGTGGAGTACTCCTCGGCGGCGCCGCACAGCACCCGCTCGCAGTGCCCGCCGCGGTGCAGCCGTACCGCGTAGCTGAGGGCGAGCAGCCCGGTGAGCCAGCCTCCCGCGACCGTGGTGTTGGGGCCCTTGATGCCGTGCCAGATGGCGCTCTGCCCGGCCGCCCGGTTCATCACGGTGTTCGGGAAGCGGGCCGGGTCGACGTGGTAGGGCCGCTCGCCGGCGAGGGAGTCGCGGGTGAAGTCCATGATGCTCTGGACGCTGCCGGAGCCGGTGCCCAGGACGAGGGCGGTCTGCTCGGGCCGCGGGGTGGGTTCGGTGTCGCAGGACGCCAGCAGCCGGCCGACCGCGGTGACGGCGATGGCGGTCACCCGGTCCATCGTCCGGGTGCCCTTCCTGCCGACGTACTCGGCGGCGGTGAAGTCGGGGACGACCCCGCCCCGGTCGAAGGGGCCGGGGAACGCGGTGCGGTCCAGCGTCCCGACGGCGCTGCGCCCGGCGTTGATCCCGTCGCTGAAGGGCACGCTGCCGACCCCGTAAGGGGAGACCGCCGACCAGGCGGAGAGGACCAGTGGGGACATCACTCCGCCTCCCGGTAGCGGCCGAGGATCAGCACGGCGTTGTTGCCCGCGAACGCGAGCGCGTTGTTCTGGACGACGTTCAGTTCGGCGGGCCGCGCCTCGTTCGGTACGCAGTCCAGGCCGCACTCCGGGTCGGTCTCCCGGTGGTTGATGGTGGGCGGGATGAAGCCCTCGGTGATGGCCAGCGCGCAGGCGGCCGAGGCGAGGGCGCTGGCCGCGCCCATGGAGTGCCCGATCATCGACTTGATGGAGATCGTGGGCGGGGGTGTGGCGAAGACCTGCCGGATGGCCCCGGCCTCCGTCACGTCGTTGGCCCGGGTGCCGGTGCCGTGCGCCGAGATGAAGTCGATGTCCTCGGGCTTCACCCCGGCGTTGCGGTGCGCGACCTCCATGCAGCGGGCGAGGCTGCCCTGGTCGGGGGCGACCGGGTGGTGGGCGTCGCAGTTGAGCCCGTACCCGAGCACCTCGGCGTAGATCCGGGCGCCGCGCGCCCGCGCCGACTCCAGGCTCTCCATCAGCAGGATGCCGGCGCCCTCGCCGGTCAGGATGCCCTTGCGGTCCTTGTCGAACGGCTGGCACACCTCCGGCGCGATGGTGCCGAGCCGGTAGAAGCCGGCGAACGTCTTGCGGCACACCGCGTCGGCGCCGCCGCACAGCGCGACCTCGACCTCGCCGCCGCGGATGGCGTCGAACCCGCTGCCGATGGCGTAGTTGCCGGCCGCGCAGGCGGTGGGGATGGTGAGGGCCTCGACGTCGGTGAGGCCCAGCTCCCGCACGATGCCGGTGGACAGCCGGCCCGCCTGCGCCCGGCGCACCACGCCGGGCGGCAGGTGTTCGGGGCCGTCCTTGAGCTGTACGTCCACGAGGGCGTCGAGGTCGCGGGACTCCGCGTCGGTGGTACCGACGGAGACCAGCGCCCGCCGCTGTCGGAGTTCCTCCAGGGACAGGCCCGCGTCCGCCACCGCCATGTGGGCCGCGGCGACCGAGAACTGGGTGGCGCGCCCCAGCTCGTCGGGGTCGACCCGGCGGATCCAGTCGGCCGGGTCGAAGTCGTCCACCTCGCACCCGTTGGCGTGGGCGAAGCCCGTCGTGTCGAAGGCGGTGATCGGCTTGACCCCGCTGCGTCCGGACCGCAGTCCGTCCAGGAAGGCCGCGACGCCGAGCCCGATGCTGCTGACCGTGCCGAGCCCGGTGATCACCACTCGGCGCGGCGGCCGCTGATCGTTGTCGTACACCTTGCGCTCCCGTCGTCCGGTGCCGATGCCTAGTGGGAGGCCGCCTTGGCCGCCACGGCTTCGTCGACGACGGTGACGACGCCTTCGAGGTTGACCATCCGGGCCAGTTCGGCCTGGTCGATGTCGATCCCGAAGGCACGCTCGAGCTGGGAGAGGATCTCGATGGCACCCATCGAGTCCGCCTCGTGGTCCTCCTTGAAGCGGCTGGTGTCGGTCATCTCGTCCGCGTCGATCTCGAGGATGTCGCAGATGATTTCCTTGATCGTGGCACGGCCGTCGGCGTCCACGCGGTTCGCTGTCGTCATGCCGACGATGCTGGCGAACGACCCTGACAGCGGGCTGATGGCCGACTGACAGCCCTCAGGCGGTCCTGAGGTAGCGCAGCAACTCGGGGAAGTCGGCCGGGTGTTCCTTCATCCAGGCCCAGTAGCGCGGGATCGTCCGGGCGTAGGCGCAGTAGTAGCCGCGGACCGTCTCCACGAGCCTGGCCAGGGTGTTGCGGGAGACCGAGCCGCTGCGCCAGACCATCACCATCTCGGTGCTCTCCGTCCCGGAGATGGGCACCAGCGACACGTCGCTGGTGGCGCCGGTGGGGGTGGTCAGGGCGGCCGCGTTGGCGTCCCGCACCCAGCTCATCGCCTCGTGGTGGCCGTCCACGTAGTGCAGCACCTCGGGTTCGGTGCGCGGGAACCTGGTGAACAGTTGCTTCTCTATGGGGTGGAACCAGTGGTCGCGGGCGTAGCAGACCCAGTTGAGGGAGGCGAGGTGGCGGGTCTCCACGGCCGGCTCCTCGGAGAGCGGATGGCCCCGGGGCACGGCGAGCCAGACCGGTTCGCGCACGATGACGGCGGTGTCCAGGGCCAGTTCGGCGCCGTCGGCCGGCTCGACGAGGGACATGCAGGGCACCAGCGCGGCGCTGAGCCAGCCGCGGCGCACCGCGTCCACGGCGGCGGCGGGGCTGAGCGTCTCGGTCTGCACCTCCGTGGCGGGCAGGGAGGACTGGAGGGCGCTGTGCAGGGACGGTGGCGTCCATTCCGAATTCCCGAACCGGAACACTTTCGAGGCGTGGGCCGCCGCCTCGACAATGACCATGTCGGCGCGCTGGACGAGTTCGGTGAGCATGGGGATGAGCCGTTCACCCAGCGAGGTGGGAACGACACCGGCGGAGGAACGCACGAAAAGTCTGCCACCCACCGCATTTTCAATGCGTCTCAACTGCGCGGTCAGGCTGGATTGCGGGACGCTCAACTCGGCCGCCGCCTTGGATATACTCCCGACCCGGTCTATGACCGTCACTATTCTGGCATGCCGTAACTCTATGTTCACAGAACCCCCGTGGCACCCGAATGCTCAACGTGCGATACCCCGGCATATAAATGCCGAGGTGATTCACACGCTAACAGGAGCCCCACACGACGTCCACCGCACTTTTCTGCACGGGGACTTCACAAAGTTTGCCCCGAATGAATGCCGTGTGAACACGGATCGGACGGAACAAGCCGTTGGGCGGGGATCGCCACTATCTGTGCCCGGCGGACAGCAGGACCTGGCGGGGCTCCCCCAGGACGTCGTCCTGGGTCAGGATCGCCTGGTACGCGCGATGCAGCCCGCGCCCCGGTTCCAGGCCGAGGTCGTCGGCCAGCCGGCGGCGCGCGCCGTGGAACACCTCCAGCGCCTCCGCTTGCCGGCCGTCGCGGTAGAGGGCGAGCATGAGCAGCTCACTGAGCCGCTCGCGACCCGAGTGCTCGATGGCGAGCTGTCGCAATTCGGCCAGGGGGACGCGTTCCGCATCCATCCGCAGCCTGGCCGCCGTCAGGTCCTCGTACGCGGTGATCCGGCGCTCCTCCAGGTGCGCCGCCTGGACGCGGCACCGCAGGCCGTCGCACGTGTCGAGCAGTGCGGGCCCGCGCCAGAGCGCGAGAGCCGATTCGAGCGTCACCATCGCCTCGGCCGGGTTGTGCGGGACGAGCGCGGCGCCCATATCGGCCAACTCGACAAACCTGTGTGCGTCTACGACATTGGCCGGAACATCGAGCACGTAACCGCTGCCGACGGTCCGGACGAGCGAGTCGCCGTCCCGGCCCGTGACCATCTTCAGGAATTTACGGAGCCGTCCGACGTTGGCCTGGAGCGCGTTGCGCGCGTTGGTCATCGACCGGTCCGCCCACAACTCGTCCACAATCTGGTCGAACAGCACCGGCGTCCCGGGCGAGAGCGCCAGGAGGGTCAATACGACACTCGCCCGCTTCGACGCCATGGTGTACTGCTCGCGCCCTTGCGTCAGGTAAAGCGATCCCAACAGGTTGATCTCCACAGCCTGAAACCCCCATAGCTATCGGCAGCCGCTGGAAATTCTGCCCAGGATCACTCGACCGGAGGAAATACCATCTCGGTGGCGTTCGCGCACCGAAATGGTATGGGCCCGACGGGAACAGGCGCCGAACCGGCGGGGGATCCGGTCCGACGCCCGTCTGTGGGCCGGCGGCTAGCGGAGGCGAGCCGCCGGGGCGGTGGTGGTGGCCGCCCGGCCACCACCGGTTCCCGACGCGGCGGCGGTCTGCGCGCGCCGCATCTTCTTCGAGGGCCACCAGCTCGCGTCACCCAGCAGGATGAGGGCCGAGGGCAGGATCATGACCCGGATGATGAAGGCGTCCAGCAGGACCGCGACCGCGAGGCTGAAGCCGATCTGCTTCATCTCGGCCAGGTGCAGGAACATGAAGCTGGCGAACACGGTCACCATGACGATGGCCGCGCTGGTCACGACCTTGGCCGACTTCTCGATGCCGTCCAGGACCGCCTGACGGGTGGGCACCCCGTTCATCGCCGCCTCCTTGATGCGGCTGACGACGAAGACCTGGTAGTCCATCGACAGGCCGAAGAGGATCACGAAGAGGAACAGCGGCACCCGTGAGCCGATGGCGTTGGTGGCGCTTTCGTCGAACCCGAAGATGGTCGAGGCCAGGCCCCACTGGAAGAAGACCACGACCAGGCCGAAGGCCGCGCCGACGGACAGCAGGTTGAGCAGGACGCCCACCAGGCCGATGACCACCGAGCCGAAGACCAGCACGGTCATCAGGAAGGTCAGCAGCAGCAGGAACCCGACGACGATGGGCAGCTTGTCGTTCTGGTGCTTGAGGTAGTCGACGTCGACCGCGACCGGCCCGTCCACGCCGTACTCGGCGCCCTGCACCTTGCCCAGCGTGGCCGGCAGGTAGTCCTGGCGCAGGTGCTCCAGGGAGCCGGTCGCCTCGGGCGAGCTGAGCCGGTGCGGCACGGCCAGGGTCATCACGCTGACCCGGCCGTCCTTCGAGGTCTCCACGGCCGGCGGGTTCTTGGAGAACATCGGGTCGTCCTTGGCCCGCTGGGCGAGTGCGTCCAGCGCCGTGGCCACCTCGGCCTTCTTCTCGCCGTCGGCTCGCACGACGACCCAGTGCTCCGAACGCCGGTCGGGGAAGGCGTCGTTGAGCTTGTCGTACGTCTGCATCTCGGGGATCGCCCGGGAGTGGGTGTCCTTGTTCAGTACGCGCAGCTCCATGCCGAGCGCGGGGAGCGCCAGGCCCACCATGACGAGCGTGGAGACGACCAGGGTGGCGACCGGGTGCTTGCGCGCCGGGTTCAGCAGGGCGGTGAAGATGCGGCCGGTGCGCTCGGGGTGGCGCTGGCGGAGCTGCTTGCCGCGTGCCGCGGCGCGGGCCGCGCGGCGGTCGGTGCGCCGGCCGATCTTGACCAGGAGGCCGGGCAGCACGGTCACCGAGCTGACCATGGCGACGAAGACCACGAGGATGGTGGCGGTGGCCAGCGAGGAGAAGATGATGTCGGTGGCCAGGAACAGGGTGGCGCTGGAGATGATCACCGCGAGGCCGGAGACGATGATGGCGCGTCCGGCGGTGGCCGCGGCGATGCCGACGAGCGCCTCGGGGCTGAGGGAGCCGGCCGCCTTGTCCCGTTCCTCGCGTTCCCGCTTGAGGTAGAAGAGCGTGTAGTCGACGCCGACCGCCATGCCGATGAGCAGGATGACGTTCATGCCGACGCCGGCGTCGGGGATCAGGTGCGAGACCACCATGGACAGTCCGACCGCGGCGGCGATCGAGGAGAGCGCCAGCAGCAGCGGGACGCCGACCATCACGAGCGAGCCGAACACGATCAGCAGGGTGACCAGGGTGACCGGGAAGGTGATCATCTCGGTCTGGGCGAGGTCGTCGCTGCGCTGCTTGTTGAGGCCCTTGCTGACCGAGGCGTCACCCGTCTCCTCGACGACGAGGTCGGGGTTGGCCTTCTGCACGGCGGCGGTCTGCTCCTGGAGCGGCTCGACGTGCTTCAGCGCCTCGCGCTTGACGCCCTTCATGGTCACTTCGACCATGAGCATCCGGCCGTTCTCCGAGAGGACCGGCTCCTCGACCTGGAGGACCTCGGGCAGCCCCTTCATCCGGCCGCTGAGGTCCTGGGCCGCCTCGCGTGCCTTCGCCTCGTCGAGCGGGCCGGACTTGGCGCTGAACATGATCTGCTCGGTCGGCTTGCGCTCCAGGCCCGCCTCGGTCGCGATGGCCTCGGCGCGGCCGGACTCGCCCACCTGGTAGTCCTTGGCCACCGCGCTGTTGGTGCCCACCGCGATGCCCACGGCCAGGCACAACGCAACGAACGCGAACCATGTGGCGATCGCACGCCCCGGGTGTAAGGCGCTCCAGCTCGCCACCCTCACGGTGATCGGCTGCTTCTTCACTGTCCCAGCTCCTTCAGGGTCGTCATGACCGCCCAACGGGTGTAAGTCGACGATGACAGGTGATGGTGAGATGCGTCAACCGTAAGCCCGCATGGTGGCCGGATCGGTGCCCGTTGGCGCGCTCCCGACGCCGGGCGCCCGCCGGCGGGAGCCGGGCACAACGACACGGCTCCCGTCGCCAATGGGGAACGGGAGCCGTGCTGACCTGCAAGGACGTGCGTCAGCGGGACCGGATGGCGTCCCGGTCCAGCGCGTGGGCGCCGTAGATGTCACTGACCCAGTTGGTCTGGTAGACCGAGTCCAGATACCGCTCACCCAGGTCCGGCGAGATCGCCACCGCGGTGGCCCGCCCGTCCGGCCGGTGCTCGGCCAGCCAGCCCGAGGCGCCCGCGATGACCGTCCCGGTGGAGCCGCCGAACAGGAAGCCGGCCGTCGCCAGCCGGTGCGCGACCCGGATCGCCTCCACCTCCGGTACGTGCACCACGTCGTCCACGAACGACTCGTCGAGCAACTGCGGTCTGACGCCGGCCCCGAGGCCGGGGATCATCCGCAGCCCCGGCGGCCCGCCGAAGGTGACCGAGCCGACCGAGTCGACGGCCACCACCGTCACCGGGCGGCCGGACTCCTTGAAGTAGCGCGCGCAGCCCATCAGCGTGCCCGTCGTACCGGCGCCGACGAACAGCACGTCGAGGTCGGGGAAGTGCGATGCGATGGAGGGAGCCGTCGTGCGGTAATGGGCCAGCCAGTTGTACGGATTGGCGTGCTGGTTCAGCCACAGGTGGCGGTCGTCGGAGGCGCAGAGCTGGCGTACGTAGTCGAGCCTGGCGCCCAGGAACCCGGTCTCCGGATGGGGCTCGGTGACGATGTGCACCTGGGCGCCCATCGCCTCCATCAGCCGCCGGGTGACCAGGTTGCAGCGGGTGTCCGTGACGCACAGGAAGCGGTAGCCCTTGTCGGCCGCGATCATGCTCAGTGCGACACCGAGGTTCCCCGACGAGGACTCCACGATGACCGAGTCGCCGGTGAGCGCGCCTCTGCTCTCGGCGTCGGCGATCATCGACGCCGCCGCCTTCAGCTTGATGGAGCCGGCGAAGTTGAAGCCCTCGCACTTCAGGTAGACCGACGTGTCGAGGGCCGGCCGGAGATCCACGTAGAGATCGTCCACATGGAAGTCCTCCGGCGCGGAGATCACGGGCACTGCGACCACCCCGTCTCAGGTACGGCCGCCGGCCTCGCCGGCGCGTCCGTAGCGGTCGATCTCGTGGAAGAAGCCGTCGACGACGTGCAGATCCCCGCCGGCGCGCACCATGTCGTACACGTGCTTGCCGACCGCGAGGTCCAGGACGCCGAGCCCGAACGGGGAGAACACCACGGGCCGGTCGGCGGGCATCCGGACCTGCCCGGTGAGCACGTCGTACAGCGTCCCGTCGATGAAGTCCCGGCTGCCGGTGAGCTTCTCGGTCAGGTGCGGAGAGGTGTCGGCCTTCAGGCAGTGCTCGACGTCGTCGACCACGTTCGCCGAGGCGAGCAGCACCTCGGGCGCGAGGTCGCGCAGCGAGACGTTGAGGACGAGCGGGTTGTGCGTGAACCAGTCCGGGTCGGTGACGTGCGGGGCGGCGGCGACGGTCGCGAACACCACCAGGTCGCTGGAGCGCACCAGGTCCTCGGCGCGCTCGTGCACGGTGATCCGGCCGCCGGCGCCGCTGTTCTCCAGGTACGAGCGGAAGCCGGCGGCGTGCTCGGCGGACAGGTCGTGCACACCCACCTCGTCGAAGGCCCAGCCGGTCCGGGTCAGGTAGGTGTGGATGTGGCGGGCGATGAGCCCGGTCCCGATGAAGCCCACTCGGGCCGGCCGGGTGCGGTCGCGGGAGAGCCGGTCAGCCGCCAGCGCCGCCGAGGCGGCCGTACGCGCCGCGCTGATGATGGAGCTCTCCAGGCAGGCGAACGGGTAGCCCGTGTCGTAGTCGTTGAGCACCAGCACCGCCGAGGCCCGGGGGATGCCCCGGCCCACGTTCTGCGGGAAGCTCGATATCCACTTCAGCCCCTCGACGCGGGTGCCGCCGCCGATCGAGGCGGGCAGCGCGATGATGCGTGCGGAGGGGCGGTCGGGGAAGCGCAGGAAGTACGAGGGCGGGTTGACCGTGTCGCCCTCGCCGTGCACCCGGTAGGCCGCTTCCACCAGGTCGACGGTGCCCTTCTCGTTGCCGGACAGCACACGGTCCACCTGGGCGCCGGGGATCACGGCGAACGGCGGGACATGGACTTGCTGTGTCATGCACAACTCCATTGCAGTAGGCGGGCGACCCGTTGCCACCCCCGGGCGGAACGCCACTCGGCCGACGCCCGCCACCATTCGCGCGGCAATGTTGCCGCTTCCCGCTGACACAGTGCTGACATCGCGTCAATCGCCGTGGCGGCCTGCGATTTTCGTCCAACGCTTAATGATCTGTCCCGCCCTTCCCCGCCTGCCTAGGGTTCTTCATCGGTGGCGCCACCCCGAGAAACGCACGGTCGGGCCGGTGCCATCGGCGACCGGAAATCCGGCCTTCCGGAACCGGAACTCGTGGAGCTACCGACGGGAGTAATCAGTGCTCAACAACGTAGTGATCGTGGGCGGCGGAACGGCGGGCTGGATGACGGCCTCCTATCTCAAGGCCGCCTTCGGTGACCGAATAAACATCACGCTCGTGGAATCGGGGAACGTCGGCACCGTCGGCGTCGGCGAGGCCACGTTCAGCGACATCCGCCACTTCTTCGAGTTCCTGGGGCTCAAGGAGAAGGACTGGATGCCGGCCTGCAACGCCACGTACAAGCTCGCCGTCCGGTTCGAGAACTGGCGCGAGAAGGGGCACTACTTCTACCACCCCTTCGAGCAGATGCGGTCGGTCAACGGCTTCCCGCTCACCGACTGGTGGCTCAAGCAGGGTCCGACGGACCGGTTCGACAAGGACTGCTTCGTGATGGCGTCCGTCATCGACGCCGGCCTCAGCCCGCGCCACAAGGACGGCAGGCTCATCGACCAGCCCTTCGACGAGGGCGCGGACGAGATGCAGGGCCTGACGATGTCCGAGCACCAGGGCAAGACGCAGTTCCCCTACGCCTACCAGTTCGAGGCCGCGCTGCTCGCCAAGTACCTGACGACGTACTCGGTCGAGCGGGGCGTCAAGCACATCGTGGACGACGTCCGGGAGGTCTCCCTGGACGACCGGGGCTGGATCACCGGGGTGCGCACGGCCGAGCACGGCGACCTCACCGGCGACCTGTTCATCGACTGCACCGGATTCCGCGGGGTGCTGCTGAACCAGGCCCTGGAGGAGCCGTTCATCTCCTACCAGGACACCCTTCCCAATGACAGCGCGGTCGCGCTCCAGGTGCCGATGGACATGGAGCGCCGGGGCATTCTGCCGTGCACGACGGCTACCGCCCAGGACGCCGGCTGGATCTGGACGATTCCGCTGACGGGCCGCGTCGGCACCGGATACGTGTACGCCAAGGACTACCTCTCCCCGGAAGAGGCCGAGCGCACTCTGCGGGAATTCGTCGGCCCGGCCGCCGCCGATGTCGAGGCCAATCACATCCGTATGCGCATCGGCCGCAGCCGGAATTCCTGGGTCAAGAACTGTGTGGCCATCGGCCTGTCCAGCGGATTCGTCGAGCCGCTGGAATCCACCGGTATCTTCTTCATCCACCACGCCATCGAGCAGTTGGTCAAGAACTTCCCGGGCGCGGACTGGAATTCCATGCACCGCGATCTGTACAACAGCGCCATTTCCCATGTCATGGACGGCGTACGGGAGTTCCTGGTGCTGCACTACGTGGCGGCCAAGCGGAACGACACGCAGTACTGGCGGGACACCAAGACCCGGCAGATCCCCGACTCCCTCGCCGAGCGCATCGAGAAGTGGAAGGTGCAGCTCCCCGACTCGGAGACGGTCTTCCCTTACTACCACGGGCTGCCGCCGTACTCGTACATGTGCATCCTCCTCGGGATGGGCGGCATCGAGCTGAAGCCGTCGCCCGCCCTCGCCCTGGCCGACGCCGGTGCCGCGCAGCGGGAGTTCGAGCAGATCCGGGAGAAGACGGAGCGGCTGACCCAGGTGCTGCCGAAGGCCTACGACTACTTCACGCAGTTGCGCTGACCGGAGCTCACCGAGCCGATCGGGAAGGACCCCCCACGCCATGGACGTCCAGGACCTCCTGCTGCGCGGCGCACACGCGGTGGCGGCGCTCGCCGTCGTGCTGCTGCTCGCCGCGGCGGGGAGGTCGGCCGCCCGGCGGCTGCGTCAGCCGGAGGTCATCGGGGAGATCACGGTGGGCCTGATGGCCGGGCCCGCCGTGATCGCCCTGTTCGGCAAGACCTCCCTCGACGCGCTGCTGCCCGGCCCCGTGTTCGACATCCTCAAACTCCTCGGCCAGGCCGGCCTGGTGCTGTTCCTCGTCGGCCTCGCCCACAAGCTGCGGATCGGTCCCGACCGGCCGCCGCGCCACACCATGGGCTGGGTGGTCGCCGGCTCCCTGGTGCCGCCCCTGCTCACCGGACTGCTGCTGACCGGCTGGGTGACCCTGACCGAGGGCGCGGCGGTCCGGGGCACCGCGCCGCTGCCCGCCTTCGTCCTGATGGTCGCCGTGGCCATGTCGATCACGGCGGTGCCGGTGATGTCGCGGATCCTCGCCGACCGGGGCATGAGCGAGTCGGCCGCGGGCCGGCTCGCGCTGGCGTCGGCCATCGCCATCGACGCGGTGGGGTGGCTGCTGCTCACGATCGCGATCAGCCTCGGCGCGGGCGACCTGACGAGCTCGCTCGACTCCGCGCGGGCGCTGCTGTTCGGCGCGGTGTGCGCGCTGGCGGTCCGGTACGCGCTGCGTACGCGCGCGGCGCGCGGGCTGTGCGTACGGCTGCCGAGGAGCATGGCGGTCGCGCTCGGCGCCTGTGCCCTGGGCGTGGCGCTGGCCATGGAGCACATGGGCATGACCGCCATCCTCGGTGCCGCCCTGGTCGGGCTGGCGGTCCCGGGTGACGAGCGGGCCCCCTGGGCCGGCGCGGTGTCCACGGTGTCCCGGGCGGGGCGCGCGCTGGCGCCCGTGTTCTTCGTGGTCACCGGTATCACCGTGCTGACCGGCGCGTTCTCCGCCACCTCCTGGCCGCTGATCGTGGTGGCCGTGGCGCTCGGCTGCGCCGGCAAGCTGCTCGGCGGGTACGCCGGTGCCCGTCTCGGCGGCCTGCCGCGCTCCACCGCGTGGCGGATCGGCGTGCTGGTGAACACCCGGGGCCTGACCGAACTCATCGTGCTCCAGGCGGGGTTCAGCGCGGGCATCCTGTCGGCGCCGCTGGTGCTGGCGCTGGTGGTGATGGCCCTGGCGACGACCGCCATGACCGGCCCGCTGCTGAACGTGCTCGACCGCCGCGACGCGAGCCGTGCGCGGCGCCGCACGGAACGCCTGACGGGGCGGCCCCCGGGGCGTCCCGCCCTCGCCCGGCACGACGTTTCCGACCGCGACAAGCTTCCCGTTGAGACAGAAAGCGGTACGCGATGACCGACCCCGCGATACGGACCCCGACCCCCACCGCCCCTCCGGTGTCCGCTCGGGCCACCCCCGACGGCTTCCGCGCCATGATGAGCGGCTTCCCCACCGGTGTCTGCGTGGTGACCACCACCGACCACGAGGGCGCCCCGCGCGGGATGACGTGCTCCTCGGTGTGCAGCGTGTCGCTCGATCCGCCCACGCTGCTGGTCTGCCTCCGTGATGGCAGCCCGACGCTGGAGGCGATCATGAAGAGCGGCGTGTTCGCGGTCAACCTGCTGCACGAGGGCGCCCGGGAGGCCGCCGAGCTCTTCGCCTCGGGCAACCCGCGCCGCTTCGACCTCCTCCCGTGGGAGCAGACGCCGGACATGGCGGGCCCCCACCTGTCCAGGGACGCTCACACCGTCGCCGACTGCGACGTCGTCCTGACCCAGAAGATCGGCAGCCACGTCACCGTGTTCGGCGCCGCACGCCACATCGTCGAACGGCACGACCACCCCCCGCTGCTCTACGGGCTGCGGCAGTTCCGCTCCTGGTCCGCCATGTGACGGCCCGTCGTACCCCAGGCCCGGTTCCCCTTCCGGGGGCCGGGCCTTCGCGCTGCCCGGACAGGAGAAGGCCCCGCATGACGTTTGACAGCCATCAAAGGCATGTGTAAGTCTCGACTTACATGCTTCCGGCAGTGAGAGGGCGTGGACCATGACGAGCGAGGAGCTGCTGGCCGTGCTCGCCGCCGTGGGCCACGCACAGCGCCTCCGGGTCATCGCGGAGATCGCCGGCGGGCGGATGTACGTCAGCGAGCTGGCCCGCCGCCTGGGGATGTCGAGACCGCTGCTGTACATGCACCTGGAGCGGCTGGAGAAGGCCGGCCTGGTGGTCGGCAGCCTGGAGCTGTCGAAGAGCGGCAAGGCGTTGAAGTACTTCGAGCTGGCGCCGTTCGACCTGCGTGTGAACGCCCGCACGATAGCCGCGGCCGTGGCGGCGGACACGGAAGGCACAGTCAGTGACGTGAAGGGAATCCCCACATGACCGGCGCCGTCATCACGATCGCCATCATCCTGATCATCGCCGGTGGCAGCACCCTCAGTGTGGTCGCCTACTTCCGGCTCCAGCGCCACCGCGCCGACGCCGTCGCCATGGCCTCCTACCGCAAGCTCGCCGAGGAGGCGAGCGCCGGCCACGAGGCCCTGCGCCGCCAGCTCGGCGCGCTCGACGACCGGCTCAAGTCGATCGAAACCCTGCTCCGGAGCGTGGGATGACCACCCCCGCCCACCCCTTCGGAACCCCGCCCGGCACATCGTCCGGCCCCGCGCCGGCACCCCGCCGGGAGGCCACACGCGGCACCCCGTCCGGTGTTACGCCGCCGACGCCGCCCGACGCCACCCCCGGCCCCCTGCCGGGCACCGCGTTCGACACCGCACCGGACACGCCCCGGCAGGCCGCCGCCGACCCGTCCTGGACGCGCCGGTCGGCCGCCACCGGCACTCCGTCCGGCGCCACCCCAGGCCACACCCCCGGCATCCGGTCCACAGGCGCCGCACCCGGCGACCTGTCCGGCAGCGCGCCGGACGACGCACCCGGCACCGCCTCGGCCGCCGCCGCGCCCGGGGCCCCGCGCCGGACAGCACCGGGGCCGACGGCCGGGCAGGCGGCCCGGGAGACCTCCCCAGAGACGCCCCGGCGGGCGGCCCGCAAGAGGGCCGGGGCCACCCGGGCGCGGCGGCGGCCTTCCGTGGTGGCGTCCCTCAGGGCGGCGATGGTGCCCGCGCGGCGGTTGACGCCACAGCGGAAGCCGTTGCGGATGCTGCTGTCCGCCGCCCCGTGGCGGGCGACCGGCTACCTGGCGGGGTACGTGGTGGCCGGCACCGTGTTCTTCGCGGTGGCGACCGCCGCCGTCCTCGTGGGCATGGTCTTCAGCCAGTTGACCGTGACCGTGGCGCTCACCATCGGTTCGGTGTGGGTGGTCCGGTGCTGCGCCCAGGTCGAGCGCGGCCGGGCCGTGCTGGTCGACGCGCCGATCCCGTACGCGTACCAGGAGGTCACCGAGGCCGGGCTCGTCGGGCACCTGAAGGCCCGCTGCACCGATCCCGCCTTCTACCGCGACTGCTGCTACCTGATTCTGCTCCACCCGTTCCTGCTGCTCCTCGACGCGCTCACGCTGGCGGTCTGGCTGCCCCTGCTCACCGGGGTGTCCCTGCCGCTGTGGTTCTGGGCCGTCGAGTCCCGGCAGGCGGACGGGAGTTTCGCGGACGGCGTGCGGCTCGGCCGGTCGGACGGCACGGGCGCGGGGATCTGGATCGACACCTGGCCGGCCGCCCTGGCCGCCTCGGCGATCTTCCTCGTCCTGGCCATGTACGCCTCGTACGCCGTGGTCGCGGCCGCCCGGCTGCACCTGACCGTCGCCCACACCCTGCTCCGCCCCCCGCCGGACCCGCTCGCCGAGGCCAAGCACGTGCTCGCCGCGCCCGGCCCGCTCTCGCTCACCCCATCACGCCCGGTCGCCGGGCCCACCGCACACGGAGGACACCGCACATGAACGGGACACCGAGCCCGCACGGTTACGCAGGACACGGCGGCGGCTACGAGGTCGTCAAGCTCGATTCCGTACGCAAGGTCTACGGCGGCTCGAAGAACCAGGTGGCCGCCCTCGACGGCGTGACCATCGGCTTACCGCGCGGCAGCTTCACGGCCGTCATGGGTCCCTCCGGTTCCGGCAAGAGCACCTTCCTGCACTGCGCGGCCGGGCTCGACCGGCCCACGTCGGGGACCGTGCTGCTCGACGGCGTGGACCTCGCACCGCTGGGCGAGAAGGAGCTGACCAAGCTCCGCCGGGAGCGCATCGGCTTCATCTTCCAGGCGTTCAACCTGCTCCCCGCGCTCAGCGTGGTCGACAACGTCACCCTGCCGCTGCGCCTCGCCGGCCGCCGGCCCAAGCGGGCCGAGGTCGACGAGGTTATCGAGCGCGTCGGCCTGTCGGCCCGGCGGGGCAACCGCCCCGGTGAGCTCTCCGGCGGCCAGCAGCAGCGCGTCGCGATCGCCCGGGCACTGATCACCAAGCCCGCCGTCATCTTCGGCGACGAGCCGACCGGCGCCCTGGACACGTACACCGCGCGCGAGGTGCTCACGCTGCTGCGCGAGGCGGTCCAGTGGGCCGGGCAGACCATCGTGATGGTCACCCACGACCCGATGGCCGCCGCGCACGCGGACCGTGTGCTGTTCCTGGCCGACGGGCGGATCGTCAGCGCCCTGGACCGGCCCACCGCGGACCAGGTCGCCGAGCGGATGACCCACCTCGGCGCCTGGGGCAACGAGCCCGCCGCCGCCCCGGGTTCCTCCCACGGCCGGGGGGCACGGCGATGATCAGGCTCGCGCTCAAGACCCTCCGGTTCCACAAGGGCGGCTTCATCGCGACGTTCATCGCGCTGTTCTTCGGCGCCGCGATCGTCGTGGGGTGCGGCGGCCTCTTCGAGACGGGCCTGCACCGGGCCGCCCCGCCCGAGCGCCTCGCCGCCGCCCAGGTCGTCGTCACCGGCGACCAGCGCTACCCCGGCACCCGGCGCGACATGTTCCCCGAGCGCATCCGCGTCGACACCGCGCTGGTGGACCGGATCAAGGCGGTGCCGGGCGTCACCGACGCCGTCACGGACGTCTCCTTCCCGGCCGCCGTGCTGGGCGACGAGCAGGCCGGCGCCCAGCAGGCCGGCGCCCAACTGACCGGCCACGGCTGGTCGTCCGTCAAGCTCGCCCCGTACCGCGTCGAGCAGGGCGAGGCGCCGTCGGCGGCGGGTGAGATCGCCCTGGACGCGCGGTTCGCGGCCCAGCACGGTGTACGCGTCGGCCAGGAACTGCGCCTGGCGCTGCGCGGCACGGCCGACACCTACCGCGTCACCGCCCTGGTCTCCGGCCCCGGTTCCGGCGACCCGGCGACGGCCTTCCTGACCGACACCGAGGCCGCCGAGGCCACCGGCCGCCCCGGACAGGCCGACACCATCGGCGTGTTCACCGCCCCCGGCACCGACCTCGCACCGGTCGAGCAGGCCATCGAGAAGATGGTGGGCGAGCGTCCGGCGCAGGTGCTGACCGGCGACGAACGCGGCTGGGCGGAGAACCCCGACGTCATCGCCGAGGGAAGCAAACTCGTCACCCTGGCCTCCGTGTTCGGCGGCCTGTCCGCCGCCGTCACCATCTTCGTCGTCTCCAGTACGGTCGGCCTGTCGCTCAACCAGCGGCAGCGGGAGTCCGCGCTGCTGCGGGCGATCGGCGCCACCCCGGCCCAGCTCCGGCGGATGGTGCTGGGCGAGACGCTGTTCATCGCCGTGTTCGCCACCGCGCTCGCCTGCTTCCCCGGCCCGATGATCGGCCGGTGGCTGCTGGACGCCTTCGCCAGTGCGGGCGTCGTCCCGGAGACCATCGCCTTCCGCGCGGGCTTCGTCCCGATGGCCGTCGGCGTCGCCACGGCGCTGCTCACCGCGCTCGGCGCGGCGTTCCTCGGCGCACGGGCCGCGACCCGCACCCGGCCGACCGAGGCGCTGGCCGAGGCCTCCCTCCAGCAGCGCTGGTTCAGCAAGTCCCGGCTGGTCTTCGCGCTGCTCTTCCTCGGTGGCGGCACGGCGCTCGCCCTGGTCACCGCGAACATGGCCGGCCCGTCGGCGGGCAGCACGGCGACCCCGGCGGCGATGCTGTGGACGGCCGGATTCGGCCTGCTCGGTCCGGGCCTCGCCAAGATGATCACCGCGGCGCTGCGCGGTCCGCTGCGCGCCTTCACCGGCCTCGCGGGCTCGCTCGCCTCCCTCAACGCCAAGGCGCGCACGAGCCGGTTCGCGGGCGCGGTGATGCCCGTCATGCTCGCCAGCGGCCTGGCCCTGGCGCTGATCTACCTCCAGACCACCCAGTCCAGCGGCGGGGAGCGGGCGTTCCGGGAGAACCTGCGGGCCGACCTGGTCGTCACCTCCGCCGGCGGCGGTCTGCCGCTGGACCTGGTCGAGACCGTCGCCCGGCAGCCCGGCGTCGAAGCCGCGTCCGCCCAGGTCTCCACCATCGGCTACATCGACCCGCCCGCCCCCAGGAAGCCGGCGCCCGGCAGCGAGGACGAGGGCGACGAGCCCGACGAGCCGGAGCCCACCGAGGTGCCGATGCAGGGCGTCACCCCCGCCGGGCTGGACCGGACGACCGCGTTCCGGGCCGCCGGCGGCAGCCTGACGGAGCTGACGGGTGACACGGTCGCCCTGCCGACGTCGTTCGCCGAGGCGTCCGGGCACCAACTGGGCGACAAGGTGCCGATGCGGCTCGGTGACGGCACCCGGGTCGAACTGACCCTGGTCGCCACGGTCGACGGCCGGCGAGGCTACGAGACCGCGCTGCTGCCCGCCGCACTCCTGGTGCCGCACACCGACTCCGGTCTGCTGCCGCAGATCATGGTGAAGGCGGAGCCGGGCGCGGACCGGGCCGAGCTCGCCCGGACGCTGTCCGCGCTCGCCGCCGACCACCCCGGCCTGCGGGTCGCCGACCGCGCGGCGCTGGCGGTCGTCCAGGCGGAGGCGGACGAGACGCAGACGTGGATGTCGTACCTGCTGCTCGGCATGGTGGTGGGGTACGCGACGATCGCCCTGGTCAACACCCAGGTGATCTCCACCACCGAGCGGCGGCGGGAGTTCATGCTCCAGCGGCTCATCGGCTCCACGCGCCGCCAGGTGATGCAGATGATGACGGTCGAGGCGTTCCTGGTGGCCACCGCCGGCATCGTGCTCGGCGTGCTGGTCGCGGCGCTCACGCTCGTACCGCTGAGCATCAGCGTGCTGGGCTCACCCGTCCCGGACGGCTCCCCGTGGATCTTCGTCGGGGTGGTCGGGGCCGCGCTGGGGCTGACCCTGGCCACCACGCTGCTGTCGGCGAGGCTGGTCCTGCGCGGCAAGCCCGGCGAGATGGCGGGCGTGCGCGAGTAGGGGGACACAAGGCACGGAAGAGCCCCGGTACGCTGCCCGTACCGGGGCTCTTGCCTGTGCTGCGTACGCGACGTGCGGCGTACGCGACGTGCGGCGTACGCGGCGGGGGCGGCGTGCGCGGGTTACGAGGCGCGCCGCTGCTGCGGGAAGCTCTCCAGGGCCGAACGGCCGCGCTGGCGGACGACGTTCTGGGGCGGTAGCTGGCGGACGACCCGGCCGTCGAGCAGGGCGACGCCCAGCGGGGTCACCGTGTGCAGCACGGTGTTGCGGATGCGGCGGGTGGTGATCAGGCCGGTCTCGCGCAGCACCGCGGTGTGCTGGCTGGCGCCGGCCGCGGAGATGCCGAGCTGGTCGGCGAGTTGGCTGGTGGTGCAGGTGGCCCGCAGCACGCGCAGCGCCGCCGCCCGGGTCTGGCCGACCAGGGCGCCGAGCGACTGCTCCCGGCCGTCGGGCTCCTCCCACAGCGCGGCGGCGCGCGCGGGGTCGGGCGGCGCGGCGAACGCCAGCACCGCCTGGCCGTTCTCCGCCGTGGCCGTCATCAGCCGCCCCGGGCGGTGGTTGAGGAACACCGACGGCGTGAGGACCAGGCCCCGCCCGTCGAGGTGGATGTCCTCGTCGGGCCCGCCCGGGATCTCCAGGACGGGGGCGCGCCAGTTCATCCGGGGGTGCAGCGTGGCCAGGAGCTGCTCCACTCCCCCGGCCATCACGATCCTGCCGCGCGCCTCGCACTCGGCCTCCAGGTACGCGCGTAACTGGTCCCAGTACGGGGCGACCGCCGCGCGCCAGACCTCCGGCAGCTCGGTGGGCCCGGTCACCGCGCCCGGGTCGTCGCCGTACCGCTCGGCGTGCGCGACGAGCAGTTCCGGGTCGAGGGCGCCGCCGCCGTGCGCGGGCGGCGACGACCATCGGGGCAGCCGTTTGGAGACCTGGCTGCGCCACCGCGCGTAGGGCGCGCCGACGCTGCGGCTGAGGAGGCCGGCCGCGAAGGCCGTCTCCACGAGCGGCCCCACGGTGGGCCGCAGCCGGGTTCTGGCGAAGTCGGCGGCGTCGAAGTGGATTCTCTGCATGGTGGCCCCCGTAGTCCCGCGGGCAGGCGCGGGAAGAGAAAAAAGGAGAAGGAAGACGCGAAGAAACGTTCAGGCGGAGCGGCCGGTGAGGGAGACGAAGACGTCGTCGAGAGTCGGCCGCCGCAGTGCGAAGTCGGCCACCTCGACGTTCTCCCGGCGCAGCGCGGCGGCCGCCGTGGCGATGCCGTCCATGCTGTCCATGCCGTCGCCGACGGCGATGGAGACCACGCCCTTGTCGCGGTCCACGACCGGCTCACCGGCGGTCACCCGGCGCAGCGCGGACACCGCCGCCGGCACCCCGTCCGGGTGCGTGACAACGATTTCCAGCCGCTCCTCGCCGACCTTGCGCTTCAGCTCGTTGGGCGTGCCGTCGGCGATCACCCGGCCCGCGTCCACGACCACGATCCGGTCGGCGAGGTAGTCGGCCTCCTCCAGGTACTGCGTGGTCAGCAGCACGGTGACGCCGTCGGTGACGAGCTCCCGCACCGCCGACCACAGGGCCATCCGGCTCACCGGGTCCAGCCCGGTGGTGGGCTCGTCGAGGAAGAGCACCGAGGGCCGCGCGACCAGGCAGGCCGCCAGGTCCAGGCGCCGCCGCATGCCGCCCGAGTACGTACGGGCCGGCCGGTCGCCCGCGCCCGTCAACTCGAACCGGTCGAGCAGCTCCGCCGCCCGCTCCCGCGCGGCCCGCCTGCCCAGGTGCAGCAGCGTGCCGATCAGCACCAGGTTCTCGCGCCCGGTGAGCAGTTCGTCCACCGCCGCGTACTGGCCGGCCAGGCCGATCCGGCGGCGCACCTCGCGCGGCCGGCGCACCACGTCGTACCCGGCGACCTCGGCGCGGCCGCCGTCCGGGACGAGCAGCGTCGCCAGCGTGCGCACCGTGGTGGTCTTGCCCGCGCCGTTCGGCCCGAGCAGACCCAGCACCGTGCCGGCCGGCACCGCGAGGTCGACCCCGCGCAGCGCCTGGGTCCGCCCGTACCCCTTGCGCAGCCCCTCGGCCTGAATCGCCATGTCCACGGGTCGGGATCCCTCAAGAGGCCCGCGGGGCACTGGACTCGCGCAGGCTCAGGGGGCGCATGTCCGTCCAGTTCTCCTCGACGTACGCCAGCGCCGCGTCGCGCGGGCTCTCGTCGAGGGCGACCGTCCAGCCGTCCGGCCGCTGGGCGAAGGCCGGCCACAAGGAGTGCTGGCCCTCGCCGTTCACGAGTACGAGAAACGTTCCGTCCTGGTCGTCAAAGGGGTTCGACACGTCGCCCACTCACTCCCGTATCCGAGTCGTATGTCGCGCACGTCGTGTGCCCGACGCATGGTCATGCTGTCGAATTCCACTGACACGCCACTGACCGTCCTCTGATACGCGGTGCCGGCCCGCGCGGGGGTGGCCCGCGCGGGGCCGGCCCGCGCGGTGCTCCCGCTAACGGGACAGGCGCTCCAACTGCCGCCTGGTGGCGGCGAGATCGCACTTGCCGTTGGAGTTGAACACGATCTCCCGGACGACGTGCACCTCATTGGGGACCAGCCCCGAGGGCAGCGCCTCGGAGAGCGCCTGGCGCAGCGTCCCGGCGAGCGCCTCGCCGTCGGTGCGCTCCGGGTCGGTGGCGCGGACGAACAACTCCAGGCTGTCGACGGGGCCCCGCACGACGTCGAAGGCCGCGTCGGCGACGCCGGGGACGGCCAGCACGTGGTGGCGCAGCTCGCCCAGCTCGACGCGGTAGCCGTTGACCTTCCACTGGTCGTCCCGGCGCCCGAGGTGGAGCAGGAGCCGCTCGGGGAGCAGCTCGGCCAGGTCGCCGGTGCGGTACGCCGGGCCCGGCGCGCCGCCCAGTTCCCGCTCGTCGATGAACCGGTCGCCCGCCCCGGCGCCGCCCAGGTACCCGGCGGCGACGGCACGCCCGGCGATCACCAGTTCGCCGGGGCGGCCGGGCGGCAGGGGCCGCAGGCCCTCGTCCACCACGTAGGCGCGGGTGTTCCAGGCGGGTGTGCCGATGGGCACGGTGGGCGTGCCGGGCAGGGCGGTGTTGTCGAAGCGGTGGGCGCAGCAGCCGATCGTGGTCTCGGTCGGCCCGTAGTGGTTGACCAGCCGCACCCCGTCGAGCCGGGGGCCCAGCGCGGCGATGAGCGCGGGGTCGAGCGCCTCGCCCCCGAACATCAGCAGCCGGGTCGTCCGGTCGTAGCGGGGCGGCTCGGCGAGGGCCTCGAAGAACCGGGCGTGCGACGGCGTGAGCTTGATGAAGGTGTACGGGTCCGCCCCGGCGCCGAACAGCGTGGCCTGGTCCCACAGCCCGGGCACGGTCACCACCCGCGCGCCCTGGGCGAGCGGCACCCACAGGGACGTCATGGCCAGGTCGTAGCCCAGGCTGGCGAAGAGCGGGCTGCCGCTCCCGTCCGCCCCGACGAGGGAGCCGCACCAGGCCACGTAGTTGGCGAGCGACGCGTGCGGGACCATCACGCCCTTGGGCGTGCCGGTGGAGCCGGAGGTGAACACCACGTACGCGATGTCCTCACCGCGCGGCGGTTGGCGCTCGGGCGGGGCGGGGACGTCCGCGATGTCCGCCACGTCGATGACGGGTGCGTCGAGCGCGGGCAGCCGGCCCCCGGCCACCGGTCCGTCGTGGACCAGGGCGGCCGGGCGGGCGCCGGCGAGCACCGTACCGACGCGTTCGGCGGGGTGGGTGGGGTCGATGGGCACGTAGGCGGCGCGCAGCGACATGACGCCGAGCGCGGCGGCGATCACCCCGGCGCTACGGTCGGCCCACACGGCCACCCGGTCGCCGGGGCCCACCCCGGCCTCCTCCAGCACGGCGGCCACGACGAGGGCGCGGTGCCACAACTCCCGGTACGTCGTGGACGTACCCCCGGACCGGACGGCCACGGCGTCCGGCCGCAGTCGCGCGTGCGCCCGGAGGATCCGCACCACCGAGTCGGCTTCGATGTCGCGCACCTCACCGGACAGCATGCCGGGGTGCGCCGCTGACGAGACCATCGCTGCTCCTGTTGTGTGGGGCCCGGGCGCGGGCGCCCGGGCCCGGATGGTGAAGGGGGTCAGCTCACCGCGGCACGGCTGACCATGTCCCCCATGGCCACGATGATCTTCCGGTCGCCCTCGAAGGGGTCGCGGCCGTGCGAGACGAGCATGTTGTCGATGATCGCCACGTCGCCCCGCTCCCACGGGAACCGCTGGGCGAGGGAGTCGTAGAGCGAGCGCAGCAGGGCGACGGTGTCGTCGTCGATCGGCGAGCCGTCCCCGAAGGACGCGCTGCGCGGGTACGCGGTCTCGTCGTCGCCGAACAGCGACCTCATCACCTCCCGCACGGACGGCTCCAGACAGGCCGTGTGGTGCAGGAAGAGCTGGTTGAAGAAGACCTGCTCCCCGGTGCCGGGGTGCTGGACGACGGCCGGCGCGTTCTGCACCGTGCGCAGCACGCCGTCGGGCAGCCACTCGCACTCCACGCCCTGGGCGCGGCAGCGCTCCTCCACCTCGTCGCGGTCACTGGTGCCGAACATCTGCTCCCAGCCGACGTCGAGCCCGGGGATGAAGTTGCGTACGTAGCGGATGCCGAGCGCCTCGAACCGGCCCCGCAGCTCCTCCGGGAGCGCCGCCCACACCTTGCGCCCGTCGACGATCGGCGTCGCACCGCCCTTGGCCGACGGCTGGATGCAGCAGAAGAACTGGCGGCTGGGCCACTGCGGCATGTGCGAGCTCTCGTGGTGGAACAGGATCGACTGCTGGGCGGGGTAGGGCGTCGACTTGTAGACCCGGTCGGCGTCCTTCTCGTGCGGGAGGTCGCCGTAATCGCCGTACAGGGTGTTCACCAGGGAGGAGGCCACCGCCTCGAACGCGTCGGCGTCGGCGACACCGAAGCCGCGCAGGACGACCGCGCCGTGCGTGAGGAGCAGTTGGTCGATGGCCGGGCGGTGCTGTGCCGCCCACTCCACCGCGTCGAGGCCCGGTGTCTCGCACCGGAGCAGGGGCGGATAGATCTCGTCATTGAATGAGACGCCAGGACCGAACATTCCCGACCATCCCTTCCTCTCGTGGTCGCAGACACCGGCCGCGCCTCGTCCGAGGCCGCTTCGGTCTGCCCGACGGAGTGACACCGCCGGGAGCCCGGCGGCACCATGGGACGTGTTCGGCTTCTGGTCGTGCGTCAACAGGCTTGGCGCCGTGCTCAGTAGGAACGGGCACGAGTCTAGGAACGCGGGTGGGGGCGGACCATGCCCTTAAGTTCCCGGCGAAAATCGCAGGTCACCAGGCCTTTCCAGCCCGTACCTCGGGCGGCGGCGCCCCAACCCGTCCCGAGCAGTCGCCCGGCTCGGGGCACCCCGGTTGTGGGCGTCGTTCCGCGGGCGGGGCCACTCCCGCCCCTCTGTCGTAGGCCGTCGTCCGGGTGCCCTGCGCCCCTCCGCTTCCGTTGCGGGCAGTCGTTCCGCCGGTGGGCGCGTCCCCTTCTCCGTTGTGGGTTGCCTCCGTCCGGCTTCCGTTGCGGGCAGTCGTCCCGCAGGGAGGTCCCACCCCCGCCGCTCCGTTGTGGGCAGTCGTCCGGGTACCCTGCCCGCCCCCTCCGCTTCCGTTGTGGGCAGTCGTTCCGCAGGGCGGAACGGGTGGGCACAACGGACCGGGGCGGTGCCCTTGCCCGGTGCCCCGGGGGGGGTGCCTGTTTCCGGTGACCGCGGGTGCGGGTCGGTGGGGCGGGCGGCCACCGCAGGTGCGTGGGGGGCGGGGCCCCTCCGGGCTCACCTCCTCGAGGCCGGCGGCCTTGGGTCACGGGCAAGGGAGCCGACCCCTCGCCGCCAACCTCTGCGGGGGCGACCCTGCACGGCCCCACCCCGGCCGTCGCCCGGGTGCGGGCCGTGGGCGGGGCCCATGCAGCGCTACTCGACGCTGCGCAGCAGCGCTTCGACGGCCTTCACCCGGTCGCCGAGCTCCGCGAGCTGCCCCCGCAGCGACTCCTGCTGGGCCACCGCCTCCTCCGCGAGCTTGCGGTACGAGGCCATGGCGACGGCATCGGCACGGTGGCGCTGGAGTCTGAAGTACGAGACCACGCTCGCTGTGATGCCGCCGACGACGATCAGGACGACGGCGATGGCGATGATGGCCCCGGTCATGTGCGTTTCCCCTTCACGTCTTTCAGGCCCTTCTGGTCTTTCGGGCCCTCCGCGGCCGCCCGCTCCGGCGCGGCACCGGCGTCCCCCGCCCGGGCCTCGTCGGCCCGTACGGCCGCGAGGATCGTATCGACATTCAAGTGGAGGTCGAACGCGCCCAGTTCGAAGTACTTCAGCGCCTTGCCGTCGTCGGACAGCTCCAGGTTGCCGACGACCAGGCCGGCCTTTTCCAGCCGTTCCAGGTGCATGTACAGCAGGGGGCGGGACATCCCGAGGCGGCGGGCCAGTTCGCTCACGTACATGCGGCCCTCGGCGAGCTCGGCGATGACGCGGAGGCGCTGTGCGTGGCCCACGGCAGCGAGTACAGCCAGAAGCTCCTCGCTGGTCATGGCCCACCTCTGACATCCCGGGAAACTTTAGGACGAGACTTTCCCACGACCTGCGCCGATGTCAAACGACGCGAGGGCCACCACGGCCGCCACCACACCGTGGCCGACGACCCACCGGCCGGTCAGCCGCCCGTCGGAGAAGGCGGGCTCGTCCACCTCCTCCCCGCCCGCCACCACCCGCGCCCGGAACCGGTCGGTACCCGGCTCGAAGTCGACGTCCACGTCATGGAAGCCGAGCCACAGGCCCGTGAGCGGGAACCACGCCTTGTACACGGCCTCCTTGGCGCAGAACAGCACCCGGTCCCAGCACACCGAGCCGTCCAGCCCCGCCAGCCGGGCACGCTCGCCGGGGCGGGCCACGCTCGCCAGCACGCCGTCCCGGAGCGGGCGGTGCGGCTCGGCGTCCACCCCGAGGGCCCGGGCGGCGGTGCGTGGCGCCACCGCGGCGGCGCGGTAGCCGCCTCGGCAGTGGGTCATGCTGCCGACCACCCCGTCCGGCCACCGGGGCGCGCCCCCGGGGCCGGGCAGGAGCGGTACCGGTGGCCGGCCGAGCCGGGCGAGGGCGAGGCGGGCGCAGTGCCGGACGGTCGTGAACTCGCGCCGGCGCCCCTCCGCGGCGTCTGCCACCACGGCCTGCTCGGCCGGGAAGAGGCGGGCGCCCGGCGGGTCGGAGAAGGCCTCGACGGCGGTGACGTACGGCGGCAGTATCCGCTCGATCACGCCGGGGTCAGCCCGTCACGAACAGCTCGCCGCCGTCGAGGAAGCCCAGGTCTCCGGTCCGGCTCCCGGCGCACCCCGGCGCGTCCACCCGGATCTCGCCGACGGCCCGCTCGGGGAGGGCCAGGCCCGAGGCGGGGTCGACGACCCGCACGGTCGTGCCCGGCAACGGCGTTCCCCGGCCGACCAGTTCGACCCCGCCGCGGCGTGACGGGGGCACGGGCACCGCCTTGCCCCGGGTGAGGGCCTCGCGGTCGTAGCGGCCCGTCACGGTCGGGTAGAGGGGGCGGGCCAGGGTGCCGCCGGGCGTGCCGTCGCCGGGGCTGTAGCCCGCGGCGAACATCTCCTCGCGGAAGAAACCGGGCCGGAACGCGTCCGCGAACCCGCGCAGCGTCCGCGCCCTGACCGGCCGCCCGGCACCGCCCCCGACGGCGGCCACCCGCCAGGTCGACAGGTCGATCCGCATCCGCTCCGCCACCGGCACGCGCCTGACGCACAGCTCGTACGCGCTGTCCGGCGCCGCCGCAAAGACGTCCTCCTCCGCCTCGATGGCGCGCAGCCACACGCGCGGGTCGCGTACGAACGCGGCGGGCTCCATGGTCACGGCGGCCGCCCCCGAGGTGAGCGGGAGGACCAGCGCGGTGGCCAGCCCCGTGCCGTGCCAGAGGGGCAGCCAGCTCACGACGGTGGTGCCGGGGTCGACGTCGCACCGGGCGCGTACCGCCGCCTGGCCGGCCACCAGGGCGCCGTGGCCGACGGCGACACCGCTGGCCCGCCGCCCGGGCCGCGCGGTGTACTGGAGCAGCGCCGGCGCCAGGGGGTCCGGGGCCACCGGGGCGCCGCGCCGGTGGTGGGCGGCGTGCACCGGCCCCCGTACGGGCACCCGGGGCAGGTCCGGCAACGGCCCCGGAGCGGCGGCGTCCGGCACCAGCACCGCACCGGCGCGGCAGTCCCGGGCGATGGCGGCGGCGGCCGGTCCGGTCGCGTCCGCCACCGGTACGGCGACCATCCCGGCGTACAGGCAGCCGAAGAACCCGATGTGGAAGTCGAGGCCCGGCATCGGCGGGATGATCACCCGGTCGCCGGGCCGTCCGGTCCGGTGCAGCGCGGCCGCCACCGTACGGGCCCGCGCGTCGAGCTCGGCCGGGGTGAGGCGCGCGAGCCGTTCGCCTCCGGCTCCCAGGGCGGTGAACAGGGGCCGGCCGGCGCCCGGGCCCGTGGCCCGGGCGAGCAGCATGGCCACGACCGTCGGGGCCGGCGGCGGGGCGGCGGCCCGGAGGTCCTCGGTGACGTTCTCGATCGGCGGTGCGCTGCTCATCGGCTCGTCCTCCCGGTCCAGCCACTCGTCCCACCGTCATGCTGCCGGGCCGCGCTGACGTGTCACTGACAGCGATCCGAACCGTTGCCCGCCCGCCCTGGCCATCACCGGGAGTGAGCTGGCAGGATCGCGCCATGCTCCAGGCCCTGTCCCGCATCACCCGCCGCCGCGCCCTCCAGGGCTCGGCGGTGGGCCTCGTGGTGCTGGGCCTGCTCCTGTGGTGGCTGCTTCCGCCCGGCGAGCCGTCCCCGCGCGGGAAGGTCGCCTTCAGCACCGGCGTACCGACGGGGGTGTACCAGCGGTACGGCGAGCTGCTGGAGGAGGCCCTCGGGCGCAATGTGCCCGACGTCGACATATCCCTCCAGGACAGCGAGGGCTCCCGGCAGAACCTGGAGCGGCTCGCGTCCGGGGAGGCCGATTTCACGATCGCCACGGCCGACGCCGTGGCGACGTACATCCGGGACAGCAGGCCGGGCGCGTACGACCTGCGTGGCTGTGCCCGGCTGTACGACGACTACGTGCAGCTCATCGTGCCCAAGGGCTCGAAGGTGCGGTCCACGGCCGATTTGCGGGGCCTGAGGGTCGGTGTGGGACAGGACGGGTCGGGCGTGCGGCTGATCGCCAACCGGCTGCTCCAGGCCGCCAGGATCGACCCGGAGAAGGACATCAAGCCGGTCTCGGCCGGGATCGACACCATGCCGACGCTGCTGCAGCAGGACCGGCTGGACGCGTTCTTCTGGTCGGGCGGCCTGCCCACCAGCGCCGTGCAGAAGCTCTCGGAGCGCTTCCCGATCCGGCTCGTCCCGCTGGAGGGCGACCTGATCAACCGGGTGCACGAGGGCGGTGGCAGCGGCCGCTACTACCGCTCGGCCGTGATACCCGCCGATGCCTACGCCCTGGCCACCGAGGGCCGGCCGATCGAGACGGTGGCCGTGGCCAACCTGCTCGTCACCACCGACCGTACGGACGCCGCGCTGGTGGAGGCCTTCACGCGCACGGTGATCCACAGCCGGGACCGGATCGGCCGCGAGGTGCACCCCGCACAGCTCGTCGACCTGCGGACGGCGCTCTACACGGACCCGCTGCCGCTGCACGAGGGAGCGCGGCGCTACTACCGCTCGGCCAAGCCGTAGCCGGTCACTGCCTGTCGGGCTCCCCGGGCTGTTCGGGCTTCTCGGGCGCGGTACGCGGGACGGTCAGCGTGACGCGCAGGCCGCTCGGCTCGTGGTGGGAGTAGGAGATCGAACCGCCGCCCGCCGCGAGCAGGGCGCGTGAGATCGACAGGCCCAGGCCCGAGCCCTTGACGTTCTGGTGGCGGCCGCTGCGCCAGAAGCGGTCGCCGATACGGGTCAGCTCCTCGTCGGTCAGGCCGGGGCCCCGGTCCGTGACGACGATCGTGGAGGTGTCGCCGTCGGCGGCGACGGTCACGGTGACCTCCTCGCCCGTCGGTGTGAACTTGAGCGCGTTGTCGATCACGGCGTCGAGTGCGCTGGAGAGCGCCACCGGGTCGGCCCAGGCGGTGACGGCCGACCCGCCCCAGGTCAGCCGGACGCCCTTCTCGTCGGCGAGCGGCCGCCAGGCGGCGACCCGCTCGCCGGCCAGCTCGCCGATGTCGGTCAGCCGCAGGTCGGCGGGGGCGTGCTCGGCCAGGGCGAGGTCCAGGAGGTCGTCGAGGACCTGGGCCAGGCGCTTGCCCTCGGTGCGTACGGAGGCGATCTCCTCGTTGCCCTCGGGCAGCTCCAGCGCGAGCAGCTCGATGCGCAGCAGGAGCGCGGCGAGCGGGTTGCGCAGTTGGTGGGAGGCGTCGGCGACGAACGCGCGCTGCTGTTCCAGCACCTCTTCGACGTTGTCGGCCATCTCGTTGAACGACCGGGCCAGGCGGCGCAGTTCCGGCGGTCCGCCGGCCGCCGCGACGCGGGAGTTCAGCCGGCCGGTCGCGATGTCGTGGGTGGCGGCGTCCAGGACGCGGACGGGCTTGAGCACCCACCCGGTGAGCCGGAACGCCGCGCCGACCGCCAGCAGCATCGCCGCGACCTCACCGGCCGCGATCAGCAGCCAGCCGTGCAGGATGCGGGAGCGCAACTGGCCGGTGGGCGAGTCGGTGAGCACGACGGCGACGACGTCCCCGTCCCGGACGACGGGCGAGGCGACCGCGAGGCGGGCGTCCCGCTGCCAGGGCCACACCTGGGGCGGGTCGTGGCTGCGGCGGCCCAGCAGGGCCTCGCGGAAGGCGCGCCGTGGCTCGCCGCTCGCGGGGACGTCCCAGTCCTTGGGGGCGCGGGCCATGGCGGTGGTGTCGCGGTAGAAGACGCCGACCTCGATCCCGTACACCTCGTGGTAGCGGACGAGTTCCCCGTGCAGGGTGGACTGCCGTTCGTCGATGCCGGGGCCGCGCTCGGTGACGAACTGGGCGAGGGCCGCGAAGCGGGCGGTGTCGTCGATCCGGTCGACGACGACGGTCTGCTGCTGGGCGGCGGCGAGGCTGGCCGCGAGCGGAAAGCCGAGCGCGAGCAGCACGCCCGCCATGAGGACGAGGAGCAGCGGCAGCAGACGGGTGCGCACAGGGCTTCAGGGCGTTACGCGGCCGGCGCGACCAGGCGGTAGCCGACGCCGCGCACGGTCTCGATCAGGGCGGGCATCCGCAGCTTGGCGCGCAGGGACGCCACGTGGACCTCCAGGGTGCGGCCGGTCCCCTCCCAGCTCGTGCGCCAGACCTCGCTGATGATCTGCTCCCTCCGGAAGACGACGCCGGGCCGCTGCGCGAGCAGGGCGAGCAGGTCGAACTCCTTGCGGGTGAGCTGGACCTCCGTACCCGCCACGCTCACCCTGCGGGTGGGCAGCTCGATGGTGACGGAGCCCAGGCGCAGCGGCGCCGCCGTGTCCGTACCGCCGCCGCCCGTGCCGGTCGTGCCGCCGGGGTCGTCGGTGTCCGGGGCGCCGGAGCGCCGGCTGACGGCGTGGATGCGGGCGAGCAACTCGCCCGTGTCGTACGGCTTGACGACGTAGTCGTCGGCGCCGAGGTTGAGTCCGTGGATGCGGGAGCGGACGTCGGCCCGCGCGGTCACCATGATCACCGGCGTGGTGGTCAGCTTCCGGATCTTGCCGCAGACCTGGTAGCCGTCCTGGTCGGGCAGGCCGAGGTCCAGGAGGACGACACCGAAGGGCGGCCGGCCGGCGTTGGCGGCGGGCAGCACGGCCTGGAGCGCCTCCTCGCCGTTGCGGGCGTGGGTGACCTCGAATCCGTGCTTCTTGAGGATCGCCGACAGGGCCGCGGCGACGTGGTCGTCGTCCTCGACGAGCAGCAGTCTCATGGCCCCCCTCCGAAAGGTGCGATCGCTTCGGTGACCATATGGCCACCTGGGCATGAACGCCGATGGGCGGCCCGCCAGTCAAGAGGGTTCCGGGGGCATCGATGGTTCCGTTATGCACCCGTTCTCCGGACCGCCGTCCCGGCGCCGTCCCGTTCACGCATAGTGTCCGGTTGCAGCCGGATCGTTATGCTCAATTTCCGCTCAGATGTAATGACGCTGGTCGCACCGCGTGCTTAATGTCCTCTGCAACCGAGGAGGACGGAGCAAGAAGCCGATGAGCGGAGTGTCAGTGACCAAGGGCGCGGAGGACGCCGTACCGACGGCGAGCGACCTGGTCGTGCTGAGCAACGTCAACAAGCACTTCGGCGCGCTGCATGTGCTCCAGGACATCGACCTGACCATCGCCCGCGGCGAGGTCGTGGTCGTCATCGGACCGTCCGGGTCCGGCAAGTCCACGCTGTGCCGCACCATCAACCGCCTGGAGACGATCGACTCCGGCAGCATCACCATCGACGGCAAGCCGCTGCCGCAGGAGGGCAAGGAACTCGCCCGGCTGCGGGCCGACGTCGGCATGGTCTTCCAGTCGTTCAACCTCTTCGCGCACAAGACCGTGCTGGAGAACGTCATGCTGGGCCAGGTCAAGGTCCGCAAGGCGGACAAGAAGGCCGCGGAGCAGAAGGCCAGGGCGCTGCTCGACCGGGTGGGCGTCGGCTCCCAGGCCGACAAGTACCCGGCGCAGCTCTCCGGTGGTCAGCAGCAGCGCGTCGCGATCGCCCGGGCACTGGCGATGGACCCGAAGGTGATGCTCTTCGACGAGCCCACGTCGGCGCTCGACCCCGAGATGATCAACGAGGTCCTCGAGGTCATGCAGCAGCTCGCGCGGGACGGGATGACGATGATCGTCGTCACCCACGAGATGGGCTTCGCCCGGTCCGCCGCCAACCGGGTCGTCTTCATGGCGGATGGCCGCATCGTCGAAGAGGCCACGCCGGAGCAGTTCTTCAGCAGTCCGCGCAGCGACCGGGCCAAGGACTTCCTGTCGAAGATCCTTCACCACTGACGGTTGCCACTGATCCCGCCGGTGACGAGCGGCGATGACGACCAACGAACCACGACATAAGGGATGTTCACCATGAAGCTTCGCAAGTCGGCCGCACTGGCCGTTGCCGTGCTCGCGCTGTCCGCGACCGCCTGTGGTGGCAAGGAGGGCTCCGCGGGCGACAAGCCGGCCGGCGTCCAGCCCGGCGCCACCAACGCGCCGGCCCTGCCGAAGTACGTCGTCGCCACGGGTGTGAACCTTGACTCGCCGACCTTCAAGGCGGCCAAGGAGCGCGGCAAGCTGATCATCGGCTCCAAGGCGGACCAGCCGTACCTCGGCTTCGAGGACCAGGCCACCAAGAAGCGCTCCGGCTTCGACGTCGAGATCGCCAAGATGATCGCCGCCGAGCTGGGCTTCACCGAGAACCAGATCGAGTGGAAGACGGTCGACTCCAGCACCCGCGAGACCGCCATCTCCAAGGGCCAGGTCGACTACTACGTCGGTACCTACACGATCAACGACAAGCGCAAGGCGCAGGTCGGCTTCGCGGGTCCGTACTACAAGGCCGGCGCCGACCTCCTGGTCCGCAAGGACGACACCTCGATCACCGGCCCGGACTCCGTCAAGGGCAAGAAGGTCTGCTCCATCAAGGGCTCCACGCCGCTCCAGGAGATCAAGCAGCCGAAGTACGGTGCCCAGACCACCGAGCTCGGCAAGTACTCCGACTGCGTCCAGCAGCTCCTGACCAAGCAGGTCGACGCGGTGACCACGGACGACGCGATCCTCAAGGGCTACGCCGCGCAGAACCCGACCAAGCTGAAGGTCGTCGGCAAGCCGTTCACGCAGGAGCCGTACGGCATCGGCATGAACAAGGAGGACAAGGTCCTGCGCGACGCGGTCAACAACGCGCTGGACAAGCGGATCAAGGACGGCACGTACAAGAAGATCTACGAGGCCACCCTGGGTCTGTCCGGCTCGGCCTACACCCCGCCGCCGGCGCTCGAGCGCTACTGATCGCGCCCCGCACCACCGCTTCACGACGAAGCGCCCCGTACCGATGCGTACGGGGCGCTCCGCCCCGTGCCAGGCGCGCACGCCGCACGACCGCAGGTGCCGCGGTACCGCAAGTACCGCAAGTACCGCAGGTACCGCAGGTACCGCAGGTACCGCACGTACCGCGGTGCCGCACGTACCGCACGCAACGGTCCTCACCCACCGGACCGGGCGCGCCGCACCGCACGACCGCACGCACTTTGACCGCCAGCCGCTGACCGCCGACGCGGAGACCCCATGAACGTACTGCTCGACCACTTCTCAGAGTTCCGCGACGGCTTCATAGGAACCGTGTCGATCACCGCCGTCAGCACCGCCATCGCGCTGGTCCTCGGCATCGTCATCGCCGGTTTCCGGGTCTCCCCGGTCCCGCCGCTGCGCTGGTTCGGCACCGCCTGGGTCACCCTGCTGCGCAACACGCCGCTGACGCTGCTGTTCCTGGTGACGACGTTCGTGGTGCCCGAGATCCTCTTCCCGGGCATGAGCGCCTTCGTCCTCGGCTCGATCGCGCTCGGCTTCTACACCTCCTCCTTCATCTGCGAGGCGGTCCGCTCCGGCATCAACACGGTGCCGCTGGGCCAGGCCGAGGCGGCCCGCTCCCTGGGCATGACGTTCTCGCAGACGCTGCGGCTCATCGTGCTGCCGCAGGCCACCCGTACCGTGCTGCCGCCGCTGAGCTCGATCCTCATCGCGCTCACCAAGAACTCGGCCATCGCGGGCGCCTTCAGCGTCACCGAACTCTTCGGCTGGCAGAAGCTGATGAGCGAAGAGGGTTACGACATCATCCCCATCTTCATCTGGGTCTCCCTCGCCTACCTGGTGGTCACGTTCTCCATCAGTGGTGTCTTCCGAGTCCTCGAGCGCCGCCTGGAGGTCGCCCGATGAGCGCCAGCGTTCTCTTCGACGCCCCCGGCCCCAAGGCCATCGTCCGCAACCGCGTCTACGCCGTGCTCGGCACCCTCGCGATCCTGGGGCTGCTCGCCGTCACGATCATGCGGCTGAGCGACAAGGGGCACCTCGCCCCCGAGATGTGGGACATCTTCAACTACGCGGGCATCCGGCAGAACATCGCCGACGCCATCCTCGCCACCCTCAAGGCGTTCGGCATCGCGGCCGTCGGCTCGCTGGTCCTGGGCGTACTGTTGGCCGTGGCCCGGCTCTCCGACCACAAGCCGGTCCGGTGGCTGGCGACCGGCTTCATCGAGCTGTTCCGCTCCATCCCGTTGCTGATCACCATCTACGCCGTGTGGGTCGGTTTCCTGACCGACTACTCGATGTGGGCGCTGGCGGTCGGCCTGTCGATCTACAACGGCTGCGTCCAGGCCGAGGTGCTGCGCGCCGGCGTCAACTCCGTGCCGAAGGGCCAGCGAGAGGCCGCGTACGCGCTCGGCATGAGCAAGACGCAGGTCATGACGACCGTGCTGCTCCCGCAGGCCGTCCGGGCGATGCTGCCGACGATCATCAGCCAGCTCGTGGTCACCCTCAAGGACACCTCGCTCGGCTTCATCATCCTGTACCCCGAGCTGCTCCAGACGGCCCGTCTGATCGCCTCCAACACGCAGGTCAACGGCATGTACCCGTACGTGTCGACGATCGTGGTGGTCGGTGCCATCTACGTCGCGATGTGCCTGGCGCTGTCCGCGCTCGCCACCTGGATCGAGAAGCGCGGCCGCCGCGCCAAGACGGGCATCGGAACGGCCGCGGCCGCCGACCCCGCCTCGAACGCCGTGCTGGCCGCCGAAGCCGGCAACGCCGTCGCCAAGGGCCCGCTTCCCGGTGGACCGGGCGGTGGTGACGGTGGTACCGGCACACCGGGGAACTGACGGTATGTGACATCATCCGGGTGTCTTACGGGTTGAACGGGGGCAGTGGCGGTCGCGCCGCTGCCCCCGTCACTTGACGCAAGCAGCGGCAGTGGGTTGCATACGTTCTGTGATCACGTCGCGTCGGGCTCCAGCCGTATTGTCCCGTGTTTCCCCTGCTCACGTACGGGTCTCAGGAGCCGCGTCGTGGACCCGGTGATCGTGGTCGGCGCCGGCCCGGTCGGGTTGGCGCTCTCCCTGGCGCTCGCCGCCCAGGGCGTGCCCTCCGTCGTCCTGGACGAGGGCCCCGGCAAGGAGGAGCCGCGCGCCGCGCGCACGGCCGTACTGCGCCCCGACACGGCGGCGTTCGTGGAGCGCCTCGGCTGCGCCACCGTACGGGACGAGGGCGCGCGCTGGACCGGCTGGCGGTCGATGCGCCGGCGGCAGCAGATGCGGCACTTCGAATTCGGCCCGGAGGCGCCCTCCCCGCTGCACATCCCGCAGCACGCCCTGACGCGCGGCCTGCGGGAGGCCATCGCCTCGCTCCCGGACCCGGATCTGGTGCGGGTGGTCACGCACAGCCGCGTGGACGGCATCGAGCAGGACGCGCACGGCGTCACGGCGCACACGCGCGGGCCCGGGGCGGTCTCGTGGCGCGGCAGCCACCTGGTCGGCTGCGACGGGGCCCGCTCGACCGTGCGCAAGCTGCTGGCCGTCCGCTTCCCGGGGCGTACGGCGGTCGAACGGCACGCCGTCGCCGCCCTCCACGTGGAACTGCCCTGGCCGGACGAGGCCCTGTTGCACCGTCAGCCGCCGTGGCGCGGCGTGGGCGAGGAGGTCACGGCCCGGCCGTTGCCGGACGGCGGCTGGCGGCTGGACTGGCTGCTGCCGCCGCGCGGCGACCTCGTGACGCCCGACGCGCTGGTGGCGCGCATCCGCGAGACCCTGTCCGGCTGGTGCGGTGCGACACCGGCGTACGACCTGGTCGACACCGGCGTCTACACGCTGCACCACCGGCTCGCGAAGCGCTGGCGGGTGGATCGCGCCTTCCTCGCCGGGGACGCCGCCCACCTGCTGGGCGCGCTCGGTACGCAAGGGCTCGACGAGGGGCTGCGGGACGTCGAGAACCTGGCGTGGAAGCTGGCGCTGGCGTGGCGCCACGGAGCCTCGGACGCCCTGCTGGACAGCTACCAGGCCGAGCGGCGCACGGCGGTCGCAGCCCGGCTGCGGGCGGCCGACCAGTCGCTGCCGGTGCTGCGCGGGGCGGGCGGGCTGCGGACGTACCTGCGGGGCGGCGGGCACGACGCGCTGCTGATGGACGGGCACGTGGGGCGCGGCCCGCTGGGTGCGCCGCCCGCGTACCCGCACTCCCCCCTCGCACCCCCGTACGCCGAGGGGCACACGAGCGTCGGTACGCCGCCGGGTGCGCCGGTCGCGGACGTGCGGGTGACGGCGCCGGAGGACGGCACGACGGTGCGGCTGCGGGACCGGCTGGGCCGCGGCAGGCTCCTGGCGGTGCTGGTCGCGCCGGGTACGGGGGTGTGGGACCGGCGGCACTGGATGTCCGCGGGCGTGATGCCCCGGCTGGTGGAGGCGGTGGCGGGGCTGCCGGTCGAGGGCGAGGTGCTGGTCACGGAGGCGTACCCGGGGGCGGCCGCGCACACCGTGCTGCTGGTGCGGCCCGACGGGAACCTGGCGGCGGCCTTCTCCGGGGTCCGGCCGGCGGAGCTGCACGCGGCGGCCGACGCGGTACGGGGCGGTGCTCCGTCGCCCGCGCACAGCGACCGGACGGCCGACGTGAACTGACGTCGATTGACGTGATGGGGAGTACGTGCTGTACTCCCGATCATGAACGGCACCGATGTGCGCCTGTGGCGGAGGGTCCACATGGACCTGGTCCGCTACGCGGGCTGCGTGTGTCGTCGGTCCTGCTGAACTCGCTCTTTTCCCTTACGCGCCGTTTCGCCGTGCGCGTCTTCCGCGACTTCATGTCCAGGACCCAGGACGGTTTCCCGTGTCCCAGCCTGTCTCCGCACCCGTGGCCACTGATGTGCCGACGGCTGCCCAGCTCCTCGCTTTCGTCCGCCGCACGGCGGCCGACGCCGAACTGATCGCCTCCCTTCCGCTCGACCCGGAGGGCCGCACATGGGTGCGGCTCGATGGGCCCGGCGGCAGCGAGGCGTGGCTCATCGGCTGGCCGCCCGGCACCGGCACGGGGTGGCACGACCACGCCGAGTCGCTCGGCGCCTTCGCCACCGCGCGCGGCGCCCTGAAGGAGAACTCCCTTTCCGTACGGCTGCCTTCGGGCGGCTGGCGGGCGCTCGAACTGAACGAGGACGTCGACCGCGAGCGCCTGCTGCGGGCAGGCGAGGGACGGGCGTTCGGCCGCCACCATGTCCACGAGGTGCTGAACGCCTCCCCTGCCGAGCACGCCGTGTCGGTCCACGCGTACTACCCGCCGCTTCCGCTGATCCGCCGCTTCAGCCGCACCGGCCCGGTGCTGCGACTGGAGCAGGTCGAGCGTCCGGAGGACTGGCAGTGAACATCGACGGGTTGCTGGAGCAGGTCCGGGCGGGCCTGAACCGCCTGACCCCGCCGGAGGCCTTCGCGGCCGCCGAGGCGGGTGACGCGCTGCTGGTGGACATCCGGTACGCGGCACTGCGCGAACGCGACGGGCTGATCCCCGGGGCCCTGGTCGTCGAACGCAACGAACTGGAGTGGCGCCTCGACCCCCACGGCACCCACCGCGCCCCGGAGGCGGTGAGCCACGACCTCCGCGTCGTGGTCGTCTGCGCCGAGGGCTACGCCTCCTCCCTCGCAGCCGCCTCCCTCCACCACCTGGGCCTCCACCGCGCCACCGACCTCATCGGCGGCTTCCAATCCTGGCAAGCCCACGGCCTCCCCATCACACCCCCCTGATCCCGACACGGCTACTGGTCCGGGGAGGCCCGGGGTCCCTGGGGAGGGGCGGGCGCCGGCGGGAGGCGCGGGGGCGGGGCGCCCTGGGGAGGTGGCGCCGTGAGCGGGAGGCCCCAGGGGCGGGCCAGCCGGGCCTGGGGAGGTGGCGCCGTGAGCGGGAGGCCCCAGGGGCGGGCCAGCCGGGCCTGGGGCGCTTCCAGGTGCGGGGAGATGGGGCTGGCATCCAGGCGGGGGTGAGCCCACCGGACCCCGGACCGCTGGGCGCGGAGCCCGGGCGGCACAAGCCCACCGGCGGGGAGGCCGCCCGGCACTGGCCGCCCCCTGAGCGGGCCCGGCCGTTCAGAGGGCGTCGAGGTCTTCGACGTCCTCGCCCTCTTCCGCCAGCGCCTGGCGCACCACTCGTAGGGCCATGCCCTCCGGGTAGCCCTTGCGGGCGAGCATGCCCGCGAGGCGGCGGAGGCGGCGGTCGCGGTCGAGGCCGCGGGTCGCCCGGAGCTTGCGGGCCACCAGCTCGCGGGCCGTCTCCTCCTCCTGCTCGGAGTCGAGCTGACCCACCGCTTCGTCGATCAGCTCGGCGTCCACCCCCTTGGTGCGCAATTCACATGCGAGCGCGCGGCGGGCCAGACCCCGGCCGTGGTGCCGGGACTCCACCCACGCGCCCGCGAAGGCCGCGTCGTCGATCAGGCCGACGTCCTCGAAGCGGGAGAGGACCTCGTCGGCGACCTCGTCCGGAATCTCACGTTTGCGCAACGCGTCCGCGAGCTGCTTGCGGGTGCGCGGGGTCCCGGTGAGCAGGCGCAGGCAGATCGCCCGCGCCCGCTCAGCCGGATCCTGGGGCGACAGCTCCTTCTCGGCCCTCGACGAGTCGTCGCTGTCGCCCGGCCATTCGGTGCGCCGGACCACGGGGTCAGGCCTTGGCGGCCGCGGTCTTGGTCGCCTTGGTGGCCTTGGCCGCCGGAGCCGGGACCGACTTCGCCGGCTCGTCGGCGGCCGCCGCGCCCGCCGCACCCGCCGCGTCCGTGCCGGGCTCCGCCGCCGGGGCCTCGGGCCGGACGCCGACGCCCAGCTTCTCCTTGATCTTCTTCTCGATCTCGTTGGCGAGGTCGGGGTTGTCCTTCAGGAAGTTGCGGGCGTTCTCCTTGCCCTGGCCGAGCTGGTCGCCCTCGTACGTGTACCAGGCGCCCGCCTTGCGCACGAAGCCGTGCTCGACGCCCATGTCGATCAGGCCGCCCTCGCGGCTGATGCCCTGGCCGTACAGGATGTCGAACTCGGCCTGCTTGAACGGCGGCGCGACCTTGTTCTTGACGACCTTGCAGCGGGTGCGGTTACCGACCGCCTCCGTGCCGTCCTTCAGCGTCTCGATCCGGCGGATGTCGATACGCACCGAGGCGTAGAACTTCAGCGCCCGGCCACCGGTCGTGGTCTCCGGCGAGCCGAACATCACGCCGATCTTCTCACGGAGCTGGTTGATGAAGATCGCCGTGGTCTTGGACTGGTTCAGCGCGCTGGTGATCTTCCGGAGCGCCTGGCTCATCAGACGGGCCTGGAGACCCACGTGCGAGTCACCCATCTCGCCCTCGATCTCCGCACGCGGCACGAGCGCGGCCACGGAGTCGATGACGATCAGGTCGAGCGCACCGGAGCGGACCAGCATGTCCACGATCTCCAGGGCCTGCTCGCCGTTGTCCGGCTGGGACAGAATCAGGTTGTCGATGTCGACACCGAGCTTCTTCGCGTACTCGGGGTCGAGGGCGTGCTCCGCGTCGACGAACGCGACCTGGCCGCCCGCCTTCTGCGCGTTGGCCACGGCGTGCAGGGTCAGGGTCGTCTTACCGGAGGACTCCGGGCCGTAGATCTCCACCACACGGCCGCGCGGCAGGCCGCCGACGCCGAGCGCGACGTCGAGCGCGGTCGAGCCGGTCGGGATGACCTCGATGGGCTCCCTCGACCTCTCGCCCATGCGCATCACTGCGCCCTTGCCGAATTGCCGTTCAATCTGTGCGAGCGCGGCGTCGAGCGCCTTCTCGCGGTCGGTTCCTGCCATGGGTTCCACCCGGTTTGCTTGAGTCGATCGCTTCACGTCAAAGACGCTAACCCCTGCCACTGACAATGGGCCCCGACGTCCCTCCGACCTGTGGATAACTCAGCGGCCGACACCTCGTCGCCCCCGTAATTCCGGGCCGGAACCCCCATAAGAATGGATGTTCGATTTTGCTGTCAAGCGAGCCACACCGCACCTCGCGGCGTGGCGTCAGGAGCCGTCCGCGGGCGGCACCGCGTGGCCCAGCTCCTTCTCCTTCTTCGCCCGCAGCGCCCGCTGCACACGGTCCAGCACGGCCTCCCCGTGCCGCCGGTGGCCGTGCATGCGCGGGTCCTCCGTCACGTCGTACCGCTTCACGTACGCGCCGAGGAACGCCTGGAGGGTCGCGACCGCCGGGATCGCGATGAGCGCGCCGACCGCGCCGAGCAGCGCGGTGCCCGCGACGACCGACCCGAAGGCCACGGCCGGGTGGATGTCGACGGTCTTCGCGGTCAGCTTGGGCTGCAGCACGTAGTTCTCGAACTGCTGGTACACCACGACGAACGCCAGCACCCACAGCGCGTACCAGGGGTTCTCGGTGAAGGCGATCAGCATCGGCAGGGCGCCCGCCAGGTAGGTGCCGATGGTGGGCAGGAACTGGGAGACCAGGCCCACCCAGACCGCCAGCGCGGGCGCGTACGGCACCCCCAGGAACTCCAGCAGGACGTAGTGGGCGACGCCCGAGATGAGCGCCATCAGACCGCGCGAGTACAGGTAGCCGCCGGTCTTGTCCACGGCGATCTCCCAGGCGCGCAGCACCTCGGCCTGCTTGGCGGGCGGCAGGACGGAGCACAGGGCCCGGCGCAGCCTCGGGCCGTCCGCCGCGAAGTAGAACGAGAACAGGAAGATCGTCAGGAGCTTGAACAGCCCGCCGAGCACGGTCGCGGAGACGTCCAGCACTCCGCTCGCGCTGTTCTGGACGTACTTCCGCAGCCAGTCCGAGCGCAGCAGGCTGTCCTGGACCTCGACCCGGGACAGCTCGGTGTGGAAGGTGCGGTTGATCCAGTTGATCAGCGAGTCGAGGTACCGGGGGAAGTCCTCGACGATCTCCACGATCTGGCCGGCCAGCATCGAGCCGAGCAGCACGACGAACCCGATGCTCGCCGCCAGGACGGCGAAGAAGACCAGGAAGGTGGCGAGGCCGCGGCGCATCCCCCGGGCGGCCATCCGCCCCACGGCCGGTTCGATCGCCAGCGCCAGGAAGAACGCGATGAGGATGTTCATCAGCAGGCCGATGAGCTGGTGGAACGCCCAACTGCCCAGTTGGAAGCAGGCGTACAGGGCGAGCGCCAGGACCATGGCCTTCGGGAGCCAGCGGGGCATGCGGGCGGCGGGAGCCCCTCCCCGGGTCGGCGCGCCGCCGGCCGAGCCGCCCCCGGCCGACGCGGACGCGGTCGGCCCGGACGCGGTCGGCGCGGACGCGGTCGGCGCGGACGCGGTCGGCCCGGCCGTCGCGGACGTGGACGCGGTCGTCGTGGTCGTCGCCGGCTCTGCCGTCCTGCTCGGCGGCACGGGGACCGCGTGGGCGGCCGGTGACGCGGGGTCGCCGGTCACCGGCTCGGTGGTCGTCGTCTCGGTCTCGTCAGTCGGGGCCACGCAGCAAGTCTCGCGTACGGCGGTGACAAGCGGGCGGTCAGCCCGGGGAGCATCGCGTCACACCATCACCGCGGCGCCCCACCACCGCGTCACCGCTTGTCCGCGGGCACGTCCACGGCCGCGCAGACCGCGCGCCACACGTCCTTGGCCTCCCACCCCTCCTCCAGCGCCTGGTACACCGTCCGGCCGCCCAGCTCGGACATGACATGGTCCCGAGCGAAGGACTCGGCGTACACCTCACCGAAGTGGTCCGCCATCCGCTCCCAGAAAATCGTCAACCGCATGCCTCGAGTATCCCGCTCCTGAGAGTGCAGCCCTGTCCACGCCGCTTGCCGAAAGCCCTTTCCGCCCTACGGTCGGAACATGGCTGGAACTCCCCTCTCGCGCGCCGAGCACTTCATCTGGCTGACGGCCCGCGTGCTCGAACAGCGGCGGTTCGCTTACCACTTCCTGGGTGGTGGCGCCGACCCCGTGGAGGCCGCCCTGAACGCGTACCTCAATGAGGACGGGGGTTACGGCCACGCCCTGGAGCCGGATCTGCGCGGGCCCGTCAGCCAGCCGCTGCACACCGCGCACGCGCTGCGGGTGCTGGACTCCATCGGCCGCTGCGGCGGGCTGCGCGTGGAGCGCGTCTGCCGCTACCTGACGGGGGTGTCCACGCACGACGGTGCCCTCCCGGCCCTCCACCCCTCGATCCGTGGTTATCCGGTCGCGCCGTTCATGCCGGTCGTGGACGATCCGCCGAGCGAGCTGCTGGCGACCGGCCCGGTCGTCGGGGTGCTCCACCGCAACCAGGTGTGGCACGCGTGGCTGTTCCGCGCCACGGACTTCTGCTGGGCCGCCGTGGAGGCGCTGGAGAAGTCGCATCCGTACGAGATCCAGGCCGCCGTCGCGTTCCTGGACGGCGTTCCGGACCGTGCCCGCGCGGAGGCCGTCGCGGACCGGCTCGGCCGCCTGGTGCGGGAGCAGCGGCTGGCGGTGCTGGACCCCGACCACCTCGACGAGTATCCGGTCGCGCCCGGCTACGCCCCGGACGAGCACCACTTCCCGCACGACTACGCGCGCGTGCCGGACTCGCTCGCCCGGCGCTGGTTCACGGACGAGGAGATGGCCCGCTCCCTGGACCACCTCGCGGCCGACCAGGAGGAGGACGGCGGCTGGCCGGTCAGGTGGCGCCAGTGGGCGCCGGGCACGGCCCTGGAGTCGCGTCCGGTCGTGACGATCGAGGCGCTGCGCACGCTGCGGGCGCACGGCCGCCGCATCGGCGGCTGACCGCCGCCCGCCGAGCGTACGGTCATGGCCCTGCCCTCAGCCCCCGATGGCCCGTACCCCCGCCGTCACCACGACCGCGGCGGCGACCACGACCAGGAAGGGGGCCCGCAGCACCAGGGCGAGTGCCGCCGCGGCCAGACCGGCTCCCCGCGCGTCCACCACGAGCGCGCTGTTGGTGCTGAAGGTCTGCTGTGCGGTCAGCGCGGCCAGCAGGGCGACGGGAAGCAGCGCCGCCAGCCGCTGCACGAGCGGCCGCTCCAGCGCCCCGGCGGGCACCAGGAGGCCGACCAGCTTCAGGAGGTAGCAGCCGGCGGCGGTCAGGCCTATGGCGATCCAGATGTTCAACGGTCCGTCCCCTCCGCGTCCGCACGGCCGGTCTTACGTCCCTGGTGCCACAGCACGACGGGCGCGGCGAGTGCCGCGACCAGTACCGGCACCCCGGCGGGCAGCACCGGCAGGAAGCCGAGGCCCAGGACGACGGCGAACGCGGCGACGGCCCGTTCGGTGGTCGTGCGCAGCATGGGCGCCAGCAGGGCGAGGAAGACGGCGGGCCCCGCGGCGTCCAGTCCCCACGCGTTCGTGTCCCCGATGGCCTCGGCGCCCAGCGCTCCGAGGAGCGTGGTCAGGTTCCACAGCACATAGAGGGTGAGTCCGGTGACGGTGAAGCCGATGCGGGCGGCCCGCCGGTCCGGCTGGGCGAGCGACACGGCCGCCGTCTCGTCGATGACCCAGTGGGCGGCGAACGGCCTCACCGACCACCGCAGGGCGAGGAGCTGTGACAGCCGCAGCCCGTAGAAGGCGTTACGGGTGCCGAGGAAGAACGCGCCCGCGGCGGCGGTGAACGGGTTCCCGCCCGCCGCCAGCGCCCCGACGAGCGCGAACTGCGAGGCACCGGTGAAGACGAGCAGGCTGAGCGCGCAGGTCTGGAGGAGGCCGAGCCCCGCCCCGGCCGAGGTCACGCCGAACGCGAAGCCGGAGAGTCCGACGGCCACGCCGACGCCGAGCGCGTCACGTACGACGGCCCGGTCGGGCTTGGCCGCGGCCGGTGGGCCCGCTTCCACGAGTGCTGTCTGTTCGAGTGCTGTCTGTTCTGCCACGCCCCGACGTTACGAACCCGGGGGCTCCCCGGTCTTGTACGTTCTTGCGCGCTCGCGCTGGTAGGCGCCCGGCGGCACCCCGACGATCCGGGTGAAGTGCCGGTTGAGGTGGGGTTGGTCGGTGAAGCCGACCGCGGCGGCGGCAGCGGCCGGGGACGTGCCGGACTCCAGCAGGTGGCGGGCGGTACGCACGCGTGCGTTGGTCAGCCAGGTGTGCGGGGGCATGCCGTAGGCGGCCTTGAAGGCGCGCAACAGGGCGAAGGGGCTGGTGTCGAACTCCCGTGCCAGCTCGTCCAGGGACGGCGGGTCGGCCATGCGCTGCTGGAGGAGTTCCCTGGCCAGGGCGGCCGTGCGGGCCCCGGCGTCGACCGGGCGGCGCCGGGGCAGCGACTGGCCGTGGCGGCGCAGCAGGCGCGCGACGGCCACCCGGAGGAGGCTGTCGGCGGCCAGCGCGTTGCCTTCCTCGGCCGCCCGGTGCACGGCGCTGATGAGCCGGGCGGTGTCCTCGTCCTCGACGATGGTCTCGGCGAAGCCGGCGGTGCCGCGCAGGGTCGTCTCCTCCTCCGCGATCGCGGCGACGAGCGCCGACGACGGGTAGAGGGTCGCGTAGGACCAGCCCTCGGGCACCCCGGCGTGCGCGGAGTGCGGCACCTCGGGGTTGATCATGACTACGGTGCCGGGGCGGGCCCGGATGGTGCCCTCGGGCATGACCACGTCCTCGACCCCGCGCCGCACGGCGCCGAGGACGAACCCCTCATGGCTGTGCCGGGTGAAGGAATGGCGTACGTAGCGGGCGCGGAGCAGGTCGAGCCCGGGCACGCCGGGGTACTGCCAGTGCCGGGCCCATTCGCCTTCGCTCTCCCGCCCCCGCCTGCTCGCCATTCCTCCATTCTGCGTCCCGCGCACGCCGCTGACCTGAGCGTCCACGGTGCGGACAGCGCCGCCGCGCCGGATTGTCAGTGGCGGGGTGCACGATGGGGGGCATGGCCAGGACTGCGCTCGATACCTTCTCCCCCGCGACCCGCGGCTGGTTCACGGGGGCCTTCCGCGCGCCCACCGCGGCCCAGGAAGGTGCCTGGCGGGCCATCGGCGAGGGCTCGGACGTCCTCGTCGTGGCCCCGACCGGGTCCGGCAAGACGCTGGCCGCGTTCCTCGCCTCCCTGGACCGACTCGCGTCCACACCGCCGCCGGCCGACGCCAAGAAGCGCTGCCGCGTGCTGTACGTGTCTCCGCTCAAGGCGCTCGCGGTCGACGTCGAGCGCAATCTGCGCAGTCCGCTGACCGGCATCCGCCAGGAGTCCGTCCGCCTCGGCCTGCCGGAGCCGGACGTGCGGGTCGGCATCCGCTCGGGCGACACCCCGGCCGCCGAGCGGCGCTCGCTCGCCACCCGGCCGCCGGACATCCTGATCACCACGCCCGAGTCGCTGTTCCTGATGCTCACCTCCGCCACGCGGGACGCCCTGTCCGGCGTCGAGACGGTGATCCTGGACGAGGTGCACGCGGTCGCGGGCACGAAGCGGGGCGCCCACCTCGCGCTTTCCCTGGAGCGGCTCGACGAGCTGCTGCCACGCCCGGCCCGCCGTATCGGGCTGTCCGCGACGGTCCGGCCGGTGGACGAGGTCGCCCGCTATCTGTCGCCCCAGCGGAAGGTGGAGATCGTCCAGCCGCCCTCCGGCAAGGAGTTCGACCTGTCGGTGGTCGTCCCGGTCGAGGACCTGGGTGAGCTCGGGGGCTCCCCCGCGACGGACACGGACCAGGCCGAGCGGCCGTCGATCTGGCCGCATGTCGAGGAGCGGATCGCCGACCTCGTCCAGGCCCACCGCTCGACGATCGTCTTCGCCAACTCCCGGCGGCTGGCCGAGCGTCTGTGCAACCGGCTCAATGAGATCGCCTACGAGCGGGCCACCGGAGAGGCCCTCCCCGAGGACCAGTCCCCCGCCGAGGTGATGGCCCAGTCCGGCGCGGCGAAGGGCGCCCCGCCGCTGCTGGCGCGGGCGCACCACGGCTCGGTCTCCAAGGAGCAGCGGGCCCTGGTCGAGGAGGACCTCAAGGCGGGCCGGCTGCCCGCCGTGGTCGCCACCTCCAGCCTGGAGCTGGGCATCGACATGGGGGCGGTCGACCTGGTCGTCCAGGTCGAGTCGCCGCCGTCCGTGGCCTCCGGCCTCCAGCGCGTCGGCCGCGCCGGGCACCAGGTGGGCGCCGTGTCGACGGGCGTGGTGTTCCCCAAGTACCGGGGCGACCTGGTGCAGGCGGCAGTGGTCACCGAACGGATGCGCTCCGGCTCCATCGAGTCGATGCGGATCCCGGCCAATCCGCTGGACGTGCTGGCCCAGCAGCTCGTCGCCATGGTCGCCCTGGACACCTGGCAGTTCGACGACCTGCTCGCCGTCGTCCGGCGGGCCGCGCCGTTCGCCTCGCTGCCCGAATCGGCGTTCACGGCCGTCCTGGACATGCTCGCCGGGCGCTATCCGTCCGACGCGTTCGCCGAGCTGCGCCCGCGCGTGGTGTGGGACCGCGTCGCGGGCACGGTGACGGGCCGCCCGGGGGCGCAGCGCCTGGCCGTCACCTCCGGCGGGACGATCCCCGACCGGGGCCTGTTCGGGGTGTTCCTGGCGGGCGCCGACCCGAAGAAGGGCGGCGGGCGGGTCGGCGAGCTGGACGAGGAGATGGTGTACGAGTCGCGGGTCGGCGACGTGTTCACCCTGGGCACGTCCTCGTGGCGCATCGAGGACATCACGCGCGACCGGGTGCTGGTCTCCCCCGCCCCGGGCGTGCCGGGCCGGCTGCCGTTCTGGAAGGGCGACCAGCTCGGCCGCCCGCTGGAGCTGGGCCGTGCGGTGGGCGCGTTCCTCCGCGAGGTGGGCTCGCTGGCGCCGGACGACGCGCGGCTGCGCCTGCTGGCGGCGGGCCTGGACGCCTGGGCGGCGGACAACGTCCTGGCGTACCTGGACGAGCAGCGTCAGGCGTGCGGCCATGTGCCGGACGACCGCACCATCCTGGTGGAGCGGTTCCGCGACGAGCTGGGCGACTGGCGGGTGGTGGTGCACTCGCCGTTCGGCGCGCAGGTGCACGCCCCGTGGGCGCTGGCGCTGGGCGCCCGGCTCACCGAGCGGTACGGCATGGACGCCCAGGTGATGCACGCCGACGACGGCATCGTGCTGCGGCTTCCCGACGCGGACCTGATGGGCCTGGACCTGCTCGACCAGGACCCGGCCGCCCCGGGCCTGGAGTACGACGGCGACCAGGCGCCGGTCGGCGCCGCCGACGTCCTGTTCGACAAGGGCGAGGTCGACCAGATCGTCACCGACCAGGTCGGCGGCTCGGCGCTGTTCGCCTCCCGTTTCCGCGAGTGCGCGGCCCGCGCCCTGCTGCTGCCGCGCCGCAACCCGGGGAAGCGCACGCCCCTGTGGCAGCAGCGCCAGCGCGCCGCCCAACTGCTCCAGGTGGCCAGCGAGTTCGGGTCGTTCCCCATCGTCCTGGAGGCGGTCCGCGAATGCCTCCAGGACGTCTTCGACGTCCCCGGGCTCAGGGAGCTGATGGGCGACATCGAGTCCCGCCGCGTCCGGCTGGTCGAGGTCACGACACCCGAGCCGTCCCCGTTCGCCCGCTCACTGCTGTTCGGCTACGTGGCGCAGTTCCTGTACGAGGGTGACTCGCCGCTCGCCGAGCGGCGGGCCGCCGCGCTGTCCCTGGACTCGCGGCTCCTGGCGGAGCTGCTGGGCCAGGCGGAGCTGCGCGAGCTGCTGGACGCGGACGTCCTGACCGAGCTGGAGAGCGAGCTCCAGTGGCTGACCGAGGACCGCCGCGTCAAGGACGTGGAGGGCGTCGCCGACGTGCTGCGCGTCCTCGGCCCCCTCACCGACGCCGAGCTGGTCGAGCGCGGCGCCGACCCCGAGTGGCCCCGGCACCTGGCGACGACCCGCCGGGCCATCCGGGTCCGGGTCGCGGGCGCCGACCACTGGGCGGCCGTCGAGGACGCGGGGCGGCTCCGCGACGCCCTGGGCACCGCCCTGCCGGTCGGCGTCCCGGAGGCGTTCACCGAGCCGGTCAAGGACCCGCTCGGCGACCTCCTCGCGCGGTACGCGCGCACGCACGGGCCGTTCACGTCCGCCCAGGCCGCCGCCCGGTTCGGTCTCGGCGTCGCCGTCACCGACGGCGCCCTGCACCGCCTGGCCGCCGCCGGCCGTGTCGTCCAGGGCGAGTTCCACCCGTCCGGCATCGGCCAGGAGTGGTGCGACGCGGCCGTGCTGCGCCGGCTGCGCCGCCGTTCGCTGGCCGCCCTCCGCCACGAGCTGGAGCCGGTCCCCCCGGCCGCGCTCGCCACCTTCCTGCCCCAGTGGCAGCACCTGGGCAGCAACAGCCTGCGCGGCATCGACGGGCTGGCCCGCGCCATCGAACAGCTCCAGGGCGCCCCGGTGCCCGCCTCCGCCCTCGAAAAGCTGATCCTGCCCTCCCGCGTCTCCGGCTACAGCCCGGCCATGCTCGACGAGTTGACCACCACCGGCGAGGTGGTGTGGGCCGGCGCGGGTGCCCTGCCCGGCAAGGACGGCTGGGTGTCGCTCTACCTGGCCGACGCCGCGCCCCTGCTGCTCCCACCGCCGCACCCGCTGGAGCTCACCGCCCTCCACGAGTCGGTCCTGACCGCCCTCTCCGGCGGTTACGGCCTGTTCTTCCGGCAGATCGCCGACCAGGTCCGCGCCACCACGCACCCCGACGCCACCGACCCCCAGCTCGCCGACGCCCTGTGGGACCTGGCCTGGTCCGGGCGGCTGACCAACGACACCCTGGCGCCGCTGCGCTCCCTGCTCGGCTCAGGCCGTACGGCGGGCTCCACCGCCCACCGCGCCAAGCGCACGGTCCCCCGCGGCCGGTACGGCACGCTGACCGCCGCCGCCCGCCCGGCCGGCCGCCCCGCGTCCCGCTCCGGCCCGCCCACCGTCAGCGGCCGCTGGTCGCTCCTCCCGCCGCCCGAGCCGGAGCCCACCCACCGCGCCCACGCCCTGGCACGCACCCTGCTGGACCGGCACGGCGTCGTCACGCGCGGCGCGGTGGCCGCAGAGGGCGTGGAGGGCGGGTTCTCGGCGACGTACCGCGTCCTGTCGGCCTTCGAGGACAGCGGCCAGGCCCGCCGCGGCTATGTCGTCGAGGGGCTGGGAGCCGCCCAGTTCGCGATGGACGGCGCCGTGGACCGGCTCCGCGCGGCGGCCACGGCCCGCGACCGCGCCGACGCCGCGGCCGCCCCGCGCGCGGTCGTCCTCGCCGCCGCCGACCCGGCCAACGCGTACGGCGCGGCACTGTCCTGGCCCGAGCCCCCCACCGGCGCCGGCCACAAACCCGGCCGCAAGGCGGGCGCCCTCGTGGTCCTCGTCGACGGGGAGCTCACGCTCTACATGGAGCGCGGCGGCAAGACCCTGCTGTCCTGGCCCACCGACCCGGACGACCCGGCGCTCCATGCCGCCGCCGACGCCCTCGCGGCGGCCGCCCGCGCGGGCTCGCTGGGCACCGTCACGGTCGAGCGGATCAACGGCGCCGCCGCCCTCACCTCGCCCCTCTCCCGCTCCCTGGAGGCGGCCGGCTTCCACGCGACACCGAGAGGCCTCCGCCTCCGCGCCTAGGGCGCCCGGACGTCCCGGGCCTCCCGGGCCGGGAGGCCCGGGAGGCCCGGGAGGCTCGGACAGGCCCGGGCCCCAAGCGCCCGCCCCCAAGCCCCCACCCCGTGCCCCAGCCCCACACCGCGAGCCCCCACCGCGAGCCCAGCCCCACACCGCGAGCCCGCACCCCGTGCCGCAGCCCCACACCCCGGCCCACGCCGCCGACCCACACCCGGAGCCCCACAACCCTCGCCCCACACCCCCCGAGAGCCCGTCGTCGGACCCGAAGAACAGCCCCCGCACCACGGAGCCGCCCCACACGCCCGGCCCCGCCCTCGGAGCCCTGTCCTCCCGCATCATGGACCCATGCCCGAAGGAGACACCGTCTGGCTGACCGCCCGGCGCCTGCACACAGCCCTCGCGGGCCAACTGCTGACCCGCTCCGACCTGCGGGTTCCGCGCCTGGCCACCGCCGACCTCACCGGGCGGACGCTGCTCGACGTCACCCCGCGCGGCAAGCACCTCCTCACCCGCATCGAGGGCGGCCTCACCCTCCACTCCCACCTCCAGATGGACGGCGCCTGGCGCGTCTACGCACCCGAGGAACGCTGGAGCGGGGGCCCCGGCCACCAGATCCGGGCCATCCTCGGAACCACCACCCACACCGCCGTCGGCTACCGACTCCCCGTCCTGGACCTGATCCGCACCAAGGACGAGCCGTCCGTCGTCGGCCATCTCGGGCCCGATCTGCTCGGTCCGGACTGGGACTTCGAGGAGGCGGTGCGCAGGGTGTGCGCCGACCCTGCCCGCCCGCTCGGCGAAGCGCTCCTGGACCAGCGGAATCTGGCGGGCATCGGCAACGTCTACAAGTGCGAGCTCGCCTTCCTCGCCCGGGTCACGCCCTGGCTGCCGGTCGGCGAACTCCCGCCCGGCGTTCCCGAACGGCTGATCGCCACCGCGCACCGCCTCCTGGAGGCCAACAAGGAACGCTTCGACCGCCGCACGATCACCACCACCGACCGCCCCGACCGCAAGCTCTACGTCTACGGCCGCAAGAACCAGCCCTGCTACCGCTGCGGCACCCCCATCCGCCGCAAGGAGGAGACCGGACGGGACCGTATCTCCTACTGGTGCCCGGGCTGCCAGTCGGGCCCCGGACCGGACCCGGCCCCTCCCGCCCTCTGAAGACCGACGGCCAATTGACGATCCGTCAGATCACGTCGTACCGTCCCGGCATGCCACTCCCGGCGTACGACCTCACCGGCCGCACCGCATTCGTCACCGGGGCCGCGGGCGGCATCGGCCGCGCGACCGCCATCCTGCTCGCCGAGGCGGGCGCCACCGTTCACTGCGCGGACCGCGACGCGGTGGGCCTGCACGGCACACGCGCGCTGATCGGGAAGCAGGGCGGCACGGCCCACACGCACACCCTGGACGTGACCGACCACGCCGCCCTCCGTGCCGCCGTGGAGGACGCCGGCGCCCTCCACGTCATGGCCGCCATCGCGGGCGTGATGCACACCAGCACGGTCCTGGAGACGACGGACGAGGACCTCGACCGCGTGTTCGCCGTCAACTTCAAGGGCGTCCTGTACGCGGGCCAGGAGGCGGCCCGCTCCATGATCACGAACGGCGTGCCCGGCTCCATCGTCACGATGGCGTCCGGCGCGGTGGACGCGGCGAGCCCCGGCCTGCTCTGCTACAGCGCGGCCAAGGCCGCCGTGGTCCAGCTCACCCGGACCCTCGCCACCGAGCTGGGACCGCACGGCATCCGTGTCAACGCCGTCGCGCCCGGCTGGGTCCGTACGCCCATGACGCAGCGCCATGAAGCCGAGCAGCAGCGGCGGGTCGAGGCGGGGATGGTGCGAATGTCCCCACTCGGCCGGGTCGGGGAGCCGGAGGACATCGCCCACACGGTCCTCCACCTGGCCTCCGACGCCTCACGTTTCACGACGGGTCAGATCCTCCGCCCCAACGGCGGCGTAGCCATGCCCTGGTAGACGGCACGGCGCAACGCGGAGCGGTACGGGTGGTCCGGGCGGTACGGGCCGAGGCCACGTGTACGGGCAACAGGCTCAGCCCCCAGCCGCCCGCCGCCATGGTGCCCTCGAGGAGTCCGGCCTGCCCTGGTGCCAGCGCCAGTCTCAGCACCGCCCACCACCACAGCCCGCCCAGCACCAGCGCGAGCGCGAGCGCCGGCAGGGGAACCCGTCGCCGTACCATGGCCGCCTCCTCCGGTCGACGCTAGACCGGGACGATCACATGACGGGAGGGCGTACCGTTGCGCGCCTCCGGCGCACGCCGGGCGCCGCGGTACACCCTCCCGTCCGATCCATCTCCGTGCTCGTCTCCGTCTCCGTACTTGCCGGCATCGCCACGCTCGTCGACAACCCCGGAGCCCGTCGACATCCCCGGAGCCCGCCAACACCTCCGGAGCCCGCCGACACTCCCGGAGCCCGCCAACACCTCCGGAGCCCGCCGACACCTCCGACGCCTGCCGACGCCTCCGGTGCCTGTGGACTCGCTACGGGTTGTCCGCCTGGCGGCTCTCCGCCTGGAACATCCAGGCATGCTTTTCGAGGTCCGCGGTGAGCTCGATCAGCAGGTCCTGCGTCACCGGGTCGGGCTTGTCGGTCTCTTCGATCCGCTCACGCATCCGCCCGATCACGGTCACGAGCGCGTCGACCATGATGCGCACGGCTTCGTCGTCCTTGATCCAGCCGGTCGGCACGTTCTTGATCGCCGTGCTGGACGCGATCGTGCCGGCTCGCCCGTCCGGGGTGACACCCAGCGCCGAGGCGCGCTCCGCCATGACGTCGGAGTGCTGGCGGGCAGTGGCCACGACCTCGTCGAGCTGAAGGTGGATGGACCGGAAACGCGGCCCAACCACGTTCCAGTGCACCTGCTTCGCCACCAGGGACAGGTCCACCGCGTCCACCAGTGCGCCTTGCAGGGCTTCGCCGACCACCTTCAGGTCGGCGTCGGACAGCGGGCTCTTCACGACAGACATTCCGAATCCTCCGTTCCCGGCGTGCGGCGGGAGCGCACGCCCGACCACCATTGCACATACGACCTAAAACGGGCATTCGGGGTAAACGAAAGCCCCGGTCGGCCATTCGGGTACCCGACCGGGGCTCAGCCCAAAACGTGTGCTCCCACGTACGCTCCCAAAAAAGCGAGAGCGTCAGGCGGCGACGACGTCCACCGCCTCCGCGGGCGCCTTGATCGTCACCCGCTCCGTCGGCACACCCGCCACCGACGTCACGGACACAGAATTGAGCATCGGGCGTACTGGTGCCGGCACCGGCTCACTCGCCGCTGCCGATTCGGCCAGCTCAGCCAGCGAGAGCTCGTCGCTCACCTCTCGCATGAGCTCGGACATCCGTACGTCAAGCGCGTCGCAGATGGCGGAGAGCAGCTCGGAGGAAGCCTCCTTCTGCCCCCGCTCCACCTCGGAGAGATAGCCGAGCGAAACTCGGGCGGACGAGGAGACTTCGCGCAGAGTACGGCCCTGGCGCTGGCGCTGCCGACGCAGCACGTCACCCAACAGGCGACGGAGCAGAATCATCGGTGGCTCCCTCCTCGGACCGTGTAGCCGCATCCTTCACGCCCCACCGTACCGCCTCGCGCTGCGGCCGTGCGGGGAGCGATGACGTGTTCACTCAGGGCTGCAAACATCCGTTCCCCCCGTTCTGTTCCGTATCCTGTGCCCGCGCGTTCTCCGAGAGTTGGTCCGCGAGCAGTTCCAGCACGCTCCGTACACTCTCTCTACGGATTTCCGCACGGTCGCCGTTCAATCGCAGTGCGGCGACTTTCCCCGCACCCAGGGGCCCGCCGTCCGGCCCACAGACGGCCACGTACACCGTGCCCACGGGCTGCCCGTCCTGCGGTTCGGGCCCCGCGACGCCCGTCGTGGCGATCCCCCATCCGGCCCCGAGCCGGGCCCGTACACCTGCCGCCATCTGCAACGCGACCTCGGGATCGACGGCTCCGCGCTGCGCCAGCAGGGCGCCGTCGACGCCGAGCAGGTCCTGCTTCAGCGCGGTCGCGTACGCCGTGACCGACCCCAGGAACGATTTCGAGGCCCCGGGCACGGACGTCAGCTCCGCCGCCACCAGACCACCCGTGAGTGACTCCGCGACGGCGACCGTCTGGTTACTCTCCGCAAGGAGAGCGAGAGCCCGCACCGCCGGATTCATCGCCCCGACTCCCTCCGGGAGCGCTCCGCCCGTTCCGCGGCGAGTCCCTGACGTCGCAGCACCACCGCCTGCCGCACGTAGTCGAGGCCGGTGACGACCGTCAGCACGACGGCCACCGCCATCACCCAGAAGCGCAGTGTCGCCAGCGGCCCGGTCAGCATCAGAACGTACATCCCGACCGCCGTGCCCTGCGCCAGGGTCTTCATCTTGCCGCCGCGACTGGCCGGAATGACTCCGTGCCGGATCACCCAGAACCGCATCAGCGTGATGCCCAGCTCACGGAAGAGGATCACTCCGGTCACCCACCAGGGCAGGTCCCCGAGCGCCGAGAGGCAGATCAGTCCGGCCGCCATGATCGCCTTGTCGGCGATCGGGTCGGCGATCTTCCCGAAGTCCGTGACCAGGTTGTACGCGCGCGCCAGGTGACCGTCGAAGATGTCGGTGATCATGGCGACGGCGAACGCCGCCCACGCCCAGGCCCGCCAGGCCGGGTCATACCCGCCGTCCTGGAGCATGAGCACTACGAAGGCCGGCACGAGCACCAGCCGCACCATGGTGAGGATGTTGGCGATGTTCCACAGGCTGGCCTGATTGACGGCCGCAGCGCCCAGCTTGCCGCCGGGCGCCGGCCTACCCGTACCGCCCGCCGCGGATGCCGGGGCTCCGGTCATCTGCCCGCCTCCTCAAGGCACTGGGCCAGCAGGTCGACGCCCTCCGTGCCGACGACCTTGGCCGAGACCATACGGCCGGGCACCAGGCCCGCGGCCGAGGTGAAGACCACCTGGCCGTCGGTCTCGGGCGCCTGGTGCGCGGCGCGGCCGACGGCGCCGTCCCCGTCCGGCGTCTCGTCCACCGACTCGACCAGTACTTCCAGGGTCTCGCCGAGCCGCTCCTCCGCACGCTGGGCGGTCAGCTCCTCGGCGAGCCGGGACAGGTGGGCGAGCCGCTCGTCGACAACGTCCTGGTCCAGCTTGTTCTCGTACGTGGCGGCTTCCGTACCGTCCTCGTCCGAGTACCCGAAGACGCCGATGGCGTCGAGACGGGCGTGCGTGATGAAGCGTTCCAGCTCCGCGAAGTCCTCCTCGCTCTCGCCGGGGAAGCCGACGATGAAGTTGGACCGCACACCGGCCTGGGGCGCCTTGCCCCGGATGGTGTCCAGCAGCTCCAGGAACCGGTCGGTGTCCCCGAAGCGCCGCATGGAGCGCAGCACGTCGGGAGCCGAGTGCTGGAAGGACAGGTCGAAGTACGGCGCGACCTTCTCGGTCGACGTCAGGACGTCGATGAGCCCGGGCCGCATCTCGGCGGGCTGGAGGTAGCTGACGCGTACGCGCTCGATCCCGTCGACCGCCGCCAGCTCCGGCAGCAGGGTCTCCAGGAGGCGGATGTCGCCGAGGTCCTTCCCGTACGAGGTGTTGTTCTCGGAGACCAGCATGATCTCCTTCACGCCCTGCTCGGCCAGCCAGCGCGTCTCGCCCAGGACGTCGCTGGGGCGCCGGGAGACGAAGGAGCCGCGGAAGGACGGGATGGCGCAGAACGAGCATCGGCGGTCGCAGCCGGAGGCGAGCTTCACCGAGGCGACCGGGCTGGTGCCGAGCCGGCGGCGCAGCGGGGCACGCGGCCCGGACGCCGGGGCGACGCCCTCGGGCAGGTCCTGCGGGGCCGGCGCGGGCTCCTGGGAGTGGCCCGGCAGGGCCACCTCGGCGGCGGCCTGCTGCCGCTGCACGGGGCTGAGCGGGAGAAGCTTGCGCCGGTCGCGCGGGGTGTGGGCCTCCACGCTGCCGCCGCTCAGGATGGTCTGGAGGCGGCTGGAGATGTCGGCGTAGTCGTCGAAGCCGAGCACCCCGTCGGCCTCGGGCAGCGCCTCGGCGAGCTCCTTGCCGTACCGCTCGGCCATGCAGCCCACGGCGACCACGGCCTGGGTGCGGCCGTGGTCCTTGAGGTCATTGGCTTCGAGCAGGGCGTCGACGGAGTCCTTCTTGGCGGCCTCGACGAAGCCACAGGTGTTGACGACCGCGACGTCCGCGTCGGCGGCTTCCTCGACGAGCTCCCAGCCGTCCGCTGCCAAGCGGCCTGCGAGCTCCTCCGAGTCCACCTCGTTACGGGCGCAGCCAAGAGTGACAAGGGCGACGGTACGGCGTTCGGGCATGGACTCAAGACTACTTTGTCCCAGCGACACCCCCGCCGCTCAGGGGTCACACCCCTGGCGGCTGTCCGGGGCCACCCCCGATGCCCCGTCCGTAAACCACCCGACCCAGTGGTCCGCCGCCCCACGCCGCCCGCCGCGGCGCCCCAGGCCGCCCCACAGCGCCTCGAAAGCGCCCGCCACGGCGCCCCAGTGCCCCGCACCCGTCACCTCGCACCCCGCGCCCCCGCCGGACAACGCCCCGCACCCGCCACCCAGGCGCGGCGGCCCCGGGGCGCCCGAGCAGCCCAGGCGCGCCCCAGCAGCCCAGGCGCGCCCGAGCGGCCGGATGCCCGCGAGCAGGCCCGGCGGCATCCGAGCGGCCCCGAGGCGCCCGAGCGGCCCGTACACGCCAGATACGGCGGGCACGGCACGGGCACGGCACGGGCACGGCGGCGGTCAGCCGACCTGCGGGTCGCCCTTCGTGTACGACAGGCGCTCGACCTGGCCGGCCTCGAACTCGTCCTCGACCTTCTTGCCGTTCACGAACAGCTCGATCGCCCCGGCGTTGCCCAGGATGAGGTCCAGCCGCTCGTCGTCCTGGAACGTCTTGGTGTCGCCCTTGAGCAGCAGCCCGTCGAACAGCAGCTTGCCGTCGCGCGCCTTGGCCGAGATCCAGCTCTTGTCGTCCGTCGCGGTCAACCGGACCGTGACCTTGTCCTTGGGCGCCGCCGCGATGGCGCTCTCCGACGGCGCGGGCGGCGGGGCGACCACCTTGGGCGGCTTCGGCTTGCTGGTGGGCTTCTGCGCCGGAGCCGGGCCCTCGGCCACGTTGTTGCTGCGGGAGCCGCCGCCGTCACCGTTGAACATGGTGAAGCCGACGAACCCGATCACCGCGACGATCGCGGCGACCATGGCGGCCGTCCAGTTGGGCCGCCGCCGGTCCGGGCGGATGCGTTCGGCCTCGAACAGCGGCGCGGCGGGCGTCGGCGCGGGACGGCCGCCGTGCTCGGCGTCGTACTGCTCGACCAGGGCGACGGGATCGAGCCCGACCGCACGCGCGAGCGTACGGATGTGGCCACGGGCGTACACGTCGCCGCCGCATCGCGTGAAGTCGTCGTCCTCGATCGCGTGGACGATCGGGATGCGGACGCGGGTGGAGGTGCTGACCTCCTCGACCGTCAGGCCGGCGTCGGTGCGTGCCTGCCGCAGTACACGGCCGATCGAGGGCCGGGCGTCCTCGGGAGCGTCCGGGACGTCCGGAGCCTCGGGAGCGTCCGGGACCTTGGAGGCGTCCGGAGCCCCGGGAGCGTCCGGGAGAGCGTCGTCGGGGGTCGAAGGCCGGTCGTCTTCGGGGGAGTTGCCGATGGACACGGGGGCGCCTTTCGAGCGTGTAACCACCTGCTGGAGGTTCAGTCTATGGGTGGTACGAAAGGGTGGAGCAACCGGGCGGACGCACTTTGTACGCCATCGGAATGGCCGCGCGTCCGAGGGGCGGGACAACTATTTTCCGCCCCTCCCTCCAACTTGACGTACAAGAGGGGGAAACGGTTGCTCACAGTTCCCTAACGAGTGAGAGTCCTACGAGTCCGACTCCCCACGGATGACAGCGAGTACTCCATCCAGCTCATCCGGTTTGACAAGGACGTCCCGCGCCTTGGATCCCTCGCTCGGTCCGACGATGTTGCGCGACTCCATCAGGTCCATCAGCCGGCCCGCCTTGGCGAAGCCGACGCGCAGCTTGCGCTGGAGCATCGAGGTGGAGCCGAACTGCGTGGAGACGACCAGCTCGGCGGCCTGGCACAGCAGGTCCAGGTCGTCGCCGATGTCCTCGTCGATCTCCTTCTTCTGCTTCGTCCCGACCGTGACGTCGTCCCGGAAGACCGGCGCCATCTGCTCCTTGCAGTGCCTGACGACCGCCTTGACCTCGTCCTCGGTCACGAAGGCGCCCTGCATACGGATCGGCTTGTTGGCCCCCATGGGCAGGTACAGGCCGTCGCCCTTGCCGATCAGCTTCTCGGCGCCCGGCTGGTCCAGGATGACCCGGCTGTCGGCGAGCGAGGACGTGGCGAAGGCGAGCCGGGACGGCACGTTCGCCTTGATGAGGCCGGTCACGACGTCGACCGAGGGCCGCTGGGTGGCGAGCACCAGGTGGATGCCGGCGGCCCGCGCGAGCTGGGTGATGCGGACGATGGCGTCCTCGACGTCCCTGGGCGCGACCATCATCAGGTCGGCCAGCTCGTCGACGATGACCAGCAGGTAGGGGTAGGGCTGGAGTTCGCGCTCGCTGCCCGGCGGCGGCTCGACCTTGCCGGCCCGTACGGCGGCGTTGAAGTCGTCGATGTGCCGGTACCCGTACGCCGCGAGGTCGTCGTACCGCAGGTCCATCTCGCGCACGACCCACTGGAGGGCCTCGGCGGCCCGCTTGGGGTTGGTGATGATGGGCGTGATCAGGTGCGGGATGCCCTCGTACGCGGTCAGCTCGACCCGCTTGGGGTCGACGAGCACCATCCGGACGTCCTCGGGGGTCGCCCTTATCATCACGGACGTGATCAGGCAGTTGATGCACGACGACTTGCCGGAGCCGGTCGCACCGGCGACCAGGATGTGCGGCATCTTCGCGAGGTTGGCCATCACGTAGCCGCCCTCGACGTCCTTGCCGAGCGCGACCAGCATCGGGTGGTCGTCCTCGGCGGCGTCCGCGAGCCGCAGCACGTCGCCGAGGTTGACCATCTCGCGGTCGGTGTTGGGGATCTCGATGCCGACGGCGGACTTGCCCGGGATCGGCGAGATGATCCGTACGTCGGGGCTGGCGACGGCGTACGCGATGTTCTTGGTCAGCGCCGTGATCCGCTCGACCTTCACGGCCGGGCCGAGCTCCACCTCGTACCGGGTGACCGTCGGGCCGCGCGTGAAGCCGGTGACGGCCGCGTCGACCTTGAACTCCGAGAAGACCGTGGTCAGCGAGGCGACGATCGCGTCGTTGGCGGCGCTGCGGGTCTTGCCGGGCCCGCCGCGCTCCAGCAGGTTCAGTGAGGGCAGGGCGTACGTGATGTCCCCGGCGAGCTGGAGCTGCTCGGCGCGCGGCGGCAGCCCCTCCGGCTCGTCGCGGACGGGTGCGGGCTTGGTGAGGTCCGGTACGAGGCCGCCGGGCGTCCCCGCCTCCCGGGCGGAGTCCCGGCCGGGCTCCCGCGCGGGGGGTACGGAGCCGGTGTCGCCGCCCCTGGCCGGCCGGCCGCTCCTCGCCTCCCGTGCGTCCCGCCCACGGTCGCCCGTGACGTCCCGCGTCAGGTCGGCGACCAGCGGCGAGGGCGGCATGCCGTTCAGTACCGCACCGTCCAGCGCGGCGGCCGCGGCCGCGGCGACGTCCACGGCGTCCATGGGCCGGTCGAAGTCGGCCGGCTCGGGGGGTGCGGCAGCCGTCTTGCGGGGCCGCCTGCGCCGGGTGAGCGCCTCCTCCTCGGCCCCGTCGGGGTCGTACGCCCCAGCACCGGCACCGGCACCCGCTCCGGCACCGCGCCGCCGCGACCGGGCGGGCAGTGCCTCGCGCCACTGGTCGTCGTACCGCTCGTCGTCCTCGGTCACCTCCCGTACGCCGGGCTCGACGATCCCGAGGCGTGCGCCGAGCGCCCGCAGCCGCTGCGGGATGGCGTTGACGGGCGTGGCCGTGACGACGAGCAGCCCGAAGACGGTGAGGAGGACGAGCATGGGGACGGCGAGGACCTCGCCCATCATGAAGATCAGCGGCTTGGAGGCGCCCCAGCCGATCAGCCCGCCCGCGTCCCGCACCGCCTCGCTGCCCTGGTCGCGCCCGGGCGAGCCGCACGCGATGTGGACCTGGCCGAGCACGCCGATGACGAGCGCGGACAGCCCGATGACGATCCGGCCGTTGGCCTCGGGCTTCTCGGGGTGGAGGATCAGCCGGACGGCGATCGCGCCGACGAGGAGCGGCACGAGCAGGTCGAGCCGGCCGAAGGCGCCGGTCACGAGCATCTCGACCAGGTCGCCGACCGGTCCCTTCAGGTTGGCCCAGGTGCCGGCGGCGACGATCAGGGCGACGCCGAGCAGCAGCAGGGCCAGGCCGTCCTTGCGGTGCGCCGGGTCGAGCCCCTTGGCGCCGCGCCCTATGCCCCGGAACATGGCGCCGACCGCGTGCGCGAGGCCCAGCCACAGGGCGCGCACGAGCCGGTACACGCCCCCGGTGGGCGACGGCGCGGGTTTCGGGGCGGGCTTCTTGGCCGCCGCCTTCTTGGCGGGCCTGGCGGGCGCCTTCTTGGCGGACTTCGCAGCGGAGGCGGTCTTCTTGGCGGGAGGCTTCCCCGGGGCCGCCTTCTTGGCGGCGCTCGCAGCGCCGGTCGTACGGCCGGCGCGCGGCTTCGCGGTGCCCGCCGTGCCTGGGGAACCCTTGCCGGACGTACGTGAGGCCATGGGGGTGAGGTTACCGGTGTGGGGCGCGGTGGACACGTGTGCCCACCGCTTCACCCGTTCGTGTCGTTCCGGTTGGGTGCGAGAAGCTGACGCCCGCTCAACCGGTAAGCGGCCGAACCCATGGGCAGAGCCTATGAGAAGACGTCAGTTCTGCGCCGGCAGCGTGGGCGAGCCGCCGCCCCCGGTGCCCGGTTCGAGCGCGTCCAGCGCCCGGCGCAGGCCGGTGAGCTTGCGCTCCAGGTGCGCGGCGGTGGCGACGGCCGCGGCGTCCGCCGAGTCGTCGTCGAGCTGTTTGGACAGCGCTTCCGCCTGCTCCTCAACTGCCGCGAGCCGCGCGGACAGTTCCGCCAGGAGACCGGGCGACTCCTTGACGGCTCCGCCCTGGCCGCCGCCTTCGAGCTGGAGGCGCAGCAGGGCGGCCTGCTCGCGGAGCTGACAGTTCTTCATGTACAGCTCGACGAAGACCGAGACCTTGGCGCGCAGCACCCAGGGGTCGAAGGGCTTGGAGATGTAGTCCACGGCGCCCGCCGCGTACCCCCGGAAGGTGTGGTGCGGGCCGTGGTTGATCGCCGTCAGGAAGATGATCGGGATGTCCCGTGTCCGTTCCCGACGCTTGATGTGCGCGGCGGTCTCGAAACCGTCCATACCTGGCATCTGGACGTCCAGCAGAATGACCGCGAAGTCGTCCGTCAGCAGCGCTTTGAGCGCTTCCTCCCCTGACGATGCCCGCACCAGCGTCTGATCGAGCGCAGAGAGGATGGCCTCCAGCGCCAGCAGATTCTCCGGTCGGTCATCGACCAGGAGGATCTTGGCCTTCTGCACCATGGCCCGTCCTCCTCGCCCCGGCAGTTGGCCGGGCGCCGCCCCAGGGGACGACTCCCTTGCGCCGTCCGTCCTTGTGCCGGTCATGGTAGCCGCACCCCGCCTGTCACCACACCCTGTCACCGCGATGTCACTGTGCACGTAGCAGAAACGCGGTGGGAGACCAGAAGGTTCCCCGAATACCGCCCTCTCACACGCTTTCGACCACAGTCAGTCAGCAACTCGCCAGGATTCGACCCTCCTCCGCTCACTCTCCGCGCATCCACTGCTCCATCACCGACAGCAGATGATCCGGATCCACCGGCTTCGTAACGTAATCGGAAGCGCCCGACTCGATCGCCTTCTCCCGGTCGCCCTTCATCGCCTTGGCGGTGAGCGCGATGATCGGCAGCCCGGCGAACTGCGGCATCCGGCGGATCGCCGTCGTCGTCGCATAGCCGTCCATCTCGGGCATCATGATGTCCATCAGCACGACCGTCACATCATCGTGCTGCTCCAGGACTTCGATGCCCTCCCGGCCGTTCTCCGCGTACAGCACCGACAGGCCGTGCTGTTCCAGCACGCTGGTGAGCGCGAAGACATTGCGGATGTCGTCGTCGACGATCAGCACCTTCTCACCGTGGAACTCGAAGGTGGGCCTCGGCTCGCCCGCCTCCTGCCCGGCCGCCGCCCACGCCTCCGGCGCCCCGGACGCCCCCGGCGCCCCGGCACCCGACGAGCCCGCCGCCCCGGCCGCCGCCCCGCCCGGCTGCCCGGACTGACCCGGCAGCGCGGTCCGCTGCTCCGCGGCACCCAGCGCCGCCCGGCGGCGGTGCCGGAACAGGGCACCCGCGCCGGAGCGGCGGTCGGAGCGCTCGGGGCGGTCGGAGTCGGCAACGGCACCCGGCTGGCCGCCCTGCCCGTCCAGTACGGCGTCCTCGGCGCCCTGGCGCAGGTCCGCGCCGGGGCCGTGCCCGTAGCCCTGCGGGGGCAGCTCGCTCGGGTGCAGCGGCAGGTACAGCGTGAACGTCGACCCGCGGCCCGGCTCGCTCGCCGCGTGGATCTCGCCGCCCAGCAGCCGGGCGATCTCCCGGCTGATCGACAGCCCCAGCCCCGTACCGCCGTACTTGCGGCTGGTCGTGCCGTCCGCCTGCTTGAACGCCTCGAAGATCACCCGCATCTTGCTGGCCGCGATACCGATACCGGTGTCCGTCACCGAGAAGGCGATCAGGTCGCCCTCCGGGTCGCGCAGCGAACCGGCCTCCAGGAGCTGCTCCCGGATCGACTGCGGTACGTCCGCCCTCGCCGGCCGGATCACCAGCTCGACCGCCCCGCTGTCGGTGAACTTCACCGCGTTCGACAGCAGGTTCCGCAGCACCTGGAGCAGCCGCTGCTCGTCGGTGTGCAGCGTCGCGGGCAGCTCCGGCGAGACCCGCACCGAGAAGTCGAGCCCCTTCTCGGCGGTCAGCGGCCGGAAGGTGGCCTCCACGTAGTCGACGAGCTGGACCAGCGCGATCCGGGTCGGGCTGACGTCCATCTTGCCCGCCTCGACCTTCGACAGGTCCAGGATGTCGTTGATGAGCTGGAGCAGGTCCGAGCCCGCCCCGTGGATCGTCTCGGCGAACTCGACCTGCTTGGGCGACAGGTTCCCGTCCGCGTTGTCGGCGAGCAGCTTCGCCAGGATGAGCAGCGAGTTCAGCGGCGTACGCAGCTCGTGCGACATGTTCGCCAGGAACTCGGACTTGTAGCGCATGGAGACCGCGAGCTGCTCGGCCCGCTCCTCCAGGACCTGCCGGGCCTCCTCGATCTCGGTGTTCTTCACCTCGATGTCGCGGTTCTGCTGCGCCAGCAGCTCGGCCTTCTCCTCCAGCTCGGCATTGGAGTCCTGGAGCGCCTTCTGCCGGCTCTCCAGCTCGGCCGAGCGCTCGCGGAGCTGCTCGGTCAGCTCCTGCGACTGCTTCAGCAGCACCTCGGTCTTGGTGTTGACGCTGATGGTGTTGACGCTGGTCGCGATCATCTCGGCGATCTGGTTGAGGAAGTCCCGCTGGATCTGGGTGAACGGCTGGAACGACGCCAGCTCGATCACCCCGAGGACCTTCCCCTCGAAGAGCACCGGCAGCACGATCACATGCGCCGGGGCCGCCTCACCGAGCCCGGAGGAGATCCTCAGGTAGCCCGGCGGCACATTGACCTGGATGGTCCGCTTCTCCTCGGCCGCCGTACCGATCAGCGTCTCGCCCGGCCGGAACGACGTGGGCATCGACCCGGACGAGTAGCCGTAGCTGCCGCGCATGACCAGCTCGTACGAGCCGTCCTCGTCCGCCCCGATCTCACCGCCGCCACCGGTCGGCATCGCCAGGAAGAACGCGCCGTGCTGCGCCGAGACGACCGGGGTGAGCTCGCTCATGATCAGCGAGGCCACGTCGTCGAGGTCGCGCCGGCCCTGCATGAGGCCGGAGATCCGGGCCAGGTTGCCCTTGAGCCAGTCCTGCTCCTCGTTGGCGAGGGTGGTGTCGCGCAGGTTGGCGATCATGGTGTTGATGTTGTCCTGGAGGACCTGGATCTCGCCCGCCGCGTCCACATCGATCTTCAGGTTCAGGTCGCCGCGGGTCACCGCCGTGGCCACGGCCGCGATGGCGCGCACCTGCCGGGTCAGGTTCCCGGCCATCTCGTTCACCGACTCGGTCAGGTCGCGCCAGGTGCCGTCGACGTCGCGTACGCGCGCCTGGCCGCCCAGGATGCCCTCCGTGCCCACCTCGCGGGCGACGCGGGTGACCTCCTCGGCGAAGGACGAGAGCTGGTCGACCATCGTGTTGATGGTGTTCTTGAGCTCCTGGATCTCACCGCGGGCGTCGATGTCGATCTTCTTGGTGAGGTCGCCCTTGGCGATGGCGGTGGTGACCGTGGCGATCTGGCGCACCTGACCGGTCAGGTTGGACGCCATCGAGTTCACCGACTCGGTCAGGTCCTTCCACGTACCCGAGACGCCGGGCACCCGGGCCTGGCCGCCCAGCTCGCCCTCCGTACCCACCTCACGCGCCACTCGCGTCACCTCGTCGGCGAACGAGGACAGCGTCGTCACCATCGTGTTGACCGTGTCGGCGAGCTCCGCGACCTCGCCGCGCGCCTCCACCGTCACCTTCTTGGTCAGGTCACCGTTGGCGACCGCCGACGACACCCGCGAGATGTTCCGCACCTGAGAGGTCAGGTTGTTGGCCATCACGTTGACGTTGTCGCTCAGGTCCTTCCAGATGCCGGTGACGCCCCGCACCCGGGCCTGACCGCCGAGGATGCCCTCCGTACCCACCTCACGGGCGACTCGCGTCACCTCGTCGGCGAAGTTGGAGAGCTGGTCGACCATCGTGTTGACGGTGGTGACGAGGTCGAGGATCTCGCCCCGGGCATCAACGGTGATCTTCTTCGACAGGTCGCCCTTGGCGACCGCCGTCGTCACCTCGGCGATGTTGCGCACCTGGGAGGTGAGGTTGTTCGCCATCGAGTTGACGGACTGGGTCAGGTCCTTCCAGGTGCCGGAGACGCCCTGCACCTCCGCCTGACCGCCCAGGATGCCCTCGGTGCCCACCTCGCGGGCCACCCGGGTCACCTGCTCGGCGAAGTTGGAGAGCTGGTCCACCATCGTGTTGAGGGTGTTCTTCAGCTCCAGGATCTCGCCGCGCGCGTCCACGTCGATCTTCTGCGACAGGTCACCGCGCGCCACGGCGGTCGCGACCTGCGCGATGTTGCGCACCTGGGCCGTCAGGTTCCCGGCCATGCCGTTCACCGAGTCCGTCAGGTCGCGCCACACACCGGCCACGCCCGGCACCTGCGCCTGCCCGCCGAGCCGCCCGTCCGTGCCCACCTCGCGCGCCACCCGGGTCACCTGCTCGGCGAACGCGGAGAGCTGGTCCACCATCGTGTTGATGGTGTTCTTCAGCTCCAGGATCTCCCCGCGCGCGTCCACGTCGATCTTCTGCGACAGGTCACCCCGCGCCACCGCCGTCGTCACCTGCGCGATCTGACGCACCTGCGAGGTGAGGTTGCCGGCCATGAAGTTGACGGAGTCGGTCAGCTCCTTCCACGTACCGGAGACACCCGGTACGCGCGCCTGCCCGCCGAGCCGGCCCTCGGTGCCCACGTCCCGCGCCATCCGCGTCACCTGGTCGGCGAACGACGAGAGCTGCGCCACCATCGTGTTGACGGTGTTCTTCAACTCCAGCATCTCGCCCGCGACATCGACGGTGACCTTCTGCGTCAGGTCGCCGTTCGCGACCGCCGTCGTCACCTGCGCGATGTCCCGCACCTGGCCGGTGAGGTTGCGGAACGCCGTGTTCACCGAATCGGTGAGGTCCTTCCACGTGCCCGCCGCGCCCGGCACCTCCGCCTGACCGCCCAGCCGGCCCTCGACGCCGACCTCCCGCGCCACCCGGGTCACTTCGGAACCGAACGCCGAGAGCTGGTCCACCATCGTGTTGACGGTGTTCTTCAGCTCCAGCATCTCGCCGGCCACATCGACCGTGACCTTCTGCGACAGGTCGCCGTTCGCGACCGCCGTCGTCACCTGCGCGATGTCCCGCACCTGCGTCGTCAGGTTCCGGAAGACCGTGTTGACCGAATCGGTCAGGTCCTTCCACGTGCCCGCCGCACCCGGCACCTGCGCCTGACCGCCCAGCAGCCCCTCGGCACCGACCTCGCTCGCCACCCGCGTCACCTCGTCGGCGAACGTCCGCAGCGTCTCGGTCATCTGGTTGATCGTGTCGGCGAGCTGCGCCACCTCACCCCGCGCGCTCACCGTCACCTTCTGCGACAGGTCGCCGTTGGCGACGGCCGTCGTCACCTCGGCGATGCCCCGCACCTGGGAGGTCAGGTTCCCCGCCATCGTGTTGACGGAGTCGGTCAGGTCCTTCCACACACCGGCCACGCCCGGCACCTCGGCCTGGCCGCCCAGCTCGCCCTCCGTACCCACCTCACGCGCGACCCGCGTCACCTCGGACGAGAACGACGAGAGCTGGTCCACCATCGTGTTGACGGTGTTCTTGAGCTGGAGCATCTCACCGGCCACATGGACGGTGACCTTCCGCGACAGATCACCCTTGGCGACCGCCGTCGTCACGAGAGCGATGTCACGCACCTGAGCGGTCAGCCGGTACGCCATGGTGTTGACCGAATCCGTCAGGTCCTTCCACGAACCCGACATACCGCGCACCTGCGCCTGGCCGCCCAGCTTGCCCTCGGTACCGACCTCCAGCGCCACCCGCGTCACCTCGTCGGTGAACGCCGACAGTTGGTCAACCAGGTTGTTCACCGTACGGGCGACCTTCAGGAACTCGCCCCGCAGCGGCCGCGCCGACCCGTCCGTACCCTCCGAACGCAACTCCATGCGCTGCTCGAGGTCACCCTCCGCGACCGCGGACAGCACCCGCCCCACCTCGGAGACCGGCCGCGTCATGTCGTCCACCAGCGCGTTCGCGGCCTCGATGGCCTGGGCCCACGCCCCCTCGCCGGCCCCGACCTCCAGCCGCTCGGACAGCTTGCCCTCCCGCCCGACGACCCGCCGCACCCGCGACAGCTCACCGGTCAGGTGCATCTGCCGGTCGGCGACCTCGTTGAAGACGGAGGCGATCTCCGCCATCACGCCGTCACCCGTCACGGTCAGGCGCTTGCGGACGTTGCCGTCCCGCATCGACACCAGAGCCGCGAGCAGCCGCTCCAGGGCAGCGGCGTCCACCTCGACGGTCCCACCGCTCCGGGTCCGTCCGCCCTTCGCGCGCGTGCTACCGCCCCGCGCCGTCACGCCAGACTCCACCGTGTCCCTCCCGCAGGGGTTGACCGTACTGCTCGGGCATTGCCGCTCCCTCTGCCGCTGGAAGCCTTCCCAGTGTTTCACCACGACAGAACCAGGCCATAACAGTTCGGCAGCTTCGCATAACGTCCCCGCCCTCGGGGGACGGAAACAGCGGTGACCACCATCCGCCCGGACAGCGAAGGTAAGTAACCTGGCATCCGGCTGTCCAACCGCCCCGGTCCGCCCGGCAGGGGCGGCGCGACGCTGTATGACCACCGGGCACCGGGGAGGGGCAGGGCCGATCATGGCAGAGCCGGGCGTCGAGACGCGTACGAGGAGTTCTGTGATCACCGCTCGGGCGGCCGCCACCTTCGAACCCGTGGGACGGTCCGTGGCGACCGCCCGGGCCTTCGTCCGGGACACCCTCCAGGGCTGGGGGTACACCGACGTCGTCGACGACGCCGTGGTCCTGACCAGCGAACTCGTCACCAACGCCGTCATCCACGCCGGCACCGCCGCCGACGTCCTGTGCCTCCGCACGGAGAACGGCGTACGCATCGAGGTCGCCGACCGCTACCCCGAGCGCGAGGTGCCCCTCCAGGGCACCGGCCGCTCCCTGAGCAGCCCCGACAGCGAGAACGGCCGGGGACTGCTCCTGTGCGCCGCCCTCGCCTCCCGCTGGGGCGTGGAGTACTCCCCCACCCACAAACAGGTCTGGTTCCAGCTCGACCTCCCCGAACGCCCCGTCGGCACCCGCTCCGCCGGCCCCCTGCTGGCCACCGACCTCCTCCCGGTCGCCGACGACCGCGTCCGCGTCGCCGTGGTCCAGATCGACCGGAACGGCACCATCACCGCCTGGAACGAGGACGCCGAGCACCTCTTCGGGTACGCGGCCGACCAGGTCGTCGGCAAGCCGCTGGGCGACTTCGCCGCCTGGCCTCACACCCCCGGCATCGGCACCGGCATCGCCGAGGCCCTCCGTCTCTCCCGCTGGGAGGGCAGCTACGGCATCCGCGGCACCGACGGCCGTGTCATCCCCGTCTACGCCTCCCACCTGCGCGTACGGGACACCCAAGGCGAGCCGTCCACCGTCTGCCTCCTCGTACGGGACTACGAACGCGCCATCCTCCAGTCCCCGCAGCGCACCCCCGTCGACTCCAGCAGCGAGAGCCGCACCACCGACCCGTTCGAGGTCTTCATCGGCTCCCCCGCCCCCGACGACCTCGACGGCCTCCTCCAGCGCACCGTCGAGCGCGCCCGCGACATGCTGGACGGCGACGCCGCCTTCCTCCTGCTCGCCACCGACGACGAGACCGAGCTGGAGGTACGGGCCACCACCGGCCTGCCCTCCGCCCGCCAGCGCTTCGCCCGCGTCCCCGTCGAGGCCGCCGGCACCGGCCGCTACTCCTCCGCCCGCATGCCCGCCGTCCACGAGGACCTCCTGGCCGTCCCCGGCTCCGTCCCGCTCCTCAACGGCACCGGCATGCGCTCGGTCGTCACCGTCCCCCTCAAGGTCGAGGGCCGCCTCACCGGCTCCCTGGGCGTCGCCGCCGAAGCCGCCGGGCGGTACTCGAACGAGGAGGCCCTCCGCCTCCAGTTCGCCGCCGACCGCATCGCCCTCGCCGTCGAGTCCGCCCGCCTCGGCGAGCTCGAACGCCTCCGCCGCGGCTCCCTCAGCTTCCTCGTCGAGGCCTCCGACCTGCTCGCCGGCACCCTCGACCGCGACCAGACCCTCGCCCTGATGGCCCAGATGACGGTCCCCACCCTCGCGACCTGGTGCGCCGTCTACACGATCGCCGACCCGACCTCCGAGCCGTACCTCTCGTACGTCCTCCACGAGGACGAGGAGCGCATCGACGGCCTCAAGGCCCTCCTGTCCAAGATCCCCCCGCCCGAGCCCGTCCCGTCGCCGGGAGCGCGCGTCTGGACGGCCCCCGCCGACGCCGCCCACCAGGCGGCGCTACGCACCTCCATGCGCGAGCTGGGCCTCGCCTCCAGCCCCGTCTCCTCCGGCATCGGTACGACGCTGGCCACGGCCGCCGCGGTCGGCGGCGAGACCGTCGTCCTCCCCCTGGTCGCCCGCAACCGCGTCATCGGCATGCTGACCCTCGGCAAGCCCTCCGACGACCACTTCCGCCAGGAGATCCTGGAGCTCGCCGAGGACCTCTCCCGCCGGGCCGCCCTGGCCCTGGACAACGCCCGGCTGTACTCGGAGCGCATGGCCATCAGCCAGTCCCTCCAGCGCAGCCTGCTGCCCCCGGGCCTCCCCCAGATCCCCGGCGTCGAGGTCGACGTCATCTACCGCGCGGCCGGCGAGGGCAACGAGGTCGGCGGCGACTTCTACGACCTCTTCCCGATCCGGGAGAACGCGTACGGCTTCGCCATCGGCGACGTCTGCGGTACGGGCCCGGAGGCGGCCGCCGTCACCGGCCTCGCCCGCCACGCCCTGCGGCTGCTGGCCCGCGAGGGCTTCGGCGGCCCGGCGGTCCTGGAGCGCCTGAACGCCGCGATCCTCGACGAGGGCGCCCGCAGCCGCTTCCTCACCCTCCTGTACGGCGAGCTGTGGCCCCAGGAGGACGGCAGCGCCCTCCTCAAGGTCGTCTGCGCCGGCCACCCGCTCCCGCTGCGCCTCCGCCAGGACGGCACGGTCGAGCCCGCCGCCGACCCGCAGCCGCTCCTCGGCGTCATGGACGACCTGGAGCTGTACGAGCAGACCGTCACGCTCAACCCGGGCGACGTCCTCCTGTGCGTCACCGACGGCGTCACCGAGCGCCGCGAGGGCCCGCGCATGCTGGGCGACGACGGCCTCACCGAGGTCCTCACCACGTGTACGGGCCTGACGGCCGGCGCGGTCACCGCCCGCATCATGCGCGCGGTCGAGCGCTTCGCCGCGGAGCCGCCGTCCGACGACATGGCCATCCTGGCGATGCGCGTCCCGGAGCCCCACCAGGAGTGACCGCCCGTCAACACGAAGAAGGCCCCCGCCACTTGGGCGGGGGCCTTCTTTCGTTCAGAGCCCCCAAACGGAATCGAACCGTTGACCTTCTCCTTACCATGGAGACGCTCTGCCGACTGAGCTATAGGGGCCGGCCAGTCGCTTCGGGGTTTCCCCCTCGGCAACGAGATAAAGCATACCCCGAACGAGCGGGAATGCCTAACCGGCGCTGACACAGGGTATGGTGACCGTCCCTCAAGTCCCCTGTCCCACCTGGGGCACGGCCACATGAACGCAAAAAAGCCTCAGGCCCCGGACACGAAGTCCAGGGCCTGAGGCCAATAATTGTTCGGCGGCGTCCTACTCTCCCACAGGGTCCCCCCTGCAGTACCATCGGCGCTGAAAGGCTTAGCTTCCGGGTTCGGAATGTAACCGGGCGTTTCCCTAACGCTATGACCACCGAAACACTATGAAGATAACAACTCAACCAGCAAAGGGAGTTCGTTACTTCAGAACTAACACAGTGGACGCGAGCAACTGAGGACAAGCCCTCGGCCTATTAGTACCGGTCAACTCCACCCATTACTGGGCTTCCATATCCGGCCTATCAACC
>NZ_JBVIGF010000002.1:0-49315 GCF_055570965.1 Streptomyces sp. NPDC031064
AAGGCCGCCGAAGGCACCGACAACGTCCTCTACCCCATGAAGGACGCCCTCAAGGCCCGCGCCACCGTCGGCGAGGTCTGCAACGCCCTGCGCGAGGTGTGGGGGACGTACGTCCCGACGGACGCGTTCTAGTCCCATCCATTCCGCGATGCGGAACCCTGAGGCGGAGTGTCGTACCCCCGTGCGACACTCCGTCTCATGCTGGGTGTCACCGATCTGCCGACCTACCTCGCGGGCCTCGTCCTGATCATTCTGCTGCCGGGGCCGAATTCGCTGTACGTGCTGTCCGTCGCCGCCCGGCGCGGGATACGGGCGGGCTATGTCGCCGCGTCCGGCGTGTGGTGCGGCGACACGGTGCTGATGACGCTCTCGGCGGCCGGTGTCGCCTCCCTGCTCCAGGCGAACGCGCTGCTCTTCGGCATCGTGAAGTTCGCGGGCGCCGGCTATCTGACGTGGCTGGCCATCGGCATGCTGCGGGCCGCCTGGTCGATGTGGCGGACCCGGCGGGAGCGGGCCGCGGAGGAGCTCGGCGCCGCCGCCCCGGCGCCCGCCTCGGAACGGCCGTTCCGGCGCGCCTTCGTGATCAGCCTGCTGAACCCGAAGGCGATCCTGTTCTTCATCGCCTTCTTCGTCCAGTTCGTCGACCCGGCGTACCAGTACCCGGCGCTGTCCTTCGTGGTGCTCGGCACGCTCGCGCAGGTGGCGAGCGTCCTCTACCTCACGCTGCTGATATTCACCGGCACCCACCTCGCCGCCGCCTTCCGCCGCCGCAAGCGCCTGTCCGCCACGGCCACGTCGGCGGCGGGCGCGCTGTTCCTCGGGTTCGCGGTCAAGCTGTCGCTCAGCAGCACGGCGTGAGCGGCACGGCGTGAACGTCCTCGCTTGACCCTGACACCGTGTGAGGCCGTGTCGTAGGAGGCGTCATGTTCACCATCGGAGACTTCGCCAGACACGGCCGGGTGTCGGTCCGGATGCTGCGCCACTACGACGCCATCGGACTGCTGCGCCCCGCCCACGTCGATCCGTACAGCGGCTACCGCTTCTACGAAGCCGGTCAGCTCGCCAGGCTCAACCGGGTCATCGCGCTCAAGGACCTCGGCTTCACCCTCGACCAGGTGCGGTCGATCCTCGACGAACAGGTCGGGGCGGAGGAACTGCGCGGGATGCTGCGGTTGCGGCAGGCCGAGCTGGAATCGGCCATGAGCGAGGCGGCCACGCGGCTGGCGCAGGTCGCGGCGAGGCTCCGAGCCATCGAGAGCGAGGGACACATGTCCACACAGGACGTCGTCGTCAAGAGCGTTCCGGGGGTCCGGCTGGCCGAGCTGACCGGCATCGCCGCGGGCTTCGGCCCGGACGAGATCGGCCCGGTCATCACACCCCTCTACCAGGAGCTGTGCGCCCGGCTGGAGGCCGCCGGCGTCACCGGCTTCGGCCCGGGCATCGCCCACTACGAGGACGCCCCGGCGGGCGACGGCTCCATCGTCGTCCACGCCGGGATCACCCTCCCGGCCGGTGTCACCGCCGCGGACGTCCCCGACGTGGAGATCGTCGACCTGCCGGGCCTCGACCAGGCCGCGACGGTCGTCCACCGCGGCCCGATGGACGCCCTGCTGCCCACCATCCAGACCCTGGCCACCTGGATCGACACCAACGGCTACCGCTCGGCGGGCTACTCGCGCGAGCTGTACCTGGAGTGCCCGGAGGACCCGGCGAAGTGGGTGACCGAGATCCAGGAGCCGGTCGTCAGGACGCCCTGAGGAACGCGCGCTGAAGGAGGCGGGCCCGGCGGGCCAGGCGGCGGACCAGGGCGTTGCGGGGCACCGGGAGGCCGCCGGGGAGGCCGAGGACGGTGAGGCGGCGGCGCTTGAAGTAGCGGCGGGTCCCGGCGTCCTGGTGGGCGGACAGGTACCGTTCGGCCGCCGGGCGGAGGTCCGGGCGGACCTGGGGCTGCATCGCGAAGCCCACCGCCGCGACGAGACCGGCCAGGTCCTGGACCTGGCCGGTCTCACCGCTCTCCAGGTCCGGCAGCAGCGCGTCGGCGAGCGTCACCGGCACCCGGTTGCTGTTCTGGTACGGGGAGAGCCGCTCCAGCAGCGGGCCGGTGCCCAGGCGGGCGACCGGGACGCCGTAGAAGCGGGCCGCCGTGAACAGCCCGGTCGAGAAGCAGGCCACCACCAGCGCGGGCCGAAGCCGCCGGAAGAGGACCTCCGCGAGCACGGGCCGGTCGAGCAGCGTCAGTTCGGCGCCCAGGGCGGCAGCCTCCCGCTCCAGGGTCCGCGACCAGGACGCGGGCGCCACCGGGTGCGGTTTGAAGACCAGGTGCCGGTGCCCGCGCGCCACCGCGCCGCGCACCATCCGTACGTGCAGGGCCTCCTCATCGGCGGGGGAGAGGATGCCGAGGGCGGACAGGTACTGGCCGAGGAGCAGGGCAGCGCCTTCCGGCGCGTCCACGGGCTCGTCCAGCTCGTCCACCACCTTCGTGAACGCCTCCGTCGGCACCACCTCCGCCGCCGCCCCGAACTCCTCCAGCAGCAGCGGACGCAGCCCCGGCACCAGGTCCAGGTGGAGCAGCCGCCGCACCCGCTCGCCGACCAGCGGGTCCAGCTTGACGCGCGTCGGGCCGTAGCTCATCAGCCCGTCCGCGTACACGTCGATCGGGGCGTCCGGGAAGAGCTGCGCGACCGTGAGCGCGGGCGCCACCTGGAGCGACTCGACGACCAGCTCGACCGGTTCGTCCTCGCCCAGCCCCCACAGCAGCCGCAGGTACCGCTCCCACAGCGGTACGTCGTCCGCCCGGGGCGACCAGCCGGCCGGGTGGAACGGCGCGACGGTGTCGTTCCACGACAGCACGGAGTCGAAGCGGCCGCGCAGCCGCTCGAAGCCGGGCATCCGGTCCAGCGGGACGGCCGTCTCGGGTGTCGCCGCGTTGTTGGCCACCAGCAGCAGCCGGCGGTCGGCGGCCGCGAAGCAGCCGCTGTCCAGGGCGGCGGCGAGGGTGACGGCGCCGTAGAGGGTGGAGGCGTAGAAGAGCTGCGTGGTCATGCGGAGACCTCCACCGGGACGGAGCGGAGGACCGAGGAGGGGACCGGGCGGCGGCGCAGCCTGCGCAGCCTGGCCGCCCGCTCGGCGTCCATCGTGTCGAGGGCGTCGTTCAGTATCCGCTGCGGCATCCGTTTCAGGGCCGCCGCGCTCCATGTGCGCAATTTCCTCGCGACCGGCGCCTCGAACCGTTCCACCGACGCCAGATGGTGAGCGATGATCGCGCAGTAGGTGCGTACCGCTTTCGGCAGCAGCTTTTCCGCGTCCGGGTCCTCCGCCGTTTCCGTGAGTACCTGGTCGAAAGCGCGGATGAAATCGAGCTGTCGAATGTCGCCGATTTGTGTGAGGGACGAGGAGACCCCGCGCCGGTAGAAGACGCCGAGCGTGCCGATCGCCGCGAAGGAATCCGCCTCCCGGTGCAGCCGCCATATCCACGGCCGGTCCTCGGCGGTGCGCAGCCCGTCGGTGAACCGCAGCAGCCCCCGGTCGGCGAGCCGCCGGTGGTACATCCCCGCCCAGGCGTACGGGTAGTCGACGGAGGTGGACCGCTCGGCCGGCAGGATCGCGTCGCGCGGCCGCAGCACCACCCCGCGCCGGCCCACCGGAACCCGGTGCACCGTCCGGGTCCTGGCCGTGCAGCGGACGTGGTCCGTGCGCACGAAGTCGCAGCCCAGTTCCTCGATCGCGGCCAGCACCCGGGCGAAATGGCCGGGTGCCAGCCAGTCGTCGCCGTCGAGGAACGCCAGGTACTCGCCCCGGGCCGCGTCGATGCCGGTGTTGCGGGCGGTGGCCAGCCCGCCGTTGCGGTCATGGGTGAGCAGCACCGCCCCGGGCAGTTCGCGCGCCGCCCGCGCGAGGAGCTCGGGAGTCCCGTCCGTCGAACAATCGTCGACGAGCAGGAATTCGAAGTCCTCGCGGGCGTTGGCGCGCAGGCTCATCAGGGTGTCGGGGGCATATGTCTGCACGTTGTAGAACGGCACGACGACGGAGAGCTTGACCACCCGCGAGACGCTAGGCCCACCTGCCGTCATTCGGCCTGACCGGAAAAGGGATGCGCGGTGAACACTGAGCGGCGCGCCCCTTAACCGGATTGCCGCCGGATTGCCGCCGGCCGCTGTTCACCGTTTGTTGCGGCCGAGTTGGGCCGGGCCGGCCGTACGCCTTTCTAACGTCTCCGGCGTGCCATCACGCAACCGTGAAGCGGTGCGGATCGCGGTACTCGCGGATTCCGACACCCGATGGAAATGGGGCGCCCTGACGGCGCGTCGCATCAGCCCGCCGGTCAGCCGGGTGACCGGCTTCGTGCTGCGCGGCCGGGCCACCCCGACCACACGCCAGCTCGCCGAGGTCGGCGCGGACGTGGCCGCCCCGCGGGAGGTGACGGGGGCGGAGTTCCTCCGCGCGGTGCGGGACGAGGCGTACGACGTCGTCGTCCTCGCGCTCGTCGGCGGCACCGTCCAGGCGATGCTGCACGGCCTGGCCGGGATGGCGCTGCCGCGCCGCCCGGTGGTCGTCACCGGCTACGTCGGCGTCGTGTACGAGAAGCTCGCCGACGGGCTGCTGCTGCGGCACGGGGCCGATGTGGTGCTCGCCAACTCCCGCCACGACGCCCGGCGGTTCCGCGAGGTCTACGAGGGCGTCGGCGCCGACGCCTCGGCGGTGGTGGAGGCGGCGCTGCCGTTCCTCGGCGGGGCCCGGTACGCGCCGGCTCCCGGCCGTGACACGGTCGTGTTCGCCGCCCAGCCGTCCGTACCCGCGTCCCGGACCGACCGTGCCTACCTGCTGCGCCGGCTGGTCGAGCACGCCCGGCTGCACCCGCACCGCGAGGTCCTGCTGAAGCTGCGCTCCAAGCCGGGCGAGCACACCACGCACGTGGAGGAGCACCCGTACCAGAAGCTCGCCCGGGGTCCGCTGCCGCCCAACGTCCGGCTGGTCCACGGCCACATGGGCGAGGTGCTCGACCGCACCGACCTGCTGGTCACCGTCTCCTCGACGGCGGCCCTGGAGGCCCTGCACCGGGGCGTGCCCACGGCGGTCCTCACCGACCTGGGCGTACGCGAGGCGCTCGGCAACCACCACTTCATCGGCTCGGGGCTGCTGACCTCCTGGGACCGGCTGGACGGCGGCCACCGCCCCCGGCCGGACGCCCGCTGGCTGGCCGACCAGGGCGTGGCGCCGGACGGCTCGTACGCCACGGCCTTCGACGCGGCCCGCGCCCGGGTGCTCGACCTGCTGGCCGCGCCCGCGCTGCCGCCGATCGCCCCGTACTACACGCCCGCGACCGCCCCCGGCTACCTGCCGGGCGTGCTGGGCCGCCACCGCCTGGACGCCACCGAGCCGTCCGCCACGAGCCCGGTACGGCGCGTGCTGCGCGAGGCGGCCCGCGGCGTCTACCGCCACGGGGTGCAGCGCGTGGCCCCGGTGATCCGCCGCCTGGGGGAGCTGTGACGACCCGCCCAACGCCCCCGCCGCACCCGACCGCCCCGCCGCACCCGACCGCCCCGGCGCCCACGGACTCCACCGCGCCCACGGACTGCACCGCGCCCACGAGCGCGGTGGCGCCCGCGAGCGCGGTGGCGCCCGCGAGCGCGGTGGCGCCCACGAGCGCGGCTGCGCCCACGAGCGCGGTGGCGCCCACGAGCGCGGTGGCGTCCATGAGGGACGCCGCGCGCCCGGCGCCCACCGCCCGTCCGGCTCGTCCCACCCGTCCGGCTCATGCCACCGTCCTCGCCGTCATACCCGCCCGGGGCGGCTCCAAGGGCGTACCCGCCAAGAACCTCGCACCCGTCGGCGGCATACCCCTGGTCGCCCGAGCCGTCCGTGCCTGCCTGGGCGCCCGGCACGTGACGGACGTGGTCGTCTCGACGGACGACCCCGCCATCGCGGACACCGCCCGCGCGGCCGGCGCCGAGGCGGTCCACCGCCCGGCCGCCCTCTCCGGCGACACGGCGACCAGCGAGTCGGCCGTCCTGCACGCCATGGACGCCTTCGAGGCCCTGCACGCCCGGCCGGTGGACGCCGTCCTGCTCGTCCAGTGCACCAGCCCGTTCGTGACGCCCGGGGACGTCGACGGCGTCGCCGCCCGGGTCCTGGAGCAGGGCGCCGACACGGCCCTGACGGTCGCCCCGTCGCACGGCTTCCTGTGGCGGGACGAGGACGACGCCCACGGGGTGAACCACGACAAGGCCCACCGCCCCCGGCGCCAGGAGCGGGAGCCCGAGTACCTGGAGACGGGCGCTGCGTACGGCATGGACGCCCGGGGCTTCCGTACCCACCGCCACCGCTTCTTCGGCCGCACCGCGCTCGTCGTCACCGACCCCGCCCGCGTCCTGGAGGTCGACGACCCGCACGACCTCGCCCGCGCCCGCGCGCTCGCGCCCCTCCTCGACGAGCCCGTCACGCCCGGGCGGGCGGACGTCGACGCCGTCGTCCTGGACTTCGACGGCACCCAGACCGACGACCGGGTGCTCGTCGACGCCGACGGGCGCGAACTCGTCGCCGTACACCGGGGCGACGGCCTCGGCGTCGCCGCGCTGCGCCGCGCCGGCGTCCACCTGCTGATCCTCTCCAGCGAACGCAACCCCGTCGTCGCCGCCCGCGCCCGCAAGCTCGCCGTCCCCGTCCTGCACGGCATCGAGCGCAAGGACCTGGCGCTCAAGCAGTGGTGCGACGACCACGCCATCGACCCCCAGCGGGTGCTCTACGCCGGCAACGACGTCAACGACCTGCCCTGCTTCGGGCTCGTCGGCTGGCCCGTCGCCGTCGCGAGCGCCCATGACTCCGTACGGGCCGCCGCCCGGGCCGTCACCACCACGCCCGGCGGCGCCGGGGCGATCCGCGAGATCGCGGCCTGGCTCCTCGGCCCGACCCTGCACACCCCCGCAACGTAAGGAACAGCAACGATGAACCGCCTCCGCACCCTCGGCCGCAAGACCGCCGGCCCCGGCGAGCCCGTCTACGTCACCGGCGAGATCGGCATCAACCACAACGGCGACCTGGACAAGGCCATCGCCCTCATCGACGCCGCCGCCGACGCGGGCTGCGACGCCGTGAAGTTCCAGAAGCGCACCCCCGAGATCTGCACGCCGCGCGACCAGTGGGACGTCGAGCGCGACACGCCCTGGGGCCGGATGACGTACATCGACTACCGCCACCGGGTGGAGTTCGGCGAGGACGAGTACCGCGCCATCGACGAGCACTGCCGCGAGCGCGGCATCGACTGGTTCGCCTCCCCGTGGGACACCGAGGCCGTGGCGTTCCTGGAGAAGTTCGACCTGCCCGCCCACAAGGTCGCCTCAGCGTCCCTCACCGACGACGAGCTGCTGCGCACCCTGCGCGCCACCGGCCGCACGGTCATCCTGTCCACCGGTATGTCGACCCCGCGGCAGATCCGCCACGCCGTGGAGGTCCTGGGCAGCGACAACATCCTGCTGTGCCACGCCACCTCCACGTACCCGGCGAAGGCGGAGGAGCTGAATCTGCGCGTGATCCAGTCCCTGATGCGGGACTACCCCAACATCCCCATCGGCTACAGCGGCCACGAGACCGGCCTGCAGACCACGCTCGCGGCCGTCGCGCTCGGCGCCTGCTTCGTCGAGCGCCACATCACCCTCGACCGCGCCATGTGGGGCTCCGACCAGGCCGCCTCCGTCGAGCCGGGCGGCCTCGCGCGCCTCGTGCGCGACATCCGCACCATCGAGACCGCGCTCGGCGACGGCGTCAAGAAGGTGTACGAGTCGGAGCTCGGCCCCATGAAGAAGCTCCGCCGCGTCCAGGCCACGGACGCGGCCACGAACCCGGTCCCAGCCCCGGCCACGGACCCGGCCCAGGTCCCCGTCCCGGCCACGGTATGACCGCGCCGCCGATGAGCACGCCGCCGATGACCACGCCGTCGCACCTGGCCTTCGTCGAGAGCCCCGTCCAGCTCCTGAACGTCCTGGAGTGGGCCCACCACGCCGGCCGGCCGGACCTCCTCGTCATCGTCCTGTCGCCCACCGACCCGATGTCGCGCGGCCAACTGCGCCGCATGGCCCAGCTCGCCCGCGACGAGGGGTTCGCGGTCCGCTGGCAGGAGGCGCGGGGCCGCCGGGGCGCGCTGCCGAGGGCGCTGCGCGACCTGGCGCCCGCCCTGCTGCGCGCCGAGCGGGTGCTCATCGGCGATCCGTTCTCCCGCTACGTCCAGCTCCTGCTGACGCTGTTCGGGCCGCGCGCCCTCACGGTCGTCGACGACGGCACGGCCACCATGGAGTTCGCCGCCCAGCTCGCCCGGGGCGAACGGCTCGTGCGCTGGCACCGGCGCGGCCGGGGCCGGGGCCCGCGCGAACTGGCCCTCGCGCCGGTCACCGCCCTGGCCCGCCGCCGCCTCGCACCGGGGCGCGGCCGCACGGTCGAGATCTTCACCGCCCTGCCGGTCGAGGGGCCCGAGGGCGCCACGGTCACCACGAACCGTTTCGCGTGGACCCGCGCCCGGTTCGGCCCGCCCCGGCTGACGGGGGGAGCGGACCTGGTGGGCACCTCGCTGGTGGAGACGGGCGTGGTGGACCCCGACCGGTACACCGGGGCCGTCGCCGCGCTGGCCGCCGCCCACGGCGCCACGCGCTACTTCGCGCACCGCCGCGAGGGCGTGGAGAAGCTGCACCGGATAGCGGTGGAGACGGGCCTGGAGATCGTCCGGCCGGACCTGCCGCTGGAGCTGATCGCCCGGCGCGGCCCGATCGGCCGTACGGTGCTGAGCTTCCCGTCCACGGTCGTGCACACCCTCCCGGCGGCCCTGGTGGGCACCGGCGTGACCATCACGGTGTGCGGGATAGCACCCGAGTGGCTGCGCGAGACCGCCTCGCCGCGCGCCCAGGGCTTCCTGGCCGGCGTGGCGGAGTCGGCACGGTCGGCGCACGGCCTGTCGCTCACGGGAGCGTAGGACCCGTACGCCCGCGGAGGTGATCACGAACGCGAACACCGATCCGAACGCGACCGAGAAAGATCGACAAAGGCCCGAAAACGCGTGAGCTTACCCACTTCGTCGTGCCCTCAAGCCCGCTGCGCAGGGATTCTTTCCCCTATCGGGCTGAAGTTTTGTAGATCACACGTTAGTTGAGGTCGAAACACGCCTACCCTGTCATGGGTGAACAAGGTGATGTCCCGCGACCCCGAAACAGACGTTCCCGGCGAAACGCCCCTGCTCGGCGCGCTGCCCGAGAGCCTGCGCGCCGAGTTGATCGCGTTCCGCCGGGATGTGCACATGCACCCCGAGCTGGGCTTCCAGGAGTTCCGCACCACCGCGGCGATCAAGACGCGCCTCGAAGCGGCCGGGCTCAGCCCCCGGGTCCTGCCAGGCGGCACGGGACTGACCTGTGACATCGGTACGTGGGACGGCGTACGCCCCATGCTGGCGATCCGCGCCGACATCGACGCGCTGCCCATCCCGGACACCAAGACGGACGTCCCGTACCGCTCCACCGTCCCGGACCGGGCCCACGCCTGCGGCCACGACGTGCACACCACCGTCGTCCTCGGGGCCGGCCTGGTGCTGGCGGACCTGGCCCGCGAGGGCCTGCTCCCCAACGCCGTGCGCCTGATCTTCCAGCCCGCCGAGGAGGTCATGCCGGGCGGCGCGATCACCGCCATCGACGCCGGCGTCCTGGACGGCGTGGGCCGGATCATCGCCGTGCACTGCGACCCGCGCGTCGACGTGGGCCGCATCGGGCTGCGCACCGGGGCGATCACCTCCGCCTGCGACCGCCTGGAGGTCACCCTCGACGGGCCCGGCGGCCACACCGCGCGCCCGCACCTGACGACCGACATGGTCACCGCGGCGGCTCGGGTCGCGGTCGACGCGCCCGCGCTGCTGGCCCGCCGGATCGACACCCGTTCCGGGCTGGTCCTGACCTGGGGCCGCATCGAGGCGGGGCACGCGCCCAACGTCATCCCGCAGCGCGCCGAGCTGGGCGGCACCGTCCGCTGCCTGGACCTGGACGCCTGGCGGCACGCTCCCGACCAGGTGTACGCGGCGATCGACGAGATCGCGACGCTGCACGGCGCCAAGTGCCAGATCGAGTACGTCCGGGGTGTCCCGCCGGTGGTCAACGACGCGTCCGTCGCGCAGCTCCTGCACGACGCGATGGCGTCGCGGTGCGGCGCGTACGCGATCGAGGACACCGAGCAGAGCCTCGGCGGCGAGGACTTCTCCTGGTACATGGAGCACGTGCCCGGCGCGATGGCCCGCCTGGGCGTCCGCCGGCCGGGTGATACGGCCCGGCTCGACCTGCACCGGGGCAACTTCGACGTCGACGAGCGGGCCATCCAGGTCGGCGTCGAGCTCTTCACCGCCGCGGCCCTCATCGACGGCGGCCTCTGACCCCTCTCGCAGCGGACGTGGCCCGCCTGTTCGGGCGGGCCCGACCGTCCATTTCCGGTCACCAACCGGGTGTGCGCCACTACGCCTCGTGGCAGTATCCAAAAGGCCGCCCGCTGTTCGCGTCGATCTGATAACGGCTACCGAACAGGCCTTTACCTGACATCTACGCGCGTTACGATCGCCGCGAAACCAGCGCCGGAAGAGGCGCTTAGGTCAGGTCGAAGGAGCCTCCCTTGCGCCGGATCACCAGGATCGCAACTGTGGGCGTCGCATCCGCGGCACTCGCGCTCAGCGCCACCGCGTGTGGCGGAAAGTCGTCGGACAGCGCCGGCGACGGCGAAGCCAAGGCAGCCATCGCGTACGACATCGGTGGCCGTGGCGACCAGTCGTTCAACGATGCCGCGTTCGCGGGCCTGGAGAAGGCCGAGAAGGACCTCGGCATCAAGGGCACCGAGGCGGAGCCCAGCGAGGGCGAGGGCGACCCGGACAAGGTCCAGCGCCTGACCGAGCTGGCCCGTGCCGGCAACAACCCCGTCATCGGCGTCGGGTTCGCGTACGCGCCCGCCATCGCCGAGGTCGCGCCGAAGTTCCCGAAGACCACCTTCGGCCTGATCGACGACACCTCGAAGACCGGCAAGAACATCGCCAACCTGGTCTTCAACGAGGAGCAGGGCTCCTACCTGGCCGGTGTCGCCGCCGCCAAGGTGACCAAGTCCAACACCGTCGGCTTCATCGGCGGCGTCGAGACCCCGCTGATCAAGAAGTTCGAGGCGGGCTTCGTCCAGGGCGTCAAGGACACCAACAAGAACGTCAACGTCAAGGTCCAGTACCTGACGCAGCCGCCGGACTTCGGTGGCTTCTCCAAGCCGGACCTGGGCAAGGCCGCCGCCGAGGGCCAGCTCGACGCGGGCGCCGACGTCATCTACGCCGCCGCCGGTCTCGCCGGCTCGGGCTCCATCGAGGCCGCCGCCAAGGCCAAGAAGTGGGCCATCGGCGTCGACTCCGACCAGTACAACCAGAAGGGCCTGGCGCCCTACAAGGAGTACATCCTCACCTCGGTGACCAAGGACGTCTCCGACTCCGTCTACAACCTGATCAAGTCGGTCAAGGACGGCAAGCCGCAGTCCGGTGAGGTCCGTTACGGCCTCGACAAGGACGGCGTGGGCCTGGCCACCTCCAACCCGGCCTACACCAAGCTGACCGACGTGACCGCCGCGGTGAACAAGGCCAAGGCCGACATCGTCGCCGGCAAGATCAAGGTCAAGACCGCTCCGTAACCGCGCGGCCGGGACGTTGGTCCGCGGGTCCGGAGAGGGCGGCGAAGGCCGCCCCTCCGGACCCGGACCATGTTCCCCCGGGTTTTTCCCCTTCGCTGTCGCTACGCGCGTAGAGCCCCGCCCGGCGCGATAACTTCGGCACCTGCCCACCAGCCCTCCCGCTCCTCAAAGCTCCTTTCCCGCCAAGGAGAGTGCGTCATCAACGCGTCCAGCCCGTCATCGCCGCCGGCTGCGTCGGCCGCTGCCGCCGTAGAACTGCGCGGCATCACCAAGCGCTTCCCCGGCGTCGTCGCCAACCACGACATCGACATCACCATCCGCAAGGGGACCGTCCACGCCCTCATCGGTGAGAACGGGGCCGGCAAGTCGACCCTGATGAAGATCCTCTACGGCATGCAGAAGCCGGACGAGGGCACCATCACCATCGACGGCAAGCAGGTCTCCTTCTCCAGCCCCGCCGACGCCATCGCCATCGGCATCGGCATGGTCCACCAGCACTTCATGCTGGCCGACAACCTCACGGTGCTGGAGAACGTCGTCCTCGGCAGCGAGAAGCTGTACGGCATCGGCGCCAAGGCCCGTAAGAAGATCAAGGAGATCTCGGACGCGTACGGGCTGAACATCCGCCCGGACGCCCTCGTCGAGCAGCTCGGCGTCGCCGACCGCCAGCGCGTGGAGATCCTCAAGGTCCTCTACCGGGGCGCCCGCACCCTCATCCTGGACGAGCCGACCGCCGTGCTCGTGCCCCAGGAGGTCGACGCGCTCTTCGCCAACCTGCGGGAGCTGAAGGCCGAGGGCCTGACCGTCATCTTCATCTCGCACAAGCTGGGCGAGGTGCTGTCCGTCGCCGACGACATCACCGTCATCCGGCGCGGCACGACCGTCGGCACCGCCGACCCGCGCACGGCCACCACCAAGCAGCTCGCCGAGCTGATGGTCGGCGCCGAACTGCCGTCGCCCGAGACGCGCGAGTCGACCGTCACCGACGTACCGATGCTGAAGGTCGACGACCTGCGGCTCACCGAGACCGACCCCGACGGCATCGTCCGCGAGGTCCTGGCGGGCATCGGCTTCACCATCCACAAGGGCGAGGTCATGGGCATCGCCGGTGTGGAGGGCAACGGCCAGACCGAGCTGATCGAGGCCCTCATCGGCCTGCGCGACCCCGACGGGGGCGTCATCACCCTCGACGGCGCCGACATCTCCCACGCGCCGACCCGCAAGCGCCGCGAGGGCGGCATCGGCTACATCCCCGAGGACCGCCACCGCCACGGCCTGCTGCTGGAGTCCCCGCTGTGGGAGAACCGCATCCTCGGCCACGTCACCGAGGCGCCCAACAGCAAGCGCGGCATCCTCGACCTGAAGGCCGCCCGCAAGGACACCGAGCGCATCGTGCGCGAGTACGACGTCCGCACGCCCGGCATCGAGGTCACCGCGGCCTCCCTCTCCGGCGGCAACCAGCAGAAGCTGATCGTCGGCCGCGAGATGAGCCACGCACCCAAGCTGCTGATCGCCGCCCACCCCACCCGTGGTGTGGACGTCGGCGCACAGGCGCAGATCTGGGACCAGATCCGCGCGGCCCGCCGCGAGGGCCTGGCGGTGCTGCTGATCTCCGCCGACCTGGACGAGCTGATCGGGCTCTCCGACACCCTGCGGGTGATGTACCGGGGCCGGCTGGTCGCGGACGCCGACCCCGCCACGATCACCCCGGAGGAGCTGGGCTCGGCCATGACCGGCGCCGCGACCGGCCACCTCGAGCATCACGACGAGAACGCGAACGGTGAGGGCCGATGAAGAAGTTCGACAAGGACCGGCTGATCCTGGGCCTCGCCGGCCCGGTGCTCGCCCTGGTCGTGGCCTTCCTGCTCACCTCGGTGGTGCTGCTGGTCTCGGACCGCGACCCGTTCGAGCCGTACCGGATCATGTTCAGCAGCCTGGAGTTCACCGACATCCAGGTCCTGATCCTCAACCAGACCGGCACGTACTACCTCGCCGCGCTGGCGGTCGCCATCGGCTTCCGGATGAACCTGTTCAACATCGGTGTGGACGGCCAGTACCGCCTCGCGGTGATGCTCGCCGCCGTCGTCGGTGCCGCGGTCGAGCTGCCCGGTCCGCTCCACATCCTGCTGATCGTCCTCGTCGCGATGCTCGTCGGCGCCCTGTGGGCCGGCATCGCGGGCGTCCTGAAGACCACCCGCGGCGTCAGCGAGGTCGTCTCCACGATCATGCTGAACGCCATCGCCACCAGCCTGATCGCCTGGATGATCCTGCCCGCCAACCTCGGCGTGCAGCCGCCCGGCTCCAACGACCTCACCACCGGTGAGATCGCCGAATCCGGCTGGATGCCCGGCCTGGACGTGGACGGCGGCACCATCTACGGCTTCACCTTCGTCGCCTTCGCGCTCGGCGTCGTCTACTGGTTCGTCCTCAACCGCACCCGCTTCGGCTTCGACCTGCGCGCCACCGGTGCCAGCGGCTCGGCCGCCCAGGCGAGCGGCGTGGACGCCAAGCGGATGGTGCTGACCGCCATGCTGATCTCCGGAGCGGTCGCCGGTCTCGCCGGCATGCCGATGCTGCTCGGCCAGACCCACACGTACAGCCTGAGCTTCCCCGTCGGCGTCGGCTTCACGGGCATCACCATCGCGCTGCTCGGCCGCAACAGCCCGGTCGGCATCTTCTTCGCCGCGCTGCTCATCGCCTTCCTGGACAAGGCGTCCGCGTCGCTGGACCAGTACGGCTTCGAGAAGGAGATCGCCACGATCATGCAGGGCCTGATCGTGATCTCCGTGGTCGTGGCCTACGAACTCGTCCGGCAGTACGGGCTGCGCCGTCAGCAGCAGAAGGTCGGCGAAGAGCTTGCCGCCCAGGCCCGCAACAAGAAGGAGGCAGTGGCCTCGTGAGCGACGTACGCGCGGCCGCCGGGCCGCAGACGACAACGAAGGCCGCGCCTCTGCGCCGCGCGGGCGGAGAAGCGAACGATGTGAGGGCAGTATGAGCGAGTCCACGAGCACTGTTACGGCCGCGGCTGCCGCGCCCAAGAAGGGCGGCGGACGCCGCAAGCTGTCCCTGCCCGTCGTGCTGCTGATCATCGCGGGCGGCCTGGCGTTGTTCTCGCTGGTCCGCATGATCAGCGGCGCCAACGACCTCACCTCCGTGGGCCAGGTCTCCGGCGCCCTCCAGTTGGCCGTGCCCATCGGCCTCGCGGGCCTCGGCGGCCTGTGGTCGGAGCGGGCCGGCGTGGTCAACATCGGCCTCGAAGGCATGATGATCATCGGCACCTGGTTCGGTGCCTGGGCGGGCTACCAGTGGGGCCCGTGGACCGGTGTCCTGCTGGGCATCGTCGGCGGCGCGCTCGGCGGTCTGCTGCACGCCCTCATGACGGTCACCTTCAACGTCAACCACATCGTCTCCGGTGTGGCGATCACCATCCTGGCCACCGGCGCCACCCGCTACCTGTCGAACTTCACGTTCGCCGAGGCCCCCGGCGGCTCCTCCAAGCAGTCGCCGCGCATCGACCGGGTCACCGACATCACCATCCCCGGGCTGTCGGACGGACTGGCCGACCTCCAGGCCAAGCACTGGTTCTTCGTCTCCGACCTGGCGGGCGTGCTGGGCGGCCTGGTGACCAACCTGTCGCTGCTGACCGTCGTCGCGCTGCTGCTGATCCCCGGCACCTGGTGGGTCCTGTGGCGCACCGGCTTTGGTCTGCGGCTGCGCTCCTGCGGTGAGAACCCGGTCGCCGCCGAGTCCCTCGGCGTCAACGTCTACAAGTACAAGTACATCGCCGTGACCGTCTCCGGTGCCCTCGCGGGCCTGGGCGGTGCCTTCCTGGCGATCGTCTCCACCGGCATCTACCAGGAGGGCCAGACCGGCGGCCGCGGTTACATCGGTCTCGCCGCGATGATCTTCGGTAACTGGATGCCGGGCGGCATGGCGCTCGGCGCCGGACTCTTCGGCTTCACCGACAGCCTCAAGCTGCGCGGCGGCGCCGAGAACGTCCACGCGATGCTCCTGCTGCTGGCGATCCTGCTGGTCGCGCTGGTCATCTGGCAGCTCTACAAGAAGAAGTACCTCAACGCGGTCATCGCCGCCGCCGTCTCCGCGCTGCTCTTCGTCTGGTACGTGGGCACCGACAAGCTGCCCAGCCAGTTCGTGGACGCCGCGCCCTACGTCACCACCCTGCTGGTGCTCGCGCTCTCCGCGCAGCGGCTGCGCATGCCCAAGGCTGACGGCATGCCGTACAAGAGGGGCCAGGGCAAGTGACGGACGACGCCTGGGAGGCCCTGCGAGACGCCGCCCGGGAGGCCATGGCGCACGCGTACGCCCCGTATTCGGGGTACGCCGTGGGCGCGGCCGCCCTCGTCGACGACGGGCGCACGGTCACCGGGTGCAACGTGGAGAACGCCTCGTACGGCATCGGCCTGTGCGCCGAGTGCGGGCTGGTCTCCCAGCTCCAGGCCACGGGCGGCGGCCGGCTCACGCACTTCGTGTGCGTGGACGGGCGCGGCCAGGTGCTGGTGCCGTGCGGCCGCTGCCGGCAACTGCTGTACGAGTTCGGCGGCGACGAATTGCTGCTGGACACCCCTGGCGGGGTGCTCACCCTCGGCGAGATGCTCCCGCAGGCCTTCGGCCCGCAGCACCTGACATAAGAACGGGACGACCCTTCCGCGCTGTCCGCGGAGGGGTCGTCCTTCTCCTCCCCTCACCTCTATGCGCGTAGAGTCACGCGCACAGGACTGTCCCCTCCCGCTGGAAGGAACCCTCAAGGCCATGGACGCGATTTCCGTCATCCGCACCAAGCGGGACAAGGGCGAGCTGAGCCCCGAGCAGATCGACTGGGTCATCGACGCCTACACGCGCGGCGAGGTCGCCGACGAGCAGATGTCGGCGCTCGCGATGGCGATCCTGCTGAACGGCATGAACCGCACGGAGATCGCCCGGTGGACCGCCGCGATGATCGCGAGCGGCGAGCGGATGGACTTCTCGTCCCTGTCCCGCCCCACCGCCGACAAGCACTCCACGGGCGGCGTCGGCGACAAGATCACCCTGCCGCTCGCCCCGCTGGTTGCCGCCTGCGGCGCCGCCGTACCGCAGCTCTCCGGCCGGGGCCTCGGCCACACCGGCGGCACGCTCGACAAGCTGGAGTCCATCCCCGGCTGGCGGGCGCTGCTGTCCAACGAGGAGATGCTGCACGTCCTGGACACCACCGGCGCGGTGATCTGCGCGGCGGGCGACGGCCTCGCCCCCGCCGACAAGAAGCTGTACGCGCTGCGCGACGTCACCGGCACGGTCGAGGCGATCCCGCTGATCGCGTCCTCGATCATGTCGAAGAAGATCGCCGAGGGTACGGGCTCGCTGGTCCTGGACGTCAAGGTCGGCTCGGGCGCGTTCATGAAGAACATCGCCGACGCCCGCGAGCTGGCGTCCACCATGGTGGGCCTGGGCACCGACCACGGTGTGAAGACCGTCGCCCTCCTCACCGACATGTCGACCCCGCTCGGCCTCACCGCGGGCAACGCCCTGGAGGTCCGGGAGTCCGTGGAGGTCCTCGCGGGCGGCGGCCCCGCCGACGTCGTGGAGCTGACCATCTCGCTCGCCCGCGAGATGCTCGACGCGGCCGGCATCAAGGACGCCGACCCGGCGAAGGCCCTCGCGGACGGCTCCGCCATGGACGTCTGGCGCCGCATGATCGCCGCCCAGGGCGGTGACCCGGACGCCACCCTCCCGGTCGCCCGCGAACAGCACGTCGTCACCGCCCCCTCCTCGGGCGTCCTCACCCGTCTCGACGCGTACGGCGTCGGCGTCGCCGCCTGGCGCCTCGGTGCCGGCCGCGCCCGCAAGGAGGACCCGGTCCAGGCGGGCGCGGGCATCGAGCTCCACGCCAAGCCGGGCGACACCGTCACGGCGGGCCAGCCCCTGCTGACCCTCCACACGGACACCCCGGAGAAGTTCGACTACGCCCTCAAGTCCCTGGACGGCGCCTACGATATCGCGGCGGCGGGCACGGACTTCACCCCGAACCCGATCGTGCTGGACCGCATCGCCTGACCCTCGTACGGCTGAACGGGACCGGTGGACCTCCACCGGTCCCGTTCGGCATTCCCCGCCCGACCGGGGCCGGACGATCAGGAGTCATACCGCCGCGGCGCACGGGCAGCGATGAGTTCCGGCCGAGGCGCGGGTCTCCTTCCATGTGGACACCACGGATCCGAAAGTCTTCCGCGTCGTCGGTCTCGTCGAGCCGGCCGACGTGCCGCGCCTCTGCGAGGAGCTGACCGAGCTGCTCGACGGGAGCGGCGCCGGCGATGTCGTCTGTGATGTCGCCGGTGTCACCCGGCCCGGCCTCGCCACCGTCGACGCGCTCGCCCGGCTCCGGCTGACCGCGGGGCGGCTCGGGCACCGGATGACCGTACGAGGGGCCGGGCCGGGGCTGCGGACGCTGCTGGAACTGGTCGGGCTGGACGGGCTGCTCGGCGAGGTCACGCCTCCAGCCGCTCCGGAAGATCGAACAGGGGGAACCAGCGCTTCACGTCCAGGAACGACGTGATGCCCGAGACCTTCCCGTCGACGATCTCGATGACCATGAGGGCCCACGGGCTGAAGCCCCCGTCCGGGTCCGGGTGGTAGTGCGCGAACGCCGGGGTGCCGTTGGCCACCACCGGCACCAGGCGCGAGCCCCGGCACACCTCGCCGACGCCCAGCATCCAGCCGGTGATGTCGTCGTGGCCCCGGAGCCACAGGTCGTAGGGCGGCATGGACAGCGTGGCGTCCTCGTGGAGCAGCGCGGTGAGGGCCGCCATGTCGTACCCCTCGAACGCCGCCACGTACCGGTCGAGGAGCTTCTTCTGCTCCTCGTCCAGCGGATCGGCCGTGTCCGTCCTCGCCGGCTCGGACTCCGCGAGCGTCGCCCGCGCCCGCTGCAACGCGCTGTTGACCGACGCGACCGTGGTGCCGAGCAGCTCCGCCACCTCGCTCGCCTTCCAGGCCAGCACCTCGCGCAGGATCAGCACCGCCCGCTGCTTCGGCGGCAGGTGCTGGAGCGCCGCCACGAACGCGAGCCGTACCGTCTCCTTCGCCACCGCCGCCTCCGCCGGGTCGGCGACCGACGGCAGCACCCGCCCGTCCGGCACCGGCTCCAGCCAGGTGACCTCCGGGCGCGAGTTGAGCCGGGCCTGCGCCACCGGGGTCGGCGCCGTCAGGTCCATCGGCCGCGCCCGCCGGTTGCCGGCGTTCAGCGCGTCCAGGCACACGTTCGTCGCGATCCGGTACAGCCATGAGCGCACCGAGGACCGGCCCTCGAACTTCTCGAAGCTCCGCCACGCCCGGACCATCGTGTCCTGGACGGCGTCCTCCGCCTCGAAGGCCGATCCCAGCATGCGGTAGCAGTACCCGGTCAGCTCGGTCCGGTACTGCTCAAGGTCCGCCACATCGCTCGCCACACCAGTCATCGCGTCCACCCCTGTCGCGCTTCCCATGCCTCACGACGGAAGCTACAGGAGGGGACTGACAACGGGCGTCACGTACCGGGCTTGCGCCCGTACACGAACACGTCGTCGCCGTTGCGCAGCAGGTTCCAGTACGCCTTCGCGTCGGCCGGCCGCATGTTGACGCAGCCGCGCGAACCCGGCGGGTTGTACATGGACTTGGTGACGGAGTGGAACGCCTGCCCGCCGTCGAAGAACTGCGCGTACGGCATGCGCACCTTGTAGAGCGTCGACCAGTGGTCGATGTTGCGGTGGTAGATCTTCCGCGCGCCGGTACGGGTCTCGTCGCCGTCGCGGCCGGTGCGCACCGGCACGGGCCCGTACTTCAGCCTGGCGCCGTCCTGGATCCAGGAGAGCTGCCTGGTCAGGTCCACGCACGCGATGCGCCCCTTGTTGGTGGGGCACTTACCCGCCGCGTTGGGGTTCTTCCCCGCCGCGCGCTGCTGGAGGATCGTGTTCATCGTGCGCCAGGTGATCTCCCCGGCGTACCCGACGCTCGGCGTGATCCCGTGCCAGCGCTGGAACGTCTGGATCGCCTTGCAGTCGGCCGGCGACTGCTTCCCGTCCACCGGCCGGCCCATGAACTTCTCGACCTGCCTCTGGTACGGGCCTGTCTGCGTCGTACAGGATGCCGCCTGGGCCGGCGCCGCGCCCAGTGCGACCGTCAACGGCACGACGAGTCCCGTGAGACCGAGCGCGACCCCGGCTCTCCTGCGTATCCCACCCACGTCCACCACTCCCCCTGGAGCCCCTTGAGATGGTTATGCCCTTAGGACGCTCGGGGAAGCGGTGCGGTTGTACGTTTCGCGAGACTTACGGTTCTCCACGCGCGCGGCGTGCGTCCCGTACAGGGTCAGGGAGACGACCCCGAGGACCGCGACCAGGCCCAGCAGGACCGTGCCCGCCCAGCCGCCGGCGTGGAAGGCGACCGCGCCGAGCGTGCCGCCGGCGCTGCTGCCCAGGTAGTACGCCGACTGGTACAGCGCCGACGCCTGCGCCCGGCCCGTCCTCGCCGTGCGGCTCACGGAGGACGAGGCGACCGCGTGCCCGGCGAAGAACCCGGCGGTGATCAGGACCAGGCCGAGGAGTACGTACGCCAGCGCGTCCGACAGGGACAGCAGCAGACCCGCCGCCGTCGTGGTGACCGCCAGGTACAGCGCCCCGCGCCGCCCCATGCGGCCCACCAGCTTCCCGGCCGCGGCCGACGAGACCGTACCGACCAGGTACACCAGGAAGATCGAGCCGACCACGCCCTGCGGGAGCGAGAACGGCGCCTCGACGAGCCGGTAGCCGATCACCGTGTAGACGGCGCCGAAGACGGTCATGAACAGCGCGCCGATCGCGTACAGGCGCATCAGCAGCGGGTCGGACAGGTGCGTACGGACCGCCGAAGCCAGCGCGCGCGGGTTCAGCGAACCGGGCGAGAAGTGCCGCGCCTTGGGGATCATCAGCCGGAACACCACCGCGCACACCAGTGCCATCAGCCCCACCGCGGCGAGCGCCGCCCGCCAGCCCCAGAGCTGGGCCGCCCAGCCGGTGACGATCCGGCCGCTCATGCCGCCGATGCTGTTGCCCGCCACGAACAGGCCGATCGCGGCGACCAGCGCCTTGGGCCGTACCTCCTCGGCCAGGTACGCCATCGCCGACGCGGGCAGACCCGCGAGCGCGGCGCCCTGCACGGCGCGCAGCGCGACCAGCCACTCCAGGCTCGGCGCGAAGGGCACGAGCAGCCCGAGGGCGACGGCGACCACGAGGGAGGCGGTCATCAGGGTGCGGCGGCCGAACCGCTCGGACAGGGCGCTCAGCGGCAGGACGCACAGGGCGAGCGCGCCGGTCGCGGCGGACACGGTCCAGCTCGCGGCCGACGCGCTCACGCCGAAGTCGGCGGAGACGGCCGGGAGCAGGGCCTGGGTCGAGTAGAGGAGGGCGAAGGTGGCCACTCCGGCGGCGAAGAGCGCGAAGCTCATCCGGCGGTAGCCGGGGCGGCCGGGGGAAAGGCGAGTGTCGGCGACCGCGTCGGTGGCGGCCGCCTTGGTACTGGCGGAAGGCATGTCTCGACCGTAGGCACCCCCGCCTCATGCGTCCAATGCATGGAACGGCTTTAATCGTTCCCATGGCGCATAACCACAGCTCACGGGAGTGGCTGTCACCGAACAGTAACGAAGAAGACATGGGGCTGCTGCTTGCGCCGCGGCTCGCGTACTTCGCGGCGGTCGCCCGCCACGAGCATGTGACGCGCGCCGCGCACGACCTGGGCGTGCCGCAGTCGACGCTGTCGCGGGCCATGGTCCGCCTCGAACAGGACCTGGGCGTCGCGCTGTTCGCCCGCAAGGGCCGCACCGTCTCGCTCACCCCGGCGGGGCGCACCTTCCTCGCCTCGGCCGAGCGGGCGCTGGCGGAGGTGGAGCGGTCCGCCGACGCGGTACGGGCGGACGCCGACCCGTCGGCGGGGCGGGTCGCCTTCGGGTTCCTGCACACCATGGGCTCGGAGACCGTCCCCGGGCTGATCCGGGCCTTCAGGGTGGACCACCCCAAGGTCCGCTTCACGCTCGTGCAGAACTACGGCGAGGCCATGATCGAGCGCCTCCGCGCCGGCGACCTGGACCTGTGCCTGACCTCGCCCGTCCCGGACGCCCCCGACCTGGTCGCCCGCCGCCTGGACGAGCAGCGGCTGCGGCTCGTCGTCCCGGACGACCACCGGCTGGCCGCCCGCAAGCGCGTCCGCCTCGCGGAGGCCGCCGACGAAACGTTCGTCACCCTGGAACCCGGCTACGGGCTGCGCCGCATCACCGACGCGCTGTGCGCCGAGGCGGGCTTCGCGCCCCGGATCGCCTTCGAGGGCGAGGAGGCCGAGACGCTGCGCGGCCTGGTCGCGGCGGGCCTCGGTGTCGCGCTCCTGCCGCCCCCGGCGGTCGCGCGCCCCGGCGTCGTGGAGCTCACCGTGACGGCCCCGCGCGCGGCCCGCGAGATCGGCGTCGCCTGGCTCGACGGCCACCCCGACACCCCGCCGGTGGCCGCCTTCAAACGGTTCCTGCTCTCCCGCCGGGGCCGCCTCCTGTCGGAGCCGGAGTGAATCCACGCGTCAGGCGCTGAAGGCGGCGACGAGGAAGACCGGGTACAGCACGCCGAGGGACCCGGTGGCCAGGCCGATGGCGCACCGTCCCCGATTGAGTCCGCTGCCCAGGCCGATCGCGGCAAAGGTGACGGCGAGACTGCCGGCCAGGAGCGGGATCGCGATTCCGAGGTGGCCGGAGAGCACTGCGGCGATCAGGGCGAGGGTGCCGAGGACGAGGGAGACCAGCCCGTAGAGGGTCGCCGGGCTGTCGGTCGCTCCAGTGGCCATGTCAGGTTCCTCGCTGTGGGACCGCGGGTCGTCCCACGGGTGGGTAAGGGCATCCCGGACGCTTCATCATGGCACTTGCCACGCCCAGGCCCGAGGGCGGGCCCCTGTTCCCAACCGGCCCTGGAATGACGCCTCTTGTGGCATCACGTATGGCCGGCCCTCGATTTCACCAGGGCCCGGACAATCGCCGTGACGGCGGCGGCCGCTCACCCACGGGCGTGACGCCGCCCTTAGCGGCGCAGCGCCTTGCCGAAGCCCGACGCCAGCGGCATCCGCAGCCCCAGCGGCGGCGGGGCCGCCAGGGCGTCGGCGACCGGGCGGGAGAAGGGGCACCCGAACAGCGCGCCCAGCACGAAGTCGGCCGCCAGCGCGAGCACTTCGTCGTGGTGCTCGCGCAGCCCGTGACCGTCCGAGTGGACCTCGAACCGGCACGTGTCCCGGTTCGCCTTCTTCGCCCGCTCCGCCAGCCGGTACGACAGCTCCGGGTCCGTACGCGTGTCGTTCGTGCCGTGCGCGATCAGCACCCGGCGGCCGGCGAGCTGTTTCACCGGTTCGGGTGTCGCCGCCACATCGTCCTCCGGCAGCCAAGGGGCAAGGGCGAGCACCGAGTTGACGGCCGTGTGGCCCGCCGCGCGCAGCGCCGCCCGGCCTCCCATGCCGCGCCCGGCCAGGCAGACCGGGACGTCGCCGTACCGTCGTACGACCTCCGAGACCGCCCACCGCGCGTCCGCCGCGAGCCGCGCGTCCGCGCCGTTCCAGCCGCGTCCCCGGTAGCGCACCACATGGGCCACCAGCCCCTCCGCCCGCCCCGCCCGGGCCAGGTGGCGCGCCAGCGGCACGGCCGCCGCGTGGGCGACCGGCGAGGGGCCGCGCCCCGACTCGGGCTCACCGTCCGGGAGGAGCAGCAGCACGCCGCCCACCTCCGCGACGGCCCTCCCCACGGGCCGGCCCAGCCTGGGCGCCCGCGCGCCTCCCGTACCTACGAGTGCCTGGAGTGCCATGGCAGAACAGTCTCAGAAGAGGAGGTGTACGCGATCCGTACGCGGGATCACTGTTACGTATCGACGCGCCTTCTACGCGCGTAGGGGCTAGAGTTCGAAAATGACGAGCCAGACACCCCATGTCCCGACCGCGGACCAGATCCGCCGCGCCCCCAAGGTGCTGCTCCACGACCACCTCGACGGCGGTCTGCGCCCCGGCACCATCATCGACCTCGCCGAAGCCACCGGGTACACCGCGCTGCCCGAGCACGAGCCGGACAAGCTCGGCATCTGGTTCCGCGAGGCCGCCGACTCCGGCTCGCTGGAGCGCTACCTGGAGACCTTCGCCCACACCTGCGCCGTCATGCAGACCCGTGAGTCCCTCGTCCGCGTCGCCGCCGAGTGCGCCGAGGATCTCGCCGAGGACGGCGTCGTGTACGCGGAGGTGCGGTACGCCCCGGAGCAGCACCTGGACAAGGGCCTCACCCTCGAAGAGGTCGTCGAAGCCGTCAACGAGGGCTTCCGCCTGGGCGAACGCCGGGCCCGCGAGAACGGCCACCGCATCCGCGTGGGCGCCCTGCTCACCGCCATGCGGCACGCCGCCCGCGCCCTGGAGATCGCCGAACTCGCCAACCGCTACCGCGACAACGGCGTCGTCGGCTTCGACATCGCGGGCGCCGAGGCCGGTTACCCGCCCACCCGCCACCTCGACGCCTTCGAGTACCTCAAGCGCGAGAACAACCACTTCACCATCCACGCCGGCGAGGCGTTCGGCCTGCCGTCCATCTGGCAGGCCCTCCAGTGGTGCGGCGCCGACCGCCTCGGCCATGGGGTGCGCATCATCGACGACATCCAGGTCGCCGAGGACGGCACCGTCACGCTCGGCCGCCTCGCCGCGTACGTACGCGACAAGCGCATCCCGCTGGAGCTGTGCCCGACCTCCAACCTCCAGACCGGCGCCGCCGCCTCGTACGCCGAGCACCCCATCGGGCTGCTGCGCACCCTGCACTTCAGGGCCACGGTCAACACCGACAACCGGTTGATGTCGGGCACCAGCATGAGCCGCGAATTCGAGCTGCTGACCGAGACGTTCGGCTACACGCTCGACGACATGCAGTGGTTCACCGTCAATGCGATGAAATCAGCATTCATTCCTTTCGACGAACGGCTGGCGATGATCAATGACGTGATCAAGCCCGGGTACGCCGAGTTGAAGTCCGAATGGCTGTTCCGGCAGACCGCCGCGACCAGCGATTCCGTACCCAAGACACCCTGAGGCGAGGTGCCCGCGAACGGCCAGGAATTCCATGACCTGGCCGTTTCGGGTGTTTGCGGGGGTCACGGAACGATGACTAAGTTGCAGAGCCGCTCATCTTTCCCCGAGTTCCCCCAAGGACGAAATTCGATGAAGCAGTCTGCCGCCAAGACCCTCGGTGTCGCCGCCCTCGGCGCCGCGTTCGCCGCTGCCGCCGCCGGCACCGCCTCCGCGGCCACCACGACGCCCACCAGCGCCGCGCTGGGCGCCGCCACCGCCACCGCGGTGCCGGTCCTCCAGTCGGCCGTCGAGCAGGCTCCGAACAACGCCACCGAGCTGCTGGCCACCGGGCAGGAACTGGCCGGCGCGGCCACCAAGAACGCCTCGCTGCAGGGCCTGCCCATCGACCCGGCCGCCGCGGCCGGCCTCCTCGGTGGCCTGCCCGTCGGCGGCACCCTCCCGGCGCTCGGCGCCTGAGCCAGCGCCACGCGCGTACGCGAAGGGGGCGCCCACCGTCACAGGTGGGCGCCCCCTTCCGCGTGCGTACGCGGGGAACTACCAGGCCGGCTTCGCGGCCTTCTCCGACGGCAGCAGTATCCACAGCGCCAGGTACAGCAGGAACTGCGGACCGGGCAGCAGGCACGAGGCCACGAAGATCACGCGCATCGTCGTCGCGGAGGTGCCGAAGCGCCGCGCCAGCGCCGCGCACACTCCGCCGATCATCTTTCCGTCACGGGGGCGAACAAGTGCGGCCATGGTGGGCTCCTTCGCGGAAATGAGGTCGATGTGCTCCGTGACTTCATCCTCGCCCGACAGGCCGGGACAAAACGTCGGACTACGGGGCGATACCGACCCTGGGAATCCTCGGGGTCGCACCCTGAGAGACGTCATCCCGCAAGGCCCCCACCCCACGGACGCCCGTACCGCGCCCCCGGGCACCGCCCCCGGCGGACCCCCGACCGGGGCCGCCGCCCGGCCCCTGCCGGCGGCGCAGCCGCCCCCGCCACGCGGGCACCACCGCCAGGTGCGCCAGCGCCACGCCCGTGGTGTTCAGCAGCAGCGCGTCCACGTCCACCACCCGCCCCGGCACCGCCGTCTGCAACAGCTCGATGCCCAGCGACACCAGTGCGCCCGCCACGACCGTCCGGGCCAGCGACGCCCACGGGGAGACGGCCAGTCGGCCACCCGCCATCGGCAGCAGCACCCCGAGCGGCGCCAGCAGCAACAGGCCCTCACCGATCCGTCTCGCGGCCTCCACCGGGCCCATCGCCAGGTCGGCCTTGATCCCGGCCAACGGCTCCAGATTGGCCGCCGTCACCCACATCACGTCCAGCGGCCGGAGCGTCAGCCACCCCACGAGCACGAGATGAGCGATGAGGAGGATGAGCCCCGCCGCGCGGAGGCGGATGACGGCGCTGCCGTCCGAACCATGACGCTGCACGCCCCCCAAGACGCGTCCACCGGCACGATCGGTTCCGCCCACCGGGGACCGGCCCCGCCCGGGTTCAGGACGAGGGCCGCGTAGGGGCCGCCGAGTCCGGGCGCTCCTTCAGCCCGGCCGTGCACGCGTAACGCCGCACCGGGTAGGGGCCCGGGCCGCCCAGCAGGGCCGTACCGCCGTCGGCGGTCACGCCGTTCTCCGCGTACGTGCACACGATCTGCGACAGCGCCGCCGCGGGCAGGTCCTCCGGCTGGCGGCTGAGCCGCAGCGACGCCTCGGGGTCGCCCTCGCGGGCCGCCGACACGGTCAGCGGGCCCTGGACGGAGGTGGCGAAACCCGCCTCGCGCTCACTCGTCGACGGTTCCGCGAGGAGCTGGTTCAGCAGCGCCTGGGCCACCGCGACCCGGGTACCGCGCGGGTTCTTGTCGTCCGTCCGCGGGACCGTGCGGTCCACCGCCTCCAGGCCCGACGCGCACTCCAGGTACACCCGGACCGGCACCCCCTGCTCGCCGGCCTGCGACGCCAGGTCCTCGCCCGACACGCTGCACGGCAGCCGCGACGGCGCGGCGCCCGCGTCGACGGGCACCGACGTCGTACGGATACCGCAGCCGGAGACGGCGGCGGCGAGCAGGGCGACCCCCGCGAGCGCGACCGCGCCCCGCCGCTCACGCACCCTCATCACCGCCACCCTCCTGCTTCTCCTCCCGAGCGGACTGGCCGGCGTCACGCGTGCGCGACGCGTCGCGCGGCAGCCGCAGCACGAACACCGCCCCGTCACCGTCCGGCGAGTTGGCCGCCGTGATGTCACCGCCGTGGATCAGCGCGTTCTCCATCGCGATCGACAGCCCGAGGCCACTGCCCTCGGACCGCGGCCGCGACGCGCTCGCCTTGTAGAACCGGTCGAAGACGTGGGGCAGTACGTCCTCGGGGATACCCGGCCCGTGGTCCCGCACCTCGATGAACAGGTCGTCGTCCGCCGTCCGGACCGAGACGCGCACCGGCGAGCCGCCGTGCTTGAGCGCGTTGCCGATCAGGTTCGCCAGGACCACGTCGAGGCGGCGCGGATCGAGCCTCGCCATGATCCCGCGCTCGGCGTCCAGCTCCACCGCGTCCAGCCAGGCCCGCGCGTCGATGCACGCCGTGACCTGGTCGGCGACGTCCACGTCGTCCAGCACCAGCCGTGCCGTGCCCGCGTCGAAGCGGGTGACCTCCATCAGGTTCTCGACCAGTGTGTTCAGCCGCCGCGTCTCGCTGACCACCAGTTTGACGGCCGGGGCGATCATCGGGTCGAGGGCGTCCTCTTCCTCCTCCAGCACCTCGGTGACGGCGGTCAGCGCGGTCAGCGGCGTCCGCAGCTCGTGCGACATGTCCGCGACGAAGCGACGGCTCGACTCCTCCCGCGCGCTCATGTCCGCGACCTTCTTCTGGAGGCTCTCCGCGGCGCTGTTGAACGTCCGGGACAGCTCCGCCAGTTCGTCGGTGCCCGACACCCGCAGCCGGGTGTCCAGCTCGCCCTCGCCCAGCCGCCGCGCCGCCTCCCCGAGCCGGTGCACCGGCTTCAGCACGGTCGTCGCCGCGGCCTGCGCGAGCAGCGCCGAACCGATCAGCGCCAGCGCGGTCGCGATCCCCAGCGACCAGGCCAGCGAGTTCAGGTCCTGCCGCTCCGGCTCCAGCGACTTGAACATGTAACCGGTCGGCCCGCCGCCGATGATCCGCGTGCCGCCCACCAGGTACGGCGTGCCGTCCCGTGTCGTCCGCTGCCAGAACAGGTGGTACGGGAACTCGTTGCCGTCCGCCACCTCCTGCCGCTCGTTCACCGCGAGCCGCAGCTCCTCCGGCACGTCGTCCAGCGTGAACCGGTCCGGGTCCGACACCCCCACGATCGGCTTGCCCTTGGCCCGCTCGCCCAGCAGCACCACGCCGTACCCGACCCCGCCGGACGACATCTCCTCGGCCGTCCGCCGCAGCTCCTCCTCCGTCGGCCGCAGCGGCAGCGTGGCGGCACGCCGCTGCATCTCCTGACGGAAGTCGTTCAGCGCCGAGTCCTGCGTACGCTGGAGCACCGCCTCACGGTTGAGCCAGTACGCGATCCCGGACGCGGAGGCGGCGGCGGTGAGCGCGACGAGGGCGAAGACCACGACGAGGCGCAGCCGCAGACTCCCCTTCCTCACGCAGGCACGTCCAGCCGGTAACCCACGCCACGGACCGTACGGATCAGGGTCGGGGACGACGGGACGTCCTCCACCTTCGCCCGCAGCCGCTGGACGCACGCGTCCACCAGGCGCGAGTCGCCCAGGTAGTCGTGCTCCCACACCAGCCGCAGCAACTGCTGCCGGGACAGCGCCTGGCCCGGGCGGCGCGACAGCTCCAGCAGCAGCCGCAGCTCCGTCGGCGTGAGCTGGAGGTCCTCGCCGTTCTTCGTCACGGTCATCGCGGACCGGTCGATCACCAGCGACCCGAACGTCGCCGAGTCCGTCGACTCGCGCTCGCCGCGCCGCAGCACCGCCCGGATGCGCGCGTCCAGCACCCGGCCCTGCACCGGCTTGACGACGTAGTCGTCCGCGCCGGACTCCAGGCCGACGACCACGTCGATGTCGTCACTGCGCGCGGTCAGCAGGATGATCGGCAGTTGGTCGGTACGCCGGATGCGCCGGCACACCTCGAAGCCGTCGATGCCGGGCAGCATCACGTCCAGCACGATCAGATCCGGCCGCTGCTCACGCAGCAGTTTCAGGCCGTCCTCGCCCGTCGCCGCGGTGGCCACTTTGTGGCCCTGGCGTGACAGCGAGAGTTCGAGGGCCGTGCGGATGGAATCGTCGTCCTCGATCAGCAACAGGAAAGGCACGCCGTCATTCTGTCCCATGGGGGCGGGACAGTTCGACCGGTGGGGGCTGTGACAGGTCTGTGACAGTCGGCGGACACCGCTATGAAGTCGCCCGGGCAAGCTCATTGGCACACGGACCGAAGCAGACTCCAACCGACGGGGGGCGCGAGATGAACGCACTGCACAGCACCACCTCAAGCGCAGTTGTCACGCGTCTCCACGACGTCAAGCGGAGCACGGAGAAGTCCGGCGCGGTGAACGGGCGGGGGTGCGTTCGCAGCGCCGGGCGTCAGCACAAGGCGCCCTACATGGTCGCCGTGACTGACGGGGCGACGGCGTACGGGGAGGAATCGGGGGAGCGCAAGAACCCCACGGAGGCTGCGAATGCCGAAGCGGCGTTCACCGCCTACGTGCAGGAGCGCCGCGCCTCCCTGTACGCCACCGCCTACCACCTCACCGGTGACCGCTTCGAGGCCGAGGACCTGCTCCAGAGCGCGCTGTTCTCGACGTACCGCGCCTGGGACCGCATCAGCGACAAGGCGGCGGTCGGCGGCTACCTGCGCCGCACCATGACGAACCTGCACATCAGCGCCTGGCGGCGGCGGAAGATCGACGAGTACCCCACCGAGGAACTCCCCGAGTCCGCCGGCGACACCGACGCGATGCGCGGCACGGAACTGCGGGCGGTGCTCTGGCAGGCACTCGCCAAGCTGCCCGAACTCCAGCGAACGATGCTGGTCCTGCGCTACTACGAGGGCCGCACGGACCCGGAGATCGCGGAGATCCTGGACATCAGTGTCGGCACGGTGAAGTCGAGCATCTGGCGCTCCCTGCGCCGGCTGCGCGAGGACGACGTCCTCAGCTTCGGCCGTGACGAAGAGGAGTCCTTCGGCCAACTGGTGGCCTGAAGGCAGGGGGAAACGGTCGCGGTCTCGGGGGAGGCGGCGGCCGGCGAGCGGGGGGACAAGGGGGAAACGGGGGGGGACCACGGGGGACAACGGGGTACGGGGGATCAAGCGCGGGGCCGGACAAGACGGGGGGTCTTGTCCGGCCCCGCGTGCTGTCCGGCCCCGTGTGCGGTCGGGGGCGTTACGCCGGTTCGGGCGCCCGGGCCGGGGCGGGCGACGGGGACGGGGCGCGGTGGCGGCCGGCCGCCGCGGCGGCGAGGCGGCCGAGGGCCTCGGCCTTGTTGCAGGGGTGGGCGCCCAGGGCGGTCTGCCGGGTGACGATCGAACGTTCGGCACGCATCAGGCGCCAGCCCCGGCGCAGCAGGACCGGCACCGACTTGCGGCCCTCGCGCAGGTCCCGCAGCAGCCGGCGGCGGAACGTGGTGGACGGCCGGCCGCGCAGGCACAGGGCGTCCGCCAGAATGCCGAGCTGCTGGCAGCGGGCCACGATGTCCGCCGCGAAGATGCCCTCGGCCACGAACAGCGGGGTGCGCTCGATGTCGAGCACCTCCCGGTCGACGCGCGAGCTGGTGGCGATGTCGTACACGGGGACCGTCGTACGGCCGGTGGCGCACAGCTCCGCGACGGCGGCCACGGCCGCGTCCGCGTCCCAGGACAGCGGGGAGTCCCAGTCGACGTCCGTGCTGCCGGGGACGAGCGGCAGCGTCGGGTCGTGACCCTCCTTGTAGAAGTCGTCGAGGCGCAGCACGGGCAGGCCGGTGCGGGCCGCGAGGGAGGACTTGCCGGAGCCGGAGGGGCCCGCGAGCAGGACGACGCGCGTCGGGATCGGTTGGGAACTCACGGGACACCAGTCTGAACCATTGACCCGGTCGGGGGACCCCGTCCGGAGGCCGTTGGTATCCAGCATCACATCTCAAATACGGTGCGTACCCGACTCGTTACGCAGGTGGCAGGAGCTTCCATGACTCGTCATACGTTGCTGAAGGCCGGGCTGACCGTCTCGGCGCTGGGCGCCGCCCTGGGCGTCACGGGGGGCGCGGCGCACGCGATGGTGCAGCCGGTGCAGTTGCCGCAACTTCCCAAGACGGACCCCCAGGCGGCCCTCCAGGCCACGATGGGCGCCGTTCCGCATGTGACGGGGGTGGCCAAGAACCTGAAGGTCAACCCGCTCTCGCAGACGGGCGTCGACCCGCTCAACAACGGCATCGGCACGCAGGTCAGCGACTTCAAGCCGGTCGACACGACGACCCTGACCGGCTCCGTGACCAACCTCCCGAACCTGCCGGTCGCCGGGCCGCTGCTGGGCGGGGCCATCCCCGGCTGAGGCCCGTCGTCCTCGCCGTACGAGAACGGCTCCGCCTCCCCCGGACGGAGGGGAGACGGAGCCGTTCGGCGTGGGCCGGCTCAGTAGGACGAGCCGGAGGCGCCCAGGGAGCCCGTGGGGTGCCAGACCGTCTTGGTCTCCAGGAACGCGGTGAGGCGGTGCGTGCCCGGGTCGGCGGCGAAGTCCTCGCCGTCCACAGCCTGTGGACGCAGGACGCGCTTGAGGTTGTCCGCCGCGGCGACCTCCAGATCGCGGGCCAGCTCGGCGTCCGCGCCCGTCAGGTCGATGGCGTTGACGTCCTGGTGCGCCGCGAGCGGCGCGGCGATCTCGGCCGCCTTGCCCGACAGGACGTTGACGACACCGCCCGGCAGGTCCGAGGTGGCCAGCACCTCGCCCAGGGAGAGCGCCGGGAGCGGGGCCTTCTCGGAGGCGACGACGACCGCCGTGTTACCGGTGGCGATCACCGGGGCGACGACGGAGACCAGGCCCAGGAACGACGACTCGCGCGGGGCGACGATCGCGACGACACCCGTCGGCTCGGGGGTGGAGAGGTTGAAGAACGGGCCCGCGACCGGGTTCGCCCCGCCCACGACCTGGCCGATCTTGTCCGTCCAGCCCGCGTACCAGACCCAGCGGTCGATGGCCGCGTCGACGACCGCCGCGGCCTTCGACTTCGACAGGCCCTCGGCGTCGGCGACCTCGCGGACGAACTGGTCCCTGCGGCCCTCCAGCATCTCGGCGATGCGGTAGAGGATCTGGCCCCGGTTGTACGCGGTCGCGCCCGACCAGCCGCCGAACGCCTTGCGCGCCGCGACGACCGCGTCACGGGCGTCCTTGCGGGAGGAGAGCGGCGCGTTGGCCAGCCACTTGCCCTTGCTGTCCTGCACTTCGTACACCCGGCCGCTCTCGCTGCGGGGGAACTTGCCCCCGACGTACAGCTTGTAGGTCTTGAAGACGCTCAGACGGTTCGTCGTGTCAGACATCGAGGTACGCCTCCAGGCCGTGGCGGCCGCCCTCGCGGCCGAAGCCCGACTCCTTGTAGCCGCCGAAGGGCGAGGTCGGGTCGAACTTGTTGAACGTGTTGGCCCAGACGACACCCGCGCGGAGCTTGTTCGCCACCGCCAGGATGCGGGAGCCCTTCTCCGTCCAGATGCCGGCGGACAGGCCGTACTGGCTGTTGTTCGCCTTGGCGACGGCCTCGTCCGGGGTACGGAACGTCAGCACCGACAGGACCGGGCCGAAGATCTCGTCGCGGGCGATGGTGTGCGCCTGCGTGACGCCCGTGAAGAGCGTCGGGGCGAACCAGAAGCCGGAGGTCGGGATCTCGCAGGCGGGGGACCAGCGCTCGGCGCCCTCCGCCTCGCCCGTCTCGGCCAGCGCCTTGATCCGGGCGAGCTGCTCGGCGGAGTTGATCGCGCCGATGTCGGTGTTCTTGTCCAGCGGGTCGCCGAGCCGGAGCGTCGACAGACGGCGCTTGAGGGCGTCCAGCAGCTCGTCCTGGATGGACTCCTGGACGAGGAGGCGGGAGCCGGCGCAGCAGACCTGGCCCTGGTTGAAGAAGATGCCGGTGACGATGCCCTCGACGGCCTGGTCGATGGGCGCGTCGTCGAAGACGATGTTGGCGCCCTTGCCGCCCAGCTCCAGGGTCAGCTTCTTCTCCGTGCCCGCGACCTGGCGGGCGATGGCCTTGCCGACGGCGGTGGAGCCGGTGAAGGCGACCTTGTTGACGTCCGGGTGCTCGACGAGCGCGGCGCCGGTGTCCCCGTAACCCGGGAGGATGTTCACGACACCCTTCGGCAGGCCCGCCTGGCGGCAGATGTCCGCGAAGAACAGGGCGGACAGGGGGGTCGTCTCGGCGGGCTTGAGCACCACCGTGTTGCCGGTGGCGAGCGCCGGGGCGATCTTCCACGCGAGCATCAGCAGCGGGAAGTTCCACGGGATGACCTGGCCGGCCACGCCCAGCGGCTTCGGGTTCGGGCCGTAGCCGGCGTGGTCGAGCTTGTCGGCCCAGCCCGCGTAGTAGAAGAAGTGCGCCGCGACCAGGGGGAGGTCCGCGTCGCGGGTCTCCTTGATCGGCTTTCCGTTGTCCAGGGTCTCCAGGACGGCCAGCTCACGGCTGCGCTCCTGGATGATCCGGGCGATCCGGAACAGGTACTTGGCGCGCTCGGCGCCCGGCAGCGCCGACCACTTCTCGAACGCCTTGCGGGCGGCCTTCACGGCCCGGTCCACGTCCTCGGCCCCGGCCTGGGCGACCTCGGAGAGCACCTCCTCGGAGGCGGGCGAGATGGTCTTGAAGACCTTGCCGTCCGCGGCCTCGGTGAACTCGCCGTCGATGAACAGGCCGTAGGACGGCGCGATGTCGACGACCGAGCGGGACTCGGGGGCGGGTGCGTACTCGAACTTGGTCATGGTGATCAGTCCACCGTCACGTAGTCGGGACCGGAGTAACGTCCGGTGGCCAGCTTCTGACGCTGCATCAGCAGGTCGTTGAGCAGGCTGGACGCGCCGAACCGGAACCAGTGGTTGTCCAGCCAGTCCTCGCCGACGGTCTCGTTGACCAGGACCAGGAACTTGACGGCGTCCTTGGTGGTCCGGATGCCGCCCGCGGGCTTCACCCCGACCTGTACCCCGGTCTGGGCGCGGAAGTCGCGCACCGCCTCCAGCATGAGCAGGGTGTTCGCGGGGGTGGCGTTGACGCCGACCTTGCCGGTCGAGGTCTTGATGAAGTCCGCGCCCGCGATCATGCCGAGCCAGGAGGCGCGGCGGATGTTGTCGTACGTGGACAGCTCGCCGGTCTCGAAGATGACCTTCAGGCGGGCCGCGCCGCCGTCCTCGCGGACGCAGGCCTCCTTCACGGCGCGGATCTCCTCGTAGACCTTCAGGTAGTCGCCCGCGAGGAACGCCCCGCGGTCGATCACCATGTCGATCTCGTCCGCCCCGGCGGCGACGGCGTCACGGGTGTCCGCGAGCTTGACGTCGAGGGCGGCACGGCCGGCCGGGAAGGCGGTCGCCACGGAGGCGACCTTCACGTCGGTCCCGGTCAGGGCCGCCTTGGCGGTGGCCACCATGTCGGGGTAGACGCAGACGGCGGCGGTGCGCGGGGTCGTGCGGTCGGTCGGGTCGGGATTGACGGCCTTGGCGGCGAGCGCCCGGACCTTGCCCGGGGTGTCCGCGCCTTCGAGCGTCGTCAGGTCGATCATCGAGATGGCCAGGTCGATGGCGTACGCCTTGGCCGTGGTCTTGATCGAGCGCGTACCGAGGGACGCCGCGCGCGCTTCGAGGCCGACGGCGTCGACGCCGGGCAGCCCGTGGAGGAAGCGGCGCAGTGTGCTACCGGACGCGGTCACGTCAGCGAATGCGGATGCTGTGGTGGTGGGCATGGTCACCACTTGAGCATATCTACGCGCGTAGCGACCTGTACAGCCCCGGAACGGCAGGCTGTGGAAAACCGCAGGTGGTTACGGGCGCAGTGAGCTCTGTCACGCGGCTGTGACATGGAGCGGACGCCTCCCGCATACAAGATCCATAACTTTGTTCACGCAGCCCGCCAGAACTCACCGGCCCCACCCGAACGAGCAGGCGGCATGCGGCTCTTCCTCATCTCATCCACTTTTCAGCTCCACGGAGTCGTCATGCGTTTCGCCCTTCGCACCGCCATCGCCACCGCGGTCCTCGCCGGTGCCGCCCTCAGCCCGGTGGCCACCGCCACCGCCGCCTTCGCCGCCGACGCGAAGCCCGCCTCCTCGGATGCGACCAAGCCGGTCACGCCGGACGTGAGGCCTGCCGCCCCGGCCGACAAGGCCGCCACGCCGGAGGTCGAGCCGGGAGCGGAGGCCAAGCCGGGAGCGGAGGCCAAGCCCGGGGCGGAGAGCGACGGCGAGCGCGAGCCGGTCGAGACCGTCCAGCTCGTCGAGGGCATGTCCGCCCAGGTCTTCCGGGTCAACGGCACCCTGGAGGCGGACGTCCACAAGGCCGGCAAGACGCTGTTCACCCTGAAGGTGGGCGAGAAGCGCACGTACAACCGCGTCGAGGTCCTGCTGAAGGCCGACGGCCGGGTGATCCCGCGCCAGGTCGACGAGGACATGGGCGAGCTGATCCGTACGGGGACCCTCAAGAACGGCACGTACGTCAAGATCTACCGCGTCACCTCGAACCACCACCGTGCCGACGCCTTCATCGACGGCGCCTCGATCGGCGTCCTGGACGCCGACGGCCGCTCGGTCGCCGCGCAGAACGACGTCCAGTACTTCGTGCTCAACGCGGACGGCTCGACGTACAACTGGCTCGGGCTGGACAACGTCGTGACGGGCGCCAAGCCGGGCGTGTACGACCTGCCCACCGGCCAGCTCATCAAGATCACCAAGGCGGACGGGCGCTACGGGATCTCCGCGTGCGACAGCAAGGGCTGCCCGAAGGGCGTCCGCTTCGTCGACGACACCGGCCGCGTCGTCCTCCAGACGCGCTCGGCGGTCGTCGTCCTCGACCGGTCGGGAACGTTCTCGCACCACATCATCGGCGGCGTCGCCAACGGCGTGGCCGTCTACGTCGGCGCGGACGTCCCGGGCGCCAACAAGGACAGCGACAAGGACAGCGACAAGGGCACGGGCGAGGGGACGGACAAGGGGACGGACAAGGGGACGGACAAGGGCGGCTCCACGGCCATGCCCGCCGCCACCGCGACCCCCGCCGCCGTCACGGCCCACGGCACCACCTCGCAGACCTCCGTCGTGCCCAAGGGCGGTGTCGCCGCCGGTGCCGAGACGGCCGGCGAGGGCGACCAGTCCCTGCTGATCGCCGCCGGGGCGGGCGCCGCCGCGCTCTCCGCCGCCGGTCTGGGCTTCGTCGCCATGCGCCGCCGCCGGGCGGCCGACCGCGGCTGACCACCGATCTCCCCGTGACCTGTCACCGACCCGAGCCAGGCCACACCCCACCCCCCGGGCGGGCCGCCGCGACACACCCCACGCGGCGGCCCGCCGCACACGTTCCCAGGAGCCCCCGTTGAAGCACCGGCTCGCCGCCGCGCTGCTCGCCCTCGCCGTCCCGGCCACCCTCGCCGGTACGGCCGGCTGCGGCGCCCCGGCGGACAGTCCCGGGGCCGCCACCCCGCCCGCCCACGTCAAGCCCGCCACCGCCCCGCCCAGGGCCACCGCCCCGCCGAGGGCCACCGCCGCGCCCATGGCCCGGTCCGAGCCGGTACGGGTGACGATCCCCGCCGCGGGCGTGGACACCGGGCCCGTACTCGCGCTCGGTCTCGCCGCCGACGGCACCGTCGAGGTGCCGTCCGTCGCCGACGCGGACAGGATCGGCTGGTACGACAAGGGCGTCACGCCCGGCGAGACGGGCCCGGCCGTGCTGATCGGCCACTTCGACACCGCGAAGGGCCCGGCCGTGCTCAAGGACGTCGCCAGAATGCGCACCGGCGACGAGATCCGCGTGCGGCGCGCCGACGGCACGACCGCCGTCTTCCGCGTACGGGAACTGGAACAGGTCGACAAGAAGGCCTTTCCGACGCGGAAGGTCTACGGCGACACCACCCGTCCCGAATTGCGCCTCATCACCTGCGGTGGCGAGCTGGTCGACGGGCACCGGCCCGACAACATCATCCTGTACGCCGATCTGGTCGCGTGAGGACCGTGCCCGTGAGGCAGAATCGGCGGCATGACGACCCCACAGGAGCCCCAGTACGCCGACCGGTCCTTCCGCTCGACCGCGGGGATCGTGGGCGGTCTCCTGCTGCTCGGCTTCGCCGCCTGGATCGGCGGTGACGCGCTGCTCACCGGCGAGGGCCGGGTGCGCTGGATCGCCGTCGCGGGGCTGCTGCTGGTGGTGCCGCTGATCGTCGCGTTCACCTTCCGGCCCGTGGTGTACGCGGGCGACGACCGCATGCGGGTACGGAACCCGTTCCGGACCGTCGACCTGCCGTGGGCGTCGGTCGCGGACGTGCGCGCCGGGTACTCCAGCGAGGTCATCACCCGGGACGGCACCAAGTACCAGCTCTGGTCGGTGCCCGTGTCGCTGCGCGAGCGCAAGAAGGCCGCGCGCCGCCAGGACCGGGGCGGCGCCGACGCCCGGGAGGTCCGCACCGCCGGGGCCGACCAGACCGTCGCCGACCTGCGCGAAATGGCCGAGCGGAACGCGTCACGGCCCACCGCGCAGGGCGAACCGCACATCCGGTGGGCCTACGAGATCATCGCGCCCGCGCTCGTCGGCCTCGTCCTGCTGGTCGTCCTCTCGGTCGTCTGACCGTCACGGCGGGCCCGGCCACACCAGCAGCATGTAGGCGCCCAGCCACGCCGACGACAGCACCGCCGCCCCCAGCACCAGCCCCGCCACCGGAAGCCGCGCCCGGCTCACCGCCACCGCGAGCGGCAGCAGCAGCGGGAAGGCGGGCAGCAGGAAGCGGGCGCGCGGGAAGTACACCCCGCCGCTGCCCAGCACCACCAGCAGCAGGACCCCGCAGAAGACGAGGAGCGGCAGCGGCTGCCGGTCGGCCAGGCACAGCGCGTACAGCGCCACCGACGCCACCAGCACCGCCGACACGGCCACCAGGAAGAGCTGGGGAGTCCGGTCGTACGCCAGCAGCTCGCGCATCCAGCGCAGCGTGCCGGCCCCGCCGTCCCAGGCGTTGCGCCACAACCGCTGCACGGCGAAGTAGCCGTCCCAGCGCCCCACCCGGGCGCCCACCCACGCCACGTACCCCAGCCAGCCCAGCGGGGCGGTGAGCGCCGCGACGAACGGTGCCCACGCGCGCGTGCGGGCCGCCGCGACCAGGCCGGTCACCGTCACGGCCGCCGCGAGGGCGATCCCGGTGGGGCGCGTCAGCCCGGCGAGCACCGCGAGGGCGGCCGCCGCGTACCAGCGGCCGGTCAGCACGGCGTACAGGGCCCACGCCGCCAGCGCCGTGAACAGCGACTCGGTGTAGCCCATCCACTGCACGATCCCGACCGGCAGCGCGCCCCACAGGACGGTCAGCACGGTGCCGGCGCGTCGCCCGCACAGCCGGGCGCCGACGGCGAAGATCCCCCACGCCGCGATCAGCGAGAACGCCACCGCCAGGACCAGCGCCACCGACGCGCGCGAGCCGGGCGTGACGCCCGCGACCGCCTTGATCAGCACCGGGTACAGCGGGAAGAACGCCAGGTTGTTGGAGTCGTACCTGGTGCCCAGGCCGTCCTGGTACCCGTGGTCGGCGATGCCCAGGTACCAGTTCGAGTCCCAGGACGAGGCGAGCACCGGCCACACCCCGTGCTGCTTGAGGTGCGCCCAGCGGGCCAGCACCAGCAGCCCGAAGAGCCGCACGGCCAGGTACGCCAGCAGCGCGGGCGCGGCGTACCGCAGCGAACGGGCGGTCCGCTCCCGGACGCCCCCGCCCGCCGGGGACGGGGGCCGGCGCGACGCGGGGACTCTCGGGCGCGGGGTGATCACCGACGGCGGCACGGTGGCGCTCCAGGGGCTCGGCTGCGGTACCGGGGGTCACCCTGCTCGGTGACCGGGGGTACGTACCGGGGCCGTGCGTCACCTGCCGTACGGGATTCACCCGTACGGGCACCGGCCGCCGACTCGGATGCCGGCTCGGAAGGCGGCTCGGATGCCGGCTCGGATGCCGGCCCGGAAGGCGGCTCGCGGGCGGCTCAGATGCCGGCGGCCGCCGCCAGGTCGCGCTTGACCGCCGCCAGGATCTCGTCGCCCTTCGCCCGGGCGTCGGCCAGCTCGCTGGCGTGGGCGACCGGGACGACGACCTCCAGGTAGCACTTCAGCTTGGGCTCGGTGCCGCTGGGGCGGACGATGACGCGCGCCTTGAAGGCGCCGTCGAGGTAGTACCGCAGGCCGTCCGTGGGCGGCAGTCGGTCCGTGCCCTTCGACAGGTCCTCGGCGGACGTCACGGTCAGTCCGGCGAGCGCGGTGGGCGGCTGCTCGCGCAGGCGGCGCATGGCGTTCGCGATGACGCTCAGGTCCTGCACGCGGACGGAGAGCTGGTCCGTGGCGTGCAGCCCGTGCTCGATGGCGAGGTCGTCCAGCAGGTCGGAGAGGGTGCGGCCCTGCTCCTTCAGCTCGGAGGCCAGCTCGGCGACCAGCAGCGCCGCCGTGATGCCGTCCTTGTCGCGGACGCCGCCGGGGTCGACGCAGTAGCCGAGCGCCTCCTCGTAGCCGTACGCGATGCCCTCCACGCGCGCGATCCACTTGAAGCCGGTCAGCGTCTCCTCGTAGGGCAGCCCGGCCGCCTCGGCGATCCGGCCCAGCAGGCTGGAGGACACGATCGACTCGGCGAAGGTGCCGGTGGCGCCCTTGTGGACCAGGTGGGCGCCGAGCAGCGCGCCGACCTCGTCGCCGCGCAGCATGCGCCAGTCGTCCTCGTGCGGGACGGCGACGGCGCAGCGGTCGGCGTCCGGGTCGTTGGCGATGACGATGTCCGGCCGGACCTCGCGGGCCTTGGCGAAGGCCAGGTCCATCGCCCCCGGCTCCTCGGGGTTGGGGAAGGCGACGGTCGGGAAGTCCGGGTCCGGGTCGGCCTGCTCCTCGACGAGCGCGGGTGCCGGGAACCCGGCCCGCTCCCAGGCCGCGAGGACGACGTCCTTGCCGACGCCGTGCATGGCCGTGTAGACGACGTTCGCGGTGCGCGGGGAGCCGGAGGTCAGGACGGCGTCCGTACGGGCCAGATAGGCCTCCACGACCTCGTCCCCGAGGGTCTCCCAGCCCTCCTCGGCGCGCGGCACGTCGTCGAGGCTCCGGATCGCGGCGATCTCGGTGGCGATCCCGGTGTCGGCGGGCGGCACGATCTGCGAACCGTCGCCCAGGTAGACCTTGTAGCCGTTGTCGCGCGGCGGGTTGTGGCTGGCGGTCACCTCGACACCGGCGACCGCGCCCAGGTGCCTTATGGCGTACGCCAGGACGGGCGTGGGCAGCGGGCGCGGCAGGATCGCGGCGCGCAGACCGGCGCCGACCATGACGGCGGCGGTGTCGCGGGCGAAGTCGGCCGACTTGTAGCGGGCGTCGTAGCCGATGACGACGAGGCCACCGGTGTGGCCCTCGGCCTTCAGGTACGCGGCGAGCCCGGCGGCGGCCCGGATGACCACGGCCCGGTTCATCCGCATGGGCCCGGCGCCCAGCTCACCGCGCAGCCCGGCCGTGCCGAACTGGAGGGTGCCGCCGAACCGGGCGGCGAGCTCGTCGAGGTCCCCCGCCTCGATGAGCTTGGCGAGCTCGTCGCGCGTCTCGGGATCCGGGTCCTCGGCGAGCCACGCCTCCGCCTGCGCGATGAGGTTCTGCTGCACGGGTGTCTGCCTCTCTCGGTGTCGTACGACTGGTCTGCGCTACGGGTACCGGTACCCCGCCGAGGTGCCCCCGTCCCGGGTGCCCCCGGGCCCCTCGGGGTCGCCCGTCCGCGGGCGGGGCGCCGTGGGGCCCGCTCCGTGGGGGTGTCCTGGGCTCTCCTTCGCGAGCTCAGTCGCTTTACGCCCGGAACACCCCCACTGCGCGTCCTCCTTCGGGGCGGGCCCAGAGCTCCTGCGGCAGGGGGGTCCGGGGGCGCGGCACCCGGTTTCGGGAAGGGGCGGGGTGGGGGACGAGAGCCCCCACCGGGGACCGGCTAGATCCGGTCCAGAACGCGCGTCAGGAGCTCACCCATGCGGGCGGCCGAGTCGCGGCCCGCCTGGAGGACCTCCTCGTGGTTCAGCGGTTCGCCCGAGAGGCCCGCCGCGAGGTTGGTGACCAGGGAGATGCCGAGGACCTCCGCGCCCGCCTCACGGGCGGCGATGGCCTCCAGGACGGTGGACATGCCGACCAGGTCGCCGCCGAGGACGCGGACCATGTTGATCTCGGCCGGGGTCTCGTAGTGCGGGCCGGGGAACTGGACGTAGACGCCCTCCTCCAGCGTCTCGTCGACCTCCTTGCACAGCGCGCGCAGGCGCGGCGAGTACAGGTCGGTGAGGTCCACGAAGTTCGCGCCGACGATCGGCGAGGCGCCCGTCAGGTTGAGGTGGTCGCTGATCAGGACCGGCTGGCCGGGGCGCATGCCCTCGCGGAGGCCGCCGCAGCCGTTGGTCAGCACGACGGTCTTGCAGCCGGCGGCGACGGCGGTGCGCACACCGTGGGCGACGGCGGCGACGCCACGGCCCTCGTAGTAGTGCGTACGGCCCAGGAAGACCAGCGCGCGCTTGTCGCCGATCCGGTACGAGCGGATCTTGCCGCCGTGGCCCTCGACGGCCGGCGGCGGGAAGCCGGGGAGCTCGGTGACCGGGAACTCGGCTTCGGGCGCGCCGAGGGCGTCGACGGCCGGCGCCCAGCCGGAGCCCATCACCAGGGCGACGTCGTGGGTCTCGGTGCCGGTCAGCTCGCGCAGGCGCGCGGCGGCGTCGGCGGCGGCGGCGTAGGGGTCGCCCTGGAGGTGGTCCGGGGTGGCAGTTGCGTTCACAGAGTCTCTCGCCTCGCGAAGTAACAGTCGCCCCGGACCGTTGACGACGACCGGGGGTCCGGGGGCCGGCCCCGGAAGAAAGCAGTACGCACAAGAGCGTAGCCCGAAGTTGCCTACGCGCGTAGATGACGATGCCCACGGAGCTCGGATCGTTGTCTTGTCGTTTCCGACAAAGGTACGACGGAGAGCTGTCAGCAGGGCCGCTTGCGCAGCTCCATCACGTAGTCGTGCGGCGCGCCCGCGGACTCGGCGGCGTCCGCGACCTCGCCCAGATAGCGGGCGGACGGCAGGCCGCCCTCGTAGCCGTTGAGGACGTACACCCAGGCGGGCTCCTCGCCGTCCAGCGTGTCCACCCGCACCCGCATGCGCCGGTAGATGTCCAGGCCCACGCCCTCCCAGCGGTCCATGGAGTCCTCGTCCATGGGGGCGATGTCGTACAGCGCGACGAACACCTGGGAACGCGGGGCCTCCACGATCGTGGCCAGGGCGCCCTCCCAGCCCATCTGCTCGCCGCCGAACGTCAGTCGCCAGCCGTTGAGCCAGCCCGTGCCGCGCAGCGGGGAATGCGGGGCGCGGCGGGTCATCAGCCGCGCGTCGAGGTTGCCGGCGTACGCGGCGTAGAGCGACATGGGATCGAGGGTACGGGAGGGCCGGGGGTGAGCGCTGTTTCCCGTTGGAGGGCCCCGGGGGGAAGCACCGGTGGCCGTGCGGGACAATGGGGTACGTACTTGCATCCCTGCCGTGACGAGAGCGCGAGGCGTAACCCCTGTGACCCGGATCGTGATCATCGGTGGCGGACCCGGCGGATACGAGGCGGCCCTGGTGGGCGCCCAGCTCGGCGCGGAGGTGACCGTCGTCGACACCGACGGCCTCGGCGGAGCGTCCGTCCTGACCGACTGCGTACCCTCCAAGACCCTCATCGCCACGGCAGAGGTGATGACCAACTTCGACTCCTCCCACGAGGAGCTCGGCATCATCGTCGCGGACGACACCCCGCACATCGAGCAGGCCGCCCGGATCGTGGGCGTCGACCTCGGCAAGGTCAATCGACGGGTGAAGCGGCTCGCGCTCGCCCAGTCCCACGACATCACCGCCTCGGTCACGCGTGCGGGCGCGCGCGTGCTGCGCGGCCGGGGCCGGCTCGCGGGCCGCCAGGCGCTGGACGGCTCCCGCCAGGTGATCGTCACCGCCGCCGACGGTACGGAGGAGACGCTCACCGCCGACGCCGTACTGATCGCGACCGGCGGTCACCCGCGCGAGATCCCCGACGCCCTGCCGGACGGCGAGCGCATCCTCAACTGGACGCAGGTGTACGACCTGGACGAGCTCCCCGAGGAGCTCATCGTGGTCGGTTCGGGTGTGACCGGTGCCGAGTTCGCGGGTGCCTACCAGGCGCTCGGGTCCCGGGTCACGCTGGTCTCCTCGCGCGACCGGGTGCTGCCGGGCGAGGACCCGGACGCGGCGGCCGTGCTGGAGGACGTCTTCCGGCGCCGGGGCATGAACGTCATGGCGCGCTCCCGCGCCGCCTCCGCCAAGCGGGTGGGCGACCGGGTCGAGGTGACGCTCGCCGACGGGCGGGTCATCTCCGGCACGCACTGCCTGATGGCCGTCGGTGCCATCCCGAACACCGCCGGGATGGGGCTGGAGGAGGCCGGCGTACGGCTCAAGGAGTCCGGCCACATCTGGACCGACAAGGTCTCGCGCACGTCCGCGCCGGGCGTGTACGCGGCCGGTGACGTGACGGGCGTCTTCGCGCTGGCGTCGGTGGCGGCGATGCAGGGCCGGATCGCGATGTACCACTTCCTGGGCGACGCGGTGACCCCGCTCAATCTCAAGACCGTCTCCGCGAACGTCTTCACCGACCCCGAGATCGCCACGGTCGGTTACACGCAGGCCGACGTCGACGCGGGGAAGATCGACGCCCGGGTGGTCAAGCTGCCGCTGCTGCGCAACCCGCGCGCCAAGATGCAGGGCATCCGGGACGGCTTCGTCAAGATCTTCTGCCGGCCGGGCACGGGGATCGTGGTGGGCGGTGTCGTGGTCGCCCCGCGCGCCTCCGAGCTGATCCACCCGATCTCGATCGCGGTCGACAACAACCTGACGGTCGAACAGATCGCAAACGCCTTCACGGTGTACCCGTCCCTGTCGGGCTCGATCGCCGAGGTGGCACGACAGTTGCACACCCGGAAGACGGCCGCCGAGGTGTAGTCCGGTCCGGGGGAGGGACAACACCCTGCAACCCCCGGCAAGTCGGGACATCGATCGGTCAAGGAACGTTCTCGGACGGGCCCGCCTATACCACCTGGCGGGCCCGTCTGTTCGCAACTTCCCGTAATAGGCGCATACCGCTGCAAAGAAACGGTCGCTGGGGTTACTGTCAGTTTCGTGTTCGCTGCAGAACGTCGCCAGTTGATCCTTGAAATGGTGCGTGCCAACGGGGCGGTATCGCTCCGGGAGCTCGCCCGCGTCGTCCAGACCTCCGAAGTGACCGTACGGCGTGACGTGCGGGCACTGGAGGCAGAAGGACTCCTCGACCGCCGGCACGGCGGTGCGGTGCTGCCGGGCGGATTTACGCGAGAGTCCGGCTTCCCGCAGAAATCCCATCTCGCGACCGCCGAGAAGACGGCCATCGCCGACGTGGCCGCCGGTCTCGTGGAGGAGGGCGAGGCCATCGTGGTCGGCGCGGGGACCACCACGCAGGAGCTGGCCCGCCGGCTCGCCCGCGTACCCGGGCTGACCGTCGTCACCAACTCCCTGCTGGTGGCCCAGGCGCTGGCCCACGCCAACCGGGTGGAGGTGGTCATGACCGGCGGCACCCTGCGCGGCTCCAACTACGCCCTGGTGGGCAGCGGGGCCGAGCAGTCCCTCCAGGGGCTGAGGGTCTCGCGGGCGTTCCTGTCCGGCAGCGGGCTCACCGCCGAGCGGGGCCTGTCCACGTCCAACATGCTGTCGGCCAGCGTCGACCGGGCGCTGGTCCAGGCGGCGGCGGAGGTCGTCGTGCTGGCCGACCACACCAAGCTCGGTACGGACACGATGTTCCAGACCGTGCCGACGGACGTGATCACCCGGCTGGTCACCGACGAGCCCCCCGCCCACGACGACCGCGCCGCCACCGAGCTCCAGGCGCTGGCGGACCAGGGCGTCCAGATCACCGTCGCCGGCCCGGCACCCGGCGCCTCCGGCGCCGAGGGCGCCCCGCCACCGGGTCGCCAGGCCCGCCGTGACGTCCCCCTCCCGGGCCAGCGCGGCGGCCGCCACCCAGGCGGCCCGCAACTGCGCAGCGCCTCCCTCTCGGCGGACGGCCCGCCCTCGGAGCGCGGCGCGAGGGTAGCGGATCTGCGCCGCCGCTGACGGGCCCGCCAACGAGGCGGTGCCGACCGGGACGTGAGGCCGGTCGGCGTTCCGTCGTCACGCCTTGAGGCCGCGCAAGGTGAGGGTCAGAAGACGGTCGGCCAGTTCCGGGTCGTCCGGGGACTGTTCGGCGGCCAGGGCGATGGCGTTGGTGAGCTGCATCAGGTCGTCGATCGACACGTCCGCCCGTACCGCGCCCGCCTCCTGGGCGCGGACCAGCAGGCGCTCGCCGGCCGCGCGCATCGGGGTGCTGCACTGCGACAGGGCCGAAGTCGTGTCGTGCGACGCGGACATGAGCGCGCGGGCCAGGCCCCGGTATTCGCCGGCGTGCGTGACGATGGCGCGCAGCCACTCCACCAGCGCCGTGCAGGGCTGCTCGGAGCGCCCCAGGTCGCGCGAGCGTTCCAGCAGGGTGTGCAGCGCCTCCTGGAAGACGGCGTTCATCAGCGCGTGCCGGTTCGGGAAATGCCGGTACAGCGTGCCGATCCCGACGCCCGCGCGGCGCGCGATGTCCTCCAGCGACGCGTCGGTGCCGTGCTCCGCGAAGGCGGCCCGCGCCTCGGCGAGCAGCCGCCCGTAGTTGCGGCGGGCGTCGGCGCGCATGGGGCGCGGCGTGCCCGGGGCCCTGTCCGCCGCCGTCCCGCTCGCCGCCGCACTCGTCACCATCGCGCCGTCCTCCCTCGTACCGCCGCCGCCCTACGGCTCCAGGATGCCATCGCGGACATGGCGAGGGGCCCGCCGGGCATGTGCCGACGGGCCCCTGTGGTGAACCGGGTCAGTCCTTGATCTCGCAGATCGCGGCGCCGGACGTCACCGACGCGCCGACCTCAGCCGCCAGGCCCTTGATCGTGCCCGCGCGGTGGGCGTTGATGGGCTGCTCCATCTTCATCGCTTCGAGTACGACGATGAGGTCGCCCTCCTTGACCTCCTGGCCCTCCTCGACCGCGACCTTGACGATCGTGCCCTGCATCGGGGAGGCCAGCGTGTCGCCCGAGGCGGCGGAGCCGGCCTTCTTGGCGGCGCGGCGCTTGGGCTTGGCGCCCGCGGCCAGACCCGTGCGCGCCAGGCTCATGCCCAGCGAGGACGGCAGCGAGACCTCCAGGCGCTTGCCGCCGACCTCGACGACGACGGTCTCGCGGCCGGGCTCCTCCTCCGCCTCGGGGGCGGCGGGGGCGGCGAAGGGCGGGATCTCGTTGACGAACTCGGTCTCGATCCAGCGGGTGTGCACCCGGAACGGGTCCGAGGTGAACGCCGGGTCGGCCACGGCCGCCCGGTGGAAGGGGATGGCGGTGGCCATGCCCTCGACCTTGAACTCGGCCAGGGCGCGGGCGGCCCGCTGGAGGGCCTGCTCACGGGTCGCACCGGTGACGATCAGCTTCGCCAGCAGCGAGTCCCACGCCGGGCCGATGACGCTGCCGGACTCCACGCCCGCGTCCAGCCGCACACCCGGGCCGGACGGCGGCGCGAACAGCGTCACCGTGCCGGGGGCGGGGAGGAAGTTGCGGCCGGGGTCCTCGCCGTTGATGCGGAACTCGAACGAGTGCCCGCGGATCGCCGGGTCGTCGTACCCGAGCTCCTCGCCGTCGGCGATGCGGAACATCTCGCGCACGAGGTCGATGCCGGTGACCTCTTCGGTGACCGGGTGCTCGACCTGGAGACGGGTGTTGACCTCCAGGAAGGAGATCGTGCCGTCCACGCCGACGAGGAACTCCACGGTGCCGGCACCGACGTAGCCGGCCTCCTTGAGGATGGCCTTGGACGCCCGGTACAGCTCGGCGTTCTGCTCGGCGCTGAGGAACGGCGCCGGGGCCTCCTCGACCAGCTTCTGGTGACGGCGCTGGAGCGAGCAGTCACGCGTCGACACGACGACCACGTTGCCGTGCTTGTCGGCCAGGCACTGGGTCTCGACGTGCCGGGGCTTGTCGAGGTAGCGCTCGACGAAGCACTCGCCGCGGCCGAAGGCGGCGACCGCCTCGCGGACGGCGGAGTCGTACAGCTCGGGGACCTCTTCGAGCGTGCGGGCGACCTTCAGGCCGCGTCCGCCACCGCCGAAGGCGGCCTTGATGGCGATCGGCAGGCCGTGCTCCTCGGCGAAGGCCACGACCTCGTCGGCGCCGGACACCGGGTCGGGCGTACCGGCGACCAGCGGCGCGCCGGCGCGCTGGGCGATGTGACGGGCGGCGACCTTGTCACCGAGGTCGCGGATGGCCTGCGGCGGCGGGCCGATCCAGGTGAGACCCGCGTCGATGACGGCCTGGGCGAACTCCGCGTTCTCGGAGAGGAATCCGTACCCGGGATGAACGGCGTCCGCGCCGGAATCGGCCGCGGCCTGGAGCACCTTGGCCATGTCCAGATAGCTGGCGGCCGGGGTGTCACCGCCCAGGGCGAACGCCTCGTCGGCCGCACGGACGTGCAGGGCGTCCCGGTCCGGATCGGCGTAGACGGCTACGCTTGCGATCCCGGCGTCCCGGCAGGCACGGGCGACACGGACAGCGATTTCGCCACGGTTGGCGATGAGCACCTTGCGCACGATGGCTCCCTCCTTGAAACAAGCTGAGTTTAGGGACTGCCGACACGGCCTTTCGACCCGTCCCCAATGGTGAGCTTGCCCACACGGAGCGTGATTCGAGGCGTAGTGGAGTCGTGAAATCCCTTGTCGCACCACGTTACGCAGGGCTTCTGAACGGAACAGTAACCCTGAGGTGTGGCCAAGGTCTCTGTCTTCACGGCCAGCGCCGTATCCCGATTCTTTGTGGAGTCCCTACGAATGGGCGAGTGATTCTTTGCGGCGGTGTCAGAACCCTTGTCCCTAGGTTTACCAGTCAGTAGCCTGCGCGCTGTCGTCCGTACCGACTCGTCGGGGCAGGTAACAGGCAGGGGAGTGCCCATGGTGACCCGCAGACCGATAGCTCTGACGGCCGGGATCGTGCTGGCCCTGGAGGCGGTGGGCCTCGTGCTGCTGCACATGGTGCTCGCGAAGGTCATGGGTGGTCAGCGGATGTCGCTGGACGGTCTCGACCCGGACCTGATGGTCACCGCGATCTGGATCATGGGCGGTGTCTTCGGGGCGTACGTGGCGCTCTGCGGGGCGCTGCTGGTGCGCCTCGGCGTACGGGACCGGTCCCCGGGGCGTGCCGCGCGGATCGTGCTGATCTCCTGCGCCATCACGCACGGGGTGCTCGGCGCGGTGGTGGTGGGCCTGGTGGGGTGGGCGGCGTTCGCGTACATGATGGTCGTGCTGGGGCTCGTCGTCGCCTCGCTGGTGCTGTACGCGCCGGAGGACGAGGAGCGGGAGCCCACGCCGCCCGTGGAGGGCGGCGTGGCCCCGGCGTGACGCCCGGGGCCGTCGGCCGTCGGTCCCTTGGGGACGGTCAGTCGCTCCACAGGTCGGTGATCGCGATCCCCAGCTCGGCCAGCAGGCGGCGCAGCAGCGGCAGGGACAGCCCGATCACATTGCCCGGGTCGCCGTCGATGCCGTCGATGAAGGGCGCCGAGCGGCCGTCCAGGGTGAACGCGCCCGCCACGTGGAGGGGTTCGCCGCTGGCGACGTACGCCGCGATCTCCTCGTCCGTCGGGTCGCCGAAGCGGACCAGGGTGGAGGCGGTCGCGGAGGCGTAGCGCTTGGCGGTCGTGTCGTACACGCAGTGGCCGGTCTGGAGGATGCCCGCGCGGCCGCGCATCGCCTTCCAGCGGGCGGTGGCCTCCTCGGCGTCGGCGGGCTTGCCGAGGGCCTGCTTGTCCAGCTCCAGCACCGAGTCGCAGCCGATGACAAGTGCGCCGCTCGCCTCGGGCTTGGCGGCCACGTGGGCGGCCTTGGCCTCGGCGAGGGCGAGCGCCAGTTCGGCCGGCGTCGGGGCGGTGAACTTGTCCTCGTCCACACCGCTGACGATCACCTCGGGGGTGAGCCCGGCCTGGCGCAGTAGACCGAGGCGGGCGGGGGACGCGGAGGCCAGGACGAGGCGGCGGCGCTGAGCAGCAGTCATGAGCGCCATCGTACGGAAAACGCCCCGTGCGCCGGGGTTGCCGCCAAGGGCGGCGCCCGGCCGGCGAAGGGGCGACCGAGAAGTCGGTGAAGGGCGACCGCGAAGTCAGTGCAGGCCGACCACGAACATCGCCAGCAGCATCGCCAGTGCCAGCAGGATCCCCGCGCGACGCAGCATCGCCTGCATGTCGCGCATCTCCTTGGGGGGTTCGTTCTCGGGGTCGGACCACAGCATCCTTCGATCCTGCTGGCGGGACCCGCGCGGGGGGGGGGGGGGGGGGAGTGGGGGGGGGAGGGGGGGGGGGGGGGTGTGGCCGTTCGCTATCCCAAGCGACAGGAAGG
>NZ_JBVIGF010000002.1:49325-956323 GCF_055570965.1 Streptomyces sp. NPDC031064
GTGGTTTTTCTCCTCGCCCCCCCCCCCCCCCCCCCCCCCCCCTTCCCCCCCCCCCCCCCCCCCCCCCCCCCCCCCCCCCCCCCCCCCCCGCGGTGCTTATGGACCATTCCGTCCGTGCGCTACACCGGCCAGTAGGAGCGCGCCCACGACCGGGGGCCCGGGTGGGGGCGGTGGGCGCGGGCGATTCTCGCCGGGTCCGACCAGCCCTCGGGGACGTGCGGCGCGCCACCGGAGGCCGCCGAGGCGGTCGCGGCGGCGCGCGCCTGGACCACCGCCAGTGCGGCGGCCAGCTCCTCCGGGGTCGGGTTGCCCCGCAGAACCTTGATCATGGGGGCTCCTTAGAGGGGGATGTTGCCGTGCTTCTTCGGGGGCAGGTTTTCCCGCTTGGTGCGCAGTTGACGCAGGCCCTTGACGATCTGCGTCCGCGTCTCGGACGGCATGACCACCGCGTCGATGTAACCGCGTTCGGCCGCCGTGTACGGGTTGAGCAGGGCGTCCTCGTACTCCTGGATCAGCCTCGCCCGCGTCGCCTCGACGTCCTCCGCCTCCGCGATCGTGCGGCGGTGCAGGATGTTCACCGCACCCTGCGCGCCCATCACGGCGATCTGCGCGGTCGGCCACGCCAGGTTGAGGTCGGCGCCCAGGTGCTTGGAGCCCATGACGTCGTACGCGCCGCCGAACGCCTTGCGGGTGATCACCGTGATCAGCGGCACGGTCGCCTCGGCGTACGCGTAGATCAGCTTGGCGCCGCGCCGGATGATGCCCTCGTGCTCCTGACCGACGCCCGGCAGGAAGCCCGGCACGTCGACGAAGGTCAGCACCGGGATGTTGAACGCGTCGCAGGTGCGGACGAACCGGGCGGCCTTCTCGGAGGCGTCGATGTCCAGGCAGCCCGCGAACTGCATGGGCTGGTTGGCGACGATGCCGACCGGGTACCCCTCGACCCGCCCGAAGCCGGTGACGATGTTCGGCGCGAACAGCGCCTGGGTCTCCAGGAATTCACCGTCGTCCAGGACGTGCTCGATGACGGTGTGCATGTCGTACGGCTGGTTCGCCGAGTCCGGGATGAGGACGTCCAGCTCGCGGTCCTCGTCGCTCAGCTCCAGGTCCGCCTCCTCCGGGAAGGCGGGCGCCTCGGAGAGGTTGTTCGACGGCAGGTACGACAGAAGGGACTTGACGTACTCGATGGCGTCCTTCTCGTCGCCCGCCATGTGGTGCGCCACACCGGAGGTGGCGTTGTGCGTCCGGGCGCCGCCCAGCTCCTCGAAGCCGACGTCCTCGCCCGTCACCGTCTTGATGACGTCGGGGCCGGTGATGAACATGTGCGAGGTCTGGTCGACCATCACCGTGAAGTCGGTGATGGCGGGCGAGTACACCGCGCCGCCCGCGCACGGGCCGACGACCAGGCTGATCTGCGGGATCACACCCGAGGCGTGGGTGTTGCGGCGGAAGATCTCGCCGTACATGCCGAGGGCCATGACGCCCTCCTGGATGCGGGCGCCGCCGGAGTCGTTGATGCCGATCACGGGGCAGCCGGTCTTCAGGGCGAAGTCCATCACCTTGATGATCTTCTGTCCGAACACCTCGCCGAGGGCGCCGCCGAACACCGTGAAGTCCTGCGAGAACACCGCCACCGGGCGGCCGTCGACCGTGCCGTAGCCGGTGACGACACCGTCTCCGTACGGGCGGTTCTTCTCCAGGCCGAAGCTCGTGGAGCGGTGCCGGGCGAACTCGTCCAGCTCGACGAAGGAATCCTCGTCCAGCAGCAGCGCGATCCGCTCGCGGGCCGTCAACTTGCCCTTGGCGTGCTGCTTCTGGACGGCGCGCTCGGAGCCCGCGTGCGTCGCCTCCTCGATACGGCGCTGGAGATCCGCGAGCTTGCCCGCGGTCGTGTGAATGTCGATCTGGGGCTCTTGGGGCTTGGCCGGCTCGGACATCGGGATGCGGCTCCCTGCCTGGTCACGGGATCGTTGGCTACTGACCCGTAGCGTATCGGCGGCGATACCCTTCGGCAGTGCGGTGTTTACCACACCTACGCTGGCTTGCATGACGCCCTCATATGGTTCAGCGGGTCCGTGGTCGGACCTCGAACGCCCGCCCCTGAACGCCGCCTCCCTGCGCCGCGCACTGCTCCTGCCCGGCGGGCTGTGGACCTCGCTGGACATCGTGCCCGCCACCGGGTCCACCAACTCCGACCTGGCCGGCCGGGCCGCCACCCTCCCCGAGGGCGCCGTCCTGGTCGCCGAGGAGCAGACGGCCGGGCGCGGCCGGCTGGACCGCGTCTGGTCCGCGCCCGCCCGCTCGGGCCTGTTCTTCTCGGTCCTGCTCAAGCCGGACGTGCCCGTCGCCCGCCTCGCCTGGCTGCCGCTGCTCACGGGCGTCGCCGCCGCCACCGGACTGGCCCGCGCCGCCGGCGCCGACATGGCGCTGAAGTGGCCGAACGACCTGATGGTGAAGGTCGGGGGAGAGGAGCGGAAGGCCGGCGGCATCCTCGCCGAGCGGGCCGGCGACGACGGCATCGTCGTCGGGCTCGGCCTCAACGTCACGCTCCGCAAGGAGGAGCTGCCCGTCCCCACGGCCGGCTCCCTCCTCCTCGCCAACGCGGTCTCCACCGACCGCGACCCCCTGCTGCGCGCCGTCCTCCGCTCGCTGGAGCACTGGTACCGCCGCTGGACGGCCGCCGACGGCGACCCGGCGGCCTCCGGCCTCCAGGAGGCCTACGCGGCCGGCTGCGCGACCCTCGGCCGCACCGTCCGCGCCGAGCTGCCCGGCGATCGGGTGCTCACCGGCGAGGCCGTCGCCATCGACGGGGACGGCCGCCTGGTGGTGGCGCCGCCGGGCGGACGGCGGGAGGCCGTGGGAGCGGGCGACATCGTGCATCTGCGCCCGGTGGACTGACGCGCTGGGTCGCGGGGACGTGAGCCAGGGCACACCTGCCGTATCGTTGACGGCGATCCAGCTACAGATCGGCAGGACAGTGCGCAGGGAACGGGCAGGAGGCGGCCGGTGACCGTCGACGACGCGAACTCGGGCGGGTCCGGGTCCGGGCCGAGCGGGGCGGAGTACCCCACCCCTCACCATGTCGTCGACCACACGGCAGAGCCGACCGACGACCCCCTGGCCATCCGGCTGGAGCAGCTCATCCTCGGCGCCGAGCGCCGCTACACCCCCTTCCAGGCGGCCCGCACCGCCGGTGTCTCCATGGACCTGGCCTCCCGGTTCTGGCGGGCCATGGGGTTCGCCGACATCGGGCAGGCCAAGGCGCTGACCGAGGCGGACGTGCTGGCGCTGCGCCGGCTGGCCGGTCTGGTGGAGGCGGGCCTGCTGAGCGAGCCGATGGCGGTGCAGGTGGCGCGGTCCACCGGCCAGACCACCGCCCGGCTGGCCGAGTGGCAGATCGACTCGTTCCTGGAGGGGCTCACCGAGCCGCCCGAGCCGGGGATGACCCGCACGGAAGTGACGTATCCCCTGGTGGAGCTGTTGCTGCCGGAGCTCCAGGAGTTCCTGGTGTACGTGTGGCGGCGACAGCTCGCGGCGGCGACCGGACGGGTCGTGCAGGCCGCCGACGACGAGGAGATGGTGGACCGGCGGCTGGCGGTCGGCTTCGCGGACCTGGTGGGCTTCACCCGGCTCACCCGGCGCCTGGAGGAGGAGGAGCTCGGCGAGCTGGTCGAGGCGTTCGAGACGACGTCGGCCGACCTGGTCGCCGCGCACGGCGGGCGGCTGATCAAGACGCTCGGCGACGAGGTGCTGTACGCGGCGGACGACGCCGGTACGGCCGCCGAGATCGCGCTGCGCCTCATCGAGACGCTCACCCACGACGAGACGATGCCCGCGCTGCGCGTCGGCATCGCCTTCGGCACGGTCACGACCCGGATGGGCGACGTCTTCGGCACCACCGTGAACCTGGCCAGCCGGCTCACCTCGATAGCGCCCAAGGACGCCGTCCTGGTCGACGGGGCGCTCGCGGAGGAGCTGTCGCGCACGGGCGACGCCCCGGTGTCGGAGGCCCAGGCGGCCGAGGAGGCGGCGCGGGCGGAGAAGGAGGGCGAGGCGCCGGGGGCCTCGTCGAAGTACCGCTTCGCGCTCCAGCCCATGTGGCAGCGGCCGGTGCGCGGGCTCGGGGTGATCGAGCCCTGGCTGCTGACGCGGCGGGAGCCTAGGATCACCGGATAACGTTCGCTAACGTTCGTTAACCGGGAGGGTGTGTCACGCATGTCCGAGCAGCGCTTCGGGGAATTCGTCGCCGTACGCCGTCATGAGCACGTCGCCGAGCTGGTGCTCGACCGGCCCAGGGCCATGAACGCCGTCTCCACCGAGATGGCCCGCTCCATCGGCGCCGCGTGCCAGGCGCTGGCCGCCGACCACTCGGTGCGGGTCACCGTGCTGACCTCCTCCAACGACAAGGCGTTCTGCGTCGGCGCCGACCTCAAGGAGCGCAACTCCTTCACGGACGCCGAGCTGGTGCGCCAGCGCCCCGTCGCGCGCGCCGCGTACACCGGCGTGCTGGAGCTGCCGATGCCGGCCATCGCGGCCGTGCACGGCTTCGCGCTGGGCGGCGGGTACGAGCTGGCGCTCGCCTGCGACATCATCATGGCCGACGAGACGGCGGTCATCGGGCTGCCCGAGGTGTCGGTGGGTGTGATCCCCGGTGGCGGTGGTACGCAGCTCCTGCCGCGCCGGGTCGGGGCGGCGCGGGCGGCCCAGCTCGTCTTCACGGCGGACCGCCTCCAGTGGGACGAGGCCGAGCAGTTGGGGCTGGTCGACGGGATCGCGGAGGACGCCCGGACGGGCGCCCTGGAGCTGGCAGCGAAGATCGCCGCCAACTCGCCGGTCGGGCTGCGGGCGGCCAAGCGGGCCATGCGCCTGGGCCAGGGCCTGGACCTCAGGGCGGGACTGGAGGTCGAGGACGCGGCGTGGCGGTCGGTGGCCTTCTCGGGGGACCGGGCCGAGGGCGTGGCGGCGTTCAACGAGAAGCGGAAGCCGGAGTGGCCCGGGGAGTGAAAAGTCGCTGATGCTCCCTAAGCTTGAGGAATGGGTGAGGATGTCCGGCTACGCGCTGTAGTGGCGCTCGCGCAGGCCATGGCGTCGGCGCACACGCCGCGCGAGACCTGGCGGGCGGCCGCGCTGGGCGCGCGCGACGCGCTCGGCGGGACGTTCGCCGCGCTCTCCATGTGGGAGCGGGACCTCGGCCGGCTCAAGGTGCTGGTGAACGCGGGGGAGCGGGCGGCGGACGAGGAGGAGTTCCCGGACTCCGAGACGTACCCGGTGCACCAGTTCTCGGAGATCACCGAGTTCCTGCACGAGCGGTGGGCGGGCGGCGGGGAGCCGAACGCCTGGGTGGAGACGGCCGAGGGGCCGCGTACCGGGGAACCCGGCTACTGCCATCAGAGAGTGGCCGCGCTGCGGCGGCGCGGCCGGGGCTGCTGTGTCGTCGCGCCGATAGTGATGCACGGGCGGGCCTGGGGCGAGCTGTATGTGGCGCGGCCGGCCGGGGCGCCGGTCTTCGACCGGGGCGACGCGGACTTCGCGACCGTCCTCGCGTCGGTCGTCGCGGCCGGGATCGCGCAGACCGAGCGGCTGGAGGAGGTCCGCAAGCTCGCCTTCACCGATCCGCTGACCGGGCTCGCCAACCGGCGGGCGGTGGACATGCGGCTGGACGAGGCGGTCGAGCGCTTCCTCGCCGACGGGACGGTGGTCTCGCTGGTGGTGTGCGACCTGAACGGCCTCAAGCGCGTCAACGACACGCACGGGCACGCGGTGGGCGACCGGCTGCTGGAGCGGTTCGGCTCGGTGCTGTCGTACTGCGGGGCGATGCTGCCGGGCGCGCTGGCGGCGCGGCTGGGCGGTGACGAGTTCTGCCTGGTGTCGGTGGGGCCGGAGGCGGACGAGGTGGTGCGGGCGGCCGACGAGCTGTGCGTACGGGCCGGGGACCTGGAGCTGGGGGAGGGCGTGGCCTGCGGGGTGGCGTCGACCGGTGACCCGATCGGGCCGGTGCAGTCCGCGCGGCGGCTGTTCCGGCTGGCGGACGCGGCCCAGTACCGGGCCAAGGCGGCCCGGTCGCCCAAGCCGGTGGTGGCCGGCCGCGACGGCACGGTCATCGCCCTGGCGGACCACCCCCCGTCCGCCTCCCGCGACCGCCGCAGCTTCCGCGACGCCCCGACCCCGCCGAGCCCGGACGCCCCCGGCACGGGCGCCGTTCCCGAGCCGGACGCCTGACGGGCGCCCGGGAGTCGGTACGGGGCTGCGGAGAGGCGTAAGGGGCTCTTGGGAGGCGGGGTAGTGACACGTTGGGATTCAGTCCGTACGCTGCTGAATATGGATATGCACACAGTCGTGGTGGGGACGTCCGGTACCACCGCCCAGGACGTCATCGCCGTGGCCCGCGGCAACGCGAAGGTCGAGCTCTCCCCGGAGGCGCTCGCCGCGCTCGCCAAGGCCCGGGAGATCGTCGACGCCCTCGCCGCCAAGCCCGAGCCCGTCTACGGCGTGTCGACCGGTTTCGGAGCGCTGGCCACCCGGCACATCAGCCCCGAGCTGCGCGCGCAGCTCCAGCGCAACATCGTGCGCTCGCACGCCGCCGGCATGGGCGCGCCCGTCGAGCGCGAGGTCGTCCGCGCGCTGATGTTCCTACGGCTGAAGACCGTCTGCTCCGGCCGCACCGGCGTCCGCCCCCAGGTCGCCCAGACCATGGCGGACGTGCTCAACGCCGGGATCACCCCGGTCGTCCACGAGTACGGCTCCCTCGGCTGCTCCGGCGACCTGGCGCCGCTCAGCCACTGCGCGCTCACCCTGATGGGCGAGGGCGACGCCGAGGGCCCCGACGGCCGCGTCCGGCCCGCCGGCGAGCTGCTCGCCGAGCACGGCATCGAGCCCGTCGAGCTGCGCGAGAAGGAGGGGCTCGCCCTCCTCAACGGCACCGACGGCATGCTCGGCATGCTGATCATGGCCCTCGCGGACCTCGACAAGCTCTACAAGTCCGCCGACATCACCGCCGCGCTGTCCCTGGAAGCCCTCCTCGGCACCGACAAGGTCCTCGCGCCCGAGCTGCACGCCATCCGGCCGCACCCCGGCCAGGGCGCCGCCGCCGCGAACATGCTCGCCGTCCTCCAGGGCTCCGGCCTCACCGGCCACTTCCAGCAGGACGAGGCCCCGCGCGTCCAGGACGCCTACTCCGTGCGCTGCGCCCCGCAGGTCGCCGGCGCGGGCCGCGACACCATGGCCCACGCCCGGCTCGTCGCCGAGCGCGAGCTGGCCTCCGCCGTCGACAACCCGGTGGTCCTGCCCGACGGCCGCGTGGAGTCCAACGGCAACTTCCACGGCGCGCCCGTCGCGTACGTCCTGGACTTCCTCGCCATCGCCGCCGCCGACCTCGGCTCCATCGCCGAGCGGCGCACCGACCGGCTGCTCGACAAGAACCGCTCCCACGGCCTGCCGCCGTTCCTCGCCGACGACGCGGGCGTCGACTCGGGCCTGATGATCGCCCAGTACACGCAGGCCGCCCTGGTCAGCGAGCTGAAGCGGCTCGCCGTCCCGGCCTCCGCCGACTCCATCCCGTCCTCCGCCATGCAGGAGGACCACGTCTCCATGGGCTGGTCGGCCGCCCGCAAGCTGCGCACCGCCGTCGGCAACCTGAACCGGATCATCGCCGTCGAGCTGTACGCCGCGACCCGCGCCATCGAGCTGCGCGACGGCCTCACCCCGGCGCCCGCCTCCCGCGCCGCCATCGAGGCGCTGCGCGCGGCCGGCGTCCAGGGCCCCGGACCGGACCGCTTCCTCGCGCCCGACCTGGACACCGCCGACGCCTTCGTACGCGAGGGCAAGCTCGTCGAGGCCGTCGAGAAGGTCACCGGCCCGCTGGCCTGACCACGACCCACGCGCCCGGGGCGCGCACCGTCACAGGGCGGTGTGCGCCCCTCGCCGTACGGCGAAGGCCACCAGGCCCGTGCCCATCGCCAGGAAGGTCGCGCCCCCGATCAGGTACGGGGTCGTGTCCACGCTGCCCGTGTCGGCGAGCACGAGGTCGCTCTGCGCCCGCGCCGGGGACGTTCTCGTTTCGTGCCGCTCCGCGGGCGGCTGCTCGACGGTGGCGTTGGCCGAAGGGACGAACCACAGCGCGCCGAGCAGGGTCCCGGCGGCGGTGGCGGTCAGCAGCGGTCGACGTGCGACGGACACAGATTCAGATCCCCTTGCGGAACCGAGAATTGGTGGGTGCGCCGATGCTAATGAACACAGCGGGTCGCTGGAAAGTCGTGGGCGTGGGCGGCTTACGCTCCGTCATATGAGCCCTTCTGAGACATCACGGTATGTGCGCCTTCGGGTGGAACTGCTGATGGAAGTGACGGACGACGATCAACTCACCGCAGCCGCGCTGGAGCGCGTGGAAGCCGACGAATTCATGCCGGACGAGGAGCGTACACACGCCCGCTCCGCGGTACGAGAAGACGAAGCGGAAGCTCTCGCCTACCTCGTCGAGCCGGTCGATCTGATCGGTCAGGTGCCGGGCGTCGAACTCGCCCAGGCCTCCTGGAGCAGCGAGCTGGTCGACTACGACCCCGACGCGGACGTGTGGGAGCTGGACGAGGAGGATGATGAGGACCACCTCGACGACGTACGGCCGTAGCGTGTGACCTGCGACACGCTCCGGGTCCCGGACCGTCCCGCGCGCGGGCGCGTCCGGGGCCCATTTCACGCGCATCCGTATACCTCGGGAAGATCGGGAACCAACAGCTCCCCGGGGCGCGTCGATCAGTGGTGTTCCCCACATCCGTACCTGATGGGGAACCGGACGGGTTGTTATGGGTGTTGTTGAGATAGTTGGCAGGGATTCGGCGACCATGGAGAAGCGTGTGATGACGGACAGCAAGCGGCGCAAGGGCCTGACGGCTGCGTCCGCACTGCTCGGCGGCGTACTGGTGCTCACCGGCTGCGGCGGCGGTGAGGACAAGGCCGACGCCTCCGAAAGCTCCAAGACGTCACAGTCCCAGGTCGACGCGGCCGCGGCGAAGGACGCCTCCCAGGCCCGAATAACGATCACGCCGAAGAACGGCGCGCAGAACGCCGGCATCAACGACGACGCCAAGGTCACCGTCAGCGAGGGCACGCTCACCCAGGTGACGATGACCTCCCCGGACGGCAAGACCGTCAAGGGCGAGATGGCCGCCGACGGCAAGAGCTGGGCGCCCAGCGAGCAGCTCGAGCGGGCCACCACCTACAAGATCGCCGCCACGGCCAAGGACTCCGAGGGCCGCGAGGCCCACGAGAACTCCTCCTTCACCACCGTGTCGAAGGAGAACAGCTTCATCGGGAACTTCACCCCCGAGGACGGCTCCACGGTCGGCGTCGGCATGCCCGTCTCCATCAACTTCAACAAGCCGATCACGGACAAGAAGGCCGTCCAGTCCGGCATCACCGTCTCCTCCACCAGCGGCCAGGAGGTCGTCGGCCACTGGTTCAACTCCCAGCGCCTGGACTTCCGCCCCGAGAACTACTGGGCCGAGGGCTCCAAGGTCACGCTGAAGCTGGACCTCGACGGCGTGGAGGGCTCCGACGGCGTCTACGGCGTCCAGCAGAAGACCGTCACCTTCACCATCGGCCGCAACCAGGTCTCCACCGTCGACGCCGCCGCCAAGACCATGACGGTCACCCAGGACGGCAAGACGATCAAGACCATCCCGATCTCCGCCGGCGCGCCGGAGAACCCGACCTACAACGGCCAGATGGTGATCTCCGAGAAGTTCAAGGAGACCCGGATGGACGGCTCGACGGTCGGCTTCACCAAGAAGGACGGCAAGGGCGAGTACGACATCAAGGACGTGCCGCACGCCATGCGGCTGTCCACGTCGGGCACCTTCATCCACGGCAACTACTGGGGCTCCGACTCCATCTTCGGCAAGGTCAACACCAGCCACGGCTGCGTCGGCCTGAACGACGCCAAGGGGGCGGGCGACCCGAAGCAGCCCGGTGCGTGGTTCTACGACAACTCGATCGTCGGTGACGTGGTCGTCGTCAAGAACTCCAAGGACAAGACCATCGCCCCGGACAACGGCCTCAACGGCTGGAACATGAGCTGGGCGGAGTGGAAGGCCGGCTCGGCGGTCTGAGCCGCGTACGTACGAAAGGCGGCGGTCCTCCGTGGGAGGGCCGCCGCCTTCGTCGTGCACCACGTGCGGATCACCGCGCTCCGGCGACCTCGTCCACGCCCCAGTTCGCCAGCAGCCGCAGCGCGTCCGCCGACGGCGAACCGGGCTCCGCCGTGTACGTCACCAGGGCCAGGTCGTGATCGTCCGGGACCTTCAGCGTCTCGTACGCCAGCGTCACCTCGCCCACCAGCGGATGGCGCAGCTGCTTGGTGCCGTGGCCCTTGTCCTGCACCGTGTGCGCCGCCCACAGGGTGCGGAACTCCGGGCTCTTCACCGACAGCTCGCCTACCAGCGCCGACAACCGTGGATCGTCCGCCGAGCAGCCCGCGTACATCCGCAGCACGCTCACGACCTCCGTCGCCTTGGCGTCCCAGTCGACGTACACGTCGCGGGCGTTCGGGGCCAGGAACACCTGCCACGCCATGTTCCGCTCGTGCGGCTCCAGCGCCGCGAAGTCCCCGAGCAGCGCCCGCGCCATCCGGTTCCAGCCCACGATGTCCAGCCGCCGCCCCAGCAGGTACGCGGGCACCCCGTCCATCGCGTCCAGCAGGTGCTGGAGCGCCGGGCGCACCGTCTGCGGCCGGGTGGCGGGCGCCCGCCGCTTCTTCTTGAGCGAGGGTCTCGCCAGGTGCGTGAGGTGGTCGCGCTCGGCGTCGGTGAGCCGCAGCGCGCGGGCGATGGCGTCCAGGACCTCGGTGGAGACGTTGCGGCTGTTCCCCTGTTCCAGCCGCGTGTAATACGCGACGGAGACCCCGGCCAACTGCGCCAGCTCCTCACGCCGGAGCCCCGGCACCCGGCGGTGGCGCCCGAACTCGGGCAGCCCCACGTCCTCCGGCTTCAGCCTGGCCCGCCGGGAGCGGAGGAATTCACTCAGTTCGGCACGCTGGTCCATACCGCAAGTATTCCGGGTCGTACGCACGGGCACAGCGCCGATCCTGACCCTGCCAGTAGTACGCACACGGGTCGTACGAAGCGCAGAGGTCTGGGTGGCCCGCACGGATACCGGCACGCTCGTGGCCATGACCACGAACGTTCCCGCTTACGCAGCCCCCGCCGCCAACGCCCCGCTGGAGCGCACCACGGTCCCGCGCCGGGCCGTCGGCGAGCACGACGTGCTGATCGAGATCAAGTACGCCGGAATCTGCCACTCCGACATCCACCAGGCCCGGGACGGCTGGGGTGAGGGCATCTTCCCGATGGTGCCCGGCCACGAGATCGCCGGAATCGTCACCGAGGTCGGCCCGGGCGTCACGAAGTACCGGGCCGGCGACCGCGTCGGCGTCGGCTGCTTCGTGGACTCCTGCCGCCGGTGCGACTACTGCCGCCAGGGCCTGGAGCAGTACTGCGTGCAGGGCATGACCGGCACGTACAACGCCCTCGACCGGAACGGCGAGCCCACCTACGGCGGCTACTCCACCCACATCGTCGTCGACGAGAACTACGCCGTCCGCATCCCCGACGGCCTCGCCCTCGACGTCGCCGCACCGCTGCTGTGCGCCGGCATCACCCTCTACTCCCCGCTCGCCCACTGGAAGGCGGGCCCCGGCAAGAACGTGGCCATCGTCGGCCTCGGCGGCCTCGGCCACATGGGCGTGAAGATCGCCCACGCGCTGGGGGCCGAGGTCACCGTACTCAGCCAGACCCTCCGCAAGCAGGAGGACGGCCTGAAGCTGGGCGCCGACCACTTCTACGCGACCAGCGACCCGGAGACCTTCGAGAAGCTCGCGGGCACCTTCGACCTGATCGTCTCCACGGTCTCCGCGCCGCTGGACTTCGGCGCCTACCTGAGCCTGCTCAAGACCGACGGCGCCCTGGTGAACGTCGGCGCTCCGGAGGAGCCCGTCTCGCTGAACCTCTTCTCCGTGATCACCGGCCGCAAGACCCTCGCCGGCTCGATGATCGGCGGGATCGCCGAGACCCAGGAGATGCTCGACTTCTGCGCCGAGCACGGCCTGGGCGCGGAGATCGAACTGATCCGCGCCGATCAGATCAACGAGGCGTACGAGCGGGTGCTCAAGAGCGACGTCCGCTACCGGTTCGTCATCGACGCGGCGACGATCTGACGACGGCGACGGCGACGGCGGTGCCGCGGGCGGCGACTGCGGTACCGCGGGCGGCCCGGTCCCTGACGGCCGGTCAGGCCGCTGGGGCCGCCCGGTGGGCCCCGTGCGCGCGGCCCGCACGCCCCGCCCGCAGCTCCAGCCGGTCGCCCGCGAAGGCGCTGCGGAAGCGGCGGTCGTGCGAGACCACGACGACCGCGCCCTCGTAGGCCGCCAGCGCCGCCTCCAGCTCCTCCACCAGGCCGAGCGCCACATGGTTCGTCGGCTCGTCCAGGACGAGGAGCCCCGCCGGACGCGTCACCAGACGGGCCAGCTCCAGGCGCCGCCGCTGGCCCACCGACAGGGCGGCCACCGGGACCGGCAGGTCCTCCTCCCGGAACAGCCCGAGCGCCAGCAGCTCGTCCGCGTGGTCCTCCGCCGCGCCCGGGCGCCCCGCCGCGTACTCCGCCAGCAGCGGCCGGCAGGGCGCCCGCTCGGGCAGCTCCTGCGGCAGGTAGCCGACCGGAACCGGGCGGTGCACGGTGCCCGTGTCGGGGCGCAGGTCCCCGGCGATCACCCGCAGCAGGGTCGTCTTCCCGGCCCCGTTCGGGCCGGTCACCAGCAGCCGGTCGCCCGCCGCGACGTGCAGCGCCTCCAGCCGCAGCCGGTCGCCGACGACCACGTCGTCCAGCGCCACCGCCACATCACCGGCGCCCGGGGCGGCGACCAGCCGAGGCGCGAACCGCAACGGCTCCGGGGGCGCCGGGACCGGCTCCCGACGGAGCCGCTCCAGCCGCTGCCGCGCCGCCCTGACCCGCCCGGACAGCTTCGCCTCGTGCGAGCGCCGGTGCTTGCCGAAGCCCTCCCCGGGGTCCCGCCCGGTCGCGGCCAGCCGCTGCCCGGCCGCGTCGACCAGCGCCTCGGCCTCCGCCACGCCGTCCAGCCACGCCTGGTGGTCCAGCTCCCAGCGGCGGCGGGCGGCGGCCTTCGCCGTCCGGTAACCCGCCCAGCCGTCCCCGTACCGGGTCACGGCCCGGGTGTCCCGGTCGACCTCCAGGATCGCGGTCGCCACCGCCTCCAGGAACGCCCGGTCGTGGGTCACGGCCAGCACCGTGCCGCGGTGCGCCCGCAGCCGTTCCTCCAGCCAGTGCGTGGCCTGCCGGTCCAGGTGGTTGGTCGGCTCGTCGAGCAGCAGCAGCTCCGCGCCCGAGGCCAGCGCGCAGGCCAGCGCCAGCCGGGACCGCTCGCCGCCGGACAGCGACCCCAACCGCCGCCCGCGCCCGACGTGCCCGACGCCCAGCCCGTGCAGGGCCGCGTCGACGCGGGCGTCCGCCTGGTAGCCGCCGCGCTCCTCGTAGGCGCTCAACAGCTCGCCGTAGGCGGCGAGTTCGTCCTCCGACGCCTCGGCGAGGGCGGCCTCGGCCGCCCGCAACCGCCGTTCCATGGCGCGCAGCTCGGCCAGCGAGGCGTCCACGGCGTCCTGCACGCTCGCCGCCGGGTCCAGCTCCAGCGTCTGCGCGAGATACGCCACCCCGCCGGGGAAGTGAACGGTCACCTCCCCGCCATCGGGCACGTCGGCGCCGGCGATCAGCCGCAGCAGCGTGGACTTTCCGGAGCCGTTCTCACCGATGACTCCGATCTTCTCGCCGGGACGGACGGCGAACGTGACGCCATCGAGGACGGACCTGTCCCCGTACGCCTTGGAAACGTCCTTGAGAGTGAGTTGCGAAGAATGGTGGGCGCGATCGCGCATGATCTCTTTCCCTGATGTCCGGGTTCGGGCAGGACGGGGCATGACGGGACGCCTACGCGTCCGCGCCCGGAATCAGAGAAAGAAGTAGTACGCACCCATGGGCTCGATGGTAGGGGAGCGACCCTGAGCCGCTCCACCGAATAAACCGCCGCGACAGACCGCCGCGACAGACCGCCGTGCCCGCGCCTACCAGTCGTAGACGTACCGGTTGGCGACCGGGTCGAAGGCCACCCCGACCGGGTGGGCGGGCAGGCCGAACTCCTCCTCCGCCCACAGCACCAGCGCCGCGGCCAGCCCCTCCGGCTGGAAGTCCGCCAGTGGGAACAGCACCCGGCGCACCGTGATCGTGGTGTGCCCGGCCGGGGCGCACGCCTCGACGGACGCGGCCACCAGGGCCGCCCCCCGCCGCAGCCAGTCCGGCTCGCCCTCGACGAGCCGCACCCCAAAACGGTCACCCGGCGGGTGGTTCACCACCGGCCCGAGGTCCAGCCATACCCGCCCGGCGACGTGCTCGGCCCCGGCCGGGGGCTCCGGCGACAGCCGGGCCCCGGCCGTCAGGTCCACGGCGATGCCCCACGGCCCACGGCGCAAGCGGTACGACGTCATCCGCACCGGGGCGGCGCTCAGCCGTCGGTCCGGGCCACCCCGACCGGGCAGGAGACACCCGTGCCGCCGATGCCGCAGTAGCCGCCCGGGTTCTTGTCCAGGTACTGCTGGTGGTACGGCTCGGCGGGGTAGAAGGGGCGGTCGTCGGCCGGGAGGATCTCCGTGGTGATCGACCCGTACCCGGAGCCGGTCAGCACCTTCTGGTAGGCCTGCCGGGAGGCCTCGGCGGCCTCCGCCTGGGCGGGGGAGTGGGTGTAGACGGCCGAGCGGTACTGGGTTCCCACGTCGTTGCCCTGGCGGAAGCCCTGGGTGGGGTCGTGGGACTCCCAGAAGAGCTTCAGGAGCGTTCCGTACGAGACGGTCTTCGGGTCGAAGACCACCCGGACGACCTCCGTGTGGCCCGTCATGCCCGAGCAGACCTCCTCGTACGACGGGTTGCGCGTATGGCCGCCCTGGTAGCCGACGAGGGTCGTCCACACACCGTCGGTCTGCCAGAACTTCCGCTCGGCGCCCCAGAAGCAGCCCAGACCGAAGTCCGCGACCTCCAGGCCGTCCGGGTAGGGGCCGAGGAGGGGGTTGCCGAGGACGGTGTGGCGGGCGGGCACGGTGAAGCCGGGCTCCGGGCGGCCGCGGAGGGCCTGCTCGGGAGTGGGGAGCACGGGGGTGCGGCCGAACAGCATGACTCGGTCTCCTTGTCGCGGGGCGCCGGGACGGCACCGGAACAACGTTCCGGCGCCGGCCGGAATTCCGCGCCCGGGCTCAGTGCGGCAGCGTCGCCGGGCTGCCGCCGTTGGCCTCGTAGCCGGCGACCGCGAGCGCGCGGTAGATCGCGTACTCCGCCGCCGGGTCCTCGCTCAGCGTCCAGGGCAGGGCGCCGATGTGGCCGTCCACGTGGACGAGCTGGTGCATGGCCTCGGACCAGCGTTCCGCCCGTACCAGGAAGTGGATCAGCAGGTGGCGGACGTGCGCCAGCATCGGGTCGTCCGGGCGGGCGGAGTGCACCGCGTACAGCGCGCCCTCCATCGCCTTGGAGACCACCTCGGTGCCGTAGAAGTCCCGTACCAGCGCCACCTCCGGGAGGTGCTCGAACACCGCGAACAGCGGCAGCGCGGCGAGCAGCGAACCCTGCGGGGCGCGCGCCGCGGCGGCGGTCGCGAACCGGTCCGCGTCCTGGCGGGAGCCGTGCCACTTCTCGCACCAGTAGTGCAGGGCCGCCAGGTGCGCGCCCATGTGCTGCGGCGCCCGGTCGATGATCTTCGCCCAGACCTGGTCGAACTGCTCGTGGCTGTAGCCCAGGCCCCGGGCGACGGCCAGCTCGGTGATGTACGGGACCGGGTCGCCGGGGGCCAGCAGCGCCGCCTCCTCACAGACCGTGCGCGCCTCCTCCAGGATGATCCGGAAGTCGTCGCGGTCCGCCGACGACGAGCGCCACGCCTGCTGCACCAGGAACTCCGCGTGCACCTCGGCACCGCCCGGGTCCTTGGGCTTCTCGGCCCGCCAGGCCCGCAGCCACGCCCCGCCCGTGCCCGGCTGCTGGGCCAGCTCCAGCGACGCGGCGCCCGCGAACGCCTGCACCCGCTGCCAGCGCACCTCGCCGTCCTTGTCGGTGCCCGCCAGCAACTGAGACGCGGCCCGCCAGTCCTGGGTGCGCTGCACGACGTCCAGTACGTCCAGGAGGTCCTGGTCCGGCCCCGGCATCCGTACGTCGAGGTGCTCCTGGCGCACGAAGCCGTACGCGCTCGGATCGGCGGCGTCCGGGGAACCGGGCGCGGCCAGCCGGATGCCGCCACCGGCACGGCGGCGCATCAGCCACGGCACGACGATCACGCCGATGAGGCCCATCGCGAACAGGAACCAGAGAATCTCCATATGGCCATTGTCCCGGACGCGTCCGGTGGGCGACGCCGCCCGCGACTACGCTCGGGCCTCATGAGCGACGAGCACACCCACCAGAACTTCGAGACCCGCGCCATCCACGCGGGCAACACCGCCGACCCGCTGACCGGCGCGGTCGTCCCGCCCATCTACCAGGTGTCCACCTACAAGCAGGACGGTGTGGGCGGCCTGCGCGGCGGCTACGAGTACAGCCGCAGCGCCAACCCCACGCGCACGGCCCTGGAGGAGAACCTCGCGGCGCTGGAGGGCGGCCGGCGCGGCCTGGCCTTCGCCTCCGGTCTCGCCGCCGAGGACTGCCTGCTGCGCACGCTCCTCGTCCCCGGCGACCACGTCGTCATCCCGAACGACGCCTACGGCGGCACGTTCCGCCTCTTCGCGAAGGTCGTCGCCCGGTGGGGCGTGGAGTGGTCGGTCGCCGACACCTCCGACCCGGCCGCGGTACGGGACGCGATCACCGACCGTACGAAGGTGATCTGGGTCGAGACCCCGTCGAACCCGCTGCTCGGCATCACCGACATCGCGGCCGTCGCCGACGTCGCCCGGACGGCGGGCGCGAAGCTCGTCGTCGACAACACCTTCGCCAGCCCCTACCTCCAGCAGCCGCTGGCGCTCGGCGCGGACGTCGTCGTGCACTCGCTGACCAAGTACATGGGCGGCCACTCCGACGTCGTCGGCGGCGCGCTGGTGACGGCCGACGAGACGCTCGGCGAGGAACTGGCGTACCACCAGAACGCGATGGGCGCGGTCGCCGGACCCTTCGACTCGTGGATCGTGCTGCGCGGCATCAAGACGCTCGCCGTACGCATGGACCGGCACAGCGAGAACGCCACGCGGGTCGCCGAGATGCTGACCCGCCACCCGAAGGTCACCGGCGTCCTCTACCCGGGCCTGCCCGAGCACCCGGGGCACGAGGTCGCCGCCAAGCAGATGCGGAGCTTCGGCGGCATGATCTCCTTCCGCGTCCAGGGCGGCGAGGAGGCGGCCGTCGAGGTCTGCAACCGCGCGAAGCTCTTCACGCTGGGCGAGTCCCTGGGCGGCGTCGAGTCGCTGATCGAGCACCCGGGCCGGATGACGCACGCCAGCGTCGCCGGGTCGCTGCTGGAGGTGCCGGCGGACCTGGTGCGGCTGTCGGTCGGCATCGAGAACGTCGACGACCTGCTGGCGGACCTGCGCCAGGCGCTGGGATAGGACCGCGTCGTGGGTGGCGGGGGCACCGGGTGTGCCCCCGCCGTCTCAGGCGGGAACCCTCTCGTCCTTCAGGGACCGGCGGACCATGTCGCGCAGTTCGGGTCCGTCCTTGTGGCCGTGGACCGACACCGCGTGTTCCGCGGCGGCCCTGATGACTTCCTCCTCCTCACCGCTGATGGTGAGGGTGCACCCCATCACGCTGGGGGTGTCGCGGCAGTCGGCGACTTTCCTGGTCATGGTGACCTCCCATGGCGGTTCCCCTCCAGCGTAGGTCCGGGTTCACCAGCCCTCGAACGGTGGCGTGACCTCCGCCGGCGGCACCCGCCACGGCTCGGCGACCGAGGCCCACACCGCGAACGCCACGGCCGCCGCCGCCAGCAGCACCCACAGGACGCGGCGCAGCGCCCTGGCCCGGTGCAGGGCCCGTGTGCCCCGGCTGATCGCGCGCGGCAGCAGGTCCGGCGGCACCTGGACGCGGGGCGCGGCGTCCAGCATGCGCCGCACCTCGTCCTCCTTGCGGTCGTAGCCGCTCACGAGGACCGCCTGAGGACGCTCACCGCACGCGCACAGGTCGCCCGGACCCGGTCGGCCGGCAGCCCGAGCAGCGCCGCCGCCTGCTCCTCGGCGACGCCCTCGTACAGGCGCAGCACGACGACGAGCCGTTCCAGGGGGGTCAGCTCGGACAGGATCCCGCCGTACGGGCGGTGGAAGCGCCAGGCGGCGCGGGCGAACCGGGTGGCCAGCTCGCGGCGGGCGAGGTCGTACGGGTCCTCGCCGCGCAGCCGGTCCCAGCGGGCGTAGGTGGCGGCCAGCGCGGCCGTCAGCAGGCCGCCCGCGCGGGGTGCGCGGCCGGGCGGCTCCGTCGTCAGGAGCGTGGCGGCGTGCAGCAGCCGGCCCGCCGCGCCGGCGACGAACGCCTCGAAGTCCCGGTCCCGGGCGCGGTGGGGCTGCGCCGTGGCCTGCCGCCGCTCTCGCACGTCCTCATATCAGGCCAGGCGCCCGGCCCCGGTCAAGAGGCGGGAGCGGTCTCCGTGTCCGTCTCCGGCTTCGTCTCCTGCTCGGCCTCGCGCTCGGCCGGCGGCAGACCGGCCTGCCGGGCGGAGAGCGCCGAGTTGAATCGGGTGAGCAGGGTGCAGAACGACTCGCGTTCCTCCTCGGTCCAGCCGTCCGTCACCTCGGCCATCAGCTTGCGCCGCGAGGAGCGGACCTCATCGAGCCGGGCCTGCCCGCGCGGCGACAACTGGAGCACGACGGCCCGGCCGTCCTCCGGGTGCGAGGTCCGCTTGACCAGGCCGGTGTCGACCAGCGGCGCGACCTGGCGGGTGACGGTGGACGAGTCGATGCCCATGCCCGCCGCCAGCGCCTTCACGCCCATCGGGCCTTCCTGGTCGAGGCGGTTGAGGAGGAGGTAGGCGGCGCGGTCCATCGAGTTGCGGAGCTGACCGGTGCCGCCGAGACGGGTCTGCTCGGCGCGGCGGGCGAAGACGGCCACCTGGTGCTGGAGGGCATCGAGGAGACCTTGGTCAAGATCAGTCGTCATGTCCTGAGATGTGGGCATGGCTGCGGGGCTCTCTCGTGCGGTGGTGGTCGGTTGGTGGGGGACAGAGTACGCGGCCCCGTGCGCCTTGGTACCGGCGCTGCACAAACGTGATGAGCTGCGAGACTTGGCGTCATGAGCTTCGGTACGCCATACCCCTCACACCCCCTCATCCTCGACGATGTCCGGGGGGCGCAGAAGATGCTCTCCGGGGTGGCCAGAGTGACCCCCATGGAGGGCAGCCGCTACCTGTCGCGACTGGTGGGCTCGCCGGTCCACTTCAAGTGCGAGAACCTCCAGCGGACCGGTTCGTTCAAGGTGCGGGGCGCGTACGTGCGGATCTCCGGGCTGCGCCCGGAGGAGCGGGCGGCCGGGGTCGTCGCGGCGTCGGCCGGCAACCACGCGCAGGGCGTCGCGCTGGCCTCGTCGCTGCTGGGCGTGCGCTCCACGGTCTTCATGCCGGTGGGCGCCCCGCTGCCGAAGGTGGCGGCGACGCGGGAGTACGGGGCGGACGTGCGGCTGCACGGGCACGTGGTCGACGAGACGCTGGCGGCGGCGCAGGAGTACGCGCACGACACGGGCGCGGTGTTCATCCATCCCTTCGACCACCGGGACATCATCGCGGGGCAGGGCACGGTGGGGCTGGAGATCCTCGAACAGTGCCCGGAGGTGCGGACGATCGTCGTCGGGGTCGGCGGCGGCGGGCTGGCGGCGGGCATCGCGGTGGCGGTGAAGGCGCTGCGGCCGGACGTGAGGGTGATCGGCGTGCAGGCGGAGGCGGCGGCCGCGTACCCGCCGTCGCTGGCGGCGGGCCACCCGCTGGTGATCGACACAGCGCCCACGATGGCGGACGGCATCCACGTGGGGCGTCCCGGCGACGTGCCGTTCGGGATCGTCGAGGAGCTGGTCGACGAGGTGCGCACGGTGTCGGAGGACGCCCTGTCGTCGGCGCTGCTGCTGTGCCTGGAGCGGGCCAAGCTGGTGGTCGAGCCGGCCGGGGCGAGCCCGGTGGCGGCGCTGCTGAGCGCCCCGGAGTCGTTCACCGGGCCGGTGGTGGCGGTGCTGTCGGGCGGGAACGTGGACCCGCTGCTGATGCAGCGCATCCTCCGGCACGGCATGGCGGCCGCCGGCCGTTACCTGAGCCTGCGGCTGCGGCTGACCGACCGGCCGGGCGCCCTCGCGACGCTGCTGGGCGTCCTGTCGGTCGCCGACGCCAACGTCCTGGACGTCGGTCACGTACGAACGGACCCGCGCCTGGGGCTCACGGAGGTGGAGGTGGAGCTGCACCTGGAGACCAAGGGCCCCGAGCACTGCGACGAGGTCGCCTCCGCCCTCCGGGACGCGGGGTACACGGTGATGCCCTGAGAGGCGGGCCGGCCGGCTCCCCGGGAGCGGGCGGAGCCCTCTTGTAAGACGCGATGTATCGCGTTAGTCTGTGTGCCCAGTCACACAATTGCCGGGCGCCCCACGCCCGGCATCCCTACGCTTCGGGTAGCGATTCACCCCATCAACGGGAGAACCCACATGCCAGGCGCAATTCACGCCGAGGGTCTGGTGAAGACCTTCGGCGACGTACGGGCTCTGGACGGCGTGGACCTCGATGTCCCCGAAGGGACCGTCCTGGGGCTGCTCGGCCCCAACGGTGCGGGTAAGACCACCACCGTTCGCGTCCTCACCACGTTGCTCAAGCCCGACAGCGGCAAGGCGGTCGTCGCGGGCATAGACGTCCTCAAGCACCCCAACGAAGTCCGCCGGGCGATAGGCCTGTCCGGCCAGTTCGCGGCCGTCGACGAGTACCTCACCGGCCGCGAGAACCTGCACATGGTCGGCCAGCTCTACCAGATGTCCGGCAAGGCCGCGAAGATACGCGCGGCCGAGCTGCTGGAGCGGTTCAACCTCGCCGCGGCCGCCGACCGTCCCGCCAAGACCTACTCCGGCGGCATGCGCCGTCGGCTCGACCTCGCCGCCGCGCTGGTGGTGTCGCCGCCCGTGATGTTCATGGACGAGCCGACCACCGGGCTCGACCCGCGCAACCGGCAGCAGTTGTGGGAGGTCATCCAGGAGCTGGTTGCCGGCGGTACGACCCTGCTGCTGACCACCCAGTACCTGGAGGAGGCCGACCACCTGGCCCACGACATCTGCGTGGTCGACCACGGCAAGGTCATCGCCCGGGGCACCTCCGACCAGCTCAAGGTCCGCACCGGCGGCGAGCGGGTCGAGGTCGTCGTCCACCAGCCCGACCAGATCGACCCGGCCCGAGCCGTCCTCGCCGGGTTCGGCAAGGGCGAGGTCGCCGTCGAGACGCACACCCGCAAGCTCACCGTCCCCGTCACCGGTGGCGCCAAGCTGCTCGCCGAGGTCATCCGCGAGCTGGACACCCGGGGCGTCGAGATCGACGACATCGGGCTGCGCCGCCCCACCCTCGACGACGTGTTCATCTCGCTGACCGGACACGCGGCGGAGCTGACCGACGAGGAGACCGTGAAGTGAGCGCCATCACCGCCCCCAAGCCGCGCGGCGGTATCTCGCAATCGTTCGCCGACTCGCTCGTCGTCGCCCGGCGCAATCTGATCCGGATGTCGCGGATCCCCGAAATGATCATTTTCGGGCTCATCCAGCCGATCATGTTCGTGGTGCTGTTCAGCTACGTCTTCGGCGGCTCGATGAACATCGGCGGCACCACGGACCCCGACGTCTACCGCAACTTCCTGATGGCCGGCATCTTCGCCCAGACCGTCACCTTCGCCACGGCGGGCGCGGGCGCGGGCATCGCCGACGACATGCACAAGGGCCTGATCGACCGCTTCCGGTCGCTGCCCATGGCGCGCGGCGCGGTGCTCACCGGGCGTACGCTCGCCGACCTCGTACAGACCGCGCTGACCGTGGTCGTTCTGGCGGTCGTCGCCCTGCTGGTCGGCTGGCGCATCCACGAGGGGGTGCCCAAGGCGCTCGGCGCGTTCGCGCTGCTGCTCCTGCTCGGGTACGCGTTCTCCTGGATCGGCGCGCTGATCGGCCTGTCCGTGCGTACGCCCGAGGCAGCCACGTCCGGCGGGCTGATCTGGCTGTTCCCCGTGACGTTCCTGTCCAACGCGTTCGTGGACTCGTCCCGGATGACGCCGTGGCTGCGGCACATCGCCGAGTGGAACCCGTTCAGCGCCACCGTGCAGGCCTGCCGCGAGCTGTTCGGCAACCCCGGTGTCTCGAACTCCACCGCCTGGCCCATGGAGCACCCGGTGCTGGCGTCGATCCTTTGGTCGCTGCTGATCATCGCGGTGTTCCGCACCCTGGCGGTGCGCAAGTACCGCTCCGCGGCGTAGTCGTGGTGAAGGGCCGGGTCGCGCGTGCGGCCCGGCCCTTCGGTGTCCCTGTCAGCCGGAGTACGGCTTGGCGTCGAGGATCTTCACCGACGCCTTCTTGCCGTTCGGCAGCTCGTACTCCGCGTCCTCGCCGACCTTCTTGCCGTTGACGCCCGAGCCGAGCGGCGACTGCGGGGAGTACGTCTCGATGTCGGAGCTCGCGTACTCGCGCGAGGCGAGCAGGAAGACCAGGGTGTCGTCCTCGTCGCCGTCGAAGGCGATCGTGACCACCATGCCCGGCGCCACGACGCCGCTCTCCGCGGGAGCCTCGCCGACCTTCGCGTGCTCCAGGAGCTGGGTGAGCTGGCGTACGCGCAGCTCCTGCTTGCCCTGCTCCTCCTTGGCCGCGTGGTACCCGCCGTTCTCGCGCAGGTCGCCCTCCTCGCGCGCAGCCGCGATCTTGGCGGCGATCTCGGTTCGCGCGGGACCAGACAGGTACTCCAGCTCGGCCTTGAGCTGGTTGTACGCCTCCTGGGTGAGCCAGGTGACGTTTTCGCTGGTCTGGGTCACAGGTGCTCCTCGTCGGTACTGGGAATACAAAGCATCGCCCTACCCAGAAGGATTGTGCCTTCCTGGATGGGCGAAACCACGAGCCTAACAATTTCGGCGGGCAAGGGGGAGGACGAAAGCCACGGAATCTTCGTCCGCGCAGGTCACGCCGCGAATCGGCGGCGCGGCTACTCCGAGGTACAGCCCAGCAGCTCCGCGCTGGTCGCCCTGGTCGTCGTACGCACGGTGACGACCTGGTCGATCCGGTCGTCGGCCTGGTCGAAGCGGACGTCCTTGTGACCCACCTCGCTGCCGTCCTCGGCGAGGGCGCGCAGCGTGCAGGAACCCTTGGCGGCCGGGTCCTTGCGCACCTCCAGGTGCACCTGCACCCGGTCGTCGGCCGAGAGGTCGAACTTGATCACCTCGGCGCTGATCTTCTGGCCGGCGATGTAGTCGTACCCGAACCAGCCCACCATCGCGAGGAGCGCGACGCCCAGGACCGATCCGACGATCTTGAGCTTGCGGTCGGCGCGCTCGTCCGCGGAGCGGCCGTAACGGCCCTCGGGCAGCCCTTCCCGCACCGCGCTCATGATCGTTCCTCTCCTGTTGGCCCCTGTGGGCCGGACGGCGGAATTTTCCGCCTGCCGATTCCGTCACTATAGAAGCCGCCCGATGGGACGAATCATTGAGGATCGAGTCTTGACTGAGCAGCTACGACTGATGGCCGTTCACGCCCACCCCGACGACGAGTCGAGCAAGGGCGCGGCAACGATGGCCAAGTATGTGTCCGAGGGGGTGGACGTGCTGGTCGTGACCTGCACCGGGGGCGAGCGCGGTTCCATCCTCAACCCGAAGCTCCAGGGTGACCCGTACATCGAGGAGAACATCCACGAGGTACGCCGCAAGGAGATGGACGAGGCCCGCGAGATCCTGGGCGTCAAGCAGGAGTGGCTCGGCTTCGTCGACTCGGGTCTGCCCGAGGGCGACCCGCTGCCGCCGCTGCCCCAGGGCTGCTTCGCCCTGGAGGACGTCGACAAGGCCGCCGGCCGCCTGGTGAAGTCCATCCGCGCCTTCCGCCCGCAGGTGATCACCACCTACGACGAGAACGGCGGCTACCCGCACCCCGACCACATCATGACCCACAAGATCACGATGGTGGCGTTCGATGGTGCGGCGGACGCCGAGAAGTACCCCGAGTCGGAGTTCGGCCCGGTGTGGCAGCCGTCGAAGGTGTACTACAACCAGGGCTTCAACCGTCCCCGCACGGTCGCCCTGCACGAGGCGCTGCTGGCGCGCGGCCTGGAGTCGCCGTACGGCGAGTGGCTGGAGCGCTGGAAGGAGTTCGAGCGCGTCGAGCGGACCCTGACCACGCACGTCCCGTGCGCCGACTTCTTCGAGATCCGCGACAAGGCGCTGATCGCGCACGCCACGCAGATCGACCCGGACGGCGGCTGGTTCCGCGTGCCGATGGAGATCCAGAAGGAGGTCTGGCCGACCGAGGACTACGAGCTGGCCAAGTCCGTGGTGGACACCTCCCTCCCCGAGGACGACCTCTTCGCGGGCATCCGCGACAATGCATGACATGAGCGCACACCAGGCACTGACCCAGCTCGTCCCGCTCGCCGCCAAGGAGCTCGACGAGAACAAGGTGACCCCCGGCGTCCTCGGTTTCATCGTCTTCGCGGTCATGGCCGCGGGCGTGTGGCTGCTGATGAAGTCGATGAACCGGCACATGGGCAGGGTGAACTTCGAGGAGGCCCCGGAACCGGCGGCGGCGACGGGCTCCGAGCCGGAGCCCGGCAAGAGCGCGCGGTAGCGGTCGTCGGGTAACGACGGCCGCCCTGGCTCCATGACCGCCGCACGGTGGTCATGGAGCTTTTCCGCGTCGAGCTTTTCCGCGTCGAGCTTCTCGGCGTCGAGCTTTTCGGCGTCCCGGCTCAGGGCCGGGACGCCGCCGTGGGGACGCCCATCACCTCCCTCGCGTGCCGTTCCGGGGTCAGACCCAGCGGCCACGCCTGCCAGGGGGACTCCAGCCGGATGCCGCGCTCCAGGACCAGGGACCAGGCCGCCACTGCCTCCTCCAGCCGGGCGTCGCGGGCCGGGTGCTTGGCGTCCGCGAGCTGGGCGAGCTCCTGCTGGGCGACGACCGTGCCGACCTCCACGCCGCCCGGCGAGGCGTACGGGAGCAGGGTGCAGCGCAGGAAACGGGCCCAGTCCGCGCCGCGCAGATCGCCGTACGAGGCGAAGAGGGCGGCCGCCTCGTCGCACAGGGCCAGGGCCTGCGGGGCGCGGTCGTTGCCCGCGTCGATGACCGCCAGCTCCAGGCAGGTCCACGCCTCGCCGTGGGCCACGCCGATGCGGCGGAAGTCCGCCCGGGCGTCCACCAGCAACTGGCGGGCGAAGCCCGAGTTGCGGAGGTTGCCGGTCTGGGCGGCGCGCTGGTCGCGGGTGGCGCGGCCCGAGTGGTGGCGGGCGCACGCCAGGCCGTACACGTCCCGCATCCGGGAGAACATCGTGCGGGCCCGCTCCAGCTCCCGTACCGCCTGATCGGTCTCGCCCTCGTCCTCCAGGGCCTGGCCCAGGTAGTACAGCGTCCACGCCTCGCCCCGCGCGTCCTCGTTGTCCCGGTGCCGCCTCAGGGCCGTCCGCAACTGCTTGGCCGCCGCGCCCGGGTCGCCGTCCACCAGGCGGGCCCGGCCGAGCTGGGTCAGCGCCCACGCCTCGCCGCGCCCGTCGTGCGTGCGCCCGTACAGCTCCAGCGCCGTACGCAGCGCCTCCTCGGCGCGGGGCACATCGGCCATGCGCAGGTACACCTGCCCGAGCTGGAAGTGCGCCCACGCCTCGCCGTGCAGCGACTCGTTGTCCCGGTGCAGCTCCAGGGCCGTGTCCAGCAGCGTCAGCGCCTCCGCCAGGTTCGCCCGGTCCCGCTCCACCGCCGCCAGGGCGTGCAGCGTCCACGCCCGGTCCGCGGCGAGCTCCGGCGACGCCTGGAGCTCCAGCGCCTCCCGCAGCCTCGCCGCCGCCTCCGGCAGATTGCCCTGGTGCTGGAGCGTGATGCCCAGCGAGCACAGCGCGAGCGCCGCCCCCGCGTCCTGGTGGGCCTCCTGGTACAGCGACACCACCGACGTCAGCGTCGTACGCGCCGTGTCCAGCTCGCCGAGCTGCCGTGCCGCGATGCCGGTGCGCCACCGCACCGACCGCGCCAGCAGCCCCTGGTCCACCTCCCCCGCTCCCGGCTCCGCTCGGGCGGGGGCCTCCCCACCCGTCAGCTCCTGGAGCTCGCCCAGCCGGTACAGGTCGCCGCGCAGCAGGCAGTAGTCGCACAGCGCGCCCAGCAGGTCCAGCACCGTCTGCCGGTTCACGCCCTCCGCGTTGCGCAGCGCCGCCGTGATGAACGACGACTCGTCGTCCAGCCAGCGCAGCGCCGCCTCCAGCGAGGCGAACCCGTGGCCGCCGAAGCGGGCCCCGTGCCCGGCCCGCGTGGACATCTTGCCGTCCACCATGCGGATCACCGCGTCGGCGAGCTCCGCGTAGTTCCTGATCAGCCGCTCCTGGGCGGCGGCGATGTCGCCCGCCTCCTCCTCGGCGGCCAGCCGGTCCGCCGCGAACGCCCGCACCGCGTCGTGCAGCCGGAACCGCTCGCCGCGCACCTGGTCCAGCAGCCCCGCCCCGGCCAGCTCCCGAAGCCGCCGCTGCGCCTCCTCCTCGCCGGCCCCCAGCAGCGCGCCGGCCGCCGCCGCCCCCAGCGACGCCCGCCCCGCCAGGGCGAGGCGCCGCAGCAGCCGCCGCTGGTCCTCGTCCAGGTCCGTGGCGTACCGGACCGCCACCGCCCGCTCCACCGGGCCGCCCGCCCCCTGCTCCAGCAGCCGGGCCACCTCCGCCGTCGACCGGGCGGCGCCGACCGCCGAGCCCGCCACCCGCAGCGCCAGCGGCAGCCCCCCGCACAGCTCCCGCACCCGCTCCGTGGCCTCCGCGTCGTAGGGCGCCGGCTCCCGGTCCCCGGCCGCCTGCCGCAGCAGCTCCTCCGCGCCCGCCGCGTCCAGCCCCGCCACCGGCAGGTGGTGCACCCACGCCGACACGTCGTCGCCCAGCTCCAGCGGCTCCCGCGCGGTGATCAGCACCAGGCTCTCCGACCGCTCCGGTACCAGCGTCCGCACCTGCTCGGCGTCCCGGGCGTCGTCCAGCACCACGACGACCGGCAGGCCCGTCAGGTGCTGGTGGTACAACTCGGCCAGCCGCCGCACCTGCCGGCCCGGCGACGACGACCGGTCGCGCAGCAGCAACTGCTCGCGCGGCGCGCCCAGCCGGTTCAGCAGGTGCAGCAGGGCGTCACGCGTCGACACCGGCTGCCCACCCGGCCCGGTGCCCCGCAGGTCCACCAGGCACGCCCCGCGGAACAGGTCCCGCAGCCGGTGCGTGGCCCGCACCGCCAGGGTGGTGCGCCCCGCGCCGGGCTCGCCGTGCAGCACCACGACCGTCGGCCGCGTCCCGGTCGCCGCCCGGCCCGCCCGCACCCACCCCTCGATGCGCTCCAGCTCCCCGCGCCGCCCCGCGAACGGCTCCGCGGCCTCGGGAAGGTGGCTGAACGACTGCTCCAGGACCGTGCGCCGGCGGGCGATGGCGCTGCGGTCCACGCCCCGCAGTGGCGGTGCCTTGTCGGCGGGCTTCTGCGCCGCGGCCGCCGCCAGGATGCGCTGCTGGTCCAGGAACGGGCGTATCCCGCGCACCTCCAGAGCGGTCAGCCACTGGAGCCGTAGCTGCTCCGGCCCGCCGGGCTGGCCCAGCGCCCCGGCCCGGCGGTGGGCGGCCGGCCAGTGCGCCGCGGTCACCTTCAGCACGGTCGCCGCCGCGCCGGCCACCGCCACCACCGCCCCGGCCCCCAGCGCCGTGCCCGCCGCCGTGCCGAGCGCCAGGTCCGCCCCGGCGGCCGCCACCGCCGCGACCGCCGTGACCAGCGCGGGCGTACCGACGGCCCGCCTGCTGAACCGCTCCGACAGCGGCAGCCGGTCCGCCTCCGCCTCCCGCAGCGCCGCCGCGTACGCCGCGTACTCCTCGGCCGCGCTCCCCGCCAGGGTCTCCAGCGCGTCCCGGCCCCGCGCCAGCAGCACCCCGGCGTCGGCCCGGCCGCCGGAGCGCCGGACCTCCTCCTCCACGGCCCTGGCCAACAGCCGCTCGGCCTCCGCGCGATGGCTCTCCCGCAACTGCGACATCCGCGTCCCCCTCCGCCGGCGATCACATCCGCGACCAGTGTCCGCCGTACGGCTGATCGGCGCGAGGGGCTGTGGAAAACCCCGCACACCCTGGACACCGGAGTCACCCAGGACATCCCCTGACACTCCCGGGACGCCCGAGGCGCGTGGTGTGCGCATCCGGCAGGATGGGTGGTATGCCGAACCGACTGGCCCATGAGACGTCCCCGTACCTCCTCCAGCACGCCGACAACCCGGTCGACTGGTGGCCCTGGACCGGCGAGGCATTCGAGGAGGCCCGGCGGCGCGGTGTGCCCGTGCTGCTCAGCGTCGGCTACAGCTCCTGCCACTGGTGCCACGTCATGGCGCACGAGTCGTTCGAGGACGAGACGACCGCCGCGTACATGAACGAGCACTTCGTGCCCGTCAAGGTCGACCGCGAGGAGCGGCCCGACGTGGACGCCGTCTACATGGAGGCCGTGCAGGCCGCGACAGGCCATGGCGGCTGGCCCATGACCGTGTTCCTGACGCCCGACGCCGAGCCGTTCTACTTCGGTACCTACTTCCCGCCCGCGCCCCGCCACGGCATGCCGTCGTTCCACCAGGTCCTCCAGGGCGTCGCCACCGCCTGGGCCGACCGGCGCGAGGAGGTCGACGAGGTCGCCGGGAACATCGTGCGGGAGCTGTCCGGGCGTTCCCTGGCCTACGGCGGCGCCGGTGCGCCGGGGGAGCAGGAGCTCGCCCAGGCGCTGCTCGGGCTGACCCGCGACTACGACGACCGGCACGGCGGCTTCGGCGGGGCGCCGAAGTTCCCGCCGTCCATGGTGGTCGAGTTCCTGCTGCGCCACTACGCCCGTACGGGGGCCGAGGGCGCCCTCCAGATGGCCGCCGACACGTGCGAGGCGATGGCCAGGGGCGGCATCTACGACCAGCTCGGCGGCGGCTTCGCCCGGTACTCGGTGGACCGCGAGTGGGTCGTGCCGCACTTCGAGAAGATGCTGTACGACAACGCCCTGCTGTGCCGCGTGTACGCCCACCTGTGGCGGGTCACCGGTAGCGACCTGGCCCGCCGGGTCGCGCTGGAGACGGCCGACTTCATGGTGCGTGAACTGCGCACCGCCGAGGGCGGGTTCGCCTCCGCGCTGGACGCCGACAGCGACGACGGCACGGGCAGGCACGTCGAGGGCGCCTTCTACGTGTGGACGCCCGGGCAGCTCCGCGAGGTGCTCGGCGAGGAGGACGCCGACTACGCCGCCCAGTACTTCGGCGTCACCGAGGAGGGCACCTTCGAGCACGGCTCCTCCGTGCTGCAACTGCCGCAGGGCGCCGGGGTCGTGGACGCCGAGCGCCTCGACCGGATCCGCCGGCGGCTGCTCGCCGCCCGTGAGGAGCGCCCCCGCCCCGGCCGCGACGACAAGATCGTCGCCGCCTGGAACGGGCTCGCGATCGCCGCGCTCGCCGAGACCGGTGCCTACTTCGACCGCCCCGACCTGGTCGAGCGGGCCACGGAGGCCGCCGACCTGCTCGTGCGGCTCCACATGGACAGTTCGGCGCGGCTCGCCCGCACCTCCAAGGACGGGCGCGCCGGCGCCAACGCGGGGGTGCTGGAGGACTACGCCGACGTCGCCGAGGGGTTCCTGGCGCTGGCCGCCGTGACCGGGGAGGGCGTGTGGCTGGAGTTCTCCGGCTTCCTCCTGGACATCGTGCTCGACCGGTTCACCGGCGAGGGCGGCGCGCTCTTCGACACCGCGCACGACGCCGAGCGACTGATCCGCCGCCCCCAGGACCCCACCGACAACGCCGCCCCCTCCGGCTGGACCGCCGCCGCCGGGGCCCTGCTGTCGTACGCCGCCCACACCGGCTCCGAGGCCCACCGCGCCGCCGCCGAGGCCGCCCTGGGCGTGGTCAAGGCCCTCGGTCCGCGCGCGCCCCGCTTCATCGGCTGGGGTCTGGCCGTCGCCGAGGCGCTGCTCGACGGGCCGCGCGAGGTCGCCGTGGTCGGCCACCCGGACGACGACGAGGCCCGCGCGCTGCACCGCACGGCCCTGCTCGGCACCGCTCCCGGCGCGGTCGTCGCCTTCGGCGCGCCGGACGGGACCGGCGAGGAGTTCCCGCTGCTCAAGGACCGTCCGCTGGTCGAGGGGCGGCCCGCCGCGTACGTCTGCCGCCACTTCACGTGCGACGCGCCTACCACGGAATCGGCCGAGCTGGCGCGCAAATTGTCCAACTGACTCCGGAAACACAGTTTTTATCGGGACAGCTCCTGACTGTCGCTGTCTGCCTCTATTCTCATCCGACATAAGGAGTGGACGCTCCGCGCACGTTCTGGGGAGGCCGTGTGCGGGTCATGAACGAGGGCGTCGACGGCCAGGGGGGTCCTGCCGCGATTCGCCCGTGACATGTCTCTTGGGGATCGGCCCTGCCGCGGCGGCGCGCCGCCGGTGTGATCACCGGCGTGCGCACCCGCGTCCGTCGCGGTGTGGCCGGAGGGGGGTACTTCTCCGTGCTCGTTTCCGTGTCCGTTGCCGCCATCTCGCTGGCGCTGTTCTGGATGGCCGCTTTCACCCTGTGGTGGCAGATGCACGCCTGGCGGACGCCCGAGACGCTCGCCGCCACCCGGTTCGAGAGCCCGGACGGCCGACAGGGGCTGTCGTTCTCGCTGCTACTGCCCGCCCGCCACGAACAGCTCGTCCTGGAGCACACGATCGACCGGCTGCTGGAGTCCAGCCACCGGGACTTCGAGATCATCGTGATAGTCGGCCACGACGACCCGGAGACCACCGAGGTCGCCGAGCGGGCCGCGGCCCGCGACCCCGGCCGTGTACGGGTCGTCGTCGACACCCACGAGGCCAAGAACAAGCCCAAGGCCCTCAACACCGCCCTGCCGTACTGCCGGGGGGACGTCGTCGGCGTCTTCGACGCCGAGGACCAGGTCCACCCCGAACTGCTCGCGCACGTGGACCACGCCTTCACCGCCACCCGCGCCGACGTCGTGCAGGGCGGCGTCCAGCTCATCAACTTCCATTCGAGCTGGTACTCCCTGCGCAACTGCCTGGAGTACTTCTTCTGGTTCCGCTCCCGCCTCCACCTGCACGCCGCCAAGGGCTTCATCCCACTCGGCGGCAACACCGTCTTCGTCCGCACCGACGTGCTGCGCGAGGCCGGCGGCTGGGACCAGAACTGCCTGGCCGAGGACTGCGACCTGGGCGTACGCCTGTCCAGCGTCGGCAAGAAGGTCGTGGTCGCTTACGACGCCGACATGGTCACCCGTGAGGAGACCCCCGGCACGCTGATGAGCCTGCTCAAGCAGCGCACCCGCTGGAACCAGGGCTTCCTCCAGGTCTACCGCAAGAAGGACTGGCGGCAACTGCCCACGCTCGGGCAGCGGATGCTGGCCCGCTACACCCTCATGACCCCGTTCATGCAGGCCTTCACCGGTGTCGTCATCCCGCTCAACGCCGCGATAGCCCTCTTCCTCGACGTGCCCGTCGGGGTCGCCTTCATCACCTTCCTGCCGATGATCACCGCACTGGTGACGTTCGTCTTCGAGATCGTCGGGCTGCACGACTTCGGCCGGCAGTACGGGCTGCGGGTACGGCTCGTGCACTACCTGAAGCTCATCGTCGGCGGGCCCTTCTACCAGGTGCTCCTCGCCGGGGCGGCGGTCCGGGCGGTCTGGCGCGAGCAGCGCGGGCGCAACGAGTGGGAGCTCACCAGCCACGTCGGCGCCCACCTCGTACGGGAGGAAGCCACCCGATGACCGCGACCCTTCCCGCCGCGCCCGCGGCGCCCGCCCCGGCGGCGCCCGGCCCGGCCACCGCCCCGGCGCCGCACGGCAGGAGACGGCTCGTCACCCGGCCCGTCGTCCGCTTCCGCCGCTCCCGCCCCGACCTGGTCCTGTGCGGAGCGCTGCTGGTCGCGATCCTGCTGGTCCAGGGCTGGAACATCCAGCAGTACCCCACCCTCAGCGACGACGAGGGCACCTACCTCGCCCAGGCGTGGGCCGTGCAGAACGGCCGGGGCCTCGCCCACTACACGTACTGGTACGACCATCCGCCGCTCGGCTGGATGCAGCTCGCCGCCCTCACCTGGATACCCTCGCTGATCGCGCCCGAGACGATGACGGTCGCCTCCATGCGCCTGGCGATGCTGCTGGTCAGCGCCGCCTCCGCGGTGATGCTGTACGTCCTGGCGCGCCGGCTGTGGCTGCCGCGCTGGGCCGCCGGGCTCGCCATGGCGCTGTTCGGGCTGTCCCCGCTCTCCGTCGTCCTCCAGCGGGAGATCTTCCTCGACAACCTCGCCGTGATGTGGATGCTGCTGGCGTTCTGCCTCGCCGCCTCGCCCAACCGGCACCTGTGGCACCACTTCGGCGCCGGCATCGCCGCCGCCACAGCCGTCCTCACCAAGGAGACGATGCTCGTCGTCCTGCCGGCGCTGCTGGTGACCATGTGGCGCCACAGCCACCGCGACACCCGCAAGTTCGCCGTCACCGGCGCCATCACCGCCTGCGCCCTGATCGGCTTCTCCTACCCGCTGTTCGCGCTCCTCAAGGGCGAGCTGCTGCCCGGCGACGGGCACGTCTCCCTGTGGGACGGCATCACGTACCAGATGAGCCGCCCCGGCTCGGGCTTCATCCTCAGCGAGGGCACCGGCTCCAACGGCGTACTGGACTCCTGGCTCTACTACGACCGCGTCCTGCCGCTCGGCGGCCTCACCGGCGCCGCCCTGCTCCTGCTCACCGTCAGGTGGTCGGTCACCGCCCGGGCACTGGCCGGACCCGCGCTCGCCGTCGCCATCCTGGCGCTCGTCGCCATGCGCCCCTCCGGCTACCTGCCCGCCATGTACGTCATCCAGGCCCTGCCTTTCCTGGCCCTGGTGCTGGCCGGCGGCGCGGCGAGCGTCGCCCACGCCGTGCTGCGCAAGGGCCGCCGCACCGCGGCCCTGCTCCCGGTGCGCCGGGCCGCCGCCGTGCTGCTCGCCGCCACCGCCGCCGTGTACGTCGTCCCGCGCTGGTACGACGGCGACCGCACCGCCATGACCGCCGACGCCAACGCCCCCTACCGCGCCGCCGCGCACTGGCTCGCCCACGAGGTCCCCGACCCGGGCCACGCGCGCGTGCTGGCCGACGACGCCCTCTGGCTCGACCTCGTCCACGCCGGGTACCAGCCAGGGCTCGGCGCCATCTGGTTCTACAAGGCCGACCTCGACCCGGCGGTGACGAGGACGATCCCGCGCGGCTGGCGGGACCTGGACTACGTCGTCGCCTCCCCGACCGTACGGCGCGACGCGCGTGACCTGCCCACCGTCAAGGCGGCGCTGGAGCACTCGACGCCCGTCGCCACCTTCGGCGAGGGCGAGGAACGGATCGAGATCCGGAAGATCACCGGAGACGGAGTCACCGGAGACGGAGTCACCGGAAACGGAGTCACCGGAGACCGGATCACCGGAGACCGGATCACCGGAGCGGAGGCCTCTTGACCATCCAGCCCACCGGCGCCGAACACGTCGCCCCGGTCACCGACGACGTACCCGAGCCGGGAGCCGTCACCGTCGTCATCCCCACCTTCAACGAGTCCGCCAACGTAAGGGAGTTGCTGCGCCGCGTCGCCGCGTCCGTGCCCGACCGCCTCCCGTGCGAGATCGTCTTCGTCGACGACTCCACCGACGACACCCCCGCCGTGATCGCCGACGCGGCCCGGGACTGCGCCTTCCCCGTCTCCGTCATCCACCGCGACACCCCCGACGGCGGCCTCGGCGGCGCCGTCGTCGAGGGCATCAAGGCGGCCCCCGCCGACTGGGTCGTCGTCATGGACGCCGACCTCCAGCACCCGCCCGCCCTCGTCCCCGACCTCGTCGCCACCGGTGAGAAGGAGGACGCCGACCTCGTCGTCGCCAGCCGCTACCTGCCCGGCGGCAGCCGTGCCGGACTGGCGGGCGGCTACCGCGTCGCCGTCTCGCGCGGGGCGACCTGGCTCGCCAAGGGCCTCTTCCCGCGCGCCCTGGGTGGCATCAGCGACCCGATGAGCGGCTTCTTCGCCATCCGGCGCAGCGCGGTTACCGCGGACGCCCTGAGGCCCCTCGGCTACAAGATCCTGCTGGAGCTGGCCGTACGGTGCCGCCCGGCCCGGGTCGCCGAGGTGCCGTTCGTCTTCGAGGAGCGGTTCGCCGGCGCGTCCAAGTCCACCGCCAGGGAAGGGCTGCGGTTCCTCCGCCACCTCGTGGAGCTGCGCACCGCCTCCCCGCTCGCCCGCGTGGTCGCCTTCGGGCTCATCGGCCTCACCGGCTTCGTACCGAACCTGGCCGCCCTGTACGTCCTCACCGGCGCCGGGCTGCACTACCTGCCCGCCGAGATCCTCGCCAACCAGTTCGGCGTCGCCTGGAACTTCCTGCTCATCGAGGTGCTGCTGTTCCGCGACCGCCGCCACCACCGGCACTGGGCCGACCGCGTGGGGCGCTTCGCGCTGCTCGCCAACGCCGACCTGGTCCTGCGCATACCGCTGATCGCCCTGTTCGTCGGGCAGCTCCACCTCGCGGTGCTGCCCGCCACCGCCCTCGCGCTGCTGACCACCTTCGTCCTGCGCTTCGCCGGGACCGAGGCACTGGTCTACCTGCCCCGCACGGCGCGCCGGGCCCGCACGGGAAGGAACCCCAGGTGAAACGGACCCCGCACCGGCGCCGAAGAGTGGCGCTCCTCGCCATCGGAGCCATGACCTCCGGCCTGCTGCTGGCCGCCCAGTCCCCGGCGAACGCCGGGATCAACCTCATCAAGAACCCCGGCTTCGAGACCCCGGGCACCGACCACACCGGCATGCCCGAGTGCTGGTCCAGGTCCGGCTGGGGGGACAACGACTTCACGTTCACCACCACCACCGACGCCCACTCGGGCGCCGCCGCCATGAAGGTCGAGCTGACCCGCCGCCTCGACGGCGACCGCAAGGCGCTCATCACCGAGTCGGACGCCTGCGCCCCGGCCGTCGCCGCCGACCGGCAGTACGACCTGTCGCTCTGGTACAAGTCGACGACCCCCGACACGGCGATCACGCTCTTCCGGCACGACGCGACCGCCGGCTGGCAGTACTGGACCGACCTCAAGACCCTGCCGCTCTCCGGTGGCTACACCCGGGCCGAGGTGCGCACACCCGTCGTGCCGCCGGGCACCGACCGGATCGCCTGGGGCGTGTCCGTCTTCGGCACCGGCAGCGTCACCACCGACGACTACGTGATGGAGGAGGTCACCCCGCCCGCGCCCGACCCGGTGTGCACGGGGACGGCGGAGGAGTGCGCCAAGGGCGAGTGGGAGGTCCTCCCCACCAAGAACCCGGTCCGCTCCATGCACTCCGTCGTGCTGCACAACGGCAAGGTGCTGCTGATCGCGGGCTCCGGGAACGACCCGGGGATGTTCAAGGCCGGGACCTTCACCTCCGCCGTGTACGACCCGGCGACCGGCTCCTTCAAGACCATCCCCACCCCCGTCGACATGTTCTGCGCCGGTCATGTGCAGTTGTCCGACGGCCGGGTGCTGGTGATGAGCGGCAACAAGGGCTATCCGTCCGCCGACGGCAAGATCGGCTACCAGGGCCTGAAGGACTCGTACATCTTCGACCCGGCGACCGAGTCGTACATCAGGACGAACGACATGCACGACGGGCACTGGTACCCGTCGGCGACGATCCTCGGCAATGGTGACGTGATCTCCTTCGGCGGCCTGAAGGAGGACTCCACCGGCAATGTGACGGCCGAGAAATTCTCGGCCGCGCAGAACAAGTGGCTGCCGGTCAACGAGGTCAAGCAGACCTGGTCCTACTGGGGCCTGTACCCGTCGATGATCCTCATGCAGGACGGGCGGCTGTTCTACTCCGGCAGCCACACCTTCGGCAACGGCACCCCGGGCACCGGCGCCTCGATCTACGACTACGACGCCAACACCATCACCGACGTACCGGGTCTGAGGAACAAGGACGAGCGCGACGAGTCGGCGAGCGTCCTGCTGCCCCCGGCGCAGGACCAGCGGGTGCTGACCATCGGCGGCGGCAACAACGAGCGCAACCCCGCCGCCAACCGCCTCACCGACATCATCGACCTCAAGCAGCCCAACCCGGGGTACGTCGCCGGACCGCCGATCCCGCACGGCCTGGTCGACCAGGGCCAGGGCAAGCGCCCGCAGACCGGCGACGAGGGCAAGATGTACGTGTCGGCGGTGCTGCTGCCGGACGGCAAGGTGCTGGAGACCGGAGGCGCGCTGCACGACCGGGCCGACCCGGTCTTCGAGGCGTCGATCTTCGACCCGGCCACCGACACCTACCAGGCGGGCATGGCCGCCGACCCGGTGCCGCGCGGCTACCACTCGTCGGCGTTCCTGCTGCCCGACGGCCGGGTGATGGCGGTCGGCGACAACCCGGGCAACGGCTCGTACAACCACGACGTGTCGGTCTACACGCCGCCGTACCTGTTCAAGGGCGCCCGCCCGCGGATCACGTCCGTGACCGACAGCCGCTGGAACTACGGCGATACGCAACGGATCACGGTCGACCGGCCGATCGCCAAGGCGGAGCTGATCCGCCCGGCCGCCGTCACCCACTCCTCCGACCCCAACCAGAGGTTCGTCGACCTGCCGCTCACCGTCATCGACGACCGTACGGTCGACCTGAACGTCACCGGCAACCCCAACCTCGCCCCGCCCGGCTGGTACATGCTCTTCGCGGTCGACGCGGGCGGCGTCCCGTCCATCGCCCGATGGGTGCACCTGGGCGGACCGGCGGCGACGGCGGCCGGGGCGCAGCGGTCGGCGCACGTCCACGACTTCGCCGGCGACCTCGCCGCGGCGCCGAGGAAGGCGCTGAAGAAGCGGGACTCCGTCCCGGTCAGCCCCCGGATCGCCGGCTGCGACCGGCACTACGGCTCGGCGGGGGTGTGCGTACCGACGGTGTTCCCGGCGTCGGTGAAGGCGACGACGAAGGCCCGCTGCGACTGGCTGGCGGTCCACGACTACGGCCGCCCGAAGGTCAACGGCAAGGACGACCCACTGCGGCTGGACCCGGACCGGGACGGCGTGGCGTGCGGGAAGGGGGACGTCCGGAGGCCCTCGCCTACAGGGAAAGCCCGCCCCTGAGCGTGTCCAGGGTGCGGTGCACGAGCGCGACCAGGTCGTCCCGCTGGTCGCGCTCGGCCCAGTAGGCCATCGCCTCGCACAGCGCGCTCATCACGGCGGCGGTGAAGACCCGCACCTCCAGGTCGTCCGCCGCCCGGCCGGTGCGGTCGGCCAGCAGCCGCGCCAGCACCTGGGAGGTCTCGGCCATCGTCTCGGTCATCCGGGCGCGTATGGCCGGGACCTCCACCATCAGCCGGGCCCGCTCGCGCATCTCCTCCGGCTCGTGCTCCAGGAGGGCCGCGGTGGCCCGGGTCATCACGACACGGAGGGATTCCAGCGGGTCCTCGCCGGCGGGCCGCTCACCCAGCGCCTTCTCGATGACCGGGTCGTACTCGTCGGTGAGGACGATGTCCTCCTTGGTGGGGAAGTACCGGAACACGGTGCTCGGCGACACCTCGGCCGCCTCGGCGATCTGCTCGACGGTGGTCGCCTCGTACCCCTGCTCGGCGATCAGCCGGTAGGTGGCCCGGCGGATCGCGATCCGGGTCTTGAGCTTCTTGCGCTCGCGCAGCCCCAGGGGCGGGTGCGTGGCGGTGAGCTGATCGAGCGAGTCGAGGAATTCGGCGGCCATGTGGCTCATTGTCGGCCATCGCCCTGTGCCCGACCACGCCCTGACGGGCGCCCGCGAGGGCATGCGAACGGCCGTGGCGCAAAGACGCCACGGCCGTTTCCGTACGGGGCCGGTGGGTCAGGCGTGCTGGTAGGCCACCAGCGAGATACCGACGTAGTGGACGACGAACGCCGCGAGCGTGAGGGAGTGGAAGACCTCGTGGAAGCCGAACCACCGAGGCGAGGGGTTCGGGCGCTTCAGCCCGTAGACCATGCCGCCCAGGCTGTAGAGCACCCCGCCGACGACCACCAGGACCAGCACCGCGATGCCGCCGGTGCGCAGGAAGTCGGGGAGGAAGAAGACCGCCGCCCAGCCCATCGCGATGTAGCAGGGCGTGTACAGCCAGCGCGGCGCGCCGACCCAGAACACTCTGAACGCGATCCCCGCCACCGCGGCCGCCCATACCGCCCACAAGAGCACCCGCCCGGTGGAGTGGGGGAGCAGGAGCAGCGTCAGCGGGGTATAGGTGCCCGCGATGATCAGGAAGATATTGGCGTGGTCCAGCCGGCGCAGCACGGCGGTGGCGCGCGGGCCCCAGTCGCCCCGGTGGTAGAGGGCGCTCACGCCGAAGAGCAGGCAGGCGGTGACGGCGTAGACGCCGCAGGCGATCCGGCCGCGTGTCGAGTCGGCGAGCGCCGTGAGGACGATGCCCGCGACGAGGGCGGCCGGGAACATGCCCGCGTGCAGCCAGCCGCGCAGCCTCGGCTTCACCGGCGGAGGGTCTATCTCGGTCACTTCGGACACGGCTGCAGTCATGCCGGGAATGCTACCGACGGCCCCGTAGGTACCGGGCAGGAGTGGCAATGCTCACGTGAGAGGCCCTCTGGACATATGCGCATAGGGCACGGATGATCAGATGAGTGCGGTCGGCACCGGATGAGCGCCAATGATCCATGCAGTGAAGCATCCGGGTCGCAGCCCCCACGGGGCAGACAACCCAAAACCCCTCAACAAGGAGCAATCGTGGCGCGCGGTAATGCGGCTCCCACCACCGTCCCCACCAATCACCAGGAGCTGGTCTCCTGGGTCGACGAGATCGCAGCAATCACGCAGCCGGACAACGTCGTCTGGTGTGACGGTTCAGAGGCGGAGTACGAGCGCCTGTGCGAGGAGCTCGTCGCCAAGGGCACGTTCCGCAAGCTCGACCCGATCAAGCGTCCGAACTCGTACTACGCCGCGTCCGACCCGACCGATGTGGCACGCGTGGAGGACCGCACCTTCATCTGCTCCGAGAAGGAGGAGGACGCGGGGCCGACCAACCACTGGAAGGCCCCGGCGGAGATGAAGGAGATCTTCGCCGGTGAGAAGGGGATCTTCCGCGGCTCCATGAAGGGCCGCACGATGTACGTCGTGCCCTTCTGCATGGGCCCGCTCGGCTCGCCGCTCTCCGCCATCGGCGTCGAGGTCACCGACTCCGCGTACGTCGCCGTCTCCATGCGCACCATGACCCGCATGGGCCAGGCCGTCCTGGACGAGCTCGGCGAGGACGGCTTCTTCGTCAAGGCCGTCCACACCCTCGGCGCCCCGCTGGAGGAGGGCCAGGAGGACGTGCCGTGGCCCTGCAACTCCACCAAGTACATCTCGCACTTCCCCGAGTCCCGTGAGATCTGGTCCTACGGCTCCGGCTACGGCGGCAACGCCCTCCTCGGCAAGAAGTGCTACGCCCTGCGCATCGCGTCCGTCATGGCGCGCGACGAGGGCTGGCTGGCCGAGCACATGCTGATCCTCAAGCTCACTCCGCCGCAGGGCGAGTCGAAGTACGTCGCCGCCGCCTTCCCCTCCGCCTGTGGGAAGACCAACCTCGCGATGCTGGAGCCCAGGATCTCCGGCTGGACCGTCGAGACGATCGGCGACGACATCGCGTGGATGCGGTTCGGCGAGGACGGCCGGCTGTACGCGATCAACCCCGAGGCCGGTTTCTTCGGCGTCGCGCCCGGCACCGGCGAGCACACCAACGCCAACGCCATGAAGACCCTGTGGGGCAACGCCGTCTTCACCAACGTCGCGCTCACCGACGACAACGACGTGTGGTGGGAGGGCATGACCGAGGAGGCGCCGAAGCACCTCACGGACTGGAAGGGCAACGACTGGACGCCGGACTCCGAGACCCCGGCCGCCCACCCCAACGCCCGCTTCACCGTGCCCGCCTCGCAGTGCCCGATCATCGCGCCCGAGTGGGAGGACCCCAAGGGCGTGCCGATCTCGGCGATCCTCTTCGGCGGCCGCCGCGCCACCGCCGTCCCGCTGGTCACCGAGTCCTTCGACTGGCAGCACGGCGTCTTCCTCGGCGCCAACGTCGCCAGCGAGAAGACCGCCGCCGCCGAGGGCAAGGTCGGCGAGCTGCGCCGCGACCCGTTCGCCATGCTGCCGTTCTGCGGCTACAACATGGGCGACTACATGGCGCACTGGATCAAGGTCGGCAAGAACGCGGACCAGGCCCGACTGCCGAAGATCTACTACGTCAACTGGTTCCGCAAGAACGACGCCGGCAAGTTCGTCTGGCCCGGCTTCGGCGAGAACAGCCGCGTCCTGAAGTGGATCGTCGAGCGCCTGGACGGCAAGGCCGAGGGCGTCGAGACCCCGATCGGCATCCTGCCGACGCGCGAGGCCCTGGACACCGAAGGGCTCGAACTGCCGGAGGAGGACCTCGACTTCCTGCTGAAGGTCGACACCGAGGTCTGGCGCGAGGAGGCCGCCCTGGTGCCCGAGCACCTCAACACCTTCGGCGACCACACGCCGAAGGAGCTGTGGGACGAGTACCACGCGCTGGTGGAGCGCCTGGGCTGAGCCCGGCCGAGCCCGGCCGAGCCGAGCCAGCGCCCCTCATGACTCGTGGCGGGCTGCCCCGACAACCGCCCTGACCAGTGGGGTCACGACGGTCCGCCACGATCACATCGGCCCCCGAAGCCCCCTCAGGCTTCGGGGGCCGAACGGCGTCCGAGGCCGGAGTCGTGAGGTCGTAAGGGGGTGGCAACCCGGTCCGCGCCCTCCCCGGGCGCGGACCGGGGCCGTTCAGAGGGCGCTGACCGGGCGGCGGTCGCCGCTGAGGTCGTTCAGCGCGGCGGTGTGCGCGTCCATGCGCTCGGCGGCGAGGATCGCGGCAGCCGTGTCGGCACGGGAGGCGGCGACGACCAGGGCGCGGCCGGCGAGGGCGTGGGCGCGGCCGTGCAGGGCCGCCGGGTCGGCGCCGGTGAGGCCCGCGTGGCGGGCGGGCGGGGCGCCGCGCAGCCGGGCGACCTGCTGGGCGATGCGCTCCGCCGCCGCGTCGTCGCCGAGCTCGTCGGTCACGGCGAGCAGGGCGGCGAGGTGCCCGGCGAGCTGGATGTCCAGCTCCTCCTCGCGGGAGCGGTGCGGAATGCGGTCCTGGGCGTCGTCGGCCATCCGGTGGACCGACTTGGTGCGGATCGGTTCGTACATGGTGGACGGCCTCCTGCTCTTCGACAGGAGACCATCCTACCTTGGATTCTGTCTAAAGTTGAGTTGACTCCATGTGTATCCGGGTGTGACCGTCAGTGCTGGCTGTACCCGTCCAGGAAGTTCCCGATCCGCGTCACCGCGTCCGCCAGGTCCGTGGCGTTCGGCAGGGTGACGATCCGGAAATGGTCCGGCTCGTGCCAGTTGAAGCCCGTCCCGTGCACCACCATGATCTTCTCGGCCCGCAGCAGGTCCAGGACCATCTGCCGGTCGTCCTTGATCTTGTAGACGTCCGGGTCGAGCCTCGGGAACAGGTACAGCGCGCCCTTCGGCTTCACGCACGTCACGCCCGGGATCTGCACCAGCAGCTCGTACGCCACGTCCCGCTGCTCCAGCAGCCGCCCACCCGGCCGCACCAGCGCCTCGATCGACTGCCGCCCCTGGAGCGCGGCGGCGATCGCGTGCTGCGCCGGCATGTTGGCGCACAGCCGCATGTTGGCGAGGATCGTCAGTCCCTCGATGTACGAGGAGGCGTGCGCCTTCGGCCCGCACACCGCCAGCCACCCGCTGCGGTAACCGGCCACCCGGTAGTTCTTCGACATGCCGTTGAAGGTCAGGACCAGCAGGTCGGGCGCGATCGCGGCGGTCGGGGTGTGCGTGACACCGTCGTAGAGGATCTTGTCGTAGATCTCGTCGGAGCAGACCACCAGGTTGTGGCGGCGGGCGATCTCGGTCAGCCCGCGCAGCATCTCGTCGTCGTACACCGCACCCGTCGGATTGTTCGGGTTGATGATGACGAGGGCCTTGGTCCGGTCGGTGATCTTGCGCTCGATGTCGGCGAGGTCCGGCATCCAGTCGGCCTGCTCGTCGCAGCGGTAGTGCACCGCCGTACCGCCCGCGAGTGACACGGACGCCGTCCACAGTGGATAGTCGGGCGCCGGTACGAGCACCTCGTCGCCGTCGTCGAGCAGCGCCTGCATCGACATCTGGATCAGCTCCGAGACGCCGTTGCCGAGGTAGATGTCCTCGACCGAGAGCGGGATGCCCTTGGTCTCGTAGTGGCTCATCACCGCGCGGCGGGCCGACAGCAGCCCCTTGGCGTCGCCGTAGCCGTGCGACTCGCCGAGGTTGCGGAGCATGTCCTCCAGGATCGCGGGCGGGCACTCGAAGCCGAAGGCGGCGGGGTTGCCGGTGTTGAGCTTGAGGATCCGGTGACCCGCAGCCTCCAGCCGCATCGCCTCCTCGAGCACCGGGCCCCGGATTTCGTAACAGACGTTGGCGAGCTTCGTGGACTGGATCACCTGCATGTCGCGAGCTTACGGCGGCGACGGATGGGGCGCCTCGTGTTTTGTGCCACTTCGCCCCGTGAGCGGCGGCGGCCGGGCGGTGCGGGGCGCCCTTGATCGCCCCGCACGCGCACGGGATCATCGCCGGATGGGCGCTCTGGGACGTTTCGACGGGTACGGCGTACTGATCACCGGCGCGGCACGCGGCATCGGGGAGGCCACCGCGCGGCGGCTCGCGGACGAGGGCGCCCGGGTGCTGGTCGCCGACATCGACGAGGACCTCGCGCGCGAGGTGGCCGGCACGATCCCGGAGGCGGCGGCGTACGGGTGCGACGTGAGCGACCCGGCGGCGGTCGGGGCGGCGGTGGCGTACGCCGTGGCGACCTTCGGCCGCCTGGACGTGCTCGTCAACAACGCCTTCGCGCGCACCCCGGACGCCCCGCGGTTCGAGGACGAGAGCGACGCGACCTGGCAGCGGTCCCTGGACGTCACGCTGGTCGGCGCGCTGCGCTGCTCCCGGGCCGCGCTGCCGCACCTGGCGGCGTCGGGGCGGGGCGCGATCGTGAACATCGGGTCGGTCAACGCCGAGCAGGCCTTCGGCGGCCACGCGTACAGCGCCGCCAAGGCCGGGCTCACCTCGCTCACCCGCACGCTGGCGGCCGACGCCGCCCGGCGCGGGGTCCGCGTCAACCAGGTCAACCCCGGCACGATCCGCACCCGTGGCTGGGAGGGCCGGGAGGGCGAGCTGGAGGCCCTGGCCGCCCGGGTCTACCCGCTGGGCCGAGTGGGTGAGCCGGCGGACATCGCGGCGGCGGTGGCCTTCCTGGCCTCCCCGGACGCCTCCTGGGTCACGGGCACGACCCTCCGCGTGGACGGCGGCCTCATGGCGGTGAACACGGGCTTCGCGCAGGTGCTGTCGGACGACTGACGACTGACGGCAGGCGCCCGGGCCCGCCGGGCGCGCGCGGCCGAAAACGCTCTCCTCCCGGCCGGGCAGGGCCCCTCACAATGCGCATGACAAAAGTCATCGCCCAGAGGGGACCCCCCACATGCGAAAGCCTCTCGCCGGCGCGCTGCTCGCGTTCACGCTCCTCGGAGCGGGCGCCACCACCGCCACGGCAGCCCCGGCACCCACTCCCGCCCCCCACAAGACCGCGCCCACCGCCAAGACCACCGCCCCCGCCGCCAGGGCCACCGCCGGGATCACCGCCAAGGCCGTCAACTTCGCCGGCACTGTCGCGCTCAGCAACTGCTCCGGTTCCGTCGTCCGCGTACCCGGCTCCCAGCCGACCGACCCCGCGCTCGTCCTGTCGAACGGCCACTGCCTGGAGAGTGGCATGCCCGGCCCCGGCACGGTCGTCGTCGACAAGCCGTCCACCCGCGGCTTCAGTCTGCTCAACTCCGCCGGCACCAAGGTCTCCACCCTCCGCGCCTCCAAGATCGCGTACGCGACCATGACCGACACCGACGTCTCCCTGTACGAGCTGACCAGCACGTATGCCCAGATAGAGAGCCGGTACGGCATCAAGGCCCTGGAGCTGAACGCCACCCGCCCCGCCCAGGGCACCGCCATCAAGGTGGTCTCCGGCTACTGGAAGCGGATCTATAGCTGCTCGATCGACGGCTTCGCGTACCGCCTGAAGGAAGCCGGCTGGACGATGAAGGACTCCATCCGCTACACCGCCGCCTGCGACACCATCGGCGGCACCTCCGGCTCGCCCGTCATCGACAACGCCACCGGCAAGGTCGTCGGCGTCAACAACACCGGCAACGAGGACGGCGGGCGCTGCACCATGAACAACCCTTGCGAGGTCGACGAGAACGGCACCGTGACCGTCCGCCACGGGATCAACTACGGCCAGCAGACGTACACCATCGTCGCCTGCGTCGGAACCGGCAACAAGATCGACCTCGGCCGCCCGGGCTGCGCCCTGCCCAAGCCGTAGCCGGCCGTAGCGCGACTCGCCCGGCCCGCCCGATAGGTTGGCTGGTCATGTGGGCAATGAGCGCTGCCGGGTACCGCCGGCTGGGTGCGGCCGGGTCGGCCGCGGTGGCCGCCGGCGGCTGGGCCGCCGGTGCGCTGCCGGCCCACGATCCGTGGGGGATCTGGGTCCCCCACGGGCCGGCGGCCACGGTGGCCGCCGCCGTCCTCGCGTACGCCGGGCTGACCGCCCTGGTCGTCGCCTGGTGGGGGTACGGACGGGCCGGGGCGTCCGTGCGCGAGACGCTGACCGCGCTCGGCTGGTGGACGGCCCCGCTGCTCCTCGCCCCGCCCCTGCACAGCGCCGACGTCTACAGCTACGTAGCCCAGGGCGCGATGGTCCTGGAGGGCCACGACGTCTACGGCGCCGGGCCCTCCGTACTCGACCCGGCGGGCCTCGGCGGGGACGCGGCCGCGAGCGTCGGCGGCAACTGGACGGACACGCCCGCCCCGTACGGGCCGGTCTTCCTGGTGCTGGCGCAGGCGGTGACCTGGGTGACGGGTGGGACGATCGTGCCCGCGGTACTCGGCATGCGGCTGATCGCGGTGGCGGCGCTGGTCCTGATCGTCTGGGCGCTGCGCCGGCTCGGGCGGTCCTTCGCCGGTGACGAGAGCGGTGCTCTGTGGCTCGGCGCGCTCAACCCGCTCCTCCTCGTGCACGTCGTGGGCGGCATGCACAACGACGGGCTGATGATCGCCCTCATGCTGACGGGCGTGGTCCTCGCCCGGGGCGGCCGGTGGATCGCGGGCAGCGCGGTCGTCGGGCTCGCGGTGATGGTCAAGTCCCCGGCGGCGGTGGCGCTGCTGTTCATCGGCGTGATCGTCGGCAGGGCGGCGACCGGCCCGCTCGTACGGCGCGTGGCGAAGGGGCTGCTCGCACCGGGGGCGGTCGCCGGGGCGGTGGCCGTGGCCACCACCCTGGCCGCCGGAACCGGCTTCGGCTGGCTGCGGACCCAGAGCGTCGCCGGGACGATCCACACCGCGCTGTCGGCCACCAGCGACCTGGGCCTCGCCCTGGGCGAGCTGCTGCGCCTGCTGCTCGGCACCGACCCGGACCCGGTCAAGGTCACCGTCCAGCGCCTGGGTCTCGCCGCGGCGCTCGTGCTCATCGCCCACCTGGCCCGGCGCTCCGCACGCGGCCGCCTCGACCCGGTCCACGCCCTCGGCCTGGCCCTCCTCGGCCTGGTCGCCCTCTCCCCGATGGTCCAGCCCTGGTACCTGCTGTGGGGCGCCACCGTGATCGCCGCCACCGCCCCGCACGGCCGCGCCGCCCGCGTCGTCCTGGTCCTGTCCACCGCCCTCGCCTACGAAACGGCCCCCTCGGGCAGTACCCCGGCGTACGGCTTCGCCCTCGCGGCCGCCGCGTGCGCCGCGGGCACGGTGCTGGTACGCCGGGAGGCGGCCACCGCCCCGGGACCCGACGGCCGGGTGCCCGGCTCGCGCGCGGCGGAGCCGGGCACGGCCCGTACCTAACAAGTGCGCCGGATCGCCCGGCCCGCCAGGACGTCCGTGCGCCGTCCGTCCTCGATGACGAAGCGGCCGTCGATCAGGACGTGCGGGATGCCGGCCGGGAGGGTGCGGGGGGCGTCGAAGGTGGAGCCGGCGGCGACCGTGGCCGGGTCGAAGAGGACCAGGTCGGCGCGGTAGCCCTCGCGGACCAGGCCCCGGTCGGCGAGGCGGAGGCGGGCGGCGGGGCGGGAGGTGAGGTGGGCGACGGTCTCCTCCAGGGACAGGACGCCCAGTTCACGCGCGTACCGCCCGAGGTAGTGCGGGAAGGTGCCGTAGGCGCGCGGGTGGGGCTTGGTGCCCTGGAGGATGCCGTCGGAGCCGCCGGTGTGGACGCGGTGGCGCATGATCGCGCGGACGTTCTCCTCGTGACCGACGTGCTGGATGATCGTCGTGCCGAGGCCGTCCTCGATCAGCAGCCGCCGGGCGGTGGTCCAGCCGTCCAGGCGGCGCCCGACGTGGTGCGCCAGTCCCGGCGCGGAAACGCCCGAGATCTCGATGGTGTCCCACTCGACGGGTACGCCGTGGCAGCCGTCCGAGCCGGTGACTTCGAGGTGGTGGCGGATCCGCTCGGCCGTGGCGCCGTCCCGCAGCCGGGCCAGGACCGCTTCCGGGCCGCCCTCGCTCGCCCAGCTCGGCAGCAGGGCGACGAGCGTCGTGCAGCCGGGCGTGTAGGGATAGGTGTCGAGCGAGATGTCGGCGCCGTCCGCCAGCGCCTCGTCGAGCAGCGCCAGCAGCTCGGGCGCCCTGCCCTTGTTGACGCCGAAGTTCATGGTGGCGTGGGCCAGGTGCAGCGCGCAGCCGGCCTCCCGGGTGAGGGTGACCATCTCCTCGTACGCCTGGAGGGCGCCCGCGCCGTAACTGCGGTGGTGCGGGCAGTAGTAGCCGTCGTACGCCGCCACGACCCGGCACAGCTCGGTCAGTTCGGCGACACGCGCGTACATGCCGGGCGTGTAGGTGAGGCCGGACGACATGCCGACCGCGCCCTGCTCCAGGCCCTCGGCGACGAGCCGTTTCATACGGGTGAGTTCGGCGTCGGTCGGCGGGCGGTCGTCCCAGCCCATGGCGTACGCCCGGACCGTCCCCTGGGGGACGAGGTAGGCCGCGTTGACGGCGATGCCCTGGCGGTCCAGCCGGTCCAGGTACTCGCCGACCGTCCGCCAGTCGAACTCGATGGTCGTGTCCCCGGGCGCACCTCCGTTCCAGCCGGTGATGGCCCGGCGGACCTCGTCGAGGGTGCGGTCGTCGACCGGCGCGTACGACAGGCCGTCCTGCCCCAGCACTTCGAGCGTGACGCCCTGCGCGGCCTTGGCGCTGTGGTCCGGGTCGCGGAGCAGCGCGAGGTCGCTGTGGGCGTGCATGTCGATGAACCCGGGGGACAGGGCCAGCCCGTGCGCGTCCAGGAGCCGCGCGCCGGTCAGCGGGCGCTCGCCCTCCCGGCGGATCGCGGCGACGCGGCCGCCGGTGACACCGACGTCGGCGCGGTACGAGGGGCCGCCGGTGCCGTCGACGACGCGTACGTCCCGTATGACGAGGTCCATGCCGGCCGCCCCTAGAAGAAGGTACGGATGAAGTCGACGACCGTGCCGTCCGCCTCGACCAGCGGAATGAGCTGCCACTTGTCGAACGAGGTGCACGGGTGCGACAGGCCCATGCCGACCCAGTCGCCCACCTCCAGCTCGGCCTCGGCGGTCGTCTCCAGCCAGGCGTGCTGGTCGGAGAGGCGGGTCACGGTGATCCCGTCCGCCGGGCGGACCGACCCGTCACGGGCGGAACGGACAACCTGCGCCTCGGGGAGGTGGAGGTCGTACGCGGCGTCCCGCTTGCCCGCGTTGACGAAGGCCTGTTCCGCCGTCGGGCGGGACACCACCTGGGCCCACAGCCGGAACGCGGGCTGGAGGGCACCCTCCTCCGGGACCCGGTTGAAGGGGGTGAGGTTGCGGTACTGGCCGTCGTCGTGGGACACGTACGCGCCGGAGCGCAGCAGCTTCAGCACCGGCCGGGACAGCGGCGGCAGTTCGGCGAACACCTCGGCGACCGTGTCGAACCAGGCGCTGCCGCCCGCGCTGACCACGATCTCGTCCAGGTCGTCCGCGAACCGGCCCGCCTTGTCGAACTCGACGGCGATGGCCGTGAGCCGGTGCAGCCAGGCCCGTACGTTGTCGGTGGTCGCCGCCGGCACCTCGCCCTCGTACCCGGCCACGCCCACCAGGCGCAGCGTGCTCGTCGCGGCGACGGCGTCCGCCACGGCGGCGCAGTCCGCCTCCGTACGCGCCCCGGTGCGCGCGCCGTCGCCCGCGCCCAGCTCGACGACGACGTCGACCGGGCGCGGCGCCCTGCCGGAAAGGGCCTGGTCCATCAGCTCCACGCCGCGTACGGAGTCGACGTAACAGATGAAGTGGAAGTCCGGGTCGGCGGCGAGCTCGTCGGCGAGCCAGCGCAGCGCGGCGGGGTCGACCAGCTCGTTGGCGAGGAAGATCCGCCGGATGCCGAAGGTCCGGTAGACGCGCGCCTGGTGCGGCACGGCCGCCGTGATGCCCCACGCGCCGTACTCGATCTGCCGGTCGAAGAGCTGCGGCGCCATGGAGGTCTTGCCGTGCGGGGCGAAGGCGAGGCCGTGCCGCTCGGCGTACGTCTCCAGCAGCGCGAGGTTGTGCTCCAGGGCCTCGGCGGAGAGGGCGAGGACCGGGGTGGTGAAGCCGCCGGTGAACAGGTCGCGGCGCTGGGCGGCCAGCTCGCCGACCGTCAGCCCTTCGGCGTCGATGGGGAGGCCCTTGAAACGGTGGTCGACGCGCTCCCGCGTGAGGTGCTCGGCCCTGAGGTGTGCGGCGGCCATGGCGCCCCCTCCCCATCTGTTGCATTCTCTGCAACGGTCATTGCGTATATCGCTCAGTGGTGTCTAACATCCGGCGCAACGCCGGGTCAATGGATCCGGCGGACCCCGTGAGGAGCCCCCAGCGTGACCGCACTCGACGTCGTCTGCCTCGGCGAGTCCATGGTCACATTCCTGCCCTCCCGCCCCGGCCGCCTCGCCGACGTGCCGTCCTTCACCCGCGCCATCGGGGGCGCCGAGTCCAACGTCGCCTGCGCGCTCGCGGCGGCGGGCCACCGGACGAGGTGGGTCAGCCGCGTCGGCGCCGACGGCTTCGGCGACCACCTGGTGGCGGCCGTCGCCGCGTACGGGGTCGACACCGCCGCCGTCCGCCGCGACCCCGACCGCCCGACGGGCGTCTACTTCCGCACGGCCACCGACCGGGGCACCGACGCCCACGAGGTCGTCTACTACCGCGCCGGGTCCGCCGCCTCCGCGATGTCCCCGGAGACGGTCCCCTACGAGGACGTCGCCACCGGCCGCGTCCTGCACCTGTCGGGCATCACCGCCGCGCTCTCGGACGGCTGCCTCGCCCTGACGCACGCGCTCACCGCCCGCCGCCCCGGCCGCCCCCTGGTCTCCTTCGACGTCAACCACCGGCCGAACCTGTGGCGCGACGCCGACCCCGCCGTCCTGCTCGGCCTCGCCCGGAACGCCGACCTCGTGTTCGTCGGCGAGGACGAGGCGGAGGCGGCGTGGGGACTGCGGGGCGCGGCTGCCATCCGGGAGGCGCTCCCGGAGCCGGCGGTGGTGGTCGTCAAGCACGGCGGGCGCGGCGCGACGGCGTACAGCCGCGAGGGGCCGGGGGCGCCGCCCCCCGAGGGCGACGCCGTCGTCTTCGTGCCCGCGCCCCGCGTGGACGTCGTCGCCCCCGTCGGCGCCGGGGACGCGTTCGCCGCCGGGTTCCTGTCCGGCACCCTCCGGGGGCTCACGCTCACGCGGCGCCTCCGGCACGGGCACCTCATGGCCGCCGCCGCGCTCACCGTCCCAGGTGACCTCGGCGCCCCGCCCGCCACCGCACACGCCGACCGCCTCGCCGACCTGGACGACACCGCCTGGGGGAGACTGCACCTCGGCCCCGGCTGGACGCGGACCGGGGAAGACCAGGAGGTACGTACGCCATGAGCCAGACCGTCGACCGCGCGCTCAGCATCCTGCCGCTGCTCGCGCGAGGCCCCGCCGACCTCGGACAGGTCGCCGACGCCCTCGGCGTACACAAATCCACCGCGCTGCGGCTGCTGCGCACCCTCCACGAACACGGCCTGGTCTACCGCCAGGAGGACCAGCGCTACCGCCTCGGCGCCCGTCTGTTCGCCCTCGCGCAGGAAGCCGTCGAGAACCTCGACATCCGCGAGATCGCCCACCCCCACCTCGTACGGCTGGGCGAGGAGACCGGGCACACCGTGCACCTCGCCGTGTACGAGGAGGGCGAGGTGCTCTACATCGACAAGGTCGACAGCCGCTACCCGGTCCGGATGTACTCGCGCATCGGCAAGCCCGTCGCGATCACCGTCGCCGCCGTGGCGAAGCTGCTCCTCGCCGACCTGCCCGAGCCCGAGCGGCGCGCGCTCGCCGCGAAGCTCGACTACCCCATGTACACGGCCCGTTCGATCCCGAACGCCGCCGCCTTCCTCCAGGAGCTGGCGGCCGTACGCGAACAGGGCTGGGCCACCGACCTCGGCGGCCACGAGGAGTCCATCAACTGCGTCGCGGCCCCCATCCGCGGCGCGGACGGCCGGGTCGTCGCCGCCATGTCGGTGTCCGCGCCCAACGTGGTCGTCACCGCCGACGAACTCCTCGCCCTGCTCCCGCTGGTACGCCGCACCGCCGACGCCATCAGCGGCGAGTACTCAGGAACCACCCCACCCAAGGAAGCGACCGCATGACCGAGAAGACCGCGATCACCCCCGCCACCCACACCGCCCCGCCCGCCACGTTCTCCCACGGCGTCCGCAAGGGCAACATCCTCCAGGTCGCCGGCCAGGTCGGCTTCCTCCCCGCCGTCGAGGGCCAGGCGCCGACCCCCGCCGGGCCGACCCTCCGCGAGCAGACCCTCCAGACGCTCGCCAACGTCGAGGCCGTCCTCAAGGAGGGCGGCGCGAGCTGGGACGACGTGATGATGATGCGCGTCTACCTCACGGACACGGCGCACTTCGCCGAGATGAACGAGATCTACAACGAGTACTTCGCCCACCTGACCGTGCCCCCCGCCGCCCGCACCACGGTCTACGTCGGCCTCCCCGCCGGCCTGCTCATCGAGATCGACGCCCTGGCGGTCCTGGACTGATCCCCCTTCACGAGCCGCACGACGGCACGGCGTTCACCCCCGGTGCGCCGTGCCGCGATCCGCCCTGCCCGAAATGAGATCCCATGCCCGTGCACAGCGGAGGACTGCTCCTCCTCATCGACGGCACCGCCGGTCTCCTCACCGTCGCCGCCCTCGGAATCGCCCTCCTGCTCCTCCTCATCATCAAGGTCCGGCTCCAGCCGTTCGTCGCGCTGCTCGCCGTCTCCATAGCCGTCGGCCTCGCCGCCGGGCTGTCCGTCACCGAACTCTTCGGCACCGTCCAGAAGTCGGCCGCCACCTCCGTCATCGAGACCGGCATGGGCGGCATCCTCGGCCACGTCGCCATCATCATCGGCCTCGGCACCATGCTCGGCGCGATCCTCGAGGTGTCCGGCGGCGCCGAGGTGCTGTCCTCCCGCCTCCTCGGGCTTTTCGGCGAGCGGCGCGCCCCGCTCGCCATGGGCCTGACCGGCCTGATCTTCGGCATCCCCGTCTTCTTCGACGTCGGCATCTTCGTCCTCGCGCCGATCGTCTACGCGGCCGCCAAGCGCTCCGGCCGCTCGATCCTCCTCTACGCGATGCCGCTGCTCGCCGGCCTGTCCATGACCCACGCCTTCCTGCCCCCGCACCCCGGCCCGGTGGCCGCCGCCGGACTGCTGCACGTCTCGCTCGGCTGGGTCATCCTCATGGGCGTCGTCGTCGGCGTCCCGGCGGTCCTCGCCGCCTGGGCCTACGCCGCGTGGATCGGCAAGCGCCTCTTCGTCCCCGTACCGGAGGACATGGTGGAGGCCGCCGAGGACGCGAAGGCGGCGGTCGCGGCGGACCGGAAGGGCGCCCCGGAGGCCCCGGTCGCCCTGTCCACCGTCCTCACCATCATCGGCACGCCCCTCGTCCTCATCCTCGCCGCGACGTTCTCCTCCGTCGCCCTGGAGCCCTCGACCCTCCGCTCGGTCGTGGAGTTCTTCGGCAACCCCTTCGTCGCGCTGACGATCGCCCTCGTCATGGCGTACTACCTGCTGGGCGTCCGGCGCGGCTGGTCCCGCGCGTCGCTGGAGTCGGTGTCCACCCAGTCCCTCAAGCCGGTCGGCAACATCCTCCTCGTCGTCGGCGCCGGCGGCGTCTTCGGAGCCGTACTCAAAGGCAGCGGCGTCGCCCAGGCGCTCTCCGACACCTTCAACGGCATCGGTCTGCCCGTCGTCGTCCTCGCCTACCTCATCTCCCTGGTCCTGCGCGTCGCCCAGGGCTCGGCGACGGTCGCCATCGTCACGACGGCCGGCATCGTGCTGCCCCTGGTGGACAACGGCGGCCACTCACAGGCGTTCCTGGCGCTGGTCATCATGGCGATCTCGGCCGGCTCCATCTTCGCCTCGCACGTCAACGACGGCGGCTTCTGGATCGTCGCCAAGTACTTCGGCATCTCCGAGCGCGACACCCTCAAGTCCTGGACGGTCCTGGAGTCGGTCCTGTCGGTCGCCGGTTTCGCGGTCGCGGCGGCGCTGAGCCTGGCGGTCTGAGGCCGGGCAGCGGGCCCCCGGGCGCGCGGGTCCCGGGGCGTGCGGGCATGGGCGTGCGGGGTCCCGGGCGTGCGGGGTCCCGGGGTGTCAGCTCGTCGACCGGTGGCCGGGCGGCGGCGGCCGGGGCGGGGGGCGCCCGGCCTTCCGCCGTCGGCCGGGCGCCCCTTCACGCGTGTTACGGCATCAGTTGGAGCAGTACTGCTGCTCCTTGCCGATCGAGCGGTACATGCAGTCGGCGTTCTCGATGAGTTGCAGCACCGCGTCGCGGTTGCGGCTGGTCTCACGCTCGATGACCTCGTCGGGCGGGTAGAAGCCGCCGCCGGAGGCGGAACGCGGGTACATCTCGAAGGTGTAGCCGAAGATCTTGTGCGCGCCCCACAGGTAGTCGTCGATGGACCCGTCCGTGATGTACAGGTCGCTGGACTGCTCGGGGGTGTAGCCGTTGCTCGCGGCCATCTTGCGGCCGACGGTCGCGAAGGCGTCGCGGTCGTCCTGGGTCAGGCCGGGGGCCGTGTCGTTGTAGGTGTAGCCGTAGGGCCACAGCACCAGTTCGCTGTACGTGTGGAAGTCGATGCCCGCCTTGATCTGCTGCTTGCCGCCCACGACGCGGGAGCGGACGAAGTCGGCGACGACCTTGACCTCGGGGGCGGACTCGGCGGCGGTGCCGCGGTAGGTGTCGGAGCCGGGGGAGCCGGAGGAGCCGCCGCAGCAGCCCCACTTGTAGTTCCAGTTGCGGTTCATGTCCGTGCCGATGTACGAGGAGCCGGAGTTGGGCTGCCGGTTCTTGCGCCAGCTCCGGTAGGAGCCGGAGGCGATGTCGTACTCGCCGCCGTCGGGGTTGAGGTCCGGCACGATCCAGATCTCGCGGTTGTTGACGGCGCTGGTGATCCGGGAGTCGGAGCCGTAGCCCGCGCCGAACTCGCGCATGAGGTACAGCGCCATCTCGACGGTGAGGTGCTCGCGGGCGTGCTGGTGGTGGGTGAAGAGGATCTCCGGCTCGTTCTCGTCCGTGGCCACGTTGTCGCTGATCTTGATGGCGACGATGTCGCGGCCCTGGTACGACTTGCCGATGACGCGGCGGCTCATGATGTTCGGGTACTGCTGGAGCCGCTGGCCGATCTCCGCGTTCATCTCCGCGTAGTTGTGGTAGCGCGCGTCGGCGGAGGGGAAGTCCATGGCGCCGACGGCCTTGCCGCCGGTCCGGTCGGGCGGGGCGGGCAGGGCCTCCAGCTTGTGGCCGAGGGCGCGCAGCTTGCGGGCCTGCTCGGCGTTGGCGCTGACGACGACCGCGTGGTCGTCGGCCTCGTCGATCGCGACGCCGGTGGCGGCGATGGCGGTGCGTTCGGCGGGGGTGGAGGGCCCGTGGATCTCGTACTGGCGGATGACCTCCTCCGTGGTGGCGGCGGAGGCGGCCGGGATGTCGGTGGGCGGCGCGGTCGCGGTGGCGGCGAGCGGGGCCGCGACGGCGAGCGCCAGGAGGGCCGTGAGGGTGGCGGACCTTCTGCCGCGTATGTTTCGTATGCCGCGTATGCGCAAGCGCATGTCGTCTCCTGCGGTGGGGGGTACGGGGTGGGTCTCCCCGTGCGAGGCATCGTCCGGCGGTGGCATGACCGCGTCAAGTACGCCTTCGGTCGTGGTCCCGGCGCGGAACCCCTTGCGCGATCAGCTCGCCCCGCGCTTTGGTGACGTGACGTCGCGTGACCAGGGGACGAGTGAAAGGCGGCCAACGCATGGCAGACACCGCGCAACAGGGCGAGATCGAGGGCGCCGGCCCCCGGCTCCGCAAGGCGAGCTGGCGCTACATCGGGCCGGGCATCGTCGTCGCCGCGACCGGCGTCGGCGCCGGCGATCTCGTCGCCACGCTCATCGCGGGCAGCAAGTTCGGCTACACCCTCCTGTGGGCCGCCGTCGTCGGCTGCCTCATCAAGATCTCGCTGGCCGAGGCCGCCGGGCGCTGGCACCTGGCCACCGGCCGCACCCTCTTCGACGGCTGGCGCAGCCTCGGCCCGTGGACCACCGGCTACTTCGCGGTGTACGTCGCCGTCTGGGGCTTCGTGTACGGCGCCGCCGCCATGTCGTCCAGCGCGCTGCCCCTCCAGGCGCTCTTCCCGGGAGTCATGGACCTGAAGTGGTGGGCCGTCCTGTGCGGCGTGGGCGGACTGGCGTTCGTCTGGTTCAACCGGTACGCCGTGTTCGAGAAGGTCATGACCCTCCTCGTCGGCGTCATGTTCGTCGTCACCGTCTACCTCGCCATCCGCGTCACCCCGCACCTCGGGGACGCCCTCGCCGGCCTCGCGCCCGTGCTGCCGGACGGCTCCCTGGTCTACACCCTGGGCCTGATCGGCGGCGTCGGCGGCACCATCACGCTGGCCGCGTACGGCTACTGGGTCAACGCCAAGGGGTGGACCGACACGTCATGGATGAAGGTGATGCGCCTCGACAACCGCGTCGCCTACATCACCACCGGCGTCTTCGTCGTCGCCATGCTCTTCGTCGGCGCCGAACTGCTGCACTCCTCCGGCGTCGCGCTCGCCAAGGGCGACAAGGGACTCCTCGACCTCGGCGGCGTGCTGGCCGACCAGTACGGCACCGTCACTTCCAAGCTGTTCCTCATCGGCTTCTTCGCCACCTCCATCACGTCCCTCATCGGTGTGTGGCACGGCGTGAGCCTGATGTTCGCCGACTTCGTGACCCACTTCCGCAAGCGGGGCGCGACCACCGGCGAAGAGGTCGCGGCCGGCGTGCGCGAGAAGTCGCTGCCCTTCCGCGCGTACCTGCTGTGGCTGACGTTCCCGCCGATGGCCCTGCTCTTCCTGGACCAGCCGTTCGGCCTGGTCATCGTCTACGGCGTGATCGGCGCCTTCTTCATGCCGTTCCTGGCGCTCACCCTGGTGTGGCTCCTCAACTCCGACCGCACGCCCCGCGAATGGCGCAACGGCTGGCTGAGCAACGGGGTGCTGGGCGCGGCGGGGCTGCTGTTCGTGGTGCTGTGCGTCCAGCAGGTGCGCGAGCTGCCCTGGTAAGGGGCGGCTCCCGACCGGCGGCCATACTGGAGGACATGACGACGCCACCCGGGTTCGGCCCGCCGACACCGATACAGCCGCCGTACGGCGCGCCGCCGGCGCCGTACGGCGGTCCCGCCCCCTACGGTGCCCCGCCCCAGGCGCCGTACGGCGCTCCCGCCCCGTACCAGGCTCCCTACGGGCCGCCGCCGCCCGCCGACGGGCCCGAGTTCGTGGCCCACGACCGGCGCAACTCCGTGATCGTGGACGCCTCCGGGGTGTCCCTGGAGATCAACGGCCACACCATGGACTTCCCGTGGCCGGCCGTCGCCACCGTGCACCACGCGCATTCCCCGCACGGCGGCGCCGTCCTCATGGTGGCCGTCGCCCACCCCAGCGGCATGCTGTACGAGTGCCGGGTCGACGCCAAGCGCAAGGCCCAGCTCCACCAGTGGCTGGCGGAACTGGGCCCCGTACTGCACTACTACCTGGCGAACCGGCCGCCGCACGCGTAAGCCGCTACGGCAGGTTGTGCACGTGCGGCCCCACCGCGTTGGACCAGGCGTTGCCGGCCGTGGCGTCCCAGTTCGTGGACCAGGTCATCGCCCCGCGCAGCGCCGGGTACGTCTTCGACGGCTTGAACGAGCCGCAGCCGGTGCCGCGCGTCAGGCAGTCCAGCGCGTTCTTCACGATCGACGGGTCGACGTAGCCGCTGCCCGCGCCGCGCGGTGAGGCGGGCACGCCGAGCCCGACCTGCGAGGGGTCGAGGCCGCCCTCCAACTGGATGCAGGCCAGGGCGGTCAGGAAGTCCACCGACCCCTGGGAGTACACCTTGCCGTCGCAGCCCAGCATGGAGCCGCTGTTGTAGTACTGCATGTTGACGACGGTCAGGATGTCCTTCACGGCCAGCGCCGTCTTGAAGTACTCCGTCCCGGTGTTCTGCATGTCGATGGTCTGCGGCGCCATCGTCAGCACCATGCCGGGCCCGGCCTTGGCCGACAACTGTCGGAGCGCTTTTGTCAGATACGTGGAGCTGATGCCGTGCTCGAGGTCGATGTCGACCCCGCTGAAGCCGTACTCCTGCATCAGGGCGTACGCGCTGTTCGCGAACGCCGTCGCCGACGCGTCGCTGTTGATGGTGACGTTGCCCTTCTCGCCGCCCACCGAAATGATCACCGACTTCCCGGCGGCCTTCTTCGCGGCGATGTCGGCCTTGAAGTCGGCGACCGAGGCGTAGCCGACGGCCGGGTCGAGGTTGAAGACGATCTGGCCGGGCGTGGCGGTGGAGTCGGCGAAGGAGACCGCGATGATGTCGTACTGCGCCTGCACGTCCCGCAGCTTCTGCACGGTCGCGCCGTTGTTGAAGTTCTGCCAGTAGCCGGTCACCGCGTGCCGGGGCACGGCGGGGTTCGGGTTCGTCCCGCCGGTGGACGTCTTCCCGGTCACCGTCGCCGACCTCGCCGATTCCCCGGCCGCGTTCGTGGCGGTGACCTGGAAGCCGTACGAGGTGTCCGCCGCCAGCCCGGTCACGGTCGCCGACGTCCCGGTCACCGACTGGACCTTGGCGCCGTCCCGGTAGACGTTGTAGCCGGTCGCGCCCGTGACGGGGTTCCAGCTCAGGGCGACGGACGACGGGGTCACCGCACCGGTCGTGAGCCCGGCGGGCGTGGCGGGCACCACCGGGTCGGGGTCGCCGCCCCCGCCGCCGTCGGGCCCGAAGACGGAGACGTCGTCCGCGTGGTAGGCGGCCTGCCCGTACCAGCCGTGCGTGTAGACGGTCACGGAGGTGGTGCTCGCGCCCGTGGTGAACCGGGTGGTGAGCTGCTTCCAGCCGGACGAGTCCGGCGTCCACGTCGACACGTCGGTGGTCCCGGTGCCGCTCGCGCCGAGGTACGCGTACCCACCCTGCACCCAGGCGCTCAGCGTGTACGTGGAGTTGGGCCTGACCGCCACGGTCTGCGCGCACCGGGCGTTGTCCTGTCCGCTCGGCGTGGCCCTGAGCGCGGCGGCTCCGCCGTGCACGGGTGAGGGGACGGTGGCGCCGCTGCCCGCCGAGCAGGTCCAGTTGGCGAGCCCGGCTTCGAAGCCGGCGTTCTTGGCGACGTTGACGTCGGCGGCGTAGGCGGTGCCGGCCGTGCCGCCGGCCAGGGCGAGCCCGGCGCCCACGGCCAGCGCCAGGCCCCCTCCGAGCCATCGCCTTGGCCGTCTTGGTGCGCGTGTGCGGTGTGAGGGGTCCACGTGCTGCCTCCGGTGGGGGAGTGGGGGAGGTGCTTGGGGAACGGTGGCCACCGCCGTTCCCGTAAAGCTGGTCCAGACCAATCGAGTTGTCAAGACCTGTGGAAAGAAACAGGAGTTAACTGCTGACGCCTTCGTCCTGATTGGTCACCCACAGGCTCTCCACGCAGAGCGATCGAGCGATCTGAAAGCTGTTCTCTGGCCCCTGAGACGTGGCTAAAGTGCGGGTGGGCAGGGATGAGCGTGGAGGAGCAGGCAGAGCAGTGTCTGCGGTTCGCCGGAATGCCGGCGGCCGGAGCTGAACGGGGAACAGCGTGCCGACCGCAATTGCCGTCACCAGTGCCGATCTGGTGCTACCACCGACCGATCACCAGACCCCTCCGGCGGCCCTTCTGCCGTCCCCCGACACGCAGCCGCTGGACGCCGCCGTCGCGGACATGCAGGTCATGGTCGAGCAGCACGGCTACGTCGTCGCCCTCTACCCCGCCTCCCTCCCCGCCCGTCACGAACGCCGCCTGCACACCGTCCGCTCCGTCCTGGAGAGCGACCGCATCGCCCTGCTGAAACTGGACCTCCCGCCGCTCGGCGTCGCCGTACTCGTACGCCAGCTCCGCCAGTTGTCCATCTGCGACTTCAGCGCCGGCGTCGTCGCCTCGGCCGCCCGGCTGCTGTCCCACTACATCTACGCGGGCGCCCTGCTCAACACCGTCACCCGGCTGGACCGCGTACCGGTGAGCCTGAAGTCCCACGCCAAGTCATGGGTGCCCGGCTCCCAGTTCGGCGTCCTCGCCAACCCGGCACCGCAGCTCATCAGGATCGGCACCGGGGAGCAGCTCGCCGGACCCGAGTTCGGTACGCAGATGATGCTGGCCCGTGGGCAGTCGGCGTCCGACTGGGTCACCGAAACGCTGGCGCCCGCCTGGCGGGTGCGGGGAGTGGTGGAAAGCGCGCTCCCGGCTGAATCCCCGAAATGGTGGGGAACGGCGAAGCTGGTCGAATTCGCGGCCTTCCTGCCCGACATCTCCGTCCTCTACCAGCTCGTCGCGTCCGTGCGGCGGGAGGTCTGTTCCTGGTGCGGGATCGACCTCATAGGAGACCGCTGCGGATTCTGCTCGGCCCCGCTCGTGCCGCCCGAGCCGGTGCAGGGCGTGTCGTGACGCCCGGCCGCCGGCACGACGCCGACCCCGACGAACGCCCACGTCCACGCCCGTGCGCACGTCCGTGCCTGTGTCCGCCGCAGGCGCGCCCGGGTGCACGTCCACACCCGCGTACATGTCCACGTCCACGCGTACGCACACGTCCACGCCTACGTACACGTCCACGCCTACGTCCACTCGCGAGGTCGCCCCGCCCATGAATTCACGTCAGCGCCGCGGTGTCATTCTCCTGCTCCTTTCGGTCCTGTGCGCCTTCGGCGCGTTCGCCGGTGTGGTCACGGTGATCAGCGACGTGAATTCCAAGGTCGGCCCGGAAGTCGACGCGTACGAACTGAAAGCCGACGTGGCGGCCTACACCGCACTTCAGCCCGGCCAGTTCCGGAAGATAAAGATGCCCGAGCGCTGGCTTTCCGGAAATGCCGTCACCGATCTCTCCGTCGTCAAGGACAAGATCGCCGTGACGGACCTCAAAAGGGGCTCACTGCTCCAGGAGGACATGATCGCCAATCGGCCCGCGCTCGAAAGCGGCCAGCAGGAGATCGCCATCATGATCGACGCCGCCACCGGCGTCGCCGGAAAGATCACGGCCGGCTCGCTGGTGAACATCTTCGCCACCTTCGACGACGACAACCGCGAGAAGGGCGCCGTCGCCGAGTCCCGCATCATCGTCGCCAACGCCCGCGTCCTCGACGTCGGCAAGCTCACCCCGCTCGACGGCAAGCGGGACGACAACCGGGGCGTCGGCATCCGGGAGGCCGTGCCGATCACCTTCGCGCTCTCCACCACCGACGCCCAGCGCGTGGCGTACGCCGAGTCGTTCGCCGAGCACGTGCGGCTCGCGCTGCTGCCCAGGAACAGCCCCACCGTCCTCCGGCCCGGCGAGGGCAGTTACACGCTCGACGAAGACAAGAACAAGTGAGGGCCGGATGACCACACGCATCCTCCCGGCCGTCGGTGACCCCGACGCCGCCCGATCCATCACCACCCTCCTCAGCCAGCTCCCCGACACCGAACCGGCCGCGCCGGTCGGCGACTCGACCTCGCTGATCGACACCCTCGCCCGGCTCGCCGCCGAGTCCCTGGACGAACTGCCCGAGGTCGTGCTGGTCCACGAGCGGATCGGGCCCGTCCCCGCGCTCGAACTCATCCGGGAGGTCGCCCTCCGCTTCCCGGCGGTCGGCGTCGTCCTCGTCACCGCCGACGCGGGCCCCGGCCTCTACTCGGCCGCCATGGACTCCGGCGCCCGGGGACTGGTCGGCATGCCCCTGTCGTACGAGGAGCTCGCCCAGCGCGTCCAGTCCGCGGCCGCCTGGTCCGTGGGCGTCCGGCGCCACCTCGGACAGGGCGGCGACGTCTTCACCGGGCCGGGCGGCCGGGTCGTCACCGTGAGCGGCGCCAAGGGCGGCGTCGGCACCACGCTCACCGCGGTCCAGCTCGCCCTCGCCGCCCGGGCGTCCGGCCTGTCCGTCGCCCTCGCGGACCTGGACCTCCAGGCCGGGGACGTGGCCTCGTACCTGGACGTGCAGTTCCGGCGGTCCATCGTGGACCTCGCCGCCATCCAGGACATATCGCCCCGGGTGCTCCAGGACGCCCTGTACGCCCACCAGTCCGGCATCGCCCTGCTGCTGGCGCCCGGGGAGGGCGAGCGGGGCGAGGACGTCACCGACCGGTCCGTCCGCCAGATCGTCAGCGCGCTGCGCAACCGCTACGAGGTCGTCGTCATCGACTGCGGCACGCACATGGACACCGCCAACGCCGCCGCCATCGAGATGGCCGACACCACGCTCCTGGTCGTCACGCCCGACGTCGTGGCCGTCCGCGCCGCCAAGCGCATGGTCAGGCTCTGGGACCGGCTCCAGATCCGCAAGGCGGAGGAGACCGTGACGGTGGTCAACCGGCACATCCGCAACACGGAGATCCAGCCGCCGCTCGTCGAGAAGATCACCGGCACGCGCGTCGCCCGCACCTCCGTACCCGCGAACTTCAAGGAACTCCAGCCGGTCGTCGACGCCGGCCGCATGCAGGACCTGGAGGCCAAGTCCTCCGTCAAGCAGGCGCTGTGGGCACTGGCGGGCGAGCTGGGGATCGTGAAGGCGCAGGAAGGGGAAAGCAGGCAGGGGAAGTTCCGTGGCGACCGGGGGTCGGTGGGCCTCCGTCGCGGCCGCGGCAAATAGGGGATACGCCATGAGACGCCGTTACGTCACGAGCCGTTACGGAAATGCCCGGGGTGCCCGGGGGGACCGGGGGCAGGTCGCGGTCGAGTTCACCGGGATGGTCCCGGTGGTCCTCGGCGTGATCGTCCTGCTCTGGCAGGCCGCGCTCGTCGGCTACGCCTTCGCGCTGGCGGGCAACGCGGCCGACGAGGCGGCCAGGGCGGGCACGGTCGGCGGGGACGGTGCCTGCGCGGCGGCCGCGCAGGGGAGCGTGTCGGGCGCCTGGACGGTCACGCCCGCGTGCGGCGGGGGCGGCGACCTCTACACGGCGTCGGTGAAGGTGAACATCCCCGTGCTGTTCCCCGGCTTCGACGTCCCCGTACCCGTGGAGGGCACGGCTTCCGTGGCGAGGGAGGACGACCGATGACGGGGTACGCCTGGCGGAGGCCCCGCCACCGGGAGGCCGGCCAGTCGGCGGTCGAGTTCGTCGGCTGGGTCACCGTGCTCCTGATCGCCGCCCTGGCGGCCGTACAGCTCGGGTTCGTGGCGTACGCGGTGCAGCAGGCGGGTACGGCGTCGAGGGCGGCGGCACGGGTGGCGTCCCAGGACCCGACCGCGAACGCGGGGGCCGCGGGAGAGGCCGCCACGAGCGCCTGGCTCGACACGGGCGTCACCGTCTCTCCGGGAGGCGACGAGGTCACGGCCACCGCGACCGTCCCCATCCCCTCCGTCCTGCCGCTCTTCAGCTTCCCGAACGCGCAGCGGTCCACCACCATGCCCGTCACCAGGCCCGCCACCGACTGAGGGAGTCGAGACGACATGAGCCTGCGGGCGCGCATCAGCAGTCCCGAGCCGGTCAACGGCAAGGGCGAGGACAACCACCTCGTCGGCGTCTACCGCGTCAAACTCCTGGAGGAGATCGACCTCGCGGAGATGTCCGCGCTGGCGACGGCCGAACGCCGCGCCCGCCTGGAGCGGGTGCTCGGCCACATCATCAGCCGCGAGGGCCCGGTGCTCTCCTCCACCGAGCGCTCCCAGCTCATCCGCCGGGTCGTCGACGAGGCCCTCGGCCTGGGCATCCTCGAACCGCTCCTCGAAGACGCCTCCATCAGCGAGATCATGGTCAACGGGCCCGAGCAGGTGTTCGTCGAGCGGCGCGGCCGCCTCGAACAGCTCCCGATGCGGTTCTCGTCCACCGAGCAGCTCATGCAGACCATCGAGCGGATCGTGTCCACCGTCAACCGCCGTGTCGACGAGTCGAACCCCATGGTCGACGCCCGCCTCCCGTCGGGCGAACGCGTCAACGTCATCATCCCGCCGCTGTCGCTCTCCGGCCCCATCCTCACCATCCGCCGCTTCCCGCGCGCCTTCACGCTCCAGGAGATGGTCGCCCTCGGCTCGCTCGACGAGCACATGGTGATGCTGCTCGCCGGCCTCGTCCGCGCCAAGTTCAACGTGATCGTCTCCGGCGCCACCGGCACCGGAAAGACCACCCTGCTCAACGCGCTGTCCGGCCTCATCCCCGAGGGGGAGCGCATCGTCACCATCGAGGACTCCGCCGAGCTCCAGCTCCAGCAGTCCCACGTCATCACCCTGGAGGCGCGACCGCCCAACGTCGAGGGCAAGGGCCGGGTCACCATCCGCGACCTCGTACGCAACTCGCTGCGCATGCGCCCCGACCGGATCATCGTCGGTGAGGTCCGTGGCGGCGAGACCCTCGACATGCTCCAGGCGATGTCCACCGGCCACGACGGCTCCCTCGCCACCGTCCACGCCAACAGCGCCGAGGACGCCCTGATGCGCCTCCAGACCCTCGGCTCCATGTCGGAGGTCGAGGTCCCGTTCGTCGCCATCAAGGACCAGATCAACAGCGCGGTCGACGTCATCGTCCAGCTCACCCGGCACGCCGACGGCGCCCGCAAGATCACCGAGATCGCGATCGTCGACTCCCACGGCCGCGAGGAGTACCGCATCGTGACCGTCTGCCGCTTCGCCGCGCAGCCGATGGCCGCCGACGGAAGGATCCACGGCCACTTCGAGTACCACCCGCTCCCGCGCCGCGTCGCCGAACGCCTCTACCTCAAGAGCGAACCCGTACCACCCGCCTTCGGCATCGCCCACTCCGACGAACAGCTCGCCCTCCGCCGCGCCACGACAGGCTGACGACCCCGACGGCCCGACCGACCCCGCTCCCGACCCACCCCGACCCACCCGAAGGACCCGCCCCCACCGCCCCCGACTGGACCGACGGACCCCCATGGACAACCTCCCGCTCCTGACGCTCGGCGTCACCCTCCTCGCCTGTGTGCTGGGCGTCGCCGGCGTGCACGCCTACGCGTCCGGCAAGGCGCAGCGCCAGGCACTCGTGGCCCGGATGACCCAGACGGGACACGTCCCGCCCGACGGGCGGCGCCGACGCTTCGTCGCCATCGACCGGCGCCTCCGGGCAACGCGCCTCGGCCGCCGCATCGAGCGCAAGATCGCGGCGACCGGCCTGGACGTCACGACCGGCGAGTACGCCGTGTACGCGGTGGCCGCGCTGCTCGGGGTCCACTTCACCGTCGGCGCGGTCTTCGCCCCGTTCTTCGGCGCCCTCGCCGCCCTGGCCGGACTGTGGGGCGCCAACTCGTTCCTCAACTGGCAGCGCCAGAAGCGCACCGAGGCGTTCATCAACCAGCTCCCCGAGCTCACCCGCGTCCTCGCCAACGCCACCCAGGCCGGCCTCGCCCTCCGTACCGCCATCGCCATGGCCGCCGAGGAGCTCGACGACCCGGCGGGCGAGGAACTGCGCAAGGTCGCCGACCAGCTCGCCGTCGGCCACAGCCTCGACGACGCCCTCGGCGACCTCGCCGACCGCCTGCCCTCCCGTGAACTCGTCGTCCTCGTCTCCACCCTGGTGCTGTCCAACCGCGCCGGCGGTCAGGTCGTCACCTCGCTGCGCAACCTCACCAGCACCCTGGAAGAGCGCAAGGAGACCCGGCGCGAGGTCATCACCCTCCTCTCCCAGGTCAAGGTGACGGCCTTCGCCCTGCCCCTGCTCGGCCTGTGCTTCCTGCTGATGATCAACGGCATGGCGCCCGGCGCCCTGGACAAGATGACCGGCTCGGCCGCCGGCCAGATCGGCTCCGTCCTCGCCTTCGGCCTGTACGCCGCCGGGTTCGTCCTCATCCGCCGCCTCTCCCGCATCCGAGTCTGAGGAGGTGACACGTCATGGGCCTGTTGTACGCGGCCGTCATCGGCCTGTCCGTGTACGGCGTCTTCCACGGCATCCGCATGTACCGGGCCGACGCCAAGCTGCCCGGCGACCTGGTGCTCGCCCTGGAGGTCGGCGCCACCCGCACCACGCCCGTCGGCTCCGGCATCGACCGGCTCGGCATGCGCTACGCCCCCGCGGTGCTGCGGATGATGGGCCCCAAGCGGGTCGACGCGCTGCGCCGCCGCCTCGACATGGCGGGCAACCCCGGCGGCATGACCGTCGACCGGTACGCCGCCCGGCGCGCCGTGTACGGCTTCCTCGGGGTCCTCGCCGCCCTCGCCATGCTGGCGCGCGGCCAGGCGGTCGTCGCCGTCGTCATCCTGGCGTACGGGCTGACCTGGACCGACGTCCTGCTCCGGCTCGCCATCCGGCGGCGCAAGGACGACATCGAGCGCACCCTGCCCGACTTCCTCGACGTCCTCGCCGTCGTCGTCTCCGCCGGCCTCGGCTTCCGCCAGGCCCTGGAACGGGTCGCCGAGAAGTACTCAGGGCCCTGGGCCGACGAACTGCGCATCACGCTGCGCCAGATGGACATGGGCGTCAGCCGCCGCGACGCCTTCGACCAACTGCGCAAGCGCAACGCCTCGGAGCAGGTCTCCATGTTCGTCACCGCCCTCCAGCAGGGCGAGGAGCTGGGCGCGCCGATCGTCGACACACTGATCCAGATCGCCAACGACATGCGGCGCACGGACGCGCAGAACGCGCGCCGCAGCGCCGCCAAGGCCGTACCGAAGACCACGCTCGTCGTGACGATGGTGATGCTGCCCGCGACCATGATCCTGATCGCCCTGAGCTTCTACTACGGCTCCGGCGTCGACTTCGCGGACATCATCGGCGGGTGACCCCATGACCCCGAAGCCGGCGACGCGCGACCCCTCCCTCCCCCTCCAGATCAACGCCCTCCAGGCGCTGTGCCGTCAGGTGTTCGGCTTCCGGCTGGCGATGATCGTGCTGGCGTCCCCGTTCGCCCTGGACGGCGCCGCGCCGGGCCTCGGCACCTGGCTCGTCGGCACCGCCGTACTCATCACCTTCATGGTGTCGTACGTCGTCCTGCGCGACTGGGAGCGCTTCGGCCGCGTCCTGCTGCGCCACCCGGCCGTGCTCGCGGCCGACATGCTGTTCGGCGCGCTGCTGCTGGCCACCGCGTCGCCCGAGTCGACGCTCGCGTACGTCACCATCTGCACGCCGCTGCTCGCCGGCCTGCTGTACGGCTGGCGCGGGGCGGCGTTCTTCGCGGTCCTCCAGTCGCTGCTGCTCCTGCTGTCCTACGGCGTCAGCACGGAGGTCTCGGTCGACCCCTCCTCCCTCCTCTTCCCCGGCCTGTGCGTGATCGCCGGCGCGGTCGGCTCCACCCTCCGGGGCCTCATCCTCGACTTCGGCGCCGCCGGCCAGGCCCTCACCGAGGCGCGGGCCCGGCTCGCCGTGAACGGCGCGGTGGAGGCCGAACGGGCGCGGCTCGCCCGCGAGATGCACGACTCGGTCGCCAAGACCCTGCACGGTCTGGCCCTGGCCGCCGACGGCCTGGCGTGCACCGCCGACCGCGCGGACCCCTCGTCGGTGCGCCGCCAGGCGGAGCTGGTGGCCCGCTCCGCCCGCCGCGCCGCCGCCGAGTCACGTGAGCTGCTCGCCGACCTCCGCCGCGAATCGGGCCTGGACGGCGGCGTGGACGTCACGGCGGAACTCGCCGCCCGTACGGCCGACTTCGCCCGCCGCCACGGCGTCCGCGCCACGTACCGCCCGCTGGGCGCCGCCCCGCCCCCGGTCCCGCACGCGGTGGCCCGCCAGCTCCTGGCCGTCGCCTCGGAGGCCATGGAGAACGCCCACCGGCACGGCCGGCCGACGTACATCACCGTGTCGTCGGGCGTGGCGGACGACGTCCTGACGCTCAGCGTGTACGACGACGGCCGCGGCCTGCCCACCGGTACGACGCTCGACGACCTGAGACGGGCGGGCCACTTCGGCCTCGTCGGCATGGTGGAGCGCGCCGCGTCGATAGGCGCCCGCATCCGCATCGGCCGGGGGCGGGCCACCAAGGGCACGGAGGTCCGGCTGGAGCTGCCGGTCCGGGCGCTGGAAACGGAGGGTGCACCACCATGCATGAGCACCTGCGAGTGATCGTCGCCGACGACAACCCGGTCGTCCGGGCGGGCCTGACCGCCCTGCTGTCCGGCCGGGAGGACATCGAGGTCGCCGCCGAGGCGACGGACGGCCGCGAGGCGTACGAGGCCGCGGTACGCCACCACCCCGACGTCATCCTCCTCGACGTCCGCATGCCGGGCGTCGACGGCATCGCGGCCCTGCCCCACCTGGTCCGGCTGGCCCCGGTCCTGATGACCACCTACAGCCGCGAGTCCGACGTCGTCCACGAAGCCCTCCGCCTCGGCGCGTGCGGCTACCTGGTCCACGGCGAGTTCACCGCCGCCCAACTGGTCGAAGCGGTACGCGACGCCCAACTGGGCCGGGCGCACTTCACCCACACGGCGTCGAACGCCCTGCTGGCGGCGGTACGGGCGCAGTATGCTCCTGCAACGCCAGCAGGTCCGCCAACGACCGGCGAATGGCGGCACTTTCGGCAAACCACTTCGCAGCAGCAAGCGAATGTGGCACATTCATTACTGAGTCAACGGGAGGCGGAGGTGATGGACCTGATCGCGTCGGGCATGACCAACCAGCAGATCGCCGCCGCGTGCTTCATCAGCCAGAAGACGGTCAAGAACCACATCAACCGCATCTTCGCCAAGCTCAACGCCGAAAGCCGAGGCCAGGCCATCGCCATCTGGCACGGAGGGGGACCGACCCGTGGCTGACCACCCCCACCTCCCCGATTGGGCCCCCACTTGGGCCCCCAGGCCCATGCCCGCACACCTCCACCCGCCGTACCTTCCTCCCATCGACCCCGGAGGAGACCACCATGTCGAACATCACGCTGTACGTGGGTACGTGGGCGAAGACCACCGCTGCGGCGCTCAGGCGCCGGGGGGACAGGGGTCAGGGAGCCGTCGAGTACGTCGGGATCATCATCCTGGTGGGGGTGATCATCGCGGCGGTGGTGGGGTCGGGTGCCGGCGCGGCGATCGCGAACGGCCTGGTCACGCAGATTACGAAAATCGTCGGCGGCGGCTGATCGCACGTCTGCGCATCTTGCGCGAGAAAGGGCAGGCCTCGCCCCTCTACATCTTCGTAGTGGCGAGCCTGCTCTTTCTCGCGCTTGCGTTCTTCGCGGTAGGTCAGGCAGGAGCGACGCGAAACGGCGCTCAATCGGCGGCGGACGCCGCGGCCCTCGCCGCGGCGCGTGAGCAACGGGACAGCTTCGATCTCACCATCGACGATCTCGGCGACCTCTTGGACGGCGCCCTCATCCCCGCTCTCAACGGATGCGAGGCGAGCTACTACTACGCCGGGCAGAACAAGGCCAACATCGTGGGATGCGATCCGCTGTCCGACGGCCGTTGGGGCTCAACGGTGAGTGTGCGATCACAGAAGCCGGTGGGGAACACGATTCTCCCCGGCACCGAGAACCTGACCGCCGAGGCGACAGCGACGGCGATCGTCGTTCCTCGGTGCAGCTTTGACGCCGCCGACGATTCGCTGGACTGCGAGGGTGACGTCATGGACCTGGACCCGACTGATCTCCCGGACATGTCCGAACTGTTCGACGTCCGGCTCGCCGAGGACTGACCGCGAAGGAACGCAAAGGAATGGCACTCATGAGTAATCGGTACGGGACGGTGGCGCGCAGAGCGGCGGCCGGGGTAGCCGCTGCGGCGTTGGCTGTGCTCCTGTCGGCCTGTGGTGGCGATGGTGGAGGAGCCTCGGACCAGGAAGGGAAGGAGCCGGAGAAGGCGGGCAGCGCGTCTTCCGCTCCCGCCGAACAGCCCACGCCCGGGGCTGACAGCGGTCCGACAGTGCCGGACACCAGCAAGACCCTGGCCACCATCAACGGCAGCGACGGCTTCCAATTCATCGTCCACAGCGCCGTCCGCGACCAGGGCGGCTTCCTCACCGTTTCCGGCACGCTCAAGAACACCACCTCCGAGCTACTGGTCGCGAAGTCCCAGTGGAGTGGCACCGAGGTCAATGTGACGCGGACCGGCCCCTCGTTCGGGGGCGTGACCCTTGTCGAGAAAACCGAGAAGAAGCGCTACTACGTGCTGCGTGACACGGAGGGCTACCCGCTCACAACGACGGGCGTGACCAGCGTGAAACCCGGCGAATCGGTTGCCGTCTTCGCCCAGTTCCCCGCGCCTCCCGCGAACGTCACCCAAGTCGACCTGCAGATCCCGCTCATGCCGAGCGCGACCATCGAGATCTCGTGATGCGCACCCCCACCCCCTCCCCCCGCAGAAGCCCCGTACGCCGCCCCGCAGCGTCCGTGCTCGCGGCTGTCGTGCTGTTCGCCGGCGTGCAGTTCGCCGGCGGCGCCACCGGGGCGTACGCCGATGACATCCCGAGTACGCCGCCGGGCACCGAGTCGACCGTGCCGCCACCGGAGGTGGACGGGAACTCTCCCGGGCTCAAGATGCGGGACGGGGCGACGCTCGCGCCCGCGAAGGTGCTGCCGCTCATCTCGATCGTCGAGTCGGAGGGCGGCGAGGAGCGGCGCGAGGAGACGAGCTCGAACCTGAAGTTCGCCCTCCAGGCCGAGGTCCTCTTCGGCAAGGACAGCGCCAAGCTGACGCCCGACGCCCACTCCCGTATCGCCGCCATCGCCGAGGAGATCAAGAAGCAGAACGCCACCAAGGTCCGCATCTTCGGCTTCACCGACAATCTCGGCTCCTCCGCCCACGGTGACGTGCTCTCCAAGCAGCGCGCGGACGCCGTGCACAAGGTGCTGTCGCCGTTGCTCGCGTCCGGCGGGATCACGTACGAGATCCGTGGCTACGGCGAGCAGTACCCGATCGCCGACAACAGCACGGAGGAGGGCCGCAAGAAGAACCGTCGCGTGGAGGTCTCCTTCCCACGCGGCTGACGTACCGCTCCCAGGGCCCGGAGGAGGACCCCGACCTGCCTACAGCAGGTGGTCCCGGAAGGTTGGGCCCTGGGGCCCAAGACCGGGGGCGGGTGACGCCCTAGCGTCGTGGCATGTCTGCAACAGGGGCCGGTGCTGGGGGAGTTGTGCCGCCGCGGCGGCCTATGCCGCGTGGGCTTGAGGCCGTACTGGTCCTGGTGCGGGTGGTGTTCGGGGTCACCCTGCTCGGTGGGGCCGGGGTGCTCTTGCTCGCCGCGTCGCTGGGGGGCGTGGACGGGGAGCTGATCGGCTGGGTGGCGTACGGGGCGTTGCCCGGTACGGCGGGGTTCCTGGTGAGCCGGCGGGTGTGGACGGGTGGGGTGTGGGTACGGCGCGGGCTGCTCGCCGTGCAGGCGTGGTTCGTCGTCGGCGCCCTCGGCTCGCTGGCGGGTGGCGACGGCCGGGGCGTACCGCAGTTGGTGATCCCCGTCGCCGTCATCGTGCTGCTGTGCCGGGGGTCGTCGCACGAGTGGTTCCTGCTGCCGGTCCGGGAGCGTGCGGTGCGCCGGCCGTTCCGGTGGGACCGGATGGTCAAGTGGCGTACGCAGGGCGGGCAGACGACCACGGAGTACGTGGGGCTCGTTCTGCTCGTCGCCGCGATCATCGGGGCGCTGGTCGTCTCCGGCGTCGGCGGCCAGGTCGTCGGCGGGCTCCGGTCGGCGGTGTGCGCGGTCGTGGGGGCGGGGTGCGAGGCCGGTGGGGGCGACGGCTCCGACGTCGAGGCGGGGGAGAGGCCCGGCGGAGAGGAACAGGACGGGACCGGGCAGGACGACCCCGCCACCTCCGAAGAGGAGGCCGGGGACGAGGACGAGGACGGGGCCGGGGACGAGGCCGGGGACGAGGACGAGGACGGGGAAAGCTGCACGTCCGGGATCGGCGCCTTCCTCTCCTGCGGCGCCGGCCAGGTCGGCGGCTTCTTCGAGGGCGTCTTCAAGGACGGCCTGTGGGGCGACATCACCGGCACGTTCGAGACGATCCTGCACCCCCTCAAAGCCCTGGAAGGCCTCAAGGAGTACGGCAAGGGCCTCGGCGAGCAGTGGCTGAAGGACGCCGGGGGCGCCCTCGACAAGTGGGCGGAGGGCGACTACCTGGGCGCCCTCCTCGACGTGGGCAAGGCGAACATCGGCATGAGCGTGACCGTGCTCGACGACGTGTTCGTCGGGGACGACGTCCGGGACATGTGGAACCGCGGCGACCAGGGCCAGGCCATCGGCACCGTGCTGTGGAACGTCGGGTCCCTGTTCATCCCCGGCTACGGCGAGGCCAAGCTCGTCGGCAAGCTCGGCAAACTGGGCAAGCTCGGGAAGCTCGGCGAGGTCGGGGAACTCGCCCAGAAGGCGTCCGAGGCGTCGGCCAAGGCGCGCAAGGCCGCCGACGCGGGGGACGTCGACGCGGCGGAGGCCGCCGCCCGCGAGGCGCGCCGGCACGCCGACGAGGCCGCGGAGAAGGCCGGGCTCAAGGGCTGCACGTTCGGCTGGGGCGGACGTACCGGCGCACCGCGCGTACGTGGCGTCCCCGGCAGCGGCACCGGAGTCCTCGCCGCGGCCCCCGTACGGCTGCTCGCCCAACCGCCCTGCGGCGAGGGCGACGACCCGGCGAAGACGGAGGCGGCCCGGCAGGCCGACCGCGACGCGGACGCGGCCGAGCAGGCGGTGGAGGACGCCAAGAAGAAGCGCAACGGGCCCAAGGAGTGGCCGCCGCCCACCCCCGGCGACAGGAACGACCCGCGCAACTACGAACCGCCGGAGTGGGCCGAGGACCTCAAGGACCCCGAACTGGGCGACGCCGACAAGGGCAACGGCACCTGGCGCGGCCGCAACCGCAACCCCGAGCCCACCTGGTTCAACGAGGCGTGGCTGCGCTACCAGGAGCAGGTCAGCGGCACCGTGCGCGGCAAGGAGTACGTCGTACCGCATCCGGACGCGGGGAGGCGGCCGGTCGAGTACGACGGCTGGGACGCCGGCCGGCAGACGTTCCTGGAGGCCAAGCTCGGCTACACCAGCTACCTCGCCAAGCAGGACGGGAAGCCGATCGCGCAGCTCACGGAGTCCGGCAAGGCGAAGTTCCTGGAGGAGGCGCGGGGACAGGTGGCCGCGTCCGGGGGCCGGGCCATCGAGTGGCACTTCTCGGACCCGATGGTCGCGCGGGCGGCGCGGCTGGCGTTCCTCGACGAGGACCTGCCGATCAAGGTGGTCCACACGCCGCAGAAACGGCCGATCTCCGGCCCGATGAAGCCCGGCGGGTGACAGTCCGTCCTTAGGATGCGCGGGAGGGGACCCTACAGAGGAGGACAGACCATGAGGCGAGTCGTACGGGGCTTCTGGGGGCCCAGGCCCGAGTCGGAACAGGAGCTGGCCGTCCGCTGGAGCACGTTCCTCACCCGGCTCCGGGAGATCGACCCGGCGGTCTTCGGCGTCTGGGTGCCGATCGACGACGTACAGGACCCCGACGCCATCGCCGCGCACCTGCGCGAGAACAACGCGGGCGATGACTGGTCGGACCGCAAGGGGTACGCCATGGCGCTGGCGACGCCCACCGCGAGCCCGGTCAAGGTGGCCGTCAGCGGCACCGGGGGAGGGGTGTCCGACCACCTCGCCATGAGCGTGGTGGTGACCGTCACCGCCCCGGACGACGGCCCGTCCCTCCCGTACGCCGATGTCCTCCGCGCCCTCGCCGAGACGTGGGACGTCGACTGGGGAGAGGTGACGGAGACGGAGCTCCAGCTCGCCCTGGAGGACGACGGCCGTGAGCCCGGCCAGGCGTGCGTCGGCTGGGCCGGCTACCTGTCGGAGCGGCGGGCCGCGCTCATCGGCGACCAGGAGTTGCCCGGCAAGAGCGAGCCGGCCGAGCACGGCGGGCTGCTGCTGGACCTCTCCGGCGCCGTCGCGGGCATCGACGACCTCGTCGCCGTCAACCGCGCCCTCCGCGCCACCGGCGCCCTGGAGGCGCTGCCCCGCCCCATGGAGAGGGCCAAGCTGTGAAGGCCACGGGCACCCCGTTCGACGCCGGCCAGGCCCTCGCCGCGGTGGACGCCCTGCTCGCCGAACCACTGCCGGCGAGCGGCCCCACCCAGTGGGAGCCGTCCAAGGAGGAGGGCTGGAGCGGCAGCCATGGCGCCGGTTTCCGGTTGAGGCTCCTGTGGGAGAGCCGTGCCTACTTCGGTGTCCCGGGCCCGGAGTGGGATGCCGCGCAGGTGGAGGCCGAGGAGTACCTCACCGCCCTGACGCGCGCCCTGGAGGAGCGGTGGGGCCCGCACCGGGAGGTGAGCATGCGGGCGTTCCTCATGGGGGAGGTCGACGACGAGTCGGTGCTGCCGCTCTTCGCGGAGCTGCGCGCCTTCGACCTGTACGGCGAGCTGATGGTGTGGGGCCCGGTCGCGTCCCCGCGCGGGCCGCGCTGGGTGGCGGTGAGCCTCTCCCAGTGCGACGAGGACGCACCGCACATGATGGTCGCCGGGGTCACCGACGTACCGGTCGAGGAGGTGCCCGGCGACTGACCGGCGGCGCCGGCTGTCGGTGCGGGCCGCGATAATCGAGCGCGTGTCCCAGCTCCGTGACCGTCCCGCCTCCGCCGCGCCCGCCCTGTGGGGCTACGCGGCGGTGCGCGCGGTGGGGCTGGTGGTCCTCGCGGTCGCCGCCACCGTGGCCGGTGAGGACGCCCTGCACCGGCTGAAGGGCCGCTGGGACTCCGTCTGGTACGTGCGGATCGCCGAGCAGGGGTACGGCCACGAGGTCACGCTCCCCGATGGCAGCGTCCACTCCGACCTGGCGTTCTTCCCGCTGCTGCCCGCCCTGGAGCGGGGCCTGTCGGCCCTCCTGCCGGTCGACGCGGCGACCGCCGGGCTGGTCGTGTCGTGGGCGGCGTCGCTCGCCGCCGCGTGGGGGATGTACGCGGTCGGGGCGCGGGTCGCCGGGCGGCGCGCCGGGGTGGTGCTGGCGGTGCTGTGGGGCGTGTACCCGACGGCGTTCGTGCAGTCGATGGCGTACACGGAGACGCTGTTCACCGCGCTCGCCGCCTGGTCGCTGTACGCCGTGCTGCGCGGCCGGTGGATCTGGGCGGGCGTGCTGTGCGTGGGCGCGGGGCTGACCCGGCCGTCGGCGGCCGCGCTCGTCGCGGCGCTCGGCGTCACGGCGATCGTGACGGTGGTGAGGGAGCGGCGCCTCGACGTGGGGATGGCCATGGGCGTGCTGCTCGCGCCGCTGGGCTGGCTCGGGTACGTCGTCTTCGTCGCCGTACGGGAGGGCAGCCCGACCGCGTACTTCGAGGTGCAGGCCGCGTGGGGCAACAGCATCGACGGGGGCGTGGCGCTGGCCCGGTTCGTCTGGGAGAACCTGACCGGTCCGGTGCCGCTCGCCGGGGTGGGGCTGTGCGCGGCGCTCGCGGTGGTCGGCTGGGCGGTGTGGCTGTGCGTCCGGCAGCGGCAGCCGTTGCCGGTGCTGGTGTACGGCATCGGGATCGTCGTCATCTCGCTGGTGGGCGCCGCGTACTTCGGCTCCCGGCCGCGCCTGATGATGCCCGCGTTCCCGCTGCTGCTCCCGGCGGCGGTGGCCCTGGCGCGGCTGCGGGACCGGACGGTGGTGGCGGTGCTGTCGGTACTGGCGTCGGCGTCGGCGGCGTACGGGGCGTTCACCCTGCTGGGACCGGGCCCGCCGTGATGTCCAGGACGGCGCCCGGCCGGATGCCCCAGCGTTCCATCGCCCCGGCCTCGGCCTCCAGGACGTGCCGGGCGCGCGGGCGGGGCAGGCCGAGGCGGCCGGGGTCCATGGTGACCAGGTCGACGACCAGCAAGTCCCGGTCCAGGTACGCCACGTCGATGGGGAACCGCATCCGGAAGGTGTGGACGCTGTTGCACGGGCTGAGCAGCAGCGCGCCCGCGATGCCGTCCCGGCCCAGCAGACCGCGCCTCCGGGTGCCGTAGGAGGCGGCGATCTCGATGGGGACGGTGCCGTCCCGCAGGGTCAACAGACCGGTGCCGTCACGCCACTTCTTCCGCCGGGTCGCCATGGGCCACGACCGTAGCGTGGGCCCGGCCGTGGCGGCAGTGGGCCCGTGGACCCATGACGGGGCGGCCGCCCCGCCCTAGGGTCGGGTGCGTGTACGCCACGCTGATCGCCGTCGCCGCCCTGTGGGGCGCCGTCGCCGGCCTGCTCGTGCCGCGCCCGGCGTACCGCCTGTCCGTCGAGCCCGACGAGCCGTGGCGGGACGCCTGCCCCGCCGGGCACCCGTTCACGGGGCCCGCGCGCGGCTGGCTCGGCGCGCCGCGCTGCACGGCGTGCGCGGTGGCCGTACCGGTGGGGAGCGCCCGGCCGGCCACCTCCGACACGGGCGGGCCCGCCCGTACCGCCACCGTCCCGGTCGTCACCGCCCTCGTCTGCGCGGCGCTCGCCGCCACGACCGGGCCCCGGCCGGAACTGGTGGTGTGGCTGCTGGCCGCGCCGGTCGCGGTGCTGCTCGCCCTGGTCGACCGGGCCGTGCACCGCCTTCCGGACCGGCTGACCCTCCCGCTCGCCGCCGGGACGGCCGCCCTGCTGGGCGTGGCCGCGCTGCTGCCGTGGCACGCCGGGTCGTGGCCGACCGCGCTGCTCGGCGGTCTCGCGCTGGGCGGCGGCTACTTCGTGCTGTTCCTGGTGAACCCGAGCGGCATGGGCTTCGGCGATGTGAAGCTCGCCCTCGCGCTGGGCGTGGTCCTCGGCTGGTACGGCTGGGGCGTCCTGTTCACGGGCGCGTTCGCCGGGTTCCTGTTCGGCGCGGTGTACGGGTTCGCGCTGGTGGCGCTGCGGCGCGCGAACCGCAAGAGCGCGATCCCGTTCGGGCCGTTCATGATCGGCGGGGCGCTGGTGGGCGTGCTGCTGGGCGCCTTCGCGGCGGTCCCGGCCGCCTGACCGGTCGGCCGCGCACCAGGACACCGGGCGGGAATCGGCGCAGTATCGGGGCCATGGATACGAAGCCGGTCAACCTCACCGAAGCCCTCGCCACCTTCGACGACGTCTACAGCCCCCGCATCGTGGCCCGGATGAACGACTACGACGTACGGATCGCCCACGCCGCCGGTGACCACGTGTGGCACGTGCACGCCGACACGGATGAGTTCTTCCTGGTCCTGGACGGGCGGCTCGACATCGCGCTGCGCGCGGCCGACGGCACCGAGCGGACGGTCGAGCTGCGGCGCGGCGACACCTTCGTCGTACCGAAGGGCACCGAGCACAAGCCGTCCGCGCCGAACGGGGCGTCGATTCTGATGTTCGAGCCGTCCGGCACGCTGTCGACGGGTGACCGCCATGAGGGGGAGATTCCGCACCACGTCGACAGCACCACGGGCCACGACCTGACCTGAGCCGCCCGCCTGCGTCCTAGCATGCGGCCACATGCGGACATCCCCTGACAATACGTCCCGACTCGGCCGTGAGGACCAGCAGGTCGCCATCCCCACGACCACCAGGGCCCCCGCCGGTACGGCGGGGCTCCCCTCCCGCCTCCCCGCGGCCCTGCTCCCCTGGGGCTGGGCCGCGGCGCTGTTCGCGCTCTACGCGACCGTCGCCGTGCGCCGTCACCTCCTCCTCCGGACCACCGGCTACGACCTCGGCATCTTCGAGCAGGCGGTACGCGCCTACGCCGAACTCCGCGCCCCCGTCGTCCCGTTGCGCGGCGAGGGCTTCAACCTCCTCGGCGACCACTTCCACCCGCTCCTCGCCGCCCTCGCCCCGCTCTACCGGCTCTGGCCCTCCCCGCTGTGCCTGCTCGCCGCCCAGTCCGCACTGCTCGCCGTCGCCGTCGTACCACTCGCCCGCTGGGCGGCCCGGGCGCTCGGCCGCCGGGCGGCCCATGCCATCGCCGCCGCGTACGGGCTGAGCTGGGGCATCGCGTCGGCCGCCGCCTTCGACTTCCACGAGGTCGCGCTCGCCGTACCGCTCCTCGCCTGCTGCCTGGAAGCCCTCGCCCGGCAGCGCTGGCGGGCGGCCGTCGCCTGGGCCGCGCCCCTGCTCCTGGTCAAGGAGGACCTGGGCCTCACCCTCGCCGCCGTCGGCGCGTACATCGCCCTCCGAGGCACCCGCGGGCTGGGCCTCGGCACCGTCGCCGCCGGGCTCGTCGGCTCGCTCGTCGAGGTCAAGCTGCTGATGCCCGCCTTCCATCCCGCCGGCGGGTACGCGCACGGCGGCAACCTCGCCGAGGGGTACGGCTCGCTGCTCAGCACCCTCGCCCACGCCCCGCTCGACGTGCTGCGCCCCGACATCAAGGCCATGACCCTGGTGCTCGTCTTCGCCCCGTCCGCACTGCTCGCGCTGCGCTCGCCGCTGTCGCTGATCGCCGTTCCCACGCTCGCCTGGCGGATGATGTCGGACAACGGCTTCCACTGGGGCACGGCGTTCCACTACAGCGCCGTGCTGATGCCGGTCGTCTTCGCCGGCCTGATCGACGCGCTGACCGCCTGGCGCCGCACCGACCACCCGCTCGCCGCCCGCCACGTCCGCGCCTCGCTCGCCACGGTCCTCGCCGTGACGGTGGTGATGGTGCCCTCCTTCCCGCTCGCCCAGCTCCTCCAGCGCGCCACCTGGCGCACGACCGAGCACGTCGAGGCGGCCCGCGCCCTGCTCGCGAAGATCCCGGACGGTGCGACCGTCGCCGCCTCCAACCGGCTGGTCCCGCAGCTCACTTCGCGCTGCACGGTCGTCGTCTTCCCGACGTTCCCGGTGGAGGGAAAGCTGTACGAGTACGACAGGAAGCGCCTCCCGCCGCCCACCGCCGAATGGATCGTCCACGACCGGCGGGCCCCGGAGGCCTGGCCGTACAGGACGGGCCACTGGCCCTACCCCCTCGAGCAGCAGGAGGCCGAGCTGGCCGCCGCGCAGGAGCGGTACGGCTACCGGAAGGTCGCCGCGCGCGACGGCATCACCCTGCTGCGTCGGTCATGACCGTCGTACCGCCGATCGGGCATGAGCGAGCATGAGCGTTTCTGCGCAGATCGCGGGCGCCGTCCCCGGCCGTCAACCCGGCGCCTTTGCGACAGGGTCCCCCTTGGGGAGGACGGGAAAACGGCTGAATCCCGTGCTCCCGGGGCCGTCCCGCTTTTTCGGAGCGTAGTTGCGGCCTGTCGTGGCGCCCAGCACCACTTACGAAGGGTTATGGTGGAAACCCCCCCTCGGGCCGGTCCGTATCCCCCCCACGGACCGGCCCGTTTTTTCTCCCGCGTCAAGAGCGGCCCCCCGGCCGCCGCGAAACCGCCCCGCCGAGCCCGGCCCCGGCCCGGCCCGCACGGTCCCGGCCCCGCAGCCCTCAGCTACGTGCCGCCCAGATGTTGGTGCCGGCGGTGTCGACCGCGTACGAGTCGATCTCCTTCAGCTCCTCGTCGGTCAGCGGCGCCCCGCCCAGCGCGGCGATGTTCTCCTCCAACTGCGTCACACTCGACGCGCCGATCAGCGCCGAGGTCATCCGCTCGTCGCGCAGCACCCACGTCAGCGCGAGCTGCGCCAGCGACTGGCCGCGGCGACGGGCGATCTCGTCGAGGCCGTGGAGCCGGCGGACGACCTCCTCGGAGAGCAGGTTCGGGTCGAGGGACTTGCCCTGGCTGGCCCGCGAGCCCTCCGGGATGCCCTTGAGGTACTTGTTGGTGAGCAGGCCCTGGGCGAGCGGCGCGAAGGCGATGCAGCCCATGCCGGCCTCCTCCAGGGTGTCGAGGAGCGCGTCGTCCTCGGTCCAGCGGTTGATCATCGAGTACGAGGGCTGGTGGATCAGGGCCGGGACGCCCATCTCCCGCAGCAGCCCGGCGGCCTCGGCGGTCTGCTCGCTGCTGTAGGAGGAGACGCCGACGTACAGCGCCTTGCCCTGCTGGACGGCGGAGGCGAGGGCGCCCATCGTCTCCTCCAGCGGGGTGTCCTTGTCGAAGCGGTGCGAGTAGAAGATGTCGACGTAGTCGAGGCCCATCCGCTTCAGCGAGGCGTCGAGCGAGGACATCAGGTACTTGCGGGAGCCCCACTCGCCGTACGGGCCGGGGTGCATGAGATAGCCCGCTTTGGTGGAAATCACCATCTCGTCCCGGTATCGGGCGAAGTCCTGGGCGAAGATCTTGCCGAAGTTCGACTCGGCGGACCCGGGCGGCGGTCCGTAGTTGTTCGCCAGGTCGAAGTGCGTCACGCCCAGGTCGAAGGCGCGGCGGAGGATCGCGCGCTGCGAGGCGAGCGTGCGGTCGTCACCGAAGTTGTGCCAGAGGCCGAGCGAGATGGCGGGCAGTTTGAGTCCGCTGCGGCCGGTGCGGCGGTACTCCATGGAGCCGTAGCGGTCGTCGGCGGGGCGGTATGCGGGGGTATCAGTCACGCCTCCCTCCTTATCACGGACTTGTGACAGACCGGGTTGGGCCGCCGTGACCCCCGCGCAGTAATGTGGCGGCTTCGGGGACCGCCGCGGTGATGCCGGCTTCGATCCCCCTGGGCCGACGCCGTGGCGGGCCCGTACGCAATCGAGAGGTGAGATCGGTGAACTTGCGCGACCTGGTGTACAGGCTCTACGCACGCCGGGTGGAGGGCCGCCTCGACCACGCCCAGGTGCCCAAGCACATCGGCGTCATCCTCGACGGCAACCGCCGCTGGGCGAAGGCGTCCGGCGGCACTCCGGAGCAGGGTCACAAGGCGGGCGCGAGCAAGATCCAGGAACTGCTGGGCTGGTGCGACGAGACGGACGTCGAGGTCGTCACGCTCTGGATGCTGTCCACCGACAACCTCAACCGGCCCGAGGAGCAGTTGGTGCCGCTCCTCGGCATCATCGAGAACGCGGTCCGCGACCTCGCCGCCGACGGCCGCTGGCGCGTCCACCACGTGGGCACCCTGGACCTGCTGCCCGCCCGTACGCAGGCCGTGCTGAAGGAGGCCGAGGAGGCCACCCGCGACCGCACCGGAATACTCGTGAACGTCGCCGTGGGCTACGGCGGCCGGCAGGAGATCGCGGACGCGGTCCGCTCGCTGCTGCTGGAGCACGCCGAGAAGGGCACGAGCTTCGAGGAGCTCGCCGAGATCGTGGACGTCGAGCACATCTCGGAGCACCTCTACACGCGCGGCCAGCCCGACCCCGACCTGGTGATCCGCACGAGCGGCGAGCAGCGCCTGTCCGGCTTCATGCTCTGGCAGAGCGCCCACTCGGAGTACTACTTCTGCGAGGTCCACTGGCCGGCCTTCCGCAAGGTCGACTTCCTCCGCGCGCTGCGTGACTACGCGGCCCGCCACCGCCGTTACGGCACCTGACGGAACGTTCCCCGAGGCGCCCGAGGACCTGACGGGGACCGTCACCACCTGTTCACCGACGCGTCGTCATATGCCATGGCATGGCGCCGGGCGTTCGAGGGAATACCCCCTCCAGTGTGAGCGGCACGCCAGCCCGCTCACCCGGGAGGCCCTTTGCACCAGGACGACCGTGCAGGACGTGTACGGACGACGCGGAGGGCCGGAGCTCGGCCCGCGCATCGCGGCCAGAGCCCGGCCCCATCCCCCCGCGACGCCGTCGAAGTCGCACCCGACCTCACCTGAGGGGGTAGGTCCTTCCGTGGTGAACAGCACTAAGCGCCGCCTCAACGACAGGCGCACCTACGTTCTCGACACCAGCGTCCTGCTGGCCGATCCCGGCGCCATGGCCCGCTTCGAGGAGCACGAGGTCGTGCTCCCGATCGTGGTGGTCACGGAACTGGAGGCCAAGAGGCACCACCCGGAGCTCGGGTACTTCGCCCGGCAGGCCCTGCGCCTGCTGGACGACTTCCGGGTCCGGTACGGCCGCCTCGACGCCCCGCTCCCGGTCGGGGAGTTCGGCGGGACCCTGCGCGTGGAGCTCAACCACTCGGATCCCGGCATCCTCCCGGCCGGCTACCGCCTCGGCGACAACGACTCCCGGATCCTGGCCGTCGCGCGCAACCTCCAGGCCGAGGGGTACGACGTCACCGTCGTGTCCAAGGACCTGCCGCTGCGCATCAAGGCGTCGTCCGTCGGCCTCCTCGCCGAGGAGTACCGGGCGGAGCTCGCCATCACGGACTCCGGCTGGACCGGAATGTCCGAGCTGCCCCTCACCGCCGAGCAGGTCGACCTGCTGTACGCGGAGGAGAAGCTGTACGTCCCCGAGGCCGCCGAGCTGCCCGTCCACACCGGGCTGGTCCTCCAGTCCGAGCGCGGCAAGGCGCTCGGCCGGGTCACCGCCGAGGGGAACGTGCGCCTGGTGCGGGGCGACCGGGAGGCGTTCGGCATCCGGGGCCGCAGCGCCGAGCAGCGCATCGCGCTCGACCTGCTCCTGGACCCGGACGTCGGCATCGTCTCGATGGGCGGCCGGGCGGGCACCGGCAAGTCGGCGCTCGCGCTGTGCGCGGGGCTGGAGGCGGTCCTGGAGCGCCGGCAGCACCAGAAGGTGATGGTCTTCCGGCCGCTGTACGCGGTCGGCGGCCAGGACCTCGGCTATCTCCCCGGCACCGAGGCCGAGAAGATGAGCCCGTGGGCGCAGGCGGTCTTCGACACGCTGTCGGCGGTCGCGGGGCGCGAGGTCATCGAGGAGGTGCTGAGCCGGGGCATGCTGGAGGTGCTGCCGCTCACGCACATCCGGGGCCGTTCGCTGCACGACGCGTTCGTCATCGTGGACGAGGCGCAGTCCCTCGAACGCAACGTCCTGCTGACCGTGTTGTCCCGTATCGGGGCCAATTCCCGAGTCGTCCTGACCCATGACGTGGCGCAGCGCGACAACCTCCGGGTCGGCCGGTACGACGGAGTCGTCGCCGTGGTGGAGAAACTGAAGGGCCATCCGCTCTTCGCGCACGTCACCCTGACCCGCTCGGAGCGTTCGCAGATCGCCGCGCTCGTGACCGAAATGCTGGAGGAGGGGCAGATTTAATCCGCTCTGATCCCGCATATCCGACATGGAGTTGGCGCCGCCCGGCAAAGCGCGAGAGCTTAGCCGGGCGGCGTCATGCCGGGCGACGGAATGCGCAAAACTCCTGGGACTACTGGGGTGTGAGCTTTCACACGCAACGAAGAATTGCCTTGCGGCATCGGCTTCGGGCAGAGTCTTGCTTCCGTCAGGCCCCGCATACGGCACCCCTGTCACCACGTGACACAACTCAAAAGCTGTCCGCCGTATGCCGCCCGCAGCACCACGCGGCTCTCCCGCAAGGGAGTTGCCCACCGGGCCCGTGTCCCCCGTGACCCAGCAGTGGGGGGACCAGCGTCAGGGGCAAGATTTTCGCCCGCGAGGTCACCTAAGCGGACGATGCTGGAAGGAAACCGTGTGAGCCGGATCTCGGTCCGGGGATTCGCGGTGGCTTCGGCCACTGCGGTCACCACTGTCGGCGCCGTCGTGGGCGTTGCCTCGGGCAACACCCAGCCCTCGAACGACAACTTCGAGGCGGCCGCCGCCAACACGACGCTCCTGGCCGACATCCCCGTCGGCGAGCAGGCCCAGGTACAGGTCTCGTCGCTGACGCAGCAGGCGGAGGCCCAGGCCGCCGCCGCCGACTCGGCCGCGCAGAAGTCCGCCGAGGAAGCCGCGCGCATCCAGGCCGCCAAGGACGCCGAGGCCAAGAAGGCCGCCGCCGACGCGGAGGCCGAGAAGGCCAAGAAGGCGGAGGAGGAGCGCAAGGAGCGCGAGGCCGCCGAGCGCGCCAGCCGCGACGAGGTCCGCAGCGCCTCCAGCTTCGCCACGCAGTCGTCCTACAGCATCGCCGAGGTCCAGGCGATGGCCCGGCAGATGGTCCCGGGCGACCAGTTCCAGTGCTTCAGCAACATCGTGGACCACGAGTCGAGCTGGAACTACCGCGCGCAGAACCCGTCCTCGGGCGCGTACGGCCTGGTCCAGGCGCTGCCGGGGTCCAAGATGGCCTCCGCCGGTGCCGACTGGCAGACCAACCCGGCCACCCAGATCAAGTGGGGCCTCAACTACATGAACGAGCGCTACGGCAGCCCCTGCGGCGCGTGGAGCTTCTGGCAGGCCAACAACTGGTACTAGGCGGCCCCGCCTCCCGGCTCAACTTTCCGGAGCCCCTCACCGTCCTACGGTGAGGGGCTCCGTGCGTGTACCGTCGGGGCCGTAACTCCCGGGGGGAGTGGTGGGGGGAAGAGAGAAGATCATGTCGAAAGTGCCAGGGTGGCTCGGCAAAGTCGGAGCCGGCCTGACCCGGATGGGTCAGCGGCTCGGCGAGCGCCGGGCGGAGGAAGAGCCGGGCGAGGAGCACCCGGCGGTACCGGACAGCGTGCCCCCGCCGCCCGCGTACGCCCCCGCCGTCGCGGCGCGGCCCGACCCCGTGGCGGCCATCCCCTGGGGAATCCGCGTCGCGGCCGAGGCGGGCTGGCGGCTGCTGGTCCTCGCGGGCACCCTGTGGGTGCTGATGAAGGCCATCAGCGAAGTGCAGCTCGTGGTCCTCGCCTTCGTGGCCGCGCTGCTGATCACCGCTCTGCTCCAGCCCACCGTGGGCCGGCTGAGGAAGTGGGGCCTGCCGCGCGGGCTCGCCACCGCCCTCACCGCCATCACCGGCTTCGTCATCATGGGGCTGGTCGGCTGGTTCGTCGTCTGGCAGGTGATGGACAACCTCGGGGACATCTCCGACCGTGTCAGGGACGGCATCGACGAGCTGAAGCGCTGGCTGCTGGACAGCCCGTTCCACGTCACCGAGCAGCAGATCAACGACATCGCCAAGAACCTCAGCGACACGATCGGGACGAACACGGAGGAGATCACCTCCGCCGGTCTCCAGGGCGTGACGGTCATGGTGGAGATCCTCACCGGCATCCTGCTGACGATGTTCTCCACCCTCTTCCTGCTGTACGACGGCAGGAAGGTGTGGAACTGGTGGCTGAAGCTGGTCCCGGCCCAGGCCCGCCCCGGAGTCGCGGGCGCCGGCCCGCGCGCCTGGCGCACCCTCACCGCCTATGTGCGCGGCACGGTCGTCGTCGCGCTGATCGACGCCATCTTCATCGGCCTCGGCATCTACTTCCTCGACGTGCCGCTCGCCGTGCCGCTGGGCGTGTTCATCTTCCTGTTCTCCTTCATCCCGCTGGTCGGCGCCGTCGTCTCGGGCGCGCTGGCGGTCATCGTCGCCCTCGTCACCCAGGGTGTGTTCACCGCCCTGATGGTGCTGCTGGTGGTGCTCGCCGTGCAGCAGATCGAGGGACACGTGCTCCAGCCGTTCATCCTGGGGCGCGCGGTGCGGGTGCACCCGCTCGCGGTCGTCCTCGCCGTCGCCTCGGGTGGTCTGGTCGCCGGGATCGGCGGCGCCGTGGTGGCGGTCCCGCTGGTCGCGGTCACCAACACGGTCGTCGGCTACCTCCGGGCGTACAGCCAGGAGCAGGCGCTGCGCGCCACCCCGCCGCCGCACGGGGCGACGGCCCACGGCACGGCGCCGACGCCGCCGCCGGGGACCCCGCCGAAGGAGGGGCAGTGATATCCGAACCCGAACTCGTGGGCGGTGACGGGGAGGCGCCGATACCCCCCTCGCACGGTTCGCCGCCGGGCCCGGTGCCGGGTCCGGCGCCGGCGGGCGAGCCCGACGCCATGGAGCCGCTCCCGGACGGTGGGCGGTGGGCGCGGCGCCCGTGGCTGTGGGCGCTCGGCGGTGCGCTGGTGGCGTCCGCGCTCTGGGCGGGCGGACTGTACGCGTACCGGGCGATGGGTCCGGACCTGGGCGGTTACCGCGCGACCGAGAACCTGTGCGGTGAGGCGAAGCTGACCGCCCTGGGCCTGGCGTTCGGCAAACAGAGCGGCGGACCGGCGGAGGGCCCGCACGGCAGGCACGAGGCGCTGGACCGGGCGGAGTGCTCGGTGACGTTCGGCACCGGCGAGCAGTTCTACGGCGCCGACCTCACCTACGTACTGCACAAGAAGACGGACCCGGGGCCGGAGTTCGAGCCCCTGGAGATCTCCGACATCTACAACGACTACGACTGGGAGCCCGTCGCGGGCCTGGGGGAGCGGGCGTTCTACTCCCAGGACGAGCAAGGCTTCGCCGCGCTGAAGGTGCTGGACGGGCAGGCGGTGCTGACGCTCTTCGTCACCGTCCAGATGGACTACGACGCGGATTCGGGTGAGGCCCCGCCGGAGCCCGACAACTCGGCCCTGTCCGGCGTCAAGGACCTCATGGTCGAGGACATGAGGTCGCTGATGGCCGAGCTCAAGCGCTGAGGGACGACGAAAGGGGCCCACCGGCACGGATGGCGGTGGGCCCCTTTCGTGCGCCTTACGCGTTTCGTACGCCTTACGCGCGGCCGATCACTCGGCGAGGACGGCCTCGGCGTCGAGCGTCGCGCCGACCGCCTGGATCACCGAGGCGATCTTGAACGCCTCCTGGATCGTCTCGCGGTCCACGCCGGCCTTGCGCAGCACCTGCTCGTGCGAGTCGAGGCACAGGCCGCAGCCGTTGATCGCGGAGACGGCGAGCGACCACAGCTCGAAGTCGACCTTCTCCACACCCGGGTTGCCGATGACGTTCATCCGCAGACCGGCGCGCATCGTGCCGTACTCCGGGTCGGAGAGCAGGTGACGCGTCCGGTAGAAGACGTTGTTCATCGCCATGATGGCGGCGGCGGACTTGGCCGCCTGGTACGCCTCGGGCGAGAGGTTCGCCTTGGCCTCCGGCTCCAGCTCACGCAGGACCTTGGGCGAGCGCGAGGCGATCGCGCAGGCCAGGACCGTGCCCCAGAGCTGCTGCTGGGGAAGCTCGCTGTTGCCGATGACCGAACCGAGGTTCAGCTTCAGGTCCTTGGCGTAGTCCGGTATGGCGGACTTCAGCTCGTCGAGGGCCATGGGTCACTCACCGGCCAGCAGCTTGACCGGGTCCAGGGTGTCCTCGCCCTTGGTCCAGTTGCAGGGGCACAGCTCGTCGGTCTGGAGGGCGTCCAGCACCCGCAGGACCTCCTTGGGGTTACGGCCGACGGAGCCGGCGGTCACCATGCAGAACTGGATCTCGTTGTTCGGGTCGACGATGAAGACGGCGCGCTGCGCGAAGCCGTCCTCGCCCTCGACGCCGCAGTCGCGCATCAGCTCGTGCTTCGAGTCCGCGAGCATCGGGAAGGGCAGGTCACGCAGGTCGGCGTGGTCCTTGCGCCAGGCGTGGTGCACGAACTCGGAGTCGCCGGAGACGCCGAGGATCTGGGCGTCGCGGTCCGCGAACTCGTCGTTCAGCTTGCCGAAGGCGGCGATCTCGGTGGGGCAGACGAAGGTGAAGTCCTTCGGCCAGAAGAACACCACGCGCCACTTGCCCTCGTAGGACTTGTGGTTGATCTGCGCGAACTCCTTGCCGCTCTCCAGCGACACACAGGCGGTCAGGTCGTACGTGGGGAACTGGTCACCGACAGTGAGCACACGCTCTCCTTGCAACTGGGAAGTCCCTTTTGGGGCCTTCCGAGGGGGTTGGACGGAGCCCCAGCATGGCACGGCGTGCATTGATCAGTGAAATAGCTAGACTGGGTCGGGTTGATCGAAGGTGGTTATCAGTGGTGTCCGTATATAAGGGTAAGCAGCCCAGTCTCGCCCAGCTCAGAGCGTTCGCGGCGGTGGCCGAGCACCTGCACTTCCGGGACGCGGCCGCCGCGATCGGAATGAGCCAGCCCGCCCTTTCGGGCGCGGTTTCGGCACTCGAAGAGGCACTCGGTGTCCAACTGCTGGAGCGTACGACACGCAAGGTGCTGCTCTCACCGGCCGGTGAGCGGCTGGCGGTGCGGGCGAAGGCCGTACTGGACGCGGTGGCCGAGCTGATGGAGGAGGCGGAGGCGGCGCACGCGCCGTTCACCGGTGTGCTGCGGCTCGGTGTGATCCCGACCGTGGCGCCCTACCTGCTGCCGACCGTCCTGCGCCTGGTCCACGAGCGGTACCCCGAGCTCGACCTCCAGGTCCACGAGGAGCAGACCTCGTCCCTGCTGGAGGGGCTGGCCGCCGGACGCCTCGACCTGCTGCTGCTCGCCGTCCCGCTGGGCGTGCCGGGCGTCACCGAACTGCCGCTGTTCGACGAGGACTTCGTGCTCGTCACGCCCGAGGACCACTGGCTGGGCGGCCGCACCGACATCCCGCGCGACGCGCTGCGCGAGCTGCGGCTGCTGCTCCTGGACGAGGGTCACTGCCTGCGCGACCAGGCGCTCGACATCTGCCGCGAGGCGGGGCGCGAGGACGGCGCCGCGGTCACCACCACCGCGGCCGGCCTGTCCACGCTGGTCCAGCTCGTCGCGGGGGGCCTCGGGGTGACCCTGCTGCCGCGCACCGCCGTCACGGTCGAGACGGGGCGCAACGCCCGCCTGGTGACGGGCTGGTTCGCCGACCCGGCCCCCTCCCGGCGCATCGCGCTCGCCATGCGCACCGGCGCGGCGCGCCAGGCCGAGTTCGAGGAGCTCGCCCACTCCCTGCGCGAGGCCATGACGGCCCTCCCGGTCCGGGTCATCGGACCGGAAGGCTGAGCCACGAAGGGCCGGGCACGGCGCTCAACGGGGCACGGCGCTCAACGGCGCACGGCGCTCAACGGGGGGCGCGGCGCTCGCCCGGTGCTCGCCCGTGGGAGGCGGCGCTCGTCCGGGGGCGTGGCGGCGTCCCGGGGCGTGGGGCTTACTCCGTGCGCAGGCCGTCCGGGCGCATCAGGCGCCACAGGGCCGGCAGGGTCAGCAGTGTCACGCCCATGATGAGCGCGGCGCCGACCCCGGTGACCGGCCAGAACACCCACCAGTCCGACACGCTCTTGCCGATCATCCGCAGCAGCAGCGCGCCGAGGCCCAGCCCGCCGGCGACCGCCAGGGCCATGCCCAGCACGACCGGTACGGCGGTCTGCCACAGCACCGACCACGCCAGTGTCGAGCGGCGCGTACCGAAGGCCACCAGCGCCGACAACAGCCGCTTGCGATCCCGCAGTTGCTCCACCATCGACACCAGCAGCGAGACGGCGACCAGCGCCATGGTGAGCGTCGCGGCGGCGAACACGCCCCGGCGGACACTGGTGAACCGCTCGTCACGCTCCATGTCCTGGATCGTGTCCACCCGTATGAGCGGGTTGACCCGGGCGGCGGCGTTACGGGCGTGCTCGGCGGCGTCCGGCACGGACGGGTCCAGGTTCACCCAGGCGGTGAGGGCGGGGGCGTCGAGCTTCGCGGCGTCGAGCGCCGAGGGCGTGGCGTAGACCCCGAACGACGTCCACCCCATCGGGTCCCGCCGCGCCTCCACGGTGCGGGCGTCGGCGGGGATGCGCCACAGCAGCGGCGGCGCCTGCTCGTCGCGCAGGTTGACCAGGGCGCCGGGCCGGGCCGTCTCGGCCAGGTAGGCGTCGTCGGGGCCGTCCCCGCCGTGGGTGCGCGCGATGAACACGTCGCCGTCGGCGCACGAGGGCAGCCGGCCCAGCTCGCGCAGCGAAGGGCAGTCGGCGACCGTGATGGCGGTGCTCGGGACGAAACCCTCACCCGCGCGCCGCGGCCCCGGCCGTTGCACGGAGGCGCTCAGCGTCGCGCTCACCCCGGCGACGCCCTTCGCCGCCGACACCTCGCGGATCAGCTCGCGGGGCCCGCCCGGGCCGCTGGTGTCGGCCCGCAGGCTGAGCTGGGCGCGCGCCTCGTCCATGTTCGTGGGCCGCATGAAGTCGCTCTGCACGGCGCCGAACAGCATCTGGAGCGCGATCGCCCCGGCCGCCGCCACCACGATGCCGCTGACCGCCCGCGCCGCCGTGCCGCTGCTCAACTGGAGCCTGCGCACGGCGAGCTGCCACGGCACCGGGCCGCCTCGCAGCCGCCGCACCAGCGTCTCGGTCAGCCACGGCAGCAGCGTCGTCACCCCGGTCAGGGTGAGCAGCGCGCCCGCCGCGATCGGCGCGGCGTCCAGGGTCGTCTCGGCGAACGTGACCGGTCCGGCGGCCAGCAGGAGCGCCGGCCCCGCGGCGACCAGCAGCAGCCGCCACCACACCCGGCGCCGGCGGGGAGCCGCCCCACGGGCCACGCCCAGCGGCTCGATCGCCACGCCGCGCAGCGCCAGCAGCGTCACCACCACGGTGCACAGCGGCACCAGCACCGCCACCAGCAGGGCCAGCGCGGGTACGGGCGTGACGTCGGCCGGGAAGGCGTTCACGTCCCACACCGTCACCCGGCCCGCGAACCGCCGCCCCAGGGCGAAGAGTCCGGCACCGACCAGCAGCCCCAGCAGCGCGCCGGCCAGCGACTCGCCGGCGGCGATCCGGCGCGTCATGGCGATGTCCGCGCCGACCAGCCGCAGCGCTGCCAGCCTGCGGTCGCGCTGCTCGCCGCCGAAGCGGGCGGCGGTGGCGACGAAGACGAGCACCGGCAGCAGCAGCACCACGCACGCCACCACGATCAGCAGCAGGAGGAAGGCGCTGGAGGGCCGGTCGACCCCGACGTTGTGGCCGAACCCGTCGGCGCGGCCGTCGGCGGCCGCCTCGGTGAGGCCCGGACTGTGGGCGTAGTAGACCAGTTCGGCGGGGCCGACCAGGCCCGCGTCAGCGATCCGGCCGGTCACCTCGTACGGCAGGCGCTCCTTCAGCAGCGCGCCCTCGGGCGAGGCGAGCAGGCGGCCGAGGGCCGGCGAGACCACCATCCCACCCGGCTCCGGCACCTCGGCCACCCCGGGAGGCGCCGGTGCGTGTGCGCCCTCGGGCGCCAGCAGCATGCCGCGCACGGGCTTGTCGTGGAAGAGCGTGGAGGTGGCCGCGTACAGGAAGGAGCGGTCGGAGCGCGGCGCGTCGGACTCGCTGGAGGTGAGGTCGCGGCCCTGGTGGCGGATGTCGCGCCCGTCGAGGACGCTCGGTACCGACGCGGCGAGGAGCAGCAGCGCCACGCCGGCGCCCACGCCGAGCGCGGTCAGCACCGTGCGCACCCAGCCGGGGCGGCCGCCGGTGACGGCGAACCGGGCACCGAGGAGCAGGTCGCGGATCATACGGCGCCCATCAGGCCGCGCACCCGTCCGTCCCGTACGACGACCTCCCGGTCCGAGTAGGCGGCGACGCGGGCCTCGTGGGTGACCAGGACGACCGCGGCGCCGGTGTCCCGGGCGGCGTCGCCGAGCAGCCGCATCACGCGCTCGCCGTTGAGCGAGTCCAGGGCGCCGGTCGGCTCGTCGGCGAAGATCACGCGGGGCGCGGTGACCAGAGCCCGGGCCACGGCGACGCGCTGGGCCTGGCCGCCGGAGATCTCGCCGGGCCGCTTCCCGCCGGCGCCGTCCGCCTCCAGGCGCTCCAGCCACTCGCGCGCCTTGCGCTCGGCCGGCTTGCGGCGCTCGCCGCCCAGGCGCAGCGGCAGGGCGACGTTCTCGACGCAGGTCAGCTCGGGGACGAGCTGCCCGAACTGGAAGACGAACCCGAAGTCGCCCCGGCGCAGCGCGCTGCGCCCGGCGTCGGACATGGCGGTCAGCTCACGGCCGTCGTACGTGATGGTGCCGGCGTCCGGCCTGACGATGCCCGCCAGGCAGTGCAGCAGGGTCGACTTGCCGGACCCGGAGGGACCCATGACGGCGACGACCTCGCCGGCGCGGATGCCGAACTCGGCGTCCACCAGGGCGGGGGTCGGCCCGTACGCCTTGCTGATGCCGCGGGCCTCCAGGAGCACGCTCACCGCCCGATGGCTTCCGCGAGCTGCCCGAGCCGGGCGGCGGTCAGCTCCAGCCAGCGGAGGTCGGCCTCCAGGTGGAACAGGGCGTGGTCGCAGATGAGCTGGTCGGCGAGGTCACCGTCCTGCTTGCGCCGGGTCAGTTCGCGCATCAGCCGCAGGTGCTCGGCGCGCTGCGTGTCCAGCAGCTCGGCGGCGCTGCGCCCGGTGAGCAGGGCGAGGACGACCTTGGTGTACAGGGTCGATTGGAGGTACGGCTCGGGCTTCTCCGCCTGGGTGAGCCACCGCTCGACGTCGGTGACGCCCGCCTCGGTGATCGCGTACCGCTTCCGCTCGGGCCCCTCGCCGGGCTCGATGCCCTCGACCTCGACGAGCCCGTTCTTCAGCAGCCGGGACATGGTCGAGTAGACCTGCCCGTAGTGCAGCGGGCGGTCGTGCCCGAACTTCTCGTCGAAGGCCCGCTTGAGGTCGTAACCGTGCCGGGGGCCGGACTCCAGGAGCCCGAGGAGGGTGTGACCGATGGACATGGGGGCGACTATACATCGCACGTATACATGCGATGTATACCGGTCGGCGTCCCCCTCGTCCACGGCCACCCCCCTCGTCCACGGCTGCCCCCACCGTCCATGGCCCTCAGTCCCCCGGCGGGGCCGCGGGCGGCGGCGTCTTCGGCGGCCGGCCCCGGCGGGGCAGGGGGCCCGGGGCCTGCGGGAGGCGGCCCGCGTCGGAGAGGGCCTTGCGCAGCAGGAACTCGATCTGGGAGTTCGCGCTGCGCAGCTCGTCCGCCGCCCAGCGGGCCAGCGCCTCGTACACCGCCGGGTCCAGGCGCAGCAGCACCTGCTTGCGCCGGCGGGGTTCAGGGGGTGGCGTCACTGGTACAGCGTGCCCGTGTTCAGCACGGGCTGGGCCGCCCGGTCGCCGCACAGCACCACCATCAGGTTGGAGACCATGGCCGCCTTCCGCTCCGGGTCGAGCTCCACGATGTCCCGCTCCTCCAGCCGGTCCAGCGCCGCCTCGACCATGCCCACCGCGCCCTCCACGATCTGCCGCCGCGCCGCCACGACCGCGCCCGCCTGCTGGCGCTGGAGCATCGCGGAGGCGATCTCCGGAGCGTACGCGAGGTGGGTGAACCGCGACTCGATGATGCGGACGCCCGCCGCCTCCACGCGCGCGTGCAGCTCGGCGGCCAGCTTCTCGGTGATCTCCTCGGCGTTGCCGCGCAGTGACAGCTCGTCCTCGTCATGCGCGTCGTAGGGGTACTCGATCGCGATGTGCCGCACCGCCGCCTCCGTCTGCGTGGAGACGAACACCCGGAAGTCGTCGACCTCGAACATCGCCTGCGCGGTGTCCTCGACCCGCCACACCACCACCGCGGCGAGCTCGATCGGGTTGCCGTACGCGTCGTTGACCTTCAGGACCGGCGTCTCGTGGTTGCGCACCCGCGTGGAGATCTTCATGCGCGAGGTGAGCGGGTTGACCCAGCGCAGCCCGTCCGTGCGGACCGTGCCCCGGTACCGCCCGAAGAGCTGCACCACCCGCGCCTCGCCCGGCGCCACCATGTTCAGCCCGCACATCGCGAGGAAGGAGGCGATCCCCAGCGCTACGCCGGCCAGGATCAGCGTCACCTTCGCGCCCGTCGAGCCGGCGGCCGCGCCCGCCACCACCAGGCAGACGCCGGCCGCCAGTCCGGCGAGGCCGAGCAGGAGCGCCAGTCCGCCACCGATGCTGTGCGCGGCGAACTCCCGTACGCGCGGCTCGGGCATCCGGGGCAGGTCCTCGCCCAGGGCGACAGCGGTGCCGCGTTCCGTTGTGGTCATGATCGTCCCCGTTTCGTCGTCCGGAAGCCGTCCGGTCGGTCTAGCAAAGTGATATCACTTTATCGCCCCTCGCAACCCTCCGCACCCCTCAGGAGTCGGTTCCTCTGAGACGGGTGCTCATTGTCACGTCCGGAAAAGACCGGATCCGTTGGGCTTTGTCGCCACCCGTGGTGTTAGTTTGCTGAGCTGATTCGCAGATGAGCAGAGCGGAGCGACGGAGCGATGGGTCGAGCGGAAGCGCGACGGGCGCGGGAACGCGGAGCGCGCGGGGCGAAGACCGAAGGCGCGGGCATACGCCGCTTCTTCACCTGGAAGAAACTGCTGGGCACCTTCTTCGGGCTCTGCCTGCTCGCGATGGGCGCGTTCTACGTCGTGTACCTGCTCGTCCCGGTGCCGACCGCCAACATCCAGGCGACGATGCAGAGCAACGTCTACAAGTACAGCAACGGCAAGATCCTCGCCCGCACCGGTGAGATCAACCGGGAGATCGTCGGCCTGGACAAGATCCCCGACGACGTGGAGAAGGCGTTCGTCGCGGCCGAGAACAAGAGCTTCTACCAGGACTCCGGCGTCGACTTCATGGGCACCGCCCGAGGTGTGTTCAACACCCTCAGCGGCAAGGGCAAGCAGGGCGGCTCGACCATCACCCAGCAGTACGTCAAGAACTACTACCTGGACCAGGACCAGACGGTCACCCGCAAGCTCAAGGAGCTGGTGATCTCCCTCAAGGTCGACCAGCGGATGAAGAAGGACGCCATCCTCGCCGGGTACCTGAACACCAGCTACTACGGCCGCGGCGCGTACGGCATCCAGGCCGCCGCCCAGGCCTACTACGGCGTCGACGCCGAGAAGCTGACCGTCTCCCAGGGCGCCTACCTCGCCGCCCTCCTCCAGGCCCCCAGCCAGTACGACTGGACCTACGCCGGTTCCACCAGCCGCAAACTGGTGAAGGAGCGCTGGGACTACGTGCTCAACAACATGGTCGAGGAGGGCTGGCTCAGCCGGTCCGAGCGCGCCGGCCAGAAGTTCCAGGTACCGCAGAAGCCCAAGGCCGCACCCGGCATGGAGGGCCAGACCGGCTACCTCGTCGCGGCCGCCAAGCAGGAGCTGATCAGCCAGGGCGTCAGCGAGGAGGACATCGACGCCGGCGGCTGGACCATCACGCTCAACATCGACGAGAAGCGGCAGAAGCAGCTCGTCAAGGCGGTCAAGAAGCAGTTGGAGGACCACCTCGACCGCAAGGGCAACAAGGTCGACGCGACGGTCCAGGCCGGCGCCACCTCCGTCGACCCCAAGACGGGCCACGTCGTGGCGCTCTACGGCGGCGTGGGTGCCACCGAGCACTGGATGTCCAACGCCACCCGCCGCGACTACCAGCCCGCCTCGACCTTCAAGCCCCTCGTCTTCGCCTCCGCCCTGGAGAACGGCGCCAAGACGCAGGACGGCAACGAGATCGGCCTCAACACCATCTACGACGGTGACAGCCGCACCCCCGTCAAGGGCAGCGACACCCCCTTCGCCCCCCAGAACGAGGACGACCGCAGCTACGGCCCCGTCACCGTGCAGAAGGCGATGAACAAGTCGATCAACTCCGTGTTCGCGCAGATGATCGTGGACGCCGGGCCGGAGAAGGTGAAGGAGACCGCGCTCGCCCTCGGCATGAAGGACGGCGAGGGGTTCGTCGAGCAGCCCGCCATGTCCCTGGGCACGATGGGCGCCTCCACGTGGGACATGGCCGGCGTGTACGCCACCCTCGACAACCACGGCAAGAAGGTCACCCCGACCATCGTGAAGTCCGCCGAGCACAGGGACCGCACCTTCGAGCGCACCGAACCCCCCATCGGAGACCGGGTCATCAGCCGCGAGACCGCCGACACCGTGACCGCCGCCCTGACCGGCGTCGTGAAGAACGGTTCCGGCTTCGAGGCGAACACCCCCGCCTACCAGGCGGCCGGCAAGACGGGCACCTCGGAGAACAACAAGTCGGCCTGGTTCGCCGGGTACACGCCCGAACTCGCCACGGTCGTCGCCCTCTTCGGCGAGGACGCCGACAAGGGCAAGCAGGTCACCCTCACCGGCACCGCCAACTCCGGCCGCGCCAACGGCGGCGGCTTCCCCGCCCGCATCTGGGCCGACTACACGCTGGGCGCCCTCGACGGCGGCTCCGACGCCCGCTTCGACCTGGACCTCGCCGAGACGGCCGCGCCGGAGGCGGACCCGACGACGACGCCCACCGAGGAGCCGACGGAGACCGAGTCGCCCACCGAGGAGCCGACCGAGACCACGTCGCCCACCGAGGACCCGACCCCGACCCGTACGCCGAGCACGCCCACGCGTACGCCGACGATCCCGACGCCCACGCAGACCCCGACGGACGACCCGACCGAAGGCGAGACCGGCGGCAACAGCGGCGGCAGCATCGGTGGCGGTGACGGCGGCGACCCGACCGGCGACCCGGGCGACGGTGAGACCGGCGGCTCCGGCGACCTGAAGCCGCCCAAGCCGTGACGCGCGGCCTGATGTGAGACGACGACGGTGGCCGGGCCCCTTGCCCAAGGGACCCGGCCACCGTCATGTCCGGCACCGGTCGCGTCGTGCCGATTGCGTCGTGCCGCTTACGTCGTGCTTCTGCGTCGGGCCGGTTACGTCGTGCCGGGGCGGCTCAGATACGCGTCGGCAGCTCGAACCAGACCACCTTGCCGGTCGACAGCCGCGTCGCGCCCCACCGCCGGGCCAGCCGGTTCACCAGGAACAGGCCGCGCCCGCCCTCGTCGGTGTCCCTGGCCCGGCGCTGGCGCGGCAGTTGGGGCGAGTCGTCACCCACCTCGCAGCGCAGCACGTCCGTGCGCAGCAGGCGCAGCGTCACCGGCCGCTCCGCGTACCGCACGGCATTGGTGACCACCTCGCTGACCAGCAGCTCCACGCTGTCCGACAGGTCCTCCAGGTCCCAGCGGGCCAGCGCCCGCCGGGCCAGGCGCCGGGCCCGGCCGGGGGCCTGCTCCTCCGGCTCCAGGAACCAGTAGGCGACGTCGCTCGGCGCGATCCCGTCGAAGCGGGCGGCGAGCAGCGCGATGTCGTCGTCCCGGTCGCCCGGGCCGAGCATGTCGAGCACGTCGTCGCAGAGCGCCTCCAGCGGCGGCGAGTGGTCGGGGCCGGTCAACTGGGCCGTCGCCGCGAGCCGCTCGCGCAGTTGCTCTATCCCCGTCCACACGTCACGCAGCCGCGACTCGACGAGCCCGTCGGTGTAGAGGAGCAGGGTCGCCCCGGCGGGGGCGTCCAGCTCGACCGCCTCGAAGTCCACACCGCCCACGCCGATGGGCGCGCCCGGCGGGACGCGCAGCACCTCCGCCCGGCCGCCCAGGTGGAGCAGTATCGGCGGCGGGTGACCCGCGTTGGCGATGGTGATGCGGTGCGCGACCGGGTCGTACACCGCGTACAGGCAGGTCGCCATGCGGTTCTCGCCGAGCCGCTGGGCCTGCTCGTCGAGGTGGTGCAGCACCTCCTGCGGCGGCAGGTCGAGCCCGGCGAGGGTCTGCGCGGTGGTGCGCAGTTGGCCCATGATCGCGGCGGACGTCATGGAGTGGCCCATCACGTCGCCCACCACCAGGGCGACCCGGCTGCCGGGCAGCGGGATCGCGTCGTACCAGTCGCCGCCGACCCGGGCCGTCTCGGCCGCCGGGAGGTAGCGCGAGGCCAGCTTCACGCCGGTCGGCTGCGGCAGGTTCTCGGGCAGCATGGTGCGCTGGAGCTCGTCGGCGATGTAGGCCTCGCGCCCGTACAGCACGGCCTTGTCGATGCCGAGCGCCGTGTGCGTCGCCAACTGCGCCGCCACCAGCAGGTCGTTCGGCTCGAACGGCGGCCGGTCGGGGCGGCGCAGGAACACGGCCGCGCCGATGACCCGGCGCCGGCCGCGCAGCGGGGCCAGGATCGCCCGGTGTCCGGACGGTACGGAGCGCCCGTCGCCGAGGAGTTCGGGCAGCGCGGCGCGGGCGGCCGCCGAGTCGCCGAAGACGGGGCGTACGCCACGGAGGACCTCGGCGAGGGCGCCGCCGGCCTGGACCTCGCACAGCTCGGCAGCGGGGCCGAGGTCGAGGTCGGTGTCCGGGTCCGCCGCCGAGAGGCCGAGCTCGGAGTCGTCCTCGGTTAAACGCAGCCTGTCGGTGCGGCGCAGCCGGAGGACGAACGGGTCGACGGGTCGCTCGTCGCCGACCGGGAGCGGGTCGCGGAGGTAGACGAGGATCGCGTCGGAGAACGTCGGCACGGTGGCCCGGCACAGGCCCAGCACGATCTCGTCCAGGTCGATGCCGCGGGCGATCCGCCGCGTGGCGGCGCCCACGAACCGCAGCCGGTCGCCCTCGTGGCGCGCGGCGGCCGGTTCCCGTCCCGGGGCGGACCCGGCCTGGGCGGGCAGCCCGTCCAGCGGCCCGGCGATCCCGGCGGGCACGCCGCCCTGCCCGGCTCCGGCGCCCGCTCCGGCTCCGCTCGTGTGCGCGTCAGGACCGGTCCCGTGTCCCGGGCCGCCGCCGGCGTGGCCGCCCGGCCCGCCCGCGAACCCGGACGGTCCGGCCCCGTCCCCCGACGGCCCGCCCGCGTGAGCCGCCGCTCCGGCCCCGTGTCCGCCCGCGCGACCGGACGCCCCGGCGCCGTGCCCGGACGGCGCGTGCCCGGACGGCGCGTGGCCGGGTGCCGAATAGCCGGGCGCCGAATAGCCGGGCGCCCCGTGTCCCGTCGGCCCGTGGCCGGGCGCCGCGTGTCCGGACGGCCCGTGTCCCGTTTGTCCGGTGCCGCGGCCCGACGGTCCGCGCCCCGGGCCGCCCGGTGCGGCGGCCGCCTGGGACGGCGGGGAGGACGAGGCCGAGGCGGCACCCGCGCGGGACGCGGGCGCGGGCGCGGGAGCGGGCGGCGCGGCGGGGGACGGGGGCGTCTCCTGCCGCGGCCGGGTGCGTTCCTGCGGCCGGGCAGCCAGCGGCTGTCGGCCTTCGTGGGAGGTGGGATGCTCCGTCACGCGTGAGATTCCGTCCGTCCGGGCCGGTAGTGCGATGCGATCGCTCTGTCAGGCGCTATACCCGCTCTGAGGGCGGCGTCGACAAGGGGTGACGGATCCGGGCACGGATCAGGCACGGCTCCACCCCCTCATGGATGACTTACGGTCAGTTCCTGGTCTCTACTCAGTCGTTCCTGCTCCGCCAACGTGCGGAGGACGATCCTACGTTTGCACCCCAGGGGCGCATCAAGGGTCTCACGGAGCCGTGTGCGCCGGGGTGCGATCCCAGTCCGCGGGCAATTCCGGAACCGTCCACTCCGGGTTCGGCCGCCAGTTCTCCCAGCCGTCCGCGAAGGGCGCGCCCCAGGCGCGGATCACCTCGACCGCCGCCCGGCCCGCCTCCCGTACGCGACGGGCCTGGGCGGGCCCCATCAGGCCGCTGCGCTGCGCCTGGGCGAACTCGTCCTCGTCCCGCCACAGCCAACTGCGATCGGGGTACACCGAGATGTCCAGGAAGTGGTCCTCGGAGTCCACGCCGTCCGCCCATCGGGTGCGCGGCTCCTCCAGGTTGACGTACCAGCTCCGGAACCTCCAGCCGCGCTCCCAGAACAGCCACACCGACCACGGCTCGCCCGGCCGGGCCAGCTTCAGCACGCCCGTACCCTCCCAGCGCGCCCGCGTGGTGGTGCGCGGCGCGGTGTACCGGGTGGCGAGCGGCTCCTCGTGGACGGGGCTGCCGTCGGCGAGCACCGGCTTCACGCACTCGGTCCCCGGCGCCATCCACACGGCGAGCAGGTCGTCGGTGTCCTGGACGACCGTCACGGGCCGGCAGATGTGGATGTGACCGCCGCCGTTGTCGCGGTAGCGCCACAGGATGCGCGCGCCCGGCGCCCAGCGCGCACCACCGGGGCGCGCTCCTCTCTCCGTCGTCGTCTCGGCTGTCATGCGCAGATCTTAGGGGTGCGCCGTCCGCCCCGCCGCGACGCAGATCACGGGCGGCGGGCGCGGCGACGTACGAAACACCAGGTCACGGGCGGGTCATACGCAGTACGTCGAGGGCCTCGTCGAGCTGCTGGAGCGTCAGGTCACCCCGCTCGACGTACCCCGATTCGATGACGACCTCGCGGATCGTCTTGCGCTCGGCGAGGGACTTCTTGGCGACCTTCGCCGCCTCCTCGTAGCCGATGTACTTGTTGAGCGGGGTCACGACGGACGGGGACGACTCGGCGTACTCGCGGGCCCGCTCCACGTTGGCGGTGACGCCGTCGACGGTGCGGTCCGCCAGCAGCCGCGCGGCGTTGGCCAGCAGCCGGATGGACTCCAGCAGGTTCTTGGCGATGACCGGGAGCATGACGTTCAGCTCGAAGTTCCCGGCCGCGCCCGCGGTCGCGACCGTGGCGTCGTTCCCGGTCACCTGGGCGGCGACCATCAGGACCGCCTCCGGGATCACGGGGTTGACCTTGCCGGGCATGATCGACGAGCCGGGCTGGAGGTCGGGGAGGTTGATCTCGGCCAGGCCGGTGCGGGGCCCGGACGCCATCCACCGGAGGTCGTTGGAGATCTTGGTGAGCGACACCGCGATCGTACGGAGCTGTCCGGACGTCTCGACGAGCCCGTCGCGCGCGCCCTGTGCCTCGAAGTGGTCGCGGGCCTCGGTCAGCGGCAGCCCGGTGGTGCGGGCGACCTCGGCGATGACGGCGGCGGAGAAGCCTGGCGGGGTGTTGATGCCGGTGCCGACCGCCGTACCGCCCAGCGGCAGTTCGGCCAGGCGCGGCAGGGAGGCCCGCAGCCGTTCCACGCCGTACCGGACCTGCGCGGCGTAACCGCCGAACTCCTGGCCGAGAGTCACCGGTGTCGCGTCCATCAGATGCGTACGACCGGACTTGACGACGTCAGCGAATTCGGCCGATTTCCGCTCCAGTGCGGCGGCCAGGTGCTCCAGGGCCGGGATCAGGTCATGAGTGACGGCGGCGGTGGCGGCGATGTGGATGGAGGAGGGGAAGACGTCGTTGGACGACTGGGACGCGTTGACGTGGTCGTTGGGGTGGACCGCGTCCGGGCGGCCGAGGCGCTCGCCGGCGAGGGTGGCGAGGACCTCGTTGGTGTTCATGTTGGACGAGGTGCCGGAGCCGGTCTGGAAGACGTCGACCGGGAAGTGCTCGTCCCAGCGGCCGTCCGCCACCTCGGCGGCCGCCTCCTGGATGGCGTCCGCGATGTCCTCGTCCAGGACGCCCAGCTCCGCGTTGACCTTGGCGGCGGCGGCCTTGATCCGGGCCAGGGCCTCGATGTGGGCGCGCTCGAGGCGCTGCCCGGAGACGGGGAAGTTCTCCACCGCCCGCTGCGTCTGGGCCCGCCACTTGGCGTGGGCCGGGACGCGCACCTCTCCCATGGAGTCGTGCTCGATCCGGTAGTCCGGCTCATCCGTCATGGTCGTCAACCTCCCGAAAAAGTTGAGCACTTGTCTTGTTCTGCGTATTCCCAAGCTCTCTACCGGCCAGTAAAAACCGTGGGTAACCCCACTTCCAGGAGGCGCAATGACGCGCACCAGAACCAGAGCCAGGTTCGGACTCCGATGTACGGTCGCCGTGGCCGCCGCCCTCGCGGCCGCCCTCGGCGGGACGACGGCGGCCGGCGCGGCGGACACCGCGGCCGGCACCGCCGACGCGCCCCGTACCACCGCATCCGTACCACTGTCGCCCGAGCTGGAGGCGATCCGCGCCGCCGAGGCCACCAAGCTGTACGGTTCTCCCGCCGAACGGCCGCTCGCCGACCGCAAGACCGGCCTGATATCGCTGGGCGACAGCGAGATCTCCGGCGAGGGCGTCGGCACGTACGAGCCCCCGACCAACGGCCCCGACAACTGGTGCCACCGCTCGCCCCAGGCCGCCATCCACCGCACCGGCATCCCCGCCGACGTCACCTACAACGTCTCGTGCTCCGGCGCCGCCACGCCGAACATCCGCATCGGTGGCGGCAAGCAGTACGCCGACGAGCTCGTCCAGAGCGACAACCTCGCCATCAAGGCCCGCAACACCCGCATCAAGATGGTGCTGCTGGTGGCCGGCGCCAACGACGACCTCCAGTTCGGCCCCGTGATGACCGACTGCGTCACCCGCTACCTCACCCTCCAGGGCCCCTGTGAGCCCAAGTACGCCCCCGGCTGGCAGGCCCGGGTCGACGGCCTCGTCCCCAAGGTCGAGCAGACGATCCGCGACCTGCGCACCGTGATGCGCGACGCCGGGTACGCCGACGGTGACTACAAGCTCGTCGTCATGGGCTACCCGAGCCCCATCGGCCCCGACTTCCACGACAACCCCAACTTCCCCGGCAAGCTCGCCTGCGGCGGCCTCGGGTACGACTCCGACACCGTCTGGGGCCGGAACACCGCCGTACCCGCCTTCGAGCGCGGCATGCGGCGCGCGGCGGCGAACACCGGAGCCGTCTACCTCGACAACTCCCGGCTCTTCCACGGACACGAGGTCTGCATGGAGGACACCTGGGCGCGCGGCCTGTACATCGACCTGTCCAAGCCGGGCACCCCGGACGAGAACTCCGTCCGCCAGTCCTTCCACCCCAACGCGGCCGGCCACGCCGCCTTCGCCTCCTGCCTGACCCAGCTCTACAACGCGGGCGTACGGGAGGCCGGTTGCGCCGACCCGGCGTCGACGGGCAAGCCGGAGCTGCTGCCGGGGGCGTGGGACGACAAGTTCCGGCCACTGCGGGGCGAGGCCACCGGCACGTGCGTGGACGTCACCGGCGCGGTCACCCGCAACGGCACGGCGGTCGGCGGCTGGGACTGCCACCAGGGACGGAACCAGGACTGGTGGTACGACCCGGCGCGCGGCTCCCTCCACACGGCGCTGACCCACGACCGGTGCCTGGACGTCCCGGGCGCCGCCTACCAGGCGGGCAAGGCCCTGGTCCTGTGGAACTGCTCGGGCGCGGCCAACCAGAAGTTCGTCCGCCAGGGCGCCACGCTGCGCCCGGCGGCGGCGACGTCGCTGTGCCTCACGCTGGGTGCGGCGAAGGACCCGCTGCGGCTCCAGACGTGTGACGGCACGGCGAAGCAGCGGTTCGCCTAGCCCTGACACGCGGACGGGCCCGGCCACCGGGAGGGGTGGCCGGGCCCGTACGGCACCGTGTGGTCAGGCCAGGCCGGGGCCGCGCACCGGGATCGACGTGAACGTCGGGGCCGGGGCCGGGTCCTGGAAGAAGTCGTTGCCCTTGTCGTCCACCACGATGAACGCCGGGAAGTCCTCGACCTCGATCTTCCAGACCGCCTCCATGCCGAGCTCCTCGTACTCGACGACCTCGACCTTCTTGATGCAGTCCTGCGCGAGGCGGGCGGCCGGGCCGCCGATCGAGCCCAGGTAGAAGCCGCCGTGCGCGTTGCACGCGTCCGTGACCTGCTGGGAGCGGTTGCCCTTGGCCAGCATGACCTTGGAGCCGCCCGCCGCCTGGAACTGCTCCACGTAGGAGTCCATGCGCCCGGCCGTCGTCGGGCCGAAGGAGCCGGAGGCGTACCCCTCGGGGGTCTTGGCCGGACCGGCGTAGTAGACCGGGTGGTCCTTGAGGTACTGCGGCATCTCCTCGCCCGCGTCCAGCCGCTCCTTGATCTTGGCGTGCGCGATGTCGCGCGCCACGACCAGCGGGCCGGTCAGCGACAGCCGGGTCTTGACCGGGTACTTGGTCAGCTCGGCGAGGATGTCGTCCATGGGCTGGTTCAGGTCGATCTTGACGACGTCGCCGGCCTCGTCGAGGTGCTCGTCCGTGGTGTCCGGCAGGAAGCGCGCCGGGTCGGTCTCCAGTTGCTCCAGGAAGACGCCCTCGGCGGTGATCTTGGCGACGGCCTGGCGGTCGGCCGAGCAGGAGACGGCGATGGCGACCGGGCAGGACGCGCCGTGCCGGGGCAGGCGGACCACGCGGACGTCGTGGCAGAAGTACTTGCCGCCGAACTGCGCGCCGATGCCGATCTTCTGGGTCAGCTCGAAGACCTTCTCCTCCAGCTCCTTGTCCCTGAAGCCGTGGCCGAGGACCGAACCCTCGTCCGGCAGCTCGTCCAGGTAGTGCGCCGAGGCGTACTTCGCGGTCTTCAGCGCGTACTCGGCGCTCGTGCCGCCGACGACGATCGCGAGGTGGTACGGCGGGCACGCGGCCGTACCGAGGGAGCGGATCTTCTCCTCCAGGAACTTCATCATGGAGGCCTCGTTGAGGACCGCCTTGGTCTCCTGGTAGAGGAACGACTTGTTGGCCGAGCCGCCGCCCTTGGCCATGAAGAGGAACTTGTACGCGCCGCCGTCGGTCGCGTACAGCTCGATCTGGGCGGGGAGGTTGGAGCCGGTGTTCTTCTCCTCCCACATGGTGAGCGGAGCCATCTGCGAGTAGCGCAGGTTGAGGTTCTTGTACGCGTCGTAGATGCCGCGCGACAGGGCCTTCTCGTCCTCACCTTCGGTGAGGACGTTCTGGCCGCGCTTGCCCATGACGATCGCCGTGCCGGTGTCCTGGCACATGGGCAGGACGCCGGCCGCCGCGATGTTGGCGTTCTTGAGGAGGTCGAGCGCGACGAACTTGTCGTTGCTCGACGCCTCCGGATCGTCGATGATCTTGCGGAGCTGCGCGAGGTGCGCGGGGCGGAGGTAGTGCTGGATGTCGTGGATCGCCTCTTCGGCGAGCTTGCGCAGCGCCTCGGGCTCGACCTTGAGGAACGTACGGCCGTCGGCCTCGAAGGTGGAGACACCCTCGGCGGTCACCAGGCGGTAGGGCGTGGTGTCCTCTCCCAGCGGGAGCAGATCGGAGTACGCAAACTCTGGCATGACGGCAGCCATTCCTCACTCGGCAGACAGCAGCGCGGCCTCCATTGGCAGCGCGCCCACAAGCGTAGAACGCCCCGAGCCGCCCGGACCTGTGAGGTAAGGCTCAGTTGCCGGTACCGATTGCGCCGGTTCGGCGTCTGGTGCCGCTTCGCCTCTAGTCGCGATGTATCGCGTTTCGCTAGGCTGGCTCACGTGGACCTCGAAAAGCAGCCCCAGAAGCCGGCCGTGCCCGCCGAACCGCCCGCCATCCGGGCCTCGGACGCCGACCGGGACCGGATCGCGGACATCCTCCGCGACGCCCTGGCCGAGGGCCGGATCGACGCGGAGGAGCACGGGGAGCGGATCGACGCCGTCTACCGCGCCAAGACGCTCGGCGAGCTCGAACCGCTCGTACGGGATCTGCCCGCCGCGCGCCCGCACCGGGACCCGGCGCCGCAGTCGTACGCCTACGGGCCGGAGGAGCCGGCCGTCCCGGACGACAAGCTGATCGCCGTCTTCTCCAGTGCCACGAGGAAGGGCCGCTGGCGCGTCGGGCGGCGGACCCACGCCTTCTCGCTCTTCGGCAGCGTCGAGATCGACCTCACCGAGGCGATCTTCACGCAGCGGCTGACCACGATCAACGCCACCTCGGTCTTCGGCAACGTCGAAATCCGCGTCCCCGAGAACATCACGCTGCGGGGCGGCGGCGGCTCCGGCGTCCTCGGCAACTTCGAGGTGACCACGCTGGAGGCCACCGACCCCGAGGCCCCGGTCGTCGTGATCAACGGATTCGCGGTCCTCGGCAACGTCGAGGCACGGCCGAAACGCGGCAAGCGGATCGCCGACCTCCACGGCAAACTCCGTAAGCACTTGGGTGGTTGACGGGTCGCGGCCGGTTCCTCCCGGTCATGATTCCGCGGTGCGGAACGGAGTGCCACGCAGTGCATAGGCCCGCGCACAGCGGGTAGGGCTTGCTGCATCGTCTCTCGCTCGCGAAGCCGTCGTCAGGAGTAGACCGTGCTGCAACTGCCGCATCAGCCCCTCCAGGTCGCCGCCGCCGTCCCCTCCCAGAGCGTTCCGGCGCGGGAGGACCAGGCCGGTCCGTGGCACACGGAGGCGGTGTGCCGCCGGGACGAAGCAGGCTTGTTCTTCGCCCCGTCCAAGGAGCCCACGGCCGCCCGGCTGGCGCGCGAGGAGGCCGCGAAGCGGGTCTGCGCCCGCTGCCCGGTCATGGTCGAGTGCCGGGAGCACGCGCTGCTCCAGCCCGAGCCGTACGGCGTGTGGGGCGGCCTGACGGCGGCCGAACGCCGCGTCGTCCTGGCCCGGCGCAGGCGGCGCGAGGTGGAACTGAAGAAGGCGGCCTCCACGGGCCCCCGCATCGCCGCCGCCGGCTGACCCGCGAGCGCGGGCCGGGCCTGCGGCGGGCTGATCCGGGCGTGCGACCCGGGCGTGCGACCCGGGCGACACGGGGTGCCGGCGGGTCCCGTCGGGGGCTCGTCCCGCCGGCGGACCGGCTCCGCCGCCGACCCCGCCGCCGGCCGGGGCCGACCAGGTGTGCGGGGAGGGGCGCTCCCACCGCACATGGGGGCGCCCCTCTTCGTATCCCTGCCGTATCCCTGCCCGGCTGTCCCTTGCGCCGGGCTACTTCGCGCGGTCGAAGTCGATCTGGCTGTACGCGCGCAGCTTCGACAGCCGGTGCGTCGAGTCGATCTGCCGGATCGTGCCCGACTTCGAGCGCATGACCAGAGACGAGGTCGTCGCCGTCTCCGCACGGTAGCGCACGCCGCGCAGCAGCTCGCCGTCCGTGATGCCGGTCGCGACGAAGAACACGTTGTCGCCGCTGACCAGGTCGTTCGTGGACAGGACCCGGTCCAGGTCGTGGCCCGCGTCGATGGCGCGCTGCCGCTCCTCGTCGTCCTTGGGCCACAGCTTGCCCTGGATGACACCGCCCAGGCACTTGATCGCGCAGGCGCTGATGATGCCCTCGGGCGTACCGCCGATGCCCATCAGCAGGTCCACACCCGTGCCCTCGCGCACCGCCATGATCGAACCGGCCACGTCGCCGTCCGAGATGAACTTGATGCGCGCGCCCGTCTCGCGGATCTCCTTGACGATGCCCTCGTGGCGCGGGCGGTCCAGGATGACGACGGTGACGTCCTCGGGCGAGGAGTGCTTCGCCTTGGCGACCCGGCGGATGTTCACGGACACCGGGGCGTTGATGTCGACGTAGTCGGCGGCCTCCGGGCCGGTGACCAGCTTGTCCATGTAGAAGACGGCGGACGGGTCGAACATCGTGCCGCGGTCGGCCGCCGCCAGCACGGCGATCGCGTTCGGCATGCCCTTGGCGGTGAGCGTGGTGCCGTCGATCGGGTCCACGGCGATGTCGCACTCGGCGCCGGTGCCGTCGCCGACCCGCTCGCCGTTGAACAGCATCGGCGCCTCGTCCTTCTCGCCCTCGCCGATCACGACGACACCGTTCATCGACACGGTGGAGACGAGGGTCCGCATGGCCCGTACCGCCGCGCCGTCGGCGCCGTTCTTGTCGCCACGGCCGACCCAGCGGCCGGCGGCCATGGCGGCGGCCTCGGTCACCCGGACCAGCTCCAGGGCCAGGTTGCGGTCGGGAGCCTCGGGGGACACCTCGAGCTCGGACGGCAGATGATTGTCGGTCATCGGAACGCACCTTTCTGTACGGCGACGGCCGCAAGTGAAGAGGGTGCTGCGACTCTATCGGTAGGTCGACATATTGAGCAGAGGGGCCCACGTATGAGCAGGCCACGCTGATGCGACCATAGGGGGCGTGGCAGGTATGCGTGGCAAGCAGACAGTGCGCGGGATGTTCCAGTCGATGGCGGTCATCTGCGCTGCGGCGGGCGTGATCTATCTCTTCGTCCCGCACGACGACAAGGCGGACCCGATCGAGCCGGTCGACTACCGGGTCGAGCTGGTGACGGCGCAGCGGGCGGCGCCGTACCCGATCCTGGCGCCGGAGGGCCTCGCCGAGGACTGGACGCCGACGTCGGTCGCGTACGACCGCGAGGACGGCGACGCCTGGCACCTGGGCTTCCTGACCCCGGACCGGCAGTACGTGGCGGTGGAGCAGTCGACGACGGCCCCGGAGAAGTACATCGCCGACGTGACCCACGAGGCCCGGGACACGGGCCGGACGCAGCAGGTGGCGGGGCGGACCTGGCAGCGCTGGGAGGGCCCGAAGTACGACGCGCTGGTGCTGCGCGAGAAGGGCGTCACCACGGTCGTGACCGGGACGGCGGCGCAGGAGCAGCTCGCCCGGATGGCGACGGCGCTGAAGCCGGCGCAGCCGACGACGCCGACGAAGGCCTGATCACCCTCGCCGCATGGCGACGGCCCCGTGCGCCAGGGGGGATGGCGCTCGGGGCCGTCGGTCCGTGGACCGTCCGCGACCGGGTGGTCGTCAGACGGTGGTGACGACCTCGTCGTAGGGGAGGCGCGGGCTGCGCGGGAACCAGGCGTCGTCGCCCGGCTTGCCGATGTTGACGATCATCAGCGGGGTGTGGTCGTCGTCGAGGAACTCCTTCTGCACGCCCGCGAAGTCGAAGCCCGTCATGGGACCGGCGGCCAGGCCGGCGGCGCGGACGCCCACGATGAAGTACGCGGCCTGGAGCGCGGCGTTCAGGCCGGCGGCCTGCTCGCGGACCGGGCGCTCGGCGAAGAACACGTCCTTGGCCTGCGGGAAGTGCGGGAACAGGGCCGGGAGCTCCTCGTGGAACTCGTTGTCGGCGGCGAGGATCGCGACCAGCGGAGCCGACGCGGTCTTGGCGCGGTTGCCCTCCGCCATGTGCGGGATCAGGCGCTCGCGGGCCTCCTCGGAGCGGACGAGGACGATGCGCAGCGGCGACTGGTTGAAGGCGGTCGGTCCGTACTTGACCAGGTCGTAGATCGCCTGGACCTGCTCCTCGGTCACCGGCTCGTCGGAGAAGGTGTTCGCGGTGCGGGCCTCACGGAAGAGGAGGTCCTGGGCGGCGGGGTCAAGAGCGAGGGACATGCTGCGGGCCTTTCGAGCGTGCAAAGGATCAAGCGGTGCCTCCACCGTACGCCCGAGATAGGTTAAGTTTCAACTAAACGGGGGCTGCGCGGTCCGTGAGACCCCTCACAGGGTGGCCGGTGAGCCCCCTCACCGGGTGGAACGTGCGGTCAGCCTTCCCGCTCGACGGGGGCGGCGGTCAGTCCTGCCGCTCGGCCGGGGCCTGGTCAGTCCTCGCGCTCGGCGGGGGCGGCGGTCAGCCTCGCGCTCGGCCGGGGTCCCGGTCAGCTCTCCCGCACGGCCGGGGCGGCGGTCAGCCCTCCCGCTCGGCCGGGGCGGCGGTCAGCCTCGCGCTCGGCCGGGGTCCCGGTCAGCTCTCCCGCACGGCCGGGGCGGCGGTCAGCCCTCCCGCTCGGCCGGGGCGGCGGTCAGCCTCGCGCTCGGCCGGGGTCCCGGTCAGCTCTCCCGCTCGGCGGGGGCGGCGGTCAGCCTCGCGCTCGGCGGGGGCGGCGGTCAGCCCTCCCGCTCGGCCGGGGTCCCGGGCTCCTGCTCGGCCAGCGCCGCGTCCAGGCGGGCGCGGGCGCCTTCCAGCCAGCGGCGGCACACCTTCGCCAGCTCCTCGCCCCGCTCCCACAGGGCCAGCGACTCCTCCAGCGTCGTGCCGCCCGCCTCCAGCTTGCGCACGACCTCGATCAACTCGTCGCGCGCCTGCTCGTACCCGATCGCCGTTTCCGTCGTGTTGGCTGCCATGCGCACCACCCTACGGGCGGGGTACGACAACGTCGGAGGCCACGCGCACATGGAAGTCACCCTCCGCGACCCGGGCCCGCAGCTCCTCGTCCGGCGAGACCTCCGCCGGTGACCGGACCACCGCCCCGTCCGCCCGCTGAAGCACCGCGTACCCGCGCTCCAGCGTCGCCGCCGGCGAGAGCGACACCACGCGCGCGTGGGTGTGGGCCAGCTCCGAGTCGGCCCGGTCCAGGCAGTGGCCCAGCACCCGGCGGCCGCGCGCCAGCAGGGCGTCCACCTCCGCCTCCCGCTCCTCCACCATCCGCTGCGGGTGCTCCATGACCGGCCGGGCCAGCGCGTGCGCCAGGCCCCGCTCCTCGCGGTCGATCAGCCCCCGCACCGTGCGCAGCGCCCGGTCGCGCAGCGCCTGCACCCGGTCCAGCTCCTCGCCCACGTCCGGCACGACCTTCTTGGCGGCGTCCGTCGGCGTGGACGCCCGCAGGTCGGCCACCAGGTCCAGCAGCGGCGTGTCCGGTTCGTGCCCGATCGCGGACACCACCGGCGTACGGCACTCGGCGACCGCCCGGACGAGCTGCTCGTCGGAGAACGGCAGCAGGTCCTCCACGCTGCCGCCGCCGCGCGCCACGATGATCACGTCCACGTCCGGCAGCTCGTCCAGCTCCTTGACCGCCTGCACCACCTGCGGCACGGCGTGGACGCCCTGCACCGCCACGTTGCGCACCTCGAACCGGACGGCCGGCCAGCGGCGCCGGGCGTTCTCCAGCACGTCCCGCTCGGCCGCCGACGCCCGGCCGCACACCAGGCCGATGAGCTGCGGCAGGAACGGCACCGGCTTCTTGCGGTCGAGCGCGAACAGCCCCTCCGCGCCCAGGGACCGCTTCAGCATCTCCAGCCGGGCGAGCAGCTCCCCGATCCCTACCGGCTTTATCTCCGCCGCCCGCAGCGACAACTGCCCGCGCGGCGCGTACCACTCCGGCTTGGCGTGCACCACGACCCGGGCACCCTCGGACACGACGTCCGCGACCGCGTCGAACACCTGCCGGTAGCAGGTGACGCTCACCGAGATGTCGTACGACGGGTCGCGCAGCGTCATGAACACCACCCCGGCACCCGGCCGCCGCGAGAGCTGGGTGATCTGCCCCTCGACCCAGACGGCACCGAGCCGGTCGATCCAGCCCCCGATGAGCCGCGACACCTCACCGACGGGCAGGGGAGCTTCGGCAGACGTATTGAGACCCATGCAGGCGAGCGTACGCGCCCCCTACGACAACACCCCCGCCCTCACGCCACGCCGTCCGGCCCCGCCTCACGCGATCCCGTCCCGCCGCCCCCACTGCACCGCGAGCACCACCAGGCCCACCGCCAGCCACAGCGAGCCGACCACCAGGGCCGAGGTGGCCGCCTCCACGATGACGGCGATCAGGATCACCGCGCCCACCACCGGCAGGACCACGTGCCGCAGCCAGTGCGGCGGCGCCCCCGTCCCCGCCTTCCGTACCGCGAACCACCCCACCACGCTCGCGTGCAGCAGCACGAACGCCGTCAGCGCCCCGATGTCCACCACCGACACCAGGTGGTCCATCCCGTCGTCGCGCCGCGCCGCCCACACGGCCGCCACCATCGTGACCGTGGCCGCCAGCAGCAGCGCCACGCGCGGCACCCCCGCGTCCGTACGCGCCAGCACGCGCGGCAGCCGCCGGTCGCGGGCCATCGCGAACAGCAGCCGACCCGCCGCCGCCTGGCCCGCCAGCGCCGCGAACGCCGCGCCGATCGCCTTGCTCGTCGCCACCAGGTCGTGCAGCCAGCCCCCGACCGAGGCGTTCACCGCGTCGTAGAAGGCCGAACCCTGCCGTGCGGGCTCCGCCGCCAGCTCCGCCGACGACACCGGCTCCAGCAGTGCCACCAGGTACGTCTGCGCCACGAACAGCACCCCCGCCAGCGCCAGGCAGAACAGCACCGCCCGCGCCACCTTCGCCGAGCCCCCCGTCACCTCCTCCGCGAACGACGCGATCGCGTCGAAGCCCAGGTACGACAGGACCGCGATGGACACCGCGCCCAGCACCGCGCCCAGGGAGAAGCCCACGTCCCCGGTCAGCGGCGACAGCCAGCCGCGCTGTGCCCCGTCCCGTACCAGCGCCACGACCGCCGACACCACGAACACCAGCAGCACGACGATCTCCATCGCCAGCACCGCGAACCCGACCCGCGCGGCCGCCCGCACGCCCCACAGGTTGAGCAGCGTGGTCACCACCACCGCGAGCGCCGTCCACACCCACCGGTTCACGGCGGGTACCAGCGCCTCCATGGCGATGCCCGCGAAGAGGTACGCCACGGCCGGGATGAGCAGGTAGTCGAGCATCGCCATCCACCCGGCGATGAACCCCGGCCCTTCCCCCAGCCCCTTGCGCGCGTACGCGAAGACCGACCCCGCCTGCGGGGCCACCCGGACCATCTGGGCGTAGCTGAAAGCGGTGAACGCCATCGCCACCGTCGCCACCACGTAGACCAGCGCGACGGCACCGTGCGAGCGGGCGTCCAGGGTCCCGAAGATCCCGACGGGCGCCATGGGGGCGATGAAGAGCAGCCCGTAGACGACGAGGTCCCGGAAGCCGAGCTCCCGCCGCAGCCCGGTGTGCTCGTCCGTCTTCCGCGTACTGGTGGTGCCGGCCATGCCCCCAGTCTCAGCCACCTGGCGGATCTTCCCCCGCTCATACACGCCCTTACGATGGGGGACATGACTGCTACGCCTGCCAGCCCGTCGTCCGACAAGCGCGTCCTCCTCGCCGCTCCGCGTGGCTACTGCGCGGGCGTGGACCGTGCCGTGATCGCCGTGGAGAAGGCGCTGGAGCAGTACGGCTCGCCGATCTACGTCCGGCACGAGATCGTGCACAACAAGTACGTCGTGCAGACCCTGGAGAAGAAGGGCGCCATCTTCGTCGACGAGACGGCGGAGGTCCCCGAGGGGTCGATCGTGATGTTCTCCGCGCACGGCGTGGCGCCGACCGTCCACCAGGAGGCCGCCGAGCGCAAGCTCGCCACGATCGACGCGACCTGCCCGCTGGTCACCAAGGTCCACAAGGAGGCGGTCCGGTTCGCCAACGAGGACTTCGACATCCTCCTGATCGGCCACGAGGGCCACGAGGAGGTCATCGGCACCTCCGGCGAGGCCCCGGACCACATCACGCTGGTCGACGGCCCGGACGACGTCGAGAACGTCACCGTGCGGGACGAGAACAAGGTCGTGTGGCTCTCCCAGACCACCCTCTCGGTCGACGAGACCATGGAGACGGTCGACAAGCTGAAGGAGAAGTTCCCGAAGCTGATCTCCCCGCCGAGCGACGACATCTGCTACGCCACGCAGAACCGCCAGACCGCCGTCAAGCAGATGGGCGCCGAGGCGGACCTGGTCATCGTCGTCGGCTCGAAGAACTCCTCCAACTCCGTCCGGCTCGTCGAGGTCGCCCTGGGCGCCGGCGCCAAGGACGCCCACCTGGTGGACTTCGCCGACGAAATCGACGAGGCGTGGCTGGACGGCGTGTCCACGGTCGGCGTCACCTCCGGCGCCTCGGTCCCCGAGGTGCTCGTCGAGGGCGTCCTGGAGTGGCTGGCGCAGCGCGGCTTCGAGGACGTGGAGATCGTGAAGGCCGCCGAGGAGTCGATCACCTTCTCGCTGCCCAAGGAGCTGCGCCGGGACCTGCGTGCCGAGGCGGCCGCTCTGAACAAGAAGCAGTGAACAAGAAGCAGTGAAGAGGCAGTGAACAAGAAGCAGTGACTGTCAGCCCCGCCCCGTAACGTTGAGTCCATGAACGTCTTCGGAGTGGACATCGGCGGGTCGGGGATCAAGGGCGCTCCCGTGGACCTGGAGCGCGGAGATCTGGCCGAGCCCCGCCACAAGGTACTGACACCGCAGCCCGCGACACCCGACGGTGTCGCGGGCTGCGTCGCCGAGGTCGTCGAGCATTTCGGCTGGTCGGGCCCCATCGGCGTCACCTTCCCCGGTGTTGTCACGGGCTCCACCATCCGTACGGCGGCGAACGTCGACAAGAGCTGGGTCGGCGTCGACGCGGCCGCGCTGCTCGGCGACCGGCTGCGCGGGATGCCGATCACCGTCCTCAACGACGCCGACGCGGCCGGGATCGCGGAGATGACCTTCGGCGCGGGGCGTGGCCGCAAGGGCACGGTGATCGTGCTGACCTTCGGCACCGGGATCGGCAGCGCGGTCTTCACCGACGGCAGGCTGGTGCCCAACACGGAGCTGGGCCACCTGGAGCTGGACGGCCACGAGGCCGAGAAGCGGGCGTCGACGAAGGTCAAGGACGACAAGGACCTGAGCTGGGAGGACTGGGCGCACCGGGTGAAGAAGTACCTGGCCCATGTCGAGATGCTGTTCTCGCCGGAGCTCTTCATCGTCGGCGGCGGCGTCAGCCGCAAGGCGGAGAAGTTCCTGCCGCTGATCAAGGGCATCCGTGCCGAGATCGTCCCGGCGGAGCTCCAGAACAACGCGGGGATCGTGGGCGCGGCGATGGCGGCCGCCGCCCGCTGACCTCCCGCCCCGGGTGAGGCGTCAGCGCTGGGTGGCGCGGGCGGCGGCGGCCGCCGCGGTCCGCTGCCGCCGGCCCATCTGCCGCAGCTTCCGTACGGAGGTGATGAGGCCGGCCACCAGCGTGCCGCCGTACAGCCAGCCGGCGTGCACGGCCAGCGCGGTCACCACGGCCATGGTCCGGCCGCCGAAGCCACCGGTGCCCCCGGCGATCGGCACGACGCCGACGGCGAACGCGATGGGCACGCTGATCGGCGCGGTGACCAGGTCGGCGGTGCGCACCCACAGCGCGGTCAGGGCGCTGACCGGCAGGAAGAGGAGCCCGTACACCAGCGGGGAGCCGTCGAACAGCAGCCAGTCGAGGCAGCCGAGCAGGAACATCGACCCGGACGCGAACAGCCCGGCGCCCAGCCCGGTCAGCCGAGGGCCGGGCAGCCGGCGCAGCGCGAGCACCACGGGCGGCACCGCCCGCCGTCCCGGCCTGCCTCCCGGCCGCCTGGGCCCGCCGCCGGGCTTGCCCCCGGGCCCGCCACCGCCCGGCCCGCCACCGCCGGGCCCGCCTGCCCTGGTGGGCCGGCCACCGCCGACGGGCACCGCCTTGCCGCCCGCTCTGGCGGGTGGCCGCGCCGGACGTGTCCCGACGGGGCGGACGCCCGCACCGTCGATGAGCGCGCCCTGCGGCAGGGCGCCGGGGGCTGCCGCCGGCGCCGACGGGGGCGCCGACGCGGCGGGGCCCGCGGGGGACTGCGCCCGCTGCCGGCGCTGAGGGGGACTGTTCCTGTGCTGCTCCACCTGGACAACGTAGGTCGGGAGGGGCCGGGAATCCGGCATGAGACACGCGCTTTGGACGACCTTGGCCGAGAGTTCGCCCCGTGGCCGTCTCCCGGCTGCCGTCGCTGCCCGCTCCGCCGCGCCCGTAAACTGGGGGGTCGGCCCACCATCCTCACTTCTAGGAAGTCGCCAACGTGTCGCTCACGATCGGAATCGTCGGCCTGCCGAATGTCGGCAAGTCGACCCTGTTCAACGCCCTGACCAAGAACGACGTGCTGGCGGCCAACTACCCGTTCGCCACCATCGAGCCCAACGTCGGCGTCGTCGGTGTCCCCGACGCCCGGCTCACCAAGCTGGCGGAGATCTTCAACTCGCAGCGCGTCCTCCCCGCCACGGTCGACTTCGTCGACATCGCGGGCATCGTGCGTGGCGCGAGCGAGGGCGAGGGCCTGGGCAACAAGTTCCTGGCGAACATCCGCGAGTCGGACGCGATCTGCCAGGTCATCCGCGCCTTCAAGGACGAGAACGTCGTCCACGTCGACGGCAAGGTCTCGCCCAAGGACGACATCGAGACGATCAACACCGAGCTGATCCTCGCCGACCTCCAGACCATCGAGAAGGTCCTGCCGCGCCTCCAGAAGGAGTCCCGGATCAAGAAGGACGTCGCCCCCAAGGTGGCGGCGGTCGAGGCGGCCAAGGAGATCCTGGAGAAGGGCGACACGCTCTTCTCGCAGGGCATCGTCCAGGGCTCCGAGAAGGCCGAGCTCCTGCACGACCTGCACCTGCTCACCACCAAGCCGTTCCTCTACGTCTTCAACGTCGACGAGGACGAGCTGACGGACGACGCCTTCAAGGACGAGCAGCGCGCCCTCGTCGCCCCGGCCGAGGCGATCTTCCTCAACGCCAAGCTGGAGGCCGACCTCGCCGAGCTCGACGAGGAGGACGCCATGGAGCTCCTCCAGTCCGTCGGCGCCGAGGAGCCGGGCCTGGCCACCCTCGCCCGCGTCGGCTTCGACACCCTGGGCCTCCAGACCTACCTGACGGCCGGCCCCAAGGAGTCCCGCGCCTGGACCATCAAGAAGGGCGCGACGGCCCCCGAGGCGGCCGGTGTGATCCACACCGACTTCCAGAAGGGCTTCATCAAGGCCGAGGTCATCTCCTTCGCCGACCTCGTCGAAACCGGCTCGGTCGCCGAAGCCCGCGCGGCCGGCAAGGCCCGCATGGAGGGCAAGGACTACGTGATGCAGGACGGCGACGTGGTGGAGTTCCGCTTCAACGTCTGAACTCCACCACGTCGCTGATGCGGCGGAGTTCAACGCGAAAGTACAAGTAGCCGAGAGAGGCCGGGATACTTCGTTCCGGCCTCTTCGGCTATCCCGGGGCTCGTCCCAGGGGGCTCGTCATGGAGGGGCGGGGGAAGAACCAGCCTTGTTGTCGCCAGCCGTTCACGCCGGATTCCAAGGTCAAGATCGTAAAGTGGTACGAGCGTGGTTGCCGCTTGGCCGGTTGTTAATAGGGGGTGCGGGGGTGCGAAGGGGACGCGCGGTAGGCCGCCCTCAAGCTGGGGCTTGCTGAAGTTGGCAGGCGCGCGGCAGGCACGTTCATGGCCTTCATCGACGAGAGCGCCGCGTAGGGAGCTCGCGGGGCCTGTCTGCACTTCCTGCAGGTGGTCTCCGTAGCCTCAGCGCATGTCCCGTGATTCATTCGAGTGCCGCTGCGTCCTCTGCCACGACTATGGCGACCGCGACGAAGCGGACCGGGTAGACCTGACGATCATCGAGGACGTGCAGCAGCACGGTTGGCACGCCGTGATGGTTCCCGAGGACGAGGTCGGCCCCGGGTTTGCCTACACCGTCGGCCTGGCGCACACGTACGGTGCTCCTGAGCTCTCCATGTTCGGGCTCGACGTCCATGACATGCACCGCATTCTCAACGCGGTCGGAGGCCGGGGCGCTGGCGGTGCGGTACTGGAGGCTGGTCAAGAGCATCAGGGCGTGGTGGAGGGCCATCGATTGGTGCTCAGGGCCATCGACTTGCGGTGGTACAGCACGTTCTTCGGGAGGGCGATCCGGTTCTACCGGCGGCCTCCTTTCCCCTTCCTGCAAGTCGCGTGGCCCGATGCGGGCGGCCGCTTCTACTGGGAGGAACAGGCCGAGGAGAGTTACTGGCATTCGCAGCCGCGGCTGTGGCTGCCACCGGGCGACCACCCCGAGGGCGTATGGACCGCGGAACTGTGAACCACAGACCTCGCGACATGGAGAAGACCGTGGCTGCCGCGGACCGTACAGGGCTGCTCAACTACCCGGAGATGATCTGATACGTCGATGCCGTCGCGGACGGTCCTCCATGTCGACCTGACAGAGAACGCACCCATGGCGCCCCATGGGGGCGTTCGCTTTTCTCTAATCCCATTCTATGGAACCGTTCAGGACGCGGCCTGGCGGGTCGTCCGGGGTACGCTCGCTGATGGGCTTGACCTCGTAGTGGCCTCCCTCGTGCACGAGCCTGCCTATGTGCCGGAATTCGTCATCGAAAAAATCCCGGAGAGAAGGATAGGTGCGGGCGTCTCTCTCACCGTAGTCCCCCCACCTCCCGACAGAACCGGTAATCGCGTCGACGAAATACCCGTACATCTCGCCGCACTCATAGGGCTCGGCAGCGAAGGGAATCCACTCCCGCTCCCAGTAGGCGGCATCCTCGTTCGGACCCGGCATCATCTGGTGATGGAGCCGCACGATCGTCGACAGCGGCAGCAGCGCCCAGCAGCCGGAGAGAAACTCACCCTCCGGGCATGACCCCGTCAGCCCGTTCGAGTCATCCAGCTGGGTCACGGTCCCGTTGTTGACCTTCAGGTACGCGCGCAGCTGATCGGGGAGCCGCACGCCGAGCTGCTCCTCGGCTGCGGTGATCTCCTCCTCGCTCGCCGGCCCGTTGAGAGCGCGGTGGTTGACCGGGGCGTGTTCCTCAAGCCACCCCACGACGCGGCCCCATGCTTGGACTGTCTCATTCATTACGATTCGGTGCCTTTCAGTGGTATCTAGCGAGGAACCCCGGGCCACGTTCACGCCTGGGAGGAATTGCTTCTCAAGATAGGGGTGACCTGTGACGGAGCACGGATCTGCACTGCTGTCAGAGGGTGGTTCGTGACTCTTGGACGGGTTCTGTCGTCGCGTGATGGTGTGGGTGCGGGGCGGAATCCGCCGGTCCGCAGCCGCTCGTCTGCTCGTGTGATGATGTGAGCGAACGCAAGCCGTACCCCAGCGACTTATCGGACGAGCAGTGGGCTCTGATCGAGCCGGTGATCACCGCCTGGAAGGACCGGCACCGCTCGGTCGGCGGCCATCAGGGCGCCTACGCGATGCGGGAGATCGTGAATGCGATCCTCTACCAGGGCCGGACCGGCTGCCAGTGGCCTACCTGCCGCACGATCTGCCGCCGAAGAGCGCGACCTACTACTACTTCGCCGCCTGGCGGGACGACGGAACCGACCAGGTCATCAATGAACTCCTACGCTGCCAGGTCCGTGAACGGGCCCGCCGATTAGAGGAGTCGGCCCTGGTGGTCCTGGACACCCAGAGTGGCCATGCGGCCGCCGGGGTCCTCGCCTCCACTACCGGCCGGGACCCGGCGAGAAGGTGCCGGGCCGCAAGCGGGGCCTGGCCGTCGACGTGCTGGGGGCTGGTCATCGTCGTCATCGTGCTGGCCGCAAACGCCCACGACAACGCCGCGGGCGTCGCCCTGCTGGACCAGGTCGCCGTGAACGCCGGCGGCACAGTCGAGAGAGCACTGGTCGACCAGGGTTTCAAGAACCAGGTTGTCACGCACGGAGCCGGCCTGGGCATCGACGTGGAGATCGTCGAGCGCAACCCGCAGGAGACGGGGTTCGTTCCGCAGCCGAAGCGGTGGAGGGTCGAGCGGACCGACGGGATCCTGCTACTGCACCGGCGCCTGGTCCGCGACTAGGAGCACCACCCGGCTTCCTCCGCCTCCCGCGTCTACTGGTGTCCGCGTACTCGTCTGAGTGCACCACCGAGTGCGAAGTCACGTGCACCACTTGCTCAGGCCACGTCGGTGTCCCGTTCGATGGCCTGGAGGCGGTTCTTGAGCCGGAGCTCGTCGGTTGCTAGACGGTGCGGATGACAGGGGCGGGTTTGATGTCCTGGGCGTCGATGAGGGTGCGGACGTCGTCCGGGTCCGAGGTCCAGATGATGGCGCCGAGACTGGCTGCCATGGTCACGACGGTGGCGTCGACGATGTCGGAGGTGCCGGCCTTGCCGCAGAGGATGCCTGCGGCTTTGGCGGTTTCGAGGCCGACAGGTACGACCTGGCACCCGGCGAGGAACTTGCCGAGTCTGCCCTGGCGGCGGGAATCCCGCCATGCCTGGCTGACGGCGACGGATGGGACGTGGATGTCCCGGCTGTCTTCGAGGGCCAAGCTGTGGCGGGCCCACATGCGTCGGTCGTCGTTGTCGATGGCGATGAGTACGCCGGCGTCGTACAGGTAGGGGATGTTCACGCGGCCGAGGCTCCCGGGCTGCTGAGGTACTCGGCATCGGCGGCGGCCAGGTCCGCGCGGGCGGCGGCGAGCTCTTCCGGGGTGAAGGCGCCGTGTTCGGCCTGCCACTCCTGGATGACGGCCCGGCCGGCCCGCAGGCGCAGCTCGCGTTCGGCTGCTCCGGCGACGAGGCGGGAGAGTGGGATGCCTTCTTCCTCGGCGGCTCCGGCCAGGGCTTCGACCAGGGATTCGTCGAGAGTGATAGTCACCTTCTTAGTAGCCATACATCAACCATAGCGTGGTATGGCCTTGGATCGCCGATGCGCGGATCACGTGCCGACGAGCGCGGAGGGCGTGAGCGCATCCAGCGGGAGGACCTCGCCGACTCGATGGCCTGCGGGGCTGTGGGGAGGCTGGGGCCACATTCGCTGAGAAGAGCGGATTGGTGATGAATATCTTGCTCGGCCGTGAGGTGGCGATGCACGTGGGGTTTGGCGGTTTCCACAGTCAATGACCGGATGGTGATGGTGGCCGCTATGCCGGAGGCGGCCGTCGCTGGCAAACTCATCCCGGACAATCCCGCCCGCGGCGTCCGGATCTCCCGGGCGGCTCCGTGCGCGGCGGACGAGGACGAGATTCCCACGCTGGGCGAAGTCGATCTGATCGCGGCCCACATCGCCCCGCAGTACCGTCTCGCGGTCTACCTCCAGTCGGGTACCGGCCAGCGCGCCAGCGAGGTCCTGGCCTTCTCCGTCGAGTGCCGGCGGTCTGGCTTCGTCAGGGTCCGCTGGCAGGTCAGCGCCAAGGCTCACCGCAGCGAGTGCCACACGGTCTTCGTGCCGCTCAAGCACCGGACGGAGGGCGAGTACCGGGACGTCCCGGCCGCCCCGTTCGTCGAGCAGGAGATCGACGCCCACCTGTCCCGGTGGGAGCCGGTGCCCGTGACCTTCCCCGGCCGGCGGGGCAAGCGACGTCGGCTGGAGGTCTTCTTCGCCCCGCGCCGGCGCGGCAAGGGCGCGATGCCCACCGCCTCCACCTACGGCTACCACTTCACGAAGGCATGTGTGTCGGCCGGCCTGGTTCACCCGGACGGGTCGGCGAAGTACACCCCGTACAGCCTCCGCCACTTCTTCGCCTCCGCTGCGCTTGCGAACGGTGTGCCGATCCACGAGGTCTCCCGGTGGCTCGGCCACAAGTCGATCAAGACCACGGTGGACATCTACGGTCACCTCGTCCCGGAGGCATGGGGCCGCTGCCGTGACATCATGCAGAAGGCCATGCGCCCGGCGCCGCCGGAGGACCCCTCGGGGGACGACGCCGCGGCCTGAGGTGCTGGATGAACGCCTACCGTGCTGGATACGTGCTGGATACGATCACTTGAAGGAACGTTTCCGCAGGTGGGAGCGCTGCGTTGGATATTCCGCTTCAACGTCTGACCCATCCGGCGAAAGGCCGTCCGACCTGCGGTGGAGCGGGTTGGGCGGCCTTTTCGGTCGCACAGGGTCCGCGGGGTCGGTGGCCGGCTTCCAGGTGACCTGACGTGCTCGGAAGGCGGCCGGCCGATGCCGGTACGCTCCTTCGTCACGGCTGGATCGGTACGGAGGAGGGAAGTGGGATGGGGCGTAAGGCGTGGTTGTCCATGGCAGCAGCCTTCCTGCTGGGCGTGGGGACCGCGGCGACGGCATACGGGCTGGTCGAACCGTCGTCGGGAGTGACGGTCAGTCACAGTCCGCCCGCTGATGAGATCCCTCGCACACGGCAGGCTTTGGTCGCGAAGTGGGAGAAGTCGCTCGCTGAGGCCGGCCTGAAGCTTCCCGAGGGCTGGGAGAAGATGTCGACCGACCAGATCCGGACCGAGTACGTGAGCCAGGAACTGGCCAACGCGGGTCCGCCGCCGACGGGTCCGGCGCTCGATCCTGGTTTCAAGAACCCGGACAACTGACGTCAAGGAGGCGGGCACCGGCCATGTTCGGCTGGTGCCCGCCTCCCTTGTGCCGTGCCGCTAGTTGAGCGTGCCGATCCTGTTGATGACGTCGATCGCGTTGTCAGCGTGTGCCGAGCTGTACAGGAGCGGTGCCGTGATGTTGCCTGCTCCGTCGTCCTCGCCGTGCGAGTTGGCGCCGACGATCTGACCCTCCGGGGTGGCCATCGGGCCGCCCGAGGCGCCGTGGCCCATGTCGCAGTCGAACTTCAGCCGGTCGTCCACGGGGAACCACGGGGTGGCGTCCTGTGCGTTGCCCGTGCAGTAGAACTGCGTGTAACCGTCCATATCGGTGCGCTGGTAGCCGTCACCGGGGAAGCCGGAGTCGATGACGTCCGACCAGTCGGGGCCCGAGCCGAAGTTGTAGCCGAAGGCGCCGACGGCGTCGGTCAGGTTCGTGTAGCCGGTCGGGGGAGTGACCGTGAAGGCCGCCAGGTCGCCCCAGAACATGTCCCCGTCCGCGGTCCACGCGGTGGGCGCGACCTTCGCGTTGGCGGCCCACTCGCCCCACGGGGCGTCATAGCCCTTGGCGCTCTGGGCGTTCTTCTTGTAGCCGGGGATGAAGAGGACGTTCTGGTAGAAGCCCTCCGCGCCGCTCCCGTCACCGGGGTGGATGCAGTGGCCGGCGGTCCACACGGTGTTCTTGTTGGCGGTGACGATGGACGATCCGGTGCAGCCGTGCGTGGTGCCGTCCTTGGCGGGGAACAGGATCTTCCCGACCATGACAGCGGGCTGGGACTGCGGGAACGGGACCGGCTGGGCGTACGGCATCTCCGGCACACTCGAGGTGGTGGCGAGAGGCGTGAGCGTCTTGCTGGAAACCGCGGGCATGGCCTGCGCGGGCAGGGTCTGCCGGACAGGCTTCCGGTCACGGGCCTCGGTCGCGGCCGCGGCCTTCTTGTTGAGGGCGGCCTGGTCTCTCTCCTCGTTGGCGAGGGCACGGTTGACGCGTTCGGCGGTCCAGTAGTCCCGCACCTCCTGCGGGTCGGTGGTCTGTTTGCCGATCGTCAGCTTCGCCTTGGGGGACGGCGTTTCGGCCTGCGCGGCGTTGGCGGAGGCGAGGGTGGCGGGGAGGAGCGCTATGGACAGCAGCGCGGCTGCGGTCGCTCGTCGGGTCGTGCGCATGTTCACTGTCGGCCTGTCCGGTCGGGAAGTTGATCTTGGGCTGAGAGTGAAGCACGGCGATGAGGAGGGCCGGTGAAGCGCGAGTGAGGAAACCTTCGTGGTCCAAGAGCTGGTTGCGGCCGGTCTCGTAGCGCTCCCGGCAGTGGCCGCGCAGTGCGACGGCTACGCGTCCGAACTCATGGGCGAACACCGTGGGTGCCGACAGCCCCCAGTGGCCGAGGAGTGGGGGGAGGCTTCGCCCTGCGCGGCGTGCCGGGGCGATCGGACGTGTTCAAGGACCTGCGTCCGATCCGACTCTCAGGGCCGCCAGGAAGTCGAGTCGGGTTTCGAGGCGGGCCAGGTCGCGGCCGGTGAGGTGTTCGATGCGGGTGATGCGGTGGCGGAGGGAGTTGACGTGGAGGTGGAGGCGGGCGGCGCACTTGGTCCAGGAGGCGTCGCAGTCGAGGAAGGCCTCCAGGGTGGGGAGCAGGTCGGTTCGGTGGCGGATGTCGTGGTCGCGCAGGGGGCCCAGGAGGCGGGCGGCGAAGGCGTGCCGGGTGGCGGCCGGGATGAGGGGGAGCAGCGACAGGATGTGCGAGGTGAGGTCGTCGGGGCCGCGCACGGTCACGCGGTCCGGGCCGGCGTCGGCGACCCGCAGCGCGGTGCGGGCGTCGTCGAGTGCTCGGCGGGCGTTGCCGGGGGCGTCCACGGGGGAGCTGAGGCCGATGGAGACGCGGTCCGCGGGGCCGAGCCAGCGCGTGAGTACCGCGGCGAGCCTCTGCCGGAGGGCGGCGTGGTCGAGGGTCGGTTGGGGCTCGGGCACGAGTACGAAGAGCACGGCCCGGTCGCCGTCGACGGTGGCGGCGATGTCGTCCGGCGATACCGGCACCGGGCCGTCCGGCTGGACCAGGGCCTCCTCCAGCAGTACCCGCAGGGCCGGGGCGGGGATGGGGCCGCTGCCGTGCCGCTCGCCCGTGGCGACCACGAACTGGCAGCGCTGCCACGTGTAGCACTCGCTGACGAGGGCCTGCGCGGTGCTGCTCAGCCGGATGGGGATCTCGTCGGCCGGGACGCGGCTGTGGAGCAGGTCGAGGAGTCGGCGGGCAAGGTCGTTGAGCGCCGCCTTCCCCGCCTCGTGGGCGGATCGCGCGTCGGCGACCAGTTCGGCGATCCGGTCGAGGAGTTCCGCGTCCGCCGCGGGCAGGTCCGACGTGTCGGCCTCCACGACGAGCAGCCAGTCACCCAACTCGGCGGCGTCCCCCGCCGTGGCGTCGCGTACCGGCACGAGGGAGTCGAGCCGGTCGCCGATCGTGACCCGGTGGGGAGCCGCCTCGCGTGAGCGGCGCGCGGCGAGGTACCTCGCGGCCAGCGCCACCGCCGTCCTGGTCCGCAGCGGGGGTTGGGACCCGGCGATCTGGCGTCCCGTCGCGGACAGGACGCGCACGTCGAGGCCGAGGCTGTTCCGCAGGAGTTCCAGGACGGCGTCCGGGCCGCCCTGGTCGCTGAGGAGCTGCCGATGGCGTTCGACCACGGCGGCGAGGCTGCCGACGTCCTGGCGGTGAAGACGGCGCAGTACGTGGTCGGTGATCGCGCTGAACGAGGTCTCCGGCCGTACGGCGATGAGGGGGAGGCCGTGGCGGCGGCAGGCGCGTACGAGGTCGTCCGGGACGCGGCCGTGTTCGACCTCACCGGCGGCGAGGGCCGCGACGCCCGCTCGGTCGAGGACGCGTACGAAGGACTCGGCGTCTCCGTCCTCCCGCCACCAGGCCAGCCCGGTGAGGACGAGTTCGCCGCCGGTGAGGAAGCGGCCGGGGTCGGCCAGGTCGATGGTCGGGACGGCGCGTATGGCTCGATCCAGCACGCTGTCGTCGGCGTCCGGGCCCACGAGCAGCAGCAGCCCCAGCTCGTCGACATCCAGGAGTTCGCGTACCCGCATGATCGCCACTCTCTCACGCGGCACCGCGTGCGGAACATGAATCGTCGCAGTTCACCGGCGTAAGGCGGTGGGAAAGCACGGTCGTCCACAGGCGGCGGACAAGCCGGTTTCGAGCGATCGGTGACTGCCTCGTCCCCTTGGTCGCGCTGTCTACTTCTGCGCGTGCGGCCGACAGCGACTTCGGGCAGGCCCCTGACTCGAAACGAACGCACTCCCACTCCCCACGAACGACCCGACACGAACGAGGAGCGCCGCTCATGGAATTTCTTCGCCCCGCCGACTGGGCGGAGGCGCTCGCCGCCAAGGCGGAGCACCCCACGGCAGTACCGATCGCGGGTGGCACCGATGTCATGGTCGAGATCAACTTCGACCACCGGCGGCCCGAGTACCTGCTGGACCTGAACCGCATCGAGCTGCTCGGCGAGTGGGAGATCGGCGAGGAGAACATCCGGCTGGGCGCCTCCGTCCCGTACACCCGGATCATGGAGCACCTCCGGGCCGAGCTGCCCGGCCTGGCGCTCGCCTCGCACACCGTGGCCTCGCCGCAGATCCGCAACCGCGGCGGTGTCGGCGGCAACCTGGGCACGGCGTCCCCGGCCGGCGACGCGCACCCCGCCCTCCTGGCGGCGGGTGCCGAGGTGGAGGTGGAGTCCGTGCGCGGCTCCCGCTTCATCCCGATCGACGAGTTCTACACCGGCGTCAAGCGCAACGCGCTGGCCGCTGACGAGCTCATCAAGGCCGTCCACATCAAGAAGGCGGACGGGCCGCAGCAGTACGCCAAGGTGGGCACGCGGAACGCCATGGTGATCGCGGTGTGCGCCTTCGGTCTGGCGCTGCACCCGGAGACCCGGACCGTGCGGACCGGCATCGGCTCGGCGGCCCCGACCCCGATCCGGGCGAAGGCCGCGGAGGAGTTCCTCAACGCCGCGCTCGAAGAAGGCGGGTTCTGGGACAGCGGCAAGATCATCACCCCGTCGGTGGCCAAGCGGTTCGCGGAGCTCTGCTCCGGTGCCGCCAACCCGATCGACGACGTTCGCGGCACCGCGAGCTACCGCCGCCACGCCGTCGGCATCATGGCCCGCCGCACGCTCGGCTGGACCTGGGAGCAGTACCGCGACGGCAAGGGCCGTGGCGCGGAAGGAGCCGCGTAACCATGCGCGTGAATCTCACGGTCAACGGACGTCCGCAGGAAGCCGACGACGTCTGGGAGGGTGAGTCCCTCCTCTACGTGCTGCGTGAGCGCCTGGGCCTGCCAGGCTCGAAGAACGCCTGCGAGCAGGGCGAGTGCGGCTCCTGCACGGTCCGCCTGGACGGCGTCCCGGTGTGTTCGTGCCTCGTGGCCGCCGGGCAGGCCGAGGGCCGCGAGGTCGTCACCGTCGAGGGCCTGGCCGACTACGCCGAACAGCGTGCCGCGTACGGGGGTCGCGGCACCGAGAACGGCACGGCCGCCTGCGGCAGCACCGCTGACGGAGCCGAACTGAGCCCCATCCAGCGGGCGTTCATCGACGCGGGCGCCGTGCAGTGCGGCTTCTGCACCCCGGGTCTCCTGGTCGCCGCCGACGAGCTCATCGAGCGCAACGGCGAGCCGTCCGACGCGGACATCCGCGAGGCGCTCTCCGGCAACCTCTGCCGCTGCACCGGTTACGAGAAGATCCTGGACGCGGTCCGCCTGGCCGCGGCGCGCCGGGAACGTCACGAACGTCAAGGACTTCAGGAAGGCGCGGTCTGAACATGGCTGGCACCACCACGGGTATCCCCACCAACGTCACCCAGCGCTCCCGGACGAAGGGCGGCATCGGTGAGTCGACGCTGCGTCCCGACGGCACCCTGAAGGTCACCGGCGAGTTCGCGTACTCCTCGGACATGTGGCACGAGGACATGCTGTGGGGGCAGATCCTGCGCTCCACCGTCGCCCACGCCGAGATCGTCTCCATCGACACCTCCGAGGCCCTCGCCCAGGCCGGCGTCTACGCGGTGATGACGTACGACGACCTGCCGGCCCCGATGAAGTACTACGGCATGGAGTTCCAGGACACCCCGGTCCTGGCCCACGGCCGGGTACGCCACCACGGTGAGCCGGTCGCCCTGGTCGCCGCCGACCACCCGGAGACCGCCCGCCGCGCGGCCGCGAAGATCAAGGTCGAGTACAGGGACCTTCCCCTCGTCACCGACGAGGCCTCCGCGCTCGCCCCCGACGCGCCGATCCTGCACCCGGGCCGGGACGACCACCACGCCGGTCACGTGCCGCACCCGAACATCGTGCACCGCCAGCCGATCGTCCGCGGCAACGTGGAGGAGGCCCGCAAGCGCGCCGATGTGATCGTCGAGGGCGAGTACACCTTCGGCATGCAGGACCAGGCCTTCCTCGGCCCCGAGTCCGGCCTCGCGGTACCCGCCGAGGACGGCGGTGTGGACCTGTACGTGGCCACCCAGTGGCTGCACTCCGACCTCCGCCAGATCGCCCCGGTCCTCGGCCTGCCCGAGGAGAAGGTCCGCATGACGATGGCGGGCGTCGGCGGCGCCTTCGGCGGCCGCGAGGACATCTCGATGCAGATCCTCGCGTCTCTGCTCGCGCTGCGCACCGGCAAGCCGGTGAAGATGGTCTACAACCGCTACGAGTCCTTCTTCGGGCACGTCCACCGCCACCCGGCGAAGCTGTACTACGAGCACGGCGCCACCAAGGACGGCAAGCTCACGCACATGAAGTGCAAGATCGTGCTCGACGGCGGCGCCTACGCCTCGTCCACGGCCTCGGTCGTCGGCAACGCCGCGTCCCTCTCGGCCGGCCCGTACGTCATCGACGACGTCGACATCGAGGCGGTCGGCCTCTACACGAACAACCCGCCCTGCGGCGCCATGCGCGGCTTCGGCGCGGTCCAGGCGTGCTTCGCGTACGAGGCCCAGATGGACAAGCTGGCCGCCAAGCTGGGCATGGACCCGGTCGAGTTCCGCCGGCTCAACGCCATGGAACAGGGCACGCTCATGCCGACCGGCCAGCCGGTCGACTCGCCCGCCCCGGTCGCCGAGCTGCTGCGCCGCGTCAAGGCGCGTCCGCTGCCGCCGGAGCGCCAGTGGGAGACCACCGAGGGCGCCGACGTCCGCGCGCTGCCCGGCGGCCTGTCCAACACCACCCACGGCGAGGGCGTCGTGCGCGGTGTCGGCTACGCGGTCGGCATCAAGAACGTCGGCTTCTCCGAGGGCTTCGACGACTACTCCACCGCCAAGGTCCGCATCGAGGTCATCAACGGGGAGGCGGTCGCCACGGTGCACACGGCCGCGGCGGAGGTCGGCCAGGGCGGTGTCACCATCCACGCGCAGATCGCCCGGACCGAGCTCGGCGTGCAGCAGGTCACCATCCACCCCGCCGACACCCAGGTGGGCTCGGCCGGCTCGACCTCCGCGGCCCGGCAGACGTACATGACGGGCGGCGCCATCAAGAACTCCTGCGAGCTCGTCCGCGAGAAGGTGCTGGAGATCGGCCGGCGCAAGTTCGGTACGTACCACCCCGCGTGGGCGACGGCCGAGCTCATCCTGGAGGGCGGCAAGGTCGTCACCGACGGCGGCGAGGTCCTCGCCGACCTGGTGGACGTCCTGGGCGACGAGGCCGTGGAGGTCGAGGCCGAGTGGCGGCACCGCCCGACCGAGGCCTTCGACCTGCGCACCGGCCAGGGCAACGGCCACGTCCAGTACTCCTTCGCCGCGCACCGCGCGGTGGTGGAGGTGGACACCGAGCTGGGTCTGGTCAAGGTCATCGAGCTGGCCTGCGCCCAGGACGTCGGCAAGGCCCTCAACCCGCTGTCCGTCGTCGGCCAGATCCAGGGTGGCACCACCCAGGGCCTGGGCGTGGCGGTCATGGAGGAGATCATCGTCGATCCCAAGACCGCGAAGGTGAAGAACCCCTCCTTCACGGACTACCTGATCCCCACCATCCTCGACACCCCGACCATCCCCGTCGACTACCTGGAGCTGGCGGACCCGAACGCGCCGTACGGCGTGCGCGGCATCGGTGAGGCTCCGACTCTGTCGTCCACCCCGGCCGTCCTCGCGGCGATCCGGAACGCGACCGGTCTGGAGCTCAACAAGACGCCTGTCCGCCCCGAGCACCTCACCGGGGTCTGACCGGGACGCGGGTCTGACCGGCACGCGCCTGAAGTCGTGGGGGCCGGGCTCCGGTGAGTCCGGCCCCTTCCGCGTACGGAGCACACGGCGACGACGCACCGTCACAGCACGTCGTCATGCCGTGATCAGGCCATGATCAGACAGTGATCGGCACCTCGTGGATCTCGTCGGCGGCGTGGCCCGTGCGCTCGTGGATGCGCTGCACGGCGTCGGCCGAGGGTCCCGTGGACAGGCAGTACACCGTGCCCGACTGGGGGTCGGCCCAGGCGCGCTCGAAGTGGACCCCTTCTTCCTTCTCTATGGCGAGGTCCGCCTGATGGGCCTCTTGCAGTTGCTCGGACGTGATGCCCTTCATTCCTCGGTGGACGTCCATGTACGTGCCCATGGCTTCCGCACCTCCGGCTGTTCGGTTCGGGCCCCTCTTCCATGCTGCACCCATGGGCGCCCGGCGGCGCGGGAACCGGCGGGGGCTCCGAGGCGGCGTCCGGCGGCGCTCAGGTCGCGGCCAGGCCCGTCTTCGCGCCCGCGCCGCACAGCGGCACCACGACGCCGCCCTCGGGCGGCGCGGCGGTGACCGCCGCCCAGCAGGCGACGCCCGTCGACTCGACGAACAGCCCGCGAGCGGCCAAGTCGAGCTGGGCGGCCCGGATCTGGTCCTCCGTCACCGTGAGGAAGGTGCCGCCGGAGTCGCGCACCGCCCGGAGGATCTGACGGGCGCGCGGGGGGTACGGGATGGCGATGCCCTCCGCGAGGGTGGGGGCCATGGCGGCCGGGGCCGGTACGTCGTCGGCGCCCGCCCGGAACGCCTCCGCCAGCGGCGCCACCGCCTCCGCCTGCACGGCCACCAGGGCGGGGCGCGCCGGGATGAGGCCGTGCGCGTACAGCTCGGCGGTGGCGAGGGCGGCGCCCAGGAGGAGGGTGCCGTTGCCGACGGGGACGACGAGCGTGTCGGGCAGCCGCCCGCCCAGGTCCTCCCACAGTTCGTACACGTACGTCTTCGTACCGTGCAGGAAGAACGGGTTGAACACGTGCGAGGCATAGAAGGTGCCCGGCTCGTCGGCGGCCTGCCGGGCGGCCCGCGCCGTGTCCTCCCGGTCACCCAGGACGACCGTGAGGCATGCCCCGTGCGCGCGGATCTGCTCCAGCTTCTTGGGCGACGTGCCCTGGGGGACGTACACCGTGCAGTCCAGGCCCGCGCGGGCACAGTACGCGGCGACGGCCGTGCCCGCGTTGCCGCTGCTGTCGGCGATCACCCGGCGCGGCGCGAGGCGGCGGGCGAGCTCGGCGAGCATGACGGCGCCGCGGTCCTTGAACGACAGGGTGGGCATCAGGAAGTCGAGCTTGGCCGAGACTGTGTCCGTGAGGCGGACGAGCGGGGTGCGGCCCTCGCCGAGCGAGCAGTACGGGTCGGACAGCGGCAGTGCCTCCTCGTACCGCCACAGCGAACCGACCCGGGCGGCGAGGGATGCCCGTGGCACGGGACCGGCGGTGAAATCCAGGTCCCAGGGGCCCCGGCATTCGGGACAGCACCAGGTCAGTGCCGATACGGATGACCGGGCGCCGCAGCGGGGGCATACGTAGGCCGTCATGATCCTCATGTCGGCCAGCATGTCAGTTGTATGGCACGGGTGTTACCGGCGCGTCAGGACCCTTGTGCGATTCCTATGGATCGGTCAATCTTTCGCTCGACAGGCGCGTTTCCCCGACGCCGCGTACCCGGCGGTGTTGTTTGTCATGCCCCTGTCGTAAACCCCCACAGCAACGCACCACCAATGAGGAGGACCCCTCACATGTCAGTGATGCGTACCCCGCGGCGAAGACTGGCCGCAGCCGGCGCCACCGTCGTCGCCGCCCTCGCGCTCGGCACCCTCTCCGCCCTCCCGGCCACCGCGGCCGCGGCCGCCCCGGAAGGCGTGATCGAGAACGCCGGAGCCCCCGGCGCCATCGCGGGCAGCTACATCGTCACCCTCGACGAGTCGGCCGCCGACGCCGAGTCCAAGGCGGGCAAGGCGGTCGCCGCCCGCTACGGCGCCAAGATCGAGAAGACGTACACCGCCGCCCTCAACGGCTACGCCGTCCAGCTCTCCGAGGCCCAGGCCAAGAAGCTCGCCGCCGACCCGGCCGTCGACTCCGTCGTGCAGAACCGCGTCTTCAGCATCAACGGCACCCAGCCGTCGCCGCCGTCCTGGGGCCTGGACCGGATCGACCAGCGCGCCCTGCCGCTCAACCAGAGCTACACCTACCCCGAGCCGGCGGGTGACGGCGTCACCGCGTACATCATCGACACCGGCGTACGCATCACGCACAGCGACTTCGGCGGGCGGGCCTCCTACGGCTACGACGCCGTCGACAACGACAACACGGCACAGGACGGCCACGGTCACGGTACGCACGTCGCCGGCACCGTCGCCGGGTCCTCCTACGGTGTGGCCAAGAAGGCCAAGATCGTCGGCGTCCGCGTGCTCAACAACTCCGGCTCCGGCACCACCGCGCAGGTCGTCGCCGGCATCGACTGGGTGACCCGGAACGCCGTCAAGCCGGCGGTGGCCAACATGAGTCTGGGCGGCGGCGCGGACTCCGCCCTCGACACCGCCGTACGCAACTCCATAGCTTCCGGCGTCACCTACGCCATCGCGGCGGGCAACGACAACCGCGACGCCTCCAGCACATCCCCGGCGCGCGTCACCGAGGCCATCACGGTCGGCTCGACCACCAGTTCCGACGCGCGCTCCAGCTTCTCCAACTACGGCAGTGTGCTGGACCTGTTCGCGCCCGGCTCCTCCATCACCTCCGCGTGGAACAACAGCGACACCGCCACCAGCACCATCTCCGGTACGTCGATGGCGACCCCGCACGTCGCGGGCGCCGCGGCCCTCTACCTGGCGAACAACCGCACGGCCACCCCGGCACAGGTCGCCACCGCCCTCACCTCCGCCGCCACCAGCGGCGTGGTGGGCAACCCGGGCACCGGCTCCCCGAACCGCCTGCTGTACGTGGGTGACGGCGGCACCACGCCGCCGCCCGGCAAGCGCTTCGAGAACACCGCCGACTACGCGATCAACGACAACTCCACCGTCGAGTCGCCGATCACCGTCAGCGGTGTCGCGGGTAACGCCCCGTCAGCTCTCCAGGTGCCCGTGAATATCGTTCACACGTACATCGGTGACCTCCAGGTGCAGCTCATCGCACCCGACGGGACGGCGTACACGCTCAAGGGCTACGGCACGGGCGGCAGTTCCGACAACATCAACACCACGTACACGGTCAACGCCTCCTCCGAGGTCGCGAACGGCACGTGGAAGCTGCGCGTGAGCGACAACGCGAACTACGACACCGGCAAGATCGACTCCTGGGCCCTCCAGTTCTGAGGCGCTCGCACGAGTGAGGGAGGGGCGGTCGCCGTCATGGCGACCGCCCCTTCTGTTTGTGGTGATTGACCGTGTTGTCTCCATTCGTCGCCCGCATTCCGCCTCCTGCCGCCGACCGCGTACGATGCGCCAGCCGCGCGCGCACTTCGATCCGTCCCGCCCCCGACAGGAGCACCGAGAACCGTGGAACCGTCCTCCCAGGGATCGCCCCAGGGGAGCCCCCAGGGCCCCTCCCAGGGCTGGCCCCCGCCCCAGCAGCCGCACCCCCCGGTGCCCCCGCCGTTCTACGGCGCGCCCGGAGCGCCCCAGCCCTCGGCGAACGTCAACGGGCTCGCCATCGCCGCCCTCGTCACCGGCATCGTCTGCCTGCTGCCGCCGCTCGGCATGATCCTGGGCGGGATCGCGCTCGGGCGGATCAAGAAGCGGGGCGAGCGCGGCAAGGGCCTGGCGATCACCGGCATGTGCCTGTCCCTCGTCAGCACGCTGCTGGTGGTGGCCGGACTGACCACCGGGGCGTTCCGCGACGTCTACGACGGCATGCGGGACGCCGCGGACGAGGTGTCGCGCACCCGCTCGACGTTCGACCTGCGCAAGGGGCAGTGCTTCAACAGCCCGGGCGGCGCCATCGAGGCGGAGACCGCCAACGTCACGATCGTCGACTGCGCCAAGCCGCACGACGGTGAGATAACCGGCACCTTCAAGCTCACCGAGTTCGACAAGTGGCCCGGCGACAAGCCGATCGAGCCGGTCGCCGAGAAGCGCTGCGCCGTGCTGAACACGGCGTACGCGCTGGATACCTGGGCCGTCCCGGACACCGCGTGGATGTACTACTACCAGCCGAGCAAGGAGAGCTGGGCGATCGGCGACCGCTCGGTGACCTGCGCCTTCGCCGCCGAGAAGGGCAAGCTCACGGGCTCGGTGCGCAGTGACGAGACGACCCTCGACGCCCACCAGCTCGCCTACCTGAAGCCGGTCAACCGGATCGACGCCGCCCTCCTGGAGGAGCCCGAGGCGGACGTCGAGGAGGACCAGGAGGCCAATGTCGCGTGGGCCCGGAAGGTGTCGTCGACCCTGAGCGGGACCATCGCCGAGCTGGAGGCGCACCAGTGGCCGGCGGCCGCGGACGCGCCGGTGGCGGACCTGGTGAAGGAGCTGGAGTCGGCCCGGAAGCACTGGGCGAAGATGGCCGCCGCCACGGACCCGGACACCTTCTGGGAGCACTACGACCCCGCGTACGACGGCCTGCCCGCCGACCTGGGCGCGAAGGCGCGCGGCGCCCTGAAGCTGGGCGTCACGCCGCCGCCGACGGAGGGCGGCGGCACTTCCTGAGTGGTGTGTCCGGAGGTCTTACCCACCTTGACCTGGTACTCAAACGGCGGTCATCACATCGGGTGAAACCCTGGCCCATGCTTGCGGCGTGCAACCTACGGTTGCCAGGCTGTTGCTGTCTGTCAACCTGATGGGAGTGGCCAGTGACCTTCGGTGAGCAGCCCGCCTATCTGCGCGTTGCGAGCGATCTCCGGGAAAAGATCGTGAACGGCTCGCTCCCGCCCCACACCCGGCTGCCCTCACAGGCCCGCATCCGGGAGGAGTACGGGGTCTCCGACACCGTCGCGCTGGAGGCCCGCAAGGTGCTGATGGCCGAGGGGCTCGTCGAGGGCCGGTCGGGGTCCGGGACGTACGTCCGCGAGCGGCCCGTGCCCCGCCGGATCGCCCGCTCCGGCTACGGGCTGACGAGCGGCGCCAACCCCTTCCGGCAGGAGCAGGCGGCCGAGGGGGCGCGCGGCACCTGGGAGTCCAGCAGCGAGCAGGAGCCGGCGAGCGCCGCGATCGCCGAGCGGCTCGGCATCGAGCCGGGCGAGCGGGTGATGCGCACGCGGTACGTCTTCCGGGACGCGGGGGAGCCGATGATGCTCTCCACCTCCTGGGAGCCGCTCGCCGTCACCGGGCGTACGCCGGTGATGCTCCCCGAGGAGGGGCCGCTGGGCGGCTGCGGGGTCGTCGAGCGGATGGCCGCGATCGACATCGTCGTGGACAACGTGGTGGAGGAGGTCGGCGCCCGGCCCGGGCTGGCGGAGGAGCTGCTGACGCTCGGGGGCGTGCCCGGTCATGTGGTGATGGTGGTGGAGCGGACGTACTACGCGTCGGGGCGGGCGGTCGAGACGGCCGACGTGGTCGTGCCGGCCGACCGCTACCGCATCGCCTACCACCTGCCGGTCCGGTGACCCGGAGCCGGTCGACGGCCGGTCCGCGACGGCCGGTCGCTCACGGCCGGTGTTGACGGGCAATCAGATCCAGGCGGTCCCGCGCAAGGGGGCGCACCCGGCCGGGTGCGCCCCCTTGCCGCACCGGTTCGCTGGCCGGATGCGTACCTCTTTGTGAAAACACGTATCCGCTCCGTAAAGGTCAGGCGTAAGCTCAGGCATATGCGGAGTGCGGTTTCGTGGGGACGCTTAGAAGCATGCAGGCCGGCGGAGGGTGAGACGTGATGAGTGAGAGCGGCGCGGTCCTTCCCTGGCTGGTGATCCGGCAGGACGACAACGGCAACCACTACCGGGTGGGCAGGTACGCGACCAGGGACGAGGCGCAGAAGATCGCCGACAGTCTCGATACGCGCGGGCACCAGCAGCTCTACTGGGTGGAGCACGTGGGTCAGCCCGCGAGCTGACCGTCGACGAGGGTCAGCCCGCGAGCTGACCGTGGACGAGGGCGCCGGACCGCCACGCGTTACGCTCCGGCGCATGACAGATCGTGTGGTGGTGGCCGGGGCCGTCCTCGACGAGGGGCGGCTGCTGGCCGCACGCCGTAGCGCCCCTCCCGAGCTCGCCGGGCGCTGGGAGCTGCCCGGCGGCAAGCTGGAGCCGGGTGAGACCGCGCAGCAGGGCCTCGTGCGCGAGCTGCGCGAAGAGCTGGGCGTGGAGACGGAGCCGGGTGAACGGGTCCCGGGCGAATGGCCGCTCGCGCCCGGTTACGTACTCCAGGTGTGGACCGCCCGGCTGGTGTCCGGTGAGCCGCGCCCGTTGGAGGATCACGACGAGCTGCGCTGGCTGTTCCGCCACGAACTGGACACTGTCGACTGGCTGGATCAGGACCGTCCCGCCGTGGCCGAGGTGGCGCGCCGCCTGCCCACCGGAACGGCCACCGGCTCCCCCTGACGCCGGGTCCGCCCCGCCCGGCGTCCCGAGGCCACGGCGGGCCCCGGCGTCCGGCCGGGCTGGCCGGGGTCTTTATGGCCCCCGGCCCGTGATGTCCGGCCGGGCCCCGGCGTTCCGTCCCGCCCCGCACCTGTCCCGCCCCCGCCCGGCGTCCGGCCGTGATCGGAGGAGTGCGGGGGCGCGGTGTACGCCGTTCGTGCCACGATGCGCCCACCACGGCGATAGCCCGCCCCAAATATCGGGTATGTGCTGATTAACCCACCGAAACTGGACGTGGGTCTGCTGCCGGGTCTGGGAAGTGGTCGGCGTGATCGACACCGAGGGCGACTGCGCCGAGTGGACCTTTCCGGCGGAGCTCGACGCCGTACGCGCCGCCCGCCACGCGGTCCGCGACACCCTGCGCGCATGGCGGCTCGACACGGCGATCGGCGATGTGACGGTGTTGCTGGTGAGCGAGCTGGTGACCAATTCCCTGCGGTACGCCTCCGGTCCCATCGGCGTCCGGCTGATCCGGCTCAACCCCGACGGGGAGACCTTTCCCGCGCATCCGGCGCTGCTCGTCGAAGTCTCCGATCCGCTTCCGGATCCGCCCCTGGAACGGGTCGCGGGACCGGACGACGAAGGGGGACGGGGGCTGCAACTGGTCGCTTGCTCCGCCCGCCGCTGGGGGACTCGAAAGGGCAGGTCGGGCAAGACGGTGTGGTTCGAGCTGGCCCTGCCTGGTTAGAAGAGTGAAGGGACAACGATCACCTTCGGGCTCGGCTCAAAACGAACGAGACCACCCTGTGATCGTGAACGTCGTGCCGCCGGGGGCCGTAGTGCTGAATACTGCGGGGATGGCCGGTCCGGTGCGGTGAGCTGGAGGGGACGGTCGCGTGAGCGAGATACCTGAGACGGCGAACAGCGTCATGTGGCAGAGCAGTCCGCCTGGCTCGATCTATGACTACATCAGAGTCGCCTCCTTCTCGATCGGCCCCGACGGGCTGGTCGACCAGTGGAGCCTGCGCGCCACCGATCTGTTCGGCATCACCGCCGAGGAGGTCCGGGGGAAGGACCCGGTCGAGGCGTTCATGCCGGCGGAGCTGCGGCCGCGCGGCCACCGCAAGGTGTCGGAGATCCTCGACGGCAAGGAGTGGACGGGCCTGGTCCCCTTCCGGATGCCGGGGGAGCGCCGGGCGCGCGGCATCGCCGAGGTCTACGTGATGCCCAGCGAGACCGAACACGGCGAGAAGGCGGCGCTGTGCATCGTCGTCGACGTCCGCGCCCTGCGGCGGATCGAGACCGACCTTGCCGCCTCACAGGCCATTTTCGGCCAATCGCCCTTCGGCTTCCTGTTGTTCGGTACGGACCTGACGGTCAAGCGCGCCAACCAGCGCTTCGCGACCGTCTTCGGCGGCTCCGCCGACGACCACCGCGGCCGCACCGTCCACGACTACCTCTCCCGCGCCGAGGCCGAGCGGATGACCGCCGCGCTGCGGCGCGTGCTGGAGACCGGCGAATCCGTCACCGACCTCCAGATCACCGGTGCGGTGCCGGGCAGCACCGAGCGCCGCCACTGGTCCATCAACCTCTACCGGGTGCACAGCGGCTCCGGCCGCCCCGTCGGCGTCGCCGGGCTCGGCACCGACGTCACCCGCCGCCAGATCGCCGCCCGCGAGGCCGCCAGCGCCCGCCGCAACCTGGCCCTCCTCAACGAGGCCGGCGCCCGCATCGGCAACTCCCTCGACCTGGAGACCACCGCCCGCGAACTCCTCGACGTCGCCGTACCCGGCTTCTGCGACCTCGCCTCGGTCGACCTCCACCAAGGGCTGCTCACCGGCGACGAGGCACCACCGGGACGGGCCGACGGCGCCAGCGCCGAACTGCGCCGGGTCGCCTTCGCCAGCGCCGTCTCCGACACCCCGCTCGTGAACCCCGGCTCCGCGCCCGGCTGCTGCGAGAGCGCGCCCATAGACGTCGGCGCCGTCCACCGCTACCCGTTCAACTCGCCTTGCGCCGGCGCCCTGCGCACCGGCCGGCTGCACGAAATGCCAGGCGCCGACGGCAGCCTCGTGCAGTCCACCCTCGTCGTGCCGATGGTCGCGCACGACACCGTCGTCGGACTCGCGCAGTTCTCCCGCACCAAGGGCAGCGAGCCCTTCGGCGAACGGGACCGGGCGCTCGCCGTCGAGCTGGCCGCCCGCGCGGCCGTCTGCATCGACAACGCCCGCCTCTACCGCCGCGAGCACGAGCGGGCCCTGATCCTCCAGCGCAGCCTCCTGCCGCCCGGCGACCCCGAGGCGGCCGGCCTGGACATCGCCTGCCGCTACCTGCCCGGCAACACCGCCACCGAGGTGGGCGGCGACTGGTTCGACGTCATCCAACTGCCCGGCCACCGCACCGCCCTCGTCGTCGGCGACGTCATGGGGCGCGGACTGCGGGCCGCCGTCGCCATGGGGGAACTGCGCACCGCCGTACGCACCCTGGCCCAGCTCGACCTCGAACCGGCGGAGGTCCTCTCCCACCTCGACGAGATCGCCCGGGGCCTCGGCACCCCCACGGGCGGCGGGCAGGCCTCGCGGGTCACCACCAAGGCACACGGCCCCGAGCTGTCCGAGGTCTACCTCGCGACCTGCGTCTACGCCGTGTACGACTCCGTCACCCGGCGCTGCACGTTCGCCAACGCCGGCCACCTGCCGCCCGTGCTCGTCGAACCGGGCGAGGCGGCCCTCCTGCTGGACGTACCGCCCGGGATGCCCCTCGGCGTCGGCGGCGAACCCTTCGAGGAGGTGGAGGTCGAACTCCCCGAGGGCGCGCTGCTCGCCCTCTACACCGACGGGCTCGTCGAATCCCGGGACCACCCCCTGGACGAGGGCATGCAGGCCTTCCGCAGCGCGCTGACCGACCCGGGACGGCCGCTGGAGGACGTCTGCGACCACGTCCTGAACACCCTCGACACCCGGCATGGCGAGGACGACATCGCCCTGCTGATGGCCCGTATCCAGGGCCTGCCCGCCGAGGCCGTCGGCGACTGGCGGCTGCCCCGCGAACCCCGCTCGGTCGGCCGGGCGCGGGAGCTGGCCCGCGCCCAGCTCACCGCCTGGGACCTCGAACCGCTGGTCGACACGGTCGAACTCCTCGTGAGCGAACTCGTCACCAACGCGCTGCGGTACGGCGAGGGCGAGATACGGCTCCGGCTGCTGCGCGACCGCACCCTCGTCTGCGAGGTGTGGGACGCGGGCCTGGTCCAGCCCCGGCGGCGCCGGGCCCGCGACACCGACGAGGGCGGGCGCGGCCTCCAGCTCGTCGGCCTGCTCAGCGCGGGCTGGGGCTCCCGCCGCACGCCACGGGGCAAGACGGTCTGGTTCGAGCTGCCCCTCCCGGACGGCGAGGCGATGACCGAACCGACCGTCGACCAACTGCTGAGCATGTTCTGACGCCGGGGCGGCCCGTCGGGCGGCCGGGTATCCGGCGGCCCGTCAGGCGGCGGGGTATCCGGCGGCCCGTCGGGCGGCGGGGTATCCGGCGGCCCGTCAGGCGGCCGCCTTGAGGGCCGCCAGCCGGGCCTCGATCTCCGCGCGGTCGCCGAGGCCCTCCAGTTGCTCGAACTGGGCGTCCAGCGAGGACGCGGCCAGCTCCTGCTTGCCGAGGGCCTTCGCCTCCTCCCGCCGTACCTTGTCCTCGAAGCGGCTCAGCTCGCTCGTCGGGTCCATCAGGTCGATGCTCCTGACCGCGTCCAGCATGCGGTTGCGCGCCCTGGCCGAGGCGGCGCGGGCGACCAGCTCGTCGCGCTTGGCCCGCAACTGGTCCAGCTTCGCCTTCATCTCCTCCAGGCCCGACTTGAGCTTGTCCACCACCTCCCGCTGGGCGGCGATGGTCGGCTCGGCGGTCCTGGCCTCCTTCTCCGACTGGAGCTGCCGGCCCAGCGCGACCTTCGCCAGGTTGTCGAACTTGTCCGCCAGGGCCGGCCGGTCGGAGGCGCGCAGCTCGTCCGCCTTCCTGCTGGCCGCCCTCGCCTTCTCGCCCCACTCCCGGGCCGCGTCCACGTCCTCCTGGTGGTCCTGCTCCAGCAGGCGCAGATTGCCGATGGTGCCGGCCACCGCCTGCTCGGCCTCGGTGATGTTCGAGGTGTAGTCGCGGATGAGCTGGTCCAGCATCAACTGCGGGTCCTCGGCCTGGTCCAGCAGGGCGTTGACATTGGCCTTCGCGAGCTGGGCGACCCGGCCGAGGATGGTCTGCTTGGTCATGGCACGTCTCCTTGTGCGTCCGTTGCGACAGAGCAAGTGGTCAGAACCGGCCGCCACCGCCCAGCCGGCCGCGGGTGCCCCCGCCGCCGAAGCGGCCGGGCCCGCCGCCACCCCCGTACCCCCCGCCGAAACCGCCGCCGTACCCCCCACCGAAACCCCCGCCGTATCCGCCGCCCCTGCCGCCACCGCCGAACAGGCCGCCGAGCAGGATGCCCCCGAGCACCGCGCCGCCCAGCCCGCCGCCCCCGCCCGCACCCGGGCCGAACAGGTTCCCGCCCCCGTACCCGCCCACGTCCTGCTCGGCGAGGCTCTGCGCCTGCCGGGCCAGCGCGTCCGCCTGCCGGGCCTCGGCCAGCGCGCCCCGCGCGTCACCCACGGCACCCGGCGTGCCGTCCGCCCCCGCCAGCTCCCGCGCCCGCTCCAGCCGGCGGTGCGCCTCCGCCAGCCGGGTGCGGGCCTGCGCGCCCACCGCCCCCCGGTGCGTCGCGATGTAGTCCGCCGCCGCCTCGACGGTGGAGCCGGCCGTGAGCATCGCCTGGCCGAGGAGCGCGCGTGCCCGCCGCGTGCCCTGTTCGTGCTCCCGCGCGCCCGCCAGGGCCTCGTCCAGCGCGGCGTCCGCCTCCTCGACCCGCCGCAGCGCGTCGATCGGGTCGTACCGCCCGCTCTCCACCGCGCCCCGGACGTCCGCGACGACCGACTCCGCCCGCGCGGCCCGGCCCCGCAGGTCGGCCGTCGCGGCTCCGGCCGCCGCGCCCTCCAACAGCCCGCCGGCGTCGGCGAGATCCGCCTCCGTGTCGGACAGGGCGGTCGGCAGCCTGCCCGCGGCCTCCGCCAGTTCCCGCGCGCGCCGGTCCACCGCGGCGACGAGCCGTGCCGCCTGGTCGAGGGCGCCCTCGGCGGCCCGCACGTGCACCGCCGCCGTGGCGTTGTCGTCGCCCTCCACCGCCTCCCGCGCCCGCTCCAGGCCGGCCGAGGCGAACAGGAGCCGGTCCCTGGCCTCCTCCACCCCGCCCGCCACCGGCGCGGCCGCCGAGTCCGCGTACCGCTCCCGCATCGCGACGAGCGTCGCCTCCGCCAGGTCCGCCCCGCCGCTCACCTCACGGAACGCGGTCTCCGCCGCGGCGAGGGCCTCCGGCGCCGTCCGCTCCAGGGCACGCAGCCCGTCGAACGCCTCCGCCTCCGCGTCCAGCCGCCGGTCGGCCTCGCCGCAGCGCGCGATGACCTCCTCCAGCATCCGGCGGCGGGCCGCCTCGTCCTCCGGGTGGGCGTCGTCGAGCCGCTGACGGAGCCGGAAGGCCGTGGTCAGCTCGCCCTTCGCGTACGCGACCGCCTCGGTGAAGGGCTTCGCCGCCTCGTCCCCGAACTGCGCGGCCGCGAACCCCAGTTCCTCCTCGCTCGTCCGCACGGCGTCGTCCGTCCCGACGAGCACCTGCCTGGCGCGGGCGTCGAGCTCGTCCACGGAGGGCTCGGCCGGGGAAGGGCCGCCCGGGCCCCAGGGACCCCGGCCGCCGTGCGGTGTGGTGCGTGTCGCGGTCCGCCGGCGCCGCTTGGTGTACGTGTACGCCGCGACCGCGCCGGCCCCGACGAGCAGCACCACCGGGAGGACCAGGTCGGCGCCCGGGCTCCCGTCGCCGCCCGGGTCCGCCGGGCCGGGCGTGACGTCGGGAGCGGGCACCGGCCGCCCGGTGAGCACCGCCTCGTAGCCACGGGCGGCACCGATCGCGGCGCCCGCCCAGTCGTTCTGCCGCAGGGCCGGCTCGATGGCGGTCCGCGCGACCTCGTCGAGCCCGGCGCGCGTGAGACCGGAGGCGGGATCGGCGGAGTAGGCGTACTGCCGGTCGTGCGTCGCGACCGCCAGCAGCACGTCGTCGGCGCCCAGCCCGTTCCTGGCCGCGGTGGCGTCGGCCCAGTCCTGTGCCGGACGCCCCGAGAAGTCGCGCACGTACACGACGAAGAGCTGCACGCGCCGTTCGTCGTAGAGCTCGTCGAGCGCCCGGCTGACCTCGCGTTCCCTGCCCTCCAGGGCGGCGACCTTGTCGGTGACCTGCCCCTGCCGGGACAGGTCGACCGGATCGTCGGCACGGGCATACGGGACGGCGGGCAGGACCAGCCACCACGCCGCCACCAGTGCACCGAGCAGGGCAGCGAGGAAGCCCCGGGTGGCTCTCCGCGTCACATTCGTGAGGCTATGTCGGTGTTTGGGCGTGCGCGACCCGGCGTCGATCGTCACTGTCAGTGGCGACCACTAGTGTGGAGATCGTTCGGTATGGCTGACGGGGGGCGTGGGATGAACGTGCGAGCGCTGCGAGCCAAGCTCGCGAGCCCGGGACTGAAGTGGCCCAGGCGCGTCGCGATGGCGCTGGTGCTGCTGATCGTGCTGCCCCCGCTCGCCGCCTGGGCGGCGCTGCGGATGAATTACGCGGGCGAGGTGCAGGAGGGGACGAAGACCCGGGGCAAGGACGCCATCTGGCTCGGGCACGCCTGGGTGGACGGGCGGAAGAAGGACGCCGACCTGGCCGCCTTCGCCGCCCGGATAAAGGGGACCGGCATCCGGGACCTGTACGTCCACGCCGGGCCGCTGGAGCACGACGGGACGCTGCCCGCCGCGCGGTACCCCAGGGCGCGGTGGCTGATCGACTCGGTGCACCGCACGATGCCCGGCATACGGGTGCAGGCCTGGCTCGGTGACATCCTGGCCACCGAGGGGCCGGACGGGCTGCGGCTGGAGCGGGCCGAGTCGCGGGCCGCCGTCGTGCGCTCGACGCGCCAGGTCCTCGACGCGGGCTTCGACGGCGTCCACTTCGACCTGGAGCCGCTGCTGTCCGGCGACCGTCACTACCTCTCGCTCCTGGACGACCTGGGCGAGCTGACGCGGGCCCGCAAGGTGCCGCTGTCCGTCGCCGCGCACCAGATAGACCCGCTGCCGGCGGCCCACGCCGTCAACGGCGCGCTGAGCGGCAGCGAGAAGTGGTGGTCGCAGGAGTTCTTCGGCCAGGTGGCCCGCCGGGTCGACCAGATAGCCGTGATGTCGTACGACACCTGGATGCCGCTGGAGGGCATGTACGGCGGCTACGTCGCCCAGCAGACCTCGCTCGCGCTGGAGGTCACGCCCGAGGACACCGACCTCCTGATGGGCCTGCCGTTCTTCCACGAGGACGACCTGGGCCACCACGACTCGGCGGAGACCGTCGCGGCGGCGGTCCGCGGCACCAGGCTGGGCCTGGGGCGCACGGACCGCGACCGGGAGCGGTTCGGGGTCGCCCTGTACGTCGACTTCGCGGCGAAGGAGGAGGACTGGGCGGCGTACAAGGCAGGCTGGCACTAGGCCGGCCCGCCCGCCGCCGCCCGCCCCCCAGGGCCGCCGACGCCTAGGACTTACGTCGGGTGATCTTGTTGCCGAGCCAGACCAGAGGGTCGTACTTGCGGTCCACGGCCCGCTCCTTCAGCGGGATCAGCGCATTGTCGGTGATCTTGATCTGTTCGGGGCAGACCTCCGTGCAGCACTTGGTGATGTTGCAGTAGCCGAGCCCGTGCTCCTCCTGCGCCGTGCGCTTGCGGTCGAGCCCCGACTCGGCCGCCGCGTCCAGGGGGTGCATGTCCAGTTCGGCGACCCGCATCAGGAAGCGCGGCCCGGCGAACGCGGTCTTGTTCTCCTCGTGGTCCCGGACCACATGGCAGGTGTCCTGGCACAGGAAGCACTCGATGCACTTGCGGAACTCCTGCGGGCGCTCCACGTCGATCTGCTGCATCCGGTACTCACCCGGTGCCACGCCCGGCGGCGGGACGAAGGAGGGCACCTCCCGGGCCTTCTCGTAGTTGAAGGACACGTCCGTCACCAGGTCGCGCACGACCGGGAAGGCCCGCAGCGGCGTCACGGTGATGGTCTCGTCGCGGGAGAACACCGACATCCGCGTCATGCACATCAGCCGCGGCCGGCCGTTGATCTCGGCGCTGCACGAACCGCACTTGCCCGCCTTGCAGTTCCAGCGGACCGCCAGGTCCGGCGCCTGGGTGGCCTGGAGCCGGTGGATGATGTCGAGGACGACCTCGCCCTCGTTCACCTCGACGGTGAAGTCCTTCAGGCTCCCGCCGTCCAGGTCCCCCCGCCACACCCGGAAGCTCGCGTCGTAGCTGGTCACTCGTAGAGCTCCTCTTCGGCGAGGTACTTGACCAGCTCCTCCTTGTCGAACAGGGCGAGCAGGTCGGAACGGATGGGTTCGGTCGTCGTGCGTTCGAGGGTGATCTGCCCCTCCTCGGAATCCGGGTCGGCGAGGCGGCACAGCAGGTTCACCCGGCGCCACTCGCGCTCCATGGCCGGGCAGTCCTCCCGGGTGTGCCCGCCGCGGCTCTCGGTGCGCTCCAGGGCCGCGCGCGCCACGCACTCGCTGACCAGCAGCATGTTCCGCAGGTCGAGCGCCAGGTGCCAGCCGGGGTTGAACTGCCGGTGCCCCTCGACACCCGCGCCCTGGGCCCGCAGCCGCAGTTCGGCCAGCCTCCGCAGGGCCTGCCCCATCTCCTCCTCGCGGCGGATGATGCCGACCAGGTCGTTCATCGTCTGCTGGAGCTCCTGGTGCAGGGTGTACGGGTTCTCCGGCCGCTCGCCCTCCCCGGTGGGGCTGTCGCCGCTGAACGGCCGCAGTGCCTCCGCCGCCGCCGCGTGCACCTGGGCGTCGACCAGCACCGGGCGGGCGTCCAGGCCGCTCGCGTACTGAGCCGCGTACAGCCCGGCCCGGCGGCCGAAGACCAGCAGGTCGGACAGGGAGTTCCCGCCCAGCCGGTTGGACCCGTGCATACCGCCCGCGACCTCACCGGCCGCGAACAGCCCCGGTACGCCGACCGCCGCGGCCGTGTCCGACTCGACGGCGACCCCGCCCATCACGTAGTGGCAGGTCGGGCCGACCTCCATCGCCTCGGCCGTGATGTCGACGTCCGCCAGCTCCTTGAACTGGTGGTACATCGACGGCAGCCGGCGCCGGATCGTCTCGGCCGGCATCCGCGTGGACACGTCCAGGAAGACCCCGCCGTGCGGCGAGCCGCGCCCCGCCTTCACCTCCGAGTTGATCGCGCGGGCGACCTCGTCACGCGGCAGCAGCTCGGGCGGGCGCCGGTTGTTGTCCGGGTCCTCGTACCAGCGGTCGCCCTCCTCCTCCGACTCCGCGTACTTCTCCTTGAAGACGTCGGGGATGTAGTCGAACATGAACCGCTTGCCCTCGGAGTTGCGCAGCACCCCTCCGTCGCCGCGCACCGACTCCGTGACCAGGATGCCCTTCACCGACGGCGGCCAGACCATCCCGGTCGGATGGAACTGCACGAACTCCATGTTCACCAGCGGCGCGCCCGCCAGCAGGGCCAGCGCGTGGCCGTCACCCGTGTACTCCCACGAGTTGGACGTCACCTTGAAGGACTTGCCGATCCCGCCGGTCGCCAGGACCACCGCGGGCGCCTCCAGCACGAAGAACCGGCCGGACTCGCGCTCGTAGCAGAACGTCCCGCACACCCGCTCCCCGTCCTTGAGGATCCGGGTGACCGTGCACTCCTGGAAGACCTTCAGCCGGGCCTCGTAGTCGCCGAACTCCCGGAAGTCCTCCTGCTGGAGGGAGACGATCTTCTGCTGGAGCGTCCGGATCAGCTCCAGGCCGGTCCGGTCGCCGACGTGGGCCAGGCGCGGGTACTCGTGGCCGCCGAAGTTGCGCTGCGAGATGCGGCCGTCCTTCGTACGGTCGAAGAGGGCGCCCCATGTCTCCAGCTCCCACACCCGGTCCGGTGCCTCGCGCGCGTGCAGCTCCGCCATCCGCCACTGGTTGAGGAACTTCCCGCCGCGCATGGTGTCGCGGAAGTGGACCTGCCAGTTGTCACCGGCGTTGACGTTGCCCATGGAGGCGGCGATGCCGCCCTCGGCCATCACCGTGTGGGCCTTGCCGAACAGCGACTTGCAGATGACGGCCGTACGGGCGCCCTGCTCGCGCGCCTCGATGGCCGCCCGCAGCCCCGCCCCGCCGGCGCCGACCACGACGACGTCCCACTGCTGCCGTTCCGCTTGTGTCATCAGAAGAACCTCGGATCCTCGAAGGCGCCCGTGGCGAGCAGGTACACGTAGAAGTCGGCGAGCGCCACGCTGATCAGCGACGTCCAGGCCAGCAGCATGTGACGGGCGTTCAGCTTGCCGACCCAGCCCCACAGCCGGTAGCGCACCGGGTGCTTGGAGAAGTGCTTGAGGCGGCCGCCGACGATGTGCCGACAGGAGTGGCACGAGATCGTGTAAGCCCAGATCAGCACGATGTTGATGAGGAACACCAGTGTCCCGAGGCCCATGTGGCCCCACTCGTACGACGCGTCGCGGAAGGCCAGCACGGTGTCGTAGGTCAGGATCCCGGCGACCGGCAGCGCGGCGTAGAAGAAGTACCGGTGGATGTTCTGGAAGATCAGCGGGAAGCGGGTCTCGCCGGTGTACTTCTTGTGCGGCTCGGCGACCGCGCAGGCCGGGGGCGACGCCCAGAAGCCCCGGTAGTAGGCCTTGCGGTAGTAGTAGCAGGTCAGCCGGAAGCCGAGCGGGAAGATCAGGATCAGCAGGGCGGGGGACAGGCCCCACCAACTGCCGAAGATCTCCCAGTTCGGTCCGTCCTTCATGGGCACGCAGTTCTCGGCGAGACACGGCGAGTAGAACGGCGACACGTAGGGCGCGGCGTAGTAGTCGGTGTTCGCGAAGGCGCGCCAGGTGGAGTAGACGACGAACGCGAGCAGTCCGGCGGCGGTGGCGGCGGGCGCCAGCCACCAGCGGTCGGTCCGGAGGTGCGGGGCCGCGATGGTGGCGCGGGTCGGGCTGTGCACACCACCGAGCCCGGTGCGGGCGGCGGTGTTGGTGTCGGGTGGTTGTTCGGTGCCTGTGGCCAACGGGGTCTCCTAGGGCGCGTGCCGGTCGTGGCGCGTGCCGGTCGGTGAGGTCGGGTGCCGGTCATGGGCCGGCGGTGGTGGCTGGTGGGTCGCGGTGCCCGTGCCTCGCGCGCACGCGCGCGCGTGCGGGGCGGTGGCCGGCGCGCCGCGGGGCGCCGGGCCGCGCGGAAGGGCCGGGCGGTGGCGACCGGGCGGGGCGGGCGGGGCGCACCCATGGCGTACCTGGCGGGGCGCGGGAGGCGGCGGGCGGGCGGGGCCGGCCGGCGGCCTCGGGTAAGCCCCGGTTCGGCGGGGTACGGTCCCGTCCGCGCGGCGCACATGGCGTGTCCCGGCGCGGTACGGGCCGTACGGCCCGCGCGGCTGGTGCGGCCCGGTACGGCGCGCTACGGGCCCCGGTCGGGCGGCACGTACCGGGAGCGGCCCGGCACGGAACGGCGGCGGCCCGGTGCGGATCGGCGGTGGACCGGCACGTACCGGGGGCGGCCCGGCGCGGCACTGGGCCGGGCGCGGCGGCCCTTCGGCGGGGCCTCCCCGCACTGCCCGGTGCCGCACTGCCCGGCACCGCCCCGTCCGGCACCGCCCCGTCCGGCACCGCACTGTCGGGTGCCGCACCGTCCGGTGCCGTGCTGCCCGGAACCGCCCACGGTGCCACTCCCGTCAGGGGGCGCGGCGGTCCCGCGCGCCGAGGCCCTCGTCGTCCGAGTCCGTCCACAGGGAGCTGTCGTACGGCGTGTCCGGAATGGTCACCAGGCCCTCGGGCCGGCCGACCGACATGGGGACCGGTTTCTCCTCCCGCTGCTGCGTGAGATTCCGTTCCAGATTGATGACCGACCGGGCCAGCTCCTCCAGGCGGCGCTTGACCTCTGTCAGATCGTCTTCGAGTGACATGAATTGCCCTCACTTCCGCAATAGCGGGTGGCAAACACGCGCCTGAGAGTGTCGCGCGTCACATCCCCCATTGTGAAGCCATGTGCACGGATTCCACCCTTCCGGGCCTTGGGCCGCACGGGTGGTGTTTGCGCGCGGTGTCGCCGTGTCGCCACCGCGGGGACCTTCCAGTGCATTTCAGTGTATGGGCAATAGGTGTGATCATCTCCAAATTCACCAAAACAGCTAAATTCCACAAAACAGGACGAAGAGGTACAAGACATGTCCCACGTCGGCGCCCCTCGGGGGAGGACATGCTCCCGGGGCCCCCGTTCCCGCACGCTCCGGTCCGCCGTCCTCCTCACCACCGGCGTACTCGCGGTCTCCGTACTGAGCGGATGCAGCTCCCCCGACGAGGAGAGCGACGCGAAGGCCGTCCCGCAGGACATCGCCCCCGCCGGGCGCGACAAGGTCGCCGACGGCGGCACGCTGCGCTGGGCCGTCGACACGATGCCGACCACCCTCAACGCCTTCCAGGCGGACGCCGACGCCACCACCGCGCGGATCACCCAGGCCGTACTGCCCAGCCTCTTCACCCTCGACGAGCGCGGCCGCCCCCAGCGCAACCCCGACTACCTGGAATCCGCCGAGGTCGTCGAGCGCGAGCCCAAGCAGGTCGTCCTCTACAAGCTCAACCAGCAGGCGGTGTGGAGCGACGGCCGCGAGATCGGCGCCCCCGACTTCGTCGCCCAGTGGCAGGCCCTCAGCGGCAAGAACTCCGCCTACTGGACCGCCCGCAACGCCGGCTACGAGCGGATCGAGAAGATCGAGCGCGGCGCCGGCGACCTGGAGGTCCGGGTCACCTTCAGCAAGCCCTACGCCGACTGGCGCGCGCTCTTCTCGCCGCTCTACCCCAAGGACGTCATGGGGACGCCCGCCGCCTTCAACGACGGCGCCCGCTCGAAGCTCGCCGTCACGGCCGGTCCCTTCCAGCTCAAGGGCGTCGACGCCCGCGGCGGCACGACCACGCTCGTCCGCAACCCGCGCTGGTGGGGGCAGCCCGCCAAGCTCGACGCGATCGTGCTGCGTGCCGTCCCCCGCTCCGGCCGCGCCACCGCCCTCGCCACGGGCACCCTCGACCTCGCCGAGGTCGACCGCGCCACGGCGGACCGGATCGCCCGCGCCGCGAAGGGCGCGGCCAAGGACGCGCACGGCCCGGGTACGGCCGCGACCCCGCCGGCCGCGCCGCCCCCGCCGGCCGCCCAGAAGCCGGCGCCGCCCGCGCCCGGCACCGACCCCGCGAAGGCCCGGCTCCACCAGGCGGCACTCCTGAAGAACCGGCAGGTGGCAGCGGCGTACGCGGCCGAGCAGAAGGCGCTGCGCGGATACGTGGTCCGCAAGTCGCTGGAGCCCGCGTACACGCAGCTCGCGCTGAACGGGGAGAGCGGCCCGCTCTCCGACGACCGGGTGCGCCGGGCGGTGGCCCGCGCCCTGGACCGCCAGCAGCTCGCCGACGCGGTCCTGAAGCCGCTGGGGCTGCCGGCCCACCCGGTCGGCAGCCACCTCGCGCTCGTCGGGCAGCAGGCGTACGCCGACAGCAGCGGCGCCCTCGGCGGCCAGGACACCGAGGAGGCCCAGGAACTGCTGGCCGACGCGGGCTGGACCCGCGGCGGGGCCCGCACGCCCGCCGCTCCGAAGGACGGCACCAAGGCGGGCGCCCAGGCGTCGCCCGGCACGGGCGGGAAGAACGGCGGCGAGGCCGACGTACCGTCCGACGAGGGGCTGTACATCGTCGGCGACGACAAGCCCGCCATCGGCGGCAACGACGGCCCGGAGGGCACCCACGTCCTGGCCCCCGCCCCCGCCGCGGCCGCCCAGGGCATCGCCCTGCACCGCCAGGCGGAGATCCTGGCCCGGGCCCGGTCCACGGCCGACCGTCCCGCGAACCGCCCGGCGGCCGCCCTCGGTGAGACCGACAAGGGCGCGGACCAGCCCAAGGCCCAGGGCGGCGGCGCCCCCGGCGCCTACGCCCCGCGCGGCACCGCCGTCCCCGCCCCGGCCGCCCCGGCCCCGGCGCGCGACGCGGCCGCCGGCCCGCTCGGCAAGGACGGCGAGTCGCTCACGCTCCGCTTCGTCCTCCCGGCCGGTCCGGACTCCGAGTCCCTGCGCACCGTCGGCGACAAGATCTCCCGGATGCTGGGTCGCATCGGCATCGGCACCGAGATCGTGAAGGTCCCCGACGACAGCTTCTTCAAGGACCACATCGCCTCCGGCGACTACGACCTCGCCCTCTACTCCTGGCCCGGGACGGCCTTCCCGGCCACCGACGGGCGGCCCATCTTCGCCAAGCCGCAGCCGGCCGCCGACGGCTCGCTGCTGGTGGAGCAGAATTACACCCGGGTCGGCACCGACCACATCGACCAGCTCTTCGACCAGGCGGCCGCCGAGCTGGACGAGAAGGCGGCCCGTGACCTGCTGAAGCAGGCCGACGCCCGGATCTGGGCCGCGGCCGGCTCCATCCCGCTCTACCAGCGGCCGCAGCTCGTGGCGGCCAAGCCCGCGGTGGTGAACGCCGGTGCGTTCGGCTTCGCGACCCCGCGTTACGAGAACATCGGCTTCGCGCGGAAGTAGCGGAAGCCGCGGAGGCAGTGGGAGCGGCGGAAGCGGGCGGACCGCAGAACCCCCACAGGTAACCTCAGAATCCGCTCAAGTCGCTTGCCCGCCGGTACCGCCGGCGGGCAAGCTCCGTTGCGGACCATGACCCGGGCCACACCCACGCACCCCCAGTGCACCGCAGTACACGCACCTGTTCGATCTTCTCCGGATGGGCCGGGAAGCCTTGCGCGCGTCGGCCCCGTACCATGGACACAGCCGTGGCGCGTCCGCCCGGCGGGCGTACGAGGAACAAAGAGACGCCGCACCCACGATCCGAGAGAAGCGCAAGCCACTCATGCCCACGCGCCACGACATCCGTAACGTAGCCATCGTCGCCCACGTCGACCACGGCAAGACGACCATCGTCGACGCCATGCTCAAGCAGGCTGGTGCCTTCGCCGCCCACCAGCTCGACTCCGTCGACGACCGCGTCATGGACTCGAACGACCTGGAGCGTGAGAAGGGCATCACGATCCTCGCCAAGAACACGGCGGTGAAGTACCACCCCAAGGACGGCGGGGCCCCGATCACCATCAACATCATCGACACCCCCGGCCACGCCGACTTCGGCGGCGAGGTCGAGCGCGGTCTGTCGATGGTCGACGGTGTGGTGCTGCTCGTGGACGCCTCCGAGGGCCCGCTGCCGCAGACCCGCTTCGTGCTCCGCAAGGCCCTCCAGCGCCGGATGCCCGTCATCCTGTGCATCAACAAGACGGACCGCCCGGACTCCCGGATCGACGAGGTCGTCAACGAGACCTACGACCTCTTCCTGGACCTGGACGCGGACGAGGAGCAGATCGAGTTCCCGATCGTCTACGCGTGCGGCCGTGACGGCATCGCCTCGCTGACCAAGCCGGAGGACGGCACGGTCCCGGCCGACTCCTCCAACCTGGAGCCGTTCTTCTCCACGATCCTGGAGCACATCCCGGCCCCGGTGTACGACGAGGACGCCCCCCTCCAGGCCCACGTCACCAACCTGGACGCCGACAACTTCCTCGGCCGTATCGCGCTGCTCCGCGTCGAGCAGGGCGAGCTGCGCAAGGGCCAGACGGTCGCGTGGATCAAGCGTGACGGCACCATCGCCAACGTACGCATCAGCGAGCTGATGATGACCGAGGCGCTCACCCGCAAGCCGGCCGAGATGGCGGGCCCCGGTGACATCTGCGCCGTCGCCGGTATCCCCGACATCATGATCGGTGAGACGCTGGCCGACCCCGAGAACCCGGTCGCGCTGCCGCTGATCACGGTCGACGAGCCCGCGATCTCCATGGTCATCGGTACGAACACCTCGCCGCTGGTCGGCCGTGGCGCCACCGGCAAGGGCGCGGACAACAAGGCGGCCGTCAAGGACCGCAAGGTCACCGCCCGCCAGGTCAAGGACCGCCTGGACCGCGAGCTGATCGGTAACGTCTCGCTGCGCGTCCTGGACACCGAGCGCCCCGACGCCTGGGAGGTGCAGGGCCGCGGTGAGCTGGCGCTGGCCATCCTGGTCGAGCAGATGCGCCGTGAGGGCTTCGAGCTGACCATCGGCAAGCCGCAGGTGGTCACCAAGGAGATCGACGGCAAGGTCCACGAGCCGGTCGAGCGCATGACCATCGACGTGCCCGAGGAGCACATGGGCGCCGTCACGCAGCTCATGGGCGTCCGCAAGGGCCGGATGGACAACATGTCGAACCACGGCTCCGGCTGGGTCCGCATGGAGTTCGTCGTGCCCTCCCGTGGCCTCATCGGCTTCCGTACCGAGTTCCTCACGCAGACCCGCGGCACGGGCATCGCGCACTCGATCCACGAGGGCCACGAGCCGTGGTTCGGCCCGCTCCAGACCCGCAACAACGGCTCGCTGGTCGCCGACCGCTCCGGCGCGGTCACCGCCTTCGCGATGACCAACCTCCAGGAGCGCGGCGTGCTCTTCGTCGAGCCGGGCACCGAGGTGTACGAGGGCATGATCGTCGGTGAGAACTCCCGCTCCGACGACATGGACGTCAACATCACCAAGGAGAAGAAGCTCACCAACATGCGCTCCTCCACGGCCGATGTGGCGGAGTCCATCGTTCCGCCGCGCAAGCTCTCGCTGGAGCAGTCGCTGGAGTTCTGCCGCGACGACGAGTGCGTCGAGGTGACGCCGGAGGCCGTCCGCATCCGCAAGGTGAACCTGGACGCGCGTGAGCGCGCCCGCGCCGCCTCGCGCGCCAAGCACGGCTGATCCGGCGCGGCGGCCGGGCCGGCCGCCGCCACGGACGTCAACTCCCCGGCCGGGGAGGGGCCATCGCCCCTCCCCGGCCGGGGAGTTTTTTCTGCGTCCCTCCGGGGCAGGCATGCCGCGCCCGCTCCTGTAGCAGCTCGGGACCCGTGCCCCCGCACCGGTCGGCGGACGGAGGTGTCGGCTGACCGCACGTCAAAGCGTTTTCCCGGCCGAAGCGTCCGCATATCGACCGTCGCTCTCCGGAACATGTGTTAACGGTCCGTTTCGCGGGTGTCTGTCTGTGATCGCTTTGTCCGGATTTCGGTCTTCGGGCCCTTGGTGATGTTGCCAAAACGAGACCCTTTAAGTGTGGTTTACGGCCCGGACGTACTTAATAGTTGGCTCCATTGAGCTCGGGTCAATGGGTCACGCGCTGTGGGGAGCGCCGACTCACGAGCACACTCGGGGCACTTGAGTCATCGCCGTCAGGGGTGTCGGCGTGCAACCTCGAAGTGCCCCTCTTGTAGTGACAAGTGGACTCATGAGGAGGAACCCATGCGCGGTGCCAAGAGCGCCAAGTGGGTCGCGGGCGCGATAGTCGTCGCCCTGGCAGCCACGGCTTGTGGCGGTGGCGGTAGCGACAGCAAGTCGGGCGGTGCCAAGCAGGTCGTGATGGAGCTCGGCGAGCCCCAGAACGGTCTGATCCCGTCGAACACGTACGAGTCCGAGGGCTCCGAGGTCATGAACGCCCTGTTCACCGGCCTCGTGCGGTACGACGAGAAGAACGAGACCCAGCTCGACATGGCGGCGTCGATCGAGACCAAGGACAGCAAGGTCTGGACGATCAAGCTCAAGGACGGCTACACCTTCCACAACGGTGAGCCGGTCACCGCGCAGTCCTTCGCGGACGCCTGGAACTACGGCGCCAACCAGGACAACACGCAGGAGACGAACCCGCTCTACAACAAGATCGACGGGTACGCCGACCTGAACCCGGGCGAGGGCAAGAAGCCCGCGACCGACAAGATGAAGGGCCTGAAGGTCGTCGACGAGAAGACCCTCGAGGTCACGCTCACGGCGCCGTTCTCCGCCTTCAAGACCATGCTGGGCTTCAACGCCTTCTACCCGCTGCCGAAGGCCTTCTTCAAGGACCCGAAGGGCTTCGAGACCGCGCCCATCGGCAACGGCGTGTTCAAGATGGACGGCAAGTTCGTCCGCAACCAGCAGATCAAGACGGTCAAGTACGACAAGCACCCCGACGCGGGCGAGATCAAGATCCCCGGCGTCACCTTCAAGATCTACAACAACCAGGACACGGCCTACCGTGACCTGCTCGGTGGCCGCGTCGACATCATGGACACCGTTCCGCTGTCCGCGATGACCACCGCCGCCAAGGACCTCGGCGACCGCTACATCCAGGGCACCGACTCCGGCGTCGGCTACATCGGCTTCCCGATCAAGTACAACAAGGCCTACGCGAAGCCGGAGCTGCGCAAGGCGATCTCCCAGGCGATCGACCGGAAGGCGATCACCGAGAAGATCTTCGTCAACACCCGTACGCCGGCGGACGACTTCATCAACCCGCTGGTCCCGGGCTACCGCAGCGGCGCCTGCGGCGCGCCCTGCACCTTCGACCCGGCCGCGGCCAAGAAGGCCTTCGACGCCGCGGGCGGCCTGCCGGGCAACAAGATGGAGCTCGGCTACAACGCCGACGGCGGCCACAAGGACTGGATCGAGGCCGTCGCGGCCCAGCTCGAGAAGAACCTCGGCGTCGACGTCACCGTCAAGCCGTTCGAGCAGTTCCAGACCATCCTGAACGACCTCGGCGACAAGAAGTACAGCGGCGCCTTCCGCCTGGCGTGGTCCATGGACTACCCGCACCCGGAGAACTACCTGCGCCCGGTCTTCTCCGAGGACGCCATCGAGCACGGCTCGAACTACTCCGGCTACGTCAACCCGCAGGTCGAGAAGTTCCTCGACCAGGGCGACACGGCCACCACCGAGGACGCCGCGATCAAGGCGTACCAGCAGGCTGACGACCTCATCCTGAAGGACATGCCGTACATCCCGGTGTACTTCTACAAGCTGAACGCCGGCCTCAGCAAGAACCTCAAGCCGGGCGTGCGGATCGACAACATGACCCAGATCGACTGGACCACGGTGAACCCCGCCTGACGGTTCAAAGGATCTCCGTAGGGAGATCCTGACAGCAGTGGGGGTGACGGGGTTCTGCCCCGTCACCCCCCTTCTGCCGTCCTGTTGTCGTCACCCCTCACCCGGGCCGGGGCCCACTGGAGTGCCCCTCCCGGTATCCGTACAACTGGAGACCTGATGGGTCGTTATGTAATCAGGCGTCTTCTGCAGGCGATACCCGTACTGCTCGGCGCGACAATTCTTATCTACTGCCTCGTCTTCCTCCTGCCCGGCGACCCCATCCAGGCGCTGGCCGGCGAGAAGAAGGCAGACCCCAACATCACCGCCATCCTGCGGGAGCAGTACCACCTCAATGACCCGCTCTACCAGCGGTACTGGTACTACATCTCCGGCGTGCTGACGGGCGATTTCGGCACCGACTTCACCGGCCGGCCGGTGGCCGAGATCATGAGCGAGACCTTCCCGGTCACGCTCAACCTGGCGGCCATCGCGTTCGCCGTCGAGGCGGTCGTCGGTATCGTCGCGGGCGTCTTCGCCGCGCTCGGTCGCGGCAAGTTCCTCGACAACGTCGTGCTGCTGTCGACCCTTCTCCTGGTCTCCGTCCCGGTCTTCGTGCTGGGCAACGTGCTCCAGCTCGTGCTCGGCGTCAAATGGGCCATCGCGCCCATCAGTTACGACTCCGAGGACATGACCACCCTCATCCTGCCGGCCGTGGTGCTCGCCTCCGCGTCGCTCGCGTACATCACCCGTCTGACGCGCACCTCCATGATGGAGACCATGCGCGCGGACTACGTGCGCACCGCCACCGCCAAGGGCCTGAGCCGGTCCCGGGTCATCGTGCGGCACGCCCTGCGCAACGCCATGATCCCGATCGTCACCTTCCTCGGTGTCGACCTCGGCGCCCTGATGGGCGGAGCGATCATCACCGAGCGCATCTTCAACATCCCCGGCATCGGCGGCACGCTCTACCAGGCCGTGTACCTGCGCCAGGGGACGACCGTCGTCAGCATCGTCACCGTGCTCGTCCTCGTCTACATCGCCGCCAACCTGATCGTGGACCTGCTCTACGCCGTGCTCGACCCGAGGATCCGCTATGCCTGAGAACACCTCCACCACCGTCGAGGAGAGCGCGGTTCCCGTCGCGACCGCGCCCGGCAGCGCCGTCAAGGGCACGAAGAAGGACAAGCCCGAGCGGGTCGCCAGCATGTGGAGCGACGCCCGTCGCGACCTGATGCACAACTGGGTCTTCCTGGTCTCCGCCGTACTGATCCTCTTCCTTCTGGTCATCGCCGCGTTCCCGGGCCTGTTCACCAGTGGGGACCCGTACGCGAAGGGGTTCTGCGACCTGTCGAACTCGGTCGTCCCGCCGAGCGGCGCGCACTGGTTCGGCTTCGACGTCCAGGGCTGCGACATCTACACCCGGACGATCTACGGCACCCGCAACTCGATCATCGTGGGTGTGCTGACCTCCGTGCTGACCACGCTGGTCGGCTGTGTCCTGGGCATGGTCGCCGGTCTGCGCGGCGGCTGGCTGGACGTCCTCGTCTCCCGCTTCACGGAGATCTGGTTCGCCATCCCGACGATGCTCGGCGGTCTGCTCGTGCTGGCCATGCTCGGCACCGGCAACGTGGTCACCGTCTCCCTGATCATGGCGGTGCTCGGCTGGCCGCAACTGTTCCGCATCATGCGCGGCTCGGTGATCACCAACAAGCAGAACGACTACGTCATGGCGGCCCGTGCGCTCGGTGCCGGCGGCTGGCGCATCGCGATGCGCCACATCCTGCCGAACGCGCTCGCTCCGGTGATCGTGGTCAGCACCATCAACCTCGGCGTCTACATCTCGGCCGAGGCGGCGTTCTCGTACCTCGGCATCGGTGTCCAGTCCCCGAACATCTCCTGGGGCCTGATGATCAGTGACGGCCAGGACCGCTTCCTGAGCGCCCCGCACATGGTGCTCTTCCCGTCGCTGTTCCTGAGCGTCACGGTCCTGGCGTTCATCATGCTCGGCGAAGCAGTGCGCGACGCCCTCGACCCCAAGCTGCGCTAGGAGGGCGTACGTTGACCACCATCGACAAGAAGACGAGCGCGTCCGGCGCCAAGAGCGCGTCCGGCGCTCCGCTCCTCGAAGTGCGTGACCTGCACGTCGAGTTCCACACCCGGGACGGCGTCGCCAAGGCCATCAACGGCGTGAGCTACAGCGTCGACGCCGGCGAGACCCTCGCCGTGCTCGGCGAGTCCGGCTCCGGCAAGTCGGTCACCGCCCAGGCGATCATGGGCATCCTCGACATGCCGCCCGGCCGTATCCCCAAGGGCGAGATCCTGTTCCACGGCGAGGACATGCTGAAGATGTCCGCCGAGGAGCGCCGCAAGATCCGCGGTCGCCGCATCGCGATGATCTTCCAGGACGCGCTCTCCGCGCTGAACCCGGTGCTCTCCGTCGGCTACCAGCTCGGCGAGATGTACCGGGTCCACCTGGGCATGTCCCGCAAGGACGCCAAGGCCAAGGCGATCGAGCTGATGGACCGGGTGAAGATCCCGGCCGCGGCGGCGCGGGTGAACGACTACCCGCACCAGTTCTCCGGCGGTATGCGCCAGCGCATCATGATCGCCATGGCGATGGCGCTGGAGCCGGACCTGATCATCGCGGACGAGCCGACCACCGCGCTCGACGTGACCGTCCAGGCCCAGGTCATGGACCTGCTCGCGGAGCTCCAGCGCGAGGAGAACATGGGCCTGATCCTCATCACCCACGACCTCGGTGTCGTCGCGGACGTCGCCGACAAGATCGCGGTGATGTACGCGGGCCGGATCGTCGAGCAGTCGCCGATCCACGACCTGTACAAGCGCCCCGCGCACCCGTACACCCGTGGTCTGCTCGACTCCATCCCGCGCCTGGACCAGAAGGGCCAGGAGCTGTACGCGATCAAGGGCCTGCCGCCCAACCTGATGAAGATCCCCACGGGCTGCGCCTTCAACCCGCGCTGCCCCAAGGCGGACGACATCTGCCGTACGGAGATCCCGGCCCTGGTGCCGGTGACGGAGCAGGACGGCGGCGAGCTGCCGGGCCGTGGCAGCGCGTGCCACTTCTGGAAGGAGACGATCCATGGCTGAGCTCAGGAAAGAGGACGAGGCCGTGGACGCGACCCCGAACGTCACCGAGGTCGAGACGGTCGACGCGGCGAGCGAGACCGCCTCGGTCGCCGCGATCGAGGCCCCGGTGGAGCGCGGTGAGCCGATCCTCCAGGTGCGCGGCCTGGTCAAGCACTTCCCGCTGACCCAGGGCATCCTGTTCAAGAAGCAGGTCGGCGCCGTCAAGGCCGTGGACGGGGTCTCCTTCGACCTCTACCAGGGCGAGACGCTCGGCATCGTGGGCGAGTCCGGCTGCGGCAAGTCCACGGTCGCCAAGCTGCTGATGATGCTGGAGACGGCGACCGCGGGCGAGATCTTCTACAAGGGCCAGGACATCACCAAGCTGTCCGGGCGGGCGCTGAAGGCGGTGCGCCGGAACATCCAGATGGTGTTCCAGGACCCGTACACCTCGCTCAACCCCCGCATGACGGTGGGCGACATCATCGGTGAGCCCTTCGAGATCCACCCCGAGGCGGCCCCCAAGGGCGACCGGCGCCGCAAGGTGCAGGAGCTGCTCGATGTCGTCGGTCTGAACCCCGAGTACATCAACCGCTATCCGCACCAGTTCTCCGGCGGCCAGCGCCAGCGCATCGGCATCGCCCGCGGCCTGGCGCTCAACCCCGAGATCATCATCTGCGACGAGCCGGTGTCGGCGCTGGACGTCTCCGTCCAGGCGCAGGTCGTCAACCTGATGGAGAAGCTCCAGGACGAGTTCAACCTCTCCTACCTCTTCATCGCGCACGACCTGTCGATCGTCCGGCACATCTCCGACCGCGTCGGCGTGATGTACCTCGGGAAGATGGCCGAGATCGGTACGGACGTACAGATCTACGACCACCCGACGCACCCCTACACCCAGGCGCTGCTGTCGGCCGTCCCCGTCCCCGACCCGGAGGCCCGCGAGGGCCGCGAGCGGATCATCCTCACCGGTGACGTCCCCTCGCCGGCGAACCCGCCGTCCGGCTGCCGCTTCCGCACCCGGTGCTGGAAGGCGGAGGACAAGTGCGCCACCGAGGTGCCGCTGCTGGCGGTCCCGGAGCGCTTCCAGGGCTCCGACAGCCCCGCGGCGCACGAGTCGGCGTGCCACTTCGCCGAGGAGAAGGACGTCGTCCACGCGGCGTAAGGCGCGGTCGTACGCGTACGAGGGTGCCCCGGCCCGTGAAGGCCGGGGCACCTTCGCGTGCCGGGCCGGGGCGGGCCGGGGCCCGGGGCCGGGGGGCCAGGGGCCGGGGCGGTGCCCGGGGCCGGGGGGGCCAGGGGCCGGGGCGGTGCCCGGCCGGCCGGGCGGGGCTCCGGCGGGGGCGGGGCGTCGCGCAAGCGGGTGGTGCCGTGCCCGGACGGGCGGGTACAGCGTGCGCGGGCGCACCGTATGGGGTGGTATGTGGGCCTAGCCATGAGGCGAGGACCACGACCAGGGGAGGCACCCCATGCGCGGAGCCACGCACGTCAGGGCGGCCGCGTGTGCCGTGGCCGTCGCCCTCGTGGCGACCGCCTGCGGTGGCGGCAACGGCGGCGTCGGCGGCGCGGACGGCATCATCAGCTCCTCCTGGGGCGACCCCCAGAACCCGATCGAACCGGCCAACACCAACGAGGTCCAGGGCGGCAAGGTCCTCGACCTGCTCTTCCGCGGCCTCAAGAAGTACGACCCCAGGACCGGCCAGGCCCGGGACATGGTCGCCGAGAAGATCGAGACCACCGACTCGAAGAACTTCACCGTCACGCTCAAGCCCGGCTGGAAGTTCAGCAACGGCGAGCCCGTCACCGCCGCGTCCTTCACCGACGCCTGGAACTACGGCGCCCACGTCGACAACAAGCAGGCCAACGCGCCCTTCTTCAGCGACATCGTCGGCTACGAGGACGTCCACCCCGCCTCCGGGGCCGCGCGGGCCAAGACGATGCGCGGCCTGGTCGTCAGGGACGACCGCACCTTCACCGTCGCGCTCAAGGACACCTTCTCCACCTGGCCCGAGACCCTCGGCTACCAAGCGTTCATGCCGCTGCCCCGGGTGTTCTTCACCGACCACGACGCCTGGCTCGCCAAGCCCGTCGGCAACGGCCCCTACACCGTCGAGTCGTACACCCGGGGCAGCAACATGAAGCTGCGCCGCTGGAACGGCTACGCGGGCGAGGACAAGCCCCGCAACGGCGGTGTCGACCTCGTCGTCTACACCGACAACAACAGCGCGTACACCGACCTGATCTCGGGAAACCTCGACCTCCTCGACGACGTGCCCGCGCAACAGCTCAGGAACGTCGAGGGCGACCTCGGCGACCGTTACATCAACCAGCCCGCCCTCATCGTCCAGACCCTCGTCTTCCCGCTCTACCGGCCCGAATGGAACAGGCCCGGCATGGAGAAGGTCCGCCGCGGCCTGTCCATGGCGATCAACCGGGAGGAGATCACCAAGCAGATCTACCAGGGCACCCGCACCCCCGCCAAGGACTGGACCTCGCCCGCCCTCGGCAGGACCGGCGGCTACCAGGAGCTCTGCGGCGACGCCTGCACCTACGACCCGGCCAGGGCCAAACGCCTCATCGAGGAGGGCGGCGGCCTGCCCGGCGGCCGGGTGACGCTCACCTCGAACGTCGACACCGGCTCGCACCGCGCCTGGATGGACGCCGTCTGCAACAGCGTCAACAACGCGCTCGGCCGGGGCGCCGTCTGCACCGTCAACCCCATCGGCACCTTCGCCGACTTCCGCAACCAGCAGACCACGGCCAAGCTCACCGGCCCCTTCCGCTCCGGCTGGCAGGCCGACTACCCGCTCATCCAGAACTTCCTGGAGCCGCTCTACTCCACCGGCGGGTCCTCCAACTACGGCAAGTTCAGCAACAAGGTGTTCGACGGCCTCGTCGACAAGGCCAACCGCGAGACCGACCGGGCCGCGGCCGTCAAGGACTTCCAGGCCACCCAGCGCATCCTCGCCGAACAGATGCCCGCCATCCCCCTCTGGTACCAGAACGGCAGCGCCGGCTACTCGGAACGGCTCTCCGACGTGACCCTCAACCAGTTCAGCGTCCCGGTCTACGACCGGATCAAGGTCCGCTGACGCCCCGCCCCGCGATCCTCCGGAGCCCTCATGGGACGCTATGTGATCCGGCGGCTGCTCCAGATGATCCCGGTGTTCATCGGCAGCACGTTCCTGATCTTCTTCATGGTGTACGCGCTCGGCGACCCGGTCGCGGCACTCTTCGGCGACAAGGCACCCGACCCCGCCACCGCCGCCCGCATCCGCAAGGACCTCCACCTCGACCAGCCGCTGTGGAAGCAGTACCTGCTCTACATGGGCGCCATCTTCCAGGGCGACTTCGGCACCGCGTTCAATGGCCAGAAGGTCACCGAACTGATGGCCTCCGCCTTCCCAGTCACGCTGCGGCTCACCCTCGTCGCCGTCGTCATCGAGATCCTCATCGGCATCACCCTCGGCGTCATCAGCGGGCTCAAGCGCGGCCGCCCCCTCGACACCGGCCTGCTCGTCCTCACCCTCGTCGTCATCTCCGTCCCCACCTTCGTCTCCGGCTACCTCCTGCAGTTCCTGCTCGGTGTGCAGTGGGGCTGGGTGCGCCCCTCCGTCTCCTCCGAGGCCCGCCTCGACGAACTGCTCCTGCCCGGCGTCGTCCTCGCCCTCGTCTCCCTCGCCTACGTCACCCGGCTCAGCCGCACCTCCATCGCCGAGAACGTCCGCGCCGACTACGTCCGCACCGCCATCGCCAAGGGCCTGCCGCGCCACCGGGTCATCACCCGCCACCTGCTGCGCAACTCCCTGATCCCGGTCGTCACCTTCATCGGCGCCGACATCGGCTCCCTGATGGGCGGCGCGATCGTCACGGAGCGGATCTTCAACATCCACGGCGTCGGCTACCAGCTCTACCAGGGCATCCTGCGCAACAACGCGCCCACCGTCGTCGGCTTCGTGACGATCCTCGTGATCGTCTTCCTGCTGGCGAACCTGCTCGTCGACCTGCTGTACGCGGTCCTGGACCCGAGGATCCGCTATGCCTGACACCCGCGACACCTACGACGACCCCGAGGACGTCATCGCCCCGACCGGCGCCGGAGGCGCCATGGACCTGGCGATGGGCGAGGCCGAGACCCTGGAGACGCCCTCCACGGGCCGCCCGCGCAGCCTGTGGTCCGACGCCTGGCACCAACTGCGCCGCAACCCCGTCTTCCTCGCCTCCGCGGCCCTCATCGCCTTCCTCGTCCTGATCGCCCTCTGGCCGCAGATCCTCACCGGCGCGGACCCGCTGCACTGCGACCTGTCCAAGTCCCAGGCGGGCCCAGCCCCCGGCCATCCCTTCGGGTACGACACCCAGGGCTGCGACGTCTACACCCGCACCGTCCACGGGGCGCGGGCCTCCATCACCGTCGGCGTGTGCGCCACCCTCGGCGCCGCCCTGCTCGGCAGCCTGCTCGGCGGGCTCGCCGGGTTCTTCGGCGGGTGGTGGGACGCGCTGCTGTCCCGGATCACCGACGTGTTCTTCGGCATCCCCGTCGTCCTGGGCGGCCTGGTGTTCCTGTCCGTCGTCACCAGCTCCACCGTCTGGCCGGTGGTCGGCTTCATCGTGCTGCTCGGCTGGCCCCAGGTCGCCCGCATCGCCCGCGGCTCGGTCATCACCGCCGGACAGCACGACTACGTGCAGGCGGCCCGGGCCCTCGGGGCCGGCAGCGGACGGATGCTGCTGCGGCACGTGGCGCCCAACGCCGTCGCGCCGGTCATCGTCGTCGCGACCATCGCGCTCGGCACGTACATCGCGCTGGAGGCCACCCTGTCCTTCCTCGGCGTCGGACTGCGGCCGCCCACCGTCTCCTGGGGCATCGACATCTCCAACGCCGCCCCGCAGATCCGCAACGCCCCCCACATGCTGCTGTGGCCGGCCGGCGCCCTGAGCATCACCGTGCTGGCGTTCATCATGCTCGGCGACGCGGTGCGCGACGCCCTCGACCCGAAGCTGAGGTGAGCCGTGCTCCTCGAAGTACGCGACCTGTACGTGGAGTTCCGCACCCGGGACGGGGTGGCCAGGGCCGTCAACGGCGTGACGTACTCCGTGGACGCGGGGGAGACGCTCGCCGTGCTCGGCGAGTCCGGCTCCGGCAAGTCCGTCACCGCCCAGGCGATCATGGGCATCCTCGACGTGCCGCCCGGCCGGATCACCGGCGGCGAGGTCCTCTTCCGGGGCCGGGACCTGCTCACGCTCAAGGAGGACGCCCGGCGCGCGGTGCGCGGCGCCGAAATGGCGATGATCTTCCAGGACGCGCTGTCGGCCCTCAACCCCGTGCTCACCGTCGGCGACCAGCTCGGCGAGATGTTCGTGGTCCACCGCGGCATGTCGAAGAAGGACGCCCGGGCCAAGGCCGTGGAGCTCATGGACCGGGTCCGCATCCCCGGCGCCCGCGAGCGGGTCGGCCAGTACCCGCACCAGTTCTCCGGCGGGATGCGCCAGCGCATCATGATCGCCATGGCGATGGCCCTGGAACCGGCGCTCATCATCGCCGACGAGCCGACCACCGCCCTCGACGTCACCGTCCAGGCCCAGGTCATGGAACTCCTCGCCGAACTCCAGCGGGAACTGGGCACGGGCCTGATCCTCATCACCCACGACCTGGGCGTCGTCGCCGACGTCGCCGACCGGATCGCCGTCATGTACGCCGGGCGGATCATCGAGACCGCGCCCGTCCACGACATCTACAAGGCACCCGCCCACCCCTACACCCGCGGTCTGCTCGACTCCATCCCGCGCCTGGACCACAAGGGCCGGGAGCTGTACGCCATCAAGGGCCTGCCGCCCAGCCTGACCGCCATCCCCTCCGGCTGCCCCTTCCACCCGCGCTGCCCCCGCGCCCGGGACATGTGCCGGATCGACGAACCGCCGCTGTACCCGGTCTCCGAGGACCGACGCAGCGCCTGCCACTTCTGGAAGGAGACGATCGATGCCTCCCCTTCTTGAGGCTCCCCGGCGTGGGGCTCCCCTTCTTGAGGTGCGCGACCTCGTCAAGCACTACCCGCTCACCCGCGGCGTCCTGTTCAAGAAGCAGATCGGCGCCGTCAAGGCGGTCGACGGGGTGTCCTTCGCCCTCCACCCCGGCGAGACGCTCGGCATCGTCGGCGAGTCCGGCTGCGGCAAGTCCACGGTCGCCAAGCTGCTCGTCAGCCTGGAACGTCCCACGTCCGGGCAGATCCTCTACAAGGGCGAGGACATCACCACGCTGTCCGGGCGCGCCCTGAAGGCGGTCCGCCGGAACATCCAGATGGTGTTCCAGGACCCGTACACCTCGCTCAACCCCCGGATGACGGTCGGCGACATCGTCGGCGAACCGTACGAGATCCACCCCGAGGCCGCGCCGAAGGGCGACCGGCGGCGCAGGGTGCGGGAGCTGCTGGACGTGGTCGGGCTCAACCCCGAGCACATCAACCGCTACCCGCACCAGTTCTCCGGCGGCCAGCGCCAGCGCATCGGCATCGCCCGCGGCCTCGCCCTCAGGCCGGAGATCATCGTGGCCGACGAGCCGGTGTCGGCGCTGGACGTCTCCGTCCAGGCGCAGGTGGTCAACCTGATGGAGAAGCTCCAGGACGAGTTCGGGCTGAGCTACGTGTTCATCGCGCACGACCTGTCGATCGTCCGGCACATCTCGGACCGGGTGGGCGTGATGTACCTCGGGAAGATGGCCGAGATCGGTACGGACGTACAGATCTACGACCACCCGACGCACCCCTACACCCAGGCGCTGCTGTCGGCCGTCCCCGTGCCCGACCCCGACGCCCGGGGGCGGAAGGAGCGGATTCTGCTCGCCGGTGACGTCCCCTCGCCCACCGGCGTCCCGTCCGGCTGCCGCTTCCGCACCCGCTGCTGGAAGGCGCGCGAGCGGTGCGCGCTGGAGGTGCCGGCGCTCGCCGTGCCGGCGGCCTTCCGTGACCTGGACACCCCGGCCCGGCACGACTCGGCGTGCCACTTCGCGGAGGAGAGGCAGGTCGTCCCGGCCGACGTCGAGATCGATATCCGGGGGCAAATGGGTTGATTGCCCATCAATTCCGTTAACACTCAGGCAACTTGCCGGAAGCGGTTTCGATATACGGACGCGTCAGTCTGAACAGCGTACGGCCGTGCGGGTGCCGTGGACCGGCCGGGGCGCGCCATGTCGCCCCGGCCGGTCGCCGTGCTACGCGAGCCCGAGCGACCGCTTCAGGAAGTCCACCTGGAGCAGCAGCAGGTTCTCGGCGACCTGTTCCTGCGGCGTCATGTGCGTCACGCCCGTCAGCGGCAGCACCTCATGCGGCCGGCCCGCCGCCAGCAGCGCCGACGACAGCTTGAGCGTGTGTGCCGCCACCACGTTGTCGTCCGCCAGCCCATGGATGATCATCATGGGGCGGTGCGGGGTCTCCGGCGCCGACAGACCGTCGTCCGTGATCAGCGAGTTCGCCTCGTACACCTCCGGCGCCTCCTGCGGCAGGCCCAGGTACCGCTCCATGTAGTGCGTGTCGTACAGCCGCAGGTCCGACATCGGCGCCCCGGCCACCGCCGCGTGGAACACGTCCGGCCGCCGCAGCACCGCCATCGCGGCCAGGTAGCCGCCGAACGACCAGCCCCGCATCGCCACCCGGCCCAGATCCAGCGGGAACCGGTCCGCCAGCCCGTGCAGCGCCTCGATCTGGTCGTCCAGCGCCAGGGTCAGCCGGTCCTTGATCGCCTTCTCCCAGCCCGGCGAGCGGCCCGGCGCGCCCCGCCCGTCCGCCACGATCACCGCGAAGCCCTGCTCGGCGAACCACTGCGAGGTCAGGTGCGGATTGTGCGCCGCCACCACCCGCTGCCCGTGCGGCCCGCCGTACGGGTCCAGGAGCACCGGCAGCGGCCCGTCGCCCTCCTGGTGGTTCCGGGGCAGCAGCACCGCGCACGGGATGCGGTGCGCGCCCGCCTCGGTGAGCGTCAGGCGCGGCGACAGCACCGGCTGCTCCGCGTACGACGCCACCTCCGCCACCGGCTTGCCCTCCCGCAGCACCCGCACCGACGTCCCCGGCTCACCCGGCCGCGCCGACGCCAGGACGGTCACCGCCCCGCACCGGACCGCCGAGTGGATTCCGGGCCCTTCGGAGACGCGTTCCACGCCCAGTTCGTTGACCCGGTACACATGAATCTCGCCAATTTCCGCCGCGGCGGCCTCCTCGCCCGCCGACGCCGACACCAGCACGTCGTTCTCGCCGACGTCCAGGACCGCCCGCAGATGGAGCTGCGCCCCCGTCAGCGTCCGGTCGCCGACCGCCAGCACCCGCGCCCCGCCCTCGTCGGCGATCCGCACCAGCCGCCCGTCCGGCGCCCACGCCGGCACCCCGCCGAGCAGTTCCAGCCAATCCGGATCCTCGTCGACGTGCACCGTCCGGGTCGTCCCCGTCGCGGTGTCCACCGCCAGGTACAACTGCGTGCGCTGGTCGCGGGTCTGCACGAGCAGCAGCGGCGCCCCGCCGGAGGACCAGTGCACCCGCGCCAGGTACGGGTAACGCGCACGGTCCCACTCGACCTCCGTACGCGTACCGTCCAGGCCGAGCAGACACAGCGACACCTCCGCGTCGGCCGTCCCCGCCGCCGGATAGGCCACCTTGACCGGCTCCCGCTCCGGATGCGCCGGATCGGAGATCCACCACCGCTGTACGGGGCTGTCGTCGGCCCGCGCGACCAGCAGCCGGTCCGACTCCGGCGACCACCAGTAACCGCGCGAGCGGCCCATCTCCTCGGCCGCGATGAACTCCGCCAGCCCGTAGGTGACGCCCTCCCCTTCCGGCTCGGCCAGGGCCCGGTCGTCGCCCTCGCCCCCCGTGCCCGTCACCCGCAGGGCGCCCCCGCTCACGTACGCCACGTGCCGCCCGTCCGGCGAGGGGCGCGGGTCGATCACCGGCCCGGGAACGCGCAGTTCACGCGCCGTCCCGGCCCTCAGCTCCGCCACGAACAGCCGCCCGGACAGGGCGAACGCGGCCAACTCGACGGCACCGTCCACCGCGTAGCCCACGATGCCGCCCGCGCCTTCCCGGCTGCGTTCGCGGCGCGCCCGCTCCTCGGCCGACAACTCCTCCTCCGCGCCGCCCAGCAGCGCTTCCGGGTCGGCGGCGACGCGCTCGCGCATGCCGTCGTCCAGGTCGAGCACCCACAGCCGGTTCGCTCTGTCGGTGCCGGAGGGGGAGCGGAGGAAGACGACCCGGGAACCGTCGGGTGAGACGGTGAACGCCCGGGGAACACCAAGGGTGTAGCGCTGGGTCCGTGCGTACTGGCGGGGGAATGAGAGCTGTTGCCTGGAGGTCATACGACCGAAACTAGCGGTCGTGCGCCCCCATGTGCTGCCGTGCACCGATCGATGCGTGGGAACGGATAGTTATGATCCGTAGCGCCAGGTGGGTATGTACCCTCCGGCACGTGCGCCCTGCCCGGTCCGGAACGAACATGTATGGAGGTGAACCGCCGTGGCACTCTCGATTTCGGCGGTGGTGCTGCTGGCGATCGTCGTCTTCCTGCTGATCCGGAAGGCCGGCCTGAAGACCGGGCACGCGGTGGTCTGCATGCTGCTCGGTTTCTACCTGGCGAGCTCCTCCATCGCCCCCACCATCAGCGAGCTGACGACCAACGTGGCGGGCATGATCGGCGGCATCAAGTTCTGAGCCGTTCTGTGGCTAGGGTGTCCGTATGACGGAACTGCCCGCCCGTCGTCTGCTCCTGGTGCACGCGCACCCCGACGACGAGTCGATCAACAACGGCGCCACCATGGCCAAGTACGCGGCCGAGGGCGCCCAGGTCACCCTCGTGACCTGCACACGCGGTGAGGAGGGCGAGGTCATCCCGCCCGCCCTCGCCCACCTGGCACCCGACCGGGAGGACCGGCTCGGCCCCCACCGCGTCGGCGAACTGGCCGCCGCGATGAAGGAGCTGGGCGTCACCGACCACCGCTTCCTGGGCGGACCCGGCCGGTTCCGCGACTCCGGGATGATGGGTGCCGAGCAGAACCGCCGCGACGGCGCCTTCTGGAGCGCCGACGTGGACGAGGCCGCCGCCCACCTCGTCGAGGTCATCCGGTCCGTCCGCCCGCAGGTGCTGGTCACGTACGACCCGGACGGCGGCTACGGCCACCCCGACCACATCCAGGCCCACCGCGTCGCGATGCGCGCCGCCGAGCTGGCCGCCGAACCGGCCTTCCGGCGCGACCTGGGCGACCCCCACGAGATCGCCAAGATCTACTGGAACCGGGTGCCGCGCACGGTAGCCGAGGAGGCCTTCGCCCGGCTCCGCGCGTCCCGCGCCTTCGACCGGGTGGCCGCCGTCGACGACGTACCCGGCGTCGTCGACGACGAGCTGGTCACGGCCGAGATCGACGGGACGGAATACGCGGAACGGAAGGCGGCGGCGATGCGTGCCCATGCCACGCAAATCGCCGTGCGGGACGCCTTCTTCGCGCTCTCCAACGACTTGGGGCAGCCCATCTTCGGTACGGAGTACTACCAGTTGGTACGGGGCGAATCCGGCGCCCCGGCCGGCCGGCGGGAGGACGACCTGTTCGCCGGGGTGGCGTCATGAAGGCCGCGCGGGCCGGCGGGTACGCGGGCCTCGCCGGGCTCGGAGCCGTCGTCGGCCTCGCCGGCACGCTCGTCCAAGCGGCCTGGTTCCCGGGCGGGTTGCTGCTGGCGCTCGCCGCGTGCGTCGGGCTCTTCTCCGGCGGGCTGCGCACGATGGGTACGCAGTTGGGCGTGGTGGCGCCGGGCGTCGGCTGGCTGGTCGCCGTCATCGTGGCCAGCCTCGGCCGGCCGGAGGGCGACCAGGTCTTCTGGGGCGGCGTCTCCGAGCTGGTGTACGTCCTGGGCGGCATGGCCGCGGCTGTGATGTGCGCCACCATGTCACGGCTCCCGCACCGGGACGGCCGATCGGGCCCACTTGGCATGTGACGTGCCCTGACTTGGGCCGGAATGACCGATCGGGTTCTCCTGGTCGCGGGATACCCGGCGGCGGCGGCCAGTATGGTGGTGCGCGCCGCCGAGCGCCCGCACGTGTAAGAGCGGGCGGCGGAGCCAACCGGGAGAACCTGCTTTGAGTCGTGAAACTGACAGTTCGTCCTCCGGCGCCCAGGGGCGCGGCGGAGCCGCGTATCCCTCGGGCACACCGCCGTACGGATCGCGCCAGTATCCGTCGCTGCACCCGACGCAGGACGCTCCGGAAGAGGGCGCCGGGGCCGCCGCGGAGTCGGACGAGCCCAGGACCGAGACCACGCTGACCACCCGCATCCGGATCAACATCCCCGGTTCGCGGCCGATCCCGCCGGTCGTCGTCCGCAAGCCGGTGAGCGAGACGGACGGGGCCGCCGCGGCCCCGGCCCCCCGCCCCGCCGCGGAGCGGCCGGCGGCGGACCGGTCGCCGACGGCGCAGACGGCCACGAGGCCGGCGGAGGAGCCGCAGGCGGAGGAGAAGCCGGCGAGCGACTGGTTCGCCCCTCGCAAGCCCCCCGCGCCCGCGCCCGCCTCCCCGTCGGGGGCCGCCTCCCCGTCGGGCGCCGGGTCCCCGTCCGGTCCCGCCGGTGCTCCCGCGCCCGTGCGGCCGCCGTCGCCCGCCCAGCCGTCGTACGGGCAGGGCCCCGCCGGACACGCCCCCCGCCCGGACGGACCGCGCGTGGACGCCCCGCGCCCGCACAGCGCCCTGGACGACCTCGCGGCGGACACGGTGCCTCCGGCGGGCCCGGCCGGACCGCCCGGACCGGCGCACCCGAGCGGCCCCACGACGGGCCCGGTCACCGGCAGCATGGGCACCGTGCCGTGGATGTCCGACGACACCGCCGTACTGACCCCGCAGCCGCCCGCGCCCGAGCCGCCGTACCAGGAGGGCCAGGCCGGCCCGCCCGCCGGCCCGCCGGCCGGTGGCCACGTGTCGGGTGACACGCTCACGAGCGGCATCCCCGTCGTCCCCCCGGACCACCGCGGCCCTTCGCCGTTCCCCGTCTCCGGCCCGGCGCAGGTCGCGACCGACCGGAACGCCGCGCTGTTCGACGACCCGGTGCCGGCGCCCGCGCCGTCCTCCCCGGCTCCCGCCCCCGCCCCGGCCGGTCCGTCCGCCCGCCCGCAGAAGAAGGGCCGTTCCAAGCTGGTCCTGCTGGGCGCGGCGCTGGTCGGCCTGCTCGGTGTCGCCTACGGCGCCGGGCTGCTCCTCAACCACTCCGAGGTGCCGAAGGGCACCACGGTCCTCGGCGTCGACATCGGCGGCGGCACCAAGGAGCAGGCGGTTCAGAAGCTCGAAACCGCCTTCGGCGGGCGCGCCTCGGCCCCGCTCCAGCTCAGCGTCGGCGGCGAGAAGGAGGAGCTGGCCCCCGACAAGGCCGGCCTGTCCCTGGACGCCCAGGAGACCGTCCGCGCCGCCGCGGGCGCCGACTACAACCCCGTCTCGGTGATCGGCTCCCTCTTCGGCGGCGAGCGCGTCGCCCAGCCGGTTATCCCGGTCGACGAGGAGAAGCTCGGCGTCGCCCTGACCGACCTGGCGGGCGCCTCGGGCTCGGCCACCGAGGGCACGATCCGGTTCGAGCCGGGCAAGGCCGTAGCCGTACCCGGCAAGGCGGGCAAGGCCCTGGACGTCCAGCGCTCCATGATCTCGGTACGGGACGCCTACCGCGCCCAGGTGGAGACGGGCAAGGCGAACACGGTCGAGCTGCCCGTGGTCACCAGGGAACCCACCATCACCCAGACCGAACTGAACCGGGCGATGAAGGAGTTCGCCGAACCGGCGATGTCCGGCCTCGTGACCATCAAGGCGGGCGGCAAGGAGATCCAGTTCGGCCCGTCCAGGTCGCTGCCGAAGATCCTGTCCATGAAGCCGATCAACGGCCGCCTGGTCGAGGTCTACAACAAGAAGGCGATCGAGGAACTGCTGGACGGCGTCTTCGACGGTGTCATGATCACCAAGGGCGACGGCAAGCAGCACGAGGTCTCCGCCGACGACGTGGCCCACGCCATGCAGAAGGCCCTGCTCGGCAAGACGCCCGCCGAGCGCACCGAGACGATCGAGCTCAACCCCCAGGGCTGACCCGTCCGGCCACGAGGCCCCCGCCCCCACCCGGGCGGGGGCCTTTCGGGTGAGTACGGGACGGCTCCGGCATGCGCGCGCGCCGGAGGGGTTACCGGTGCGGACATGACCGCTCAGCTCCGCCTCCGTACCGTGTCCGTCGCCGCCGCCGTGTGCGCCGCCGTCGTATCGGCCCCGCTGCTCACCGCCTGCGGGGACACCGGGGAATCACGTGTCGCCGCCGCCGCGCCCACCCCGTACGGCAGCCCCACCGGCACCTCGTCCCCGCGCCTCGCGACCGAGGACCAGGCCGAGCGGAAGGCTCTCATCCAGGCCACCAAGGTGCCGTGGGACAAGGCGGCGGCGACGGCGGTCCGTGGCGTACGGCAGGGCAAGCTCGCCGAGATCGAGCTGAAGTGGGCGCGGGCCGCCGTCGGCAGCCCCAGCCCCGGGCCGCGCACGCCCGAGTGGGACACCACGGTCGCCGCCCAGGACGGCACCGCCTACACCGTCCGCGTCGACGCCGTCACCGGCAAGGTGACCGAGTCGCGCGTCGACCCCGGCCAGGACCCGGACGACAAGCGCGAGCTCGCCGACCGGCTGGGCGCCGCCACGGTCACCCCGCAGCAGGCCGCCAAGACGGCCACCGACCGCAAGAAGGGCACGGTCACCGCCGTCCAACTGGACGACACGGTCTGGTCCGTCGACGTCGTCACGACGAACGACTGGTACAAGACGACGTACGACATCGACGCCAGGACCGGCAAGATCGTCCGCGAACACGTCGACCGCGACTGAGCCGCTGCCCGTACGCCGTCTGCCGGTGGGCGGGCGGTGTCAGTTGAGCATCGCGCGCGCCGCGCGGGCGCGGTGGCGGACCGTCTCGGCGACCGTCGGTTCGACCGGGGCGACCACGTCCGCGTACGCGTCCATCTCCGCCGCGCCCGTCAGGAAGTCGCCGCGCTGGATCAGGAGCTGGGCGCGCTCGTAGCGCAGCCGGGCCGGGTGCGCGGGCAGCAGCAGGGACAGTTCGACCGCCCACAGGGCCACGTCCGAGCGCTCGGGGCGTACGGAGGCCCAGGCGCGGATGTTGTTGAGGATCCGCTGCATGATCTGCAACGGGTCGGTGGGCGTCAGCATCGACGGGTGCAGCCGCTCGCCGGTCGCGCCGGCGACCAGGAGTTCCGCGTCCGCCCCGGTCAGCGCGCGGCCCCCGGCGAACGGGTCCGCCAGCACCCGCTCCTCCGGGTCGCCGAACCCGACCACGAAGTGGCCCGGCAGCGCCACCCCGTACACCGGCGCGCCCGCCCGCCGGGCGACCTCGATCCACACGACCGACAGCAGGATGGGCAGGCCCCGGCGGCGCCGCAGCACCTCGTGCAGCAGCGACGACTCCAGGCGCTGGTAATCGCCGGGCGTGCCGTGGAAGCCGCACCGGTCGCCGAGGAGGCCGGCCAGCGCGCCCACCCAGGAGCGCGGGCCGCGCAGCCCGTACGGCAGCAGCCCGGCCAGCCGGTCCAGCTCGATCTCGGCGGCGTCGATCCCGGCCTGCCCCAGCGCCGGGTCCGCCTCCGCGCCCACCAGCAGGCACAGCTCCGCGAGGTCAGGACGGTCCTCGCGGGCCTCCTCGGCGAACCGGCGGCGCCACTCGGTGGTGTGCATACGCCTCACGTACCCGCTTCGGGAGATCGGAAGTGGTGGTACAGGTGGTGGACGGCGAAGCCCATCCCCTCGTACAGGGCGAGGGCACCACCATTGTCCGACTCCACCTGGAGCCACGCAGCGGACGCGCCCTCCTCCAGCGCGCGGCGGGCGAGCGCCGCCATCACCGCCGTGCCCAGCCCCTGCCGCCGGTACTCCGGGTCCACCTCGACCGCCATGAAACCGGCCCACCGCCCGTCGACCACGCACCGCCCGATGGCGGCGGGCACGCCCGCCTCGCCGGGCACCGAGGCGAACCACACGGAGGGGCCGCTGCTCAGGACGTGCAGGACGTGGGGGCCCGCCTCGCCCGACCGGTTGTAGCGGCGCAGCCATGCCTCGTCCACGGACCGGGACAGCCGTACGTCACCGGGCTCCAGGTCGCCGATCGGCGCCAGCGCCCCGATGCGTACCTCCGCCGTGACCTCCCGGCGCCAGCCCCGCTCCTCCAGCGCCGCGCACAACTGCTCCTGGGTCCCCTCCGCGCCGGTCGCCGCCTGCACGTACGGGGGCAGCCCCCGCTGCTCGTACCAGGCACGCACGCGTGCCAGGGCCTCGTCCAGCGGCATGCCGGGATCGCCCAGCGGAAGCACCGAGTTGGCGCGCCGGGTGAAGCCCACCCGTCGCCCGACCACCACCCCTGCCTGGCTCTCCCCCAGACTTCGTCCGGGCACCGTTTCGATGGCGGCCCGCAGCGTCCACTCCCCGAGCGGCTCGCTCTCCACCGGCTGCCACGCCCGCGCGGTCACCCGCGCCAGCTCCTCGAACCCGGCCGCGGGGCCCCTGCGGCGGGCGGGCGCGGCCGGTACGACCTTGCCCGCGACCAGCGCCGATTCCGGGATCCGGACAGTCTCACCGGTCCGTCGTGTGATCAGCAGCACACCCTCGGTCCATGATGTGAGAACACCAACCGTGTCAGTGAACTTCTCCGGCCGTGCTCCAGTGTCGCTCAACCGGCGGACGGAGACGCGTTTTCCCACGTCAGAGGGGGTAATGCGGACCTCCAGCCGTCCGCCCGCAGTGAATTCCACAGCTCTGTCCGCCCCTCCTGTTCGGTTCCGTCCCAAGAACGGAGATACTAGGTGCGGGCATCGACGACGCCGCGCTCCCGCGCAACCAGCCCTACCGAGGAGGAACGACCAGCGTGACCTACGTCATCGCGCAGCCTTGTGTCGACGTCAAGGACAAGGCGTGCATCGAGGAGTGCCCCGTCGACTGCATCTACGAGGGCCAGCGGTCCTTGTACATCCACCCGGACGAATGCGTCGACTGCGGTGCTTGTGAGCCGGTCTGCCCGGTCGAGGCGATCTTCTACGAGGACGACACTCCGGAGGAGTGGAAGGACTACTACAAGGCGAACGTCGAGTTCTTCGACGACCTGGGTTCGCCCGGTGGTGCCTCGAAGCTGGGCCTGATCGAGCGCGACCACCCCTTCATCGCCGCTCTGCCGCCGCAGAACGGCTGATCGCGCCACCTCGGTCCCGTACGGCTCCGCCGCTGTACGGGACCGACGCGTTCCGCCCCTGAAGCAGAAGAAAGCGAGCACCGTGTCCTCCCCCGTCTCCTCACGCCTCCCCGTCTTCCCCTGGGACAAGCTCGAGCCCTACAAGAAGACGGCCATGGCCCACCCGGACGGCATCGTGGACCTGTCCGTCGGCACGCCCGTGGACCCGGTCCCCGAGGTGATCCGGCGCGCCCTGACGGACGCCGCCGACTCGCCGGGCTATCCGACGGTGTGGGGGACCCCCGAGCTGCGCGACGCGCTCACCGGCTGGTGCGAGCGGCGCCTCGGCGCGCGCGGCTTCGCGCACACCAACGTCCTGCCCGTCGTCGGCTCCAAGGAGCTGGTGGCCTGGCTGCCGACCCAGCTCGGCCTGGGTGCCGGTGACACGGTGGCCTACCCGCGGCTGGCCTACCCGACGTACGAGGTCGGCGCGCGGCTGTGCGGGGCGACGCCGGTCGTCTACGACGACCCCACGGAGCTCGACCCGGCCGGGCTGAAGCTGCTGTGGCTGAACTCGCCGTCCAACCCGACCGGCAAGGTCATCCCCAAGGACGAGCTGATCCGGATCGTCGCCTGGGCCCGCGAGCACGGCGTCCTCGTCTTCAGCGACGAGTGCTACCTGGAGCTCGGCTGGGAGGCCGACCCCGTCTCCGTACTGCACCCGGACGTCTGCGGCGGTTCGTACGAGGGGATCGTCGCCGTCCACTCGCTCTCCAAGCGCTCGAACCTGGCCGGCTACCGCGCCGCGTTCATCGCGGGTGACGCGGCGGTGCTCGGCGAGCTGCTCCAGATCCGCAAGCACGGCGGGATGATGACGCCCGCGCCGGTCCAGGCGGCCACGGTCGCGGCCCTCGGCGACGACGTACACGTACAGGAGCAGCGGACGCGGTACGCGGCCCGGCGCGCGGCGCTGCGTACGGCGCTGGAGACGCACGGGTTCCGGATCGAGCACAGCGAGGCGAGCCTGTACCTGTGGGCGACCCGCGACGAGGCCTGCTGGGACACCGTGGCGTACCTGGCGTCCCTCGGCATCCTGGTCGCGCCCGGTGACTTCTACGGCGAGGCGGGGGAGCGGTTCGTGCGGGTGGCGTTCACGGCCACCGACGAGCGGGTCGAGGCCGCGGTCAAGCGGCTGGGCTGAGACACGCGGAAGGGCCCGGGGAGAGTGCGTGACTCCCCGGGCCCTTCCGTGTGTGGTGCTACTTGCCGAGCCCCGGCAGGGCCGGCAGGCCGCCGCCGAGCGCGTCGGTGGGCGCGGCGCCCGCGGCCCCGCCGACGATGTCGCCGGCGTTGCCGGCCGCGTCACCGGCGGCCTTCTGCGCGACGGGCGTGGTGGCCTTGCCCGTCTTGGCGGCGGTCTTGCCCACGGCGGGAACGGCCTGCTTCACCGCCTTGCCGCCGGCCTCGCCGGCCAGGCCGGTCGTGCTCTCGGAAGCGCCGCTGACGGTGTCGGTCGCCGAGGCGGTGTCGAGGCTGCTCACGCCGCCCAGCTCGGGGGCGTTGGAGAGGTCCACGGCGCTTGCGGAGCCGGCCGCACCGACCACGGGAGCTGCACCCGCTGCGATCAGCAGCGCGGCACGGGCGATCCGACGGGTCAGGGGGAGGGACATGATGCTCCTTCGACGGGAGAGGTCGTTGACTGTGGTGCCTGTCCGACGATCGGACGCTGTGACAACCGGTCGGAGGGCGGGGAAGGTTGCGGTGGCCCGAGGTAAAGAGTTGGTAATGCGTCGCATTATCGGCTCCGCCTAAAACTGGGCAAACAAGCAGAGTTCCCAACGGGTGAAGAACCGTCACTTCCCAGTTCCCGCAACGAAAACGGGCGGGAATTTCGAGCTGGTGGAATTCCGGCCGATGACGCGATGCCGAGTCCCTCGCCGGGGTGAAACCCCGTACGCACGCGTGCGTGCCTTTTCGACTGCGGACCCCAGGGCGGCCGCCTCGGCAGAGGCTCCCGGCAGGCGCCTTCCCGACCGCCGACCCCCACGTCCACCACGCGGGCGATCCGCAGCCGCGGGACGGCCGGGCGCGGCCGTGCAGGGTCGTCCCCGCAGAGGCTCCCGGCAGGCGCCTTCCCGGCCGTTGGCCCGTACGCCACCACGCGGATGATCCGCAGCCGCCGGACGGCCGGGCGGGGCCGTGCAGGGTCGTCCCCGCAGAGGATGGCGGCGAGGGGTGGGCTCCCTTGGGAGAGACCCAAGGCCGCCGGCCTCGAGGAGTCGAGCCCGGAGGGGCCACGCCCCCCACCCACGAGCTCCGCGCCGGCGCCCCGGCAGGGGCGACCGTCGCGCCCGGGAGGGCCCCGCAGGCCGTGCGGGGCCGTTATCGGGCGACGCGGATGTGGACCTCGTCCGGGCGGGACGTCGGGGCGTCGGCCGTGCGCCAGCCGTCGTCCGATTCCTCCGCGCTCCACACGCGCCCCGCGTACGAGACCTCGGCGAGTCCGAGCGCGTCCGCCTGGGCGACCGCCCACTGGGCGAGCTCCCAGCCGCCGCGCGAGCCGCCGCCGGGTGTCGCGCCCTCGGGGCCGGCCGAGCCGGCGGTCACGCTCCGGACCGGTACGGAGATGTCGGGCGCCGACCCGCCCCGGGGCAGCGTGTCGGAGCCGAACGCCCGCTTCAGCTCCGCCCGTACCTTCGCCGGGTCACCGGCCCGCACCGGCCGGCTGCCGGACGTGCAGGTCAGGGAGGCGGGCGAGCGGCCGGTGAGGGCCGCCGCCAGCAGCGCGGCGTCCGGCTCGTGCTTCGCGTACGCCTGGGGGAAGCCGCTGCGCTGCACCCGCTGCGCGGCGACGGTCAGCGGCAGCCGCGAGTACCCCGGCACCTTGGCGAGGTGGTCGTAGAACTTCCCGGCCGAGAAGACCGGGTCGAGGATCTGCGCCTCGGTGCCCCACCCCTGTGAGGGGCGCTGCTGGAACAGGCCGAGGGAGTCGCGGTCGCCGTACCGGATGTTGCGCAGGGCCGACTCCTGGAGGGCGGTCGCCAGCGCGATGGTGACCGCGCGCTCGGGCATCCCGCGCGACGTTCCCACGGCGGAGATCGTCGCGGCGTTCGAGGCCTGCTCGGGGGTGAACCGGTAGACGTTGTTCCCGCTGCCCACGACACACTGCGGGGCACCTTTGCCGCCGGTCACGTACTGGACGACCACATACGCGACGACCGCGAGCAGCACGGCGAGCGCGACGGCGATTCTCAGACGGCGAGGCCGGCGAGGCCGACGAGGACGGGTGGACTCGGACACGGAGCCCACCGTACTGGAGGCCGGGTTAGGCTCGGCACCATGTCCGAGACCATGCCCGCCGCCAAGCTGGACCTCACCCTGGACGGCCCGGCGCTCACCGCCGCGCTCGTCGACTTCCCCTCGGTCAGCGGCACCGAGAAGCCCCTCGCCGACGCGATCGAGCAGGCGCTGCGCACGCTGCCGCACCTGACCGTGGACCGGTACGGCAACAACGTCGTCGCCCGGACGACCCTGGGGCGGGCCGAGCGCGTCGTGCTGGCCGGACACATCGACACCGTGCCGATCGCCGACAACGTCCCTTCCCGGCTCGACGAGAACGGCATCCTGTGGGGGTGCGGCACCTCCGACATGAAGTCGGGCGTCGCCGTCCAACTGCGCATCGCCGCGACCGTCCCGGAGCCCAACCGGGACCTCACCTTCGTGTTCTACGACAACGAAGAGGTCGCCGCCCACCTCAACGGCCTCGGGCATGTGGCCGCCGCACACCCCGAGTGGCTGGAGGGCGACTTCGCCGTCCTGCTGGAGCCGTCCGACGGCCAGGTCGAGGGCGGCTGCCAGGGCACGCTCCGGGTCCACCTCCGTACCAAGGGCGAGCGCGCCCACTCCGCGCGGAGCTGGATGGGGTCCAACGCCATCCACGCGGCCGCCCCGATCCTGGCGAAGCTCGCCGCGTACGAACCGCGCCGCCCGGTGATCGACGGCCTGGAGTACCACGAGGGCCTCAACGCCGTCGGGATCGAGGGCGGGGTCGCCACCAACGTCATCCCCGACGAGTGCACCGTGATCGTCAACTACCGCTACGCGCCCGACCGCTCCATGGCGGAGGCCGAGGCCCACGTACGCGAGGTGTTCGCGGACTGCGGCGTCGACGAGTTCGTGGTGGACGACCACACCGGCGGCGCCCTGCCGGGGCTGTCGCACCCCGCCGCCGCGGCCTTCATGGCGGCGGTCGGCGGCACCGCGCAGCCCAAGTTCGGCTGGACGGACGTGTCCCGGTTCAGCGCGCTGGGCGTGCCGGCGGTCAACTACGGCCCCGGTGACGCGCTCTTCGCGCACAAGCGGGACGAGCACGTCGCCGTCGACAAGATCACCCACTGTGAACGGCGACTGTACGACTGGCTCACTGCCTGACCTCCGTAATTTCGCCTTTTGTCACGTCCGCCGCCCTACCCTGAGCGGGAAACGATGTTCAGCGGAGGGAGCGGATCATGGGCAACCCCGAGGCCGAGGCCGAAGGACTGCGAGCGCTGGCCGAGCAGCGGCTGGGGCCGGTACTGCGCCGCCGGGAGCAGGTCCAGCCCGGCACCACCGATCAGCGGCTGCTGGACACCGCGGGCGACTCCGAGTGGGTCCACACCGACCCGTGGCGCGTGATGCGGATCCAGTCGGAGTTCGTGGAGGGCTTCGGCGCACTGGCCGAACTGCCCAGCGCGATCAGCGTCTTCGGCTCGGCCCGCACCCCGGCGGGCACGCCGGAGTACGAAGCGGGCGTGCGGCTCGGCAGGGCGCTCGTCGAGGCGGGCTTCGCGGTGATCACGGGCGGTGGCCCGGGTGCCATGGAGGCCGCGAACAAGGGCGCCCGGGAGGCGAAGGGCATCTCCGTGGGCCTCGGCATCGAGCTGCCCTTCGAGCAGGGCCTGAACCCGCACGTCGACATCGGCGTCAACTTTCGCTACTTCTTCGTACGGAAGACGATGTTCGTCAAGTACGCCCAGGGCTTCGTCGTCCTGCCCGGCGGACTCGGCACCCTGGACGAGCTGTTCGAGGCCCTGACCCTGGTCCAGACGCGGAAGGTGACCCGCTTCCCGATCGTGCTGTTCGGTACGGAGTACTGGAGCGGCCTGGTCGACTGGCTGCGCGACACGGTGATCGCCCAGGGCAAGGCGTCGGAACGGGACCTGATGCTGTTCCACGTCACGGACGACGTCGACGAGGCGGTCGCCCTGGTCACCAAGGAGACCGGTCACTGACCCTTCGCGGGCGGCCCTACGCCAATCCCCGGCGGGCGACCGCCGGGGGGCGGTGGCCCGCGATGGACGCCACCATGTCCAGCACCTGCCTGGTCTCCGCCACCTCGTGGACGCGATACACCTGGGCACCCAGCCACGCCGAGACGGCCGTCGTCGCGAGCGTGCCGAGCACCCGCTCCTTGACCGGCTTGTCGAGGGTCTCGCCCACGAAGTCCTTGTTGGACAGCGACACCAGCACCGGCCAGCCCGTCGCCGTCATCTCGCCCAGCCGGCGCGTCGCCTCCAGGCTGTGCCGGGTGTTCTTCCCGAAGTCGTGACCGGGGTCGATCATGATCCCGTCACGGCGTACGCCCAGCTCCACGGCGCGCTCCGCCAGGCCCAGCGTCACGCGCAGGATGTCCGCCATCACGTCGTCGTAGGTGGTCCGGTGCGGCCGGGTGCGCGGCTCCGCGCCGCCCGCGTGCGTGCACACCAGGCCCGCGCCGTAGCGGGCCGCCACCTCCGCGAGCCTCGGGTCGACGCCGCCCCACGCGTCGTTCAGCAGGTCGGCGCCCGCCTCGCAGACCGCCTCGCCGACCTCGTGCCGCCAGGTGTCGACGCTGATCACCACGTCCGGGTGGCGGCGGCGGACCTCGGCGACGAAGCCGACCGTGCGGCGCGCCTCCTCCTCGGCGGACACATCCTCGCCCGGACCGGCCTTGACCCCGCCGATGTCGATGATGGCCGCGCCCTCCGACACCGCCTGCTCGACCCGGGCGAGCGCCGGCTCGTCACGGAACGTGGCGCCCTGGTCATAGAAGGAGTCCGGGGTCCGGTTCACGATCGCCATGATCACCGGCTCGTGCGTGTCGAATTCACGCCGTCCCAAGCGGAGCATCCCGTTCGTCCTCCTCGCGTTCGTCGCCTGCGACCTTAACTGTCAGTGGCGCATGGCACGATCGGCAGCGTTGGGTTTTCGCTCCCGGTGGAGAGGCACGGTCGTGTTCTGGTTCTTGGCTGTAGCGATGGTCGTGGTCGTTGCCGCGGTCACCCTCGCCGTGATCGGCGGCGGGGAGAGCGAGGTGCTCCCCGAGGCGGCGCCCGAGCACACGGTGGACCAACTGCCGCTGACCCGTCCCGTCGGCCGCGCCGACATCGACGCGCTGCGGCTGCCGCTCGCGCCGCGCGGCTACCGGATGGCGGAGGTCGACGACGTACTCGGCAGGCTCGGCGCCGAGCTCGCCGAGCGGGACGCGCGGATCGCCGAGCTGGAGGCCGCGCTGGCGGGCGCCCGCGGGGAGGGGCCCGGCTTCGGCCCGGCCCCGGGCGCGGGCCCCGGCGCGGGCCCCGGCGCGGGCCCGGAGCGGGACGAGGAGCGGGACCGGTGACCGGCGGAGCCGTGCCCGGCCCGGACGGGAAGCCGCGTTGCCCGTGGGGCCTGTCCGCCGAGGACTACGTCCGGTACCACGACGAGGAGTGGGGCCGCCCCGTCCACGGCGACGACGCCCTGTTCGAGCGGCTCTGCCTGGAGGCCTTCCAGTCGGGCCTGTCCTGGATCACGATCCTCCGCCGCCGTGAGGGTTTCCGCCGGGCGTTCGACGACTTCAAGATCGACGCGGTGGCCGGGTTCACCGACGCCGACAGGGAGCGGCTCCTGGCCGACACCGGGATCGTCCGCAACCGCGCCAAGATCGACGCCTGCCTGGCCAACGCGCGCGTCTTGGCGGGCTGGGCGCCCGGCGAGCTGGACGCCCTGATCTGGTCCTACGCCCCGGACCCCGCCTCCCGGCCGGCCCCTTCCACGATCGCCGACGTACCGGCGGTGACGCCCGAGTCGACGGCCCTGTCCAAGACGCTCAAAAAGCAGGGCCTCCGCTTCATCGGCCCCACGACGGCGTACGCCTTGATGCAGGCGTGCGGCCTGGTCGACGACCACCTCGCCGACTGCGCGGCGCGTGGCGGCGGCCTGGTCTGACGGGGACGGTCGGCACCGGGCCCGGCGGGCGCGGGTTGCCCCCGCGTCGCGGGCGTTTCGCCCCGGCGGGCGCGTCTCTTCCCCGCTGCGCACGGTTTTCCCTGGCGGGTGCGGCCCGGTTCCGCCCGGGGCGGTGCGGTGCTCGTGCCGGTTCCGCCCGGGGCGGTGCGGGTGCCCGTACCCGGTTCCGCCCGGGGCGGTGCGGTGCCCGTACCCGGTTCCGCCCGGGGCGGTTCGGGTGGCTGGGCCCGGTGGGGCGGGTCGGGGCCCCTCCGGGCTCACCTCCTCGCGGTCGGCGGGGTGCCCAGCCGGTGTCCTGGCCGTATCTCGCCGCCAACCGCTGCGGGGGCGACCCTGCACGGCCCCTCCGCGCCGCGGTCGCGGCGTCGGCGCACCCCGCCCGAGGGGTCAGCGGCCGACGTACTTGGGCTTCTCCTTGGCCAGGAAGGCCCGGACCGCGATGCCGTGGTCCTCCGACGCCCCCGCCTTCGTCTGGAGCTCGTCCTCCTTGTCCAGGGCCTCGTCCAGCGTGTGGGCCGATCCGTAGGCCAGGGACTCCTTGAGGGCCGCGTACGCCAGGGTGGGGCCCGAGGCGAGGGCGCGGGCGACCGAGGCGGCCTCGGAGGCGAGGTCGTCGGCCGGGACGAGCCTGTTCGCGATGCCCAGCTCGTACGCCTCCTGCGCCGGGATCGAGCGCGGGAAGAACAGCAGGTCCGCCGCCCGGCCGGGGCCCACCACCCGGGGGAGCGTCCACGAGACGCCCGAGTCGGCGGTCAGGGCGACCCCGGCGAAGGAGGTGTTGAAGGACGCCGTGTCGGCGACGACCCGGTAGTCCGCCGCCAGGGCGAAGCCGAAGCCCGCCCCGGCCGCGACGCCGTTCACCCCGGCCACCACGGGCTTCGGCATCCCGGTGATGGCCCGGACGATCGGGTTGTAGTGCTCCCGCACGGTGCTCATCGTCTGCTCGGTGCCGAGCACCGAGACGTGTTCCTTGAGGTCCTGGCCCACGCAGAACGCCCTGCCCGTCGCGGTGAGCAGGACCGCCCGTACGGCGGAGTCCTCCGCCGCCGCCAGGAGCGAGTCCCGGAGGGCGACCTTCGCCTCCGTGTTCATCGCGTTCATGGCGTCGGGCCGGTTGATCGTGATCGTGGCGAGCCCGTCGCTCACCTCGTACAGCACGGTGTCGGCCATGGCAGGTCCCCTTCGCGGCTACGGCGGTGATGTCCCGCCCAGCATGGCGGAGATCATCGGGCCCGGACATGTGACCTGCGTCAAAGAATGTCGTGCGCCGTCCTCGCGTGCGGTGGCGAAGTATCGCAGGCGTATCGCCGAAATGGACGGTTTTGCGAGAGCGCGTTGCGCAAGCGATGCCGACCGATGTTGGTCATCGGGTCCTGCCATGCGGGATAATGACCTGGAAGCAATGTGTTCGATGCCGGTGATGCGTGCCCATGCCAGAGGGCCGTCGGCGACGATGAGCTGGTTTCAGGAAGGGGAACGAGCATGGCGGCCATGAAGCCGCGGACGGGCGACGGCCCGCTCGAGGTGACCAAGGAGGGGCGGGGCATCGTCATGCGCGTTCCGCTCGAAGGCGGCGGTCGGCTTGTCGTCGAGCTGACTCCGGACGAGGCGAAGGCCCTCGGCGAGGCGCTGGAGAAGGTCACGGTCTGATACGACACTGCCCAAGGCTTTCCGACAGCCCCGGTGTGATCCGATCACGCCGGGGCTGTCGCCGTGCGGGCCCCAGGGAGTGTCCGGCGGATCATGGCGTCATCGGAGTCCGGTGCCCTTGTGGTGCTGGTGGGCGTGCCAGGCCTCGCGGCCCAGGCATGATCCGCCGGACACGACCTAGCCGCGGCGGACCGCGCAGAGGAGACCGTCGCCGACCGGCAGCAGCGACGGCAGCAGCTCCTGGCTCTCCCGGACCGCCCGCAGCAGCTCCCGCAGCCTGAGCACCTCGGCCGGCTGGGCCGCCGAGTCGACCGTACGGCCGTCCGCGAAGACGCCCTCGAAGCAGACCAGACCACCCGGTCGCAGCAGGCGCAACGATTCAGCGAGGTAGTCGAGGCACTCCGTGCGGTCGCCGTCGCAGAAGACGAGGTCGTAGCCGCCGTCCGCGAGCCGGGGGAGTACGTCGAGGGCGCGGCCGGGGATGAAACGGGCCCGGTTCCCGGCGAAGCCGGCCGCCCGGAAGGCCTGCTTGGCGAACTGCTGCCGCTCCGGCTCGGGGTCCACCGTGGTCAGGACGCCGTCGGGACGCATGCCCTCCAGCAGGTAGATCCCGGAGACGCCGGTGCCGGTGCCGATCTCCGCCACCGCCTTGGCGTCCGCCGTGGCCGCCAGCAGACGCAGCGCGGCGCCGGTGCCTGGCGACACCGAGGGCAGCCCCGCGTCCCGGGCCCGGTCACGGGCCCAGCGCAGCGCTTCGTCCTCGGCGACAAAGGCGTCGGCGAACGCCCAGCTCGTCTGCCGGTTGGCGGTAATGACCCTCTCCTGTCCCCGTAGTTGGCGCAACGGTGACTGTAGCCGTTCGGGCCCGGGAACCCGCAGATGGGACCGTGCGTTATGGAGGGGCAGGGGGAGTACATGGATCAAGAGCCGAAGACGGTCCCAAATTCACGTAAAGATTCTTATCCGGAGCTAACGGGCGAGGTGGCTATGGTAGGGGCTCCACTGGACACCACCAGAGCCGATAGGGGAGGTGCGGCTGCGCCTGTGGATCGGGGAGGAGTGCTGCGGCGCTTTCTCAGGTCGGCGGGTGAGCCGAAATCCGTGACCGACACCGCTGACCGTTCCATGCCCGCCGACTTCGCACCCACCACCGCGACCTTCGCATCGGATGCGGAATCGCAGGCGTGGACTCCGCCCTCGTGGGAGGAGATCGTCAGCACGCACAGTGGCCGGGTCTACCGCCTCGCATACCGTCTGACCGGCAATCAGCACGATGCCGAGGACCTCACGCAGGAAGTCTTCGTCCGGGTCTTCCGCTCGCTGTCCACGTACACGCCCGGCACCTTCGAGGGCTGGCTGCACCGCATCACCACGAACCTCTTCCTGGACATGGTGCGCCGCAAGCAGCGCATCCGGTTCGACGCGCTCGGCGACGACGCGGCCGAGCGGCTGCCCAGCCGCGAGCCGTCCCCCCAACAGGTCTTCCACGACACGCACTTCGACGCCGACGTCCAGCAGGCCCTCGACACCCTCGCGCCCGAGTTCCGCGCGGCGGTGGTCCTGTGCGACATCGAGGGACTGTCGTACGAGGAGATCGCCGCGACCCTCGGGGTCAAGCTCGGCACCGTCCGCAGCCGCATCCACCGCGGCCGTTCCCATCTGCGCAAGGCCCTCAAGCACCGATCGCCCGAGGCCCGGGCCGAGCAGCGCACCTTCGTGGCCGTGGGCGGGGAGGGCGGACCCGCGTGAGTGGCACAAGTCCGACCCCCGCGGAACAGCACCTGGGGGACCGCCTCGCCGCGCTCGTCGACGGCGAGCTCGGTCATGACGCCCGCGAGCGGGTCCTCGCCCACCTGGCCACCTGCCCCAAGTGCAAGGCCGAGGCCGACGCGCAGCGCCGGCTGAAGAGCGTCTTCGCCCAGACCGCCCCGCCGCCCCCCTCGGAGGGGCTGCTCGCACGCCTCCAGGGGTTGCCCGGGGGCGCTCCGGGCGGTGACGACGACGGGCGGGGACCCTTCGGCGGCGACGGCGTCTTCGGAGTGAGACCCGACGCCTTCGGCTACGCCCGGCCGGAGGCGGGATTCCGCATCCATGAAGTGGACCGCCAGGAGACGGAGCGCTCCTCGTGGCGCGGCCGGAGGTTCGCGTTCGCGGCCGCCAGTGCCGTGTCGTTCGCGGCGATCGCCCTGGGCGGTGCGCTCCCGACGGTCGCCACGGTCGACGCGCGGGGCGACGGCACGGGCAACAGCGTCACGCCGTTGCGGTCGCCCGGCCAGACCCAGAGCGCCGGCACCGGAGAGAACAGCCGCCGCCGGGGCGGCGGGTACGGGCCGGTACGGGCGACGGACCGGCCGGCCGGGCCGCTGTCCGCCGTGCCGCTGCACGCGGTGCAGCGCCCGGGAGGCCAGCCCTTTCCGGCGGCGACGCCGCTGGCCGTGGTGAGCGCGCTGAACACCATGCCGCCCGCGCCGCTGATACGCCCCACGGCGCTCGCGCCACAGCTCGCCACCACCCCGTCCCCCAGCTCGCTGCCGCTGCCCGCGGGCCGCTGACCGGCGCCCCCCTGCGCGGCGGCCACCGGACCTGGTTGAATCACGCGCAGGGGCGCCCCACGGGGGCGCGGACGGGCACGCAGCGGGGAGAACATGGACGACGGGAAGCCCACGGAGTCGAAGCCGAAGTGGTGGAGCCGCCCGGCGCGGCAGCACGCGGCGCCGGACCAGCCGCCGGCCGACGCACCGGACCCCGGCCCCGCCGAAACGTCCACCCCGGCACCCGAGCCGGCCATGCCGGCCACCCCCGCGACACCGCCTGCACCCGAGCCGGCCGCGCCCGAGCCGGCCGCCTCCGCGCCGGAAACCGGCCCCGCGTCGGCGCACAGCCCCGCGCCCGAGCCCGTGCGGTCGACCGCGCCCGTCGCGCCCGTCGCGGAGCAGCCCGGCATGGCGCCGGTGCGGCCGCAGCCGTTGCACCAGCCCGACGAGTACAGCACCCCGCCCTACGGGGAGCCCGGGCCCTGGGCGCCCGCGCCGCCGGTGCAGCGGCCGATGGCGACGCCCGCGCACGGGACCGCGGTCCCGCCCGCGTACGGCACGCCGCAGCCGGTCACCCCGCACCAGCCCCCGCAGCCCCGGCCGTCGCAGTGGCTCCAGTACGACCCGTGGAGCACCCCCGGCGGCGGGAACGGCGGCGGCAACGGCGTCGGGAACCAGCCGCTCACGCACCCCGGCGGGGCCGTGCCGGGGAAGCGGCAGGGGCGGCGCCGTGGCCTCGGGGTGGTCGCCGCGCTGCTGTTCGCCGGGCTCACCGGCGTACTCGGCGGCGGCGTCGGCGCGTACATCGAGCGGCACGGCGGCCTGACCACGGTCGAGCTGCCCCAGGCCGGCCCCGAGGACGGCGACCGGGCACCCGACAGCGTCGCGGGCATCGCGGCCAGCGCCCTGCCCGGCGTCGTCACCCTGCACGTCAGCGGTGGCGGCGAGCAGGGCACCGGCACCGGCTTCGTCCTCGACGAGCAGGGCCACATCCTCACCAACCACCACGTCGTCGACCCGGCCGGCACCTCCGGCGACATCACGGTCACCTTCAGCGGCGGTGAGACGGCCGCCGCCGAACTGGTCGGCAAGGACAGCGGTTACGACCTCGCGGTCGTCCAGGTCAAGGGCGTCTCCAACCTCAAGCCGCTGCCGCTGGGCAACTCCGACAACGTCCGCGTCGGCGACCCGGTCGTCGCCATCGGCGCCCCCTTCGACCTCCAGAACACCGTGACCTCCGGCATCATCAGCGCCAAGGAGCGGCCCATCACGGCGGGCGGCGAGAAGGGCGACGGCAGCGACATCAGCTACGTCGACGCCCTCCAGACCGACGCGCCGATAAACCCGGGGAATTCGGGCGGTCCGCTGCTGGACTCCAAGGCCCGGGTGATCGGCATCAACAGCGCCATCCGCGCCGCCGACAGCGGCTCCGGGCTCGACGGCGGCCAGGCCGGGTCGATAGGGCTGGGCTTCGCCATCCCCGTCAACCAGGGCAAGCGGGTCGCCGAGGAGCTGATCAACACCGGCAAGGCCAACCACCCCGTCATCGGCGTCAGCCTCGACATGAAGTACACCGGCGACGGCGCCCGGGTGGGGGAGAAGGCGCAGGACGGCGGTGCCTCCGTCATTCCCGGCGGCCCGGCCGCCAAGGCGGGCATCCGGCCCGGCGACGTGATCACCAAGGTGGACGGCCAGCGGGTGCACAGCGGCGAGGAGCTGATCGTCAAGATCCGCGCCCACCGCCCCGGCGACCGGCTGGAGCTGACCCTTGAGCGCGGCGGCAGGGAACAGACCAAGACCCTGACCCTCGGTTCCTCGGCCGGTGGCTGAGACCGGTGGCTGACGCCGGTGGCTGAGACCGGTGGCTGAGACCGGTGTCCTGCCGGTGGCTGAACACGCACCGGCAGGACACCGGCAGGCCACCAGGCGTCCACCGTGAGGTACCACCCCGGCAGCCCGGCCAGGTACCGTGTTACGGGCCCCGGGCCGGAAGGAGCAGCAAGGTGTTCAATGACATAGGCGCACTCGAACTGGTCGCGCTGGTGATCCTTGCCGTGCTCGTCTTCGGCCCCGACAAGCTGCCGAAGGTCATCCAGGACGTCTCCGGCTTCATCCGCAAGATCCGCGACTTCTCGGAGAACGCGAAGCAGGACATCCGCAGCGAGCTGGGCCCGGAGTTCAAGGACTTCGAGTTCGAGGACCTGAACCCCAAGACGTTCATCCGCAAGCAGTTGACGGAGAACGAGGACCTCAAGGAGATCCGCAGCAGCTTCGATCTCAAGAAGGAGATCAACGACGTCGCCGACGCGGTCAACGGCCATGAGCCGGACGCGTCGGTCCCGGCCGCGGTCAATGGCGGCCACGGCGGCGGTCCCGACCTGCTCAAGAAGGGCGACAAGCCCGCTCAGGCCGAGCGCCCGCCGTTCGACGCGGACGCCACCTGAGCCCCGCCCGGGCCGACCTTCCGAAAAGAGCTCCCGCAAGGTGGCTATCCTCTCCATCTGTCCGGTTGCGAGAACGCCCGTCGGGGCGCGCCGCACCGGACTCCACGGATCGAGGAGGCGGCCGGGCAGATGGAGACGACGAGTCGAGTAGGGGCGCAGGGTGCCGCACCCGGCACCGCATCGACGTCCGAGGCGACCGGGACGCCCGAGGGGGTGCCCGCGGCCCGGCGTACGGTCGACGGGTATCTGCGTGCGTCGTTCCCCTGGTACGGGCTGGACGAGGCGTTCACCGGGCCGCGCTGGCTGATGCAGGTCGGCACGTCCGCCGACGGCACGGTCCAGCACGGCTCGATCGGCCACGGCGACGAGCCGTCGATACGGCCGGACCGGCTCGACGGGGCAGGGGGCGAGAAGGAGCGGTTCGCGGCCGTCGTGACGGTCGCCGCGAGCCCCGTGCGCCGCAGCGGCGACGGTACGGGGGTGCTGGACGCCACCAGCGTGTCGTCCGCCGCCTGGCTGGCCGGGTCGGGGCTCCTCGCGTACACCTGGCCGCCCCAGCTCGACCACACGCTGCGGGACGACTGGCTGGACCAGCAGACCGAGACCGCCTTCGAGCTGGCCGACGACCTGAACGGGCCGGAGTGGTCGACGCTCTCCCTGCCGGTCGACGGCGTGCCGACGCCGTTCCACTACCGCGAGTCCGAGTTCGGCTGGGTGCTGGCCGGCACGACCACCGGCGGCGTCCATCTGGGTGCGTACGGACGGGGGATGAGCGCGTACGGCCTGGGGTTCGCGGTGGTGCGGGACATCACCGCGTACGCGTAGCGGCGGGACACGCGAAGAGGGGCGGCCCCACGGCGGGGCCGCCCCTCACGCGTACCTCATGCGTGCCTCACACGCGCTCCACGCGTCAGAACTTGTTGCGCGGGGTGATCCCCAGCGACATGCCCGACAGGCCGCGCTGACGGCCGCCCAGCTTGCCCGCGATGGTGCGCAGCGCCGCGCCCGCCGGCGAGTCTGGGTCGGACAGGACGACGGGCTTGCCCTCGTCGCCGCCCTCGCGCAGCCGTACGTCGATGGGGATGGAGCCGAGGACCGGGACCGTGGCGCCGGTGGTCTTCGTCAGCCCGTCGGCGACCTTCTGCCCGCCGCCCGTGCCGAAGACGTCGACCATCTCGTCGCAGTGCGGGCAGGGCAGGCCCGACATGTTCTCGACGACGCCGACGATCTTCTGGTGGGTCTGTACGGCGATGGAGCCGGCCCGCTCGGCGACCTCGGCCGCCGCCTGCTGCGGCGTGGTGACGACCAGGATCTCGGCGTTCGGCACGAGCTGGGCGACCGAGATCGCGATGTCGCCGGTGCCCGGGGGCAGGTCCATCAGCAGGACGTCCAGGTCGCCCCAGTACACGTCCGCGAGGAACTGCTGGAGCGCCCGGTGCAGCATCGGGCCGCGCCACACCACCGGCGTGTTGCCGGGGGTGAACATGCCGATGGAGATGACCTTCACGCCGTTCGCCGACGGCGGCATGATCATGTTCTCGACCTGGGTCGGGTGGCCGTCCGCGCCCAGCATGCGCGGCACGCTGTGGCCGTAGATGTCGGCGTCCACGACACCGACCTTCAGCCCGTCGGCGGCCATCGCGGCGGCCAGGTTCACGGTCACGGACGACTTGCCGACGCCGCCCTTGCCGGAGGCCACCGCGTACACCCGGGTCAGCGAGCCGGGCTTGGCGAACGGCACCTCGCGCTCGGCGGTGGTGCCGCGCAGCGCGGCGGCCAGCTCCTTGCGCTGCTCGTCGCTCATCACGTCGAGCGTCACGTCGACGCCGGTGACGCCCGCCACGCGGGAGACCGCCTCGCTCACGCGCGTGATGATCGTCTCGCGCATGGGGCAGCCGGACACCGTGAGGTAGACGGTGACGGCGACCGCCCCGTCCGTACCGATCTCCACCGACTTGACCATGCCGAGCTCGGTGATCGGTCGGTTGATCTCGGGGTCGTTCACCGTCGCCAGCGCTTCGCGCACCGCGTCTTCCGTAACCATACGGAGATGGTACGGCGCCGGACCCGGCCCCCGGAAAGCCCGTCAGCGGTCGGCTTCGTCACTTCCGCGGGCGCCGCCGCGCGGGAATAGATCGCGCCGCTCGTCGAGCTCGCGGACCAGGTCCTCCAGCTCGGAGCGGATCCAGTCGCGGGTGGCCACCTCGCCGAGGCCCATCCGGAGCGCCGCGATCTCCCGGGTCAGGTACTCGGTGTCGGCGATGGACCGCTCGTTCTGCTTGCGGTCCTGCTCCAGGTTGACCCGGTCCCGGTCGGCCTGCCGGTTCTGCGCCAGCAGGATCAGCGGCGCGGCGTAGGAGGCCTGGAGCGACAGGGCGAGGGTCAGGAAGATGAAGGGGTACTCGTCCCAGCGCAGGTGGCCGGGTGCCGAGATGTTCCACAGCACCCAGACGACGACGATCACCGTCATCCAGACGAGGAACCGCCCCGTGCCGATGAAGCGGGCGATCCGCTCCGACAGCCGCCCGAAGGCCTCGGGGTCGTACGCCGGCAGCAGCTTGGGGCGCCGGATGCGTGGCTGGTCCAGCCGGATGCGGGGCGCGGGCGGCTCCCCCGTACGCTCGTACGTCCGCTCATGCGCCATGCGCGACCTCGCTCCCGCCCGCCGCGCTCCCGACCTCCGCGTCGAACTCGGCCTCGCGCCAGTCCTCGGGCAGCAGGTGGTCGAGTACGTCGTCGACGGTGACCGCGCCGAGCAGCGACCCGCTCTCGTCCACGACCGGGGCGGCGACCAGGTTGTACGCGGCGAGGTGCTGGGTCACGGCGGACAGCGGGGTGTCCGGGGAGAGCGGCTCCAAGTCGGTGTCGACGACCGCCGACACGAGCGTGAACGGCGGGTCGCGCAGCAGCCGCTGGAAGTGCACCGTGCCCAGGAACTTGCCCGTGGGCGTCTCGTCGGGCGGCCGGCACACGTACACCTGGGCGGCGAGGGCCGGGGACAGGTCCTGCTGGCGTACGCGCGCGAGCGCGTCGGCGACCGTGGCGTCGGGGCGCAGCACGATCGGCTCGGTGGTCATCAGGCCGCCCGCCGTGCGCTCCTCGTACGACATCAGGCGGCGTACGTCGGCGGCGTCGTCCGGCCGCATCAGGGTCAGCAGCCGCTCCTTCTCCTCCTCGGGCAGCTCGGAGAGCAGGTCGGCGGCGTCGTCGGGGTCCATGGCCTCCAGGACGTCGGCGGCCCGCTCCTCCTTGAGCTTGCCGAGGATCTCGACCTGGTCGTCCTCGGGCAGCTCCTCCAGTACGTCGGCGAGCCGGTCGTCGTCGAGGGCGGCGGCGACCTCGGCGCGGCGCTTGGGGGTCAGGTGGTGCAGGGCGTTGGCGAGGTCGGCCGGGCGCATCCGCTCGAAGGTGGCGACCAGGCTCTCGGCGCCCTGCCCGTGCTCCTCCAGCGAGAAGCCGGTCACGGCCGACCACTCGACGGTGAGCGTCTCGCCCTTGCGGCGCAGCGCCCCGCCGCCGCCCCGGCGGACGAAGACCTTGTCGATCTCCCAGTCGCGGCGGGCCGGGAGCTGCTGGACGCCCACGTCGAGGACGGTCACCTCGGAGCCGTCCTCGACGAGCCGGACCCGGCGGTCGAGCAGTTCGCCGAGGACCAGGCGCTCGGTGGGGCGCTGCTCGAAGCGGCGCACGTTGAGCACGCCGGTGGTGATGACCTGGCCGGACTCGATGCCGGTGACGCGGGTCATGGGCAGGAAGATCCGGCGGCGGCCGATGACCTCGACGACCAGGCCGAGGAGGCGGGGCGGGCGGCGGCCCACCCGGAGCATCGCGACGAGGTCGCGGACGCGGCCCACCTGGTCGCCGTTGGGGTCGAAGACGGGGACACCGGCGAGGTGCGAGACGAAGACACGGGGAGCGCCTGCCGCCATGCCGCACACCTCCTCGTCCACCCTCGTATGCCGGAATTCTTGGCTTTCGTGCCGATTCAGGCTAGCCCGTCCTGGTGCGGGTCGCCCAGGCAGGGCGTCCGTACGGCTCTCTGCCGACGGCCGTATACGACACAGGTACGCTGCGGTCTGCCAACCCCCCACGGTTTGATGAGAGGCAGTGCGCTGGTGACCCTTCTCGCCCCGGCTTCGCGCGCCCGCCGGGCCGCCCTCCCCCTCGCACTGTGCGTCGGGCTGACCGCGGTGCTCACCGCCTGCGGAGAGGAACCCGACCCGGACGCGGGGACGAACGGGGTGGGCAGACTGTCCGCCACCGAGATCGAGACGAAGGCACGGGCGGCGGCGGCCGGCGCGAAGGCGGTACGGCTGTCGGGGAAGCTGGTCAGCAAGGGCGGCACGTACACGCTCAACATGCGGCTGAACCAGACCGGCGCGACCGGGCAGGTCGTCACCAAGACGTCCACCTTCGAGCTGCTGCGGGTCGGCGACGCGCTGTACCTGAAGGCGGACGCGGACTTCTGGACCAGCGCCGAGAGCGACGAGGGCGACCAGGGCGGCGAGCAGGACGACTCCGGTACGGAGGCGGCGGACACGCTCGACGACAAGTACGTGAAGGTCCCCGAGGACGACCCCTCGTACAAGCAGCTCCGCGGCTTCACCGAGATGAACGTCCTGCTCCGCGGGCTGCTGGAACTGCACGGCGACATCGTCAAGGGCGACCGCTCCAAGGTCGGCGGCATCCGCACCATCAAGGTCGCCGGCGGCGCCCAGGGCGAGGGCGGCACCCTGGACGTCTCCCTGGAGGGCGCCCCCTACCCGCTCCAGTTCGCCCGTGGCGGCGGCGCGGGCGTGGTCGTCCTGTCGGACTGGAACAAGCCCTTCCCCCTGACGGCCCCCTCCAAGGACGAGACCCTCGACTACGGCCGCCAGCTCCCGCGCACCAGCGACTGACGCCGCGCTGCGGGCCCCGGTCCGCCGCCCCGCGGCTAGCGCTTCTTGCGCTTCAGCAGCAGGCGCGGCAGAGCCGCCGGGATCGGGCGGCGCGTGGTGGCCGGGGTGGTCAGCGGGCGCGCCGCCAGGGAGCCGTCCGGGTGGGCGGTCGTCGCCTCGCCCGGCGTCAGGCGCAGCACCCGGCACTCGCGCGCCCAGCGCTCGGTCATCGTCTCCGCGTCCGGGGCGTTCAGCCGCTTGCCCTTCAGCTCCGCGACGGCCGCCTCCCACGGCTCCGAGCCGGGGGCCAGCTCGGTCACGGCGGCCGTCCAGGCGACCACACGGCCGCCCTTGTCCTTGCTGCGCACCGTCACCTCGGCGGTGGCGCCGTCGGCCAGGCCCGGCAGCGGCTGTTCGCCCGGGCCGTCGCCGACGACGTACGCCGCGCCGTCCAGCCACACGTGCCACAGCGCCCGGGCCGGGCCCTCGCCGCGTACCCAGATCAGGCCGGACTTCTTGGTGGCCTCCTCGACGAGGGCCTGGTCGAGCAGTGCGTCTGTCATGGCACGCAGCTTAGCCACTCGCGCTAGAGCCACCCGTTGCGCTTGAGGGTGCGGTGGATCGCGAAACAGATCACCGAGATCCCCACCAGCACCAGCGGATAGCCGAACTTCCACCGCAGCTCCGGCATGTAGTCGAAGTTCATGCCGTACACACCGCACACCGCCGTCGGTACGGCGATGATCGCCGCCCACGAGGTGATCTTGCGCATGTCCTCGTTCTGCGCGACCGTCGCCTGTGCCAGGTTGGCCTGGAGGATGGAGTTCAGCAGCTCGTCGAAGCCGATGACCTGCTCCTGCACCCGCGCCAGGTGGTCGGCGACGTCCCGGAAGTACTTCTGGATGTCCGGGTCCACCAGCCGCATGGGCCGCTCGCTCAGCAACTGCATCGGCCGCAGCAGCGGCGAGACCGCCCGCTTGAACTCCAGCACCTCACGCTTGAGCTGGTAGATCCGCCCGGTGTCGGCGCCGCGCGTCGAGCCCTTGGCGGGCGGCGAGAAGACGTCGATCTCGATCTGGTCGATGTCGATCTCCACCGCGTCCGCGACCGCGATGTAGCCGTCCACCACGTGGTCGGCGATCGCGTGCAGCACCGCCGACGGGCCCTTCTCCAGCAGCTCCGGCTCGCCCTCCATGCGGTGGCGCAGATTGCGCAGGGAGCCCTGCCCGCCGTGCCGGACGGTGATCACGAAGTCCCGGCCGGTGAAGCACATCACCTCACCGGTCTCGACGACCTCACTGGTCGCCGTGAGTTCGGCGTGCTCGACGTAGTGGATCGTCTTGAAGACGGTGAACAGCGTGTCGTCGTACCGCTCCAGCTTGGGCCGCTGGTGCGCGTGGACCGCGTCCTCCACGGCCAGCGGGTGCAGCCCGAACTCGGCCGCGATACCGGCGAATTCGGCCTCCGTAGGCTCGTGCAGCCCGATCCACGCGAAGCCGCCGCCCTCGCGCACCTGCCGCATGGCCTCGCGCGGCGTGAGGCACGCGTCGGTCGCCTCGTCCTTCAGCCGGCGGCCGTCGCGGTACACGGCGCAGTCGACGACCGCGGTGGACGTCGACGGGTCACGGGTCGCGTCGTAGGAGTTGTACGTGTTGTACGGGGCACTGCTCTTGCGCAGCGAGGGGCGGACCGCTGCGCGCAGGTCACGGATCATCGACATGGCTGGCTCCTTCACGGAGAGGCCGTCGCGGGGCGTGGCACAGCCCGGAATGAGGACGTGGCGTTCCTTACGTCCGCAAAGCGGGCGGCACCGCGGGATCGCGGTGACGGCGTTCGCTACAGACAGGCAAAACGGTGTGCTCTTCCGTCGTGCGCATAGCCATGACCTCGTACTCACGCCCCATGAGGAAGAGCGGGAGCGAGCAGGTGAGATGTCCCTCAGGTCACATCTCGGGTCACAGGAAAAAGCCGCGGGCGGAAGAGCGGTTGGTACTGCACGGTCGACTTCGATCCACCGCAGCCCCACCTCCTCCGGCCGGTCCCCCGTGGGGGATGACGTGTCGTCGGGACTGGAAAGCCACGCTCCGCGTGCTGTCCCGACCAGCAGACGGCCAAGACTATCAGCCGACTGAGGGTCAATCCCTTACTTTGCCCGTTCCATACGCGCTCTATGCTCACCGCATGGGAGAAGTTCTTGCTCTGGTCGAGGCCCGGCTGCGTACCGCCCTCGGTGAACCGGACGCGCGCGCCGCGGTGACCTTCCTGGGCACCGACCGCATCGAGGTGCTCCGCTTCCCGGACGCCGCCCTCGGCCTCGTGAGATACGCCACCCTCGGGATGTCGGCCCAGCCGATGGCCGACCCGACCGCCACCCTCGCCGACCCGGTCAAGGGTCCGCGCGCGGAGCTCCTCCTGACCGTACGGTCCGGGCTCGCCGACACCGACAAGGTGCTGCGCCCGCTCGCGGTCCTCGCCGCCTCCCCGCAGGTGGAGGGCGTCGTCGTGGCCCCCGGCGCGTCCCTGGACACCGGCGAACCCCTGTGGCCCGGCGCGCCGTTCACCTCCGTCCTCGTCGCGGAGTCCGGCGGGCTGGTCGAGGACCTGGAGCTGGACGCGCCGATGGACCCGGTGCGCTTCCTGCCGCTGCTGCCGATGACGCCCAACGAGGCCGCCTGGAAGCGGGTGCACGGCGCGCAGGCGCTCCAGGAACGGTGGCTGTCGGCGGGCACGGACCTGCGCGACCCGCTGCGCAGGTCCGTAACCCTCGACTGACGGCGGTCAGTTGGCGAGGGCCGGCCGGGGCAGCCCGGCCCGGTGCTCCTCGGCCTCGTGGGTGAGCGAGCGGCGGCGCGCCCACACGATGCCCGCGCCGATCGCCGCCGCGGCGCCCGCCACGACGAACGGCATGTGGACGTCGCTCCACTCCTCGATCCTCGGCGCGAGCCAGGGCGCGGCGGCGGCCGCGAACCAGCGCACGAAGTTGTAGCCGGCGCTGGCCACCGGGCGGGGCGCGTCGGAGACGCCGAGGGCCAGTTCGGTGAAGACGGTGTTGTTCACGCCGATGAAGGCGCCCGACAGGATCGTGCAGACGATCGCGGTGGTGTGGTCGCCGAACCCGAGGACGACGACGTCGGCGGCGAGCAGCACGAGCGAGCCGCCGAGCACCCTCAGCGACCCGAACCGCTCCTGGAGGCGCGGCGCCACCAGCACGGAGAACACCGCGAGCAGCACGCCCCAGGCGAAGAACACCGCGCCGGACCTGTAGGGCGTCATGTCGAGCACGAACGGTGTGAAGGCGAGCACCGTGAAGAACGCGTAGTTGTAGAAGAAGGCGGAGGCGGCGGCGGACGCCAGCCCGCCGTGGCCGAGTGCCCTGAGCGGGTCGAGTAGGGACGTCTTGCGCGCGGGCTTCGGCTGTTCGCGCAGGAAGGCGGCGATGCACAGGAAGCCGATCGCCATCAGCGCGGCGGTGCCGAAGAACGGATAGCGCCAGCTCGCGTCGCCCAGGACGGCCCCGACGAGCGGTCCGCAGGCCATGCCGAGACCGAGTGCCGACTCGTACAGCAGGATCGCGGCCGCGCTGCCGCCGGCCGCCGCGCCGACGATCACGGCGAGGGAGGTGGAGACGAACAGGGCGTTGCCGAGCCCCCAGCCGGCCCGGAAGCCCACCAGCTCGCCGACCGAGCCCGACGTACCGGAGAGGGCGGCGAAGACGATGACCAGCGCGAGTCCGCCGAGGAGCGTCCTGCGGCCGCCGATGCGGCTGGAGACGAAACCGGTGATCAGCATCGCGACGGCGGTGATCAGGAAGTACGAGGTGAACAGCAGCGACACCTGGCTGGGGGTCGCGTGCAGGCCCTGGGCGATGGACGGCAGGATCGGGTCCACCAGTCCGATGCCCATGAAGGCGACGACGGAGGCGCCTGCCGTCGCCCAGACGGCCCTGGGCTGCCGCAGGATGCCGGTGGCCCCTTCGTCGAACGGATCCTTCTGCCGCATCTCCGCTCCTTTCCGTGCCGGCGCGTCGGCACCCGGCAAGTAGTTGCTATATACACACAATAAGTTAGACGGTCTAATGGATGCAAGATGCATCAAAAATTGGAAGGGTGAGCGGCACACCGGACGGGTGATCGTCCTTGACGAGGCGACGGCCGGGGAGGACCGTTGAACGCTATGAGGGGCGAACCCAGTTGCCCGAAGTGCGGAGGCCGGGTCCGGGCGCCCGGTCTCTTTTCCGACTCCTGGCAGTGCGACGTGCACGGCGCCGTGCAACCGCTCCAGCCCGTGATCCCGCCCAGCGTCGAAGCGCTCGGCGTCGTCACGCACCGGGCCGAGGTCCCCGTCTGGATGCCCTGGCCGCTGCCCGTGGGCTGGCTGTTCACCGGGGTCGCCTACGCGGGCGACGACCGCAGCGGCGGCCGGGCCACCGTCGTCGCCTGCTCGGGCCCCGCCCCCCTCGGCGGCGTGGGCGAGCTGCTGCTGATCGCCGAGGAGCCGGGCGTCGGCCTGGGCGCGCGGTACGCCGGGATCGACGGCCCCGATCCCGGCCCCCACATGTGCACCGGCAACCGCCCGCAGGCCAAGGTGCTCGCGGCCGGGCGGCCCACCCCCCTCTGGCACGTCAGTGACGCCCCCGAGGACCGGGCGGTCTTCGCGGGCGAGGCGCGCGGGCTGTGGCTGTGGGCCATCGTCTGGCCCGAGAAGTCGGGGCTGCTGATGTACGACGAACTCGTCCTGACCGACCTGAGGGAGGCCGGCTCGGAGGTGGAGCTGCTCCCGTGCGGCGCGCTGAGCCCGAGGCTGCTGGACTGACGGCGTGGGGACGGGGGCGCGGCCGGTATCCTGGAGCGGTCCCCTGTCCGTCCCGAGCCCCGGAGTCACGCGTCGTGCGCATCGACCTGCACACCCACTCCACGGCTTCCGACGGTACGGACACCCCCGCCGAGCTCGTGCGCGGCGCCGCGGCGGCCGGGCTCGACGTCGTCGCGCTGACCGACCACGACACCACGCGCGGCCACGCCGAGGCGATCGCCGCGCTCCCCGAAGGCCTCACGCTCGTCACGGGCGCCGAGCTCTCCTGCCGGATCGACGGCATCGGCGTGCACATGCTCGCGTACCTCTTCGACCCGGAGGAGCCCGAGCTGGCCCGCGAGCGCGAGCTGGTGCGCGACGACCGCGTGCCGCGCGCCCGCGCCATGGTCGGCAAGCTCCAGCAGCTCGGCGTCCCGGTGAGCTGGGAGCAGGTCGCCGCCATCGCCGGCGACGGGTCCGTCGGCCGGCCGCACATCGCCGAGGCGCTCGTGCGGCTCGGCGTCGTGGCCGACGTTTCCGGCGCCTTCACGCCCGAGTGGCTCGCCGACGGCGGCCGGGCGTACGTCGAGAAGCACGAGCTCGACCCCTTCACCGCGATCCGTCTCGTCAAGGCGGCCGGCGGTGTCACCGTCTTCGCGCACCCCGGTGCCGCCAAGCGCGGCCGCACGGTGCCCGAGTCGGTCATCGCCGAACTCGCCGCGTACGGCCTCGACGGCATCGAGATCGACCACATGGACCACGACGAGCCGACGCGCGCCAGGCTGCGCGGGCTCGCCGCCGACCTCTCCCTGCTGGCCACCGGTTCCAGCGACTACCACGGCACCCGCAAGACCTGCCGCCTCGGCGACCACACCACGGACCCCGAGATCTACGGCGAGATCACCCGCCGCGCGACCGGCGCGTTCCCGGTGCCGGGCACCGGGGGCCCCGCCCAGGCGTAGCTCCGGGGGAGCGCGCCGCCCGTAGCCCCGTACCCCCGCACCTCTCTGTACGACCCTCCTCCCGCAAGGCCTCACTGTGTTCGACGTCGCCGTCTTCGGCTCCCTCTTCCTCACCCTTTTTGTCATCATGGATCCCCCTGGGATCACCCCGATCTTCCTCGCCCTGACCTCCGGCCGGGCCACCAAGGTCCAGCGCCGGATGGCCTGGCAGGCCGTCGCGGTCGCCTTCGGCGTGATCACCGTCTTCGGCATCCTGGGCCAGCAGATCCTGGCGTACCTGCACGTCTCCGTGCCCGCGCTGATGATCGCGGGCGGGCTGCTCCTGCTGCTCATCGCGCTCGACCTGCTGACCGGCAAGACCGACGAGCCCAAGCAGACCAAGGACGTCAACGTCGCGCTCGTACCGCTGGGCATGCCGCTGCTGGCCGGTCCCGGCGCGATCGTGTCGGTGATCCTCGCCGTGCAGCACGCGGAGGGCGTCGGCGGGCAGATCTCCGTCTGGGCGGCGATCGTCGCCATGCACATCGTGCTGTGGCTGACCATGCGGTACTCGCTGCTGATCATCCGGGTCATCAAGGACGGCGGCGTGGTGCTCGTGACCCGGCTCGCCGGAATGATGCTGTCGGCGATCGCGGTGCAGCAGATCATCAACGGCGTCACCCAGGTCATCCAGGGCGCCTGAGACATCACTGCGCCCCCGGACGGATTCCGGCTGCTCCAGGCCGCCGGAGTCCGCGCGGGGGCGCGGTGTCAGAGCGTCGTGCTTCTTATGAGGCCGTGGTCCCGGCCGGGCGGATCCAGATGCGCTGGCCGATCGAGGCGGCCTGCTGCACGATCCTGTTGACGGAGGCGGCGTCCACGACGGTGCTGTCCACGGGCGTGCCGTCGACGTCGTCGAGTCGCAGAATCTCGAAGCGCACGGGCTTCTCCCTTCGTCCTGAGTTGATCCTCCTGCTGGAGAACTGTGTTTCCGTATGAGTGCCAACGTCATGTAGGGGGCAAACATTCCCTACGCTAAAGAAATTTTTTGAGCGCCTAAGTATTGCTCGGTGGGGTGGTGGCGGCCGGGGCCGAGGCGTCGGACAATGAGCCCCGTATGAACCACCGTCCGGAGCCCCCCGCTCCCACCCTCAGCGAACTCGGCGCCCGCCTGGAGCGCACCAATGAGCTCCTCCAGCGGATGCTGGCCGAGGTCGCCAAGACTCCCTCGACGCACGCCATCTTCGTCGACGCCGGTTACGTCCATGCTGCGGCCGGGTTGCTTGTCGCGGGCACCGAGGATCGGCGCTCCTTCGACCTGGACGCCGAAGGGCTCATCGAGGCCTTCATCGACACGGCCCGCACGATCTTCGCGGACAGCCGGCTGCTGCGCCTCTACTGGTACGACGGCGCCCGGCGCCGTATCCACACCCCCGAGCAGCAGGCCATCGCCGAGCTGCCCGACGTCAAGGTCCGGCTCGGCAACCTCAACGCCAGCAACCAGCAGAAGGGCGTCGACTCCCTCATCCGCACCGACCTGGAGTCGCTGGCCCGCCACCGCGCCATCAGCGACGCGGCGCTGGTCGGCGGCGACGAGGACCTCGTCTCGGCGGTCGAGGCGGCCCAGGGGTACGGGGCCCGGGTCCACCTCTGGGGCATCGAGGCGGCCGACGGCCGCAACCAGGCCGAGCCCCTCCTCTGGGAGGTCGACAGCGCCCGCACCTTCGACCTCGACTTCTGCCGCCCCTACGTCACCCGGCGGCCGGTGACGACGTACGAGAGCGAGGGCGAGCCGCCGCCGTCACGCGACGAGGTGCGCTTCGTGGGCGCCCGGATCGCGGAGACGTGGCTGGCGGAACGGGGCCAGGCCGCGATGGCCGAGCTGCTGCCCGGCCACCCCTACCTGCCCGGACCGGTGGACCAGGACCTGCTCATCGAGGCGGAGAAGGTGCTGAGCCGGTCCCTGCGCGGGCACGCAGTGCTGCGGCGGTCGCTGCGGGACGGCTTCTGGCAGCACCTTCAGTCGCGGTTCTGACGGCTCTCGCGGTCGTCCCAGAACCGGGCCACGGCCACGGCGGTCTCCACCGGGCGGTCGGTGTTCGGCGAGTGCTCGGCGCCCTCGATACGCGTGCGGTGCGCGCCCAGCCGGTCCGCCATCGCGTCGAGCAGCGGCACCGGCCACGTGTCGTCCCGCACGCCCGAGATCACGTGGACGGGCATCGGCGGGCGCAGCGCGGCCAGTTCGTCGACCCGGTCCGGCTCGACGGTCAGCCGGCGGCCGGTGGCCAGGAGCTGCGCGGGGTTGTGCAGCAGCCAGCGGCGGCGGAGGTCCTCGCGGTTGCTGCCCGCCTCGTCGGCGTCCTCCGGCGGGTCCAGGGCGCGCATGGCCTGCCACACCTGACCCATCGTCATCACCGCGAGCGCGTCGCTCAGCAGCTTGATCTTCTCCTGCTGGGCGGGTGCGACCTGGGCGGGACCGGACGACATCAGCGTGAGCGTGGCGAAGGGCGCCGCGTCGAGCAGGACGGCCGCGCGGGCGATCTGGCCGCCGAGGGAGTGGCCGAGCAGGTGGACCCGGCCGCTGTCGAGCGCCGCCGCCTGGGCCAGCGCGTCGCGCGCCAACTCCTCCTGCTCGTAGGCCTGTTGGTCGTCGGGGCCGGTGGTCTCGTACTGCCCGCGGCCGTCGACGGCGACGGTCCGGTAGCCGGCGTCGGCGAGCGGCTGGAGCATGGCGATGAAGTCCTCCTTGGAGCCGGTGTACCCGGGCAGCAGGAGGGCCGTCCCCTTCGGTTCCGTACCGGCGGCGGGCGCCGCGTCCAGCACGGCGAAGTCACCACGGGACGTGCGGAGGGTGCGGGCACGGGCGCAGGGGGGCGGGGTGAACGTGGGCGGGCGGCTCATGGGACGAGGCTATCGGGACCCGGCCGCCGGACGCGGATACGGCGACGGCCCCGCCCCGGGAAGGGGTGGGGCCGTCGCTCGTGTGCCTGGTGCGGCTCGGGCGTGGCGGTCGCCCGGTCAGCTCTCCGGCTGGGCGGCCGCCACGGCCTTCGTCGTCCGGCGCCGACGGGGCTTGGCCTCCGCCTCCGCGCCCGCCTCCGGGGCGGCCGCGACCTTGCGGGTGCGGCGACGGGGCTTGGCCTCCGGCTCGGCCTCGGCGGCCGGGGCGGCGACGGGGGCCTCGGCGGCCTCCGCGACCGGCTCGGCGGCCTTGCGGGTACGGCGACGGGGCTTGGCCTCCGGCTCGGCCTCGGCGGCCGGGGTGGCGACGGGGGCCTCGGCGGCCTCTGCGACCGGCTCGGCGGCCTTGCGGGTACGGCGACGCGGCTTGGCCTCCGGCTCGGCGGTCGCTTCCACGGCCGCTTCCGGGGCGGCCGCGGCCTTGCGGGTGCGGCGGCGGGGCTTGGCCTCCGGCTCGGCCTCGGTGACCGGGGCGGCGACGGGGGCCTGGGTGGCCTCCGCGACCGGCTCGGCGGCCTTGCGGGTGCGGCGGCGCGGCTTGGCCTCGGGCTCCGGCTCGGTGGCCGGGGCGTCGGCGGCCGGCGTGACCGGGGCGGTGGCCACGGCCTCCGCCGCGGGGGCGCCCGCGCGGGTACGGGTACGGCGGCGGCGCGGCGTACGGGTCGCCGGGGCCTCCTCGGCCTCGGGGACCTCGGGCGCCGAAGGAGCCGCTGCGGTCTCCGGCTCGGCGGCCACGGGGGCGCCGCTCCGCGTGCGGCGGCGCTGGCGCGGCGTACGCGTGCGCGCCGGGCGCTCCTCCGAGCGCTCCGTACGCTCCGGGCGCCGGCCGCGCGACCCACGGCCGCCCGTCTCGCCGAGGTCCTCGACCTCTTCCGCGTCCAGACCGGCACGGGTCCGCTCGGCACGCGGCAGGATGCCCTTCGTGCCCTCGGGGATGTCCAGGTCCGCGTACAGGTGCGGGGACGTCGAGTACGTCTCGACCGGGTCGTTGAAGTCCAGGCCCAGCGCCTTGTTGATGAGCTGCCAGCGCGGGATGTCGTCCCAGTCGACCAGCGTGACGGCGATGCCCTTCTTGCCCGCGCGGCCCGTGCGGCCCACGCGGTGGAGGAAGGTCTTCTCGTCCTCGGGCGACTGGTAGTTGATCACGTGCGTGACGCCCTCGACGTCGATGCCCCGCGCCGCGACGTCGGTGCAGACGAGGACGTCGACCTTGCCGTTGCGGAAGGCGCGCAGCGCCTGCTCGCGGGCGCCCTGGCCGAGGTCGCCGTGGACCGCGCCGGAGGCGAAGCCGCGCCGTTCGAGCTGCTCGGCGATGTCGGCCGCCGTCCGCTTCGTACGGCAGAAGATCATCGCGAGCCCGCGGCCGTTGGCCTGGAGGATGCGCGAGACCATCTCGGGCTTGTCCATGGAGTGCGCGCGGTACACGTACTGCGCGATGTTCGCGACGGTCGCGCCCTCGTCGTCCGGCGCGGTGGCGCGGATGTGCGTGGGCTGCGACATGTAGCGGCGGGCCAGACCGATGACGGCGCCCGGCATGGTCGCCGAGAACAGCATGGTCTGGCGCTTCGCCGGAAGCATGTTGATGATCTTCTCGACGTCGGGCAGGAAGCCCAGGTCGAGCATCTCGTCGGCCTCGTCGAGGACGAGCGCCTTGACCTTGGACAGGTCGAGCTTGCGCTGGCCGGCGAGGTCGAGGAGACGGCCCGGGGTGCCGACGATCACGTCGACGCCCTTCTTGAGGGCCTCGACCTGGGGCTCGTACGCGCGGCCGCCGTAGATCGCGAGGACGCGGACGTTACGGACCTTGCCGGCGGTGAGCAGGTCGTTGGTGACCTGGGTGCACAGCTCGCGGGTGGGGACCACCACGAGCGCCTGCGGGGCGTCCGTGAGCTGCTCGGGCTTCGCCCGGCCCGCCTCGACGTCGGCGGGGACGGTGACGCGCTCCAGCAGCGGCAGGCCGAACCCGAGGGTCTTGCCGGTGCCGGTCTTGGCCTGGCCGATGACGTCGGTGCCGGAGAGCGCGACCGGAAGGGTCATCTCCTGGATGGGAAAGGGGGACGTGATGCCGACGGCTTCGAGGGCCTCGGCGGTCTCGGGAAGGATCCCGAGCTCTCGGAAAGTCGTAGTCAGGGTGCTGCCTCTTCTGTGAGACGCGGCATGAGGCGAACGCTGGGGGTCGTACCGTGCCGGTTACGGCCGGCCGCCGGTCGTCAAGACCGCTGCCGGGTGGCGCGGGACCACTGCCGTCGCTCGAGCGTCATACCGCTGAGGGGCCCCTCATGTGCGGCTCATCGCACGGAGGGCTGTCGGGTCGGAGCCGATCGGGCCACCGACCGGGCATCCTCATTCATGAGATGGCCCGCCGAGTACATACGAACATGACTGAATACTCAGCAGGCGCATTACCACTGTACCCCGGATCCGCGCAGGTGTGTTGGGACGATTCATAAGGAGGGGGAGGTCACAGTGGATGACCAGGGCCTTCGGCGGCGCGCCGAGCGGGCTATTGTGCGCTTCATGGAGACGCCTGACAACGCCGCCGCTTCCGCTGCTTCCGCCCCCGCCGCCGAAGAACCGACCGGGATCGCCGCCCTCGACTGGGCCGGTGCCTCCGCCGAGCCCCAGTACCGCGCCGCGGTCGTGGACCTGCTCGGCGCGCTCGCGTACGGAGAGCTGGCGGCCTTCGAGCGGCTGGCCGAGGACGCGAAGCTGGCGCCGACGCTCGCCGACAAGGCGGAGCTGGCGAAGATGGCGTCGGCCGAGTTCCACCACTTCGAGCGGCTTCGGGACCGGCTGACGGCGATCGACGCGGAGCCGACGGCCGCGATGGAGCCGTTCGCCAAGGCGCTGGACGACTTCCACCGCCAGACCGCGCCGTCCGACTGGCTGGAGGGCCTGGTCAAGGCGTACGTCGGCGACTCGATCGCCAGCGACTTCTACCGGGAGGTCGCCGTCCGGCTGGACTCCGACACCCGCGCGCTGGTGCTGGCGGTGCTGGACGACACCGGCCACGGCAACTTCGCCGTCGAGAAGGTGCGCGCCGCGATCGAGGCCGACCCCCGGGTGGGCGGCCGCCTCGCGCTGTGGGCACGCCGCCTGATGGGTGAGGCCCTGTCCCAGGCCCAGCGGGTGGTGGCGGAGCGCGACGCGCTCTCCACGATGCTCGTCGGCGGTGTGGCGGACGGCTTCGACCTGGCGGCGGTGGGCGAGATGTTCTCCCGCATCACCAAGGCCCACACCAAGCGCATGGCCGCCCTGGGCCTGGCCGCCTGACGGGGCTGCCGCCCCCTCGCCGGGGGCGGCCACGTCCCGCCGGCCGTCTGCGCCCCTCGGGGCGCGGAGCCGACGGTTACGTCGCCGCCGAGCGGCGTAGGCGGCGAGTGGGCCGCAGCAGGAGCGAGAGCACGACGGCCGTGACCGCGACCGCGCCCAGCAGGGTGCCCAGCGCGTGGCCGGGGCCGAGCGCCGCGTGGGTGATCAGCGCGCCGAACAGCGCGCCCAGCACACCCGCGCCGAGTACCACGCGGCGTGACGGGAGCCGGTCGGTCAGCCGGTGGGCGGCCGCCCAGGACAGTGCGAGTCCGAGCACGACGGAGCCGAAAGCTTCCCAGAACACTGGATCACCTCGCGGACGGCGGGGCGGGCAAAACGGTCACAGCCCGTACTACCCGATGCGCACGAAACGCAATCCTGCTCCTGGAACCTCCTGGGACGCGTGAAAGGCCCGGCGGGTCACCCCCGCCGGGCCTTTCACGTCGTACCGCCGTACTGCTCAGAGCGCCCCGAAGCCCACCCGCGGCTTGGTCGGCTCGCCGATCTCCACGTAGGCGATCCGGTCGGTCGGCACCAGGACCTTGCGGCCCTTGTCGTCCGTCAGGCTGAGCAACTGCGTCTTGCCGGCCAGTGCCTCGGTCACCGCGCGCTCCACCTCCTCGGCGGACTGCCCGCTCTCCAGAGCGATCTCCCGGGGCGCGTGCTGCACGCCGATCTTGACCTCCACGGCTATGTCCCTCCGAACGGTCAGCGTTGCGCGGTCAGCCGCGCCGTACGCTGCACACATTAGCCCGGAGAGACGACACGGATCATCAGTGGGAATCGGAGCCGTGCAGCGGGAAGCCGGCGATGCCCCGCCACGCCAGCGACGTCAGCAACTGCACCGCCTTGTCGCGCGGGATCGACGACTCGCTGGACAGCCAGTACCGCGCGACCACCTGCGAGACGCCGCCCAGGCCCACGGCCAGCAGCATCGACTCGTCCTTGGACAGCCCCGTGTCCTCGGCGATGACCTCGGAGATCGCCTCCGCGCACTGGAGCGAGACCCGCTCGACGCGCTCGCGCACCGCCGGCTCGTTGGTCAGGTCCGACTCGAAGACGAGGCGGAAGGCGCCGCCCTCGTCCTCCACGTACGCGAAGTAGGCGTCCATGGTGGCCGCCACGCGCAGCTTGTTCTCCGTGGTGGAGGCGAGCGCGGTGCGCACGGCTTGGAGCAGCGACTCGCAGTGCTGGTCCAGCAGGGCCAGGTACAGCTCCAGCTTCCCGGGGAAGTGCTGGTAGAGGACGGGCTTGCTGACGCCCGCGCGCTCCGCGATGTCGTCCATCGCGGCCGAGTGGTACCCCTGTGCGACAAACACTTCCTGGGCCGCGCCCAGGAGCTGGTTGCGTCGGGCTCGGCGCGGCAGGCGCGTGCCCCGCGGGCGCGCCGCCTCTGTCTGCTCGATGGCTGTCACGCCGCCTCCCAAAATCGATCCTTGCGCGCTGTGCGCCGCGCCCGCCATCGTACTTTTGGGTAACCCGGCTGTGCGCGGTGCGAGCGCAGAATTTCACGTACCGGACGCCTCTGGTAGCCGGAGATTCAACGTTAAACGGATCAAATCAGCGGTAGTCGTCCTCGTCGAGGTCCACCACACGGGCCTGTTCGGCGGCGTCGGCGGGGTTCGCCACGGCCGGATCGATGCGGGTCAGCGGCTCGTCGGCGTGCGGTCGCACCTCCGTGTGCTGCTCGGCGGCGTCCGCCTCGGGCGTCTCCTCGCCGAACGCGGCGGTCGTCGTGCCGTTGTCGTTGCCTTCGAAGGTCTCCGGGTCGGTCGGGTCGACGGTCATGGGCTCCCTTTCACACGGCTTCACGCGGCGGGTTCACATGTCTCGGTTCACATGTCTCGGTTCACATGGCGGGCGGGGGCCTGGGCGAACTGCCCTCATGTATGAGCCTAGGAGGTACCCCCTTCCGGCGCTATGCGATCTGTGACGGCGAACACATCGGTGCCCGCGTGATCGTCTCGTAACATTGCCGCATGTCTTCGACCGAGCTGCCGGAATCCGTCGCCGCCACCGCGGCGGGGCCGCGCGTGAGCGCCGTACGGGTCGCGGCGGGGGAGCGGCTGCGCTCCGTGACGCTGCCCGGGCTGACGCTGAACGTGCGCTACCGGCCGTCGGAGCGCACCGGGCTGCCCCCCGCTCTGTACGTGCACGGGCTCGGCGGCTCCTCCCAGAACTGGTCGGCCCTGATGCCGCTGCTCGAGGACATCGTGGACGGCGAGGCGGTCGACCTCCCCGGTTTCGGCGACTCCCCGCCGCCCGACGACGGCAACTACTCCGTGACCGCGCACGCCCGCGCGGTCATCCGGCTGCTGGACGCCGGCGCCCGCGGGCCCGTCCACCTCATCGGGAACTCGCTGGGCGGCGCCGTCGCCACCCGCGTCGCGGCCGTCCGCCCCGATCTCGTCCGCACGCTGACGCTGATCTCGCCCGCGCTGCCCGAGCTGCGCGCCCAGCGCGGCGCCTGGCCCACGGCGCTGCTCGCGCTGCCCGGCGTCGCCTCCCTGTTCACCCGGCTCACCCGGGACTGGACGGCGGAGCAGCGGGTGCGGGGCGTGCTCGCGCTCTGTTACGGGGACCCCGGGCGGGTCACCGACGAGGGCTTCCGCAACGCCGTGGAGGAGATGGAACGGCGCCTGAGGCTGCCGTACTTCTGGGACGCGATGGCCCGTTCGTCGCGCGGCATAGTGGACGCGTACACGCTGGGCGGCCAGCACGGGCTGTGGCGGCAGGCGGAGCGGGTGCTCGCGCCGACGCTGCTGGTGTACGGCGGGCGTGACCAGCTCGTCTCGTTCCGGATGGCGCGCAAGGCGGCGGCGGCGTTCCGCGACTCGCGGCTGCTGGCGCTTCCGGACGCGGGGCACGTCGCGATGATGGAGTACCCCGAGACGGTCGCCCGGGCCGTACGGGAACTGATCGACGCCACCGACCACGAAGACGGGAGCTGATCCGGGGCCGTGGGACGACATAGCCGCAAAGGCCCCGCACCTAAGGGCTCCGAACAGGGCACGGGCGCGGTACGCGAGGGGGCGCGTCCCGGTACCGGACGCCGGCGCAAACCCGCGGCGCCCCCCGAACCGCACCACCACCAGCAGCATCAGCACCAGCCGCAGCACCCGAGCACACAGCAGCACCAGCAGCACCAGCCGCAGCACCAGAACGCACAGCAGCAGGTACGGGGCGGCCACCCCGAGCAGCACGAGCCCGGCGGCGGCTGGGGCGAGCCCGGCCGGTACGGCGACTGGCGCGGCGTACCCGCCTCGCGGCCGGCCCCGCCCGGAGCTCCCGCGACCGGAGCTCCCGCGCCCGGTGCCCCCGCGACCGGGCTGGGCGCCGGCGCCCGGATACCCGGCCCACGGCGCGAATTCGTCGATGCCTTCGACCGCACCCCGCCCGAGACGCCGGCCGGCGAGCCCGGTGAGCCCCGGTCGGAGGAGGACCGGGGAGAGAACGGCGAAGAGGCCCGCAAGGCGCGCGGCGGCGGCCTGGGGCGCACGTTCACCGGCATCGCGGCCGCCGCCGTCACCACCGTCCTCGCCGTCGTCGTGGCCGGGCAGGTCACCGGTGCCGGGCCGGACGGCTCCGCCTCCCGCCCGCCGGGCGAGGCCGCGGGGCGCGTGCCCGAGCCCGGCGGCGGGTCCCGCTCGGACCGTTCCGACGAGCGCGGCGCCCCGCGGGAGGCCGCGCGGCCGGCCGCCCCGCCGACGTACGCGCAGCTCATGGCCAAGCGGTTCCCGCTGGACCCGAAGCTGAAGGGGTCCGGCGAGTTCGAGGTCGTACCCGGCACCGACCCGGCGCCCGGCAAGGGCAACAAGGTGCGGTACCGCATCGACGTCGAGAAGGGGCTCGGGCTCGACGCCGAGCTGTTCGCACGGGCCGTCCAGGAGACCCTGAACGACGACCGGAGCTGGGCGCACGGCGGTGCCATGACGTTCGAGCGGATCTCCAGCGGCGAACCGCAGTTCGTGATCACCCTGGCGAGCCCGGGGACCACCGGTGTCTGGTGCGCCAAGTCCGGGCTGGACACGACCGTCGACAACGTCTCGTGCGACTCCGCCGCCACCGACCGCGTGATGATCAACGCCTACCGGTGGGCGCAGGGCTCGGAGACCTACGGCGTCAACGCGATGCTGCCGTACCGGCAGATGCTGATCAACCACGAGGTCGGCCACCGGCTGGGGCACAACCACGTGACCTGCCGTACCCCGGGCGCGCTCGCGCCGGTGATGCAGCAGCAGACCAAGTCGCTGGAGGTCGAGGGCATCAAGTGCCGCCCCAACCCCTGGGTGTACCCCGGCGGTTGATCGGGCGAATTCACCTGTAGTGGCCTGTAGCCGCCCCTAGCGCGTCGAAACGCTACGGGTGCAGGAAAGTTACGAGCATTCACCCCTTCCGGTGGCGCAACGGACAACCGTCCATCGCGCCACCGGCATATCCGCTTACGTTCTTCCCGCTGTGAGTCGCCGGACCAACGGTGGCCGCACACAAGGGAGATCGGGGGTGTACTCGTGCGGATCGGACTGCTCACCGACGGTGGCTACCCGTATGCCACGGGTGAGTCCAGGCTCTGGTGCGACCGGCTCGTGCGCGGGCTCGCGCAGCACGAATTCGACGTCTACGCGCTGAGCCGGAGCGCCCGGCAGGAGGACGCCGGCTGGGTCCCGCTCCCACCCCAGGTGCGGCGCGTCCGCACGGCTCCGCTGTGGGCTCCCGGGGACGAGGGGCGTGGCGGGCGCGCGTACGGCAGGCGTGAGCGCCGGCGCTTCACCGCTTGCTTCACGGAGCTCGCCACCGCCCTGTGCGGCCCGCGCGACGCCGCCGCCGAGAGCTTCGCGGAAGGGCTGTACGGGCTGGCCGAGCTCGGCCGGGAGTACGGCGGCCTCCACGCCGCCCTCCGGTCCGAGGCCGCCGTCCGCGTCCTGGAGTCCGCCTGCCGCACGCGCGGCGCACGCCGGAGCGTGCACGGCGCCACCGTCCTCGACCACCTCGCCCTCGCCGACTCGCTGGAGCGCGCCCTGCGCCCCCTGTCGCCGGACTGGTACGGCGAGGACGGGCTGGGCGCGGTCGACCTCTGCCATGCTGCGTCCGGTGGAACCGCGGCCCTCCCCGGACTGGTGGCCAAACGCTTCTTCGGCGTTCCGCTGCTGGTCACGGAGTACGGCGTACACCTGCGCGCGCACTACCTCGCGGCCGCCGACGCGCGGCTGAGCACTCCCGTGCGCGCCCTGCTCGCCGCCTTCCACAACTGCCTGGCCGCCGAGGTGTACCGGCAGGCCTCCGTCATCACGCCGGGCAACACCCACGCCCGCCGCTGGCAGGAGAGGTGCGGCGCCGATCGGGCCAGGCTGCGGACCGTTTACCCGGGCATGGAGGCCGAGCGGTTCGCCGCGGTGGGCGAGAGCGGCGACGGCGGCGATCCGTACACGCTGGTCTGGGTCGGGCGGATCGAGCCCGCGAAGGACCTCGTCGGTCTGCTGCACGCCTTCGCCGAGGTACGGAGGCAGGTGCCGGCGGCCCGGCTCAGGATCGTTTCCGCGCCCGGCCGCGACGCCGAGTCCGCCACCTACCGCGCGCACGGCGAGGCCCTGGCCGCCCAACTCTTCCCCGACGAGGCCACCGACGCGCACGCCGTGGGCGACAACCCCGTCTCCTTCGAGGACCTCGGCGGCCCCGGTGCCCCCTCCCTCACCGAGACGTATGCCGGGGCCGGCGTGGTCGTCCTGTCCAGCGTGGTCGAGGGCTTCCCGGTCAGCCTGGTCGAAGCCATGCTCTGCGGACGCGCCACCGTCTCGACGGACGTGGGGGCGGTCGTGGAGGTCATCGGCGGTACGGGACTGGTCGTGCCCCCGCGCAATCCGCGGGCGCTCGCCGACGCGTGCCTGGCGCTGTTGCGCGACCCGGCGCGGCGCGAACGGCTGGGCGCCGCCGCACGCGCCCGCGCACTCGAACTGTTCACGGTGGAGCAGAACATCGCGGCATTTCACGGCATTTACCTGGAGCTCATCTCCCACACGCCCGTGCACCGCGACGCGGACGCCATCGGCGCGGACGGCGAGCCGCTGCCGTTCGCGCACCCGGCCGAGACGTATGTGCCCGGCCACTGGACCGGACGCCGCTCGGGCGGCGCGACCACCCCGGCCTGGGCCACCGCACCACGGCCGACGGGCGGGAGCACGGGCGGGGGCGCTCGTACGGGTGTGGGCGCTTGTACGGGCGCCGTCGCGGGCGCGGGGAGGACGGACGGCCATGTCTGAGGGAGGCACACCCATGTCGGGCGGCCGCCCCCACGGCGGGAGGCCGGCCCCCGGCCAGGCCGCCTGGGCCAGCCGCGCGGAGGCCGTCCTGTCCGAGCCCGCGCTCGGACGGCCCGCTCCCGGACGGTCCGCGCTCGGACAGCCCGCTGCCGAGCAGCCCACTCCCGGGCCGTCCGCTGCCGAGCAGTCCACTCCCGGGCCCGGCGGTGACCTTCCGGCTGGTGGCCTCGCGGGCAGCGACCTTCCGGGCGGTGGCCGTCCCGGAGGCGTCCGGCGGAGGCCGGGCGATCCGGTGAAGGCGTTGCTGCACCGCCACCGGGAGCTGTGCGAGCGGGCGGTCGACCCGCTGGAGATCGCCGCCGGTCTGGAGGCCCACGGGCTCACCGACCGGACCGCCGCCCGGTTCCGGCACCGGGACGTGTTCTCGCTCGCCGAGGAGCTGTACGCGCGCGTGCCGCGCGGTGACGACAACGCGCCGCACCGCACCGCCGCCGCGCCCGACCCCGACTCCGCGTGGACCGGCCGGGCCGCCCTGCCGTACCTGCTGCCCGGAGCCGTCGGCGCCCTCACCGTGGTCGGCCTCGCCCTGACCGGCGGGCCGCTGCGGGCGGCCGTCGGCGCGGCCGGCGCGGCCGGGCTGGCCGTGGCGCTCACCGTCTGCCTCCGGCGCGGCCCTCTGCGCGTCGCCGGGCGCACGGCACCGGGCACGCGTGCGTGGACCGGCTTTCTGCTCGCGTACGCCGTGTGCGGCGACGGCCTGCTGGACCAGCTCATCGCCGGCGGCCCGGACGGGCCCTGGCCCACGGAGCCCGCGCCACTGCTCGGCCTCGCCCTCGCCGTCGCCCCCGCGGCCTGGTGCGCCCACCTCTTCGCCGTACGGGCCCGGTGCGGGCTCGCCGGCAGCCGGGGCCTGGCCGAGTTCGCCTCCGGCACCCGCCCGCTGCTCCTCGGGGTCGTCGCGCTCCACACGGCCGCCCTCACCGGACTGCTCACGCTCGTGGGCGCCGCCCTCGACGACGGCTCCCTCAGCGGCGGCGCCCTGGCCCTCGGCACCCTGCTGTTCCTCGCCCGGCTGCTCGCCGTCCACGGCTTCCCGGGGGCCGCGGCCGCCGGGCTCCTCGGCGCGGCCGCCGCCGAGGCGCTCGCCCTGGCGTCGGTCCTCGCGGGCCGCCTGCCGGGGTGCGACCGGCTCGCCCGCCCCGTCGAGGCGGTCGTCGACGCCTGGGGTTCCGCGGCCGTGCCCACGCTCGTGTGCGGCGCGGCCGGCCTCGCCCTGCTGGCGCACGCCACCGCCGTACTGGCCCGCGCCTCCGCCCATGCCGGCGGTACCGCCACCGCCACCTGAACCGGCCACCTGAGAGCCGGACCGTACCCGCGTACACCCTTCACCAGCTCACCAGCTCATCAGCACAAGGAGACAACCGACATGACCCCCCAAACCCCCGCAACGGCCACTCGGCGCGAAGGGGGCGCGCGATGAGGGTGCTGCTGCTCGGTGCCAACGGCTTCCTCGGCCGGTTCGTCGCCGACCGGCTCCTCGCCGACCCGGCGGTCCACCTGACCGCCCTCGGGCGTGGCGACGACGCCGACGTACGGTTCGACCTCGCCGGCGGAAGCCCCGGCGCGCTGACCCGGTTCCTGGACGCCGTCCACCCCGGTGTCGTGATCAACTGCGCGGGCACCACCCGTGGCGGCGCCCGCGAGCTGACCCGGCACAACACCGTCGCCGTCGCGACCGTCTGCGAGGCGCTGCGCCGCAGCGGCTGCGGGGCGCGCATGGTCCAGGTCGGCTGCGCCTCCGAGTACGGGCCCTCGCAGCCCGGCTCGTCGACCGCCGAGGACGCGGTGCCGCGCCCCGGCGGCCCGTACGGCGTGTCCAAACTGGCGGCCACCGAGCTGGTCCTCGGCTCCGGCCTGGACGCGGTCGTCCTGCGGGTCTTCTCGCCGGTCGGGCCCGGCACCCCCGCCGGGTCGCCGCTGGGCCGGCTCGCGGAGGCCATGCGGCGCGCCATGCAGACCGGCGACGGCGAGCTCAAGCTCGGCAGTCTCGGCGTGCAGCGCGACTTCGTGGACGTACGCGACGTGGCGCGCGCCGTGCACGCCGCCTCGCTCTCGGCGGCGCAGGGCATCGTCAACATCGGCACGGGCCGTGCGGTACGGCTCCGCGACGCGGCCGCCGTCCTGGCGCGGGTCGCCGGGTACACGGGCGCCCTGCACGAGCTGGACGGGCCGCCGGCCAGGCCGTCCCTGTCGTCGATGGGCTCCATGGCGTCCATCGGTGCCCAGCGCGGTGACAGCGCCCCGGACCACCTGTCCGCCACGCCCTACCCGTACCCCGACGGCTGCGGCAGTTGGCAGCAGGCCGATGTGCGCACCGCGCGCGACCGGCTCGGCTGGCGGCCCCGCATCAACCTGGAGGAGTCGCTGGCCGACATCTGGATGGAGGCCGCATGCCGCATCTGATCAGCACGGACACGGGGCTCTCCGCGACCGGTGCCGAACGGCTCGGATTCGGCGTCCCCGGCTACGCCCACCCCCTGCTCGCCCCCGTGGAGTGGGCGGAGCTGACCCGCCCGGGTACGCCGCTGCACTGGGCCGTCCTCAATGTCGCGGACGGCCCCGGGGCCCGGCCCGACCCGCACTGCCTGGAGGCGGCCGGAAAGCTGCGCAACGCGGGCGTCCGGGTGCTGGGCCACCTCGACCTGCGCCACGGCTCGCGCCCGTTCGGCGAGATCGTCTCCGACGCGCACCGCTACCTCGACTGGTACCTGGTGGACGGCTACCTGCTGGACCGGTGTCCCACGGACCGGGCGGACCTGGCCGCCGTACGGCGTACGACGGCCACGCTGGAGGTGGTCCTGGAGGGCGGCGACGGCGGGCACCTGGTGCTGGGGCACGGCTCCCATCCGTATCCCGGGTACGCGGAGATCGCCGACCAGCTCGTGACGTTCTGCGGGCCGTGGGCGGAGTACCGCTGGTCACAGGCGCCGGAGTGGACGGCCGACCACCCGCCGGAACGGTTCGCGCACCTCGTCCACGGGGTGCCGCGCACCCATCTCGACGAGGCGATGCGGATCGCCCGCTGGCAGGGCGCCGGGACGATCTTCTTCACCGACCGGACCGCCGACCGCACCGGACAAAATGATCCATTCGCGGCTCTGCCCGGCTACTGGGACGAAATCGTCTCGCAGATCGGACCGGGTGTCTCGGAATGAGGAGGGCCGTGGCAGTGTTACGGAAGAACAACCGTACTGACTACCGACCAACGGAGTCCCCGTGTCGCTGCCACCCCTGGTCGAGCCGGCTGCCGAGCTCACCGTAGACGAGGTCCGCAGGTACTCCCGCCACCTGATCATCCCCGATGTCGGGATGGACGGGCAGAAGCGGCTCAAGAACGCCAAGGTGCTCTGTGTGGGCGCCGGTGGCCTGGGCTCGCCCGCCCTGATGTACCTGGCCGCGGCCGGCGTGGGCACGCTCGGCATCGTGGAGTTCGACGAGGTCGACGAGTCGAACCTCCAGCGGCAGATCATCCACAGCCAGTCCGACATCGGCCGCTCCAAGGCCGAGTCGGCGCGCGACAGCGTGCTCGGCATCAACCCGTACGTGAACGTGATCCTTCACGAGGAGCGGCTCGAGGCCGACAACGTGATGGACATCTTCAGCCAGTACGACCTGATCGTCGACGGCACGGACAACTTCGCCACGCGCTACCTGGTCAACGACGCGTGCGTGCTGCTGAACAAGCCGTACGTGTGGGGCTCGATCTACCGCTTCGACGGCCAGGCCTCGGTCTTCTGGTCCGAGTACGGCCCCTGCTACCGCTGCCTGTACCCGGAGCCCCCGCCGCCGGGCATGGTCCCCTCCTGCGCCGAGGGCGGCGTGCTGGGCGTGCTGTGCGCGTCCATCGGTTCCATCCAGGTCACCGAGGCGATCAAGGTCCTGGCCGGCGTGGGCGACCCGCTGGTCGGCCGCCTGATGATCTACGACGCCCTGGAGATGCAGTACCGCCAGGTCAAGGTCCGCAAGGACCCCAACTGCGCGGTCTGCGGCGAGAACCCGACCGTCACCGAGCTCATCGACTACGAGGCCTTCTGCGGCGTCGTGTCGGAGGAGGCCCAGGAGGCGGCGGCCGGCTCGACGATCACTCCCAAGCAGCTCAAGGAGTGGATCGACGAGGGCGAGAACATCGACATCATCGACGTCCGCGAGAAGAACGAGTACGAGATCGTCTCGATCCCCGGCGCCCGCCTGATCCCGAAGAACGAGTTCCTGATGGGCACCGCCCTCCAGGACCTCCCGCAGGACAAGAAGATCGTCCTGCATTGCAAGACGGGTGTCCGCAGTGCGGAAGTCCTCGCCGTGCTGAAGTCCGCGGGCTTCGCGGACGCCGTGCACGTCGGCGGCGGCGTCATCGGCTGGGTCAACCAGATCGAGCCGGAGAAGCCGGTCTACTAGACCGCGCGTTCGCCAGTGGGGCCGGACCCGGTGCGGGTCCGGCCCTCACGCTGTCCGGGGGCGCTCAGGAGCAGGTCTTGCCGCTCGCCGGGACCTTGCCGTCCAGCAGGTAGTCGTTCACCGTGCCCTGCACGCACGCGTTGCCGCTGCTGTACGCGCCGTGCCCCTCGCCCTTGTAGGTGAGGAGGACGCCGACGCCCGCACCGAGCTCGTCCGCCATCTTCCTGGCGCCCTCGTAGGGCGTCGCCGAGTCGCCCGTGGTGCCCACGACCAGGATCGGAGCCGAACCCGGGGCGCTCGCCTCCGGTGTGGCGCTCTCGCCCTTCACGGGCCAGTCGGCGCACCAGCCGGCCGTGTCCCAGGCCATGAACTCGGCGAAGACCGGCGATATCCTCCGGAACTCCGGCAGCAGCGCCTTGGCCTCGGCCACCGTCGGCCGGCTGCTGCTGTCGGCGCACGAGATGGCGCGCTGCGAATGCGCCTGCGTGCCGTAGGTGCCGTCCGGCGCCCGGTCGTTGTAGATGTCGGCGAGTCGCAGCAGGGCGTCACCCCGGCCCGACTCCGCCTCCTCAAGGCTCTTGGTGAGATAGGGCCACGTCTCTTCCGAGTACAGCGTCGCGGCGATGCCGGTGAGCGCGAGGCTCTGTGTGAGCTCGCGGCCGTCGGCGGTGGACAGCGGTTCACGGTCCAGTCGCTTCAGCAGCGTCGTCACGCGCGCGTTGCCCGCCGCGGCGCCCTCGCCGGTGGACGCGAAGTAGTTGTTCAGCGCCCGCTGGAAGCCGATGGCCTGGTTGCGGGCGTGGCCAGCGCTGTCCGCCGTGGGGTCGACGACCGCGTCCAGGACGGTCCGGCCGACGTTGCGCGGGAACAAGTGGGCGTACGTGCCGCCCAGTTGGGTGCCGTAGGAGAAGCCCATGTAGTTGAGCTTCCCGTCGCCGAGCACATGCCGGACGAGGTCCAGGTCCCGTGCGGTGTTGCTCGTGGTGACGTGGGCGATGACCTTGCCGGACCGTTCGGCGCAGCCGGCGCCGAAGTCGGCGCCTTCCTTCATGAAGGCGGCCTCTTCGGCGGGCGTGTCCGGGGTGAGGTCGACCCGCGCCAGGGAGGCGGCCTGCTCCTTGCTGTCGCGGCACACCACCCCGGAGCTCCGGGCGACCCCGCGCGGGTCGAATCCGACCAGGTCGTAGCGGGCGCCCAGCTCGTGAAACTCCCCGGCCATGCGCGGCATGGCGGTCACCCCGGAGGCGCCCGGGCCGCCGAAGTTGAACAGCAGGGAGCCGATGCGGCGGTCCCGGTCGCGGGCCTCCTTGCGGATCAGCGCGATGGAGATCGTCTCGCCGTCCGGCTTGCCGTAGTCGAGGGGCACCTTCACGCCGGCGCAGCGCCACTGCGGGTCGGGCTTCTCGCCGCCCTTGGGCGCCTCGCAGGCGCGCCAGTCGAGCTTCTGGTTGGTGAGAGCGGCGGGCAGGGAGGCCATCGGGTCGCTCCGCGGGGTGCCGCTCGGGCCGCTGCCGGTGTCCGTTTCGCCGCCGCTGTCACAACCGGTGACCAGCCCGGCCGCCAGGGCCGCGGCGACCGCCAGGGCTCCGGCCCGTACCCGCATGGACATGTGTCCCCCAAACTCCTGTGCCGAACGGCCATCCTAGGCCGGGTCACCGACAGCGCTACGGGCAGACGGTCCCCGACTTCGGGACCCTGCCGTCCAGCAGGTAGGCGTCCACCGTGCGCTTCACGCACGCGTCGCCGCTGTTGTAGGCGCCGTGCCCCTGGCCCTCGTACGTCAGCTCCACGCCGACGCCCTTGCCCAGTGCGGCGGCCATCGCCCGGGCGCCCGCGTACGGGGTCGCCGGGTCGCCGGTGTTGCCGATCACCAGGATGGGCGCCGAGCCCGGGGCGCTGACGTCGGGGTGCTCCCAGGTGCCGGGAACCGGCCAGTGGTTGCAGGTGATCAGGCCCCAGCCGAGGAAGTCGCCGAAGACCGGGGACGCCTCGCGGAACTCGGGGAGCTTCGCCTTGGCCTGCCCCACGGAGAACCGCGCCTTGTCGTCGACGCAGTTGATGGCGGCGTTCGCGGCCTGGAGGTTGTTGTACTCGCCGCTCTGGTCACGGCCGTTCATGGCGTCCGACAGGGCGAGGAGCAGGCCGCCGTCGCCGCCGTCCGCCTCGTCGAGGCCCTGTTCCAGGTAGGACCAGTACCGCTTGGAGTACAGGGCCTGGGCGATGCCGTTGGTGGCCTGGGACTGGGTGAGTTTCCGCTCGCCGAGGCCCTGGACGGGCTTCTTGTCGAGCCTGGCCAGCAGGTCGGTGATGAAGTTCTCGATCTCCTTGACGTTGCCGCCCGGCAGTTTGCACGCGTCGCCGCGCCGGACGCAGTCCTCGGCGAAGTTGTTCAGCGCGAGCTGGAAGCCCCTGGCCTGGCCGAGCGCGCCGTCCTCCGCGCCGCCGGTGGGGTCGACGACGGCGTCGAAGACGGCACGGCCGACGTTCCTGGGGAAGAGATGGGCGTAGACGCCGCCGAGTTCGGTGCCGTAGGAGATGCCGAAGTAGTGCAGCTTGGCGTCGCCGAGGACCTGGCGCATCAGGTCCATGTCGCGGGCCGCGTTGGCGGTGCCGACGTGCGGGAGGGTGTCGCCGGAGTTCTCCTCGCAGGCGTCGGCGAACTGCTTCAGGCCCTCCTGGTAGGCCTCCTCCTCACGCGCGTCGTCGGGCGTGGAGTCGAGTGCGAAGAAGGCGTCCAGCTCCGGGTCGTCCTGGCACTCCACGCCCTCGCTGCGGCCGACCCCGCGCGGGTCGAAGCTGACCAGGTCGTAGCGGCTGCGCAGCGACTCGTAGTCCTTGGCGAAGGAGGGCAGGGCGGTGATGCCGGAGCCGCCGGGACCGCCGAAGTTGAAGACGAGGGAGCCGATACGTTTCGCCGGGTCGGTCGCCCGCGCCCGGATGAGGGCCAGTTCGATCGTCTCCCCGCCGGGGTCCGCGTAGTCGAGCGGCGCCTGCATGAAGGAGCACTCCCACTTGGTCCCGCCCGGCAGCGGGGACGGGGCGGTGCCCGTGCCCTCCTGGAGGGACGGGGCCGGGCACGTGTCCCAGGTCAGCTTCTGGGTGGCCAGCTCCGTGGGCCGGGCCGGGTCGCGGCCGTCCCGGTCGCCGTTGTCCGAGCAGCCGGCGGCCATCAGTACGGTGGCGGTCGCTGCGGCGAGCACGGCGGCGGAGCGCGTGGCCGCCCCGGTGCCGGGCCCGGTGGCGCGTGCGGCGGCACGCCGTCGAGTGCGGGTGGCAGCGGGCCGGGCGGCGCGGGTGGTCATGGACCCATGGTGCGTCGGGGTCCCGTCCGGCGCCCCTGACGAGGTCCATGCGGGTGGCCGGATGACCGCCGTGACCGGTCGCCCGGCGGCCGGTCGCTAAAGGGCGCCCTTCCGGCCCGTGACCGGGTCGCCGGGCGGCCGGTCGCTAAAGGGCGCCCTTCCGCGTCAGGAAGTTGAACGAGAACCACCCCGGCAGCACCGGAAGCCACAGCGTCATCAGCCGGTAGAGCAGCACGGCCGGCGCCGCCACCTCCGTGGGCAGGCCGCCCACCGCCACGAGGCCCAGCGTCAGGGTCGTCTCCACCGCCCCGACACCGCCCGGCGTGGGCGCGGCCGACCCCAGGGCGTTGCCCGCGAGGAACACCACGGCGAGGCTCGCGTAACTCAGCGGCTGTGCGCCACCGGAGAAGGCCCGGATCGACGCGTCGAGACAGAGGACGAACGCGCCGGTCAGCAGCAGTATCCCGCCGATGCCGGTGAGCAGCTTCGTGGGTCGCTGCAACACGTCGAGCATGCGCGGCACCACGCCCGCGAACAGCGTGCGCAGCCGGGTCACGACGAACTTGCGGAGGCCCGGGATGGCCGTGACGACCAGCACCAGTACGGCCACCGTCAGAAGGCCCGCGATCACGGTCCTGGACGGTGTGAAGTCCTGCGTCTTCTCCGTCCCCGTCAGGTAGCCGAAGGCCAGCAGCAGCAGGATGTGCGCCCCGAGGCCGAACAACTGCGAGGCGCCCACACTGGCTACCGCCAGACCCGGCCGGACCCCCGAACGCTGGAGGAACCGCGTGTTGAGCGCCACACCGCCCACCGCCGGCGGGGCGACGATCTTCACGAACGACCCCGCCACCTGGGCGATCACCGTCCGCCCGAACGACACCCGCTCGGGAACGAAGCCCAGCAGGCTCATCGCGGCCGCGACGTAACTGAGCGCGGAGAACAGCAGCGCCGCCGCGACCCACGCCCAGTCCGCCTCGGCGAACGTGGACACGGACAGCGACGCCTTCGAGATCTGGGAGATCAGGAAGTACACGGCGATGGCGCCCGCGATGATGCTGATGAGGGTGCGGGGCCTGATGCGCTCCAGCCGGGCCGGCTCCACCGGCGCCTGGGGGCGGATGCGCAGGACCTGCTCCCGGATCTGCACCAGCAGGTCCTCCTCACGCGCCTCCTCCAGGGCCTCCTCAAGGGCGCGCTTCTCGGCCTGCTTCTCGGCGCGTACCGCCTTGCGGTCGGCTCGCCTCTCCTCCTCGCTCTTGTCGGCGTGGCCCTCCAGGCGGGCGTGCTTGGCCGCCTCCGAAGCGGCCAGCACCGCCTCCCGCTCCCGCTGGGCCCGCTCCTTGCCCAGCTTGCGCAGGGTGGCGCGGGTCGACCGGCTCAGGGCGATCGGCTGGAGCAGCGGCAGGCAGTCCGCGACCCGGTCCGGGCCGAGGGCGTCCACGGCGGCGGCGACCGCCCGCTCCGCGCCGACGCGCAGCCCCAGGGTGGTGAGGAGCTGGGCGATGTCCATCCGCAGCACCAGGTCACCCGCCGCGATCTCGCCGCCCCGCAAGTCCGTGATGATCACTTTGCCGGAACGATCCACCAGAAGGGCGTCGCCGGTCAGCCTGCGGTGCGCGATACGCCGCGACTGGAGCGCCTTCACCTGCTGCCAGGCACCCCGCACGACCTCGTCGGTGATCTCCTTGTCGTCCAGCGCGTCCAGCGAACGGCCACCGAGGTGCTCGTACACCAGCATCACGGCGTCCGGGCCCAGCTCGGAGGTGGCGATCAGCTTGGGGGCGTTGGCGCCGGCGGCGATCGCCGCGTACGCCAGCAGCGCCTCCTGCTCCAGCGCCTGGCGCAGGGACTGGATGGAGCGGCGGGTGGTGATGCCCCGCAGCGTCAGCCGGCGCCATGCCCGGTAGAAGAAGCCCTGGGCCTGCTGCTCCCGGTCGACGACCGTGACGTCGAGCGGTGGGCCCTCCTCCAGCGTCACCAGGTAGCGCCGGCCCCGGTCGCCCTGTTCGGCCAGGTCGGTGAGGTCCTCGGCGCGCATCGCCGTGACCGGGCGGAAGCCGACGTGCCGCAGCCCGGCCATCAGCGTCTGGCCGGTGGGCCGGACATTGGGGGAGCCGACCGCGTAGAGCGTGCCGTAGGCGACGGTCCAGCCGATCAGGATGGTCAGGATGATCGAGAAGGGCGTGGTGTAGTCGGCGACCAGCATCGCGAACGCGTCGAGCAGCAGCACCACCCACAGTGACACCCGCCAGCGCGGCCTGCGGGCCATCCCCACGGCCGTCATATAGGCGATGACGGGGGCGAGGTATCCATGGACCGGATCGGAGAGGCCGCCGCCCGGCTGCGGCTGTGTCAGCGCCTCCTGGATCGTGCCGGGCGCGGCCCTGGCGACCCACAGGTCGGTGGCGAGGGTGACGCCGTGCGCCAGTACGGCGGCGAGGACGCCGTCCGCGATGCGCAGCCCGTCACGCTTGATCAGCCGCTCGATCGCGAAGGCGACGGGGACGAGGAGGACGGCGATGCTGGAGACGAGACCGGCGACCTTGACGAAGACGTCGGGGGCCTGACCGGTCCCCTTGCTGATGTCCTCCTCCAGGCCGGTGGTGGTGGCGTGGGCGAAGGCGGCGATGGCGATGACGACACCGATCGCGAGGATGCCGATGAGCAGGCGCAGCAGGTCGGACGGCCGGTGCACGCGTGCGGCGAGAAGCGGCTCGTCACCGGAGACGCGGTCGATGCGGCTCTCCGCGTTCACGCACACCGTCTCCTTCGTCTGATTCTTCTCCATCGTCTCAGGAGGCCCCGAAGTGGTCGCCACTTCGGGAGGCCGCACATCCTGCCCCTTCGCCGCGTCTGTGTCTTGTTGATCTCGTATCACCGGTCACCGCCCGGAAGATGGTGGCATGACCGGGCCGTGCCGGGGGCCATCAGGGTGCATTGCCCGCGTTGTCGGTGGCGTGGTGCAGGATGGACCGGGTGACTGCCGAGGAGCTTCCGGAGTACGCGGAACGGGTGCTGGACGTCGCCGAGCTCATCCCGCCCGGCCGGGTGATGACGTACGGGGACGTCGCGGAGTGGCTCGGTGAGGGAGGGCCGCGCCAGGTCGGGCGCGTCATGGCGCTCTACGGGGGCGCGGTGCCGTGGTGGCGGGTGGTGCGGGCCGACGGGCGGCTCCTGCCGGGCCACGAGCTGCGCGCCCTGGGCCACTACCGGGAGGAGGGCACGCCGTTGCGCGAGGCGACGCGGCACGCCGAGGACCATCTGCCGCGGCTCGACATGCGCCGGGCGCGCTGGGACGGCACGGGTGCCTCCGACGGCGGCGCGAGTGCGATGGCTCACAGGTGACAGCTTCGGCCATGCGGCGGCGCGGCGGGCATGGTGGGAACGGCCGTCACGACCGTGGGGAGTACGCGTAGCGTCGTTCCGCGTAGCGTGCTCACCGCACCCACCCAGCATCCTCAGCACCAGCACACCCACCAGGACCGGCGATCCACGTGAGCTCCTCCTCGATTACCACCGGGCGTACGCCGTCTCGCGGGCGGACCCCGGGCGCGTACCGACTGGTGCGTACCCCGCCGGCCCCCGTGAACCCCCCTCTCCTGGACGCATCGCAGCGTGCTGTGGTTGACCATCCCGGCGGTCCGCTGCTGGTTCTGGCCGGGCCGGGCACCGGCAAGACGACGACGCTGGTGGAGGCGGTCGCCGCCCGGATCGCCGGCGGCACCGACCCGGAACGGATCCTGGTCCTCACCTTCAGCCGCAAGGCCGCCGTGGAGCTGCGCGACCGGATGGCGGCGCGGATCGGCGGGACGCGCGCCCCCCAGGCCACCACGTTCCACTCCTTTTGTTACGCGCTGATCCGCGCCCACCAGGACGCGGATCTCTTCTCGGAACCACTGCGGCTGCTCTCCGGCCCCGAACAGGACCTGGCCGTCCGCGAACTGCTGGCCGGCCAGCTCGACCTGGAGCGCGAGGGCCTGGCCCGTATCCACTGGCCCAACGAACTGCGGGCCTGCCTGACCACGCGCGGCTTCGCCGACGAGGTACGGGCCGTGCTCGCCCGCTCGCGCGAGCTGGGCCTGGGCCCGCGCGCCCTGGCGGACTTCGCGGCGCGCACCGGGCGGCGCGACTGGTCGGCGGCGGCCGAGTTCCTCGCCGAGTACCTGGACGTGCTCGACATGCAGGGCGTGCTCGACTACGCGGAGCTGGTCCACCGGGCGGTGCTGCTGGCCGGTTCGGCGACCCTGCCCGGCTACGACGCGGTGTTCGTCGACGAGTACCAGGACACCGACCCGGCGCAGGTCCGGCTGCTGCGGGCGCTGGCGGGCGGCGGGCGGACGCTGTACGCGTTCGGCGACCCGGACCAGTCGATCTACGCCTTCCGGGGCGCGGACGTCAACGGGATCCTGGACTTCCCCGGCACCTTCCGCCGCGCGGACGGCACGCCCGCGCCGGTCGCCGTCCTGACCACCTCGCGCCGCTCGGGCGCCGCCCTGCTGTCCGCCACCCGCCTGCTGACCACCCGGATGCCGCTGCCACGCCTGCCCGCCGACAAGGCGAGGGCGCACCGGGACCTGGCGGCGGTACGGGACGGCGGCCGCGTCGAGGCGTACACCTTCCCGACCCCCTCCACGGAGCTCGACAACATCGCGGACATCCTCAGGCGCGCCCACCTGGAGGACGGCGTGCCCTGGAACGACATGGCGGTCCTGGTCCGCGCGGGCGGCCGCACCATCCCGACCCTGCGCCGCGCCCTGACCTCGGCGGGCGTGCCGGTCGAGGTCGACGGCAACGACGTCCCGCTGCGCCACGAACCGGCGGTGGCCCCGCTGCTGACCGCGTTGCGTGCGGCGGCGACGCCGTTCGACGACGGTGCGGCGGCCCCGGTCGAGGGTGCGGCGGCCCTGGTCGAGGGTGCGGCTCGGGCCGGCGATGGTGCCAGGCCCGGTGATACGGCCACGGCCGGTGATACGGCTCCGGCCGGTGATACGGCTCCGGTCGGCGATGGGGCTCCGGCCGGTGCTCCGGAAGGGCCGGGCGCCGGGCGGGGCGGGCGGGGCGGGCCGGGCGGGCCGGGTGGGCCGGGGCCGGGTGCCGCCGAGGGGGCGGGGGAGGCGGCTGCCGAGGGCGCCGGGGCGGTGGCCGCCGAGCCGTGTGACGGTGCCGGTACCCAAGACGCCGGGGCCGGGGACGCCCGGTCCGGCGGCTTCGCCGAGCCGTCGCACGGTGCTGACGGCTCCCTGGAGGGGCGGGACGGCGCCCCCGCCGAGCGGGAGAGTGACCCGGCGGGTACCGGCGTGTGGCTCGACACCGAGACGGCGATCAGCCTGCTCACCTCGCCCCTCGGCGGCATGGACGCCGCCGATCTGCGCCGCCTCGGGCGGGCGCTGCGGGACGAGGAGCGGGCCGGGGGCAACAAGGTGCCGCCGCCCTCCGACGTCCTGCTCGCCCGGGCCCTCGCCGAGCCCGAGCGGCTCGTCACGCACGAGCCCTCCTACGCCCGTGGCGCCCAGCGGCTCGGGGCGCTGCTGCGGGACACGCGCGAGCTGCTCGCGAACGGCGGCACCGCCGAGGAGGCCCTCTGGCTGCTGTGGAACGGCACGCCCTGGCCCGCCCGACTCCAGCGGGCCGCGCTCCGGGGCGGCGCGGCGGGCCGCAACGCCGACCGCGACCTCGACGCCGTGTGCGCCCTGTTCGACACGGCCGCCCGCGCCGAGGAGCGCACCGGCGGTCGCGGCGCCCTGAACTTCCTGGAGGAGCTCGACGCCCACGACATCGCCGCCGACACCCTCTCCAAGCGGCCCGTGCGCCCCGACGCCGTACGGCTCATGACCGCCCACCGCTCCAAGGGGCTCGAATGGAGCCTGGTCGTCGTGGCCGGCGTACAGGAGGGACTCTGGCCCGACCTGCGCCGCCGCGGCTCCCTCCTGGAGGCCGACCGCATCGGGCGCGACGGCCTCGCCGAGCCGCTCACCCCCGGCGCGCTGCTCGCCGAGGAGCGCCGCCTGTTCTACGTGGCCGCCACCCGCGCCCGCGACCGGCTCGTCGTCACCGCCGTCAAGGCGCCCGCCGACGACGGTGACCAGCCCTCGCGGTTCCTCACCGAGCTCGGCGTCGAGCCGAAGGACGTCACCGGCCGCCCCCGCCGCCCCCTCGCCGTGGCCGCGCTCGTCGCCGAACTGCGCGCCACCACCGTCGACCCCGACGCCTCCCCGGCGCTGCGGGACGCCGCCGCCCGGCGCCTGGCCCGGCTCGCCGCGCTCACCGACGACGAGGGCCAGCCCCTCGTGCCCGCCGCCCACCCCTACCGCTGGTGGGGCCTGTACGAGCCGACCCACTCGACCGTCCCGCTCCGCGACCGCGACCGCCCCGTCGCGCTCTCCGGCAGCGCCCTGGACCAGCTCGCCAACACCTGCGCCCTGCAATGGTTCCTGGGCCGCGAGGTCAAGGCGGACGCGCCCGCGACCGCCGCCCAGGGCTTCGGCAACGTCGTCCACGTCCTCGCCGACGAGGTGGCCTCCGGCCGCACCCCCGCCGACCTGGCCGTCCTCATGGAGCGCCTGGACTCCGTCTGGGACGCGCTCGCCTTCGACGCCCCCTGGAAGTCGGCCCAGGAGAAGGAGCACGCACGCGTGGCGCTGGAGAGGTTCCTGCGCTGGCACGTGATGGACCGTGGCGGCCGCGCCCCCGCAGCCACCGAGCACGACTTCGACGTCACCCTCGAAGCGGGGGAGTACCAGGTGCGGATCCGGGGCTCCATGGACCGCGTCGAGGCCGACGAGCACGGCCGCGCGTACGTGGTCGACTTCAAGACCGGCAAGTCCGCCCCCACCAAGGACGAGGTCGCCCGCCACCCGCAGCTCGCCGTCTACCAGCTCGCCGTGCGCGAGGGCGCCGTCGACGAGGTCTTCGACGGCCGCCGCCCCGAGCCCGGAGGCGCCGAACTCGTCCAGCTCCGCCAGGCCGCGCCCAAGAAGGAGGGCGGCGAGGCGCTGCCCAAGGTGCAGGCCCAGGAGCCGCTTAGCGGGGAGTGGGTCGGCGACCTGCTCGCCACCGCGGCCGGCCGGGTCCTGGACGAACGCTTCACCCCGTCCACCGGCAAGCACTGCGACCACTGTGCCTTCCAGGCCGCGTGCAGCGCCCGCCCCGAGGGCCGCCACATCGTGGAGTGATCACTGCGAGTGAGGCCTGTCAGTGGGGCCGGTTAGCCTCATTGACCGTGACCACTCGCCTCACCGACCCCGAGCAGCTCAAGGAGCTCCTCGGCATCCCGTTCACCCCGGAGCAGACGGCCTGCATCACCGCGCCGCCCGCCCCGCAGGTCATCGTGGCCGGAGCCGGTTCCGGCAAGACGACGGTGATGGCCGCCCGGGTGGTCTGGCTGGTCGGCACCGGGCAGGTCGCGCCCGAGCAGGTCCTGGGCCTGACGTTCACCAACAAGGCGGCCGGCGAGCTCGCCGAGCGGGTCCGCACGGCGCTCGTCCGGGCCGGGGTGACCGACCCCGACGTCATCGACCCGGACAATCCGCCCGGCGAGCCGCGCATCTCCACCTACCACGCCTTCGCCGGGCAGCTCCTGACCGACCACGGCCTGCGCATCGGCCTGGAGCCCACCGCCCGCCTCCTCGCCGACGCCACCCGCTACCAGCTCGCCGCGCGCGTGCTGCGCGAGGCGCCCGGCCCGTACCCCGCCCTGACCAAGTCCTTCCCCACCCTCGTCAGCGACCTGCTCGCCCTCGACGCGGAGCTCGCCGAGCACCTCGTACGCCCCACTGACCTCCTCCGCCACGACGCCGAGCTCCTCGCCGCCCTCGCCGACGCCCGCCTCACCAACGCCGACCTCCGCAAGGTCCCCGAGGCGGCCGCAGCCCGGCGCGAGCTCACCGACCTCGTCATCCGCTACCGCGCGGCCAAGCGGGAGCGGGACCTGCTGGACTTCGGCGACCAGATCGCCCTCTCCGCCGAACTGGCCCTCACCCGCCCCGAGGTGGGCGAGATCCTGCGCGACGAATTCCGGGTCGTGCTCCTGGACGAGTACCAGGACACCTCCGTCGCGCAGCGGCTCCTGCTGTCCGGCCTCTTCGGCGGGGGCACCGGCCACCCGGTCACGGCGGTGGGCGACCCCTGCCAGGCGATCTACGGCTGGCGCGGTGCGTCCGTCGCGAACCTGGACGACTTCCCCGAGCACTTCCCGTACGGGGACGGCACCCCCGCCACCCGCTTCTCGCTCAGCGAGAACCGCCGCAGCGGCGGCCGCCTCCTGGACCTCGCCAACGGCCTCGCCGAGCCGTTGCGGGCCATGCACGCGGGCGTGGAGGCGCTGCGCCCGGCGCCCGGCGCGGAGCGCGACGGCACCGTCCGGATCGCCCTGCTGCCGACTCAGGCGGAGGAGATCGCCTGGCTGGCCGACTCCATCGCCCACCTCGTGCGCACGGGCAAGGAGCCCGGCGACATCGCGGTCCTGTGCCGTACCGCGACCGACTTCCCCGAGATCCAGGCCGCCCTGGTCGCGCGGGACATCCCGGTCGAGGTGGTGGGCCTGTCCGGGCTGCTGCACATCCCGGAGGTCGCCGACCTGGTCGCGGTGTGCGAGGTCCTCCAGGACCCGGGCGCCAACGCCTCCCTCGTACGGCTGCTCACCGGTCCGCGCTGGCGGATCGGCGCCCGTGACCTCGCGCTGCTGGGGCGCCGCGCGCGGCTCCTCGTCCACCGCTCCCGGGACGACGGCGACACGGACCCCGACGAGCGGCTGGCGGCGGCGGTCGAGGGCGTCGACCCCTCCGAGGTCATCTCGCTCGCCGACGCCCTGGACACCTTCCTGGAGCCGGCCGGTGAGGACGACGGCCTGCCGTTCTCCGCCGAGGCGCGGGTACGGTTCGCCCGCCTCGCCACCGAGCTGCGCGACCTGCGGCGGTCCCTGGCCGACCCCCTGATGGACGTCCTGCACCGCATCCTGGCCACCACGGGCCTGGAGGTCGAGCTGTCCGCCTCGCCGCACGCCCTCGCCGCCCGCCGCCGCGAGACGCTCTCCAACTTCCTCGACATCGCGGCCGGTTTCGCCTCCCTGGACGGCGAGGCGACGCTCCTCGCCTTCCTGGGCTTCCTGCGCACGGCCGCGCAGTACGAGAAGGGCCTGGACAACGCCCTGCCGGGCGGCGAGAACACCGTCAAGGTCCTCACCGCCCACAAGTCCAAGGGCCTGGAGTGGGACGTCGTCGCCGTCCCGGGCCTGGTGACCGCGCAGTTCCCCAGCACCAGGTCGCGTGAGTCCTGGACCGCCCAGCCCCAGGTCCTGCCGCACGTGCTGCGCGGTGACGCCCCGACCCTCCCGGCGATCGAGGACTGGGACGCCAGGTCCCTGAAGTCCTTCAAGGACGCCATGAAGGACCACCAGCACACCGAGGAGCTGCGCCTCGGGTACGTGACCTTCACCCGCCCCCGCAGCCTCCTGCTCGGCTCGGCCCACTGGTGGGGGCCCTCCCAGAAGCGCCTTCGGGGTCCCTCCCCGTTCCTGCACGCGCTGTACGACCACTGCGCGGCCGGCCACGGCGAGATCGAGGCCTGGGCGGACGAACCGGCCGACGACGCCGAGAACCCCATGCTCCGGGAGTCCACGGCCGACCACGCCTGGCCGCTCCCCCTGGACCCCGCCTCCCTGGCCCACCGCCGCGCGGCCGCCGACAAGGTCATGGAGTACCTGGCCTCCCACCCGGAGCCGGCCCACCGGGACGTCCCGCCCCTCCTGGAGCCGGACCACCCGGAGCCCCACCACCAAGACCCCTACGAGCAGGACCCCGACGAGCCGTACCCGGCCGATGACCTCGCGGGGTGGGACGACTGGGCGACCGAGCAGCCCGGAGGGGCCGTGCCCGCCCCCCGGCGCGGACAGGACGTACCCGGGCGCGGCGACGGGGCCCCGGCTCAGCGCCTCACCCCCGAGGAGGCCCGCGCCATCGCCTCCTGGGACCGGGACCTCGACGCCCTCACCGGCGAGCTGCTCCGCGCCCGCGCCACCACCCGTGACGTGCTCCTCCCGCCCTCCCTGTCCGCCTCGCAACTGCTGCGGCTGGCCGCCGACCCCGACGGCTTCGCGCAGGAGCTGGCCCGCCCGATGCCGCGCCCGCCGCAGCCCGCCGCGCGGCGCGGGACGCGGTTCCACGCGTGGGTGGAGGCCCGGTTCGAGGAGCTGCCGCTGCCGATGCTGGGCCCGGACGAGCTGCCGGGCGGGGAGGCGTACGGCGACGAGCCGGAGATCGCCGACGAGCGGGACCTGGCCGCGCTGAAGGAGGCGTTCGAGAGGACCGCGTACGCCCACCGCACCCCGTACCGGGTCGAGGCGCCCTTCCAGCTCGCACTCGCCGGGCGGGTGATCCGTGGCCGCATCGACGCCGTCTACCACGACCGCGAGAGCGGTACGTACGAGATCGTCGACTGGAAGACCAACCGCTCGCACACCGCCGACCCCCTCCAGCTCGCGGTCTACCGGCTGGCCTGGGCCGAACAGCACGGGCTGCCGCTCGACGCGGTCACGGCCGCCTTCGTCTACGTACGCACGGGTGAGGTCGTACGCCCGGACGACCTCCCCGGACGTGAGGGGATCGAGCGCATCCTGCTCCTTGGGACGGCGGACGGGACGACCGCCGACGCCGGATAGGCTCAAGGGCATGAGCGACACCCCGGACAGCGCCGTCCAGACCGTACGTACGTACATAGCGCAGCACCGCGCGGCCTTCCTCGACGACCTGACCGAGTGGCTGCGCATCCCGTCCGTGTCGGCGCAGCCCGCCCACGCCCCGGACGTGCGGCGCAGTGCCGAGTGGCTCGCGGCGAAGCTCAAGGAGACCGGCTTCCCGGTCGCCGAGGTGTGGGAGACCGACGGAGCCCCGGCCGTCTTCGCCGAGTGGCCCTCCGGCGAGGAGGGCGCGCCGACGGTCCTGGTCTACGGCCACCACGACGTCCAGCCCGCCGCCCGCGAGGACGGCTGGGACACCGACCCCTTCGAGCCGGTGATCCGCGGAAACCGGCTCCACGCGCGCGGTGCCGCCGACGACAAGGGACAGGTCTTCTTCCACACCCTGGGCGTGCGCGCACACCTGGCGCTGACCGGCCGCACCGCCCCCGCCGTCAACCTCAAGCTCCTCGTCGAGGGTGAAGAGGAATCCGGCTCCCCGAATTTCCGTGCCCTCGTCGAGCGGCACCGTGCCCGTCTCGCCGCCGACGCGGTGGTCGTCTCGGACACGGGCATGTGGTCGGAGACGACGCCCACGGTGTGCACCGGCATGCGGGGCGTGGCCGACTGCGAGATCGAGCTGTACGGGCCCGACCAGGACATCCACTCCGGCTCCTTCGGCGGCGCCGTGCCGAACCCGGCCACCGTCGCCGCCCGCCTGGTGGCCGCGCTGCACGACGAGAACGAGCGGGTGACGATCCCAGGCTTCTACGACGGGGTCGCGGAGCTGACCGACGCCGAGCGGGAGCTGATCGCCGAGCTGCCGTTCGACGAGGCGTCCTGGCTGGCCACCGCCGGCTCCCACGGGACGCTCGGCGAGGCCGGCTACTCCACCCTGGAGCGGGTCTGGGCCCGCCCGACCGCCGAGGTCAACGGCATCGGCGGCGGCTACCAGGGCCCCGGCGGCAAGACGATCATCCCGTCCTCGGCCGAGGTCAAGTTGTCGTTCCGCCTGGTCGCGGGCCAGGACCCGCACACCATCGAGGCGGCCGTACGCGACTGGGTCGGCGCCCGCGTCCCCGCCGGCATCCGCCACAAGATCACCTTCGGTGCGCCGACCCGCCCCTGCCTGACGCCGCTCGACCACCCGGCGCTCCAGTCCGTCGTACGGTCGATGAGCAGGGCCTTCGACGGCGCGAAGATCCGCTTCACCCGCGAGGGCGGTTCGGGCCCGGCCGCCGACCTCCAGGACGTACTGGCCGCGCCGGTGCTGTTCCTGGGCGTCTCCGTACCGTCCGACGGCTGGCACGCGCCGAACGAGAAGGTCGAGCTGGACCTCCTGCTCAAGGGCGTGGAAGCGACCGCCCACCTGTGGGGCGACCTGTCCACCGCGCTCCGCCGGGCCGCACCCGCCGAGGCCCGTTCCGCCGAACCAGCACCCTGCTGAAGCCGCACCGCCGAAGCCGCACTCCACTGAACAGACACCCAGGCGAACCCATCCACCGGGGGAGTTGGAAGCACCAGTGAGCACCATCAGTAACGAGGCCGGGCACCGTCCGATCGGTCTCACCGCCCCGAGCGGCATCGACCGCGCGGCCCACCACCGTCTCGACGAGGCGTGGCTGGCCGCGGCATGGAGCCACCCGACGACGCGGGTGTTCGTGGTCTCCGGCGGGCAGGTCCTGATCGACGACACCCCCGACGGCCGCACCGAGCTGGTCATGACCCCCGCCTTCGAGGCGCCGCTCACCGAGACCCACCGCTACTTCCTGGGGACGGACGCGGAGGGCGTCAGCTACTTCGCGCTCCAGAAGGACTCCCTGCCGGGCCGCATGGACCAGTCCGCCCGGCCCGCCGGGCTCCGGGAGGCGGGCCTGCTGCTGTCGCCGCGCGACGCCGGGCTGATGGTGCACGCGGTGGCGCTGGAGAACTGGCAGCGGCTGCACCGCTTCTGCTCCCGCTGCGGCGAGCGCACGGTGATCGCGGCCGCCGGCCACATCCGCCGCTGCCCGGCCTGCGGGGCGGAGCACTACCCGCGTACCGACCCGGCGGTGATCATGCTGGTGACGGACGAGAAGGACCGCGCGCTGCTGGGCCGGCAGGTCCACTGGCCGGAGGGGCGCTTCTCGACGCTGGCCGGGTTCGTGGAGCCGGGCGAGTCGATCGAGCAGTCGGTGGCCAGGGAGGTCTTCGAGGAGGCCGGGGTGACGGTCGGCGAGGTGGAGTACGTCGCCAGCCAGCCGTGGCCGTTCCCGTCGAGCCTGATGCTGGGCTTCATGGCGCGGGCCACGTCCTCGGAGATCAACGTGGACGGCGACGAGATCGAGGAGGCCCGCTGGTTCTCCCGGGAAGAGCTGCGGGCCGCGTTCGAGTCCGGCGAGGTCCTTCCCCCGTACGGAATCTCGATCGCGGCCCGGCTGATCGAGCTCTGGTACGGCAAGCCGCTGCCGAAGCCCGGGAACGTCGCCTAGCGCGCAGCGCCCGCCTCAGGCGCCGATCTTCTGCTTCACCTGGGCCAGCGAGGGGTTCGTCAGGGTCGTCCCGTCCGCGAAGAGCACGGTCGGGACGGTCTGGTTGCCCCCGTTGGCCTTCTCCACGAACGCGGCCGACTCCGGGTCCTGCTCGATGTTGATCTCGGTGTACGCGATGCCCTCACGGTCCATCTGGCTCTTCAGCCGCCGGCAGTAGCCGCACCACGTCGTGCTGTACATCGTCAGGCTGCCCTGCATCGTCTGCGCTCCTCGGGGTTGCTTCGGGGGGTGAGTGCCTCGGTGGCACCAGGAGGCAGAACGTACGCGGCCCCGCCGCCATTCCCGGGTGGGTACGACTCCGCGCGGTCGGCTCCATTAGTACGACTACGGGTCCGGCCCTGTGGACAACCGTCCCGTCCGTCTCGGGCGACCTGGCAGCATGGCAGGGTGACAGCAGCAACGCACTCCACTCTCTTCCCGCAGGCCCCGGGCCCGAGCCAGTTCCTGGCCGCGCCCCCGGACGCCGACGCGGTGCTCGACGGGCTGGACCCGGAGCAGCGTGAGGTGGCGACCGCCCTGCACGGTCCGGTGTGCGTGCTGGCGGGCGCCGGCACGGGCAAGACGCGCGCGATCACCCACCGCATCGCGTACGGCGTCCGCGCGGGCATACTCCAGCCCAGCAGTGTGCTGGCCGTCACCTTCACCAACCGCGCCGCCGGTGAGATGCGCGGCCGGCTGCGGCAGCTCGGCGCGGGCGGTGTCCAGGCGCGTACGTTCCACTCGGCAGCCCTCCGCCAGCTCCAGTACTTCTGGCCGAAAGCCGTCGGTGGTGAACTGCCCCGGCTGGTGGAGCGCAAGGTGCAGCTCGTCGCCGAGGCGGCCGCCCGCTGCCGCGTCCGGCTCGACCGCAATGAGCTGCGTGACGTCACGGGCGAGATCGAGTGGGCCAAGGTCACCCAGACCGTCCCCGCCGACTACCCGGCCGCGGTCGCCAAGGCCAGCCGTGAGGCCCCGCGCGACCCCGCCGAAATTGGCCAGATCTATTCCATGTACGAGCAGCTCAAGCGGGACCGCGGAACCATCGATTTCGAGGACGTCCTGCTGCTGACCGTCGGCATCCTCCAGGACCGCCACGACATCGCCGACCAGATCCGCCGCCAGTACCAGCACTTCGTGGTGGACGAGTACCAGGACGTCTCGCCGCTCCAGCAGCGCCTCCTCGACCTGTGGCTCGGCGACCGCGACAGCCTGTGCGTCGTGGGCGACGCCAGCCAGACGATCTACTCCTTCACCGGGGCCACCCCCGACCACCTGCTGAACTTCCGCACCCGGCACCCGAACGCCACCGTGGTCAAACTGGTCCGCGACTACCGCTCGACGCCCCAGGTCGTCCACCTGGCCAACGGACTGCTCGCCCAGGCCCGCGGCCGCGCCGCCGAGCACCGCCTGGAGCTGATCTCCCAGCGGGACCCCGGCCCCGAGCCGGTCTACACCGAGTACGCCGACGAACCCGCCGAGGCCGAGGGCACCGCCCGCCGCATCCGCGACCTGATCGCGGCGGGCGTCCCGGCCGGCGAGATCGCCGTGCTGTACCGGATCAACGCCCAGTCGGAGGTCTACGAGCAGGCACTCGCCGACGCGGGCGTGCCCTACCAGTTGCGCGGCGCCGAGCGCTTCTTCGAGCGCGCCGAGGTACGGGAAGCGGGCATCGCCCTGCGCGGCGCGGCCCGCGCCGGGGGCAACGACTCCCTGCTGGACGACGCCGAGGACCTGCCCTCGCAGGTGCGGGCCGTGCTGTCCACCAAGGGCTGGACGACCGAGCCGCCGGCCGGTTCCGGCGCGGTCCGGGACCGCTGGGAGTCGCTGGCCGCACTGGTCCGGCTCGCTGAGGACTTCGCCCGCGCGCGGCCCGGGGCCACCCTGGGCGACCTGGTCGCGGAGCTCGACGAGCGGGCCGCCGCCCAGCACGCCCCGACGGTCCAGGGCGTCACCCTCGCCTCGCTGCACTCGGCGAAGGGCCTGGAGTGGGACGCGGTGTTCCTGGTGGGTCTCACCGAGGGCATGATGCCGATCACCTACGCCAAGACCGACGAGCAGGTCGAGGAGGAGCGCCGCCTGCTGTACGTGGGTGTCACCCGTGCCCGGCTCCACCTCTCGCTGTCCTGGGCGCTCGCCCGCTCCCCGGGCGGCCGCGCCTCGCGCCGGCCCACCCGATTCCTGGCCGGGCTGCGCCCCGGCTCCACCGCGCCGGGTGCCCGCACCGCGGGCGGCGGCGGGGGCGTCGAGCGGGGCGGCGGCGCGGCGGCGGGCGGCGCCCGGCGCGGGCGGCGCGGACCTGTGCGGTGCCGGGTGTGCGGGGCGACGCTCACCGACGCGGGCGACGTGAAACTGATGCGCTGCGAGGACTGCCCCTCCGACATGGACGAGGCCCTGTACGAGCGGCTGCGCGAGTGGCGCTCCGACCAGGCGAGGCGACTCGGGCAGCCCCCGTACTGCGTCTTCACCGACAAGACGCTGATGGCGATCGCCGAGGCCGTGCCGGCCACGGACGGCGAGCTGGCTCGGATCTCCGGCGTGGGTGTACGGAAGCTCGACCGCTTCGGTGTCGATGTCCTGGCCATTTGTGCAGGTCAGGACCCTGGGGAGGGGGACGGGGAGGATTGATCGGAACTCGTCGAAAAAATAGTTTGCGCCCGCCCCGTCAAGCCCCATAGGTTCTTAACCACGGAAACGGCGGCTTCTCCGAAGCCCCGTCTTCGTGCTGTACTTATCCGAATATCCGCGGGACCGGTTCCGACCGATCCCCCCGAGACGCCGAGAGGAGGCGATTCCAGTGATCAGCATCACCACCAGCTCCGCCAGCTTTGTCAGCACCACCGCCAAAATGACCGATCGCTCGGTCGTCTCCACCTGCTCGCTCGGCCTCTCCGGCTCGGCGTTCGGCACCGGTATGCCCGGCTTCGCGGCCGTGCGTCCCGCCATGCTCCTGGCGGCTCTTCCCGTCCGGCAGCTCAATGAGCGACCGACCAAGGCACTGGAAGCAGGAGTAGCAGCAGGCGAGGCCCAGGCCTATGCCATTGCGGCGACCGGTGCCGAAACCAAGACGCAGACGCAGCAGCACCACACGAAGTGGGCCTTCCGTGGGCTCGAACCCTGGAGTGATCCAGCCTGATCCAGGATCAGGCCGGCGCCTTCAGGGCCGCGGAACCCCACCCGGGATCCGCGGCCCTTCTGTTTTGCCCGAACGGGCGGAACGGAGCGAAGGGGCCTCGGGACGACGCAGAACCCGGTACCAGCCCACCGGCCAACAGGCCGGACCGACCAGACGAGGAAAACGAAACCGTGCAACTCGAAGCGCACGCCCCGTCCGTACCGCCTTCCGAAACGATCCCCCCGCCCGGCCTCACGGAGGACCCCACCTTGACCCCCCTCACCGCGCTCACCGCGCTCGACGACGCCATCGAGAACCTCGGCGTACCCGTTCCGTGCCGTTCGTACGACCCGGAGGTCTTCTTCGCCGAGTCGCCGGCCGACGTCGAGTACGCCAAGTCGCTCTGCCGCACCTGCCCGCTCATGGAGGCCTGCCTCGCGGGCGCCAAGGAGCGGCGCGAGCCGTGGGGCGTCTGGGGCGGTGAGCTCTTCGTCCAGGGCGTGGTCGTCGCCCGCAAGCGGCCCCGTGGCCGCCCGCGCAAGAACCCGGTCACGGCATGAACGTCCGAGCCGGAACCATCGACCGCCCCCTCACGCACGATCCCCAGAAGCAGGCCCCGATGACCTCTTCCGCCAGCGAGCCGTCCGGCTCCGCGACCCCAGCCGTCAGCACCATCGGCGCGAACGCCTCGCGTCAGAACAGGAACCGTGAGATGCAACTCATCCAAGAAGCCCTGGCCCGTGCCCATATGCACGAGCGCATGCGGGAAGCCGACGCGGAACGCCAGGCCATGCGCCTGGTCGCCGCCCGGCGTATGCAGCGGCGCGCCGAGCGCGTGTCCCTGCGCGCCCGCCGTGCGCTGGCCATGGCCGTCATGCACTAGTGCCCGTCCGGCACTGATTCATTTCCACTCGCGGGGACCGGTCCGTCACGACCGGTCCCCGCGGTGCGTTGCGCCCGCCCCAAGCCGCCCGGCGGAGTTATCGTCTCGTAGTGAACGAGCGGACTTCTCCCCCCGCGCAGCCGGGAGCGCAGAGCGTGGTGTGCTCCCGCTGCGGCGCGACCGCCGACAGCCTCCCGGTGACCTGGACCTGCTCCGTGGAGAACGGCAGCCGCCTCTACTTCTGCGACGACTGTGCCCGGGCCCACCTCAGAGCCATCGAGAGCAGACTCGACTCCGCCTGGTGGTGATCCCCGGCGGTCAGACCCCCGCGGCGGTCAGACGTGAGCCTCCGCCGGGGCCGGGTCCGCGTCGCCTTCGGGCAGGAAGCCCGGCAGCCACCACTCGAGTTCCTCCCGCAGCCGCACCGTCGCGTTGAGCTGGCACAGCACCCCGATCGTGCTCAACGTCACCCGGTGGATCAGCAGGTACGAGGGCGGCAGGTTGAGTTGCTTGCCCAACTGGTGGGCGGGAGAACGGATATCGGCGATCCGGGCGGCCTGGCTGCGTATCCAGCCACGGGTGAAGGTGAACTCGTCCGCCTCAGCCGGCTCGATGATCGGCAGCAGGTACTCCAGCACCGCGTCCGGGTCGAGGTCGATGGTCTCCTTGACGAACCCCTCCTCACGGAGCAGCTCGTACACCGCCTCGGCATCGCCCTCCAGGGTCATCCGCAGACACGTCCCGATGGTCTCCGGCAGCCCGCCCGGCAGCCGGTCCACGGTGCCGAAGTCCAGCACACCGAGCCGCCAGTCCGCCACGTCCTCCCCGTCGTCACCGGCCGGCAGCAGCCGGAAGTTCCCGGGGTGCGGGTCCGCGTGCAGCAGCCCCGTCCGGGCCGGCCCCGAGAAGAGGAACCGCGCCAGCAACTGCCCCGCCCGGTCACGCTGCTCCGGCGTGCCGTCCGCGATGACCTCGGCCAGGGGTATCCCGTCGATCCACTCGGTCACCAGCACCTGGTCGGACTGGTGCACCACGCCCGGCACCACCACATCCGGATCGTCCGCGAACTCCTCGGCGTGCTCCCGCTGCGCCTGCGCCTCCAGGGCGTAGTCCAGCTCCTCCGACACCCGGTCCCGCAGCTCGGCGATCAACGGCTTGATGTCCATGCCGGGGATGAGCGGCCCCAGCAGCCGGGCGAACCGGCCCAACTGCGCCAGGTCCGACAACAGCGCCTCACCCGCCCCCGGGTACTGCACCTTCACCGCGACCTCACGCCCGTCGTGCCACACGGCCCGGTGCACCTGGCCGATCGACGCCGCCGCCGACGGCTTGTCCTCGAACTCCAGGAACAGCTCCCGCCATTCATCACCCAGCCGCTCCTCCAGGACCGAGTGGACCGTACGGGTCGGCATCGGCGGAGCCGCCTCCTGGAGCTTGGTCAGCGCCGCCCGGTAGGGGCCCGCCACCTCCTCCGGAAGGGCCGACTCGAAGACGGACAGCGCCTGCCCGAACTTCATCGCACCGCCCTTGAGCTCGCCCAGCACACGGAACAACTGCTCCGCCGTGCGCTGCTGCAGCTCCCGCGCCACGATCTCCGCGGACTTGCCCCCGATCCGCTTGCCCAGCCCCCATGTGGCCCGGCCGGCGAAGCCCAGGGGCAACGCGGCCAACTTGGCGGTACGGGTTACCGCCTTCCGGGGAAGATCAGACATGCGCCCCTCCAAATCCCAGCCTGCCGTGCCGTGTTCGCCATCGGCGTCGCTCCGTCGACCGCGGTTACCCAGCCATTGTGTCCTGCCCGCCCGTGGCCGCCGAGGCGCGCACCCCCGCAGCGCGCCCGGCGGCCCCGCAGGGGCACCCGGCATGGGGTGAGATCCGCTCCGAGCGCCACTCCAGCAACGGCAGCGAAGCCTCCCACCGGGCACCCGTGCTGGCGGGCAGCTCCCCGTCCAGGAAGGACAGCGCATGGGCCGCCGCGAGGCCCGCCACCGCGGCCGCCAGGCCCGCATCGCACGCGGGCACCCTGCTCTGCCGCCCCGAACGCCACTGCGCCAGCATCCGCGGCCACGCGGGATCACGGTCGGACCGCTCCAGCTCCACGCACCCCGCGCACGCCGTGCCCCCGGGCAGCACCAGCGGGCCCACCACCCCCGTCGCCTCGATCACGCCCGCGTACAGATGAGGGGTACCCGTGGCCACCCAGTCGTCGGCCGGCACCGGATCCGGGGCGTACGCCGCCAGGCCGTCCCGTGGAGCGACCACCACCAGCGACAGCCCCGGCTCCGACCCCGCCTCCCTCCCCGGCCGCACCGCCCGTGGCACCCGACCGCCCGGTGCCGACCGCCCCACCAACCGCCGGGCCGCCGTGTCGCGCCGCTCACCGACCGCCTCCGCCGGCAGCCCGCCCGGCGTCACGTCCCACGGCTCCACCCGCTCACCGTCCAGCACCTCCACCCGGCCCACGCCCGAGGCGGACAGCAGCGCCGCGATGCCCGCGCCCACCCGCCCCGCGCCCCTCACCTGCACCCGCATCCCCCGCCGCGCCGCCAATCGCCGGGCCGCCCCGCCGGGTTCGCGGTGGACCACGGAGAGCGACGCCAGGTCGGCGCGCAGCCGGTCGAGTGCGCCGTCCTCCTTGCGCAACGCATCGGTCGCCGGGGCGCCGGCCGTCGCGTCGTCCAGCAGCCCCGCCTCCGCCAGCCGGTCCAGCAGCGCCTCCAGCCGCCCGTCCGGCAGCCCCAGCGCCCGCGCCTCCTCACGCAGCAGCCCCAGCTCCCGTGTCCCGTCGAACAGCGCGAGCAGACTGCCCGTCGTCGTGTCCACCGGACCGACCACGACCGCGTGCGCGGGAGCCGCTCCGAACTGCACGAACTGTAGATTTCGCCAGGCGCGCCGCAGCGCGGGCTTCACCATTGGATGCATATCCGCCGCCCCCGTGTTCCGATCCCCGTGTCGATCTCCGTGTCGATCTCCCGGCGTCAGAATGCCCGGCGCCGGGAGCGGTCGCGGAAAGTTGTCCACAGGCCGGGTGCATTAGTCGTTCAAATGGTGCAGGCTGTGGATGGATCACACGCCAACGGTTCCGGAGGCGGGACTTCCCCCGCTGACAGCGGGTAACGTCGGGGCGTGCCCGCCGACCCACAGCGCCGTCCGACAAGCGACCCGTCCCGTGGCCCGGGGACGAGTGCGGTCGAGGTCCGCAGGAGCTCCCGGCGCAACAGAACCGTCTCCGCCTACCGCGAGGGCGACCGCACCGTCGTGCTCATCCCCGCTCGGATGTCCGAGGCGGAGGAGCGGCGCTGGGTGAACGTGATGCTGGACAAGCTCGCCGCCCAGGAGAGCAAGCGCATCCTCGGCGACACCGAACTGGCGGAGCGGGCGGAGCGCCTGTCCACCCAGTATTTCGACGGCAAGGCCCGGCCCACGTCCGTGCGGTGGGTGACCAACCAGAACACCCGATGGGGCTCCTGCACCCCGGTGGAGGGCAGCATCCGCCTGTCGCACCGCTTGCAGGGCATGCCGGAGTACGTCGTGGACTACGTACTCGTCCACGAGCTGGCCCATCTGCTGGTGCCCGGTCACGGGCCGCGCTTCTGGCGGCTGCTGGAGGCGTACCCCCGCACCGAGCGGGCTCGTGGCTACCTCGAAGGAGTCGTCGCGGCGGGCCGGTTGCCGCACCTGCCGGCCGCTCGCGGAGAGTGACATTCGCCGATCCTGTACCGAAACAGTCCCGACTTGGCTCAATGTCGTCGCCAGCCGTTAGCCTGGCGCGACGCAGTCAAAAATCGGGATGGGGGACGGTCGTTACGCATGGCCAGGGAATTCCAACGGGGCCACAAGGCCAAGATCAGCGATCTCACGCCCGGAACCGATCTGTACGTGGGAGTGCAGATCGCCGCTCCAGGCCTGACCTTCGACATCAGTTGCTTCGGCCTGGACGCCAATGAGCAGCTCTCGGACGACCGGTATTTCGTCTTCTTCAACCAGCCGAAGTCACCCGAGGAGTCCATCCAGCTCCTGGGCGCGCAGGCCGGTGACACGGAGTCCTTCCGCGTCACGCTCGACCGCGTCCCGCCGCACATCCACAAGCTGTCCTTCACCGCGACGATCGACGGTGCCGGACAGATGTCCCAGGTGGGCCCCGGGTACATCCGGATCGTCGCCGGCGGCGAGGAGGTCGCCCGGTACGCGTTCGACGGCTCGGAGTTCAGCACCGAGCGCGCGGTGATGCTGGGGGACTTCTACCTCAAGGACGTGTGGCGGTTCGCCGCCGTGGGGCAGGGCTTCGACGGCGGTCTGGAGGCGCTGCTCAAGAACTTCGGCGGCGAGGTCGCCGAGGAGGAGCCGGCCGCCCCGCCGCAGCCGCAGGCCGCGGCGCCGTCCTTCGCCCCACCGCCGTTCGCCGCCCCGGCCGCGCCTGCCGCACCGGCCGCCCCGGTCGCGGCGCAGCCACCGCAGCCCGCCCCGTCGTTCGGCGCCCCCGCGGCACCCGCCCCGGCACCCACGCCCGCACAGGCACCCGCACCCGCGCCGACGCCCGCACCGGCTCCGCAGCCTCCGGCCCCGCAGCCCGTGCACGCCGCGCCGACGCTGGCCGCGCCGGTGGCACCGGCCGCGCCTGTCCCACCGGCCCCGCCGTCCCCGTACGGCCAGCCGCCCCAGCAGCCGCAGCCGCCCCAGCAGCCGCAGTACGGACAGGTCCCGGGCCAGACGCCACCGCCCGGCGTCCAGGCCCCGTACGGCCAGCCGCCCCAGCAGCAGGCCCCCTATGGCCAGCAGGCCCCCTACGGCCAGCAGCAGTACGCCCAGCCCTACGGTCAGCAGCCGCCCGTCGGCATGCCCCCCGGCGGGATGCCGCCCGGGGCCCCGCAGGGGGTGCCCCAGGGCGTGCCCCAGGCCGGTGCCGGGCTGGAGGCCGCGCTTCAGAAGTACCGCGAGACCGCCACCGGGCAGCGCTGGACGCCGCAGAACCAGCAGCTCATGCGGGTCGACCTGGCCATGGGCGGCACGCCGGTGCTCGCCCGTCAGGGCAGCATGGTCATGTATCAGGGCAAGGTCGAGTTCGGTTACAAGGGCGCCGGTTTCTCCGGCCGTATCGTCGGCAACGCCACGGGCCAGGAGATGCAGCTCATGCGCTGCACCGGCCGCGGCCAGGTGTTCCTCGCCGAGAACGGGGCCCATCTGCACCCCATCGAGCTCCAGGGCGACGGGATCTGTGTCTCAGCCGAGAACGTCCTCGCCTTCGACGAGTCGCTCCAGTACGAGGTCCGCCGCATCGAGGGCCACGGCATCCCGGGCGGCGCGCTGTTCACCATGCAGTTCACCGGCACCGGCACGGTCGTCGTCAAGACGCACGGCGTCCCGGTCGTCCTGCCCGTCACGCCGACCACCTTCGCCGACTGCAACGCCGTCGTCGCCTGGTCGTCCGCCTCCCAGGTGATCCTTTCCAGCCAGGTCAGGCTGCGCCGGAACGCCTACCCGGGGCACAGCGGAGAGACCGTCAACCTCCAGTTCCGGGGCGCCCCCGGCAACTTCATCGTCGTCCAGCCCTACGAGGTCTGAGGGAGCCCGAACAATGAACCAGCAACTGGCGGGCTACGCCCCGACCCCCGTCGCGGCCCGTATGGAGAACCACGGCCGCGCCATGCTCAAGGTCGCCATGGCCTCGGGCCAGGACCTGTACGCACGCACCGGCTCGGTCGTCGCCTACGAGGGCTTCGTCCAGTACGAGCCGAACCCGCCCGCCGTCCGCCAGATCGCCTCCCAGTGGGTGACCGGCGAGGGCGCGCCCATCATGAAGTGCTCCGGTGACGGGCTGCTCTACCTCGCCGACTACGGCGCCGACGTCGTCGTCATCAACCTCAACAACGACGCCCTGTCCGTCAACGGCACCAATGTGCTGGCCTTCGACGCGCACCTCCAGTGGGGTGCCGAAAGGGTCAAGGGCATGGCCAAGTTCGCCGGACAGGGCCTGTGGAACGTCCAGTTCGCCGGCACCGGCTGGGTGGCCCTCACCTCGCGCGGCACCCCGATCGTCGTCGACTGCGGCCGCGGCGAGGACGAGACGTACGTCGACCCCGACGCGCTCGTCGCCTGGACGCCCTCCCTCAAGGTCAAGGGCAAGCGCAGCTTCAAGGCCTCCTCCCTGATCGGGCGGGGCAGCGGAGAGGCGTACCAGATGGCCTTCTCCGGCCAGGGCATCGTCGTCGTACAGCCGAGCGAGGACAGCACCGACCGCCTGCGGATCCGGGGCTGAGGGGGAGCGAGAACACACCATGCAGAGCCCGCTTTTCAGCCACACCGAGCAGCAGAGCCAGGAGCGGTACGTCGTCCAGAACCCGCAGCTCCTGCGCGTCGCCCTCACCGGGCACGACGACGTCCTCGCCCGCAAGGGCGCCATGGTCGCGTACCAGGGGCTGATCGACTTCGACGGCGAGTACCAGAACAACAGCCAGCGCCGCGCCCGCGCCAACACCGGTGAGGGCCTGGACCTGATGCGCTGCTCCGGACAGGGCACCGTCTACTTCGCCAACCTGGCCCAGTACATCCACGTCGTGGACGTCGACCAGGAGGGCATGACCGTGGACAGCGCCTATGTGCTGGCGCTGGACTCCACGCTGCACACCGAAGTGATCGCCGTGGACAGCCAGTACGGCATCTCCGGCTCCGGGAAGTACCAGCTCAACATCTCCGGCCGCGGCAAGGTCGCCCTGATGACCTCCGGCCAGCCGCTGATGATGCACGTCACACCGGACAAGTACGTCAACGTCGACGCCGACGCGATCGTCGCCTGGTCGTCGGCGCTGCGCGTACAGATGCAGGCGCAGACCCACTCGTCCAACGTGCGCCGCAGGCGCGGCAACACCGGCGAGGGCTGGGAACTGAGCTTCCTGGGCCAGGGCTTCGTCCTCGTCCAGCCCAGTGAGGTCATGCCGCCGCAGAACGCCCAGATCGGGCAGGGCCTCGGCGCGCAGTTCGGCGTGGGCCAGCAGGGCGCGCACGCCCAGAACCAGAGCAACGCCTGGAACTGAGCACCGCGTATGTAAGGGGCGGCGCCCATGGCGTCCGCCCCTTACACGCACTTCTCACAGCGCCGCCCGGGCCGCCTCCACCAGCCGTACGACCGAGGTGTCGGCCACCCCCGCCACCTCCTCGTAGCCGAACCAGCGCAGGTCCAGCGACTCGTCGCTGATCGCCTCCACCGCGTCCGGCGGCGCGACCGCCACGTACTGCACGTCCAGGTGCCAGTGGCAGGGCGCCGGGATCGGATGCCGGTCCAGCCGCGCCGGGCCGCCGGGCAGCAGCGTCAGCCCGGGAATCCCGGACTCCTCCGTGGCCTCCCGCAGCGCCGCCCCGGCGACCGTCCCGTCCCCGGGCTCGCAGTGGCCGCCCATCTGCAACCACATGCCCAGCTTCTTGTGCAGGGTCAGCAGGACCCGGCCGCGCTCCGGCGCCACCACCAGCGCGCTGGCCGTCACGTGCCCGGCCTCGCACGCCTTCCACATCCCGTCCGGGTGGGCCGCCAGGTGGTCCAGATAGGCCTGGCGCAGCTCCGCCTGGTCCCCGGACCCTTCGTAGGCCTTCAGTACGAGGACGGCGTCATCGTGCAGGCTCACTTGTCGGAGTCGTCCTCACCCTGGTCGCCGTCGTCCTTGGCGCGCTCGTCCCGCCCGGCCGCTTCGCCGAGCATCTTGTCGAGCTCCGAGAAGTCCAGGTGCTCGCGGTGGACGAAGCCGTCCGGGTCGTCCAGGTCGGACGCCGTCGGCAGCATGTCCGGGTGCTCCCACAGGCCGTCGCGGCCGTCGACACCGCGCGCGTCCGTGAGCGAGGCCCACAGCCGCGAGGCGTCCCGCAGCCGCCGGGGCCGCAGCTCCAGACCGATCAGCGTGGCGAACGTCTGCTCGGCGGGGCCGCCCGAGGCGCGACGGCGGCGCAGCGTCTCACGCAGCGCGTCGGCGGACGTCAGACGCGACTTGGCGGCCTCGTGCACCACCGCGTCCACCCAGCCCTCGACCAGGGCCAGCGCCGTCTCCAGACGGGCCAGCGCGGCCTTCTGCTCCGGGGTGTCCTCCGGCTGGAACATGCCCTGCTGAAGGGCCTCCTGCAACTGTTCCGGGTTGGACGGGTCGAGCCCGCCGACCGCGTCCTCCAGCTTGCCGGTGTCCACCTTGATCCCGCGCGCGTACCCCTCGACCGCGCCGAACAGGTGCGAGCGCAGCCACGGCACGTGGGCGAAGAGCCGCTGGTGGGCGGCCTCGCGCAGCGCCAGGTACAGCCGGACCTCGTCCTGCGGCACGCTCAGGTCCTTGCCGAACGCCGCCACGTTCAGCGGCAGCAGCGCGGCCTTGCCGGCCGGGCCCAGCGGCAGCCCCACATCGGTCGAGCCGACCACCTCGCCGGCCAGGACGCCCACGGCCTGGCCGATCTGCTGGCCGAACATGGCGCCGCCCATGGAGCGCATCATGCCGATCAGCGGGCCCGCCATGGCCTGCATCTCCTCGGGCAGGACATCGCCCATGGCCGCGCCGACCCGCTCGGCGACCGGGTCCACGAGCTGCTGCCAGGCCGGCAGCGTCGCCTCGACCCACTCGGCGCGGCTCCAGGCGACGGCGGTGCTCGCCCCCGACGGCAGGGACGTCACGCCGTCCAGCCACAGGTCGGCGAGGCGCACGGCCTCCTCGACCGCCGCGCGCTCACCCGGGCCCACACTGGCGTCCTTGGTGCCGTCGGGCGTGCCCTGCGAAACCGTCTGGCGGGCGATCTGCTTGGCCATGTCCCAGTTGACCGGACCGCCCTCATAGCTCAGCATCTGTCCGAGCTGCTGGAAGGCCGCGCCCAGGTCCGTGGGGTTCAGGGAGCCGAACATCGCGGCGAACGGGTTGTCCCCGCCGCCCGGCATGCCGCCGAACCCGAAGGGGTTCCCACCGGCACCCTTGCCACCTTCGGCGGGTCCCTTCTTCTTGCCTTCGTCGCCGTCCTCCGGCTCCTCCGGCGGAAGGCCGAATCCGAATGGGGTGTCACTCACGGGGTTCCTCGGCTCGTAGGGCCGCCGGCTTCCTGCCGGCGGCGGCTGCCCGACAACACCACCAGCGTAGACATCCGAGCCGGATGTGGGCTCGGTGCTCCACCGGCTCATGGCCTGCGGCAGGATGGACGCCACCTGGTACGTACGCGTCATACACGTACGTACTGAAGACAACCGCTGGAGACGCCCGGTGAGTTCCCCAGATCCGCAGGTTCGCGCAGCGCGAAACCACTCAACCCAGTCCGCCGGCCGCGGCCCCGTCGTCGCGGTCACCGGCGCCGCGTCCGGCGTCGGAGACCTGCTCACCCGGCGCCTCGCCGCGTCCGGGGAGGTCAAGCAGGTCATCGCCATCGACGAGCGCCGCGGCGAGGTCTCCGAGGCGCAGTGGCACATCCTCGACGTGCGGGACCCGGCCATCGCCGAGAAGCTGCGCGGCGCCGACGTCGTGGTGCACCTGGCGCTCGACCTCGACCTGGAGACCGACGCGGCCGCCCGTACGGCATACAACGTGCGCGGCACGCAGACCGTGCTGACCGCCGCGGCCGCCGCGGGCGTCCACCGGGTCGTGCTGTGCACGTCAGCCATGGTCTACGGCGCGCTGCCCGACAACGACATCCCGCTCTCCGAGGACGCCGAGCTGCGGGCGACCGCCGAGGCCACCGGCGTGGGCGACCTGCTGGAGATCGAGCGCCTTGCGCGCCGGGCGCCCCGCGCCCACCCCGGCCTGAACGTCACCGTCGTGCGCCCCGCCGTCCTGGTGGGCGGCACCGACACGGCGCTGACCCGGTACTTCGAGTCGCCCCGGCTGCTGGTGGTCGCCGGGTCGCGGCCGGCCTGGCAGTTCTGTCACGTCGAGGACCTGGTCAGCGCGCTGGAGTACGCGGCGCTGGAGAAGGTGGAGGGCGAGTTCGCGGTCGGCTGCGACGGCTGGCTGGAGCAGGAGGAGGTCGAGGAGCTGAGCGGTATCCGGCGCATGGAGCTGCCCTCCGCGGTGGCCCTCGGGGCGGCGGCCCGGCTGCACCGGATCGGGCTCACCCCGTCACCGGCGGGTGACCTCGCGTACACGATGCACCCATGGGTGGTCAGCGTCGGTCGGCTGCACGACGCGGGCTGGCGGCCGCAGTGGACGAACGAGGAGGTCCTCGCCGCGCTCCTGGAGGAGGTCGAGGGCCGCCACACGGTCGCCGGCCGCCGCCTGGGCCGCAAGGACGCCACGGCCGCCGGAGCGGCGGGCGCCACGGTCGCCCTGCTGGGCACGGCCGCCCTGGTACGCCGGGCCCGCAAGCGCCGCGGTCTGTAGCCCGCCCCGCGACGAGGGGCGCGGGCCCTGTAGGAGGCTCCAACGCGCGCGTGGCCGGGCAGGTCGAAAACGCTATTCCGCGATGTCAGTCCCGTGCGGCACGATGGCTGCATGGCACCCACGTACGACCACCCCGGCGAGCGCGCGGCGGCGGACCCGATCCGGCTGCTGGCGATCCGTGACACCCCGCTCTCCCTCGACGAGGTCTTCCAGGCCGTCGGCGACGACGCGGCCGGTGGTACCGCCCTCTTCGTGGGCACCGTGCGCAACCACGACGCTGGCGCCGACGTCGACGCCCTCGGGTACTCCAGCCACCCCAGCGCCGAGGCGGAGCTGCGCCGCGTCGCGGAGAAGGTCGTCGCGGACTACCCCGTGCGTGCCCTCGCGGCCGTTCACCGGGTGGGCGACCTGACGGTCGGCGACCTGGCCGTCGTCGTCGCCGTGTCGTGCCCGCACCGCGCGGAGGCCTTCGACGCGTGCCGCAAGCTGATCGACGACCTCAAGCACGAGGTGCCGATCTGGAAGCACCAGCGGTTCTCGGACGGTACCGAGGAGTGGGTCGGGGCCTGCTGAGCCTCCGGCACCTGTTCGGGGTCCCCCCGACGAAGTCCGGCCGAGGGTGGCGCCTGCTGCGCGGTGGCCCCCTGACCGGATCCGGACGGTGGCCAAGCGTCCGATTTGCGTAACCCGACCCCTGGCGTGAGCGTTGAACCGGCGGATGGTTAATCTGCTGATCATTCGGTGCGTTGCTCATGGGGACGGGAGGTCGCGATGGCAGTTCTCGCCTGGTTGCTGATTCCGCTGTTCGCTGCCATCGGCGCTGCGATATGGGGAAGCTGGGCCGCACGGGACCGGACCACCGGTGACGTGGCCGAGCTGGCGGGCTATGCGCGCTTCCGTGAGGTGATGGAGAAGTCGCACTCGGGCAGCGGCACGGCCTGACCGCCTCCCCGGTGCCCCCGTACGGACCGGCCCCGGGGGTGCACAGACACACGCGTCCCGTACTGTCGTTCCATGCCCCGCCGCACTGCGACGATGCTCGCCTCCACCCTCGTCCTCATCGCGCTGCTCTGCGCAGGCGTGTTCTTCCGGGTGCCCTACGCGGAGATGAGCCCGGGACCGACGGTCAACACGCTGGGCGAGGCCGACGGCGAGCCGGTGCTCCAGATCTCCGGCCACAAGACCTACCCCACGACCGGGCATCTCAATATGACGACCGTCAGGGTCACCGGTGCGGACTACAGGATGAACCTGGTCGAGGCGGTGTTCGGGTGGATCGCCCACGACAGCGTCGTGGTGCCGCACGAGACGCTCTACCCGAACGGCAAGACCGAGGAGGAGTCGACCCAGGAGAACGCCGAGGAGTTCAGCCAGTCCCAGGAGAGCGCCAAGGTCGCCGCCCTCGGACAGTTGGGCATCCCGGTCGCTTCCCGCGTGGTCGTCTCCTCCGTGCAGAAGGACAGCCCCGCCGAGGGCACGCTGCACGCGGGCGACGTGATCAAGGCCGTGGACGGTACGCCGGTCAAGGAGCCGCAGGACGTGGCGAAGCTCGTCACCAAGCACAAGCCGAAGGAGGACGTGGTCTTCACCATCGTCCCGGCGAAGGAGGCGGCGGCCGCGGAGAAGGCGGGCCGGGAACCCACCACGACCGAGCGGGTCACCGTCACCACCAAGACGTCTGACGAGGGCGACCGGGCGATCGTCGGCATCCAGGCCGGGACCGACCACACGTTCCCGTTCAGCGTCGACATCAAGCTCGCCGATGTGGGCGGCCCGAGCGCCGGCCTGATGTTCTCCCTCGGAATCGTCGACAAACTGACCCCGGGCGACCTCACGGGCGGCAAGTTCGTCGCGGGCACCGGCACGATCGACGACACCGGCAAGGTCGGGCCCATCGGCGGCATCGAGATGAAGCTGGTCGGCGCGCGGAACGCGGGCGCCAGGTACTTCCTGACGCCCGCCGACAACTGCGCGGCGGCGGCGTCCGACACACCTGACGGGCTCACCCTGATCAAGGTGAACACGATCAAGGACGCGGTCCAGTCCCTGGAGAAGGTCCGCGAGGGCGCCACCACCGGCCTGCCGAGCTGCTCGGCGAGCTGACGCGGGACCGCCCCCCGGCCCCGGCCCCGCCGGGTTCCCCCGGCGCGGAGCCATCCCCCGGCCCCGGCCGCCGGGTCTCGCGGCACCGACCGTCCCCCGCCACCGGCCCCGCCGGGCCCCCCGGCGCGGAGCCGGCCGGGCGGGCCGGGGCCCGCTACCGCGCGTCAGGACTCGAACGTGGCCGCCAGGGCTTCGGCGAGGCCGGGGACGAGGTCGGCACCGGTGAGGACCTCGGTGGGGGAGTCCTTCTCGCGCAGCCGCAGCGCCGACTCGCGGGCGCCGTCGCGGAGGACCGCGACCGTCATGCGGACCTCCTGGCGGTCGGGGTGGGCGGCCACCCACTTGGCCAGGCCCGCCTCGTCCAGGCCGTCCGGCACGGAGGCCTCGGCGGACGGCGGGAGCATCAGCCGCTCCACCGTCATCGCGCAGCCCGCCACGGCGTCGGGCCAGGCGATGGTGGCGAGGAACTCGTCGAGCGGCCGGTCGGCGGGGATCTCGTCCTGCTCGATCGGGGTGAGGGGGGCGGCGGCCTCGTCGGTGTCGAGGCCGAGCTGGGACGCCAGGGCCGGCTCCTGGGAGCGCAGCCGCGCGGTGTCGACCAGGGCGAAGAGCCGGGCCGGCTGGTCCCAGCCGAGGCCGGACGCGTACTCGTCGATTTCGAGCACGGCGCGGGTCAGCGGGCTGGCGGCCATCGGGGGACCTGAGGGAGAAACGTTGGACATGGTCAATATCCTGCCTCCTTTCGACCCGGAGACGGGAACTAGGTAAAGCTTCAGTAAGTTGCATGAGTGGGCTCTACGATCGCTGGGCCTGCTTCACCACACGACCGCGAACTCGAGGGGCGCACGTTGGCTTTCCAGATGCCGGACCGCGGCGGAGGCCCGACCGGGCCACGGATCAGAGTCGGCCGGCCGTCCCGGCGGGCCCGTACCCTGCTCATGACACTGGGCGTACTGGCCGTGCTGGCCATGCTCTTCGTCATGTTCGCCGGGTTCTGGACGGACTGGCTGTGGTACAGGTCCGTCAATTACTCGTCCGTCTTCACCACCACCCTGTGGACCAAGATCGGCCTCTTCGCCGTCTTCGGTCTGCTGATGGCCCTGGCGGTCGGACTGAACATCTGGCTCGCGCACCGGCTGCGCCCGCCGCTGAGCGCCATGTCGCTGGAGCAGCAGAGCCTGGATCGGTACCGGATGGGGCTGGCCCCGTACAAGAAGTGGGTGCTCCTGGCGATCACCGCCCTGGTCGGGCTGATCGCCGGTGCCTCCGCGTCCGGCCAGTGGCGCACCTGGCTGATGTGGGTCAACGGCGTGCCCTTCGGCCAGAAGGACCCGCAGTTCGGCATGGACGTGGCGTTCTACGCCTTCGACCTGCCCTGGTACCGGTTCCTGCTGGGCTTCGGCTTCGCCGCGACGGTGCTGTCGCTGATCGCCGCGGCCCTGACGCACTACCTGTACGGCGGGCTGCGCGTCACCAGCCCGGGCGCGCGCGCGACGGCCGCCGCGACCGGTCACCTCTCCGTCCTGCTGGGCGTCTTCGTCTCGCTGAAGGCGGTCGCGTACTGGCTCGACCGGTACGGCCTCGCGGTGAAGTCCAGCGACTTCAAGGCGACGGGCAACTGGACGGGCCTGAGGTACGTCGACGCCAACGCCTACCTGCCGGCGAAGACCATCCTCTTCTGCATCGCCGCCATCTGCGCCGTGCTGTTCTTCGCGACGCTCTGGCGCCGCACCTGGCAGCTCCCGGTGATCGGCTTCGGGCTCATGGTCCTGTCGGCGATCCTCATCGGCGGGCTCTACCCGGCGATCGTGCAGAAGTTCCAGGTCCAGCCCAACGAGCAGGCCAAGGAAGCGCCGTACATCGAGAAGAACATCGACGCGACGCGCAAGGCGTACGACATCGACCGGGCGAAGCCGGAGAACTACTCCGGCAAGTCCACGGTCAAGGCGAAGGACAAGCTGCGCGCCGATGCCGACCTGGCCGCCAGCTACCGCCTGGTCGACCCGAACATCGTGTCGCCGACCTTCCAGCAGCTCGAGCAGCGGCGGAAGTACTACCAGTTCCCGACCACGCTCGACGTCGACCGGTACCAGGGCAAGGACACGGTCATCGGTCTGCGTGAGCTGAACATCAGGGGCATCCCGAAGCGGAACTGGATCAACGACCACTTCACGTACACCCACGGCTATGGCGCGATCCTGGCCACGGGCACGGCGACGGACGCCAACGGTTCCCCGATCTTCAACGAGGCCGGCCTGCCGACCAAGGGCGAGCTGGGCAAGTACGAGCAGCGGATCTACTACGGCGAGAAGACCGAGCAGTACTCGATCGTCGGCGGTCCGCAGAAGGAGCTCGACTACGAGGAGAACGGCGAGAAGACCACCAGCTTCAAGGGCAAGAGCGGGGTCAACCTCTCCAACGCCTTCAACCGGGCCGCCTACGCCGTCGCCTTCAGCGAGCCGCAGATCCTGTACTCGGGAGCCATCGGCGACGGTTCGCGGATCCTCTACAACCGCACGCCCAAGCAGCGCGTGGAGGCGGTCGCCCCCTGGCTGACCATCGACGGCGACGCGTACCCGGCGGTCATCGACGGCAAGATCCAGTGGATCGTCGACGCCTACACGACGACGAACGGCTACCCGTACGCGTCGCGTACGACGCTGGGGGACACCACCACGGACTCCCTCACCGCCGGCAACCAGACGCGCGCGGTCGTCGCCCAGCAGAACCAGGTCAACTACATCCGCAACTCGGTGAAGGCCACCGTCGACGCCTACGACGGCACGGTGAAGCTGTACCAGTGGGACACCCAGGACCCGGTCCTCAAGACCTGGATGAAGGCGTTCCCCGGCACGGTTCAGCCCAAGAGCGCCATCAAGGACAGCCTCCGGGAGCACCTGCGCTACCCGCAGGACATGTTCAAGGTCCAGCGTGAGCTGCTGACCCGCTACCACGTCCAGGACGCCGCCCAGTTCTACAGCGGCAGCGACGCCTGGCAGGTGCCGGACGACCCGACCAACAGGGACGGCAACGCGGTTCCGCCGTACTACCTGAGCCTGAAGATGCCCGGGGACACGGCGCAGCGGTTCTCGCTGACGACGACGTTCACGCCGAACGGCCGGCCCAACCTGGGCGGCTTCATGGCGGTCGACGCCGACGCCAACAGCAAGGACTACGGCCGGATAAGGCTGCTCAGGGTCACCCAGGACGTGCCGGGCCCGGCGCAGGTGCAGAACAAGCTCAACAGCCTGCCCTCCGTGGCCCAGTTCGTCCGTGACCTCAAGGGCGCCGACTCCGACATCCAGTACGGCAACCTGCTGACGGTGCCCCTCGACGGCGGCTTCCTGTACGTGGAGCCGATCTACGCACAGGGCCGCAACGCCGCGTATCCGCTGATGCGGAAGGTGGCGGTGTCGTACGTCGACGCGGACCAGCCGGAAGGCGACACGACCAAGGACACCACGGTGTTCGAGGACGACCTCGCCAAGGCGCTGAACGCGGTCTTCGGGGTGGACGGTGAGACGCCCACCACACCGCCGCCACCGAGCGACCCGACCAAGCCGCCGGCCACCGGTGAGGTCGCGCTCCAGCAGGCGATCGCGGACGCGCAGAAGGCGTTCGCGGACGGCGAGGCGGCCATGAAGAAGGGTGACTGGAACGCGTACGGCAAGGCGCAGGAGGCGCTGGCGGAGGCGCTCCAGCGGGCCGCCGCGGCCGACGCCCAGCGCAAGGCGGACGCCGGCAAGAACGCCGACGGCAAGCCGGCGGCCGGGGCGGCCAAGCCCGGGCCGGGCGCCGGTACGGCCGGTGCCGGCAAGCCCGCGTCCAGCGGCTGAACCACGGTGGGTGCCCCCGCCCGGCCTTCGGGCGGGCGGGGGCGTCCCTGGGTCGTGATACGGTAGTGACACAACGACGCGGGGTGGAGCAGCTCGGTAGCTCGCTGGGCTCATAACCCAGAGGTCGCAGGTTCAAATCCTGTCCCCGCTACTGAAAGCAAGGGCCCGGATCCTTCCAGGATCCGGGCCCTTGTCGTGTCCGTGGGGAGCGGGGCTGGTGTGAAGAACGGCCCTGACGGGGGCAGTTGGGGTGAGACGTGTTTGACTTGTCTCCCTGTGGGCATGTCGACAAAACGCTGAAGTGACCTCACTGGCTGCGGTATACCAGGTGTACGCGGGTAGCAGGTGGTGCGACGATGGGAATTATGGGGGACAGGGCAACTCTGTTGGAGACAGGGCGGTTTGTGCAGCGGCACGCCGAAAGCGCCGCGGACGTGATGAGTGACGCTGCCATGGAGACCACCGCCATGGACAGCACCGAGACCAGCGACGCCGTCGAGACCGAGGAGCGTCACCGCCGCGCCGCCGAGAACGGCGACACCGCCGCCATGAGCGTCCTCGGGGCCCTGCTGCTGCGCCGTGGCGACCTCGACGGCGCCGAGCCCTATCTCCGCGCCGCCACCGCCGACGGCGACCGCGCCGCCGCCAACAACCTGGGCGTCCTCCTCCACCAGCGCGGGTACGCCGACGAGGCCGCGGGCTGGTGGCGCATCGCCGCCGTGGCCGGCTCCGCGGCCGCCGCCCACGCGCTGGGCCGCCACTACCGGGAGCGCGGCGACGAGCCGGCGGCCGAGTACTGGCTGCGCCAGTCCGCCGAGCAGGGCCACGCCCTCGGCGCGTACGCCCTCGCCGACCTGCTGGAGCACCGCAGCGACGTCGGCGCCGAGCGGTGGCTGCGCGCCGCCGCCGAGCAGGGCCACCGCGAAGCCGCCTACCGCCTCGCCCGCGCCCTGGAGCGGAAGGCGGACGCCAAGACCGCCGAGGACACCGCGGCCACCACCGGCGGTGAAACCGCCGAACAGTGGTACCGGCAGGCCGCCGCCCGCGGCCACCGGCGCGCCGCCCTGCACCTCGGGGCCATCCTCGAACGGCGAGGCGAGCTCAAGGAGGCCGGCCGCTGGTACCTGACGTCCGCCAAGGACGGCGAGTCCCGCGCCGCGTGCGCGCTCGGGTTCCTGCTCCGTGACGCGGGCGACGAGGAGAGCGCCGCCGTCTGGTGGCTGCGCGCCGCCCAGGACGGCGACGGCAACGCCGCCAACGCGCTGGGCGCCCTGCACGCCGCCCGTGGCGAGCACCAGACGGCCGAGCGCTGGTACCGCGCGGCCACCGACGCGGGCGATGTGAACGGCGCGTACAACCTCGGGCTGCTCTTCGCCGCCCAGAACCGCGTCTCCCAGGCCGAGCAGTGGTACCGCCGAGCCGCCTACGCCGGTCACCGCGAGGCCGCCAACGCCCTGGCCATCCTGCTCCTCCAGAGCGGCGACCCGAACGGCGCCGAGCCGTGGTTCTCCAAGGCCGCCGAGGCCGGCAGCGTCGACGCCGCCTTCAACCTGGGCATCCTCTACGCGGGCCGGGACGACGACGAGACGGCGCTGCGCTGGTACGAGCGGGCCGCCGCGGCCGGCCACACCGAGGCCGCGCTCCAGGTCGGCATCGCCCGCCTCCGGGACGGCGACGAGCAGGAGGCCGAGCGCCACCTGCGGTGCGCGGCGGGCGGCGGCAGCGCCGAGGCCGCGTTCCGCCTGGCCACCGTGCTGGACGCCCGCCAGGCGCCCACCGGGCCGCCCGCGCTCGGTGAGCCGCAGGCGCCGAAGAGCGAGTGCGAGGAGTGGTACGAGCGGGCCGCCGAGCAGGGCCACCGCCGCGCCCAGGTACGGGTCGGCATGCTGGCCGCCGCCCGGGGGGACACCGCCGAGGCGGCCCGCTGGTACCGGGAGGCCGCCGACGCCGGCAGCCGCAACGGCGCCTTCAACCTGGGCCTGCTGCTCGCCCGCGACGGCAACGAACGCGAGGCGTCGCTCTGGTGGACCCGTGCCGCCCGGGCGGGCCACGGGCGCGCCGCCCTGCGCCTGGCGCTGCTCGCCGCCCGCCGGGGCGAGCTGACCGAGGGCCGCCGCTGGTGCGCCCGCGCGGTGGAGCTGGGCCCGGCCGAGGTCGCCGAGCGGGCCGCGCGGCTCAGCGAGGCGCTGCACCAGGAGCTCACCGCGTAGCGCTGAGGCCGGATACGCCGGGCGGTGGCCCAAGGCTCGCTTATGGATTTGCGCTGGTCCAAACGGTCCCGTAAGGTTGTGTTCACCGACGCGGGGTGGAGCAGCTCGGTAGCTCGCTGGGCTCATAACCCAGAGGTCGCAGGTTCAAATCCTGTCCCCGCTACTGAAGCCGAAGGCCCGGATCCATCAGGATCCGGGCCTTCGGCGTTTTCGCGGGCGGGCGACATGGTCCGCCCACGACGAAGCCCCCGGCGCGCGGCCGGGGGCTTCGTCGACGAGCCGCGTCAGGCGGACGCGCAGTCCGGGCAGACGCCGCGGTAGGTGACTTCCACGTCGGAGATCGTGAAGCCGAAGCGCTCGGTGGCCGGCAGGTCGGCCAGCGGGTTGCCCGTCGGGTGGACGTCGCGGATCGCGCCGCAGCGGGCGCAGACCAGGTGGTGGTGCGGGCGGTGGGCGTTCGGGTCGTACCGCTTGGCGCGGCGGTCCGTGGACACCTCCAGGACCTCACCCAGCGTCACCAGCTCGCCCAGCGTGTTGTACACCGTCGCGCGGGAGATCTCGGGAAGCCGCTCCACCGCGCGGGCGTGCACCTCGTCGGCGGTCAGATGAACGTGGTCCCCATCGAGGACCTCGGCCACGACACGTCGCTGGGCGGTCATCCGCCAGCCGCGTCCACGCAGTCGTTCCAACAGGTCACTCATGAAAACCAGCCTAACAGCAGGGGACCTAAGTCCCGAATCGGTGTGGCTTTGGAAGCAGGCTTGACTTAGACAAAGTCCATTGTAGGATCGGGGACGGCATTAGCCAAGGGACAGGACTTGCAGGACAACGCAGGATTCACGCAGGAGGCGCACGTGACGCAGGGACCGCTCACCACGGAGGCCGGCGCGCCGGTCGCCGACAACCAGAACAGCGAGACCGCGGGCGTCGGTGGTCCGGTTCTCGTCCAGGACCAACTGCTGCTGGAGAAGCTCGCCCACTTCAACCGCGAGCGCATCCCGGAGCGCGTCGTCCACGCGCGCGGCGCCGGCGCGTACGGCACCTTCACGGTGACCGCCGACGTCACCAAGTACACCCGGGCGAAGTTCCTCTCCGAGGTCGGCAAGCAGACGGAGACGTTCCTCCGCTTCTCGACCGTGGCGGGCAACCTCGGTGCGGCCGACGCGGTCCGTGACCCGCGTGGCTTCGCGCTGAAGTTCTACACCGAAGAGGGCAACTACGACCTCGTCGGTAACAACACCCCGGTGTTCTTCATCAAGGACGCCATCAAGTTCCCCGACTTCATCCACACCCAGAAGCGCGACCCGTACACCGGCTCCCAGGAGGCGGACAACGTCTGGGACTTCTGGGGGCTGTCGCCCGAGTCGACGCACCAGGTGACCTGGCTGTTCGGCGACCGCGGCATCCCGGCGAGCTACCGCCACATGGACGGCTTCGGTTCCCACACCTTCCAGTGGAACAACGAGGCCGGCGAGGTCTTCTGGGTCAAGTACCACTTCAAGACCGACCAGGGCATCAAGTGCCTCACCCAGGACGAGGCGAACAAGCTCGCGGGTGAGGACCCGGACTCCCACCAGCGCGACCTGCGCGAGGCGATCGAGCGCGGCGACTTCCCGTCCTGGACCGTCGGTGTGCAGATCATGCCCGCCGCCGAGGCCGCGACGTACCGCTTCAACCCGTTCGACCTCACCAAGGTGTGGCCGCACGCGGACTACCCGGTCATCGAGATCGGCAAGCTGGAGCTCAACCGCAACCCGCAGAACATCTTCGCCGAGGTCGAGCAGTCGATCTTCTCCCCGGCGCACTTCGTGCCCGGTATCGGCCCCTCGCCCGACAAGATGCTCCAGGGCCGGCTCTTCGCCTACGGCGACGCCCACCGCTACCGCGTCGGCATCAACGCCGACCACCTGCCGGTGAACCGTCCGCACGCCACCGAGGCGCGGACCAACAGCCGTGACGGCTTCCTGTACGACGGCCGCCACGCCGGCGCCAAGAACTACGAGCCCAACAGCTTCGGCGGTCCGAACCAGACCGGCCGTCCGCTGTGGCAGCCGGTTCCGGTGACGGGTGTGACCGGCGACCACGAGGCGCCCGTCCACGCCGAGGACAACGACTTCGTGCAGGCGGGGAACCTCTACCGGCTGATGTCGGAGGACGAGAAGAGCCGTCTGATCGACAACCTGGCGGGCTTCATCGCCAAGGTCTCGCGCGACGACATCGCCGAGCGTGCGATCAACAACTTCCGCCAGGCGGACGAGGACTACGGCAAGCGGCTGGAGGCCGCGGTCCAGGCCCTGCGCGGCTGAACAGCACTGGATCGCTTGTCGTAAGCAGAGGGCCGGCTCCCGTTTCGGGGGCCGGCCCTCTCGCCGTTCCGCGCTAGCCGGCGGTCAGTGTGGCCGCGCGCAGCCGTACGGGCGCCCAGCAGCGGATGATGTCGCGTACGGAGACGATGCCGACCGGCCCGTTGCCGTCCAGCACGATCAGGTGCCGGAAGCCGCCATGTGCCATGGCCTGTGCGGCTTCCTCCAGGGTCCAGCCGGGTGCGGCGAAGACGACGTCGGTGGTGGTGTGCGCGCCGGCCGTCTCCAGGTCGGGGTTCTGGCCGGTTCCCACGGAGACGAGGATGTCGCGCTCGGTGAGGATGCCGAGGCCGCTGGTGTCCTGGTCCAGGACGACGGCGGCGCCGACGCGGCGCGCCGCCATCAGCGCGGCTGCCTGGCGCAGGGTGTGTGCGGGGCCGATGGTGAGGACGACCGTGCTCATGGCGTCACGTACGAGCATGTGCGGAGCCACCTCCTTGGTGAATCCCCATGAGAAAGGATTCACAAGTTCACAAGCGGGGGGACTCTTACAGTGGCAGCCCGCAAGGGCCTCAACAAGAGGGCGTGCACCACCTGGCGCCCGCACGCCACAACGGACGGCAGGCGCCAGGGTGCTCAGTAGCGCTGGTTCAGATAACCCAGGAGCTCCTCGTGGAGGAGCCCGTTCGACGCCGCCGCGTTGCCGCTGTGCGGGCCGGGCTTCCCGTCGAGGCCGGTGAACGTGCCGCCCGCCTCCTGGACCACGATCGCGGTCGCCGCCATGTCCCACAGGGACAGCTCCGGCTCCGCGCAGATGTCCACCGAACCCTCCGCGACCATCATGTACGGCCAGAAGTCGCCGTAGCCGCGCGTCCGCCAGCACGCGCGCGTGAGGTCCAGGAAACCGTCCAGCCGCCCCTGCTCCTCCCAGCCGCTGAGCGAGGAGTACGCGAACGAGGCGTCCGACAGCTCCGCCACCTTCGACACCTGGACGCGCGTGGCCGACGTCAGGCTGCGCCCGGTGTACGCGCCCAGCCCCTTCGCCGCCCACCAGCGGCGGCCCAGCGCGGGCGCCGACACCACGCCCACCACGGGCTGGAAGCCGCCCGGACCGGCCTCCATCAGCGCGATCAGCGTCGCCCACACGGGCACCCCGCGCACGTAGTTCTTGGTGCCGTCGATCGGGTCGATCACCCAGCGGCGCGGGCCGGTGCCCTCCACGCCGTACTCCTCGCCCAGGATCGCGTCACGCGGCCGCGCCCGCTGCAAATGGCCCCGGATCAGCTCCTCGGCCGCCTTGTCCGCCTCGCTCACCGGCGTCATGTCGGGCTTGGTCTCGACCTTCAGGTCCAGGGCCCGGAACCGGTCCATGGTGGCGGCGTCGGCGGCATCCGCGAGGACGTGGGCGAGACGCAGATCATCGTGGTAATCGGCCATGGGGCGACTCTATCCCGGGGGATCGGCTGCTTCAGCAGGGCCTATTGACAGTGCGTGGCCGCCCGTCAACTCTGAGCGCAGAGCCGAGGCGACGGCCCGGGAGGCGACGGCCTGGGAGGCGACGATGCCCACCGCCCGAGAAGCACTGCTCGACGCCGCCATGGCGGCCCTCGGGGGACTGCCCTGGTCGGCGGTCCGGATGGTCGACGTGGCGTCCGCGGCGGGCGTCTCCCGGCAGACCCTCTACAACGAGTTCGGCAGCAAGGAGGGGCTCGCCCGCGCCCTGGTGCGGCGCGAGGCGGACGCCTATCTGTACGGGGTCGAAGGCGTCCTCCAGGAGCGGTCGGACGCCGTCGAGCGGCTCGTGTCGGTCGCCGAGTGGACCGTCGGCGAGGCGGCCGCGCGGCCGCTGCTGCGTGCCCTGCTCACCGGCTGCTGGGGCGACCGGCTGCCCGCGCCGCGCTCCGCGCCCGCCCGCTTCCGGGCGCCGGCCGGGCCCCCGGCGCAGCGCCGCGCCGACGCGGGGGCGCCCGGTCCCGGCGAGCTGGTGGCGGCCGTACGGGAGCGGTCGCGGACCGCGCTGGAGCAGGGCCACCGCGGCGGCGGGCCCACGGAATGGGCGCCGTCCGGGGCGTACGAGGCGGGGGACGGGGGCGCGCACGGCGACGCGCGTGCGGACACCCGTGAGGACGCCCGTGAGGCGGCGTGCGAACTGGCGGTGCGGCTGGCCCTCTCGTACGTGATCGCACCGGGGCGCGGGGACATGGGCTCCCTGCTGCGCCACGCCCTCAGTGCGGTGACGAGCCCGACAACTGCAGACCGATGACCCCGACGATCACCAGCGAGATCGAGATGATCTTCAGCGTGGAGACCAGGTCACCCAGGAAGATCATCCCGTAGACCGCTGTGCCCGCCGCGCCGATGCCCGTCCACACCGCGTACGCCGGGCCGACGTCCAGCTTCCGCAGCGACAGCGTCAGCAGACCGAAGCTGCCCATCGCGAAGCAGGCGAACGCGACGGTGGGCCACAGCCGGGTGAACCCGTGCGACAGCTTGAGGCAGACCGCGAAGCCCGTCTCCAGAAAACCGGCGATGATCACCAGCAGCCACGCCATCGTCAGTGCCTCCCGCGTCGGTGACCTCGGTGAGTGATGTCGGTGACTGCTTCGTGTCACTTGGTGCGATTATGCATTTACCGGGCCGAGCCATCCGCAAACGTGCGCGGCTCAGTCGCCCTCGCGTCGCTCCCGCGTGGCGAGGAGCCGCCGGAGCGAGTACAGCCGCGCCGGATCGGCGTGGCCCTCCGTGACCCACGCGTCCAGCGCGCAGTCCGGCTCGTCGTGGCTGCACGCGCGCGGGCACTGCTCCGTGCCCGGCTCCAGGTCCGGGAAGGCGTGGATGACCCGGGACGGGTCCACGTGGTTCAGCCCGAAGGACCGCACGCCCGGGGTGTCGATCACCCATCCCTCGGCGCGGTCCAGCGGCAGGGCCAGCGCCGAGGTGGTGGTGTGCCGGCCGCGGCCGGTCACCGCGTTGACGTCACCCGTCAGCCGCCGGCGGTCCTCCGGCACCAGCGCGTTCACCAGGGTCGTCTTGCCGACGCCCGAATGACCGACGAACGCGGTGGTGCGGCCGGCCAGGTGCTCGCGGACCCGGTCGGCGGCGGTGTGGCCGTCGTACAGCTCGTCCTGGCTCGTCACGACGTACGGGATGTCGAGCGCGCCGTACAGCTCCAGGAGCTTCTCGGGCGGGGCCAGGTCCGACTTGGTGAGCACCAGCAGCGGCTCCAGGCCGCCGTCGTACGCCGCGACCAGGCACCGGTCGATCAGCCGGGGGCGCGGCTCGGGGTCGGCCAGGGCGGTGACGATGGCGAGCTGGTCGGCGTTGGCGACGACGACCCGCTCGTAGGGATCGTCGTCGTCGGCCGTACGGCGCAGGACGGACCCGCGGGGCTCGATGCGGACGATCCGCGCGAGGGTGTCCTTCTTGCCGGACAGGTCGCCGACCAGAGAGACCCGGTCGCCGACGACGGCGGCCTTGCGGCCCAGCTCGCGGGCCTTCATCGCCATGACGACCCGGTCGTCGACGAGGCAGGTCAGCCGGCCGCGGTCCACGGTGAGGACCATGCCCTCGGCGGCGTCCTCGTGCTTGGGGCGGATGTTGGTCCGGGGCCGGTTGCCCTTGCGGTTGGGACGGGAACGGATGTCGTCCTCGTCGGTGTGCTTGCCGTAGCGGCGCATGTCGTCAGGCCTCGAGCATTCCGAGCATTCCGGTCCACATCTGCGGGAAGTCCGGCAGGGTCTTCGCGGTCGTCGCGACGTTCTCGATCTCCACGCCCTGGACGGCGAGGCCGATGACCGATCCGGCCGTCGCCATCCGGTGGTCGTCGTAGGTGTGGAACACGCCGCCGTGCAGCGGGCGCGGGCGGATGTGCAGCCCGTCCGCCGTCTCGGTGACGTCACCGCCCAGCTCGTTGATCTCCTTGGTGAGCGCGGCCAGCCGGTCCGTCTCGTGCAGCCGCAGGTGGGCGACGCCGCGCAGCGTGGAGGGCGAGTCGGCGAGGGCCGCGACCGCCGCGATGCCGGGCGTCAGCTCGCCGACCTCGCTCAGGTCCACGTCGATGCCGTGGACGGTGCCCGTGCCGGTGAAGGTGAGGCCCTGCTCGGTCAGCTCGCAGGAGCCACCCATCTCGGTGAAGATCTCCCGCAGCGCGTCACCGGGCTGGGTGGTGCGCTCGGGCCAGTCGGGGATGGTGACCCGCCCACCGGTGACCAGCGCGGCGGCCAGGAACGGCTGGGCGTTGGACAGGTCCGGCTCGACGGTCAGGTCGCGGCCGAGGAGCGCGGAGGGGGAGACCCGCCACACGTTCGGCTCGCCGCCCGTCTCGGGCTCGTCGACCTGGGCGCCGACCGCCCGCAGCATGTCGACGGTCATCCGGATGTGCGGCATCGACGGGAGCTTGGCGCCGGTGTGGCGTACCTCCACGCCGTGGTTGAAGCGCGGCGCGGACAGCAGCAGGGCGCTGACGAACTGGGACGACGACGAGGCGTCGATCTCCACCGGGCCGCCCTCCAGCGCCCCCGCCCCGTGCACGGTCATCGGCAGCGAGCCGCGCCCGTCGTCGTCGATCCGGGCGCCCAGGACGCGCAGGGCGTCGATGACCCCGTGCAGCGGCCGCTCGTAGGAGCGCGGGTCGCCGTCGAAGCGGACCGGCCCGGTGGCGAGCGCCGCGACCGGCGGGAGGAAGCGCATGACCGTTCCGGCATTGCCGACGTCGATCGTGGCCGGGCCGTGCAGGCCCGCCGGGATGACCCGCCACCGCTCGCCCGTGCCGTCCGGGCCCACGCCCTCCTCGATGCCGACGCCCATGGTGCGCAGGGCCTCCGCCATCAGCAGGGTGTCGCGCGAGCGCAGCGGGTGCCGCAGCCAGCCGGGCTCGGAGGCGAGGGCGGCGAGCACCAGGGCCCGGTTGGTGACCGACTTGGACCCGGGCACGGTGACGGTCGCGTCCACGGCTCCGCTTGCGTACGGGGCCGGCCAGAGATCGAGCTGCGCGGGGGTTTCGGTCATGCCCCTCACTTTAGACGGGGCAAGTGGTCACGGCCGATCACGGACCGAGCAGCCAGGGCCCCTATCGGTCCCTATCGGTTCACACGGGCGTGCGGCGGGGGCACGTACGGGCGCTCGGCGCCGCCCCCTGGTGTCACAGGCCGAGCAGCCAGCGACCGCCGCCGATCAGGGAGCAGAGCGAGACGGCGTGGAAGAGGAACAGCCACAGCGCCGCCGGGACGTGCGTGAGCCGCGAGAGCTGGTCGGCGTCCGAGTCCGGGGCACCCCCGTGCCGCCGCTTGGCCTGGAGCTCGAAGACCGGACGCACCCCGCCCAGCAGCAGGAACCACACCGCGCTGTACGCGAACGCCGACTGGACGTCCGGTTCCGTCAGCCACGACACCAGCAGGAACGCGGCCCCCGCCAGGACGACGGTGAGCGCCCCGTAGGCGTTGCGGATCATCACCAGCATGGCCAGCAGCAGCGCCGTGGCGATCCACAGCAGCAGGGTGATCCGGTGCGCGGCGAGCAGCCAGGCGCCGCCCAGGCCGAGCAGGGACGGCGCGGTGTAACCGGCGGCCGCGGTCAGGATCATGCCGAGGCCGGTGGGTTTGCCACGGCTGACGGTCAGGCCGCTGGTGTCCGAGTGGAGCCGGATGCCGTCCAGGCGCCGCCCGGTGAGCAGGGCGATCAGCCCGTGGCCGCCCTCGTGGGCGATGGTGATGGCGTTGCGCGAGAGCCGCCACACCCCGTGCGGGGCGGTCACGGCGAGGGCCGCCACGGCGGTGACGACGACGAGCCACAGGTCCGGGGCGGGCTGGGTACCGAGGATGTCGGTGCTGGCCATTTCTCGGACGGCTCCTCATGGTGTCAGTGGCACGTGGCAGTGTTGGCGAGTATGTGCGGACGTTATTCGGCGAGTCGTCATCCCGAGGATCTGACCGGACTCTTCCAGATAGAGAAATGGGAGCCGGAGGAGGCCCTGGCCCCCGACTGGAACGTGGCCCCGACCAAAGAGGTGTACGCGGTCCTCGAACGCCCTCTCAAGGACAAGGACGCGGATCACCGCCGTCCGGTTCGGCAGCTCCGCGTCCTGAAGTGGGGCCTCGTGCCGTCCTGGTCGAAGTCTCCGGAGGGCGCCGCGCGGATGATCAACGCCCGCGCCGAGACCGTCCACGAGAAGCCCTCCTTCCGGCGGGCGTTCGCCACGCGCCGGTGCATCCTGCCCGCCGACGGCTATTACGAGTGGGTCACCGGCACCGACGAGCGGCAGTTGGAAGAGCAGGGCAAGAAGAAGCGCCCCCGCAAGCAGCCCTATTTCGTCACGCCCGCCGACGGATCGGTCTTCGCCATGGCCGGGCTGTACGAGTTCTGGCGCGACCCCACCCTGGCGCCCGACCACCCGCGGGCCTGGTGGGCCACCTGCTCGGTGATCACCACCGAGGCCGACACCGACCCCCTGGGCGTGGCCCCGGCGGAGGGCCCGCGCTCGCTGGCCGACATCCACCCGCGCATGCCGCTGATGCTGACCCCCGACCGGTGGGACGCCTGGCTGGACCCGGCCCGCACGGACCCGGACGAGGTGCGCTCCCTGCTCACCCCGCCGCCCGCCGGCCTGATGCGGGCCCACCCCGTCACCACCGCCGTCAGCAACGTCCGCAACAACGGACCCGAGCTGCCGGCGGAAATCCCCGCCCCCGAGGAGGCAACCCTGTTCTGAGCCCGGCACACGGCAGGATGGCCGGGTGACCACCACCGAAACCGTTCCGACCGGCGTCGGGGACGCCCGGATCCGTTGGTACGAGGCCGAGGGCGCCGCCCGTCTCGTCGTCGCCCTGAGCCACGGCGCCGGAGGGGGCATCGAGGCCCGCGACCTCCAGGCGCTCGCCGCCAGCCTGCCCGCCGCCGGGGTGACCGTCGCGCTCGTCGAGCAGCCCTGGCGGGTCGCCGGCAAGAAGCTGGCCCCCGCGCCGGGGCGGCTCGACGAGGGCTGGCGCGACCTGTGGCCGGCGCTGCGCGCACCCGGTGTGCCCGTGGTGGCGGGCGGGCGCAGCGCCGGCGCCCGCGTGGCCTGCCGTACCGCGCGTGAGCTGGGCGCCCACGCCGTGCTCGCGCTGTCCTTCCCGCTCCACCCGCCCGGCAAGCCGGAGAGCTCCCGGGCGGACGAGCTGCTCGGCGCCGGAGTGCCCACGCTCGTCGTCCAGGGCGGCAACGATCCGTTCGGCAGGCCGGAGGAGTTCCCGGCCGGGGAGCACGAGCTGGTCGAGGTGCCCTACGGCGATCATGGATTCGCCGTGCCCAAGCGGGCGCCCCTCACCCAGGACGAGGCCCTGAAGGTGATCACCGACGCGGTCGGGAAATGGGTGCGCGCCGTGCGGGAATGACGGAGGGCCCACCCGGTGTTGTGACGAGCGTCGGTGAGAGAGAACAGCCAGGAGAGGGAGTCCGTCGCATGGGTTCGACCATCTGCCCGAGCCGGTCGCAGTCCGCCACCGAGCTGGACTGGACCGTGCTGCCGGCGGCCACGACCGCCCCTGGTCTGACGGGCCGCACACCGGGTGGGAAGAATCGGAAGGACCTGTCCCCGGAAGGTCGACTATTCTCCGATTCGAGCGGGTCCGCACTCGGTCTCGCCGCCGCAGCGCTGGAGGAGGTGGGTCCGGTCACTGGGACCGACACAGGGACCGACGACGGCCACGAGGAGACCACGGCCGAGCGTAACGCGCGCTTCGAGCGGGACGCCCTGGAGTACCTCGACCAGATGTACTCGGCGGCGCTGCGCATGACGCGCAACCCCGCCGACGCCGAGGACCTGGTGCAGGAGACGTACGCGAAGGCGTACGGGTCCTTCCACCAGTTCCGTGAGGGCACCAACCTCAAGGCGTGGCTGTACCGCATCCTCACGAACACCTTCATCAACTCGTACCGCAAGAAGCAGCGCGAGCCCCAGCGCAGCGCCGCCGAGGAGATCGAGGACTGGCAGCTCGCCCGCGCGGAGTCGCACATGTCCACCGGTCTGCGGTCGGCCGAGTCCCAGGCGCTGGACCACCTGCCCGACTCCGACGTGAAGGAAGCCCTCCAGGCGATCCCCGAGGAGTTCCGCATCGCCGTCTATCTGGCCGATGTCGAGGGCTTTGCGTACAAGGAGATCGCGGACATCATGGGTACACCCATCGGTACGGTGATGTCCCGACTGCATCGTGGGCGCCGCCAACTGCGCGGCATGCTCGAGGACTACGCCCGCGAACGCGGGCTGGTCCCCGCGGGCGCCGGAGAGTCGTCGAACAACGGGAAAGGCTCGGGCTCATGAGCTGCGGAGAGCCGCACGAGACGGACTGCTCGGAGGTCCTGGACCACCTCTACGAGTTCCTCGACCGCGAGATGCCCGACAGTGACTGCACCAAGTTCGAGGTGCACTTCGAGGAGTGCTCCCCGTGCCTGGAGAAGTACGGGCTGGAACAGGCCGTGAAGAAGCTGGTCAAGCGGTGCTGCGGACACGACGACGTGCCGGCGGACCTGCGGGCCAAGGTCATGGGCCGGATCGAGCTGATCCGGTCGGGTGAGACCGTGCCGGACCACGACGTGACGGCAGCCACCCAGGAGTAGCAGTTCCCGGAACAGAAAGGGGTGCGCCGCGTTCGTTCGCGGCGCGCCCCTTCTCCGTTTCCCGTGCCGTATGCCTCACGTCACCCGAAGGTGCTAATCGGCTTTGTCCAGCCGCCACCCCGCGGCCAACTCGTTAGCCTGACGGTCCACTTGGCCGACAAGAGACCAAGCCGACAAAGAGACCTACGGACGGCGGGGAGACGGTGGTGGAGATTCCGGCAGCGGCGCGCGCGTACATCGCCGGAGCCGTGTCGTGCGCCGTGGCGTGCGCGCTCCCGGCGCTCGCCCCCGACGCCTCGACCCCCTGGCGCGCACTGCTCCTGCTCGCCGCGCTCTACGCCCTGTGCGAGTGGCCCGCCCGCTGCCCGCTCCTGGGCAGGATGCTCGGCGCGGAGTCCGTTCCGGTGGGTGCCGGATCGTTCTTTCCCGTGCTGCTCGCGGCCGCCCTGCTGCTGCCGCCCGCCGCGGCCGCCCTCGCCGCCGTGCCGGGCGCGCTGGTCTCCCACGTCGAGCAGCGGCCCGCCCTGCCGCGCCGGGTCTGGCGTGCCGCGCAGCTCGCCCTCGCCACCTGGGCGGCCGCGCACACGGCGGTGCTCCTCGGCGGGCCCGCCGGCGTCGCCGCCGCCGACTTCCCGCGCGTCCTGCTGCCCGCCGGCGCCGCCGCGCTCGCCTTCTGCCTGGTGGTCACCGCCCTCGACGGCGGCATCCTGGCCACCGCCGAACGGGTCCCGCTGCCCGCCGCCTGGCGCGGCCTGCTGCCCCGCTCGCTCGCCCCGCACGCCCTGCACGGGCTCGCCGGGCTGATGATGGCGGTGCTGTGGCGCAGCCCGTACGGCTGGCCGGCCGCGCTGTTCGTCATGCTGCCCATGTACATCTCCTGCTGGATGTACGCCCAGTACCACCGGGAGCGCGCCGCCCACCAGGCCACGATCCGGGCGCTCGTGCAGGCCGTCGACATCAAGGACGCCTACACCCGGGGCCACAGCGAACGGGTCGGGCACGCCTCGGTGCTCATCGCCCGCGAACTGGGCATGGACGAGTCGCGGCTGGACGTGATCCGGTTCGCCGGGATCCTGCACGACGTCGGCAAGCTCGGCGTCCCCACGCGGGTGCTGCGCAAGGACGGGCCGCTGACCCCGGAGGAGCGGCGGGTGATCGAGCTGCATCCGGAGTACGGGGACGAGATCGTGCGCGGCATCGGGTTCCTGGGCGAGGCACGCGCGGCGATCCTCCACCACCACGAGCGGATGGACGGCAGCGGTTATCCCTACGGCCTGAGCGGCGACCGGATTCCGGAGGCGGCGCGGGTGGTCGCCGTCGCGGACGCCTTCGACGCGATGACGTCGACCCGCTCCTACCGGCGGGCCAGGCCCGTCGCGACGGCGGTGGCCGAGCTGGAGCGGTGCGCGGGGCGGCAGTTCGACCCCCGGATGGTCCGGGCGCTGGTGCGGGCGCTGGACCGGCACGGCTGGGGCACGCCGGTCACGGCCGACGAGGCCCCCGTCGGCACAACGGCTCCCGGAGCGGGCGCGGGACCGGCCGGCGCGGGTGCCGGTGCCGGTGCCGGTGCGGGCGCGGGACCGGCCGGTGCGGGAACGCGCCCCGGGAGCCCGCCCCGCCCACGCGGAAACGTCCCGGCGGGACGGCGCCCGGCCACCGGCTACGGTCACGGTCCCGGCTACGGTTCCGGTTCCGGCTCCGGCCCGGCTCCGGGCGGCGCCCGGTGAGGACGCGACAACCCGCGGCCCCCGGCCCGCCGGGCGTCGTGGCCGTACTGCTCCGGACCGCCGCCGTCACCGTCGCGGCGGCCGGGCTCGGGTGGACCCTGTGGCACGGGGTCGCCGAGCCGGGCACCGCGCTGGCCTTCGGGTTGCTGATCACCGTCGGTGAGCTCGCCCGGTGGGGTGCCCGGCCCCGGGAGAGGGAGCCCGCGCCCCTCGCGGCGGCCGGAGCCCTGGCGTACGCCCTGCTCGGCGAGTCCGCCGGGCGGCCCACCACCCACGGCGTCGCCCAGATCGTCGCCGTCGTCGTCGCGGGCGCCCTGATCGGCGCCGTACCGCGGGTCGCCCGGGGGCAGGGGCCCGCGTTGGACCACGTGGCCCGCCGGGTGCTCACGGTCGCCTTCGCCGCCGTCTGCTTCCAGCCCCTGTACAACTCGGGCGAACTATTGCGGGCGGTTGGACGGGGGCACTATTACGCGCTGTTCCTGCTGGTCCTCCTCGTCCTGACCGCCCTGTGCGACGCGGTCCTCGCCGCCCTGCTGCTGCGCGCCCGCACCGGCCACCCCTACGGCCCGCTCCTTTGCGACGAGCTGCGCGCCCTGCTGGGCATCGGCTCCGCCGTGTGCGCCACCGGAGCCGTGATCGCCCTGGCCGTGGCCGTCGCGGGCCTGTGGGCGCTGCCCGTCTTCTGCGTACCGCTGCTGCTCACCCAGTTGTCCTTCCGCCGGTACGCCGCCGTCCGCGACACGTACCGCCAGACCATCGCCTCCCTCGCGCGTGCCACCGAGATCGCCGGTTACACCTCCCCCGGACACGCCCACCGGGTGGCGGCGCTCAGCCGCGCCGTCGGGCGCGAGCTGGGACTGTCGGGGCCCGATCTGACCGTTCTGGAGTACGCCGCACTGATGCACGACATCGGACAGCTCTCCCTGGTCGATCCCGTACCGGGAGGCGCCACGGCCCGCCTTCCGGAGGCCGAACAGCGCCGTATCGCGCTGCTCGGCGGCGCCGTGGTGCGCCAGACCGGCGTCCCGGCGGCCGTCGCGGTCGTCGTGGAGCGGCAGGCCGACCCGTACCGCGAGCAGCCGCTGCCGGCGCGCATCGTCCGTGCGGTGAACGCGTACGACGAGCTGTCGCGGGAAGGCGGGGAGCACGCGGACGGGGCGCTGTGCGCGCTGGAGCGGCTCCGGCTGGGCACCGCGCGGGACTATCACCCGAAAGTGGTGGAGTCACTCGCCAGAGTCCTCGCCCGCGGCGGCGTCACGGGCCCGGCCCCTGGGTAACCCATGGGTAATGAGCGGGCGTGCGACCCGGCATGGTTGGATGCGAACAAGAGGGTGTCCGGGGGCAGAGACCTTCAGCGACCGGCAGACCGGCAGGCGGGAATCGTGAGGATCTTCGGGAAGGTACGGCATCGGCCCTCCGCCTCGTGGCGGCAGGCCACCGACCGCGCGTTCACGCTGATCGGGGACGGGCGGTACGAGGACGCGGGCGCGCTGCTGACGCGTGCGGCGGATCTGGAGCCCTGGCTCTCGGAGTCCTGGTTCAACCTGGCGCTGCTGCACAAGTTCCGGCACGACTGGGAGCAGGCGCGTACCGCGGGGCTGCGGGCCGTGGCCCTGCTCGACAAGGAGACCGGGGCGCCCGACTGGTGGAACGTCGGGATCGCCGCCACCGCGCTCCAGGACTGGCCGCTGGCCCGCCGTGCCTGGCAGGCGTACGGGCTGAAGGTGCCTGGGGGCCCCTCCCGTGCCGGAGGCCACGGGGGAGCCGCCGCGGCCGGCGGGGAGCCGACCGGGATGGAGCTGGGCAGCGCCGCCGTGCGGCTGTCGCCGGAGGGCGAGGCCGAGGTGGTGTGGGGCCGCAGGCTCGACCCGGCCCGGATGGAGGTGCTCTCCATCCCGCTGCCGTCCTCGGGGCGGCGCTGGGGCGAGGTCGTGCTGCACGACGGGGTCCCCAACGGCGAGCGGACCACGTCGGCGGGGCACAGCTTCCCGGTGTTCGACGAGATCGAACTGTGGGCGCCGTCACCGGTGCCGACCTGGGTGGTGCTCCTGGAGGCGGCCACCGAGGACGACCGGGACGCCCTGGAGCGGCTGGCGGCCGACGCCGGGTTCGCCGCCGAGGACTGGTCGTCGTCGGTGCGGCTGCTGTGCCGGGCCTGCTCCGAGTCGCGGATGCCCAGCGCCGAGGGCGAGGGCGAGCACCTGGACCCGCACGACCACAGCGAGCCGGGGCACCCGGGGCCGCTGGGCCACCGGTCGCCGGGCGAGCTGTGGGTGCCGGAGCGCGAGTGCGGCATCGCGGCGCCCGCCGGGCTGGTGCGGGGGCTGCTGGACGGCTGGGTCGCGGACAGCCCGGACAGCCGTGAGTGGCGGGATCTCGAAGAGGTCTGCTGACCCCTGTCACCGGCGGCCCGTAGGCTGTACGGGCACAACGCGGCGTGCCGCACGGGCACGGCACGGCATCGGGTACCGAGGGAAGGCGCAGAAGCGGACATGGCGCAGCAGGAGACGGCTCAGCAGGTCGACGACGAGGGCTTCATCGTCGACACGGAGGACTGCGAGGAGCGCGAGCGCGCGTACCGCGAGCGCGGTACGTCCCGCCCGATCACGGTGGTCGGCAATCCGGTGCTGCACAAGGAGTGCAAGGACGTCACCGAGTTCGACGACGAGCTGGCGCGGCTCGTGGACGACATGTTCGCCAGCCAGCGGACGGCGGAGGGCGTGGGCCTGGCCGCCAACCAGATCGGCGTCGACCTGAAGGTCTTCGTCTACGACTGCATGGACGACGAGGGCGTCCGGCACGTGGGCGTGGTCTGCAACCCGGTGCTGGAGGAGCTGCCGGTGGAGGGGCGCGTCCTGGACGACTCCAATGAGGGGTGCCTGTCGGTGCCGGGCGCGTACGCCTCGCTGGCCCGGCCGGACTACGCGGTGGTGCGCGGCCAGGACGTGCAGGGCAACCCCATCAGGGTGCGCGGGACGGGATACTTCGCCCGCTGCCTCCAGCACGAGACGGACCACCTGTACGGGTACCTGTACATCGACCGGCTCTCGAAGCGGGACCGCAAGGACGCGCTGAAGCAGATGGCCGAGAAGACCCCTCGCTACCCGGTCGTCCCGAACGACTGACGCCCCGTGTGGGCGGGCCCCGTTCCGGTGACCGGGACGGGGCCTTGGTGTTGCCGCCAGTTGCCGCCAATGGGCCGACAAATGACGGGTGTCCAAGCCCTGTTGACGCGCGTCAACCCGCCGGTCAGTCTCGTGGGCGGGGTTCCTTTCGGACATGGAGGCTCGATGCTCGGACGTACCGCACGACTCCTGCTGTCGATTGTCATGCTCATGTCTGCAACGGTGACCGGTGTGGTCGCCACCGCCGGCACCGCCCACGCCGACGGCTGCTACACCTGGTCGCGCACCCTCTCCCAGGGCGCGTCCGGCGCCGACGTCACCCAGCTCCAGATCCGGGTCGCCGGCTACCCCGGCTACGGCGGCGTCCTCGCCATCGACGGCGACTACGGCCCGGCGACCACGGCGGCGGTCAAGCGCTTCCAGGCCGCGTACGGCCTCACGGCGGACGGCATCGCCGGGTCCGCCACCTTCAGCAAGCTCTACGCCCTCCAGGACGACGACTGCACGCCCGTGCACTTCGGCTACGGCGAGCTCAACGACTGCAACACCACCTGGGCGGGCGGGGCGGTGGATGCCACCACCGCCAAGGCCAACGCACTGCGCACCATGTGGAAGCTGGAGGCCATGCGCCACGCGCTCGGCGACCAGCCCATCACCGTGACCAGCGGTTTCCGGTCGTACGCCTGCAACGAGGCCGTCGGCGGGGCGTCCGGCAGCCGCCACCTGTACGGGGACGCCGCAGACCTGGGCGCGGGCCCGCACTCCCTGTGCAAACTGGCCCAGCAGGCCCGCAACCACGGCTTCAACGGCATCCTCGGCCCCGGCTACCCCGGCCACGGCGACCACACCCACGTCGACCACCGCGCGAGCCGCTACTGGTCCGCCTCCCAGTGCGGCATCTGACCGGTCAGGCCGCCCGGCGGGCGAGCACCGCCCACGCGGCGCCCGCGCCGACCGCGTACCAGAGCAGGTCCGGGCCGTGGAACGAGGTGCCGAGGACCAGCGGCGCGAGCCTGCTGTGAGCGGCCAGCGCGGCCGGGACGCCCGTCAACTGGAACAGCTCCACCGCGCACGAGAAAGCCAAGCCGACCCCGGCCGCCACCACCGGCCGGAGCCGCGGCGCGGCCGCCACCACCAGCGCCACGACCAGCACCGTGTACAGCGCGTCCCCCGCGTACGTGGCCCACGCGCCCGTCGCCGCGGACCTGACACCCAGGCCCGCGGCGACGGTCAGCGCGGCGGCGGCACAGGCCGCGAGCCGCGCCCGCACCACGTCAGAAGTCCTCGTCCAGGTCGACGGAACCCTCCACCGCCACCTGGTAGGCGGAGACGCGGCGCTCGAAGAAGTTCGTCAGCTCCTGCACGCCCTGGAGCTCCATGAACGAGAACGGGTTCTCCGAGCCGTACACCGGGGCGAAGCCCAGGCGTGTCAGGCGCTGGTCGGCGACGCACTCCAGGTACTGGCGCATCGACTCGGTGTTCATGCCCGGCAGGCCGTCACCGCACAGGTCGCGGCCGAACTGGAGCTCCGCCGCCACGGCCTCCTTCAGCATGTCGGTGACCTGCTGCTGGAGCTCGTCGTCGAAGAGGTCCGGCTCCTCCTTGCGGACGGTGTCGACGACCTCGAACGCGAAGTTCATGTGCATCGTCTCGTCGCGGAACACCCAGTTGGTGCCGGTCGCCAGGCCGTGCAGCAGACCGCGCGAGCGGAACCAGTACACGTACGCGAAGGCCCCGTAGAAGAACAGGCCCTCGATGCAGGCGGCGAAGCAGATCAGGTTCAGCAGGAAGCGGCGGCGGTCGGCCTTCGTCTCCAGCCGGTCGATCTTCTCGACCGAGTCCATCCACCGGAAGCAGAACTGCGCCTTCTCGCGGATGGAGGGGATGTTCTCGACGGCGGCGAACGCGGCCGCGCGGTCCTCCGGGTCGGGGAGGTAGGTGTCCAGCAGCGTCAGGTAGAACTGGACGTGCACGGCCTCCTCGAACAACTGCCGCGACAGGTACAGCCGCGCCTCGGGGGAGTTGATGTGCTTGTAGAGCGTCAGCACCAGGTTGTTCGCCACGATCGAGTCGCCCGTCGCGAAGAACGCCACCAGCCGGCCGATCAGGTGCTGCTCGCCGGGCGTCAGCTTGGCGAGGTCGGTGACGTCGGAGTGGAGGTCGACCTCCTCCACGGTCCAGGTGTTCTTGATGGCGTCCCGGTAGCGCTCGTAGAAGTCCGGGTAGCGCATCGGGCGCAGGGTGAGCTCGAAGCCCGGGTCGAGCAGGTTCTTGTTCTCCACGGTCATTACTGGCAGGCCTCGCAGGACTCGGGGTTTTCCAGGGAGCAGGCGACGGCGTCTTCCGGAGTCACCTGCGCGGGTACGGGGACGGCGGGAGCCGCGGACGCGGCACGGGCGATCCGGGTCGCCGGGCGCGAACGGAGGTAGTACGTCGTCTTCAGGCCCTGCTTCCAGGCGTACGCGTACATCGACGACAGCTTGCCGATCGTCGGCGTCTCCATGAACAGGTTCAGCGACTGCGACTGGTCCAGGAACGGCGTACGCGCCGCCGCCATGTCGATCAGGCCGCGCTGCGGGATCTCCCACGCCGTCCGGTACAGCTCGCGCACCTCGGCCGGGATCCAGGTGAAGCCCTGCACCGAGCCGCTGGACTCGCGCAGCGCCTCACGGGTCTGCGCGTCCCACACGCCGAGCCGCTTCAGCTCCTCCACCAGGTAGGAGTTGACCTGGAGGAACTCGCCCGACAGCGTCTCGCGCTTGAACAGGTTGGACACCTGCGGCTCGACGCACTCGTACACGCCCGCGATCGAGGCGATCGTCGCGGTCGGCGCGATGGCGAGGAGCAGCGAGTTGCGCATGCCGACCTCGGCGATACGGGCGCGCAGCGCCTCCCACCGCTCCGGCCAGGTCAGCTCCACGTCGTAGTGGTCGGGGTGCAGCACCCCGCGCGCCGTGCGGGTCTTCTCCCAGGCGGGCAGCGGGCCGTTGCGTTCGGCGAGGTCGGCCGACGCCTCGTACGCGGCGAGCATGATCCGCTCGGCGATGCGGGTCGACAGGGCACGCGCCTCGGGGGAGTCGAACGGCAGTCGCAGCTTGAAGAAGACGTCCTGGAGGCCCATGGCGCCGAGGCCCACCGGCCGCCACTTGGCGTTGGACCGCCCGGCCTGCTCGGTCGGGTAGAAGTTGATGTCGACGACCCGGTCCAGGAACGTGACGGCCGTACGGACGGTCGCGTCGAGCCGCTCCCAGTCGATGTCCCCGCCGGACACGAACGCGCCCAGGTTGACCGAGCCCAGGTTGCACACGGCCGTCTCGCCGTCGTCCGTGACCTCCAGGATCTCGGTGCACAGGTTGGACGAGTGGACCGTGTGGCCCGGCTCGGCGGTCTGGTTGGCCGTACGGTTCGAGGCGTCCTTGAACGTCATCCAGCCGTTGCCGGTCTGCGCCAGGGTGCGCATCATCCGGCCGTACAGGTCACGGGCCGGCATGGTCTTGCGGGCCAGCCCCTTGGCCTCGGCGGCGCGGTAGGCGGCGTCGAACTCGTCGCCCCACAGGTCGACCAGCTCCGGCACGTCGACGGGCGAGAACAGCGACCACTCGGCGTCGGCGTTGACCCGGCGCATGAACTCGTCCGGGATCCAGTGCGCCAGGTTCAGGTTGTGCGTGCGCCGCGCCTCCTCACCCGTGTTGTCGCGCAGCTCCAGGAACTCCTCGATGTCCGCGTGCCAGGTCTCCAGGTACACGGCCGCCGCACCCTTGCGCCGCCCGCCCTGGTTCACGGCCGCGACCGAGGCGTCCAGCGTCTTCAGGAACGGCACGATGCCGTTGGAGTGCCCGTTGGTGCCGCGGATCAGCGAACCGCGCGCCCGGATGCGGGAGTACGACAGACCGATGCCGCCCGCGTGCTTCGACAGCCGCGCCACCTGGTGGTAGCGGTCGTAGATGGAGTCGAGCTCGTCCAGCGGCGAGTCCAGCAGGTAGCACGAGGACATCTGCGGGTGGCGCGTACCGGAGTTGAACAGCGTGGGGGAGGAGGGCAGGTAGTCCAGCCGGCTCATCAGCCCGTACAGGGACGCCACCTCGTCCAGGGCGCGGACCGAATCGTCCTCGGCCAGCCCCGCCGCCACCCGCAGCATGAAGTGCTGCGGCGTCTCGATCACCTTGCGCGTGATCGGGTGCCGGAGCAGGTAGCGCGAGTACAGCGTCCGCAGCCCGAAGTAGCCGAACCGGTCGTCGGCGGCCGGGTCGATCAGCGCGTCCATCCGGTCGGCGTGGGCCGTCACGAACGCGGCCGTACGGTCGGCGATCAGACCCTCCCGGTGCCCCACGGCCACCGACGCCGAGAACGACACCGCCCCCTGACCGGCCGCCTCCTTGGTGATCGTCACGGTCAGCAACCGCGCCGCGAGCCGGGAGTACGCGGGGTCCTCGGAGATCAGCCCGGCGGCCGCCTCGGTGGCGAGCTCGCGCAGCTCCGCCTCGTCCGAACCGGCGTGCCGGCCCCGCAGCGCGGCGGCGGCGACCCGGCCCGGGTCGGTGTCGGGCAGATCGGCGGTCAGGTCGGTCAGGGTCCGCAGCAGTACGGTCCCGGGTCCGTCCGTCTCCGTCGTGTCCGTGACTGCGACTGCTGAAGCCGGATCGGCTGGCGCGATGGTCACGTGGGGGCTCTCCCTCGCTCGGCTCGGGGCCACCGCGGACGCGGGCAGGGGAGCGGGCACACCCGGGCACAGGGTGCGGGGCACCGCGTCCACCGGCCCATTCCGCGAGGCCCGGACGTCTGGGCACCCGGGCCGGACGGTCCGGGCGCGCTGTCGGCAGGTCTTCGGACTCGTACGTACACAAAGGCACACCAACACACCGTTGCGGGACAGTTCCGGATTTCCACCGGATTCCCCTGCGGCGACAGCGAGGACGAGCATACATGTGGGGGGCGCGAGTTGAGGCACCCCCCACATGTTGTGTCGGTCAGAGCCTCAGAGGGCCAGCGCGTACGTGGGGAGCGTCACGCCCGGGACGGGCCGCACGTCCCTCTCGGGGGTCCGGACGAACCCCAGCCGCTCGTAGATCCGGTGCGCCGCCCGCATGGACGCCTGCGTGGACAGCACCAGCCGCGCGCACCCCTCCACCGCCCGCGCCCGCTCCACGCACGCCCGGACGAGCGCCTCACCCGCGCCCCGCCGCCGCGCCTCCCGGGCCACCGCGAGCATCCGCAGCTCGGCCTCCCCGTCGCGGGCCAGGCCCGCCCACGGACCGCCGCCCCGCGCGACGAACGTCACCCCGCCCAGCACCCGTTCGTCCCGCTCCACGGCCACGAGCACCTCCGCGCCGGCGGCCCGCCGGGCCACGTCCCGCAGCGCGATCAGGTACTCGTCGCTCTCCCCGAAGGCCAGGAGCCCGTCCCCGAGGTACGCCTGGGCCGTGATGTCGGCGAGCGTCCCGTGTTCCTCGGGCCGTACCGCCCTGATGGTGATGTCCATGGTCCGAGTGTGGAGGGGTACGGCGACGGGCCGCCGCATTTCCGTCTCCGGAAACACGGCGGCCCGTCGTGCGGTCACCCGCTCAGCAGCAGCGGAACCCGTCGCGGGGGTCCGCCTCCCGCGCGTCGGTGCGCCTGCGCTCGAACTCGCGCCGGGTCATCACCTCGGCGCTCGGGTCGCAGCGCCGGGCGTGGGCGACGTACGCGTCGTACGCGCCCTCGCCGGAGACCTCGCGGACGTACCAGCGCACCCACCTGACGGCGCGTCGCAGCCGGCCGTCCGGCCGTGCGGTCACGGGGGGCCTCACCGCGGTCCTCACCGGGAGCCGGTCCCGGCCGGCACCTCGTCACCGCTGCCGCCGTCCTCGCGGATGCCGCCCTCGGGGCCGAGGCCGGCGGCCACCAGCTCTGCCTTCTCCTCCGCCGTGGGGAAGAGCCCGGCGGGTGCGACGAGCCTGGAGGGGGTGTACGGGACCTCGGAGAGCTTCACGCCGGCCGGGTTGGTGATGGCCTTGTAGCAGACCCGCCCGGCGTCGGCGATCACCACGACGATGAGGAGGGCGAACAGGGCGGAGAGGACGCCGTCCACGGTGGAGTTGGTGACGACGGTGTGCATGTCGTCCATCGACTTCGCGGGCGGCAGCACCTGGCCGGAGTCGATGCCCGCCTGGTACTTGTCCCGCTGGGCGAAGAAGCCCACGCGCGGGTCCGCCGAGAAGATCTTCTGCCAGCTCGCGGTGAGCGTGACCGCCACGTCCCAGGCGAGCGGCACGGCGGTGACCCAGGCCCACTTCAGCCGGCCCGACTTGACGAGCAGCGTCGTGCAGACGGCCAGCGCGACGGCGGCCAGGAGCTGGTTGGCGATGCCGAACAGCGGGAAGAGCTGGTTGATGCCGCCCAGCGGGTCGTGCACGCCGACCCAGAGGAAGTAGCCCCAGCCGCCGACCACGACCGCGCTGGCGAACCAGACGCCCGGCTTCCAGCTCACCTGCTTGAAGGGCTTGTAGAGGTTGCCGAGCGTGTCCTGGAGCATGAAGCGGCCCACGCGGGTGCCGGCGTCCAGCGTCGTCAGGATGAACAGCGCCTCGAACATGATGGCGAAGTGGTACCAGAACGCCTTCATGGTGGCGCCGCCGAACACCGCGGAGAAGATCTCCGACATGCCGAGCGCGAAGGTCGGCGCGCCGCCGGTCCGGGACAGCAGCGACGCCTCCTCGACGTCCGCCGCGGCCTTGGCGAGCTGGTCGGGGGAGATGGTGAAGCCGAAGTTGGACACGGCTTCGGCGGCGGACTGCACGGTCGTGCCGACCACGCCCGCCGGGGAGTTGACGGCGAAGAAGAGACCGGGGTCGATGATGCAGGCCGCGATCATCGCCATGACGGCGACGAAGGACTCGGTGAGCATCGACCCGTACCCGATCATCCGGATCTGGGTCTCCTTCTGGACCATCTTCGGGGTGGTGCCCGAGGAGACCAGGGAGTGGAAGCCGGACAGGGCGCCGCACGCGATGGTGATGAAGACGAACGGGAACATCGAACCGGCGAAGACGGGCCCGTCGCCGCGGCTCGCGAAGTCCGTGACGGCCGGCATCTTCAGCGTCGGCAGGGCGAGGAAGACGCCGAGGGCGAGCAGCGCGATCGTGCCGACCTTCATGAAGGTCGAGAGGTAGTCGCGCGGGGCGAGCAGCAGCCACACCGGCAGGACGGAGGCGAGGAAGCCGTACACGACCATCCAGATGACCAGCGTGCCCGGCTCCAGGGTGAAGGTCTCCGCGAGGGACGACTCGGCGACCCAGCCGCCCGCGACGATCGCCAGGAGCAGCAGCGCGACGCCGATGACGGAGACCTCGGTGACCCGGCCGGGCCGCAGCACCCGCAGGTAGACGCCCATGAACAGGGCGATCGGGATGGTCATGCCGATGGAGAAGACGCCCCACGGCGAGTGCGCCAGGGCGTTGACGATGACCAGCGCCAGCACGGCCAGCAGGATGATCATGATGGCGAACACCGCGATCAGCGCGGCCGCTCCGCCGAACGGGCCGATCTCGTCACGGGCCATCTGGCCGAGCGAACGGCCGTCCCGGCGGGTGGAGAAGAACAGCGTCACCATGTCCTGGACGGCACCGGCGAAGATCACGCCGACGATGATCCAGATGGTGCCCGGCAGGTAGCCCATCTGCGCGGCGAGGACCGGGCCCACCAGCGGGCCGGCGCCGGCGACCGCCGCGAAGTGGTGGCCGAAGAGGACCCGGCGGTCGGTGGGGTGGAAGTCGACACCGTTGTCGAGCCGCTCGGCGGGCGTGGCGCGGGTCTTGTCGACCTTGAGTACCCGGTTCGCGATGAAGCGGGAGTAGAAGCGGTAGGCGATGGCGTACGAGCCGAGCGCGGCCGCCAGCATCCAGGCGGCCGAGATCTCCTCACCGCGGGAGAGCGCGAGCATGGCCCATCCGGCCGCCCCCGCGAGGGCCACGAGCGACCAGAGGACGATCGACCGCGGAGTGAGGCCCGTCCCTGAAGAGTTGGGTGGTGCCGACGGCTCTGGCATGGTGCACGTCCCCTCACTGATCACCTGTAATGCGCAGGAAATCTAGGGGAGGGTTTCGCGCAGCGTCACCCCCCGTCCGCATATCGGTACGGCAACGCTTTGCGGCCCGGCCGCCCGCCGGCACCCCGGGGCTCAGCCGTTCGGCCGCTTCAGCCGCGCGACGAACTTGTACCGGTCGCCCCGGTAGACCGAGCGGACCCACTCCACCGGTTCGCCGTTCTCGTCCAGCGAGTGGCGGGAGAGCATCAGCATCGGCAGGCCCACGTCCGTGCCGAGCAGGCCCGCCTCCCTGGGGGTGGCCAGCGAGGTCTCGATGGTCTCCTCGGCCTCGGCGAGGTGGACGTCGTACACCTCCGCCAGTGCCGTGTACAGCGACGTGTACTTCACCAGCGAACGCCGCAGTGCCGGGAAGCGCTTGGCGGACAGGTGCGTCGTCTCGATGGCCATCGGCTCACCGCTCGCCAGCCGCAGCCGCTCGATGCGCAGCACGCGCCCGCCGGGCGAGATGTCGAGGAGCCCGGCGAGGGTGTCGTCGGCCGTCACGTACCCGATGTCGAGGAGCTGCGAGGTGGGCTCCAGGCCCTGCGCGCGCATGTCCTCGGTGTACGAGGTGAGCTGGAGCGCCTGCGAGACCTTCGGCTTCGCGACGAACGTGCCCTTGCCCTGGATGCGCTCCAGGCGTCCCTCGACGACCAGTTCCTGGAGCGCCTGGCGCACGGTCGTGCGGGACGTGTCGAACTCGGCGGCGAGCGTGCGCTCCGGCGGTACCGGCGTACCCGGGGGCATGGTCTCCGTCATGTCCAGCAGGTGCCGCTTGAGCCGGTAGTACTTGGGCACGCGCGCGGTGCGGGTGGCTGCCCCGCCCTCGGTCTCGGTGCCGCCCCCATCCGTGGCCATGACCCGCCTTCCCGACTCCTGTGCTGTTGCCGTCACCGGCTCCTCCGTCTATTGCGGCTCACATGGTGGCACGGACCGGTCACGGGTCGTCGCCCTCCCTCAGGTGTCGGTCCGGTAACGGACCCGACTGCCCTTCTTATACACCCTTGACACCCCTAAAGGTCTAGGCCAAGCTCCGGGTTACTGGTCTAAACCATTAAAGATCAGGTCCCAGTCCCACGGGCAGCACGGGCAGTACACCGGTATGGCTTCGCGGTGGGGGCAGGGTTTGCAGGCATCCCTGAGGAGGGTGGCGTGAAGCGCAAGCTCATCGCGGCGATAGGCGTCGCGGGCATGATGGTCGGCATTGCCGCGTGTGGCTCGGAGGACGGCAAGGGGGGCGGCGCCGGCGCGGACGGCAACAAGACGCTCACCGTCTGGGTGATGGACGGCTCGGCGCCGGACGCCTGGATCAAGAACGTCAACAAGGAGTTCGAGGCCAAGCACAAGGGCGTCAAGGTCAAGGTCGAGATCCAGCAGTGGAACGGCATCCAGGAGAAGGTCACCACGGCCCTCTCCGAGGACGCCCCGCCGGACGTCATCGAGCTCGGCAACACCCAGACGGCGGGCTACGCGGCCACCGGCGGCCTCGCCGACCTGACCGAGGACAAGGCCAAGCTCGGCGCCGACGGCTGGAACAAGGGCATGCTCGCCTCCAACGAGCTGGACGGGAAGCTCTACTCCGCCCCCTGGTACGCCGCCAACCGCGTCGTCGTCTATGACAAGGCCGCCTTCACGAAGGCCGGTGTGACCCCGCCGAAGACCCGCGCCGAGTGGATCGACGGCCTGAAGAAGCTCAAGGCGGCCGACCCCAAGACGCAGCCCATCTACCTGCCCGGCCAGAGCTGGTACGTCTACGCCGGCTTCGTGTGGGACGAGGGCGGCGACCTCGCCGTCAAGGACGGCGACAAGTGGAAGGGCAACCTGTCCTCCCCCGAGGCCGTGGCCGCCATGAACTTCTACAAGGAGCTCCAGTCGTACTCGACCGCTCCCAAGGACAAGGACGAGGCGACCCCGCAGCAGTCCACCGACATCGTCCCCAAGGGCGGCGTCGCGTCCTGGATCGGCCTCGGCTGGGAGGCCGGCGGCGCGATCGACGCGATGAAGAAGGCCGGCAAGACCGCCGACTTCGGTTACTTCCCGATCCCGGGCAAGACCGCCGACAAGCCCGGCTCCGTCTTCTTCGGCGGCTCGAACCTCGCGGTGTCCGAGCGCTCCCAGAACAAGGACCTGGCCAAGGAGTGGCTGGCCCTGGCCGCCGGCAAGGAGCACATGGCCAAGTACGCCGAGGCCACCCAGGGCGCGCTGCTGCCGAACAACGACGCGGCGCAGTTCAAGCCCGCCGCCGGTTCGTTCGCCGAGGCGATGGCCAAGGCCGCGTCCGTCGGCAAGATCACCCCGGTGACCCCGGGCTGGGCGAACGTCGAGACCGCCCCGAACCCGATCAAGGACTACATGACCAAGGTGCTCAAGGGTGAGGACGCCAAGAAGGCCGGCGAGGCGGCCGACAAGGTGATCACCGAGCGCGTCAACCAGCAGTAGTCGCCACAGCCGCCCGGTGGTGCGACCGGTATCCCCACGCCGGTCGCACCACCGGGTCATGACCCGGTCAGCCCAGAACCGCGAGGAAGAAGACCATGACCGTGGACTCCCAGGGAGCGGTGAGCGCCGCTCCTTCGGACGCGCCTCCTCAGGACGCGCCCGGGAGGGCGGCAGGGACGTCGAAGACCCCGCCACCCCCGTCCGGCCCGAACCAAGTCCTCCAGCCTCCTCGCGGCAGACGCTCCCTGCCCCGTGGGGTACTGCCCTACCTGCTGATAGCCCCCGCCGTCCTCTCCATGGCGGTGCTGCTGCTCTACCCGCTGGTCCGCAATGTGATCCTCTCCTTCCAGCAGGTCGGCCGGAGGGAACTGATCACCCGTGAGCCCGAGTGGATCGGCGTCGAGAACTACACACAGCTCCTGGGTGACTCGGAGTTCTGGACCGTCGTGGTCCGCAGCGTCGTCTTCACGGCCGCCAACGTCGTCCTGATCATGACCGTGGGCACCCTGATCGGTCTGCTGCTCAACCGGCTCGGCAAGAGGATGCGGCTGCTGCTGTCGCTGTCCCTGATGCTCGCCTGGGCCATGCCGATCGTCGCCTCCGTCACCGTCTTCCGGTGGCTGTTCGACGAGCAGTTCGGCGTCGTCAACTGGCTGCTGCGCACCCTCGGCTTCGCCGGCTACGAGCAGCACAACTGGTTCGAGACGGGCTTGTCCACCCTCGTGATCGTCATGATCCTGCTGGTGTGGGGCTCGATCCCGTTCGTCGCGCTCAACATGTACGCGGCCCTCACCACCGTCGGCACCGAGCTGTACGAGGCCGCCAAGATGGACGGCGCGAACGGCTGGCGCACCTTCTGGTCCGTGGTCTTCCCGAACCTCAAGCCGTTCTTCCTGATCACCACGTTCCTGGAGATCATCTGGATCTTCAAGGCGTTCGCGCAGGTGTACGCCATGAACCTCGGCGGCCCCGACCGCGGCTCCGAGACCCTGCCCGTCTTCGCCTACATCGAGGGCCAGGGGCAGTTCCACTACGGCGTCGCCGCCGCCATCTCCGTCCTGACCATCGTGATGCTGATCGCGGCCATGTCCTTCTACTTCCGCCTGATCCTGAAGCAGGAGGAGGAGCAGTGAGCACCACCCACCCCCGTAGCCCCCAGGTCCTCCGCCGGAGGAAGCCGCTGCGTCCCGCGACCGTCGCCAAGAACCTCACCGCGCTCGTCCTGGCCGCGCTGTTCGTCTTCCCGGTCTACTGGATGTTCAGCTCCTCGCTGAAGCCGCAGTCCGAGATCCTCACCAAGGACCCGGTCTTCCTCTTCACGCCGACGTTCGAGAACTACCCGACCGCCACCGGCGTCGACCTGTTCTGGACGTACGTCGGCAACAGCCTCACCGTCACGATCGGCGCCGTGCTCCTCGCCCTGATCGTCGCCCTGGCGGCGAGCTTCGCCATCGCCCGCATGACGTTCCGCGGCCGCAAGGGCCTGGTGCTGGGCGTGATGATGGCGCAGATGGCCCCCTGGGAGGTCATGGTCATCGTGATGTACATGATCGCCCGCGACGGCGACATGCTGAACAGCATCCCGCTGCTGACCGCCATCTACTTCGTCATGGTGCTCCCCTTCACCATCTGGACCCTGCGCGGCTTCATCGCCGCCGTGCCGGTGGAGCTGGAGGAGGCCGCCCAGATCGACGGCTGCACCCGGGGCCAGGCCTTCCGCAAGGTGATCTTCCCGCTCCTCGCGCCCGGCCTGATGTCCACCTCGCTGTTCGGGTTCATCACCGCCTGGAACGAGTTCGCGATGGTCCTGATCCTCAACAAGGACAAGGCCGCGCAGACCCTGCCCCTGTGGCTGACCCAGTTCCAGACGGCCTTCGGCAACGACTGGGGGGCCACCATGGCCGCCTCCTCCCTCTTCGCGCTACCCGTCCTCATCGTCTTCCTCTTCCTCCAGCGCCGGGCCGTCGGCGGCATGACCGCCGGCGCAGTGAAGGGATAACGCCCCTCATGACGACACTCGTACGGGACACCTCCTCCGGCTCCCTCACCCGGGACGCCCTCGCCGTCCTCCAGCCCGGCTTCACCGGCACCACCGCGCCCGACTGGCTGCTGCGCCGCATCGGCGAAGGGCTCATGTCGGTGGGCCTGTTCGGGCGCAACATCGCCACGCCCGCGCAACTGGCCGCGCTGACCGCCCGGCTGCGGGCCGAGCGGGACGACGTCCTGGTCGCGATCGACGAGGAGGGCGGCGACGTCACCCGCCTGGAGGTGCGCACCGGCTCGTCCTTCCCCGGCAACCTCGCGCTCGGCGCGGTCGACGACACCGGCCTGACCCGGGCCGTGGCCGCCGAACTCGGCCGCCGGCTCGCCGCCTGCGGCGTCGACTTCAACTGGGCGCCCTCCGCCGACGTCAACTCCGACCCGGGCAACCCGGTCATCGGCGTACGGTCCTTCGGCGCCGACCCCGAGCTCGTCGCGCGGCACACCGTGGCCTACGTCGAGGGCCTCCAGGGCGCCGGAGTCGCCGCGTGCACCAAGCACTTCCCCGGCCACGGCGACACCAACGTCGACTCCCACCACGCGATGCCCCGCATCGATGTGGACCTCGACACACTCCACGCGCGTGAGCTGGTACCTTTCCGCGCCGCCATCGCCGCGGGTTCCAAATCGGTGATGAGCGCGCATATCCTGCTTCCCGCGCTCGACCCGGACCGCCCGGCGACCCTGAGCCCGCGGATCCTCACCGGTCTGCTCCGCCAGGAGCTGGGCTTCGAGGGCCTGATCGTCACCGACGGCATGGAGATGCAGGCCATCGCCTCGACGTACGGCATCGAGCGCGGCTCCGTCCTCGCCATCGCCGCGGGTGCCGACGCCCTGTGCGTCGGCGGCGGCCTGGCCGACGAGGAGACCGTACTGCGCCTGCGTGACGCGCTGGTCGACGCGGTACGGACCGGCGAACTGTCCGAGGAGCGGCTGGCCGACGCGGCGGCGCGGGTGCGCGCGCTGGCGTCGTGGACCCAGGCGCACCGGGCCAGGGGGGCCAAGACGGAGCCGGGCGCGGCTTCAGAGGAGGGGACCGCGCCCGGCACCGACATCGGCCTGGTGGCCGCGCGGCGCGCACTGCGCGTCACCGGCTCGCGCGAGCCGTTCACGGCCCCCGCCCACGTCGCCGCCTTCACCCCGGTCGCCAACATCGCCGTCGGCGACGAGACCCCCTGGGGCGTCGGCCCCGAGCTGGCGCGGCTCCTGCCGGGGACGACGACGGGGGCGTACGCCTCTGACGCGGCCGTGGAGCGGGTGCTGCGGGACGCGGGGGAGCGGCGGATCGTCGCCGTCGTCCGGGACGTCCACCGCCACCCGTGGATGGCGGGCGCCCTGGACGCGCTGCTGGCGGCCCGCCCGGACACGGTGGTCGTCGAGATGGGCGTCAACCAGGCCCCGCCGCGCGGGGCGCTGCACATCGCGACGCACGGCGCGGCGCGGGTCTGCGGCCTCGCGGCGGCGGAGGTCGTCGCGGGAGCGTGAGCGGACCCACGTGAAGGGCCGGTACCCCGACTCGGGTACCGGCCCTTTCCCGTACGCGCGTGCGGCGCGGCGCTCAGATGCCCTGCCACTCCGGCTTGTTGGCGTACGTGTGGCGGAAGTAGTCCGCGAGCTTCAGCTTGGAGGCCGCCGCCTCGTCGACGACGACCGTCGCGTGCGGGTGGAGCTGGAGCGCGGAGGCGGGTACGAGGGCGGCGACCGGGCCCTCCACGGTCTGGGCCACCGCCTCGGCCTTGCCCTCGCCGGTGGCGAGGAGGACGAGGTGGCGGGCCTCCAGGATGGTGCCGATGCCCTGGGTGATGACGTGGTGCGGCACCTGGTCGATGTCGCCGTCGAAGAAGCGCGCGTTGTCGATACGGGTCTGCTCGGTCAGCGTCTTGATGCGGGTGCGGGAGGCGAGCGAGGAGCACGGCTCGTTGAAGCCGATGTGCCCGTCGGTGCCGATGCCGAGTATCTGGAGGTCCACGCCGCCCGCCTCGGCCAGCGCCCTGTCGTACGCCTCGCACGCCGCCTGGACGTCCTCGGCGGAGCCGTCGGGGCCCATGAACGCGTCGGGGCTCAGCCCGAGCGGTTCGACGACCTGGCGCAGCACGGTGGAGCGGTACGACTCGGGGTGCCCGGCCGGCAGCCCGACGTACTCGTCGAGCTGGGCGACCCGGGCGCGCGAGACGTCCACGGCGCCCGCCCGGACCTTCGCGGTGAGCGCCTCATAGATCGGCAGCGGGGTGGAGCCCGTGGCCACGCCGAGCAGCGCGTCGGGCTTGCGGCGCAGCAGCGCGGCGATGCCCTCGGCGATGAGCTCTCCGCCTGCCTTGGCGTCCTGGACGATGACAACTTCCACGCTGGGCCTGCCCATCTCGGAGTGACGTATGTGGTATAGACCAATCTAGCAGAATGGCCCTCCCGACTGGCGGCTTCTCGGGCGCCCGTGCTCGACTGGTGCGCATGAGCGAGCAGCCGGGCCGGATCATGTCCGGGGAGATGGCCGAGCAGCCCGCCGTGCTGCGCCGGATCCTGGAGCAGGGCGCGCCGGCCATCCGTACCGTCGCGGAGGCCGTCAAGGCGCGCGGACCCCGCTTCGTCCTGCTCACGGCACGCGGTACGTCGGACAACGCCGCCCTGTACGCCAAGTACCTGCTGGAGATCCGCCTCGGGCTGCCCTGCGGGCTGACGTCGATGTCGACGACCACCGCCTACGGCGCGAAGCCCGACCTCACCGACGTCCTCGTCATCACGGTCAGCCAGTCCGGCGGCTCACCGGACCTGGTCGCCTCCACCCGGGCGGCCCGGGAGGCGGGCGCGGTCACGCTGGCCGTCACCAACAACCCGGACTCGCCGCTCGCGGCGGTCTCCGAGCACCACATCGACATCCTGGCCGGCCCCGAGAAGGCGCTGCCCGCCACCAAGACGTACACCGCCTCGCTGCTGGCCCTCTACCTCTTCGTCGAGGGCCTCGCCGGTGACGGCGGGGCCGCCACCGCCCGGGCCGTCCCGGAGCTGGCGGCCCAGGTGCTGGACCGCCGTCCCGAGGTCCGCGCCCTGGCCGGCCGCTACCGGTTCGCCGAGCGCATGGTGATCACCTCGCGCGGATACGGCTACCCCACGGCCAAGGAAGCCGCGCTGAAGCTCATGGAGACCAGCTACATCCCCGCCCTCGCCTACTCGGGCGCCGACCTGCTGCACGGCCCGCTCGCCATGGTCGACAACATCTCGCCGGTCATCGCGGTCGTCCCCGACGGCAAGGGCGGTGCCGCGCTCCAGCCGGTACTCGACCGCCTCCGGGGGCGCGGCGCGGACCTCGTCGTCATCGGCCCCCGCCCGCAGGTGGAGGCCGCGTCGGCCGGTTTCGTGCTGCCCACGGAGGGGGTCCCCGAGGAGCTCCAGCCGATCCTGGAGATCCTGCCGCTCCAGCTCCTCGCCCACGAGGTCACCATCGCCCGCGGCCAGGACCCCGACGCCCCCCGCGCCCTCGCCAAGGTCACCGAGACGCGGTGACCCCGCCGGGACGGACGGTCCCGGAAAAACCCGCGGGCCGCGGCGCCAGGACGGGACCCTCAACCCGTCCGGCACCGCAGCCCGGAGTTGCCCGGCCGGCGGGTGTGCGGTCCCGCGGCCGTGTGGAGGACTCGGCGCAGTCAGGGCAGAGAGCGCCGGGTACCTCGATCCACCCTCCTGTGCGGGGAGGGCGGAAGCCTTACATGGTTACATGTTCACATCGTCATTGTGGACTAGACCAATCCGGTCTGTCCATGGGCATGCGCGTGCGATCGATAATCCATCGCCCATACTCCCTCACCCACCGGCAGAACACCAGGCTCGCGTGCCCGGGTACGCTCGCACATGTGCCCTCCATGAACGACCTCGTACGCCAGCACACCGCTCTGAGTGAGTCCGACCTCGAGTGGCTCCACCTGCTGGTGTCGGAGTGGCAACTGCTCTCCGACCTCTCCTTCGCCGACCTCGTCCTGTGGGTCCCCACCCTCGACGGCACGCGGTACGTCTCCGTCGCCCAGATGCGGCCCAACACCGGCCCCACCTCCTACCAGGACGACATGGTGGGCCACCTCGTCCCGCGCGGCCGCCGCCCCCTGCTCGACGCCGCGCTCGACGAGGGCCGGATCGTGCGCGAGGGCGACCCGGAGTGGCGCGAGGAGGTCCCGGTACGGGTGGAGTCCATCCCCGTACGCCGCGAAGGCCGCGTCCTCGGAGTGATCGCCCGCAACACCAACCTGCTCACCGTCCGCACCCCCAGCCGGCTGGAGCTGACCTACCTCCAGTCGGCCTCGGACCTGGCGCAGATGATCGCCGCCGGCACCTTCCCCTTCCCTGGGCAACAAGTCGACATGGACGCCTCCCCGCGCGCCGGTGACGGACTGATCCGGCTCGACGCCGACGGCGTCGTCCAGTACGCCTCGCCCAACGCCCTCTCCGCGTACCACCGCCTCGGCCTCGCCGCCGACCTGGTCGGCCAGCACCTCGGCCAGATCACCGCCGAACTGGCCCCCTCCCGGGGCCCGGTCGACGAGGCCCTGGTCAAGCTGGCCAGCGGCTACGCCCCGCGCGAGACGGAGGTGGAGGGGAACGGCGGGGTGATCCAGCTCCGGGCGATCCCGCTCAAGCCCAAGGGCACGCGCATCGGTTCGCTCGTGCTGCTGCGCGACGTCACCGAACTGCGGCGGCGCGAACGCGAGTTGATCACCAAGGACGCCACCATCCGGGAGATCCACCACCGGGTGAAGAACAACCTCCAGACCGTCGCCGCCCTGCTGCGGCTCCAGGCCCGCCGGATGGACTCCGACCGGGGCCGCGAGGCACTCAACGAGGCGGTACGGCGCGTCGGCTCCATCGCCATCGTGCACGAGACGCTGTCGCAGAACCTGGACGAGCGGGTCGAGTTCGACGAGATCGCCGACCGGGTCATCTCGATGGTCGCCGAGATCTCGCCCGGCAAGGTCACCTGCCGCCGCAACGGCCGTTTCGGCATCCTCGACGCCGAGGTCGCCACCCCGCTCTCGATGGTCCTCACCGAGATCCTCCAGAACGCCCTGGAGCACGCCTTCGCCCCGGCCGAACACGGCACGGTCGAGGTCTCGGCCGTACGCGGCGACACACGCGCGCGTGACGCCCGGCTGCTGATCACCATCCAGGACGACGGCGGCGGCCTGCCCGAGGGCTTCGACCCGCAGCGCGCCGGCAACCTCGGCCTCCAGATCGTACGGACGCTGGTGGAGGGGGAGTTGGGCGGTACGTTCGACATGCAGCCCGCCCCCGAGCGCGGTACCCGGGTGGTGCTCGACATCCCGGTGCAGCCGCAGAAGTAGCCGCGCCCCCGCCGGATGGCCCGGAAACAGCAGCGAGCCCCGGACCGTGGAAGACGGTCCGGGGCTCGAACGCTTTGGGTTACTGCTGCGCGCTGCGGCTCGGGAGGCGGGTCAGTGCGTACACGCTGTACGCGCCGCCTGGCTTCAGGCTCGTAGCGGTGGCGTCGCTCAGGCGCTGGCGTTACGCGCCCGGTTCCGGGCGGCGCGGCGCTTCATCGCGCGGCGCTCGTCCTCGCTGAGGCCACCCCAGACGCCGGAGTCCTGGCCGGACTCGAGCGCCCACTGCAGGCACTGCTCCATGACGGGGCAGCGACGGCAGACAGCCTTGGCTTCCTCGATCTGCAGCAGCGCAGGACCGGTGTTGCCGATGGGGAAGAACAGCTCGGGGTCTTCCTCACGACAAACGGCGTTGTGACGCCAGTCCATGGCTGCTACCTCTCCTTGGTGTTGCATGCAAGTTGCTTGTGAATGTGAACGCTTTCACGAATCCCTCAACAAGTGAAGGGCCGACCGCCAGATGAACTGGTGTGGTCCTGGATTTGAGGAGGGGTTCTGGCTTTCACTGGAGGCCGGTGCTGCGGGCCGTCCCGATCGCCATGTAGAGATTCGCAAACCTCGGCGGCGGATACAACCCCTTCCGGAAAGTTTTTTTTGATTCCTCGGTGTCGGCTAGGTCACAGCCGTACTTCTATGGGGTGGACCCTGGCCCATACGTTCGAGATAAAGGACCAAGGGCCCTTCCACTCACACAATCACACGCAGTGCACGACGAACGCCTGTGAACGTCACGCTGCTGCGCAGCCCCAGGTGGTCTCCGTCCATCTGGAAGGGCAGCGGAACCTTCGAATGCAAGGCGAAGTCGGTCAGATCGTGCAGGGAGAGCGCGTGCTTGCCATGCGGCCCGCGCTCCGGACTGGACGTCAGGAGCTGGGTCGCGTACCGGGCCACGGAGGCGGTCGACAGCCGGCTCAGCGCGAGCACGTCGAGCGCGGTGTCGAAGGACGCCCGGGGGGAGGCGTACACCGGACGATTGCCCAGGTAGGTCCAGGGCGCGGTGTTGCAGACTATCGACAGCGAAAGATCGTGGACCGGGTCGTGGCCGGGGCGCTCCAGCGTGATCACACCGTTCCTGCGGTGCGGCTCGTCCAGGAACTGACGCATGGCCTGCCGGATGTAGAGGGCGTGCGTCGACCGCTTGCCGCGCTCGCGCTGCTGTTCGACCCGACCGATCACGCCCGCGTCGAACCCGAAACCGGCACAGAACGTGAACCAGCGGGCCGGAACCGCCTCGTCCTCGGTGCCGGGCGTGCCCGCCGCGAGGCCGAGGCCGACGGTGCGCCCGCGCCGCTCGCGCAGCGCGTCCAGTAGGGCGCCGGTCGCCTCGACGGCGTCGTTGGGCAGGCCGAGCGCCCGGGCGAAGACGTTGGTGGACCCGCCGGGCACCACCGCGAGGTGCGGCAGCCGGTCGGGGTCGGGGCCGTGGTGCAGCAGACCGTTGACGACCTCGTTGACGGTGCCGTCACCACCGAGGGCGACGACCAGCTCCACGTCCCGGGACTCGGCCGCCCGGCGGGCGAGGTCGCGGGCGTGGCCCCGGTACTCGGTCGTGACGGCCTCCAGCTTCATCTCGCTGGCCAGCGCGTGGATCAGCACGTCACGGGTGCGCGCACTGGTGGTGGTGGCTGCCGGATTGACCACGAGGAGTGCGCGCATGCCCGCCAGGTTACCTACCGCGCGGTACCCGGGCCCAGCCCCGGCCCGGTCCGTGGACGGGGCCGGCGGCTACCCTGCGAGGGTGAGCAGTACGCAGCAGACACCCGCCGAGCACCCCTCTTCCGCCTCGCGTCCCGTCCGGGTCACCGCCGCAGCGGCCGTGGCCGGTCTGGAGGCGCTCGCCCTGTTCGCCGGGGGCGCGTACCTGCTCGTGACGAGTCTCACGGGCCGGCCCGACGACCTCACGCAGGCCCTGACGGGCGGTGCCACGCTCGTGGCGCTCGGGCTCATCCCGCTGATCGCCGCGCGGGGGCTGCTGCGGTGCCGGAGCTGGAGCCGCGGACCGGCGATCATCACCCAGCTCATGGCCCTGCCCGTCGCCTGGACGCTCCTCCAGGCGGACAGCGCCGCGATCCCCGGCGGGATCGCCCTGGCGGCCGCCGCCGTGACGGGGCTCGTGCTGCTGGTGCACCCCGCGACGACGAAGGCCCTGGGGATCCGCGGCCGCGCGTGAGGCGGGGTTACTCCTCGACCAGCAGCTTCTCGCGGAGCTGCGCCAGCGTGCGGGCCAGCAGGCGCGAGACGTGCATCTGCGAGATGCCGACCTCCTGGGCGATCTGCGACTGGGTCATGTTGCCGAAGAAGCGCAGCAGCAGGATGCGCTTCTCGCGCGGCGGCAGGTCCTCCAGCAAGGGCTTGAGGGACTCGCGGTACTCGACGCCCTCCAGCGCCTCGTCCTCCGCGCCGAGGGTGTCCGCGACCGCCGGGGACTCGTCGTCCGTGTCCGGCACGTCCAGGGAGAGCGTCGAGTACGCGTTCGCGGACTCCAGGCCCTCCAGGACCTCCTCCTCCGAGATGCCGAGCCGCTCGGCCAGCTCGTGCACGGTCGGGGAGCGGCCGTGCATCTGGGAGAGCTCGGCGGTGGCCGTGGTCAGGGACAGGCGCAGCTCCTGGAGGCGGCGGGGGACCCGTACCGCCCAGCCCTTGTCGCGGAAGTGGCGCTTGATCTCGCCGACGACCGTGGGTGTCGCGTAGGTCGAGAATTCGACGCCCCGGTCGGGGTCGAACCGGTCGACGGACTTGATCAGGCCGATGGTGGCGACCTGCGTCAGGTCGTCCAGCGGCTCCCCGCGGTTGCGGAACCGGCGCGCGAGATGCTCGACCAGCGGCAGGTGCATCCGCACGAGCCGGTTGCGCAGCTCGGCCCGCTCCGGCGAGCCGTCCGGCAGCCCGCGCAACTCGATGAACAGCGCCTTGGCGCCGCTGCGGTCGTGCGGATCGTGCTGGGTGTGCTGCTGCTGCTCGTTCATCCGGTCCGCCCGCTCATCCAAAAGACCGTCCACCGGGTGCGGCCGCGCCTGCTGTTCCGGGATCGAGCTCAACGCCCGCGGGCCGCGCTCCTCGTCTCGCACCGGACCGTCCCCGTTCCTCACGCCGGCCCGGGTCCCGCGCCGCGCTGTTTGTACAGGCTGATGGAGACCGTCCGGTCGTCGGCGACGGACGAGTCGACCTTGCCGGCCAGTGCCGAGAGCACCGTCCAGGCGAACGTGTCGCGCTCCGGCGCCCTGCCGTCCGTCGTCGGCGCCGAGACCGTGACGTCCAGGGAGTCGTCGATGAGCCGGAACACGCAGCTCAGGACCGATCCCGGCACGGCTTGCTGGAGCAGGATCGCGCACGCCTCGTCGACCGCGATGCGCAGGTCCTCGATCTCGTCGAGGGTGAAGTCCAAACGCGCCGCCAGGCCGGCCGTGGCCGTACGCAGCACGGACAGGTAGGCACCCGCAGCGGGCAGCCGGACTTCCACGAAGTCCTGGGTCCCGGGCTCGCCTGCGATCTGGGACACCCTCACCTCCAAGGTGGCACAAGCTCTTTCGGGGCTCGGGAGGGGAAGATCCTCCCCCGAACCGGTGCGGTACGCAGGTGTGCGTAGTCCGCGGTGACGCTATCGCGATCCATGGTGCCGTGTCGCCGTCGGCCCCCGGTCCGGCGGCTGTCACTCATGGTAGGCACATGAGTACGCACAGTGGCTAGAGGTCTGCGGGGCCCAATCGCGAGAAACCGGCGGAGGGTTGACGTACCCAGGCCTCACACGATCGAACCGTCGACAAAGCACCAACGCCACTTCTCGCCTGGTTCGTAGGTCCGCATCACCGCGTGACCAGTGTCCTTGAAGTGCCGGGTGGCGTGCCGCCCTGCCGAGGAGTCGCAGCAGCCGACGTGCCCGCACAGCAGGCACAGCCGGAGCTGCACCGGGTGCGTACCGTCGGCGGCGCACTCCGGACAGGTCTCGGTCAGGGGGGTGGGCTCGGGCCGTGGCAGTTCAACCACGTGCGGGCACTCGCGCATGATGACCAGGTTACTGAGGCGCGGCCCGGGCGAGAGTGGGGAGACGATGGACGCACTGCCGTTGGTGGCGCTGGTCGCGGTGAGCGCCGCGATCGCGGGGGCGGCGCGGAGGACGCCGGTGCCGGCACCGCTGCTGCTGGTGGCGGCCGGGCTGGCGGCCTCCTACGTGCCGGGGGTGCCCGACTACACCCTGGACCCGCACATCGTGCTGCCGCTGGTCCTGCCGCCCCTGCTGCACACGGCCGCCCTGGACTCCTCCTACCTGGACCTGCGGGCGAACCTGCGGCCGGTGGCCCTGCTGTCGGTCGGGTACGTGCTCTTCGCGACCCTCGCGGTCGGATACCTCGCGCACCTCATGGTGCCCGGCCTGCCGCTGACCGCCGCCCTGGTGCTGGGCGCGGTGATCGCGCCGCCGGACGCGGTGGCGGCCACCGCGATCGCCCGGCGGCTCGGGCTGCCCGGCCGGATCACCACGATCCTCCAGGGCGAGTCCCTGGTGAACGACGCCACCGCGATCACCGCCTACAAGGTGGCGCTCGCGGCGGCGGTCGGCGAGGGCGTGAGCTGGGCCGGCGGCATCGGCGAGTTCGCCCTCGCGGCGCTCGGGGGCATCGGCGTGGGCCTGGTGCTGATGGTGCCGATCCACTGGCTGCGCCGCTGCCTGCGCGAACCGCTGCTCCAGAACACCCTGTCGCTGCTGATCCCGTTCGTCGCGTACGCGGCCGCCGAGCGCGTCCACGCCTCCGGTGTCCTCGCGGTCGTCGTGGTCGCCCTGTACCTGGGGCACCGCTCCTGGCAGGTCGACTTCGCCACCCGCCTCCAGGAGGAGGCCGTGTGGAAGATGGTCGCCTTCGTCCTGGAGACGTCCGTCTTCGCACTGATCGGACTCCAGTTGCCGCACGTGGTGCGCGAGCTCGGTACGTACGGGATGGGCGAGGCCGCGCTGTACGCGGCGGGCGTCTTCCTCGCGGTCGTCGTCGTGCGGTTCGTGTGGGTCTTCCCTGCCACGTACCTGCCGCGTGCCCTGTCGCGGCGCGTGCGGGAGCGGGAGCCGGGCGTGGGGTGGACCTCGCCGGTGATCGTCGGGTGGGCGGGGATGCGGGGCGTGGTGTCGCTGGCGATCGCCTTCTCCATCCCGGTGAGCACGGCGGGGGAGGCGTTCCCGGCGCGGAACCTGGTCCTGTTCCTGACGTTCACCACGGTGATCGGCACCCTGGTGGTGCAGGGCCTCACCCTGCCGCCGCTGATCCGGGCGCTGAAGCTGCCGGGGCGGGACGCGCAGGCGGAGACGCTGGCCGAGGCGCAGGCGCAGAGCGAGGCCTCGCGCGCCGCCGAGCAGCGCCTGGAGGGCCTCCTCGCCGACGAGCGCAACGCGCTGCCGCAGCCGCTCGCCGACCGGCTGCGCACGGTCCTGGAACGGCGCCGCAACGCCGTCTGGGAGCGGCTGGGTGCGGCCAACCCGGTCACGGGGGAGTCGGCGGACGACACCTACCGGCGGCTCGCGCGGGAGATGATCGAAGCGGAACGCGAGGTGTTCGTCCGGCTCCGGGACGAGCGGCGCATCGACGACGAGATGATGCGGACCCTGCTGCGCCGGCTGGACCTGGAGGAGGCGGCCGCCTACCGGGAGGCGGCCGACGGCTGACCGGGACCCGGGCGGCCGGGGTGGCCGGAGTCGTCCGGGCGGCCGGTGATCACCGCGGCCAGGACGGTGCCGGGAGGGAAGGCACCCTCCTCGACGAGGGCGAGGAGCCCGTACAGCATTTTGGCGACATATATGCGCTCGATGGCGAGTCCGTGCCGTGCCTCGAAGTCGGCGGCGAACGTCTCCAGAGCCGGGGCGGTACGGGCGTAGCCGCCGAAGTGGAACCGTTCCTCCAGGCTCCAGTCGCCCCTCGGGCCGCCGAACGCCGCCTCCTGGAGGGCCCGTATCTCCGCGCCCAGGAACCCGCCCTTGAGGACCGGTACACCGATCGCGCGGCGGCCCGCGCCCAGCCCGGCCGCCAGCCCCGCGAGCGTGCCGCCCGTCCCGCACGCGACCGCCGCCACGTCCACGCCGTCGGCGCCGAGCTCCCGCCCCAGCTCCGTACAGCCGCGCACCGCGAGCGCGTTGCTGCCTCCCTCGGGGACGACGAAACTGCCGGGCGGAGCCTGGCCGAGGAGGCGCGCCAAAACCTCCGGGTCGCCCTTCGCGCGGTAGGTGGCGCGGTCCACGAACAGCAGTCGCATCCCGTCCGCGGCGCACCGCGCGAGCGACGGGTTCAGCGGCCGGCCGGCGAGTTCCTCACCGCGTACGACCCCGGTGGTGGGGAAGCCCAGCAGACGGCCGGCGGCGGCCGTGGCCCGCAGGTGGTTGGAGTAGGCGCCGCCGAAGGTGAGGACCGGCCGCCCGGCGGCGGCGAGCAGGTTCGGGGCGAGTTTGCGCCACTTGTTGCCCGGCAGGTCGGGGTGGATCAGGTCGTCGCGCTTGAGCAGCAGCCGCACGCCGTGCCGGGTGAAGCGCTCGTCCTCGACCGGCTCCAAGGGGGAGGGGAGCAGCGGGCCGAGGGAGGACAGGTCGAGCGCGTTCACCCGGCCATTGTCACTTCAGCCTCTCCGCGATGCGTGCCCGCATCGTCTTCATGGAGAAGCCGCGCGGGTCGACCTTGCCCGGCTGCCACTCCAGGTGGCCGATCACCGAGCGGGCGGTCCAGCCGTGCCGGCGGCAGATCGCGGCCGCCGCCTTCTCGATGGCCAGCAGTTGCGCCTCGGGCCACGGGTCCCTGCCGTCGCCGAGGTTCTCGCACTCGAACCCGTAGAAATGGGTGTTGCCGTCGACGTTCGCCTGGTTGTCGTGCGGCAGCGCCTTCTCCGCGATCACGGCGCGCAGCACGTCGCGGTCGCCCCGGCCGGCGTGGTTGGCGCGGCCGTGGCCGACGAGGTGGACACAGCCGTCCTTGGTGATCACCCCGTGGCAGAGCGGGCCGGGCAGGCCGGGGCGGCCGTCCCGGCAGATGCGGACGGTCCGGTCCCTGCCCTCGGTCACGCTGTGGTGGATCATCACGCCGTGGACCGGCCCCCAGGGGCCCTTGTGGTTGCGGTTGTGGGTGCGCCAGTCGCCGACCTCGACGACGGTGAGGCCTTCGTCGCGCAGCGCGTCGAGAAAGCCGTTCGCGGACATGGGTGGGGCCACGCCGCCTCCTTCGTGGTTGTGCCTGCCGGGGTCATACCCAGGCCGGGCGGGGACGGCGCGGACGGTCACGGTGTTCGGACGGCGTGCGAGCCGATCCGGACAGCGCGGGCTGGGGCTGAGGGGGAGGGGGAAACGCCTGTCATGCCCCGTGGGTGACGAACCAGTCTCGCTCATTTGTGTAATGGCGCTGCCACGGACCGTGCTGAAAGGCTTTTCCTCAGAAGGTCAGTCCATGATCGAGAGGGATGTTCATGTCGGTTGGTTCGGTTGGCCAGGAGACCCGTTCCGAGCAGGCGCAGCCGCAGCAGAGTCTCGGCACGGCCGCCGCGCGGAACCTGGCGACCACCACCAAGTCGGTTCCGCAGATGCAGGAGATCACCTCCCGGTGGCTGCTGCGGATGCTGCCGTGGGTGCAGGTGCAGGGCGGCACGTACCGGGTGAACCGGCGGCTCAGCTACTCGGTGGGCGACGGGCGCGTGACGTTCGTGCAGACCGGTGAGCGGGTCGCCGTGATCCCGAACGAGCTGCGGGAGCTGCCGGCACTGCGTACGTACGAGGACGAAGCGGCGCTCGCGGAGCTGGCGCAGCGGTGCACGCAGCGGGAGTTCGCGCCCGGCGAGGTGATCGTCGAGGCGGGCACGGAGACCGACCGGGTCTTCCTGCTCGCGCACGGCCGGGTCGAGCAGGTCGGCACCGGGCCGTACGGCGACGAGGCGGTGCTCGGCGTCCTCGCCGACGGCGCGTACTTCGGCGACGGGTGCCTCGCCGACCGGGACGCCACCTGGGAGTGGACGGCCCGGGCCGCGACCGCGTGCACCGTGCTGGAGCTCACCCGCGCCGACGTGACGAACCTGGCGGAGCGCGCCGAGTCGCTGGCGGGCCACCTCCAGGCCCTGGCGTCCCTGCCGCAGCAGCGCACCAACAAGTACGGCGAGAAGGCCATCGACCTGTCGGCCGGCCACGTCGGCGAGGCGGTCGTCCCGCACACGTACGTCGACTACGAGGCCTCCCCGCGCGAGTACGAACTGAGCGTCGCCCAGACCGTGCTGAAGGTCCACAGCCGGGTCGCCGACCTCTACAACCAGCCGATGAACCAGACCGAGCAGCAGTTGCGGCTCACCGTCGAGGCGCTGCGCGAGCGCCAGGAGCACGAGCTCATCAACAACAAGGAGTTCGGCCTGCTGTCCAACTGCGACTACGGGCAGCGGCTCCAGCCGCACGACGGCGTGCCCAGCCCGGACGACATGGACGAGCTGCTCTCCCGCCGCCGCGGCAGCAAGATGTTCCTCGCCCACCCGCGCGCCATCGCCGCCTTCGGCCGCGAGTGCAACAAGCGGGGTCTGGTCCCCGGCTCGGTGGAGGTGGCGGGCCACCAGATCCCCGCCTGGCGCGGGGTGCCGATCTTCCCGTGCAGCAAGATCCCGGTCTCCGAGGCCCGCACGACCTCGATCCTCTGCATGCGTACGGGCGAGGACGAGCAGGGCGTCATCGGCCTCCACCAGACCGGCATCCCCGACGAGATCGAGCCCAGCCTGTCGGTCCGGTTCATGGGCATCGACGAGCAGGCGATCATCTCGTACCTGGTCACCGCCTACTACTCGGCGGCGATCCTCGTACCGGACGCGCTCGGGGTGCTGGAGAACGTGGAGGTCAGCCGCTGGCGGTGACGTCCTCGGTGGAGCGCGCGGGCGTGACCCGGCGTACGCGCTGACGCGGCGCCCGGTGGGACGTGCCCGTCCGGTGGGTTCGACCCGGGCGGGCGCGTTCCCGTGCCCGCGTACGTCGAAAACACTTGCGTAACCACTTCAGTTGAAGCACTATCACTGCCGTGGTCGCGAGCTCCGCTGCCGCATCCGACACAGAGGACATGACGTGCGAAAACTGACCTACTTCGTCGCTTGTTCGATCGACGGCTTCATCGGTGACCCGGACGGCGACGCCCGCTCCTTCATGCGGTACGTCGACGAGGACTACCTGGAGTTCCTGAAGAGCGAGTACCCCGAGACCGCCTCGACCGAGGGACGCAAGGCCCTGGGGTTCGACGGTCTGGAGAACAAGCGGTTCGACACCGTCGTCCAGGGCCGTGGCAGCTACCAGATCGGCCTCGACGCAGGTCTTCCCAGCCCGTACGGCCACCTGCGCGAGATCGTCGCCTCCACCACGATCGAGGAGTCCCCGCACCCCCATGTGGAGATCGTCCGCGAGGGCCTCGTGGAGCGGATCCGCGAGCTGAAGGCCGAGGATGGTGACCTGGGCATCTGGCTGTGCGGCGGCTCCCGGATCGCCGGTGCGCTCGTCGACGAGATCGACGAGCTGGTGATCAAGACCTACCCGCAGGTATACGGCTCCGGCATGCCGATGTTCGCCAGCGGCTTCGCCGTCGACGACTTCGCCCTGGACGCCGTGCGCGCCTTCGACAACGGGGTCGTGGTCCGCTGGTACAGCAGGAGGAGCTGACCGCCGCCTGTCCGGACCGCCGAAACCGCCATATCCTTGGCCCATGGGCAGCAGCGAAGGACGTGAGACCGTCCACCGCCCGCCGGCAGGGCCTGAGCGTCAGTGCCCGAGCTGCGGACAGCCTGTGGGCACGGTCCTCAAGCGACGCAAGATCCTCGGCGTGTGGGCCCCCGTGTGGGAGCCCGGGCCATGCCGCAACCCCGAGTGCGATCGGTACGCCGAGGCGCCCGAGGACGAGCCGGGCAAGAGCGCCAAGACCGGCTGAAGTCAGGCTCCGGGGGTGACCGGCCGCACGTCGGAGGCGGTCCTACCGCTACAGTCCGCGCCATGTCATCGGAGTCGACGGAAGTCTGGACCGGCTGGTACCGGGACCGCCGCGGTGCGGAAGCGATCACGATCGCGGCGGACGGGCGGCGCATCGCCACCCGCATCAGGGGCGTGGAGTACGCGGGCGCGAGCTTTGACGGGCTGCGCGCGGCGGAGGAGAACGGCGGCCTGCCCTTGGCCGGCTGCGTACTGGAGTGGGACCTGCCGCTGCCGGTCCTCACCGACGGCGCCACCCAACAAGCCACGCTGAGCTGCCTGTTGGCACTGGGTGAAGCGCTGTCCGACGGCTCACCCGAGCGAGTGGATCTTCAGTTGACCCTGCACTGCGGGGGAGCGGCGTACGAATCGGGCCTCGCCGGCGGCGATTTCGACCAGGCACTCGGCCGCATCCTGCGCCAGTTGCCGCCCGGCACCCGGTTCGGCCGCACGTTCCTGGAGGGCGCGGAGGCGGCGGCCTGACGCGTAGGGGCGGGCGGGCCCGACGCGTACGTGTGGGGGCCGCGGCCTGACGCCCGGTGGGTGGCCCGGTGGGCCGGTCGCGGCTCGCGGCCGGCCCACCGGACGGGTACCGCGCTAGGAGACCCTGGCCAGGGCGGCCGCGAGGCCGTTCTGCCACAGGTAGTCGACGCGGGCGCGCTCCTGCGCGTTCGGCTGGGCGTTCTGGCAGGACGGGCCGGGGCCGCCGCCGGACATCAGCTCACTGCACGGGCCGGAGTAGTGGTCGGGCAGGCCGAGGACGTGACCGGTCTCGTGGGCGGTGACGCGGGTGGAGTTGTAGATCTGGTTCTGCCGGTAGTCGAGGAAGATGTAGCCCCGGCCGTGGCCGTCGGTGCTGGCGTACGAGCCACGCGAGTCGTTGCCCTCGTAGTACCGGAAGTCCGGGTTGCTGCCCTCCTGGAGCTTCACGTTGCTGACGGAGCTGTTCCAGATCTGGGTGGAGCGGGCTATCTGGGTGCGGAAGCTGGGGGCGTTGGCCGCGGAGTAGACGACGGTGACGGCCTGCGCGCCCGGGTTGGCGGCGCGCTTTGCGGCGACCGACTCCATGACGGCCTCGAAGAACGCCCGGTTGGCCTTGGCGTCCTCGGCGGACCCGGCGTACGCCGCGTACGACGTCCCGACGGCAGGCGCGGGGGCGGTGGCCGGCGCGGCGGTGGCGGCCGCGGCCGGTGCGGCGGTCAGGGCGGCGGCGAGGCCGAGGGCGGCGGCCAGCACGGCCTTGGGGTGTCTCATGGGGGGCTCCTCGTGATCCTGAACGGCTGGGTGGGCCGTTCGGTTGGGGAGAGTGTCGGGGAGCCGGCGTGCCGTACGGATGATGTCAACGGGCGATAGCACCGGTGCATCACCCGTCCCTCAACTCGCCTTCCCTCTCTAGTGGTTCGGCCGTCAACCGTCCTACCCTCGGGGCATGGAGCTGGAGGTGAGGCACCTGCGGGCGCTGTGCGCCATCGCGGACACGGGCAGCCTGCACAAGGCGGCGCGCCTGCTGGGCGTCAGCCAGCCGTCGCTGACGACCCAGTTGCGGCGCATCGAACACGCCTTGGGCGCCGAGCTGTTCGCGCGCGAACGCACCGGGTGCCGGCCCACCCCGCTGGGCCACGCCGTCCTCAGCCGCGCCCGGCCCCTCGTGGCCCAGATGGCCGTGCTCGTCACGGAGACCAGGGCGGCCGCCGCCCGCGCCGACGGGGCCCGGCTGCGCGTCGGCTCCACCGCCAGCCGGGTGCTGGCGGGCTGGCTGCGGCGGCTGCGCGACCGGCTGCCCGGCACGGACATCACGCTGCACATGGACGTCTCGGCGGGCGCCCTGCTGCGGGCCCTGGCGGCGGGACAGCTCGACGTGGCGTTCGTCCACGAGGTGGAGGGCTGCCCGCTGCGCGTACCGGACGGGCTGGAGCGGCGCGTCCTGGTCGAGCGGGAGCCGCAGTTCATCTCCATGGCGCGGGACCACCCGGCGGCCGCGGCGCCCGTCGTGGAGCTCACCGACCTGGCCGGCGACCGCTGGATGGTCGACCCCACCGTGGACGGCGAGTGGGACGGGCTGCGCCGGGTGCTCGCGGCGGCCGGGATCGACCCGCCGGTCCTGCACGGCGACTACCACACGGCCGCGTCGCTCATCGTGGCCGGCGAGGTCGTGGCGCCCTGCCAGCCGACGTCGGGGCCGCGCGACGACATGGCGATACGGCCGTTACGGGACGACCCGCTGGCGGTGCGCCTGCTGCTCTACAGCCGCCCCGGGACGGACGCCGGTTCGTCGTACGCGGAGTTGGCGTACGCGGACCTCGCGGCCGCCTACCGCGAGGCGGCGCTGCGCACCTCGGCGTACCGGCAGTGGCTGCTGCGCCACGGAAGCCCGCTGGCGCGGGCGGCCTGAACCCCGTATCCCGGAAGGAACCATGGGCTCCCTCACCCTCACCGACGGCCACCTCGTCCTGCGCGAGTGGACCGACGCGGACGTCCCGGCCATGGCCGAGCTGTTCGACGAACCCGCCGTCGCCTACCGCACGCCCCTCGCCTCCCCCTTCGACGAGGCCGCGGCGACCGCGTACCTGGCGATGATCCGCCGCACCCGCGCCGACGGCACCCGCCTCCACCTGGCGATCACCCGGGACGGCGGCGCCCCTCTCGGCGAGGTGCTGCTGAGCCTCGCCCAAGGCGCCCTCGGGTACGCGATCGGCGCCCCCCACCGCGGCCAGGGCCTCGCCTCCCGCGCCACCCGGCTGCTCACCGCCCACGCCCACGACGTCCTGGGCCTGCCACGGGTGATCCTCCAGATCGAACCGGACAACACCGCCAGCACAGCCGTCGCCCGCGCGGCCGGCTTCCGCCTCACCGACGAGCCCCCCGAGACGGTCCGGAGCAACGGCCGCACCCACACCCTGCTGACCTGGACCCACGACGCCCCGGCGGCCGCTACCCCTTGAGCGCGTCCAGGGTCGCCCGGGTGTCCGCCTCCAGCATCGCCCGCACCTCGTGCTCGGCCGGCGGCACGGCCTTGTCGTCGGGGCCACCGCCGAACCAGGTCCAGCGCATCTCGAAGGTGAACCAGCCGTCCCGCACGGTCAGCGTCATGCCGTCGAGCGTCTTGTCCTCGCCCGTCTTCTCCGTCACCACGTATGCCTCGTCGCCGAAGCCCTTGACCGCTTCGGTCTCGTACACGTACGTCTTGTCCGACTTGTCCTCGTGCGACAGCGCCAGCGACCCGAACTCACCAGCGGGATCGGTGGCCTTGTGCCACTCGCCCTTGATGGACACGTAGGCACTCGACAGCGACTCCTCCCCGGCCTTGGCGTCCTTCAGGCTGCGGCTGCAGTAGCTCTGGTCGATGCCCTCCTGCCGGGAGGCGAAACCGTTGTCCGAGTCGTCGTCGTCCTCGCTCACCGTGTACCGCTTGCCGAAGCCGTCCAGGGACGCGGCGTCACACATGTCCTCCCGGTAGCGGTGCTCCGCGAAGTCCGCCCGGGCACCCCCCAGCGTGCCGGTCGCGAACAACACCCCCGCCCACACCGCCGACGCCACCACCACACCACCGACCGCCCACAGCCACCCCGGCACCGGCCTCCGCCCACCCGGACCCGGCGGCACGGGCGGCACGGGCGGCACCGGCGGCTGCCCCAGGACGTAGGCCGGCTCCTGCCCGGGGTACGAGGTGGGCTGATACGGGCTCTGCTGGTACGGATCGGGTATCGCCATGCGGGCAATCTACCGGGGGTCGAACCGGCCCCCGAGCACACGGCGTACGAGAGCCCCGCCCCGCCCGCCCCGGCACGGAAACGCACGGAAACGCACGGCGGCCCGGCCATGGCGGGTGCCGCATGGCCGGGCCGTCGTGTCGCTGTGCTGCGTGGGTGGGCAGCTCAGGCCTTCTTGGTCTCCCAGAAGATCTTGTCGATCTGCGCGATGTAGTCCAGCGCCTTCTGGCCCGTCGCCGGGTCGGTCGACGCCTTGGCGGCCGAGAGGGCCTTCAGGGCGTCGTTGACGAGCTGGTGGAGCTCCGGGTACTTCTCGAAGTGCGGCGGCTTGAAGTAGTCGCTCCACAGCACCGAGACGTGGTGCTTGGCGAGCTCCGCGCGCTCTTCCTTGATGGTGGTCGCGCGGGCCTGGAAGTGCGGGTCGTCGTTCGCCTGCATCTTCTCCTGCGTGGCCTTGACCGACTCGGCCTCGATGCGGGCCTGGGCCGGGTCGTAGACACCGCAGGGGAGGTCGCAGTGCGCGCTGACCTTCACCTTCGGGGCAAACAGGCGGGAGAGCATTGAGCCGTCCTTCCTCGTGATCGTCTTCTCAGGTGGGACATTACTCCGTGACAGACGGGTTTTCGCGAGTGCCCCCATGGGCTTACGACAAAAGTCCAGGGTGACCATGGGACTCGTGGAGGAAGGTCCAGGAGGTGTACCGGATGACGGAGCAGGAAGGGCGGGGACGCGAGCGGGGGCCGAGGGTGCCGTTCGGGGTCGCGGAGGTGTCGGGGCCGTCGATGGTGCCCACCCTGCACCACGGTGACCAACTGCTGGTGCACTACGGGGCGCCGCTGCGGGCCGGGCACGTGGCCGTGCTGCGGCATCCGTTGCAGCAGGACCTGCTCATCGTGAAGCGGCTGGTCGAGCGGCGGGACGGCGGCTGGTGGGTGCTGGGGGACAACGGGGCCGCCGAGGCCGTGGACAGCCGCGCCTTCGGCCCCGTACCGGAGGATCTGGTGCTGGGCAGGGTGCGGGCGCGGTACCGGGGGATACGGCCCGGGCGTCAGCGGTCGGTCAGGGTGGTGCTCTCCTGGCTGGTGTCGGCGGTGCGGCCGGTGCTCGCCGACCGTTCCGTCTCCAGGCGTTTGCGGGCCCGGTAGGCGGCGACGTTCGCGCGGGTGGCGCAGCGGTCGGAGCAGTAGCGGCGGGAGCGGTTGGTGGAGGTGTCCAGGTAGGCGTTGCGGCACGGGGCCGCCTGGCACAGGCCGAGCCGGTCGGCGCCGAACTCGGTCAGGTGGAAGGCCAGGCCCATCGCGGCGATCGCGGCGTATCCGGCGGTCGCGTTGGAGGGGTGGTCCGCGAGGTGCATGTGCCAGCGCGGCCGGCCCTCGTCGTCCAGGAAGTCGTGGCCGGAGATCTGCGGGCTGACCGGGAACTCCAGCAGCAGTGAGTTGAGCAGGTCCACGGCCCGCGTCTGGTCGCCGGCGTCGGCCGCGGTGAAGACCGCCCGCAGCCGCGCCCGTACCGAGCGGAACCGGGTGACGTCCGCGTCGGTCGCGCGCCGCGCCATCTGCGAGGCCTCACCGAACAGGTCGCGGACCGCCTCCACCGAGGTGAGGGAGTCCTTGTTGCGCGCCGGCTCCTCGGTGTTCACCAGACGTACGGCGTAGTCCGAGTAATAGGCCAGTTCCACTTGTAGTCCTTACGGCGGCGGTCTAGGGTCGGGAACTCGAAGGGGTAAGAGACAGGTCTGATACGAGGGTATTACGGAGGTCCTGGTGACGGAGACGGCTGCGGCAACCGACTGGCGGGCCTGGCAGGAGAGCTGGGACCGCCAGCAGGAGTGGTACATGCCCGACCGCGAGGAGCGGTTCCGGGTCATGCTCGACATGGTCGAGGCGTTCACCGGCCCCGCACCGAGGGTCCTCGACCTCGCATGCGGTACGGGGAGTATTACGGACCGGCTGCTGAAGAGGTTCCCGGACGCCGTCAGCACGGGCGTCGACCTCGACCCCGCGCTCCTCGCCATCGCCGAGGGGTACTTCGAGGGCGACGAGCGGGTGACCTTCGTACGGGCCGACCTCACCGACCCGGCGTGGGTGAAGGCACTGCCGTACGACTCGTACGACGCCGTCCTGACCGCCACCGCCCTGCACTGGCTGCGCGTCGAGCCGCTGGCCGCGCTGTACGGGCAGCTCGGCGGGCTCGTCCGCGACGGCGGCGTCTTCATGAACGCCGACCACATGCGGGACGAGTCCACGCCCCGCATCAACGCCGCCGAGCGCGCCCACCGGCACGCCGCGATGGACCGCGCCAGGGACGCCGGCGCCCTCGACTGGGCCGCCTGGTGGGAGCTGGCCGCCAAGGACCCGGTGCTGGCCGCGCCGACCGCCGAGCGGTTCGCGATCTACGGCGAGCACGCCGAGGGCGACACGCCCTCCCTGGACTGGCACGCCCGCACCCTGCGCGAGGCGGGGTTCGCCGAGGCGCGGGCCGTGTGGTCGTCGCCGTCGGACGCCCTGGTGCTCGCGCTGAAGTAGCGGCCGGGTACGCGAAGGGGCGGTACGGGTCACCCGTACCGCCCCTTCGTGCGCGGACCGCGCGCGTACTACAGCACCTTCGACAGGAACGCCTTCGTGCGCTCGTGCTGCGGCTTGGTCAGGACGTCCTTCGGGTCGCCCGACTCGACCACCACACCCCCGTCCATGAACACCAGCGAGTCGCCGACCTCACGGGCGAAGCCCATCTCGTGCGTCACCACGACCATCGTCATGCCGGACTCGGCGAGGTCGCGCATGACGTCCAGGACGTCACCCACCAGCTCCGGGTCCAGCGCCGACGTCGGCTCGTCGAAGAGCATCAGCTTCGGCTCCATCGCCAGCGCGCGGGCGATCGCCACGCGCTGCTGCTGGCCGCCGGAAAGCTGCGAGGGGTAGTTGCCGGCCTTGTCGGCCAGGCCGACCCGGTCCAGCAGCTTGGCCGCCCGCTCCCGGGCCACGGCCTTCGACTCGCCCTTGACCTGGACCGGCGCCTCCATGACGTTCTCCAGCGCCGTCATGTGCGGGAACAGGTTGAAGCGCTGGAAGACCATGCCGATGTCCCGCCGCTTGAGCGCGACCTCGCTGTCCTTGAGCTCGTACAGCTTGTCGCCCTTCTGGCGGTAGCCGACCAGCTCGCCGTCGACGTACAGCCGGCCGGCGTTGATCTTCTCGAGGTGGTTGATGCACCGCAGGAACGTCGACTTGCCGGAGCCGGACGGGCCGATGAGGCAGAACACCTCACCCGCCTGCACCTCCAGGTCGATGCCCTTGAGGATGTGCGCTGTGCCGTAGGACTTGTGGACGCCTTCGGCCTTCACCATGGCGGTCATGCGGTACCTCCCGTGGCCGGTCGGTTGGACAGGGAGAGCACGTTGGCCTTGATCTTCTGGAACACCGTGGGCGGCAGTTGGCGCGAGGAGCCGCGTGCGTAGTACCGCTCAAGGTAGTACTGGCCCACGCTGAGGATCGAGGTCAGGATCAGGTACCAGGCGGCGGCGAGGAAAAGCATCTCCACCGGGGCGCCGGACGTCTGGCCGATGTCCTGGGCGTTGCGCAGCAGCTCGTAGTACTGCACGGCCGCCACCAGCGAGGTCGTCTTCAGCATGTTGATGACCTCGTTGCCCGTGGGCGGCACGATCACGCGCATCGCCTGCGGGATCACGATACGGCGCAGGGTCTTGCCGTGGCTCATGCCGAGGGCGTGGGCGGCCTCGGTCTGGCCCTCGTCGACCGCGAGGAGACCCGCGCGGCAGATCTCGGCCATGTACGCGGCCTCGTTCAGGCCGAGGCCCAGCAGCGCCGTCAGGAACGGCGTCATGAAGTCGGCCCACTCGTCCTTGTAGACCGGGCCGAGGTTGATGTACTCGAAGACCAGGCCCAGGTTGAACCAGACGAAGAGCTGGACCAGGACCGGGGTGCCCCGGAAGAACCAGATGTAGAACCAGGCGATCGACGAGGTCACCGGGTTCTTCGACAGCCGCATCACCGCCAGGATGATGCCGCCGACGATGCCGATCGCCATGGACAGGACGGTCAGCAGGAGGGTCTGTCCCATGCCTTCGACGATCCGGTCGTCGAAGAAGTAGTCCGGGACGGCGCCCCAGTTGATCTTGCCCTGCGCGAAGGCGTAGATGATCGCGGCGAAGAGGGCGATGGCGACGGCGGCGGTGACGTACCGGCCGTAGTGCCGGACCGGGATCGCCTTGATGGCTTCCGGTCCGGCGGGCGGCGTGGAGTCCTCCGGGCCCGTCTTCTTGATGTCAGTAGTCAAGGTGGTGCCTTTCAGGGGCCTACGTGGCGCTGGTGGCCGGGATTCAGGAACCGCCGTTGATCTTGGCTTCGGTCACCGCACCGGCGGAGACACCCCACTTGTCCAGGATCTTCTTGTAATCGCCATTGGCGATGACGGCGTCCATCGCGGCCTTGATCGCGTCACGGAGCTGGGTGTTGCCCTTGGCCACGGCGATGCCGTACGGCGCGGCCTCGACCTGCGGGCCGACGATCTGGAAGTCGTTGCCGCCGCCCGAGGTCTTGACCGTGTACGCCGCGACCGGGAAGTCCGAGGAGCCGGCGTCGGCGCCACCGGCGCGCAGCCGGGTCTGGGCCTGCTGGTCGGTGTCGAAGGCCTCGATCGCGATCTTGCCCTTCTTCGCCTTCACGCACCGCGCGGACTCGGCCTTGGCCAGGTCCTCGGAGACGGTGCCGCGCTGGACGACCAGCTTCTTGCCGCACAGGTCGGCCCAGGTGTTGATGCCCTTGTCGGCGCCCTTCTTGGTGTAGATGGACACGCCGGCGTTGAAGTAGTCGACGAAGTCGACGCCCTCGCCGACCTTCTTCTTGGTCTCGGAGTCGATGCCCTGCTGGCGGTCCTTGGTGTCCGTCATCGCCGACATCGCGATGTCGTAGCGCTTGGCGCGCAGACCCGTGATCAGGGTGTCGAAGGTGCCGTTCTCGAACACGAACCGCACGCCGAGCTGCTTGCTCATGGCGTCGGCGAGGTCGGGGTCGATACCGACCGTCTTGCCGTCCTTGTCCTTGAATTCGACCGGCGCGTACGCGATGTCCGAGCCGACCTTGATCTCCCCCTTGTCGCGGATGGCCTGGGGCAGCCGGTCCGCGAGCGGTGCGGGGATGGCGGGCTTGCCGGTGGCCTGGTCCGTCTTGACCGGCTTGTCGGTCTGGTCGCCGCACGCGGTCAGCAGCAGCGAGCCGGCGACCGCGATCGCGGCGACCGCGGCCACCCGGGACGTACCCGACGTCCGGGTCCTGGTGGCGGTCGTACGGCGGGTGGTGCTTGCGGTCATGGTCGGGTTCCTCCGGCGGGTAAGAGGGGGATCCAAAGAGGGGTCAGGCACGCACCTTCGGGTGTCGCGACCTCGTGTGATTCCGCATCTTGCCATTCGGACTGGCCCAAACAGGGGGCCGCGCATGTCAAAATCGGGTAACGGGAGACCCCCGAACCCCAACAGGCCGGTACATCAAGGCCGGACCTTCTGCGGGGTTGCCTTCTTCCCGCCGGAAAATCTCCGGTTGATCTCGTCATTTGGACGCGATAGCAGTCGCAAACCAGGTCGCGTATGGATTTGTCCAGAAATCCGGCTATGAGTCATGTCACCGGGTCCCTGCTGTGGCCGGGGTCGAGCCGGACGCGATTTACGGACTCGTCGATGGAGCCGTCTGTCGGGTAAGAAGGACCTTTACACCCCTCATCCGGGGCTCAGGGCGCGTGTGCGGCGCGCCCGACGCGTACGTACCTCCCCCTGCAAGGGCGGGCCAACCGCCTCGCGCAGGCACGGACGCGGTGCCCGCCCACCCCTCCTCAACCAGGAGTGGCCACCCTCGAACGAAATGACTTAAGGGGTCAACAAATGGCAGCGGAGATCGTCAATCCTCGCAGCGACAGTGACAACAGTGCGGAGAGTGCCTCCGACGAGCCCTTCGATCCGGCGTTCGCGCTGCATCGGGGCGGCAAAATGGCCGTCCAGGCCACCGTGCCGGTGCGGGACAAGGACGACCTGTCCCTCGCCTACACGCCCGGCGTCGCCAAGGTGTGCAGCGCCATCGCCGAGCGGCCCGAGCTCGTGCACGACTACACCTGGAAGTCCCAGGTCGTCGCCGTCGTGACGGACGGCACGGCCGTGCTGGGACTCGGTGACATCGGCCCGGAGGCGTCCCTCCCGGTCATGGAGGGGAAGGCGATCCTCTTCAAGCAGTTCGGCGGCGTGGACGCGGTGCCCATCGCGCTCGCCACGACCGACACGGACGAGATCGTGGAGACCGTCGTCCGCCTCGCCCCGTCCTTCGGCGGAGTGAACCTGGAGGACATCTCGGCCCCCCGGTGCTTCGAGATCGAGCGCAAGCTCCAGGAGCGGCTCGACATCCCGGTCTTCCACGACGACCAGCACGGCACCGCCGTGGTCACCCTGGCCGCCCTCCGGAACGCCGCGAAGCTCACCGGCCGCGGCCTCGGCGACCTGCGCGCCGTGATCTCCGGCGCGGGCGCGGCCGGTGTGGCCATCGCCAAGTTCCTCCTGGAGGCCGGGCTCGGTGACGTGGCGGTCGCGGACCGCAAGGGCATCGTCAGCCGGGACCGCGAGGACCTGACGCCGGTCAAGCGCGAGCTCGCCGAGCTCACCAACCGCGCCGGGCTCTCCGGCTCCCTGGAGAGCGCGCTGGCGGGCGCCGACGTCTTCATCGGCGTCTCCGGCGGTACGGTCCCGGAGCCGGCGATCGCGTCGATGGCGCCGAACGCCTTCGTCTTCGCGATGGCCAACCCGAACCCGGAGGTCCACCCCGACGTCGCGCACAAGTACGCGTCCGTCGTGGCCACCGGCCGGTCCGACTACCCGAACCAGATCAACAACGTGCTCGCCTTCCCCGGCATCTTCGCGGGCGCGCTCCAGGTGCGGGCGTCCCGGATCACCGAGGGCATGAAGATCGCGGCCGCCAACGCGCTGGCGGACGTCGTCGGTGACCAGCTCGCCGCCGACTACGTGATCCCGTCGCCGTTCGACGAGCGGGTCGCCCCGGCCGTCACGGCCGCCGTGGCCGCCGCCGCGCGCGAGGAGGGCGTCGCCCGCCGCTGACGCCCGGCCGGTCCGCCCGAAGGGCCCTGTTCCGTCTCCCCCGGGAAACGGAACAGGGCCCTTCCGCGTACCCGGATCTTGGACTTTCCGCACAGGTCCTTGGACCGCCCGCGCAATGTTCGCCGCCGCTCTTCCGGAGGTTCACGTACGGCTGCTGTGATGCAGCGCGCCAAGCCACCCCACGGAACAACAGCACACAGGAGGCGCGAGTGAATCTGGTCGTCAACGGAGACGCCGAGAGCGGTCCCGGAGGTACCGCCGAGCCCGTCGGGACCGTCACCGGCTGGCAGGTCGTGCAGGGCGCGCCCGCCCTCATCGCGTACACCCTCGGCGGGGGCTACCCCACCGCCTCCGACCCCGGCCCGGCCCAGCGCGGGAGCCGGTTCTTCTCCGGCGGGAACTCGCCGCGCACCGCCCTCGTGCAGGACATCGCCCTGCCCGCGACCGGGCCCACCGGACACGCCGCCGTCGACGCCGGGCAGGTGCGGTACGCCGTGAGCGCCTGGCTCGGCGGATACGCCTCGCAGGAGGACGGCGCCCGGCTGTCGGTGGAGTTCAGGGACGGCAGGGGCACGCCGGTCGCGCTCAGCGTGCTCGGGCCCGTGACGGCGGGGGAGCGCAAGAGCCGTACCGGGCTGCTGGAGCGCAAGGCCGGGTCGCTCGTGCCGCCCGGCGCCCGCACCGCGCGCGTGCTGCTCGTTCTCACCCGGACCGGGGGCGGCACGTCGAACGACGGTTACGCGGACGGGATCACGCTCACGCTCACGGGAACCACCACGGGGGTACGGAAATGACGCTCGACCGACGCAGCCTGCTCAAGGCCGCCGGCGCCGCCGGGGCCCTCAACGTCGTCTGGCCGCTCAGCGCCGGCCTCTCGCCCGCCCAGGCGCGCGAGGCCGCCGAGGCGCTCGGCGCCGACTACGACCCGGCGCCCTTCACCCTCGGCGTCGCCTCCGGTGACCCGCAGCCCACGAGCGTCGTGCTGTGGACGCGTCTCGCGCCCGAGCCGCTCGCCGCCGAGCAGAACCTCCCGGACGTCGTCGAGGTCGAGTGGGTGGTGGCCGAGGACCAGGCGCTCAGCCGGGTCGTCGCCCGGGGCACCGCGCCCGCGTCCGCGACGCTCGGCCACAGCGTCCACGTACCCGTGGGCGGGCTGGGCGCGGGCCGCCACTACTGGTACGCGTTCAAGGCGCTGGGGGCCACCAGCCGGGTGGGCCGGACGAAGACCGCGCCGGTTGGCAGCGTCTCGCGGGTACGGTTCGCCACCGCCAACTGCCAGGCGTTCCACGACGGCTACTACGCCGCCCACCGGGGCATCGCCCGCGAGAACGTCGACTTCGTCGTCCACCTGGGCGACTACATCTACGAGCACGGTCCGGTCGGCGGCGACCACGTGCGGGACCACGAGGGGCCCGCCGTGTTCACGCTCGCCGACTACCGGCGCCGCCACGCCCTCTACAAGGGCGACGCCTCCCTGCGCGAGGCCCACGCCGCGCACCCCTGGTTCCTGACCTGGGACGACCACGAGGTGGCCAACGACTACAGCGGTACGGGCGGCGGGGCGCCGTTCATGCAGCGGCGGGCGGCCGCGTACCAGGCCTGGTACGAGAACATGCCGCACCGGGACGGCGGGGAGTCCGCGCTGCCCGACCCGGTGATCCACCGCGCCCGCCGCTGGGGCGACCTGCTGGAGCTGACCGTGCTCGACCTGCGCTCCTACCGCTCCGCCCAGAACCTGGCCAACGGCACCATCCTGGGCGCCGGCCAGAAGTCCTGGCTCAAGACCGGCATCGACCGGGCGCCCGACTCCTGGCACGTGTGGGCCAACTCGATCATGCTGAGCCAACTGCGGGGCCGGCCGGGCGGCTCGTACATGTTCACCGACCAGTGGGACGGCTTCCTCGCCGAGCGCAAGGAGGTGCTGAACCACGTCCACACCAGTGGCCTCGAAGACCTCGTCGTCGTCACCGGCGACTGGCACTCGGCGTTCGTCGACGACATCCGGGTGGACTTCGACGACACCTCCTCGCCGCTCGTCGGTACGGAGTTCACGGCCCACTCGGTGACCTCGGGCGCGTACTCCGCCGACTGGAACGCGACCAACGGCCCCCTCATGGGCCAGGCCAACCCGCACCTGAAGTACTTCGAGGGCAACCGGTACGGCTACGACGTCTACGACGTGACGCCGCAGCGGCTGAGCGCCCACATGCGGGTGATAGCCGACCGCCGTGACCCGCTCTCCCCGGTCACCACGCTCACCACCTTCCACGTGGACCGGGGGAAGGCGGGCTCGTACGAGGACCCGGCGACGAAGGGCTCGCCGGCCCAGTGGCGCCGGGACTGACGCGGGACTGACGTACGTCACACCGGTGCGCGGTTCCGCCGCGCACCGGTGCCGCCCTAATCTCAACGTCATGTTCGCTGCCTACGCCGCCCGAATCGACCGCGACCAGCCGCTGAACGGCCTTGAGCTGGGCGAACGCCCGGCCCCCGAGGTGCGCCCCGGCTGGACCACCGTCACCGTCAAGGCCGCCTCCCTCAACCACCACGACCTGTGGTCGCTGCGGGGCGTCGGGCTGGGCGAGGACAAGCTCCCGATGATCCTCGGCTGTGACGCCGCCGGACTCGACGAGGACGGCAACGAGGTCGTCGTCCACTCCGTCATCGGGCAGTCCGGGCACGGCGTCGGGCCGAAGGAGCCGCGCTCCATCCTGACCGAGCGCTACCAGGGCACGTTCGCCGAGAAGGTCGCCGTCCCGGCCTGGAACGTGCTGCCCAAGCCGAAGGAGCTGTCCTTCGAGGAGGCCGCCTGCCTGCCGACCGCGTGGCTCACCGCGTACCGCATGCTCTTCACCAACGCGGGCGTACGCCCCGGCGACTCGGTCCTGGTGCAGGGCGCGGGCGGCGGGGTCGCCACGGCCGCGATCGTCCTCGGCAAGGCCGCCGGGCTGCGGGTCTTCGCCACCAGCCGCGACGAGGCCAAGCGCAAGCGGGCGATCGAGCTGGGCGCGGTCGAGGCGTACGAGCCGGGCGCGCGGCTGCCGCAGCGGGTGGACGCGGTCATCGAGACCGTCGGCGCGGCCACCTGGTCGCACTCGGTCAAGTCGCTGCGGCCGGGCGGCACGCTGGTCATCTCGGGTGCCACGAGCGGCGACCGGCCCTCGCACGCCGAGCTGACCCGCATCTTCTTCCTGGAGCTGAAGGTCGTGGGCTCGACCATGGGTTCCAAGGACGAGCTGGAGGACCTGCTGTCGTTCTGCGCGGCGACGGGGGTGCGGCCGGTGATCGACGAGGTGCTGCCGCTGGACCGGGCGCGGGAGGGCTTCGAGAAGATGGCGGCCGGGGACCTCTTCGGAAAGATTGTCCTCAACCCCTCTTGATGGTCCGTCAGTTCCGCTGATGGGATCTCCGGCACTGTCCACCGTGCCGGAGGTCCCGCCATGCGCACCCTCGCCCTCGCACTCTCCGCCGCCCTGCTCGCCCTCGCCCCGCCCGCCCCGGCGGCCGCCGCCGAGCCCGGCATACCCCGCCTGGCCGACGACCGGGGCCGCGTCCTGACGCTGCGCGGCTGGAACGTCGAGGACAAGAGGAACCGCGGTGACGCGGCCCTGTCCGCCATCACCGAGAAGCACTTCCGCGACATGCGCGCCCAGGGCTTCAACTTCGCCCGGCTGCTGGTCTTCTGGGACGACCTGGAGCCGGTGCGCGGCCGGTACAGCGAGGCGTACCTCCGCAAGATCGAGCGCGTCCTGGACTGGGCCGAGCGGTACGACGTCCACGTCCTGATCGACGCCCACCAGGACGTCTTCGGCCCCGCCTTCGGCCACCGGGGCATCCCGGAGTGGGCCACCCGCACCGACGGCCTGCCGTTCACCCCGCACCCGGACGACTGGTTCGCCGAGTACTTCGAACCGGCCGTGCAGCGGGCCTTCACGCACCTGTACGAGGACGAGGACCTCCGTCGCGCCCAGGCCCGGATGTGGCGGGTCCTCGCCGACCGGTTCGAGCACCACCCGGCGGTGCTCGGGTACGACCTCATCAACGAACCGATGGGCGAGCTGCGCGAGGGCGAGGACCTGCCGGCGGCCGCCCGCCGGATCGAGCGCGACCACCTCACGCCCATGTACAACCGGCTGGCGGACGCGGTCCGCTCGGTCGACGACGACAACTGGGTCTTCGTCGAGCCGACCCCGATCGTGGGCGAGGGCGTGCCCACGGGGCTGGGGAAGATCAAGGACCCGAAGGTCGTCTACGCCCCGCACTTCTACAACACCGCGATGGAGGCGGGCGCGGACTACGACCCCTCGGCGGGCTGGATCGAGGCGTACGAGGCGGCGGTGACGCGCTACCCGAAGGAGTACGGCGTGCCGATCGTCGTGGGGGAGTGGGGCCCGCTGAACAACTCCCTGCCGAACATGGGCCGCTTCTACCGCGAGGCGCTGGCCTCCCTGAACCGCTACAGCTCCGGCTGGGCGGGCTACGTCTGGTGCTACGGCGGCGGGTACTGCGCGGTGGACGGCTCGGGCGCCTGGCGCACCAACAAGGAGCAGACGGCGGCGCCGTACGCGGAGGCGGTGGCGGGCCGGGTGGTGGAGCAGGGCCCGTCGCGGCTCGTGTACGTCGCCGGGCGCGGCGGCGCCACGGTGCTCTCGCTGCCGCCGAGCGCGACCGGCTGGCGCGTGACGGTGCAGGGGCGGGCGCGGGTGCTCCCGGGGCCGGCCGGGCGGGTGGTGGTACGGGCGGCACCGGGCGCGACGGTCGCGGTGACTGTCAACCGGGGTTGACGTACGGGTGATGTCAACGTAAGTTGACACCATGACCGAAGCAACCGATCTCGCCGCACGCGCGGGCGACCGCGACCCCCGGGTCGGCCTGCGGGCCGTGGCCGCGCTGCGGCGGCTGCTGGAGCAGTTGGAAGCCGTGCAGGTCCGCAGCGCCCGGGCCCAGGGCTGGTCGTGGCAGGAGATCGCGGCCGAGCTGGGCGTCAGCCGGCAGGCCGTACACAAGAAGTATGGGAGGCATTGATGTTCGAGCGATTCACCGAGGCTGCCCGGAGCGTCGTCAAGGGCGCCGTCGCCCACGCGGAGCGGTCGGACGCCGACTCCGTCACCGAAGAGCACCTGCTCCTCGCCCTGCTCGACCTGGAGGGCACCCCGTCGGCCACCGCCTTCGCCGCGCTCGGCGTCTCCGGCCGGCGCGCCTCCGTGGAATCCGCCCTCGCCGAGGCCCGGCGGCGCGGCGGCCTGACCCGGGCGGACACGGACGCCCTGGCGGACATCGGGATCGACGTGACCGAGATCGTCTCGAAGGTCGAGGCCGTGCACGGGGCGGGCGCGCTGGCGGGCGACCGGAGGTCCAGGCGCCGGTGGTCCGGCCACCGGCCCTTCACCCGCCCGGCCAAGGACGCGCTGGAGAGGTCCCTCCGGGTCGCCCTCGGCCGCGGCGACCGCCACATCGGCGACGAACACCTGCTGCTGGCCCTCGCCGCCCGTCCGGGCATCGTCGCGGACGTCCTCGCCGAGCACGGCGCGACGTACGGGGCGCTGGAGCGGGCGATGTCCGCCCGGAAGGCGAGCTGACCCCGGGCTCCGGGCCCACCTTGGAGCGGCCCGCTCCCGCGCGCGACGGGGCCCGCCCGGCCGGGGCGGCGAACCGGCCGCCCGGGTGGCCCGGGGTCAGTCCCGCGCCCCCCGCAGCAGCGCCACGATGTGGGCCGCCGCCGTGGAGAGGTGGCGGCGGGCCTCGGTGAGCTGGGGGTCGGTGACGCCGTGGTCGCGGGCCGCGTCGCGGATGTCGTCGCGGAAGCGGTCCAGCAGGCGTTCCAGGTCGCGGGCCGGGTCGGCGGAGGTGCCGGTGTCGTGCGCCCACTCCGGGGTGTCGGCCGGGTCGGGCTTGACGTAGGGCGGCCAGGGTGTCGTCGGCGCCGCGCCGCCGAGGAGGCCGCCCAGCTTGCCGGCGAGGTCGGCGAGGCCCTGGGCGCCCTCGCCGCGCAGCACCTGGTCCTGGACCTGCTGGACGATCCGCTGCATCTGCTGGCGCGCCGCCTGGGCGTCCTCGCGGGCGCGGCGTGACTCGTCCTTGGCCCGCCGGGCCTGGTCCTTCCACTCCTGCTTGGCCCGGCGCCAGGCGGCCCAGTCGTCGCCACCGGGCGCTGTGGTGTGCCGGGCCTGCCCCGCCGCGGCGCGCATCTCGCGGCGCAGCGTCCCCGCCGCGCCGCGCACGTCGTCGCGGATCTCGGCCGCGAGCTCGGAGACCGAGTCGCGGATCTCCAGCTCCAGGTCGGCCAGTTCGGCGCTGCGGCCGGCCAGCTCCTCGCGCCCGGCGTCGGTGATCGAGTACACCTTGCGCCCGCCCTCGGTGGCGTGCGTGACCAGGCCCTCGGCCTCCAGCTTGGCCAGGCGCGGGTAGACGGTGCCGGCGGAGGGCGCGTACAGGCCGTGGAAGCGCTCCTCCAGCAGCCGGATCACCTCGTAGCCGTGGCGCGGCGCCTCGTCGAGGAGCTTGAGGAGGTAGAGGCGGAGCCGGCCGTGGGCGAAGACGGGGGGCATGTCAGAGCGCCTTTCCGGTGGGGGCTTCCTCGGGCCGGCGGAGCAGTGCGATCGAGCCGGAGACCGTGGTGGCCTTCAGTGTGCCCCTGCCTTCCCCGAGCGTGCCGGTGATCTTCTTGGCGCCCCATTGTCCGCTGACCCGCAGGTCGTCGAACGCGCTGGAGACGGCACCTCCCGTGGTGTGGGCCTCGACCTTCGCGTTCGCGGGGTGGGGCAGCCGGATGGCGACCTCGCCGGAGACGGTGCTGAGCCGGATGTCGGTGGGCTCCTCGGCGGGGTCGAGGTCGATGACCATGTCGCCGCTCACCGAATCGGCCCGTACGGAGGTGCCGGCGCCCTCGACGATCGTGAGGTCGCCCGACACGGAGTTGAAGCGGAGGTCGCCGGTGACCGCCTGGGACTCCACGTTGCCGGAGACGGTGTCGGCGCGGACCGGGCCCGAGAGGCCCACGAGCGTGGTGTCCCCCGTGACGCCGCGTACCTCCGTACGCCCCCGGACACCCGACACCACGGCCTCGGCGCCGACCACGCCGACCTCGACGTCGGCGCCGGCCGGGACGGCGAGGGAGACGACGGCGCTGCGGTGCCACCCCTTGCGGTCGAGCCACTTGAGGAAGCCCTTCCAGGGCAGGTCCTCATAGGCGATGGTCACGGTGGAGCCCTGCTGCGTGACGATCAGCGGCGGGCCCTCGACCTCGGAGATCTCCACTCGCGTCGAGCGCTCGTCGGTGCCCACGACGTTGACCGTCCCATTGACGACGCGCACGTGGAGCGCCCTCACGGGCTCGTCGAGAGTCAGTTTCGTCGGCTCGTTGACGGACCACTCCGGCATGGGGCCTCCCCGGTATGTGACGCAACATATCGCGTCTCCTGTCGACACACGATATATCGCGGTCCGGTGAAGTCAAGTGCGCCGAAACCGGGCAAATTGGCCTAGCGTAAGGCCCATGAACGCGACTTCCCCGGGCGTGCTGCTGTTCTGCCGGGCCGATACGGCGTCCGTACGGCCCCCGGCCCTGCTGCTGCGCGAGCGGCTGCTCCTCGCCCCGGCCGGCCCCGACTGGAGCGTGCTGGTCCCCGAGGGAAAGCCCTGGCGGGACGGCGCCGAACCGGTCGACCGGGTCGCCGCGGGCTGGGCCGGCGCCCTGACCGTCGGTGTGACGTGGCCCGTGGTCGCCCTGTGGTGGGACGCCGACCGCGCGGGCTGCGTCCTGGCGACCGGCTTCCGCCGCCCCGTCGGCTACACCTGGCTCGCAGACGGCACCCCCGCCGGCGAGGACGAGGCCATGCACACCTTCGCCGCCCGACTCGGGCTCGACCCCGTCCTGGACATCCGGGACCTCGAACCCCTCACCCGCCCCGACAAGCACGCCGACGCCCCGGCCCGCCTGCTGGGCCTGACGGCCGTCCTGTCCCGGCACGGCCTCACCCTCCCGGCGGGGCTCACCCCCGGCGAGCCCGCCGTGCGCCTGTGGGCCGCCGCCGAGGCCCACGGTGCGGAGGCCGTCGAATGGCACGGCTGGCTCGACGCCGTACGCACTGAACTGGACGCCGTCGAGGAGGGCCCCCTCGGCCCCTGGATCTGCGGCCCGCGCGCCCGCGCCCTCGGCGCCGCCCAACTGGCGGCGGGCGTACCCCTGCTCGCCTGGGCCCTCAGCCGCCGCAGCCCCGGCTGGGCGGCGGCCGGCGCGCTCCTGATCGCCCAGGGCGCGCTGGGCCTCGCCTACGACCGCCTGCGCGGCCCCGCCCGCTGACTACTCGTCGTCGTCCTCGTCGTCCAGCCGCGCCAGCCAGGTGGCCAGACGCTCGACGGGGACCTCGAAGTCGGGGTTGAGGTCGACGAACGTACGCAACTGCTCGGCGAGCCACTCGAAGGTGACCTCCTCCTCGCCGCGCCGCTTCTCCAGCTCCTCGATGCCACGGTCGGTGAAGTACAAGACGTGCTCCCGGGTTCCTGCTCGGTGTTCCCCCTCAGGGTATGGCGTTCGCGGGCTCGGACGTGTCCGGATTTCGGCGCTCCGTGCTCTCGCCCGCGCCTGCCCCCGGCCAGTAGCCTCGATCTTCGGATCGTTTCGGCCCGGGACGGGGCCGACAGGGCCAGACACGGGGGGAGCCGGCGATGGACGGACAGATCCGCAGAATCGAGCTGGACAACGGCGAGGTGGTGTACGCCCGGGTCAGCGCCGCCGCCGGAGGCTACGGCGCGTCCGACCGGGACGTCGGCGTCGGCGACCGGGCGGCGGCGAAGCTGGAGGAGCTGACCGAGCTGATCCAGCGGGTCGGCGGCACCGTGCTGGACGCCGCCTCCGCCGTGAAGCCGCACGAGGCGTCGATCTCGTTCGGCGTGGAGCTGAGCGTCAAGTCGGGCAAGGCCATCGCCGTACTCGCGGAGGGCGAGGCCAAGGCGTCCCTCCAGGTCACGCTCACCTGGCAGCTCGGCGACGGCGACGGTGCCGCGCCCGCCGCCGCGCCCGCGCCCACGAATGGCTGACGCCCACACCGACCTCGACGCACTCGTCCGTGAAGCCACCGTCCGCTTCCTGCCCGCGGACCCGGCCGACCCGCGCATGTGGGGCAGCGGCTTCCTGGTGGCGCCCGGGTGGGTGCTGACCTGCGCCCACGTCCTGCTGCCGTACCTGCGGGACGACCCCGGCCAGGAGTTCCGGGTCGCGGGCTCACCGGCGTACTACGGCATCGACCCCGTACCGGCGAAGCTGGAGCGCTGGCTGGTCAAGGACCCGTGGAGCGAGACGGTGCCGGCGGCCCAGGACCTGGCGCTGGTCCGGCTGTCGTCCGGCGACGGCGCCGAGCACCGGTGCGTGTGGCTCAGCGACCAGGCCGTCCTGCCCGTCGGCGACCGGCGGGTGTACGGCTTCCGGCCGGCGGACGACCCGGAGCAGCCCTACGAGATGTGGGCCGGGCACATCGCCGACAACGTGTCCGACGGCCGCTGCTCGATCCGGTTCACGCCCATGGCCGAGTTCCCGCCCGGCGTCTCCGGTGGACCCGTCCTCGACCCCGTCTCCGGCGCGGTCGTCGCCGTCACCAAGTTCGGCCGGTACGGCAAGGACGGCGGCGGGGCCGTCCCCATCGCCGCGCTGCGCGCCTTCGGCACGCTGTACCGGGACGTCATGGCGGAACACGACCTCTGGCACGCCCGTCACGCGGACAGTTTCGGAAGCTGGCTCCACCACCAGGAACTCCTCCTCGGCCAGGAACCCGGCAACGCCGACCTGTGGTCACCGGCCGACCAGGTCACCTCGCTGCGGCTGCTGGCCGGGCTGACCGACCCGCCCCCGCAGGGTGCCGTCGAGCGGCTCGCGCAGCGCGTGCGCAACGACCGGGCGCCGCTCGCCTACCCGCCGCCCACCGCCTGGCGGGACGGCCACGGCCTGCTGTACGGGCCGCACGGCCGGCCGTTCCCCGCCATCGCGTTCCTGCACTATCTGCGGCTGGTGTCGCTGCTGGTCAAGGACATGGGGGGCAAGGACGCCGCCACCGGGGCCGTGGAGGAGCTGGACGCCTGGATCACCGCGCGCACCCGGCGCGTGACGCCGTTCCAGCACCACCTGGTGACGGAGGCCAGGCTGCCCGACCTGGCGCCGGGCCCGCGCACCGGGCACGCGGCCGTGGGCGCGGCCCGGATACCGGACCGGGTCGTCATCCCGTACCCCGCCTCCGGTGACCGGGCCAGTGTCGTGGTGGTCGAGATCGAGCCCTTGCCGTACCGGAACCTGCACTGGCAGATCCGCATCGACGACGGCAGCGGCGACGGCGAGATCTTCGACTCGGAGAAGGACCCGGACGGGGTCGAACAGGCCAGGCTGCTGGAGCGGCTGCGGCGGCCGCTCGACGAGGCGTTCCAGATCGCCGACGCCGCCAACGGCCACCCGGCCGCGTGCGAAGTGGTCCTGCCGGCCGCCGACTTCGACACCCCGGTGCACCGCTGGCAGCTCGCGGAGATGGCCCGGCTCGGCGACGAGGCGCACCTGCCGATGGGCGTGCGCCGCCGCGTCGTCCTCCGTGACCTGGGCCGCCGGGGCCGCACCGACGAGGCGTGGACGCGGCGCTGGGAGGCGGTGGTGTCCGCCGGGCGCCTGTCCGCCGCCCGTACGCCGCCGGGCGGACAGTCGCCGAGGCGGCGGCACTTCACGGACATGGCGGCGTGCGACATCCCGGTGCTGTGCCGCCCGGCGGGCCGCGGCGCCGGGCGCAGGGCCATGGAGATGGCGCTCGAAACCGGCCACGGGATCGCCCTGTGGCACATCGAGGGGCACGCCAGGGCCACCGCGTGCGCCGGCGACTGCGACACCTTCCACCAGGGCGCCGCCGAGCTGCTCGGCGAGACGGCCGCCGCCCATGAACTCCCCGACCGGCTGCGCCGTATCAGAGAAGAGATACACGAAGGCCGCGACCAGGGGCACTGGGCCGAAGGGGTCGCGGTCCTCTACGACGACCCCGGTCGGCCGGTGCCCGCGGGGCCCCTGGGACTGTGGAGCTCACCGGCATGAAACAGACAGGTAGTTGGCCGGAAATCGGCCATGAGCGGCCGCTCGGCGGGTACGTTTTCAGGGGCCCGCTGTGGGCGCGCCTCGCCCCCGTCGGCCGGAACGCGGGTACCCACCGAACGCCGACGAGGAGCAGGTCATGGACGACTGGCTGATCTACCGGGGGCAGGGCCAGCCGGATCCGGAGCGCATCGGCCGGCTCCCCGACCCGCCCCGCTGGCGCCGCTTCAGCGGCGAACCGCTGCCGCACGAGGCGCCCCCCATCGACCACAGCAGCACCCGGCGGCTGGGCACCCGCGCGCCGCTGCCGATCCAGGACGAGGAAGCCCTCCAGCTCATCAACGCCGCCCTCTACCTGCGGCGCCCGCTGCTGGTGACCGGCGAACCGGGCTCCGGCAAGAGCACCCTCGCCCACGCCGTCGCCCACGAACTGGGCCTCGGCCGCGTCCTCCAGTGGCCGATCGTCTCCCGCAGCGAATTGCGCGACGGGCTGTACGCGTACGACGCCATCGGCCGCCTCCACGACGCCCAGTTGTCCCGTGAGCGGGACGGCGACGCGGCGGACGCCGGCCGAGTGGACGTCGGCGCGGCGGACGGCGACGGAGAGGACGGCGGCATCGGGCGCTACATCCGGCTCGGGCCCCTCGGCACCGCCCTGCTGCCCGGCCGCCGGCCGCGCGTGCTGCTCATCGACGAGCTGGACAAGAGCGACATCGACCTGCCCAACGACCTCCTCAACGTGCTGGAGGAGGGCGAGTTCCGCATCCCCGAACTGGAGCGCATCGCCGACCGCCCCGGGCAGCGCACCGTCCACGTCCTCGACGAGGACGGCCGTCGCGTCCCGGTCACCGAGGGCCGGGTGACGTGCCACGCCTTCCCGTTCGTCGTGATGACCAGCAACGGCGAGCGGGACTTCCCCGCCCCGCTGCTGCGGCGCTGCATCCACCTCAAGCTGGAGCCGCCCCGCAACGAACGGCTCGCCGCCCTCGTCCAGGCCCACTTCGGGGAGGGCGCGGAGGAGGACCACCGCGACCTCCTGGAGAGCTTCGCCGAAGGCGACCACAACGGCGAACTGCGCCTGACCGACCAGCTCCTCAACGCCATCTTCCTCACCCAGTTCGCGGCCCGCGAGGACCACGTCCGGCGCGAGGAGATCGCCGACCTGCTGATGCGCCCCCTCGACCAGCGCCCCCGGCGGTGACCCCGCCGTGCCCGCGACTCCCTCTCCCGCACCCGGCTCGGCGAGCGGCCTGCTCACCGAGCTGGTCGCGCGGCTGAGGGAGGCCGACCTCGGCCCCACCTGCGAGGAGGTCGCCGACGCGCTCTGGCTCGCCCAGTGGGTCACCCCCACCGGCCGCTCCGGCCCCGCCGACGGCGCCGCCGAGCCCGCCCCCCAACCCGCGCCGCCCGGCCCGTCCGGCGACGCCCACCCCCGCCCCGCACCCCTCCCGCCCGCACAGCCGCACGAGGCCGCCTCCGGCGGCGCACCGCGCGAGGGCCGCGCCGGGCTGTCCGCCCCGGGCGGCCCGGCCACCCACGGCGGCGGAGGCGACGGCGCCGACGGCGGCGCCCGGGTGTGGGTGCCCACCGCCGCCACCCTGCCCGACCCGATCGCCCTCCAGCGCGCGTTACGCCCCCTGCAACGGTTCCAGGCGCCCCGCGCGCCCGTCCGCCGCGTACTCGACGAACGCGCCACCGCCGACCGGGCCGCCGACACCGGGCTCACCGTGCCGGTGCTGCGCCGCGAACGCCGCCGCGAGGCGCGCGTCCAACTCCTCATGGACGTCTCGTCGTCCACCGTCGTCTGGCAGCAGACCCTGGAGGAGCTGCGCACCGTCTGCGAACGCGCCGGGGCCTTCCGCGACGTCAGCATCCGGTACCTGCACGCCCACCCCGACGGCACCCCCGGCGTCGCCACCACACCCACCAGGCCCGCCACCCCGCTGCGCTCGCCCGCCCAGCTCGCCGACCCCACGGGACGCAAGCTGACCCTGCTGCTCAGCGACTGCGCCGGCCCCATGTGGCGCAGCGGCGAACTGCACCGGCTGCTGCACCGGTGGGCCGCGACCGCGCCCGTCGCGGTCGTCCAGCCGCTGCCCCAGCGGATGTGGCGCAACGCCCGGCTGCCCGCCTGGCCCGGCGTCCTCCGCCGCCCCGAAGGGGCCGGCGGGCGGCTGACCTTCACCACCCGCGCCGCCCGGCCGCCCGGGGCCGTCCCCGTGCCCGTCCTGGCACCCAACCGGATCGCCCTGGAGACGTGGGCCCGGCTCGTCTCGGCCACCGGACAGCTCTCGCTGCCGGGCGCCGCCGGATGGGTCGGCGCCGGCCCGCCGCCCACCCCGCCCGGCCCCGCCACGCCCCCGCAGGTGACCCCCGCCGAGCGGGTGCGGGCCTTCCGCCGCCACGCCTCGCCGTCGGCGGTACGGCTCGCCGAGTACCTCTCCCTGGTCCCGCTGGTACTGCCGGTCATGCAGCTCGTCCAGCGGGCCATGCTGGTCGGCAGCGGGCCCGACGTCCTCGCGGAGGTGCTGCTCGGCGGGCTGCTCAGGCGCAGCGACGAGGACCACGAGGGCGACGACGCGACCGAACCCGCGTACGAGTTCCTCCCCGGCGTGCGCGAGGAGCTGATGGCGCGCCAGGAGGCCGGCGACGCCCACCTCGTCCTGAAGAAGTGCTCCCAGTACCTGGAACAGCGCTTCGGCACCGGCGTGCGCAACTTCCCCGCCATGGCCGCCGCCTACCTCGCGGGCACCGTGGAATCGCGGGGCGGGGCCGACGACCCGAGGCTGCGCCGGTTCGCGGTGGTCTCCACCCAGGTGCTGCGCCACTTCCTGGTGCCGCCCCCGGTGCCCACCGCCGCGTCCGACCCCGCCGACCTGGCCGCCCGCGCCCGCGAGAGACTGGACCGGTTCCGCCGCCAGAACACCGCCCGCGACCTCGACGCCGCCGTCCAGCTCCTGTCCGCCGCCGCACGGGCCACCACCGGCCGCGCCGAACAGGCACGGCTGTACGGGGAGCTGGCCGAGGCCCTGCTGGAGCGCTGGCGGGCCCGCGCCCTCGGGGAGGACCTCCGGGACGCGCTGGCGGCGGCGGAGCGGGCCGTGCCGGAGGCGCCGGGCGGGTACGGGACCCTGGCCCGGGTGCTGCGGCACATGGAGCAGCAGGTGGAGGCGGCCGGCGCGGACACGGACGCGGTGCCCGACCGGTTCCGGGAGGAAGCGGGCCGCGCTTCCCGGGGCCGCGAGGCGGAGCGCGGCGCGGCCGAGCCCGAGCCCGAGGCGGTGCGCTTCCTGCTGCTGATGTACGCCGAGGAGTGCCTGCGCGAGGCGTACGCCAGGGCCCCCGGGAGGGACGGGAGGACGGCGCTCGCCCACGTCCGGCTGCTCCAGCGGCTGGCCGTCGAGTTCGCCGAGCAGGCGGTCCGGCTGCTCGACCCCGCCCCGGAGGGGCCGGACCAGTGGGCCGCCGGCCTGATCAGCCGGGCCCTCGACGTACTGGACGCGGCCGATCCGCTGCGTCCCCCGGAGGCCGTGCGGTACTTCCGCGGGCTGCTCTTCCTCCACCTGGCCCGCCGGCGCGGTGCCGTCCGCCCCGAAGCCGTCCCCGACCTGGCACGCACCGCGGCCGACGAACTGACCCACGCGCTGCCCGCGCTGGAGGACGCACTCGCGCACCGGGCGGCGCCGGAGGAGGGGCGGGACTGGACGCCGCGGCCCGTGGACCTGTTCACGGGCTGGACGGCGGTCGCCTCCGCCGAGGAGCTCGCCGCGTCCGGTGCCACGGCCCTCACCCGCGTACGGCGCGCCCTGGAACGGGCACGGGCGGTCGCCGAGCGGTACCCGGCCTGGGAGGGCCGGGACGAGCAGTTGGCGGACTGCCTCCAGCAGACGGTACGGATCTGGCTCCAGCTCCACGGGCCGGACGACGGGCACGAGCCCGTCGAGGAGACGATCGCCATCCTGGAGGAGGCGCTGCGGCTCGCCCCCTCGGGCACCCCGCTGCACCGGGAGGTACTGATCAAGTACGGCAGTACGCTCCTCGTCCGCAAGCCGGCCGAGCTGGAGGAGGTGGAGGCCGTCGTCCGCATCTTCCGCGAGGCGGTCGACTTCGCCTCCGAGGCGTCGGAGGAGCTGGCCACGTACCGCGTCCAGCTCGGCCACGCCCTCTACCAGCGCTTCCGGCTGCGCGGTGCGCTCACCGACCTGCACGAGGCCGACTGGATACTCGGCGCCGGAGCGCGGGGCACCGGCGACCCCGGGATCTCCGGCCTCGCCTGGACGCTCCGCGGCGACGTCGCCGTCGAGCTCCAGCGCACGACCGGCGCAACGGTACGGCTGACGGAGGCGGCCGGACACTACCACCGCGCGGCCGAGGACGCGCTGGCGACGGGCAACGCCGCCCTGGCCGCGGCCGCGCTGCGCAAGCGGGCCGCGTGCCTGGAGGAGACGGCGGGGCCGGACCGCGCCCTCGCCGAGTACCGCAAGGCCCTCCGGCTGCTGGAGGGCACCCACGACGCGGAGGTCCTCATCTCGGCGCTCCAGCACGACATCGCGCGGCTGCGGCCCGGCAAGGCGAAAGCATGAGCGCAGCCCGCGTACCGGGTGACGTACCGCTGCCCGAATTCCCCGTGCTCGCCGCGATGACCCGGGACGACGGACCGGTGACCGGCCACCCGGTACTGGACGCGGTCCTGGCCGCCGTACGGGAGCGGGCCGGTGAGTCCGTCGTCGCCTACTACGACGACGCACCCGAAGCCACGCCATGACCGCCCCCGTACCGGCCGCCACCGAACCGCTCTGGCCGCACCGGGCACTGGACACCTCCCGCCTCCGCCCCGTGCCGCTGCGGCAGTTCGTGCTGAAGGTCCACAGCCGCTGCAACCTCGCCTGCACCTACTGCTACATCTACCGGGGCCCCGACACGAGCTGGCGCGAGCGCCCGGCCCGGGTGGACGCCCGGACCATGCGGCAGACCGCCCGGCGCATCGCCGAGCACGCCGCCACCCACCGGCTGGACCGCATCCGGGTCGACCTGCACGGCGGCGAGCCGCTCCTCGGCGGGCCCGGCACGGTCCTCACCTACGCCCGCGCCGTCCGCGAGGCGCTGCCCGGCCACTGCGCGGCGAGCGTCTGCGTACAGACCAACGGCACGCTCCTGACCGAACGGACCCTGGACCGGCTGGCCGCCGACGGCATCCGCGTCGGGCTCAGTCTCGACGGCGGGACCCGGGCCCACAACAAGCGCCGCGTCGACCACGCCGGACGCCCCTCCTGGCCCGCCGCCGCCCGCGCCGCCCGGCTCCTGGCCCGCCGGGGCGACGGCTACGCCGGGGTGCTGTGCACCGTCGACGCCACCGCCCCGCCCGCCGAGGTGTACGCGTCCCTCGTCGCGCTCGGCGCGCCCCGCGTCGACTTCCTCCTCCCGCACGCCAACTGGGCCTGTCCGCCGCCCGCCGTGCCGCCCGCCCGGCCCGGCAGACGGCCCCGCCCCACGCCCTACGGCGATTGGCTGGCCGAGGTGTTCGACCTGTGGTGGCACGAAGGCCGGATGGTGACCAAGGTCAGGGTGTTCGGCGAGATCCTGGCCCTGCTGCTCGGCGCGCCCAGCGCCACCGAGTCCGTCGGCCTGTCACCGATGGCCGCCGTCGTCGTCGACACGGACGGCTCCATCGAGCAGGCCGACTCGCTCAAGTCGGCCTACCACGGCGCCCCCTCCACCGGCCTCGACGTCTTCCGCCACGGTTTCGACCGGGCGCTGCGCCACCCCGGCATCGCCGCCCGGCAGCTCGGCGCGGCCGGGCTCGCCGCCGAGTGCCGGGCCTGCCCGGTGGTGCGGGTGTGCGGCGGCGGCAACTACGCCCACCGGTACGCACCACGCACCGGATTCCTGCACCCCAGCGTCTACTGCGCCGACCTCGAACGCCTCGTACGTCATGTGGCGGACCGGCTGTGTGAGCTGGAAGACATCCGTCACTGTTCGCGAACCGGCCCTCACTGACCGGAAACTGACGCACAATCGAATGACTCCAATCAACTCGCGCACGAGGCTGACTCATCGAGGAGACCTCCGCATGACCGAAGACTCCCAGCACATCACGGTGGTCTTCGCCGGACAGAGCGAACGCTGGGCCGCCTGGGTCGACGAGGAACTCCTGACCGCGGGCTTCCGCACCGAACTGGTCCGCTGGGACCCGCTGCGCCGCCCGCCGGAGGGCTCCGCGCTCACCGGCCTGCTCGCCGCGCCGGGCCGCGTCCTGCTCATGCTGGACGACTGGTACCTCCGCTTCGACTCCGGCCGCTACCGCGCCTGGGCCGACGTCCTGCGCGACGTCGTCCCCGCCCACCGCGACCGGTTCGCCGCGCTCAGCGTCACCGCCCGCCCGCTGCCCGAGGCCGCCCGGGCACTCGACCCCGTCGAGCTGCGCGGCGTGGGCCGCGACGAGGCCAGGCGCCGGCTCCTCGGCCTGTTCGGCGTCACCGTGCCCCGCGCCACCGGCGTCGCCCTCGAACGCCGCCGCCGCTTCCCCGACGACCTGCCGCCCGTGTGGAACGTCCCCCGCCGCAACCGCGGCTTCACCGGCCGCCGGGAGATCCTGGAGCGGCTGCGCGCCCTGCTCGCCGAGGGCCGGGGCGGCGGCACGTCCATCGTCGCCCTGCACGGGCCGGGCGGCGTCGGCAAGACGCAGATCGCCATGGAGTACGCACACCGGTACGCGGGCGAGTACGACACCGTCTGGTGGGTCCGCGCCGCCTCCACCACCACCGCCAGGGAGAACCTCGCCGCCCTCGCCGGCGAACTGGGCATCCGGGACGGCGGTGAACTCGGGCCCCTCATCGACGCCGTACACCGCGCCCTGCGCGCCACCGACCAGCGCTGGCTGCTCGTCCTCGACGCGGCCGAGGATCCCGACCGGCTCGCCGGCCTGCTCCCCGAGGGCAACGGCCACGTCCTCATCACCAGCCACCGGCAGTCCTGGTCGTCCCACGGGGCCGAGCTGATCGAGGTCTCCCGCTTCGAACGCGTCGAGAGCGTCGCCTACGCCTGCCGGCGCGCCACCCGGCTGACCGAGCAGGAGGCCGACCGGCTCGCCGACGCCCTGGAGGACCTTCCGCTGCTCATCGACCAGATGGCCGCCTGGCTGGACGCCCACCCGACGACCCCGGTGAGCCGGTACGTGGCGGAGATCCGCGACGCCAGCCCCAGCGTCTTCGGCGTCGTGGCGGGCGGCGACGAACCACGGCCCTTCCAGGCCGTGTGGGCCATGGCCGTCAACACCCTCCACGAGGACGCCCCCGAGGCCCACGAGCTGCTGAAGCTGCTCGCCTACTTCTCCGCCGACGTCGTCCCCGTACGCCTCCTGCAGTCCGCGCGCTCCGCCGACCTGCCGCCGCACCTGGCCCGCATGGCGTCCGAGCCCAGTAGCTGGAACTCCGCCCTGCGCACCCTGTCCGAGTCCACCGCCATGTGGCTGGAGTACGAGACCGGCCCGCAGGCCGACACGCTCACCGTCGGCACGCTGCGCATGCACCGCCTCTTCCACCGCTTCGTCCGCGACAGCCTGCCGCCCGAGGACCGCAAGTACGCCTCCCAGACCGCCTGCCGCGTCCTGGTGGCCGCCGACCCGCGCGAGCCCACCCAGCCCCAGCACTGGACCCGGTACGCCGAACTCATCCCGCACCTGGAGCCCTCCGGCGCGCTGGAGTCCGACGATGAGGACGTCCGCACACTGGTCCTCAACTGCGTGGAGTACCTGCGGATGCGCGGCGAGGCCGAGGAGGGCCTGCGCATCACCGGCAAGGCGCTCGGACACTGGTCCGCCGCCTCCGGCCCCACCGACAGCAAGGTGCTGGTCATGGCCCTCCAGCACGCCAACATGCAGCGCGTCATGGGCCGTTACGCCGACGCCGAGGACACCGGCCGGGCCATCCTGCGCGACCTCGCCGCCGCCGGGGCAGACGGGCGGGGCGTCGAGACGCTGCGCGCCGTCAACGGCCTCGGCGGCACCCTGATGGCGCTCGGCAAGTACGACGAAGCGAGCGGCCTGTACCAGCGCTCCGCGGACGACGCGGCCGCGCTGCTCGGCGACCGGGTACCCCTCACCCTGCGGCTGCGCACCAACCTGGCCACCGCCCTGGGGCTCCAGGGCCGGTACGAGGAGTCCCTCGCCCTGCACCGCGAGGTCCTCCGGGCGCGGGTCGCGGTGCACGGCGGGAAGAACCAGCTCACCCTGCTCTCCGCCCTGAACACCGCCTGGGTGCTGCGCCTGCTCGGCAGGTACGGGGAGGCGCTCGCCATCCAGGAGCAGAACAGCCGGCTGCACCGCCAGGTGCTCGACCGCGACCACTCCCAGACGCTCCAGGCCGAGCACAACCTCGCCCTGTGCATGCGCCGGGAGGGCCACCTGCCCTACGCCCGCGCCATGATGCGCTCGGTGCTGGAGCGGCTGGTCCGCCGACGGGGCCGGCACCACCCGGAGACGCTGCTGGTCTCCTCCGACTACGCGATGCTGCTGCGCGTCGCGGGCGAGCCGGAGCAGGCCCTCGCCCTGGCGGAGCGGACGGCCGAGCTGTACGCCGCCCAGCTCGGCAAGGGCCACCCGTACGCGATCGGGGCGCGTGACAACCGCGCGCTCGTCCTCCGCGACCTGGGCGAGCACCGGGCGGCGCACGCGCTGGCGGAGGAGACCCTGGCGCGGATGCGCCGGGCGCTCGGCCCGGACCACGTGTGGAGCCTCGGCAGCGCGATGAACACCGCCGGGGCGCGCGCCGCCACCGGTGACCTGGCGGGCGCGGTGGCACTCGGCCGGGACGCCCTGGAACGGGCCCGGGCGCGGGTGGGGGAGGACCACGTGCTGACGGTCAACCTCCAGGCCGGGCTGGCGCTGGACCTCAGGGCGGCCGGCGCCGCGGAGGAGGCCGACCGGCTGGAGCGGGACGCGCTGCGCCGGCTCGGCGCCACCCTCGGCGAGGACCACCCGCAGACCCGGTACATGCGGGGCGGCCTCCGCCCGTACTGGGACTTCGAGCCGCAGCCCTACTGACGGCCCCGCACACGCCGGAGGGCCCGGCCCCGCATCACGCGGAACCGGGCCCTCCCGCTCGTACAGGTGCCGGTCAGGCGTCGAAGACCTCGTTGACGAGCTGCACCTGCTCGGCCTGGTGGCGCTTGGCCGAGCCGACCGCCGGGGACGAGCTGTGCGGCCGCGAGATGCGGCGCAGGCGCTCACCGTGCGGGATGTCGGCGCCGACCGCCAGGTCGAGGTGGTCGATCAGGTTGAGCGCGATGAACGGCCAGGCACCCTGGTTCGCCGGCTCCTCCTGGGCCCAGATGTACTTCTCGGCGTTCGGGTACTTGGCGATCTCGGCCTGGAGCTCCGCACCCGGCAGCGGGTACAGGCGCTCCAGGCGGATGATCGCCGTGTCCGTGACACCGCGCTTGACCCGCTCGGCCTCCAGGTCGTAGTAGACCTTGCCGGAGCAGAAGACGACCTTGCGGACCGCGTTCGCGTCCACGGTGTCGTCGCCGATCACCGGGCGGAAGCCGCCGGTGGTGAACTCCTCCGCCTTCGACGCGGCCGCCTTCAGGCGCAGCATCGACTTCGGGGTGAAGACGACCAGCGGCTTGTGGTGCGGGTTGTGCACCTGCCACCGCAGGAGGTGGAAGTAGTTCGACGGCAGCGTCGGCATGGCGACCGTCATGTTGTTCTGCGCGCAGAGCTGGAGGAAGCGCTCCGGGCGGGCCGAGGAGTGGTCCGGGCCCTGGCCCTCGTAGCCGTGCGGCAGCAGCAGCGTGACGCCGGAGGTCTGGCCCCACTTCTGCTCGGCCGAGGAGATGAACTCGTCCACGACGGTCTGCGCGCCGTTGACGAAGTCACCGAACTGGGCCTCCCACATCACCAGGGCGTCCGGGCGGGCCAGCGAGTAGCCGTACTCGAAGCCCATCGCCGCGTACTCGCTGAGCAGCGAGTCATAGACGTTGTAGCGGGCCTGGTCGTCGGAGAGGTACTGGAGCGGGGTGTAGTCCTCGCCGGTCTCCTGGTCGACCAGCACCGCGTGGCGCTGGCCGAAGGTGCCGCGGCGGGTGTCCTGGCCGGCGAGCCGGACCGGGGTGCCCTCCATCAGCAGCGAGCCGATGGCGAGGGTCTCGCCCATGCCCCAGTCGATCGTGCCGTCGTCGATGGAGGCGGCACGGCGCTGGAGCTGCGGCATCAGGCGCGGGTGCACCTTGATGCGGTCGGGGATGTTGACCTGCGACTCGGCGATCCGCTTCACGACCTCCTGGGAGACCGCGGTGGTGACGGCGACCGGGAACTCGGCCTGGGCGTCCGGCACGTGCGCCGGGCCGGGCTGCGAGGTGGCCTCGCGGACCTCCGCGAACACCTTCTCGAGCTGGCCCTGGAAGTCCTGGAGCGCCTGCTCCGCCTCTTCCAGCGTGATGTCGCCGCGACCGATCAGCGACTCGGTGTAGAGCTTGCGCACCGAGCGCTTCTTGTCGATCAGGTTGTACATCTGCGGGTTGGTGAACTGCGGGTTGTCGCCCTCGTTGTGACCGCGGCGGCGGTAGCAGATGAGGTCGATCACGACGTCCTTGTTGAACGTCTGGCGGAACTCGAAGGCCAGCCGCGCCACGCGGACCACGGCCTCCGGGTCGTCGCCGTTCACGTGGAAGATCGGCGCCTCGATCATGCGGGCCACGTCGGTCGCGTACATCGACGAACGCGACGACTCCGGGGCGGCGGTGAAGCCGACCTGGTTGTTGATGACGATGTGGACCGTGCCGCCGGTGCGGTAGCCGCGGAGCTGCGACATGTTGAGCGTCTCGGCGACGACGCCCTGGCCCGCGAAGGCCGCGTCACCGTGCAGGGCGACGGGCAGGACGGTGAAGTCCGTGCCGCCCTTGTTGATGACGTCCTGCTTGGCGCGGACGACACCCTCCAGGACCGGGTCGACCGCCTCCAGGTGCGAGGGGTTGGCGACCAGCGAGACCTTGATCTGCTCGCCGTCCAGGCCGGTGAAGGTGCCCTCGGCGCCCAGGTGGTACTTCACGTCGCCGGAGCCGTGCATCGACTTCGGGTCGAGGTTGCCCTCGAACTCGCGGAAGATCTGCGCGTACGACTTGCCGACGATGTTCGCCAGGACGTTGAGCCGGCCGCGGTGGGCCATGCCGATGACGACCTCGTCCAGGCGCGACTCGGCCGCGGAGTCGATGACCGCGTCCAGCAGCGGGATGACGGACTCGCCGCCCTCCAGCGAGAACCGCTTCTGGCCGACGTACTTGGTCTGGAGGAACGTCTCGAACGCCTCGGCGGCGTTCAGGCGGCGCAGGATGCGGAGCTGCTCCTCGCGCTCCGGCTTGGAGTGCGGACGCTCGACGCGGTCCTGGATCCACTTGCGCTGCTTGGGGTCCTGGATGTGCATGAACTCGATGCCGGTGGTGCGGCAGTACGAGTCGCGCAGCACGCCGAGGATGTCGCGCAGCTTCATCATGGACTTGCCGCCGAAGCCGCCGACCGCGAACTCCCGCTCCAGGTCCCAGAGCGTCAGGCCGTGCTCGGTGATGTCCAGGTCGGGGTGCTTGCGCTGGCGGTACTCCAGCGGGTCGGTGTCGGCCATGACGTGGCCGCGGACCCGGTAGGAGTGGATCAGCTCGAAGACGCGCGCGGCCTTGGTGACGTCGTCGTCGTGCGACGCGTCGATGTCCTTGAGCCAGCGGACCGGCTCGTAGGGGATGCGCAGCGACTCGAAGATGTCGTCGTAGAAGCCGTTCTCGCCGAGGAGCAGGTTCGCGACGATACGGAGGAACTCGCCCGACGCGGCACCCTGGATGACCCGGTGGTCGTACGTCGAGGTGAGGGTCATCACCTTGGAGATGCCCAGCTTGTTCAGGGTGTCCTGGGAGGTGCCCTGGAACTCGGCCGGGTAGTCCATCGAGCCGACGCCCATGATGACCGACTGACCGGGCATCAGACGCGGCACGGAGTGGACGGTGCCGAGCCCGCCGGGGTTGGTCAGCGAGACGGTGACGCCGGTGAAGTCGTCCATCGTCAGCTTGTTGTTGCGGGCGCGGCGGACGATGTCCTCGTACGCCTGCCAGAACTCGAAGAAGCCGAGCGTCTCGGCCTTCTTGATGCCCGCGACGACCAACTGGCGCTCGCCGTTCGGCTTCACCAGGTCGATCGCCAGACCGAAGTTGACGTGCTCCGGCTTGACCAGGACCGGCTTGCCGTCCTTCTCCCCGTAGGAGTAGTTCATCGACGGCATGGCCTTGATGGCCTGCACCATCGCGTACCCGATGAGGTGCGTGAAGGAGATCTTCCCGCCACGGGCGCGCTTGAGGTGGTTGTTGATGACGATGCGGTTGTCGAACAGCAGCTTCACCGGGACGGCGCGGACGGACGTGGCCGTCGGCAGCTCCAGCGAGGCGTTCATGTTCTTCGCGACCGCGGCGGCCGGGCCGCGCAGCGGCACGTACTCGGGACCGGCGGGGGCGGTGGCCTCTCCCGCGGGGGCGGCGGCCTTGGCGGCCGGGGCCTTCGCGGCGGGTGCGGCCTTCGCGGCCGGGGCCGGCGCCTTCGCGGGAGCAGCGGCCTGTGCGGGTGCCGCTGCTGCCGGCTGCGCCGGGGTGGCCGGGGCCTGGGCCGCAGCACGGGGCGCGGGCTGCGCCGGGGCCGGGGCGGGCGCGGTGGCCGCAGCCCCCGCGGCTACGGCACCCTCGCCCGCGGGCTTGTCCGCCGAGCCGGACGCGGCGCCCGGCTTGTAGTCGGCGAAGAAGTCCCACCAGGCACGGTCGACCGAATTCGGGTCCTGGAGGTACTGCTGGTAGATCTCGTCGACGAGCCACTCATTGGCACCGAACGCGGCGGCGGGGTTCGAAGGCCCCTGCCCGTCTTGGTCGGTCGAGACGCTTGGGTTACTGGGGGACTGAGACGACACGGCGGCAACCGCCCTCTTCCGCTTCACAAGGTGATGGACAGCGGAAATAAAGGCTACGCCTCCCTGGCCGGGACGTGCAGACCGGGCGTGCCATCGTCGCGTAGATCACATCCGGAGACGTGTTTCGGCGCAGGAAATGGCGGGAAACAAGCGTGGTTGCCTTGTGTATGGGTAGGGGGCAGCGCGGCTGCGCCCCTCGATGACGCACACCCTTGACCGGCAACATGCAGAACGCGTGCTTCCGGTTCGAACCCTACGTCAACCGCGCGGCTGAGGGATCCCTGGAAGGGTGACCTGGATCCGGCATCCACGTGCGGATTCGGCCACCCCGATGCGCCCGCCGTGCAGATCGACCGCCCAGCGGGCGATCGCCAGCCCCAGGCCCGTACCGCCGTCGCTGTCCGGGCCGTGCGGCGAGGGGACGCTGCCCCGGTTGAACCGCTCGAAGACCTTGTGCCGCTCCGACTCCGGGATGCCCGGCCCCTCGTCCAGCACTTCCAGGTCCAGCGACTCCGGCAGCGGCCCGCGCCGGGCCCGGACGGTCACGCGGCCGTGCGGCGGGGAGTGCTTCACGGCGTTGTCGATCAGGTTCGCCACCACCTGGTGCAGCCGCTCGCTGTCCGCGTGGGCGGTCAGCTCGGGCGGCGAGACGTCCAGGTGGAGGTGGACGTCCGTACGGCTGTGGCTGCCCGACCCGGAGCTGAGCCCGCGCTGCGCGGCGGCCAGGTTGGCCTCCTTCAGCACGCCCGACAGGTACGGCCACACCTCGAAGCGCCGCGACCGGAGCGGTACGACACCGTTGTCGAGCCGTGACAGATCCAGCAGCGTCTCGACCAGCCGGCCCAGCCGCTCGGTCTGCTTCAGGGCGGTGCGCATGGTCTCGGGGTCGGCGGCGGAGACGCCGTCCACGACGTTCTCCAGCACCGCGCGCAGCGCCGCGATCGGCGTGCGCAGCTCGTGCGAGACGTTGGCCACCAGCTCCTTGCGGTGCCGGTCCACCGCCTCCAGGTCGTCCGCCATGCGGTTGATCGTGCAGGCCAGGTCGCCGAGCTCGTCGCGGCGGTCGGCGCCACGCACCCGGCGGGTGTAGTCGCCGTGCGAGATGGCCTTGGCGACCGTGTTCATCTCGTCCAGCGGCGCGGTCAGGCCGTGGGCCACGAACTGGGTGATCAGCAGCGTGGCGATCACCGAGAAGACGGTGATGAAACGCAGCTCGGTCTCCGTGCGCAGGGCCACCATCAGCAGGCCGGTCGTGATGAAGACCGAGACGACGACGAGGGTGCCCAGTTTGGTCTTGATCGAGATCGAGACCGAGCGCAGCCGGGACCGGAGCGACCTCATGGCGCGGGCGTCTCCAGTGCGTAGCCGACGCCGTGCACCGTACGGATCCGCTCGGCACCGATCTTGCGGCGCAGCGCCTTGATGTGGCTGTCCACGGTCCGGGTGCCCGACGCGTCCGCCCAGTCCCACACCTCGGCGAGGAGCTGCTCGCGGGAGAGGACCGCGCGGGGCGTGTTCGCCAGGCAGACCAGCAGGTCGAACTCCGTCGGGGTGAGGTGGACGTCGTCGCCCTTGACGCGTACGCGCCGCTGGGCGTGGTCGATCTCCAGCTCGCCGAGGCGCAGGATCCCGCTGCGGGGCGTGACGGCGGCCAGCGCCGCCCGCTCCACCCGGCGCAGCAGCACGTGCACCCGGGCCGCGAGCTCCCGCATCGAGAACGGCTTGGTCATGTAGTCGTCGGCGCCGACCCCGAGGCCGACCAGCATGTCGGTCTCGTCGTCGCGGGCCGTCAGCATCAGCACCGGCACCGGCCGCTGGGCCTGGACCCGGCGGCACACCTCCAGGCCGTCGAAGCCCGGGAGCATGACGTCGAGCACCATCAGGTCGGGCTGCCACGCCTCGGCGGCGTCCACGGCCGCCGGGCCGTCGGTGGCCGTCTGCACCAGGAAGCCCTCGGCCCGCAACCGGGCGGAGATGGCCTCGACGATGGTGGTGTCGTCCTCGACGACCAGCACTCGGCGCTGTGTACCCGGCGCGACCGCCGTACCGGTGTGGCTGGTGTGTGTCTGCTCCATCGCCCCGCCCCTGTCGCGTCCTGCGCGAGCGTGTAGATCCGTGTGTTCGGTCAGCAGCGTAAAGGCACCGACCGGGTCCCGGCTACGCAGGGCGAACGGCGAGGTGGACCACGTCCGGTACGCCCCGGGCAACCGGGACCTCTTCGGTTCTTACCCCGCTGAACCCGGCATTCCGCAATGACTCTTCGAAATCGGCGGACGGCTGGGCGGACCAGACGGCGAGGACTCCGCCGGGGTTCAGCCGGGCCGCGCAGGCCGCCAGACCGGCCGGTGAGTAGAGGCTGTCGTTGTCCTCCGTGACGGTCCAGTCGGGGCCGTTGTCGATGTCCAGGCAGAGCGCGTCGAAGGTGTCGGGGGAGCTGCGGACGTACTCGACCAGGTCGCCGTGGACCAGCACCGTGCGCGGGTCGGCGAGCGCCTCGCCGGAGATCCGGGCCAGCGGCCCCTCGCGGTGCCAGTCGATGATCGCCTGCTCCCGCTCGACGACCGCGATGCGCCCCCAGGCGGGCTCGGCGGCCGCGTGCGCGAGCGAGAACCCGACCCCGAGCCCGCCCACGAGCACGGCGGGGTGCGGGCGCGCTCCGAGCGCCGAGAGGGCGGCGTCGATCAGCAGCCGCTCGGACCGGCCGTCGGAGGTGTCCATCAGGAAGGTGCCGTTGGCGATGATCTCGAAGTCCTCGCCGCGCCGGCGCAGCACCACCTCGCCGTACGGTCCCTCGCGGCGGTCGAGCGTCACGGGCGTTGTAGCGGGCGCGGTCACGGGTGTCGTCACAGCCATGATCCTCAGCGTAGCGAGGTGCGGGCCGACCGCTGTGACCTATGTCATGGACGTGATCGCACATGATCGCGTTGGCTGGGAGCAGGGTTGATCCGGGGGTGTTGTGCAGGGGGTTTGTCGACAGGGAAGGGCGGCCTCGGGTGCACCGGCTGCGGACGCGCGGGACGAGTGACGGCGTCGAGCTGCTGAAGGGCATCCCGCAACAGCGCACGGCGAGCACGACTCCGGTGGCGCCGGTGACACCGGTGGTGCCGGTGACGCCCACGGTGTCCGCCCCGGCTCGTCGGCCGGCGGCCCGGTGGCGGCGGTGCGCGCGGCTGCTGCCCTCGCCGAGCGGTACGCCGTTCACCTTCGGCTACACCCTCGTTCTGGTCGCCACCTCGCTCTTCGCCGAGTACGGCGACCCGGGGACCGTCGCGCGACTGCTGCACGCCTCCAGCACCGACGTCGCCCACCTCTCGCGTACGCCGCTGCTGGTGCTGGTCGCCAGCGCGCTGTGGGTGGCGGGCGGGCTGTTCTCGCCGTACGCGATCGGGTTCGTGTTCGTGCTGACGGCGCTGGAGCGCCGGATCGGTGCGTGGCGGGCGGCCGCCGTGTTCCTGGTGGGGCATGTCGTGGCGACGCTCGCGACGGAGATCCCGGTCGCGCTGTCCGTGCTGGCCGGGCACCTGCCGGACACGTCCCTGCACCGGCTCGACTACGGCATCAGTTTCGGGCTGATGGCGTCCGTCGGCGCCCTGGCCGGGCTGCTGAACCCGGTGGCGCGCGGGGTCGTGCTGGCGTGGGTGTCGGTGATGCTGCTCCAGGACTTGGTGGCCTTCGAGGACCCGCTCACCAACTGGGGCCACCCGCTGGCGCTGGCGATCGGCGTCGGCTGCTGGCCGCTGCTGCGCCGCACGGGCCGGCGGCGCTCCTGAGCGCGCACGGCCCGTACGGTCGGCTCCGGACGATCCCGGTCAGCGGCCCCTCCACCCGCTTGCCTCGCCAAAGTGTGACAAATGGTGCATATGTGGTCACGCGCTGCTTCACTGACGCCGGGTGGCCGGTCGCGGCGCCCTCTTCGTCAGAAGGAGAGAGAACAGAGCATGAAGATCACGAGCAGCACCCTGAAGCGGCTGGCCATCCCGGCCGTGGTCGCGGGCCTGGCGCTTCCCCTGGCGGTCGCCTCACCGGCGTCCGCGCAGCCGGCCGCCTCCACGGTGACCCGCGCGTTCGGCACGGTCGCGCTGAGCGCGCGTGACGGCGGGGACGCGGCGGACGTGCAGAACCAGGTCCGCTTCTTCGCCGTGGCGACCAGTACCGGAACCTTCCTGCATGTCGAGGATCTCAACGGCATCACCGCCGGTCCCGGGTGCCAGCAGCGGACCGCCACGGTCGCCAGATGCGGCACGCTCTCGGGCGTGAGCCGGCTCAGCGCCACCCTCCGTGACGGTGACGACTCCGTGACCGTCCAGGTCGCGCGGAACACCACGGTCGACGCCGGTTCCGGCAGCGACACCGTGTTGACCAACTCCGGCAGCGACACGATCAACATCAGGGACGGTGGCGGCGGCGACGTCGTCACGTCCTGTGGCGGCGGGTCGGACACGGTCTTCATGGACGCCTCGGGCGACGAATCCGCGGCCAACTGCGAGTTCGTGAACGACCAGGACTGAGCCCGTTCCCCCTTCCGGCCCGCCACCCCACCCGGGGCGGCGGGCCGGAGGCGTTTCAGGGGCAGGGCGCCTACTGATCGCTCAGAGCGAACAAGCGTGGGGAACACTTCGGCTGTCATAAGCATTGAGTGTGTACAGCTCAACTTGACTGCCGAAGGGGAGATCATGGCTTCGACGTCCACACCGCTCACCCTGCCCGTGCTGCCCCTCGACGACGAGGTCGTGCTGCCCGGGATGGTGGTGCCGCTGGACCTGTCCGACACCGAGGTGCGCGCCGCGGTGGAGGCCGCGCAGGCGGCGGCCCGGTCGTCCGGGACGCAGGGGGGCAAGCCCAAGGTGCTGCTGGTGCCGCGCATCGACGGGACGTACGCGGGCATCGGCGTCCTCGGCACCGTCGAGCAGGTGGGGCGGCTCTCCGACGGCGACCCCGGCGCGCTCATCCGCGGCCGTGGCCGTGTGAAGATCGGCGCCGGTACGACCGGCCCGGGCGCCGCCCTGTGGGTCGAGGGCACCACCGTCGAGGAATCGGTGCCCGATCCGCTGCCCGGGCAGGTCACCGACCTTGTCAAGGAGTACAAGGCGCTGGCCACGAGCTGGCTCAAGAAGCGCGGCGCCTGGCAGGTCGTGGACCGCGTCCAGCAGATCGACGGCGTCTCCGCCCTCGCCGACAACTCCGGCTACTCGCCCTTCCTGACCGTGGCCCAGAAGGTCGAGCTGCTGGAGACCGAGGACCCCGTCGCCCGCCTGAAGCTCGCCACCGAGCAACTGCGCGACCACCTCGCCGAGCAGGACGTGGCCGAGTCCATCGCCAAGGACGTCCAGGAAGGCGTCGACAAGCAGCAGCGGGAGTTCCTGCTGCGCCGTCAGCTCGAAGCCGTCCGCAAGGAGCTGCGCGAGCTCAACGGCGAGAAGGAGGGCGAGGAGTCCGACGACTACCGGGCCCGCGTCGAGGCCGCCGACCTCCCCGAGAAGGTGCGCGAAGCCGCCCTCAAGGAGGTCGACAAGCTGGAGCGGTCCAGCGACCAGAACCCCGAGACCGCCTGGATCCGCACCTGGCTCGACACGGTCCTGGAGATGCCGTGGAACGAGCGCACCGAGGACAGTTACGACATCAAGGGCGCCAAGGAGGTCCTGGACGCCGAGCACGCCGGCCTGGAGGACGTCAAGGAGCGCATCACCGAGTACCTGGCCGTGCGCAAGCGGCGCGCCGACCGCGGCCTGGGTGTCGTGGGCGGGCGGCGCGGCGGCGCCGTGCTCGCGCTGGTCGGCCCGCCGGGCGTCGGCAAGACGTCACTGGGCGAGTCGGTCGCGCACGCGATGGGGCGGAAGTTCGTGCGGGTCGCCCTCGGCGGCGTGCGCGACGAGGCGGAGATCCGGGGCCACCGGCGTACGTACGTGGGCGCCCTGCCGGGCCGGATCGTGCGGGCCATCAAGGAGGCCGGGTCGATGAACCCGGTGGTCCTGCTCGACGAGATCGACAAGGTCGGCTCCGACTTCCGGGGCGACCCGGCGGCCGCGCTGCTGGAGGTCCTCGACCCGGCGCAGAACCACACCTTCCGCGATCACTACCTGGAGGTCGAACTCGACCTGTCCGACGTGGTCTTCCTCGCCACCGCCAACGTCCTGGAGGCCATTCCCGAGGCGCTGGCCGACCGGATGGAGATCGTCCGCCTCGACGGCTACACCGAGGACGAGAAGGTCGTCATCGCCCGCGACCACCTCCTGCCGCGCCAGTTGGAGCGGGCCGGCCTGGAGAGCGGCGAGGTGACGCTGGACGAGTCGGCGCTGCGCAAGCTCGCGGGCGAGTACACCCGTGAGGCGGGCGTACGGAACCTGGAGCGGTCGATCGCCCGGCTGTTGCGCAAGGTCGCCGCCCAGCACGAACTGGGCGAGCGGGAACTGCCCGTCACCATCGGCGAGGGCGACCTGCGCGGGCTCATCGGGCGCCCGCACCACGTGCCCGAGTCCGCCCAGGACCCGGCCGAGCGCCGCACCGCCGTGCCCGGTGTCGCCACCGGACTCGCGGTCACCGGCGCGGGCGGTGACGTCCTGTTCGTCGAGGCGTCGCTGGCCGACCCGGAGACCGGCGCCGCCGGGCTGACGCTGACCGGCCAGCTCGGTGACGTGATGAAGGAGTCCGCGCAGATCGCCCTGAGCTTCCTGCGCTCCCACGGCGCCGAACTGGAGCTGCCCGTCACCGGCCTGAAGGAGCGGGGCGTGCACATCCACTTCCCGGCGGGCGCGGTGCCCAAGGACGGCCCGAGCGCGGGCATCACGATGACGACCGCGCTGGCGTCGCTGCTGTCCGGGCGGCTGGTCCGTACGGACGTGGCGATGACCGGCGAGGTGTCGCTGACCGGGCGGGTGCTGCCCATCGGGGGCGTGAAGCAGAAGCTGCTGGCCGCGCACCGGGCGGGCATCACGACCGTGATCATCCCCAAGCGGAACGAGGCGGACCTGGACGACGTCCCGGCCGAGATCCTCGACAAGCTGGAGGTCCACCCGGTCACGGACGTCCGCCAGGTCCTGGAGCTCGCCCTCTCCCCGGCGACGACGGCCGCGTCCACCGAACCCCTGGCGGCCTGAGCCGCCGCGCTGCCCGGAGCCCCGCCGCGTCCCGCTCGCGCGGCGGGGCGCCGGCGCGCCCGCGGGCCGCCCGCCTCCGCCCGCCGCCCGCCGCCCGGGCCCGCGTCCGCCGCCACCCGCGCCCGCCTCCGCCCGCCTCCGCCCGCGTCCCCGTGGGCGCCCCGCGCGCCGGGAGGCGTTACGCGCCCGAGGCCTTCACCGCGCGGTCGTACAGCGTGCGCGTCGCCGCGTCGAAGAGGACCGCCGTCGACTCCGTGTCCGTGTCGCCGCCGCTGAGGACGCCGATCAGGCGGCCGTCCGCGAGCCAGGGGCTGCCGCTGGTGCCGTCGAAGAACCCGGCGCACGCCATCACCATCGAGCCGGCCAGGTCCGGGTCCCGCCGGGTGTCCGTGGTGCAGGAGATGGGGCCGTCGGCCGGATTGTGGTCCTTGTTGGGGTAGCCGGTCACCGTCACGCGCCGCTCCGGGCCCGACGCCCAGTCGGGCCGCGCCGCGCCCACCACCTGCTGCACCTGGCGGCCACGGGCGTCCGGCTCCAGCGTGAGGAAGGCGTAGTCGTGGGCGTCCGCGTCGTCGCCGGCGGCCTTCCACGCGTCGGCCACCTGCACCGTACGGACCTTCCACGTGCCGTACGGGCGGGCGTTCCCACGGAACCCGGGGGCGAACGAGAAGCCGGCGGCGGCCGCCCCGTCCGCGTACACACAGTGCGCGGCGGTCGCGACGACGTTGCCCTTGGGGCTGTCCACCACGCTCGCGGTGCACCAGTGGCCGTCGTCGTCGAGGAGCACCCCGACCGACGGCAGCCCCGGGGACGGCTCCGCCGAGCGCTGCGGCGCCGCCGACGGGGCCGGCGTGGCCGCGCCGTCGGCCACCGCCTCCGGGCGCGGGGCGGAATGGGACGGCCCCCCGCACGCGGTGGCGGTGGTCACGACGGCGGCGATCCACAGCAACGGTCTCTTGCAGCGCATAGGGCCCATCCTTGCCCACGGGCGCGCCGCTCAGTCATCCAGCCATCCCCGCGACGACGCCTGCGCCCCTGCCTGGAACCGCGTCCGGGCGTTCAGGGACTCCAGCAGCCGGCTGATCCGCCGCCGGGCCGTGTGCACATGGACGCCCAGGCGGCGGGCGATGGCCTCGTCCTTCAGCCCCGCCGCCAGCAGCGCCAGCAGCTCCCGTTGCGGCCCGGGCAACGCACCGGGCCCGTCCCTCTCCACGCCCAGCGGCGCGGCCCGTTCCCACACCGCCTCGAACAGCGGCACCAGCGCGCCGCACAGCAGTCCGTCGCCGATCACGAGCGCGGACGCCCGCGGACCGGCGGCGTCCACCGGCGGCAGCAGCGTGACGCGCCGGTCCACCGCGACCAGTCGCGCCGGGACGCCCCCGGCGACCCGTACCCGCAGTCCGCGCTCCACCAGGCCGTTCAGCGCCCGCGTCCACCCCGGGTCGGCGAGCCCGGCCCGGTCCAGCACCGCGCGCACCTCCACGCCCCGGGCCAGCAGCGACCCGACGTCCAGCGCGGCGAAGGGCGGCCTGTGAGGGCTCCGGTCCAGGATGAGCACCTCCCGTTCGGCGGCGTCCAGCAGTTGCCCGGCCCGCTCGGTGAGGGCCCGGCGCCCCGTCACCACCTCGACGCGCCCGCGCCCGTCCCCCTGGGCGCCGGCGTCCCCCGCGAGCCGGTCGGCGGCCAGCCGTAACCGCGCCAACTCCGCCGATCTCAAGTGCAGTTCCGCCTGTCGGCGGTGGATGAGCGTGCGGATCGCGGCGGCCGGCGCCGCCGGGTGCGGCAACGCGCCCTCGTGGGACGGATCGGGCGGCCGGGCGAAACCGTGCTCGACGAGCCGGTCCAGCGCCGCGTCCAGCCGCTCGCGCGGCAGGTCCAGCAGTCGCGCCAACTCGTCCGCCCCGTCCGCCTGTTCCTTCAGCAGCGCCTCGTAGGCGCGCTCCTCGGTCCTGCCCAGGCCGAGAGTGGTCAGTTCTCCCTGGATCATGCGTCGGATTCTCACTCCGCCTTCACAGGCCACACAAGTGTGCGTGTCCACTTCTCAACCCCCGTCATCCGTTGCCGCGTTCGCCCCGGCGCCGCTTGCATGGCCATGACCACCTGAACGGCTGACCAGCACGTGGGAGGGGTACGGACTGTGCGTAAACCCAGCACGCCCGGCACGACCGGCCGGCATCCGGCGAGATCCGGCATACGGGCGGGGGCCCGGGCGGCGGCACTGCTCGCCGCCGCCGGGCTCCTGATCACCGCGGTTCCGGCCTCGGCGGCGACCCCGCCGGCCGCCGAACCGCCCGCCGACGTCATCCCCGGGGCGCGGACCGCGACCCCCGCACTCGTCGACGGCATCCGGGAGGCGGCGGACGCCAAGGCGAGCCCGGCCGACGCGGCGCGCAAGCACCTGGCCGCCAAGGAGAGCCGCTACAAGATCGCCGAACCGGGGCGTGATCTCGCCCCCGTACAGACGCTGAAGCGCGGCGCGGAGGAGACCGTACGGCTCCAGCAGAAGCACCGGGGCGTGCCCGTGCTCGGCGGGCAGTACGTGGTCCGGATGGAGACCAAGGGCGGCGAACGGGTCGTCACCGGCACTTCCGGCAAGTACTTCACGGGCCTGACGACCGGGGTGCGGCCGACCGTGGCCAAGGACGTGGCGGTACGCCGCGCGGTCGCCGCGACCCTGGAACGGCTCGGCGGCCGGCGGCTGGCGCTCAAGGACGCCGAGAAGGCCACGCCGCTGCGCGGCACCGCCGGGGACCTGGTGGTCGTCCCGCGCGGCGAGGGCGTGCTCACGTACCACGTGACCGTACGCGGTACCCACCCGGTGACCGGCGCGCCGGTGCTCCAGCACGTGTACATGGACGCGCGGGCCGGTTACCCGGTGCTCCAGTTCAGCGGCATCAAGACGATCGCGCCGCCGAAGGCCCCCACGGGTACCGCCGCGAAGCAGGCCGACGACCCGGCCGCCCCGCACCCCGGGACCGCGGGCAGCGGCACGCTGCTCAACGGCACCCAGGTGGACCTCAACGTGCGCCAGGCGGCGGCCGACCGGTACGTGCTGGCGGACCACGCCCGGATGGCGGCGGGCAGCAAGAACGCCCTGACCACCTGGGACGCCCGCGACAAGGACGTCTTCGAGGTGGTGGGCGGCTGGCCGGCCGATCTCAAGGAGTTCGGCTCGCCGGCCGCGCGGTTCGGCAAGGACGCCACCGACGCGGGCGCGGTCGACGCGCACTGGGCGGCCGGGCAGGTCTACGACTACTACAAGGAGCGCCACGGCAGGGACGGCCTGGACGGGCGCGGCTCGGCCGTCAACTCGCTGGTGGGCGTGACGGACATGGGCCTGCCGTACGTCAACGCCTTCTGGGACGGCACCAAGATGGTGTACGGCTCCGGCGACGCGGACTACAAGCCGCTCTCCGCCGACCTCGACGTGGTCGGCCACGAGATGACGCACGGCGTCGTCGAGAACAGCGCCAACCTGGTGTACGCGGGCCAGTCCGGCGCCCTCAACGAGGCCGTCGCCGACTACTTCGGCAACGCCATCGACGTCACGCGGTCCGGCATGGCGATGGACCACCCCGACGCGGGCCTGATCGGCGAGGACCTGTGCCGCAGGGCGGCGCCCCGCGCCTGTGCGTTCCGCGACCTCAACGACGGCGCCACGACGTCCAGGAGCTTCCTCGGGGCCACCTTCGGCACCGACAACGGCGGCGTGCACCTCAACTCGACCATCTTCTCCGGCGCCCTGTGGGACATGCGCCAGGACCTGGGCGCCGAGCTGGCCGACCGAATCGTGTACAAGGCGCTGACCGAGTACATGACCCCGCTGGACGGCTTCACCGACGGGCGCAACGCGGTCCTCGCCGCGGCGAAGGACCTGGGCGTCACCGGGCAGCGGCTGAACACCGCCAAGCGGTCCTTCAACGCCCACGGCATCGTCGCGGGCTGGGAGGAGGCCCTGGGGGTCGACTCCGACGAGCTGCTGGGCAAGCTGAACATCACCGGCACCGGGGTGCAGGCCGGCGGTGGCTGGTGGACGGTCGCCAAGTCCAACGACGACGGCACCGAGCCGTACTCCGTCTACGCGGGCCGCGCCGACGGCGAGGGCAGCCCGAGGCTGATGAGCCCCAACGACGGCCGCTACCACGTCTACCCGGCGACGGACGGCAAGACCGTCGTCTGGGCGGCGTACGGCGCGACGAGCGTGGACATCCTGTCCCGCCCGATCGCGGGCGGGCCCATCAAGAAGCTGTACTCGTCCACCACCTCCGACGTCGCCGGACTGCGGACCGAGAACGGCGTGACCGTCTTCGAGACGCTCGGGCTGTTCTCCCGCCACGTCGTCCACCTGCGCGCGGGCGACCGTGAACCGACGTACGTGGACGGTGGCGGTGACGACGTCCTGACCGGGCTCCCGTCGGTCTCGCACGGCAGGATCGCGTACGCCAAGCTCTACCCGGAGGGCGGCGAGTACCGGCTCGGCGTGGAGCTCCTGGACCTGAGGACCGGCAAGAAGACCATGACCGAGCGGCTGGACGAGCCGCAGACCCTGGGCCAGACCGCCCTCAACGGCAGCCACGTCTTCTGGCTCACCGACGAGAACATCGCCGACGACGGCCAGATGGGCATCCGCCGCGCGAACGTCGACGGCACCGGCTCGTACGACATCAGCGGCGAGGCCAAGCCGGGCGCGCTGATCGCCCACGAGCTCACGGTCTCCGAGTCGGCGGTCACGGTCAACGCCTCCCTGCCGGACACCGCGTACCGCAATGAGACCCTGCCGAAGAACTGGCAGCTCACCACCGACGGCACCCGCAAGGAGCGCGTCTCCTGCAACCGCGGCGAGCAGCTCTCCCCGGCGGCGCTTCACGGCACCGGGGTCGTCTGGATCGACGGCACGACGGGCTGGACGAACCTCGTCACCCGCTCCCGCCCGGCCGGCCTCTGCGGCTGAGGCACGTCCCTCCGACAACCCCCCGGCGCCCGTCCGCGCCGGGGGGTTCCGCCGTTCTCGTCGGGCGGTCAGCCGTTGGCGAGGGCCTGGAGGCGGTCGTAGGCGCCGTTGAACTTGTTGTGGTCGCCGACGATCGGGCCCGTGGAGGTGTACTGCCACATCGTGTAGTACGTCCAGCCGGCCGGCAGTTCGCCCACCGTCGTGTTGTAGCGGGCCACCCACAGCGGGCTGGAGGCGCCGAAGCCGCCGTAATCGCCCGTGCACTGCTTCCACCAGCTCGTGGCCGTGTAGATCACCGCGTCCCGGCCCGTGCGGTACTTGTAGCGGTTCAGGAAGTCGCGGATCCAGCTCACCATCGCCGACTGGCTCTTGCCGTAGCAGGCCGCCCCATACGGGTTCCACTCCATGTCCAGCGCGCCGGGCAGGGTCTTGCCGTCGCGGGACCAGCCGCCGCCGTTGTTGGCGAAGAAGTCCGCCTGGGCCGCGCCGGTCGTGGTGTCGGGTGTGGCGAAGTGGTACGCGCCCCGGATCATGCCGATGTTGTAGGAGCCGTTGTACTGCTGGGGGAAGTACGGGTTCTTGTAGTACGTCCCCTCGGTGGCCTTGACGTAGGCCCATTTCACGCCGCTGTTCCACAGGGCGGCCCAGTCGACGTTGCCCTGGTGGCTGGAGACGTCCACGCCTTCGGTCTGGACGGCACGGTTGTCGGGCGGCAGGCCGCCGACGCCGTCGTGGGCGGGGACGCCCATGCCCATGTACGCGCTGCCCCGGGCCGGCGGGGCGGGCGGCTTGCCGGCGGCGGTCGCCGCTGCCGGGAGGGTGAGGGCGAGGGCGATGAGCAGCGGGATGAGGGCCGGGGTCGCGAGGAGCGTGACGGATCTGTGCACGGGCATGGCGTGCCTCCGAAGGCCTCGGTGGGGGTGGAGCGCGGGGATGACGGCATGTGTGGCGTGAACATGCCATTCATGACGCTACGCACGTAGAACCGGCCCGTGGAAGAGGGGCTCCGTGCCGCCGTTGGTCTATGCCTGCGAAATACTGGGCGAGCTGCGGCAATGGCCCGCCGCCGAACACAACTTTCAGAGCCGGGAAAGCGCGCGAGGGGTGCTGACGTGCAGGAAAGCCGTACGGGGAATGCCGCCGAAGTCGACGAGGAATTCCTCGCCCTGGAGCGTGAATTGGCGGTCTTCCTGCGCCGCGCCCGCGCCTCGTCCGGCGAAATGGCCCGCGAGGTCCACCCCGAACTCGAACCCGCCGCCTACGGTCTCCTGGTCCGCCTGGAGGAGGCCGGTACCCAGCGCGCCACCGACCTCGCCGCGTACTTCGGCGTCGGCAAGGCCACGATGAGCCGCCAACTGCGCGCCCTGGCGGACCTCGGGCTCGTCGCCCGCGACCCCGACCCCGCCGACGGCCGCGCCTCCCTCGTACGCCTGACCGAGGAGGGCCGCAGCCGCTTCCGCCGCGTACGCGACGCCCGCCGCGCCCGCTACGTGCGCAAGCTCGCGGGCTGGGACCGCGCCGAGGTCGCCGAGCTGGCCCGGCTGCTGCACCAGCTCAACACCTCGGCCGAGAGCTGACCACATTTTGCGAAGTCGATAACCGGGTGACGGTGGCCGGATGCGCACCCCCGCCTCCATCATCGACCGATGATCAAGAACGTTCTCGGCGCCGCCCTCGCGGGGGCCGTCCTCCTCACGTCCGCCACAGCCGCCCATGCCCGTGATCACGAGGCCGACTGGCAGCGGGTCGGCGACGACATCACCACGGGCATCAGCGGGATCGCCGTCGGCGGCGTACACCGCGGCACGGCGGACCTGCTCGCCGTGCGCGACAACAAGAAGCCCGGTGAGAACCGGCTCGTCGCCCTGCGCCACCGCCCGGGCGCCCAGCCGTGGCAGCGGCCCGTCGCCTGGGCCGGGGAGCCCGCGGTGGACCTGGAGGCGATCGACGCCGTGCCCGGCCGGCCGCACGAGTACATCGCGCTCACCGGCCGGGGAACGGCGTACCGGATCCACTGGGAGCCGGGGCAGGACACCGCGCGGGTCCTGGCCGCCTTCGCCGTGCCCGGGATCTCCCCGGACGACAACTACGAGGGGTTCGCCCTCACCGCCACCCGGGGCGGGGAGATCATCGCCGTGTGGGCCGACCGGGGGCAGGACGACCGGCCCGCGACGCTGTCCGCGGCGGAATGGGACCCGCGCGACAACACCTTCGGCGAGCGGACCGCCGCGGAGTTCCGCGTGCCCTACCCCGCCCAGGACGTGCGGCACATATCGGATGTGGAGGTCTCGGCCACCGGCCGCGTGACGGTCTCCTCCGCGTCGGACCCGGGCGACGACGGGCCTTACGACTCGGCCCTCTTCGACGCGGGCCGGGTGACGGCCGGCCACGGCGACCGCCTGCGCCTGACCGTGCACCGCTCACCGCACCGGCTCGCCGCGTTCCCCGGCCACAAGATCGAGGCCCTGGCGTGCCTGCCCGGCTCCCGCGAGGGCATCGTGGGCACCGACGACGAGAACGACGGCGGTGCGGTCACCACCACGGACGTCTGCCGCCCGTGACCGGATGACCGGGGGCGGCGCCCTCAGGGCCCTCGGACTCCCGGGCGCTCACAGCTCGACGTGCACCACGGTCGCGTCGTCGTGCCGCTTCCAGCGGTACGCGTACGAGGGCGACGCCTCCAGCTCCCGCACCCGGGCGATCAGCCCGTGCGGGCCCTCCTCGCTCACCACCGCGAAGCAGTCCGCCCAGTCGCCCCTCTTGAACACCTCGGTCCAGCGCGTCGCCCCGTCCGTCATGGCGACCAGCGCCCGCACCTCGGCGGACGGGACGCTGCCGGTGACCGCGCGGGCCGCCACCGACGGGTCGGCCGCGGCCGTGAAGAAACCGCCCTCCTTGTTCCGCACGGTCGCGTCCGTGACCGCGTGCGACGCCAGCGAGCCGGGCGGCAGCCGGTCGAGCCGGTCGTCCAGCACCGCCCGTACCGCCCCTTCCGGCGACCGGAGCAGCAGCACCGAGTCGGCCAGCACCAGGTACTCGACGCTTTCCGCGTCCCAGCGCGCCACGACCACCGTCGCCTGAGGCGTACGCACGTGAGAAAGGTCACACGTGTCGCGGTGGGCGTCCGCGGTGCGCCGAATTGCCTCCGCCAGAATCTCGGCCATCGTCAGGTCGGGGCGGGAACCGGACAGTTCGGTCAAGGCGCCACCGAGCCTCGCCGTGAACCAGGGGACCGAGTGCACACAACCGTCATCGTCGAGCGGGGGCGTCACCCCGTCCAGCACCACCAGGGTGCCGCCCTGGCCGGACGCGGGAACCGCCACGGAAGCCCAGTCCTCGTTGGGGCGTTGCGGTGTGCCCGGCACGGAGGAGATCTCGCTGCGCATGCGCCCCAGTCTGCATGACTCCTTCACACGGCCCACAAAGGGCCGGAATTGGCCTGTACCAGCAGGCCGGAAGGGGGTACGAGCCGGAATCCGGTCCTCCGGCAAGATGCGGGCGCGCATCCTGCCAAAGCCCGCGTGGATCTTTCAACCCGTCCCACCGCGCGCCCATGGGGCATGCGCCCGGGAGAGTTGTTCGCCAACTCCGGATTGTTGTTCACTCCTTCGGGTGGCGGAGTGGCCGACGTGTGCCCCCTTCAACAACAGCGCTGGAATGGTCGAGGCCGTACCAGGGGTTGGGGGGCTGATCGCATGTGTGACCGGTCGTCACCTCTGCTTCATGGGCGGACGAGTTCAAGAATGTGAGAACCGGTGCAGAAGCGCAGTGAGACTCCCGGCGATCCCCAGGCACCGGGCGGCCGCGGCGTACGGGTACGCAGCCGGCTCGTCGTCGGCGTCGCCCTGGTCGGGATCACCGTCCTGGGGGCCGGCGCCCCCGCCGTCCTCACCGCCTCCGGCGACCTCACCGACTCCCAGCGACTGGTGACCCTCGCCGAGCTCAACCGGCAGGCGGTCACCCTCGCGCACTCCCTCGCCGACGAGCGCGACGAGGTCACCGCGTACATCGCCGCCGGCCGGGGCGCCGCCAAGGGCGGCGAGGAGGGCGACAAGGAGGGCAGCGGCGGCAAGGGCGCCCCGCCCGCCGTCGACGCCGCCCACCGCGCCCGCGTCGACCGGCAGATCGACGAGATCCACGCCGCGGCGCCCGCCGGCCTCCGCCGCGACCTCGCGGACCTGCCCGCCATCCGGCGCTCCGCCCTCACCGGCAAGGGCACCGCCATGGAGGCCCACCGCGCGTACACCGACGTCATCGCCAAGCTCCACGCCCTGTCCGCCCAGCTCGCCGACAAGACCCCCGCCCGCGCCGCCGACGCGGGCGCCGGCACCCGGGCCCTCGCCGAGCTCGGCCGGGCCGTCGACCAGGCCTCCGCCACCCGGGGCCTGCTCCTCGGCGCGCTCGCCGTCCCCGGCAAGAAGAGCACCGGCCTCGTCTACGACCCCGTCACCGGGCAGTACGTCGAGCCGGAGGACCCCGCCGGCGACGAGGCCGACCGCACACGCGGCGCGCTGAGCGCCGCCGCCCAGCAGGCCCGGGTCCGCGAACAGGCCGCCCTCGCCGACTTCGACCAGGCCGCACCGCCCGCCGCCCGCGACTCCCTCGCCGCCACGGTCACCGGCCCCGAGGTCAAGAGCGCCGAGACCTACCTCGCGGGCCTAACCGACCGGCCCGAGCTGTCCAAGGACGAGCGCAAGACCGACCAGGAGAAGCTCCGCGCGACCCTCACCGCCCGCATCGAGCAGATGCGCGGCGTCGAATCCTCCCTCGCCACCGGTGAGGTGCGGCGCATGGAGCAGCTCCGCGACGACGACGTCACCGCGCTCGAACTGCGCATCGCGCTCCTCGGCGGCTGCCTGCTCATCGCGATCGGCGTCTCCACCGCCGTCGCCCGCACCCTCACCCAGCCGCTCGCCGTCCTCCGCATCGGCGCCGCCCGCCTCGCCGGAGCGCCCGAGACGGAGGAACCGGTCCGGTACACCGGCCGCAACGACGAGTTCGCCCAGGTCGTACGCTCCCTCAACACCCTGCACGGCAAGCTCCTCGACCTCGGCGCCCGCGCCGAGCAGCTCGACGCCGAGCGCACCGACGCCGTCGCCGCCCGCGAGGCCCTCACCGCCGAACTGGCGGGGCAGCGCGCCCAACTGCGCGAGCGGACCGAAGAGATCAGCGCCGAGCTGGAGGCGCTGCGCGGCAGCGTCCACCACACGTTCGTCAACCTCTCCCTCCGTACGCTCGGGCTCGTCGAGCGGCAGCTCGCCGTGATCGAGAAGCTGGAGGAGCGCGAGCAGGACCCGGAGCGGCTCGCCACGCTCTTCAAGCTCGACCACATGGCCACGGTCATGCGCCGCCACAGCGAGAACCTCCTCGTCCTCGCCGGCCACGAGCACAACCACGCCCACCAGGGCCCGGTTCCGCTGGTCGACGTGGCGCGCGCCGCCGTCAGCGAGATCGAGCGGTACGAGCGGGTCACCATCCAGTCCCTGCCGCCGCACGCGTACGTGGCCGGGTTCGCCGCCGACGACCTGAGCCACCTGCTCGCCGAGCTGCTGGAGAACGCCACGTCCTTCTCGCCGCCGGACGCCAAGGTCCAGCTCTCCGGCTGGCTGCTGGAGAGCGGCGAGGTGATGCTCTCCGTCGAGGACGAGGGCATAGGGATGACGGAGGGCCGGCTCGCCGAGCTGAACGCCCGCCTGGCCGACCCGGAGACGGAGCCCGCGTCCGCCGCCGACCGGGACGGCGAGGGCCTCGGCATCCGGGTGGCCGCGCTGCTCGCGGCGCGGCACGGCGTACGGGTCCAACTGCGGGAGCACAAGCAGGGCGGCGTGACGGCGGTCGTGGTCCTCCCGCCCGCGCTGCTCCCGGACGCCCCGCCGACCGCCCTGCCCCCGTCGGTCGCCGTCGCGGGCACGGCCCCCACGCTGAACCTCCCCGGCTCGGTCGCCGAGGCCAACTCCAACACGCTCCCCGGCGCCCGCACGGCCCGCGACCCGCTGGTCGCCGCCGCCGAAGCGACGATCGCCGCGACCTCGGCCGGCGCCCCCACGGACGACGCGCCCGAACCGGACGCCCCCGCCGGGCCCGAGACCACCCTTCAGGTCCGCGCCCCGGGCGCACCGGAGGCCGGGGCCGACGAGCCCGGCACCGAGCCGGAGCACGAAAAGACCGACAGCGAGCCCGAGCCCGAGCCCGAGCACGGCGCCGAGGTGCACGAGCGCGCGGAGGACGCCGAGGGCGACGAGGCCCAGCCGCGCGCCCGCGAGCCCAAGTGGGAGCGCGTCACCGACAAGGGGCTGCCCAAGCGGACGCCCAAGGTCGTGGAGCCGACCGCGCCGGCCGCCGGGCGCAAGGGCGGGGTGGACGCCGAGGCGCTGCGGCGCCGGCTCGGCGGGTTCCACCAGGGCGCCCAGGCGGGCCGCCGCGACGCCGAGGCCGAGATCGCGGAGAGCACCCAGCAGTTGGAAGCGGTACGTACCGAAGAGACGGGGGACACAGTCGAGGAGGCACGCAGTTGACTGCGAGGACCGGCAGTACCACCGGCACCGCACCGTTCGGACTGAGCAGCGAGGCCAAGAACCTGCACTGGCTGCTCGGCAACCTCGTCGAGGAGGTGCCGGGGGTCCGTTCCGTAGCCGTCGTCTCGTCCGACGGGCTGATGCTGCTCTCCTCCGACCCGGCGGAACGCAAGGCCAAGGCCCCGGCCGACCGCCCCCGGTCCGACGGGCCGCGTGGGTCCAGCGCCGACCTCGCCACCATCGTCTCCGGCATCGGCAGCCTCACCATCGGCGCCGCCAAGCTCATGGACGGCGGCGGCGTCAAGCAGACGATGGTCGCGATGGAGGAGGGCAGCGTCTTCGTCATGTCGATCAGCGACGGCTCGCTCCTCGGCGTGCACGCCACGCCCGACTGCGACATGAGCGTCGTCGCGTACCACATGGCGCTCTTCGTCGGCCGGGCCGGACACGTACTCACGCCCGAACTCCGCAGAGAGCTGCGCCAGTCGATGGAGAGTGCCGAATGACCTCCGCATCCGCCGCCGGCCGACTGCCGGTCCGGGGCGGCGGGCGGCGGCCCGCCCGCGTCCGTCCCTATACGCTCACCGGCGGCCGCACCCGCTTCGGCCACGTCCTGCTCGTCGAGACGTTCGTCGCCGCGCTGGAGGCGCCCGAGGAGCGCAAGGAGCTGACGAACGGCACGCTCGTCTCCCGGGTCATGCCGGAGATGCGGGCCATCGTCGAGATCTGCCGCCGTATGCGTACGGTGGCCGAGATCTCCGCGCTGCTGAAGATGCCGCTGGGCGTCGTCCGGGTGCTGCTCAGCGACCTGGCCGACCAGGGGAGGATCCGCGTGTACGGCACCGGTCACGGCACCGGCCAGCCCGACCGCGCACTGCTCGAAAGGGTGCTGAGTGGTCTCCGCCGTCTCTGAGATAGCCGTGGAAGAGCCTGAGGCCCACTCCTGGCAGCTCGACCACACCCGCGCCCCCATCGCGACGAAGGTCGTCGTGGCGGGCGGCTTCGGCGTCGGCAAGACGACCTTCGTCGGATCGGTCTCCGAGATCACGCCGCTCCAGACCGAGGCGCTGATGACCCAGGCGAGCGAGGACACCGACGACCTGTCCGCGACGCCCGAGAAGCTCACCACGACCGTCGCCATGGACTTCGGGCGCATCACGCTCGACGACGACCTCGTGCTGTACCTCTTCGGTACGCCGGGGCAGCAGCGGTTCTGGTTCATGTGGGACGACCTGGTGCGCGGCGCGATCGGCGCGATCGTGATGGCCGACACCCGGCGGCTGACGGACTGCTTCCCGGCGCTGGACTACTTCGAGAGCTGCGGCCTGCCGTACGTCGTGGCGGTCAACCACTTCGAGGGAACCGAGCTGTTCGAGGCCGAGGACGTGCGCGAGGCGCTCACGGTGCCCAAGGACGTACCCATCGTGATCATGGACGCCCGGAAGCGGATCACGGTGGTCGACTCGCTGCTGGCGCTCGTCGCCCGTGCCCTCGAAACCACCCCTGAGTAAGGAAAAGAGACCTTCGATGCGGAAGATACTCATCGTCGGAGCCGGGCAGTCCGGCCTCCAGCTCGCCCTCGGCCTCCAGTCGCAGGGGTACGAGGTCACCCTGATGTCCAACCGCACGGCGGACGAGATCCGGGCCGGCCGGGTCATGTCCACGCAGTGCATGTTCGACACGGCGCTCCAGCACGAGCGGGACCTCGGCATCAACTTCTGGGAGTCCCAGGCGCCGCGCATCGAGGGCCTCGGTGTCTCCGTCGGCGCGCCCGACGGTTCCCGCCCGGTCGACTGGGTCGCGAAACTGGACGGGTACGCCCAGTCCGTCGACCAGCGCGTGAAGATGGCGGGCTGGATGGAGACCTTCGCGCAGCGCGGCGGCCAGCTCGTCATCCACGGCGCGGCGGTCTCCGACCTGGACTACTTCTCGCGCACGTACGACCTGGTGCTCGTCTCGGCGGGCAAGGGCGAGCTGGTGTCGATGTTCGGCCGGGACGCCTCCCGCTCCCCGTACAGCGAGCCGCAGCGCGCGCTGGCCGTCGCGTACGTCCACGGGCTCGGGCCGCGCCCCGAGCACCCGGACATGGAGGCGGTCCGCTGCAACCTGGTGCCGGGGGTCGGCGAGCTGTTCGTGATGCCGACGCTGACCACCAGCGGCCGGGCGGACATCCTCTTCTGGGAGGGCATCCCGGGTGGCCCGCTGGACGTCTTCCAGGGCGTCAAGGACCCCTCCGAGCACCTGGCGCTGACGCTGGAGCTGATGGAGAGGTTCACGCCCTGGGAGTACGCGCGGGCCACCAAGGTGGAGCTGACCGACGCCAACGGCACCCTGTCCGGCCGGTACGCCCCGACCGTCCGCAACCCCATCGGGCGGCTGCCCGGCGGCGGCCTGGTCCTGGGCGTCGCGGACGTCGTCGTCGCCAATGACCCGATCACCGGCCAGGGCTCCAACTCGGCCTCCAAGTGCGCCGCCTCCTACCTCGCCTCGATCACCGAGCACGGCGACAAGCCGTTCGACGAGGCGTGGATGCGGCAGACGTTCGACCGCTACTGGGAGACCGCCCAGCACGTCACCAAGTGGACCAACGCGATGCTGGGCGTCCCGCCGGAGCACGTCCTGAACCTCATCGGCGGCGCCGGCCAGCTCCCGCCCGTGGCGCACCGGATCGCGAACGGCTTCAACGACCCGTCCGACTTCGAGAACTTCTTCTACGACCCGGACAAGGCGGGTGCCTATCTGGCGTCCGTCGCGGGGGCGTGACGGTCAGCCCGTGAGCTGTCCGGCGGTGAGGTGCTCGACGGTGGGCGCCACGGTGCCGAAGAGGTCGGCGATGGTCGTCAGGCTCGCCGTCTTCAGCGCGGCGGCGGGCACGGTGCTGCCGTCGGGCGCGGCCAGCGAGCGGGTGGCGGTCGCCTCGGCCACGACGGTGGGCCGGTAGCCGAGGTTGAATGCGCCCTGGGCGGTGGAGGCCACGCACATGTGGGTCATGAACCCGGCCAGGACCAGGTCGGGTCCGGCGTCCAGGGCGCGCAGCGTCTTCTCCAGATCCGTCCGGTGGAAGGAGTTGGGGAAACCCTTCACCACGACCGGTTCGCCGTCGACGGGCGCCACTTCCGCGCTGATGGCGCCGATCTCGGCACGGATGTCGTACGGCGTGCCCTCGCCCCCGTCGTGGATGACGTGGACGACCGGCGTGCCGGCCGAGCGGGCGGCGGCGAGCAGCCGCGCCCCGGCGGCCAGCGCGGGCTCGGCGCCGTCGAGGGCCATGACGCCCGTGCGGTAGGTGTTCTGGAAGTCGATCAGTATCAGGGTGGTCTCGCCGAGGCGGGGCAGGGTGTTGTCGAGGCCGGTGACGTCACGCAGGGTCGTGGAGACATTCATGGGTGAACGGAGCCTTTCGGTCGGTCAGGAAGCGGTACGGAAGCGGCGCCGGTAGGCGGCCGGGGTGGTGCTGATCTGCTTGCGGAAGGCGCGGTGCAGCGTTTCCACCGAGCCCATGCCGGTCGCCGCCGCGATCCGCTCCAGCGGCTCGTCGGTGGTCTCCAGCAGGCGGCGGGACGCCTCGACACGTGCGGCCTCCACGTAGGCGGCCGGGCTGGTGCCGGTCTCCTGGCGGAAGACCCGGGCGAAATGGCGCTCGCTGAGGCACATGCGCTCGGCCAGCACGGGCACGGACAGGTCGTCGTCGAGGTGCTCGGTGATGAACACGCGCAGCTCGTCGATGTCCCGGCGGGCCGGCGCGGGCCGGCTGAGCGGCACGCTGAACTGGCTCTGGCCGCCCTGCCGCCTGAGGTACATCACCAACTGCCGGGCCACGGCCAGGGCGGGCTCCTCGCCGTGGTCCTCGGCGACCAGGGCGAGCGCCAGGTCCATGCAGGTGCTGATGCCCGCCCCGGTCCACACCTGGCCGGAGCGGACGAAGATCGGGTCGGCGTCGACGCGCACCCGCGGGTACTCGGCGGCCAGTTGTGCCGCGGTCGACCAGTGCGTGGTCGCCCGCCGCCCGTCCAGGAGCCCGGCGGCCGCGAGCACGTGCGCGCCCACGCACACCGACGCGATCCGCCGCGCGTACGGTGCCGTCGCCCTCACCCACTCCACCACGGTGTCGTCGACCCGGGCCACCGGGCCGTCCGGGGAGGGGTCCACCGCGCCGGGCACCACCAGGGTGTCCACCGCGGCCCCCACCTCGGCGAAGGTCAGGTCCGTCACCAGACGTACGCCGGCCGACGTGACGACCGGCCCGGCCCCGGGGCCCGCCAGGCGCACCTCGTACCCGGCCCGGCCGTCGGTCACCCGGTTGGCCAGGGCGAAGACCTCGGCCGGGCCGGTGACGTCGAGCAGGTCGACGTCCGGGAAGACCGCGATGACGACGCGGTGGGAAGTGGGCATGCGTCCATGGTCACGGCGGGGCCCGATGGCCGCAATGACGGCTCTCTGTCACATTCGGCCACCCGCCGCGGCGGGCCTCAGCCCCGGTCGTTGCCCTGGTCGTTGCCCTCGTCGGAGCCGCCCGCCGCGCCCGGGGGCAGCCGCGGCGGGGTGTAGGCGCGCAGGGAGCGGGCGGTGGGGTCGGGGCGTACCGCGCCGAGGAGGGGGTTGGCGGCGATGGGGGAGACCTTGACGCGGGCGCCGGGGCGGGGTGCCTGGATGACGAGGCCGTCGCCCAGGTAGATGGCGACGTGGGTGGCCTTGGGGAAGTAGACCACCAGGTCGCCGGGGCGCAGGGCGCGCAGGGGCACTTTGGGGAGGGTGCGCCACTGTTCCTGGCTGGTGCGGGGGATGGGGCGGCCCGCCTTGGCCCACGCCTGCGAGGTGAGGCCCGAGCAGTCGAAGGACTCCGGGCCCTCGGCGCCCCACACGTACGGTTTGCCGATCTGTCCGGCGGCGTACTCCAGGGCCTCGTCGCCCAGTTCGGAGGGGGTGCGGGTGCCGGTCAGCTCGCCGGTGGCGAGGAGTTCGCGCTGGGCGGCCGCCGTTTCGGCCTCCTCCAGGGCGGCCAGCTCCTCGACCTCGTCGTCCGACAGCGCGGCGAGGGTCTCCTCGACCTCCTTGAGCCGGGCGGTGACCTCGTCGCGGGCCTTCTTCTGCTTCTCGGCCAGTGTCTGTTCCCGGTCCAGCGCCTTGCGGGAGGCCGTGGCCAGTTCGTCCGCCCGCTTCTCGCCCTTCTCCAGCCGGGCCACGGTGGCGGCTCGTTCACGCGCGGCGCGCCGGAGCAGCCGGTGCTGGTCGAGGGCGTGGTCGGGGTCGCGGGCGAGCAGCAGGCGCAGGGAGGAGGAGAAGTCGGTACGGCCCTGGTACTGGGCGCGGGCCAGCCGTCCGGCGTCGGCCCGGGCGCGGGCGAGGGAGTCGCGGGTGCGGCTCAGGTCACCGGTGAGCTTCTTCGTCTCGGCGGTGAGCGCCTTCAGTTGCTCCTCGGTGGCGTTGTACGTCTCGGTCGCCTCCTCCGCCTGCTGGTACAGGGTGCGGAGCTGGGCGAGCAGCTCCGGCACCGTGGACTGCGGTGGTTCGGGCGCGGCGGTCGCGGGGCCGGCGGGCAGGGTCGCCAGCAGGGCGGCCACGCACACGGTCCGCAGCAGTTGTCCTGACATGCCATCACCTCCGCCCCCATCGTGAAGCGGTGGATGATACGACTAGCGCATAAAATGCATGACTGGGCGGATCGGCCCAACACGGTCACCCGTCCCGGTCACTCCACCGGCAGCGCGTAGAACGTCCGGTCGCGGCGCACGACGACACCGGCCTCGCCCGCCGCCAGGGCGGTGTACGGGGCCGACGTGTCCTTGCCGCCCGGGCCCTGGACCCCGGCGTCCTGGAACTTCCACAGCCGCCGCCCGTCGTCCGCCCCGAACGCGGTGACCTGCGAGCCGTCCGCCGCGAGCAGGGTGCGGCCGCTCGTGCTGACGGTCACGCCCGGCACGTCACCGCCCGGCGCCGCCTCCGTCGTGCGCCGCCAGCGCGCCCGGCCGGTGGCCGGATCGACCGCGTACACCGCCTGGGAGCGGTCCGCGACGTACAGCGTGCCGCCGCGCACCTCGGCACGGCCGAAGACGCCGCCACCCGCCAACCGCCACAGCGGCCTTCGGGTACGGGTGTCGAACGCGTGCAGGGCGTCGCCCACCGCCGGGTAGAGCCGCCCCGACCCGTCCCCGGACACCGTGCCGCCCGGCCGCGCCCCGCCGAACGGACGGAACCACCGGCGCGCCCCGGTGGCCCGGTCGTGCGCGTAGAAGATCGCGAGCCCCTTGGCGGCCTTGACCTGCGCGGCGGTCAGCGACCGCGGGTCCTGGCGCACGACGAGGGCGTCCGGCCGCAGCGCGAGCACCTCGTAGGCGGGGGTGTACGGGGGGCGGCCGTTGGGTACCTGGACGCGCCACAGCTCCTTGGAGCGCGCGACGTCGTACGCGAAGAGGTACGTGCGGGTCGCCACCGTGCCGGTGAACCACACGACGTCGCCCGCGTGTCCGGCGACCGCCGACAGGCGCAGGCCGCCGGGGAACGGCGTCCGCCCCTCGACCGTGCCGTCCTTCGGCGACAGCAGCCGGAACCCGTCGGTGCCGACGACGAGCAGCCGGTCGCCGCCGACGGTCAGGGCGCGGTGCCCGGAGGCGGCGTCGGCGCGCTGCCAGAGGCGCCGGCCGGTCGCGAGGTCGACGGCCGTGGTGTGGGCGTCGGAGGTCAGGACGAGGGTGCGGTCCCGCCAGACGGCGGCGTTCAGCGCGGAGCGTTCGGTGGCGGGGTGCGCGTACGCCCAGCGCGGCTGCGGCGGCACCCCGGACACGGCGGGGCGGGGCCGGGCCGCGGGCCGGGCGTCGGTACGCGGCTCCTCGCCGTCGCCTGACGCGAACGCCAGCACGCCGCCGCCCCCGAGGACGGCTCCCGCCACACCCGAGGCCAGACCGGTGAACAGCCCACGGCGGGAGAGCGCGGGTGACGCGGAGGCCGGTGCGGGCGCCGGAACCTGGACCGGGAGCGGCACCGGCAGGGCGGGCACCGGTGCCTGCGCCTGGACCGGCGGAGCGGGCGGCAGGAGCACCTGCGGCAGCCGGGCGGCCGGCACCAGTTCCCCCGCGGGCGGCTCCCGCCGCACCTGCCGCCCGACCCGCACGGTCCGCCCGTCGAGCCCGGCGTCGGGGGAGCCGGCGTCGGGGGAGCCCGCGTCGTCGGCACCCGCGTCGTCGTTACCCGCCCCGTCGGCGGCACCCGCCCCGTCGGCACCCGCCCCGCCGGCCCCCGCGTCCGCAAGGTTCGGGTCTGCCCCGGTCGGCCCATCGAGTGGGGCCTTGAGGGCCGTTACCCGGGTCGCTTGGGCGTCGATGGCCGTGGTCAGCCGGTTCGGCAGCCAACTGGTTCGGGCCAGGGCCGCCGCGCCCTCCAGGGCCAGTGTCGCGGCGACGCGGCCGGCCGTGGGGCGGTCCTCGGGGGACTTGGCGAGGCACTGGGCGATCAGCGGGCGCAGGTCCTCCGGGACGGCGCCCAGGTCCGGTTCGGCGTCCGCGATGGCCGCCGCGTCCGGCAGCGGAGGGGCGCCGGCCGCGGCGTACGCCAGCAGCAGGCCCAGCACGAAGACGTCCGACGGCGGGCCGGGCTCGTGCCCGGCGGCCTGCTCGGGGGTGAGGTAGCCGAGCCGTACCGACAACTGCCCACCCGCGCGGGCCTCCGCCGACTCCGCCGCGCCCAGCGCGCCGAACGCGGTCAGCCGTGGCCCGTCGGCCGCCAGCAGCACCGTGCCGGGGGCCAGCCCGTGCAGCACCGCCCCGGTCGCGTGCACCCGCGACAGGGTCTCGGCGAGCCCGGCGCCCAGCACCCGTACCGCCTTCTCGGGCAACGGCCCGGCGAGGGCGACCGCCTCGCCCAGCGTGAGCGCGGGTTCGTAGGGCGTCGCCGTCCACAGCCGGGGCCCGTCGACGTCGGCGGCCAGCGGCCGCGGCACCCACCCGCCGGCCAGCCTCTCCGCCGTACGCGCCTCCGCCGCGAAGCGCCGCCGGAACGCGGGCAGTTCCGCGAGCCCGGCCGGCGCCACGGCGACGACGGCCGTCGTACCGTCGTCGTCCCGCGCGAGGTACCGCACCGCGCTCGCGGACCCGCCGAAGCGGGCCAGCACGGTGTACGGCCCGCAGTGGCGGGGGTCACCGTCCCGCAGAGGGTCGATCGGCTGGAGAGGCGACGACGGTTCCATGCGGAAACTCCCCCTTTGGCGGCACGGTGGCGCGAATGCCCGTGATCCTACGACTTCCGGGACCAGGGCCAGTTCAGCTCGCGCCGCTCGCGCCCCTCGGGGGCGTACTCGTACTTCCAGCCGCGCTGGAGCCCGAGCCGCTTCGTGTAGCCGGAGGGGACGCGGCGGTAGGCGTGGACGGTCGGCGGGCCGCCGTCCTCGGCCGGGACGGGGACCGTGTACCACTTGGGCGGGTGGCCGGTGATGCCGGTGAGGACCGGCAGGACCCGGCCGTCCAGGGGGCCGCCGTAGAAGGGGGTGTTCTCGCTTCGCACGCAGCCAGTGTCACAGGAGGTGCGCGGCCTCGCTCACCACGGGGATCACGCGGCGCGCCAGGGTGCCCACCGGGCCCTCGGCCGTCTCCTGCGCCAGCAGCCCCGCCACCGCGCCGGCCGTCTGCTCGTCGGTCGCGGCGGTCGCCGTCAGCAGGGCGACCAGGTGGTCGACCAGCCAGGCGCGCAGTTCGGCGGCGGGCGGCCGCTTGTCCTCGTCCAGCCAGATCAGCGACGCCGCCTCGACCGCCGCGATCCACGTGCGCACCATCATCCGCAGCCTCGGCCCGGGCTCCGGCACGCCCAGGTGGAGCAGGATCTGCTCGGCGGCGGCGCGCCGCACCTCGTCGACGATCGCGGTCGTACGGGACGTCTCGGCGACGCTGCCGCCCTGGAGCAGGGCGCTGAACCCGGCGTCGTGCTCGTCGACGAAGGCCAGGTACCGGTCGAGGACGCGGGCGAGCCGCTCGGTCGGCGGCCCGACGGCCGGTTCGGCGAAGCACAGTTCCAGCTCGTCGGCGGCCGACCGCAGCGCGGCCTCGTACAACTCCTGCTTGCCGCCCGCGAAGTAGCGGTACACCAGCGGCCGCGACACCCCGGCCGCCTCGGCGACGTCGTCGAGCGAGACGTCCTCCGGCGCCCGGTGCGCGAAGAGCGAGAGGGCGACGCCGAGGAGCTGCGTACGGCGCTCCTCGACGCTGAGCCGTCGGTACGCGGGTGCGGGCGTGGCGGCACTGGTCATGCCCGCAGCGTAACTCCGCGCCATCCTCCGTGGTGGGGGGCTTCAGGCGAGGAGGCCGGAACTCTTCCAGAGCCTGCGCCCCATGCCCCGCAGCACCCCGATGTCGTCGAGGAAGTCCGTCAGCCGCTTGGCGCCGGACTGCATGACCTCGCGGCGGTGGCCGCTGGCCCTGACCTGGGCGACCGCCTCGCGCCGGTCGAGGCCGACGTTCTCGTACACCTGGGGGTTGACGAAGCAGACGGAGAAGACCCGGGCGGCCTCGCCGCAGCTCAGCCGGGTGAACTCCTGCTCCCAGCGCGGCGCGGTGACCATCTGGCGGCGCAACTCCTCGCGCGCGTACCGGACGTGCCGGGCCTCCTCCACCACGTGGATGCGGGTCACACCGCGCACCAGGGTCTGGACGCGCTCGTCGGGGAAGGTCAGGCGCTGCATCCAGTCGAGGATCTCCTCACCGAGCAGCGTGGCCGCGAACGAACCGGGGGTCGTCGAGACGGTCTTCAGGACGCGCGCCATGTTGTGGTAGACGCGCGGCACCTGGTACGCCGGGGCCTGGCCCTTCTGGATCATCCTCGCGAACATCATCGAGTGGCGGCACTCGTCCGCGATCTCGGTGAGCGCGTACCGGACGTGGTTGCTGGTGACCGACTTGTCGTAGATGTGCCGGACCAGGAGCTGCATCAGGATGATCTCGAACCAGATGCCGAGCGAGGCGAGCGACGCGGCCTCGTGCCGGGCCAGGTCCATCCGCTGCTCCTCGGACATCTTCCGCCACAGCGGGGTGTCGTAGAGGGAGACCAGCTCCGGCGGCCAGAACCACTTGCCGTCCTCGATGGGGGCGTCCCAGTCGAGTTCCTTGTCGGGGTCGAAGGAGTGCTTCGCGGACGATTCGAGCAGGCGCTCGGCGACCTGTTCGCGGTCCCGGAGCGGGCCGAGCGCGTCCCTGAGCAGACGTATGTCGCGTTCGGTCACGGTCGTCATGAGCGGGGCACCTCGCGCAGTTGGCGTTACTGGGGGTCATCCCTTATAAGACTGCGTGTCAGCAAGGCCGTCAATCCCCTGTGCCCGACTTGTTGACCCGGCGTCTACCAACGTGTGAGCCTGCCAACCACCCGTCAGCGCACAGGCGAAGGAGCCGTCCGTGTCGACGCATGACCTCTACAGCAAGGACCCGGGAGACTCGATCTGGCAGGTGCCGGCCACCGGATCGGCCCGTTTCAGTTGGGAGTACGACGACGGCCGCGACCGGCTGCTCGCCCTCTACCAGAAGGGCAAGGACAAGCAGTGGGACGGCGCCCGGCGCATCGACTGGGACCTGGAGGTCGACCCGTACGACCCGCTCGGCACCCCCGACGAGGCGCTGACCCTGTACGGGACGCGCCACTGGGCCAAGCTCACCGACAAGGACAAGGGCGAACTGCGCAAGCACTACGCCTCCTGGCAGTTCAGCCAGTTCCTCCACGGCGAGCAGGGCGCCATGATCTGCGCGGCCCGGATCGTGGAGTCCGTCCCCGACATGGACGCCAAGTTCTACTCCGCCACCCAGACCATGGACGAGGCCCGGCACGCCGAGATCTACGGGCGCTTCCTGCACGAGAAGATCGGGATGCTCTACCCGATCAACGACAACCTCCAGGGCCTGCTGGGTGACACCCTCCGCGACTCCCGGTGGGACATGCCCTACCTCGGCATGCAGGTCCTCATCGAGGGCCTCGCGCTCGCCGCGTTCGGGATGATCCGGGACACCACGGACAAGCCGCTGCCGAAGCAGATACTGGCGTACGTCATGCAGGACGAGGCCCGGCACGTCGCCTTCGGCCGGATGGCGCTGCGCGACTACTACAAGCAGCTCACCGACGCCGAACTGCGCGAACGCGAGGAGTTCGTCATCGAGGGCTGCTACCTGATGCGCGACCGGCTGCGCGGCGTGGAGGTGCTGGAGAACTTCGGCATCTCCAGGAAGGAGGCGGAGCAGTTCTCCGAACAGTCCGAATTCCTCCACCTCTTCCGCAAGCTCCTCTTCAGCCGGATCGTCCCCTGCGTCAAGGACATCGGCCTGTGGGGCGAACGCCTCCAGAAGGCCTACGTCGACATGGGCGTCTTCGAACTGGGCGACTCCAACCTGGACCTGCTCATGACCCAGGACGAGGAGATCGCCGAGCAGCTCGACCGCGAACGCTTCGCGGCCGAGGAGGCCGAGCGGGTCGCGGAGGTCACCGAGGCGATAGCCGAGGGCGGAGCCGGGGCCTCGCACCCGTGACGTAGCCTGGCGGGCATGACCATGCCGCCTCCGCCCCAGCAGCCGCCCGGCCCGTACGCGGGCCCGTACCAGCAGCAGCCGGGCCCCTACCAGCAGCCGCAGCAGCCCGGATTCCCCCAGCAGTACCCCGGGCCGTACGGGGCGCCGATGCCCCCTCAGCCGCCGCGGAAGAAGAGCACCGGCCTGGTCATCGGCATCGTCGCCGGGTCGCTGGTCCTGCTCGGCTGCCTCGGCTTCGGCGTCAAGATGGTCATCGACGGCGCCGGGAACGACACCCCCTTCCCGGCGGCCACGCACAAGCTCACCGTCCCCAAGACGCTCGTGGACGGCCAGTACACGCTCGCCCAGGACATGTCCGGCACCGAGGGCAAGAAGGTCCTGGACGAGTCGCACGACAGCAGCGTGCGCACCGGCGGCGCGGCCGTGGCCCAGTACACCGCCCAGTCCGGCGACCAGGTCAAGGCACTGGTCGTCTCCGGGTACTACGGCCAGATCAAGAACCCCGACCACCAGCGCCGAAGCGTGCTGCACGGCGCCGGCACCGCCCAGAACGCCAAGATCGAGACACCGGCCAAGGACGTCACACCCGCCGGTTCGGACGTCAAGGTCGAGTGCGAGGTGCTCACCAACACCGAAGGCGGCAACCAGGTCACCTTCCCGATGTGCGCCTGGGGCGACGACAACACCGCCGCCGGTGTCGGCATCGTCGACTCGGCGTCCCTCGGCCAGAAGCCCGGGGACATCGACCTGGCCGAGGCCGCCGAGCTGACCCTCAAGGTCCGCGCGGAGATGCGCAAGCCGATCGGCTGAACCCTCAGCGGACCGTGTTCACGGTACGGGCGGCTCAGCAGCTCCCGGTGCCGCCCGAGCCGGGCGATGTCCACCGGTGCGAGTTCGAAGTCCATGGGCGCTCCGTCATCACGGCCCGAACGGTCCGCCTGCCCCGTTCCGCGGACCGAGACGCCCGGCGCTGCGCCGCTCCTCCTCGCGCAGCGCCTCCTCCATCACCGAGCGGGCGATCGGCGCCGCGCTGCCGCCGCCGCTGATGTCCTCCCGGTTCGCGGACGCGTCCTCCACGACCACCGCCACCGCGACCGCCGGCCGCCCCGTGTCCGCCGCCTGCGCCCAGCCGATGAACCAGGCGTACGGCGTGCCGATGTTGCCCACGCCGTGCTGCGCCGTGCCGGTCTTGCCACCGACCCTCGCGCCGGGGATCGCCGCGTTGCTGCCGGAGCCGCCGTCGACGACGCCCACCATCAGTTGCTGGAGCCGCAGCGCCGTCGGCGGCAGCATCGCCTGCCGGTAGGTGCGGCGGACGTGCTGCGCCACGGTGTCCCCGTCGGAGGTCGTCGTCCGGTCCACCAGGTGCGGGTGGGCGATCTCGCCGCCGTTGGCGACGGCGGCGGCGACCATCGCCATCTGGAGCGGGGTGGCCCGCGTGTCGTACTGGCCGATGGCGGAGAGCGCGAGCCGGTCCACGGTCATCTCGGTGTCGAAGTTGGACCGGGCCACCGCCGTCGGGACGCGCAGCGAGGAGTCGTTGAAGCCGAACCGCGCCACCGCGTCGAGCATCCCGGCGGCCCCCACCTTCACCCCGAGGTGGGCCATCACCGTGTTGCAGGACCAGCGGATCGCGTACGCCAGTGAGGCGTTGCCGCAGCCCTTCGCCTCGTTGGGCAGCACGGTGCGGGTGCCCGGCAGCAGGTACGGATCGGGCGTGCCGGTCGGGGCGTCGACGTCCGTGACGATCCCGGCGTCCATCGCGGCCGCCGCGGTCACGATCTTGAACGTGGAGCCGGGCGGATAGGTCTCCAGCAGGGCCCGGTTGAGCATCGGCCGGCCCGGTGCCTCGTTCAGTTCGGCCCACGTGGCGGCCACCTCGCGGCCGGTGCCGGACAGCAGCCCGGGGTCGTACGAGGGGCTGCTCACCAGGGCCAGGATGCGCCCGCTGTACGGCTCGATGGCGGCGACCGCGCCGCGCCGGCCCCTGAGCCCGTCGTACGCGAGGCGTTGCAGCGGCTCGCTGATGGTGGTGACGACGTCGCCGCCCGGCGGCCGGGTGCGGCTGAGGTCGTGCCAGAACGGGAAGGGCGCGAGCATCGGACTGGTCCCGGACAGCAGGGGATCCTCCGCGTGTTCCAGGAGCGTGGTGCCGTACGTCTGCGAGGCGTACCCGGTCACCGGTGCGTACAGCGGTCCGTCGGTGTACGTGCGCTCGTGGCGCAGCGGCTGGCCGGTGTCCTTGGAGCCGGTGACCGGCGCGCCACCCACGACGATGTCGCCGCGCGGCTCGGCGTAACGGGCCAGGACCGGGCGCCGGTTGGCCGGGTTGCCGTCCAGCGACGGGGCCTCGAAGACCTGCACGCGGGCGGCGTTGACCAGCAGGGCCGCCAGGAGCAGCAGGCACAGCACGGCGGCGTGCCGGATGCAGGGGATCACCGGACCTCCTCCGCCACCGGGACGATGGCACCGGGCTCCACGCCCTGGGGCTCCGGCGCGCGGGCGGAGTCGCTGACGCGGATCAGCAGGGCGACGATGATCCAGTTGGTGACGACCGACGAACCGCCCTGGGCCAGAAAGGGCATGGCCATGCCGGTCAGGGGGATCAGGCCCATCACGCCGCCCGCGATGACGAACACCTGGAGGGCCGGGATGGAGGCGAGACCGGTGGCCAGGAGCCGGCCGAACGGGTCACGCAGAGCCAGCCCGGTCCGGAAGCCGCGCGCCACGAGCAGGGCGTACAGCAGGAAGACGGCCGTCAGCCCGGCCAGGCCCAGCTCCTCGCCGGCGGTGGCCAGGATGAAGTCGGACTTGGCCGCGAAGCCGATCAGCACGGAGTCGCCCATCCCCAGTCCCGTCCCCAGCATCCCGCCCGCCGCGAAGGCGAACAGCGACTGGGCGAGCTGGCCCGGCCCCTGGCCGGCCTCGATGGAGGCGAAGGGGTGCAGCCAGTCCTCCACCCGGCTGTTGACGTGCGGTTCGAGGCTGCCGACGACGAACGCCCCGGCCGCCGCCAGCAGCAGCCCCACGGCGACCCAGCCGGTGCGGCCGGTGGCCACGTACAGCAGGATCACGAACAGCCCGAAGAACAGCAAAGAGGTCCCGAGATCCCGCTCCAGCACCAGCACGCCCACACTGACCAGCCAGATCGCCACAACCGGCCCCAGTACCCGCCCGGTCGGGAACTGTACGCGCCACACACGGCGGCCCGTGTACGCGAGGGCGTTGCGGTTGGCCGCGAGGTACGCGGCGAAGAAGACCGCGAGCAGGATCTTGGCGAACTCGCCCGGCTGGAACGAGAAGCCCCCGATCCGGATCCAGATCTTCGCGCCGTTGACGGCCGGGAAGAAGATCGGCACCAGCAGCAACAGCAGAGCGGCGGCGACGGACACGTACGCGTACCCCTGCAAGGTCCGGTGGTCCCGGAGCAGGACGACCACCGCGATGAACAGCCCCACACCGAGGGTCGACCACACCAACTGGGTGGGCGCGGCGTGGTCGGCGGGGGTCTCCAGGTCGAGGCGGTAGATGAGGACCAGCCCGAGGCCGTTGAGCAGGACCGCGATGGGCAGCAGCAGCGGGTCGGCGTACGGGGCACGGAACCGCACGGCGAGGTGCGCGAGCAGGGCCAGCAGGCCCAGCCCGGCCCCGTACGCGGCGGCGTCCGGCGGCACGGCACCGCTCCGGGCGAGACCGACGCCGACATACCCGTACACGGCGATGAGGACGGCCCCGATGAGGAGGGACAACTCCACCCCACGGCGCTTGTGCACGGTCATGCCACGCAACGTAGCAAGCGGTATGTCCGTTATGTCGCCTAACGCGGCCCGCAGTCGGCGTCCGGCCGCGCGGGGCCGTGCCCGCCCGCCGGCCCGCACCCGGCGTACCAGCGGGGCGGGGCGCGTCAGGGCGTCGTGTCGGGGGTGGGCTGGACGTACTCGGGGAGCGTCAGGTGGGCTTCGGCGCCGCCTTCGGGGGCGTTGGTGAAGCGCAGGTCCGCGCCGATGACCGACGCCTGGCCCGCCGCGATGGTGAGGCCCAGGCCGTGGCCCTTGCTGCCGCTCTCCGTGCGGAACCGCTGCGGCCCGTGCTCCAGGAGGTAGTCCGGGTACCCCGGCCCGTGGTCGCGGACGCTCACCACCGGGCCGTCCACGGTCAGGACGACCGGCGGGGCGCCGTGCTTGTGGGCGTTGGCCACCAGGTTCCCCAGCACCCGCTCCAGGCGCCGCTTGTCCGTCTCCACGCGCGCGTCCCGCACGATTCGCACCTCCGTGTCCGTGCCCGACGCCCGCACCACCCGTTCGGCCAGCGGGCCCAGCTCGTGCACGTCGAGGTCGACCTTCTCGGTGCGCGCGTCCAGCCGGGAGATCTCCAGCAGGTCCTCCGTCAGCGCCCGCATCGCCTTCACCCGGTCCCGCACCAGCTCCGCGGGCCGCCCCGGCGGCAACAGCTCGGCCGCCGCCGACAGCCCCGTCAGCGGCGTACGCAACTCGTGCGCCACGTCCGCCGTGAAGCGCTGCTCGCTCAACAGCTTGCCCTGGAGGCTGGACGCCATCGTGTCCAGCGCCCCCGACACGGTCGCGACCTCGTCCTCGGGGTGCGCCGGGTCCTTCGTGCGGGGGTCGTTGACCCGCGCGTCCAGGTCGCCCGCGCTGATCCGCCGCGCCACCTGTGCCGTCAGGTGCAGCCGCCGGGTCACCCGGGTCACCGCGAACGAGCCGACCAGCAGCGTCGCCCCGATGGCCAGCACCGAGGAGCCGACGATCGCCTGGTCGAGGCCGCTGATGGTGCTCGCGCTCAGCGAGTAGTCCACGCGCACCGCCAGCGCCCGGCCGTCGGCGGGCCCGGCCGCCCACATGGTGGGCCGTCCCCCGGGGTCGTCGGCCACCAGCGTGCCCCGATGGCCCCGGACCGCGAGGTCACGGAGCGCGGAGGGCAGGCCGTCCGGGTCGACGCCCGCGTACGGCGGCAACGGCTCGCCCGCCTCGTACGAGCGGGTCACCTCCTCCAGCCGGTCCAGCGCCTTCTCCCGCGCCGTGTCCACCGTCTGCCGGGTCACCGACACATGCACCAGGGCGCCCAGCAGGGCGGCCAGCGCGCAGCACATGACTGTGATGAAGGCCCCGGCCTTGAACGTGAGCGTCGCCATCCAGGCGGGCAGCCGCGGGCGCCGCATCACTCACCACCCGACGGCGACGGCGACGGCGACGGCGACGGAGAGGGAGAGGGGGAGGGCGGCGGTGGCGCCGGCTTCACCCGGATGATCTCGTCCCGCGTCGGCAGCATCGTCCGCTGCTGGGCGTCCCACGACCACGCCGTGCGGTACTCGTATCCCGGAATGCCCGCCGAGACCACCCGTACGACCAGGTCCTTGCCCGCCAACTGCACACCCACCACCTGGTCGACGGTGGACATGATCCGGGTCAGCCGGCCCTTCTCGGGCATGTACACGCGCAGTCCCGTCTGCTGTTCGGGCATCCTGATGCCGACGACCAGCTCCTCCTTGCCGTCCCCGGTGAGGTCGCGGTAGTACGGCGTCATCACCGGGCACCGCCTCGGCTTCGCCCGGCACTCCCGGATCTGCCGGGCCGTCTCCTCGTAGAGCCCGTCCGGGCCGCTGTACTCGTCGGGGTGCGCCGCCACCTCGGCCTGGACGACGTCCACCGGGTCGACGCGGCGGACATCACCGCCGGGCACGGTCACGCCCGGGACCTGCGCGGTGTCGCTCTCGCCGTAGTCGTACGGGGGCGCGGTGACGGGCGGCAGGTCCGGCCAGAGCCGGACCGGGCCGATGGCCGTCGGCGTGGGGCCCGCGCTCCGGAGCTCGCCCGCGTCGCCGCAGCCGGACAGCAGCAGCGCGGCCACCGCGGCACCGGGCAGCAGCACTGCCGCGTACACGGCGGCCGGGCGGTGCGGGCTCACGGTGCTCCTGACGGCTGGACGTGGTCGGTCTTCGGTAAACCTTATTCGTACGGAAGTCCCTTTTGTCGACCCGGGACCGCTCCGTACGCCGGGCGCCGCCGTCACGCCACCCGCCCGCCGTCACGCCACCCGCGTGCCCCCCGACAGCATCCGGTCGGCCTGCTCCCGCGTGATCCGCTCCTCCGCGCCGCAGAACGTGCACTGCGTCGCGTACGACGTCGCCACGGGGAACAGCGGCACGAAGAACAGCGTGAACTTGGTGGTCTTCTTCCGCAGCGCGTGCGCGGCGGGGTTGCCGCACCGGCCGCAGACCAGCGTCAGCATGGCCAACTGCTGGAGGTACCCCTTCGTCCCGAAGATGATCATCCGGCGGTCTCCTCTCCGGAGTGGCCCAGTGCCCGCCGGCACAGCGCCAGGAGCTTTTCGTCCTGGTGGACGTCGTGGTCGCCGGAGGTGCCCTCCGAGACGTTGTGCCGGCGCGTCCGGGCCAGCTCGGCGCGCAGCAGCGAGGCCGCCTCCACCGGCACCGGCACCGGCCCCAGCTCCGCGAGGCACTCGGCGATCTCCACGCGCGTGTGCCGGTTCTCCTTCCAGGCTCCCACCAGTACCGGCAGCGCCTCCCGGACGTCCCCGGTGACCCGGCACAGCGCCACCGCCGCGTCCACCCGCAGCCACACCCCGGGCGCCGCCAGGCACGCCCGCAGCTCCGGCGCCGCCGCCCCGGCCGCCCGCCCCATCGCGCCGACCGCCCAGGCGGCCTCCCGCCGGTGCGCCGCGTCCCGTGCCAGCAGCAGCCCGCGCAGCCTCGGCACCACGGCACCGGCGTCGCCCGCCACCGCCCACAGCGCCCGGGCCGCCGACGTCGCCACCGCCACCGAGCAGTCGTCCAGCAGCGCCCGCAGGTCCCCCACCGCCTCGCCCGCCGCCGGCCCGAACGCGGTCAGCGCCCGCAGCGACGACTCCACCACCCACTCCCGGCGGAACGCGGGCGCCCCGCGCAGCACCCGCAGCACCTCCGGCAGCGCCTCCGTCGCACCCAGGTGCGCCAGCGCCAGCAGCAGCGGGCCCGCCTCCTCGCTGAGCTCCTCGTCCAGCGGCAGCCCGCGCAGCCGGTGCCGCAGCGCGGGCACCAGCGGGGCGCCCGCCTCGCCCAGGTGCGTGATGGCGTAGCCGAGGCGGCTGTCCAGGCCGGGCTGCTCCAGGGCGCGGGCCAGCGCCGGCACCGCCCGCGCGTCACCGGTACGGGTGAGGGCCAGCAGCGCGCTGCCCATCCCGAACCGGCCGCCCGCCCGCTCGCCCACCCGCTCCGGCGCCCAGGGGGCCGGGTCGGCCGCCACCCTGGCCGCCAGCGCGTCCGCCGCCGGGCGGGCCACCTCGAACAGGCCCTCCAGCCACGTCACGGCCGCCTCACGCAGGCGTGGCTCGGGGTCCGCGAGCTGCGCCCCGACGAGCCGCACGACTTCGTCGTACGCCCCGCGCCACGTCCGCACCAGGCCGCCGCACATCCACACCGCGTCCGCCCGCTGGTCCCGGTCCGGGCTGCGCAACTGGGCGGTGACCAGCGCGATCCGGTCCTCGACCCGGTCGTCCAGGGCGCTGTGCAGGGTCCGCAGCAGATCGTCCGCCCACGCCGTGCCGCGCCCGGCCCGCTGTTCCTCGCGAAGCTCCCGCAACTGCCCCACCAGGGTGGGCGTCGCGGGCCGCGGCTCGGCCTGCTCGTCGCCGAGCCCCGCGAACTCGGCGCGGCCGGGCAGCTCCAGGTCCGGCGCGTCAGCCAGGGCGCCCGCCGCGCCCGCCACCGCCCCGGCACCCGCGCCCGCCACCGCCCCGGCACCCGCACCCGCCGCGTACCCGCGCCGCGCGGCCGGTGCCTCCCGCAGCTCGTCGAGCAGTCCCGTCACCGTCACCACGACGTCCCGGGGCAGTCGCGCGGGGGCGCACCGCGCGAGCTGGGCGAGGGCCGCGAGCCGCAGGGCGGGGTCCTGGGCGGCGCCCTTGAGCCAGCCGAGCCAGTCGACGATCTCGTCGCGCAGCGACTCGTACCGCAGCGCGATCCGGCCCACGGCCTCCACCAGCGCGAGCCGCACCTCGGTGTCCGTCTCGACGGTCAGCCGCTCCCGCAGCAGGACCAGCACGCGCGCGGGGTCCCCGTGCAGTGAGGCGAGCGCGCCCGGCGCCGCCAGCCGCACCTCCCGGTCCTCGTCGTCGACCAGGCCGAGGAACACGTCCGCACCGGCGGCGACGGCGGCCGCCGCCATCGCGTAGTTCGCCGCGTCCTCGAACTCCTCGTCGTCCGGGTCCAGTTCGTCCAGCTCGTCGTCGCCGTCCAGGTCGATACCGCCGATGCTGGTCAGCAGTTCGATGACACAGCCGCGGTCCTGGACCTCGGGCGTCGCCACCAGCTCCAGCAGGAAGGGGATGCAGGCGAGCGTCGAGTCGTACACGTCGCCCTGGTGGTGCACCGCGCCGTACATGCCGTCGAGCGCGACCTCCCGCTCCACCGGATCGGGAGACGCGAGCCCGCGCAGCAGCCCGGGCACGTCGTCAGCCGGGCCGTAGGCATGACCCAGCGAGGCCCAGTCGACCTCGTCGATCCCCGTGAACATGCCGTCCCTCCCCGCGACCACTGCACTTGGGGGCAATAGTGCACCACACCGCCCACGCCCATGCCCCGCCAATCGGACACGCCCGACGCCGTCCCTTGCCGTCCCCGGGCGCGGCTGTTCCCATGGGCGTGGGGGTGATGGGGCATGACCGCACTCCGGGTCACACCGCTCGGACAAAGCGGCCTCCGGCGGCTCCGGGTCAGCCTGCCGGACGGCCGGGACATCGCCTGGTACGACCGGGACAGCGGCCGGATCAGCCTGCTCTCCGAGGCGTACTCCGAGGCGTACGAGGACGAGGTCGTCGCGGCGCTCGCGCCCTACGTCACCGGCGAGGTCACCGTCGGCCCGCCGCCCGTCCCCACCGCCTCCGACCTGGCACGTCTCACCCTCCACCCGGACGACGACCTCGCCCCCAACCGCCCCGGCGAAGCCCTGTACGCCGCTCTCGGCCAAGCCCCCGCGCGCCGCTTCCGCAAGGACCCGCGCCCGGCGGAGCTCGCCGCCCAGCGGCGCGTCGGCGACGCCCTCGACGGGCTGGAAACCGCGGGCTGGCGGGCCCTGCACTGCGTGCCCCTGCCGGGCGGTGCCCGCATCGACCACCTGGCGATCGGCCCCGGCGGCGTGTTCGCGGTGCGCACCCTCGCGGCGCGCGGGCGGCGGGCCCGGATCGCCGATCCGTACGTCGCCGCCGGGCGCGGGGAGCCGCGGCCGCACCTGCGGTGGGTCCGCCGGGACGCGGACCGGGCGGCGCACGCCCTGGCCACGGCCGTGCGCCCGGTCCTCGCGGTGGCCGACCCGGGCCGGCTGGAGGTGGCGCCCGGGCTGGACGGCGTCCGGGTGCTGCGGGACGGCGAGATCCCGACCCTCGGGCGGCTCGGCGGTGTCCTGAAACCGGCGGACGTGGACGCCCTCTACACGGCCGCCCGTGACCGCCGCACCTGGCTGCGTGCCTGATGCGGCTCCGTCACGTCCGATGCGGCTCCTTCAGCCGCAGCACCGTCGTCACCGTGTGCCGGGTCGTGCCGGTGGCGACCTCCGCCGTCAGCTCGGGCGGTACGGAGACGTAGGGCACCTCGCCGAGGCCGACCGCCATGGCAGTGCCCGTGTCGCCGGGGGCCAGGGCGGCGAGCGCGGCGCCCGCGCGGGCGCGCAGCGCGGGCGGCAGGGGGCTGGAGACGACTGGGGTGTCGTCGTCGGGCAGCACCACGACCAGGGAGGCGGGCCGCCGCTGGGCGCCGGTGAACCCGACCACCACCGCGTCCCAGGTGTCGGTGTGCCGGATCTTGCGCCACGCGCGCGTGCCGGCCTTGTACGGCTGGTCCAGGCGCTTGACGACCAGGCCCTCGACCCCGATCTCCGGCAGCGTCTCGTACCAGGTCGCGGCCAGCTCCGGGTCGGTCGTCATGGGGACGGGCTGGATGGGCGGGCCCAGTTCGGCGAGCAGCTCCACCAGCCGCTCGCGGCGCGCCGCGTACCGGCGCGGACGGAGGTCGGCGCCGCCCGCCGCGAGCACGTCGAAGGCGGCGTACGAGGCGGGCAGCCGCCGGGCGAGCCCGGGCGCCCGGCCGGGGGTGGCGGCGGCCCGGCCCTGGACGGCGGCGAAGTCGATGCGGCCCTCCCGCCAGACGACCACCTCGCCGTCCAGGACGGTGCCTTCGGGCAACTCCCGGGCAGCCGACGCCAGATCGGGGAACGCGGCGGTGACGATCCGCCCCGAGCGGGCCTGGAGGACCACCCCGTCGCCCTCCCGGAAGATCACCATCCGGTGGCCGTCGAACTTGGGTTCGTACGCCAGTCCCGGCTCGCGCGGCAGGGCGCCGACGGTCTGCGCGAGGGCCACCTTCAGGGGCGGCTTCAGGACCATGGCAGCGGTCCCGCCCGCTCCGGATCCAGCAGGGGGGCCAGCAGGTCCCCGTAGTCCTGGAGGCGGGGTGCCATGTCGGCCATGAGGAAGGTGAGCTGTCCGGGGGCGCCGCAGGCCTCGACCTCCTCCCAGGTCACGGGCGCCGAGACGGCCGGCTCGCGGCGGGCGCGCAGGGTGTAGGGGGCGGCCGTGGTCTTGGCGGCGTTGTTCTGGCTGTGGTCGACGAAGACCTTGCCGGGGCGCAGCGCCTTGGTCATCCGGTGCACGACCAGCCCCGGCAGCTCCTCCTCCGCCTCGACGGCGAGCTGCTTGGCGTACGCCTGGACCCGCTCCGAGGGCGCCGGTTCCAGCGGCACGTACAGGTGCATGCCCTTGGCGCCGGACGTCTTGGCGTACGCGTCCAGGCCGTCCTCGGCGAGCCGCTCGCGCAGCCAGAGGGCGACCCGGCAGCACTCCACGACGGTGGCGGGCGCGCCGGGGTCGAGGTCGAGGACGAGCCGGTCGGCGACGGCGGGCGCGTCGGCCTGCCACTGGGGGGTGTGGAACTCCACGACCAGGTTCGCCGCCCACATCAGGGACGGCAGGTCCTGGACCATCACCTGGCGGGCGTTCTTGTCCTCCGATCGGGGGACGGAGACGGTTTTCACCCAGGAGGGGGTGCCGGGCGGCGGGTTCTTGGTGAAGAAGAGCTGGCCGTCGGGGCCGTCCGGATAGCGGAGGAAGGACAGGGGGCGGTTCAGGAGGTGGGGGAGGAGGAAGGGGGCGGCGGTCGCGTAGTAGTGCAGGATCTCGCCCTTGGTGGTCCCGGTGGCGGGGTGGATGACCTTCTCCAGGTTGCTGAGCGCCAGGCGCCGCCCCTCCACCTCCGTGATCGGCGTCATACGATGAGAATCCCACGAATCGGTACGAAAGGGATGAATCGTGCGATCCATTTGGAATGGCGCCATCTCATTCGGCCTGGTCAGCATCCCCATCAAGCTGGTGAACGCCACCGAGAACCGGTCCATCTCCTTCCGGCAGATCCACACCGAGGACGGTGGCCGGATCCGCTACCGGAAGGTGTGCGAGCTGGACGGCGAGGAGGTGTCGGCGGACGAGATCGGCAAGGCCTACGAAGAGGCCGACGGCACCATGATCCCGATCACCGACGAGGACCTGGCCTCGCTGCCGCTGCCGACCGCCAAGACGATCGAGATCGTCGCTTTCGTACCGGCGTCGCAGATCGACCCGCTCCAGATCGACACGGCGTACTACCTGTCGGCGAACGGGGTGCCCGCCGCGAAGCCGTACACCCTGCTGCGCGAGGCGCTCAAGCGCAGCGACCGGGTGGCCATCGCCAAGTTCGCGCTGCGCGGGCGCGAACGGCTGGGGATGCTGCGGGTCGTCGACGACGTCATCGCCATGCACGGGCTGCTGTGGCCGGACGAGATCCGCAGCCCCGAAGGCGTGGCCCCGGACACCTCGGTGACCGTCCGGGACGCCGAACTCGACCTGGCCGACGCCCTGATGGACACCCTCGGCGAGGTCGACATCGAGACGCTGCACGACGACTACCGGGAGGCGGTCGAGCAGTTGATCGCCGCCAAGGCCGAGGGCGCCGAGGTCGCCCCGCCGAAGGAGGAGAAGGCCGGCGGCCAGGTCATCGACCTGATGGCCGCGCTGGAGAGCAGCGTACGCGCGGCCCGCGAGGCGCGCGGCGAGGGCGAGCCGGAGGAGGCCTCGGTCCACGAACTGCCGGGCCGCAAGAAGGCCGCCGCCGCGCCCAAGGAACGGGGCGCGAAGAAATCCACCGCCAAGTCGGCCGCGAAGAAGGCCGCCCCGGCCCGCAAGTCCACCTCGAAGACGGCCGCGAGCGGCAAGGCGGCCGAGAAGAAGACGACGGCGAGGAAGTCCACCACCAAGAAGACCACCCCCCGCAAACGCGCCTCGTGACCCGCGCCGGCAGGACGCACGCCCCGCGGCGCCACCCGGATTGGCTACCGTCCGCCGGAGGGGGAACCGCGACGGGGGGACGACCGCCCCGCCGTACCGCCGCCGTGGGGCCTTCCACCGTGCGCCGCGCTCCCGACCGGGGCGCGGCCGCACCGTCTTTCAGGCCCTCGACGTCAGGAAGTACGCATGAATTCGCCAACGCCCGCCATACGCGTCGATCTGCTCACCAAGGAGTACCCGCCCGAGGTCTACGGCGGCGCCGGCGTCCACGTCGGCGAACTCGCCCGGGAGCTGCGCGCGCTGGTCGACCTGCGGGTGCACTGCTTCGGTGAGCCGCGCACCGCTCCCGGGGTGACCGCCTACCGGGAACCCGCCCTCGCCGACGGCGCCAACCCGGCGCTGCGCACCCTCGGCGTGAACGTGGAGATGGCCGCCCGCTGCCAGGGCACCGACGTGGTGCACAGCCACACCTGGTACGCCAACGCCGCCGGGCACCTGGCCAAGGTCCTGTACGGCGTGCCGCACGTGGTGACCATGCACAGCCTGGAGCCGCTGCGGCCCTGGAAGGCCGAGCAGCTCGGCGGCGGCTACGCGCTGTCGTCGCTGGTGGAGCGCACCGCCGTCGAGGCCGCCGACGCGGTCGTCGCCGTCTCGCGCGGGATGCGCGAGGACATCCTCCGCGTCTACCCGGACGTCGACCCCGCCCGCGTCCACGTCGTGCACAACGGCATCGACACCGCCGTCCAGCGCCCCGACCACCGCGTGGCGGCCCTGGACCGGTACGGCGTCGACCCCACCCGGCCCATCGTGCTGTTCGTCGGCCGGGTGACCCGCCAGAAGGGGCTGCCGCAGCTCCTGCGCGCCTCCTTCGAACTCGACCCGGCCGCCCAGCTCGTGCTGTGCTGCGGCCAGCCGGACACCCCGGAGATCGCCGCCGAGACCGCCGCGCTGGTCGACGAGCTGAGCCGGGTGCGCGGCGGGGTCGTCCGCGTCGACGGCATGCTCGACCAGGAGTCGCTGCGCCAGTTCCTCACCCACGCCTCGGTGTTCGTCTGCCCCTCGCTGTACGAGCCGATGGGCATCGTCAACCTGGAGGCCATGGCGTGCGGCACGGCCGTCGTCGCCACCGCCACCGGCGGCATCCCCGAGGTCGTCGCGGACGGGGAGACCGGCCTGCTCGTACCGATCGAGCAGCAGCGGGACGGGACCGGCACGCCGCTCGACGAGAAACGATTCGCCTCGGACCTCGCGGCGGCCGTCAACGAGTTGCTCGCCGACCCGGCGCGGGCGGCCGCCATGGGGGCGGCCGGGCGCACCCGGGCCAAGGAGCGGTTCGGCTGGCAGGAGGCGGCGCGCCGGGTGCACGCCGTCTACCGGGCGGTCACCGGCGGCTGAACCCCCGTGGCTCAACGCCCGTGGCACGACCTCATGTTGTCGCGCCGGAATCTTTGACCCCGCCGTACCGGCCGCCGCTAGCTTCGTCACCATGTCCCACGCGCCGCACACAATCCGCACCGCGCTGGTCACCGGCGGCAACCGGGGTATCGGCCTGGAGGCCTGCCGCCGGCTCGGCCGGGCGGGCCTCGACGTCGTCCTGGCCGCGCGCGACCCCGCGCGCGGCCGCGCGGCGGCCGACCGGCTCTCCCGGCAGGGCCTGACCGTCCGGTTCGAGCAGCTCGACGTCACGGACGCCGACAGCGTGAAGGCGTGCGCCGCCCGGCTGGCCGACGCCGGTGTCGAGGTCGACGCCCTCGTCAACAACGCCGGTGTCTACCCCACCGACCCGTTCTTCGCCGTCAGCGAGGAGACGATGCGGCAGGCCGTCGACGTGAACCTCATGGGCGCCTTCCGCACCTGCCAGGCGTTCGTCCCCGGCATGGTCCGGCGCGGCCACGGGCGCGTGGTGAACGTCTCCTCCGGCCTCGGCGCGATGACGGACAACGTCCCTTCCCCGGCGGCGTACGGCATCACCAAGGCCGCGCTCAACGCGCTCACCCTCGTCGTCTCCGCCGCCGTCCCCCCATCGGTCAAGGTCAACGCCGTCTGCCCCGGGTGGGTCCGCACCGACATGGGCGGCCCGTGGGCGCCGACGAGCGTCGAGAAGGGCGCGGACACGGTCAGTTGGCTCGCGCTGCTGCCGGACGACGGGCCCAGCGGCGGGTTCTTCCGTGAGCGCCGCCGCATCCCGTGGTGACCAGCCACGCACACACGAAGGGAAGAACGATGAAGCTCTCCTCCGGCCGCCGAGGGCGCCGCACGGCGGGCATCGTGGTCGCCGCCGTGCTGATCTTCGGCGTGGGAGCCGCGTTCAGCAGCGACTACGTGCAGGCCGCCGCCAGCGAGGCCCTGCGCGCCACCCCCGAGGCCCACGAGCCGAAGGCCCTCGCCTCGCTGGACCCCGCCGTCCGCGCCTACGTGGACGCGGTGGACGGCGCCGACGCCGACGCGCTGGCCGCCGCGTTCCACGAGGACGGCACGGTGACCGACACCGGGCGGCGGTTCCAGGGACGCGACGCCATCCGCGCGTGGGCGGCGGACGAGGTGATCGGCGGCAAGGTCACGGTGCTCGGCAACACCCCCGGCGACAACGGCTCCACCGTGCTGCTCCGGTTCGACCCCGAGGGCCTGCTCGCCGGGTTCCGGGCCCGCTACGAGTTCACGCTCAGGGACGGGCTGATCCACCGCGTGTCCATGAGCTACGCCTGACCACCGACCCACCCAGGGAGAAATGTCATGAGAAAGCGCCTGATACCCCCGGCCCTGCTCGCCGCCGCCCTGCTCCTGGGCGCGACCGCCTGCTCCGACGGCGACAGCGGCGGCGGGAGCGGAAGCGGCGGCGAAGACCGGGCCGCCGCCTCGTCCCCCACGCCCGGCAACACCGTCTCGCAGGTCCAGGAGTCCCCCGCTCCCCAGCAGTCCGCGAAGTCCGGCAAGGCCGGCAACGGTGCCGTCGACCCCGCCGCCCAGGCGTACGTCGACGCGGTGGCCGCCAAGGACCTCGACGCGCTGGTCGCCGCCTTCCACCCGGACGCCGAACTCACCGACGTCGGCCGCGAGTTCACCGGCCACGACGAGATCCGCGACTGGGCGCGCAACGAGGTCATCGGCGGCAAGCTCACCGTCCTGAAGAACACCCCCAAGTCCAACGGCACCACCCTCCTCGTCCGCTTCGCCCCCGGCGGCACCGGCGGCTTCGAGGCCAATTACGAGTTCGACGTCCGTGACGGGCGCATCGAGAAGCTGAACCTCCAGTACGCCTGACAGCACGCCCGCCCCCCCCGTCCAAGCAGAAGGGCTCCCGTATGAGCACCGCAACCGCAGCCGGGCCCGGCCCGACCCGTCACAAGCTCGCGCTGGCCGCGCTCGGCCTCGGCGCGTTCGTCATCGGGACCGCCGAGCTCGTCATCGTCGGCGTGCTCAGCCTGATCGCGGGCGACCTGGACATCTCCGTCAGCACGGCCGGCCTGCTGGTCACCGCGTACGCGCTCGGTGTCTCCCTCGGCGGGCCGGTCGTCACCGCGGCGACCATCAAACTGCCCCGGCGCACGCTGCTGTGGGTCGCCCTCGCCGTGTTCATCGCCGGCAACCTGGTCGCCGTCTTCTCCGCCGCCTTCGGCCTGCTGCTCGCCGCCCGGGTCCTGTGCGGCGCCATCCACGGCCTGTACCTGGGCGCCGCGTCCACCGTGGCCACCGGCCTGGTCGCGCCCGAGCACCGCGGGCAGGCCGTCGGCCTGGTCTTCGGCGGCATCTCCGTCTCGACCGTCATCGGCGTGCCGCTCGGCACCCTGATCGGCCAGGGCCTCGGCTGGCAGGCCACCTTCGGCAGCGTCGTCGTGCTCGGCGCGCTCGCGCTCGTCGCCACCCTGGTGCTGGTGCCGCCGGTCGAGCACACCAGCGCCGACGGGCTCGGCGCCCAGGCCCGGCACGCCTTCCACCCCCGGGTGCTGGCGATGCTGGCGGCCACGGTCCTGCTGATGGGGTCCCAGTTCATCGCCTTCACCTACCTCACCCCGTTCCTGGAGGACGTCACCGGCATCTCCGGCGGCGCGGTGGGCGCCTTCCTGCTGATCTTCGGCGTCTTCAGCGCCATCGGTACGTTCGCGGGCGGCCGGTTCGCCGACATCAACGCCTCCGCCACGCTCCTGGTCGGCAACCTCGTGGTGATCCTTGCGATGGCCGCGCTGTGGGCGTTCGGTTCCAACGCCTGGCTGGTGGGCCTGGCCCTGGCCGGCTGGGGCATCGTCGGGTTCGGTGTCACGCCCTCCTTCCAGCTCCGGGTCATCTCCCTCGCGGGCGAGGGCGCCGACCTGGCCGCCACGCTCGGCGCCTCGGCCGCCAACGTGGGCGTGGCCGCCGGCGCGGCGGTCGGCGGCTGGGCCCTGGCCGCCTTCGGCACCGGCGAGGTGCCGGTGGTCGCCCTGGTTGCCGCCGTCGTGGCGCTGCCCGTGGTGTGGGCGACGCGCTTCCTGAAGGTGCCCGTGGCCCCGGCCGCCGACCGTCCGGGAACCGGGGCGGACAGCGTGAGCAACGTACCGGTGACCACCGCCGGCTGACCTGGCCGGCCGCGTCCGCCCGACACCAGGGGCCCGCCCGCCTACGCGCGGAGCGGGCCCCTGGCCCTTACGTCAGTCACGTCGGCAACACCGGCGACCTCACCCCCGCCCGTCGAGCAGGACGATCAGTCCCACCGCCAGGTGCAGGGCGGCGAACACGACGGGGACCCACTGCTCGATCCGGGTGAGCGGCCGGTAGCGGCGGCTCGGCAGCGCCGTGTCCCACTCGGCCGACGAGTACGCCAACGCCGGGAGCCGCAGCTCCAGTTCCGCGACGACCGCCCACTTGGCCGAGGCCAGCGTGCGGTACGAGCGGCCCTGCGCCCACCACACCAGGCACTGGCACAGTGCGGCCGCGACCACGCAGCCCACGACCGCCGCCGGTGCCTTCCCCACCCCCCTCACGGCCGCCGCCCCGAACAAGGCGAGCAGCACCCCGTTCACGGTGAGGAAGAACGTGTTCGCCACGCTCCTCCGCGAGCTCGCCCGGTCGGCGGACTCCACGTACACCTTGTACTGCTCCAGCACGGCGGCGCGGTAGCGATGGGCCGCCTCGTCGGCGAACTCCGCGGGCGTCGCGTCCGGGTTCCACAGCGCGGTGCCGAGAGCCGTCCGCGGCGGGCGCGGTGCGGCGGTGGGGGTGCCCTCGCGTACGGAGGTCATGCCGCCCGCCCCTCGGGCGCGCCGGTCCCCGCCGCCTCCTCGGGCTGCGGTGCTGCCGGTGCCGGGTCCATGGGCGCGACCCGGCCCGCCCAGGTCTCCGGCGGAACGTCCCGCAGGCGCACCTCCGCCCGCTCCGGGTCACGCGGCGACGGGCCGGCGGACAAGACCTCCACCCGCAGGCGGTCGCCCTTGCCCACCCGGCCGGAGTCGAACCGCTCCCGCAGCTCGGGGGTCATCCGTGAGACGTGCAGGATGGCCGGCTGTCCCAGCTCGCTCCAGCCGTCCAGGTCCACCAGCGCGAAACCCCGGTCGGTGACGGCGCTGGTGATGGTGCCCTCGTACTGCTCGCGCGGCTTGGGGAGGGCGAGGGCCACCGGTCGCCATGCGGCGCTGATGGAGCCGGCCGGCGCCTCGGGCCCCGACGGCGGCGCGCCGACGGGCCGCCCCGTGCCCGCTCCCCGGTCGAGCACCACCTCGATGCGCTGCCGCGCCGGGTCCACGGCCAGGACGCGTACGCGCACCTCCGACCCCCGGTCCAGTCCGGCTGCCTCCGCCGCCGCCGTTGACAGCCGCGACTTGCCGCCGCCTTCCAGTTCGACGAAGTAGCCGCCCCGATTGACCTGGGTAACCTTCGCCTGCACGAGCGTGCCGCGACGGTACGCCCGTTCCATGGACGGCCAGGGATTTGTCTTTCCATGGCGCTGGGAGAAACGCGTTCCGTTCTCGTCCGTGACGAAGATTCCCCGAACCGTCGTGTGTTCCCTGAACCGCTTCGACATGTCGTCCGGAAGAGGGTCCAGATAATCCATGTCGGAACGCCGCATGACGCCCGTGCGCAGTTCGTTCTGGACGTCCCGTACGTAGATGTGGTCGGCCGCCGTCCACACCACCTCGGCGATGGCCTCCACGTTCCGGACGCCCGTGCGCGGGCGCAGGTCCATCTCCGGCGCGGACTGCGAGCGGGCTTCCTCGATGGCGCCCCGGAGCGCTTCGCGCATGTCCGGCAGCCCGTTCAGGTCGCACCGGTACCTGATGGCGCGGACCTGGCCGGCGATGTTGGTGGGGACCTGGGCGCCCTCGTGGTGGATGACGACGGTGCGCTTGTGCAGGCACATGGCCCAGCCCAGCTCCATGGCGACGGACGTGGACGGGAAGGACAGGTCGATGACGACGACACCGGCCCGGTCGACGCCGTTCCAGGCGGCGGACAGCGGGCTCTCGGTCGTGCCCTCCAGCCGGTCCGCACGCGCCGGCGTCAGACCCATCGACCGGACGACCTCGGCGAAGTACCGCTCGTACAGGACGTCGAAGTCCGCTTCGTCGCCATTGGGCAGCGTCCGGTTCCCGTACGGCATGGCGAAGAAGACCAGTTCGTCGTCGACCGTCGCCCCGCGCGTCAGCATTTCCATCATTTTCATGGTGTTGTCGGCCCTCTCTGATGCGATTCCATTGAGCTGATTCGTACTGCGCACCAGTTTTCGGCAAGGCGCGGGCGGGCTTCCAGGCAGTGAATTGCCGTGACCGGTACAAAGTTTTGCAGTGGAGCGTACGAACGTTTGCTACCTGAGCCGGTGGCCGTCCGACACAATCGGGCGCATGCCTTCAGAGCGAGCGGAGCGGTCCATACGCGACCGGGTGTTCGGCAGGGGTGCCGTCGTCCCGGGTCACCACCCGGAACTCCACACCAAGCCCCACGCGGTCATGGTCAGGCGCGCACTCCACGGCTTCTACCGGCGGATGGCGCTCACCAGGCTCGGCGTGGTCCCGCTGTGGGCCGCCGCCCTCACCGTTCACGTGAGTACCGGAGGCGACGGCCCCCGGGGCGGCGCCCGCCTGCTTGTGACCCTGGTCCTGCTGAGCGCGGTGCTCGCCACCGTAGGAGCGGTCGCGGCGTGGGCCCACCATCACGACGGCGTACTGGACTGGATGGACGGGCGGCGGTCCCTGCACCGGTTCTCCGGATACCTGCGGCGCACGGCGAGGGAACGCCGGGTCAACGCGGACCTGCCGGGCACGACCGAGGGCGCGGGCGTCCTCGCCATGACGGCGCTCACCGCCTGGACCGCGCCTGCGGCCCAGCAGCCGGTCCCGGCCGTGTGGTCCGTCGCGTTCACGCTCCTGCTGCTCCACTTCCCCTTCTCGCAGTACGTGATCGACCCCTCCTGGTACCAGAGTGAACTCGCGCGGCGGCCCGGCCCGGCCTGGTTCCGCTTCTTGCTGCCCCTCGCACTGGCGGGCGCCGGGTTCGTGCTCTACGTGGGGTGCGCGCCGACGTCGGCGCCGGGGCCCGACGGCGCATTCGTCATCGTGGGCGTGATGCTGCGCCTGTACGTGGACGTGAGCCTGGTCAACTCGCTGCTGAGCGCATTGCCCGACGCCCTCCGTGACCACCGCAACGACCTGTCCGACGCGGTGTCCAGCGCCGTACACAGCAAGATCAAGAACGAGTTGCGCATCCTCGGTGCCAACCTGGACCTGGACGCCCAGCCCCCGATGGTGCAGGCCAGTTGGCACAGCCTCGTCCACCAGGTCGAGACGCTCCGCAACGACCCGTTCCGGGAGGGCGACCGCCTCGACCTGCAGGCGATCGTCGAAGGCGTACGTTCCACCTCCCGCGCCCACGCGTCCGACAGCGCGGCGATCGAGCTGTCCGCGCGGTACGACGCCGCGGACGGAGGCCTGTTGCGGCCCACCGACCTGAGCCTGCTGGAGACCGTGCTCAGCGACCTGTGCGCCAACAGCGTCCGCGAGGCCAACCGGCTGCGACGGTCCTCCTTCGGTATCCGCGTCGTCGTCGCCACGGCCGCCGAGGCCCGGCGCCGCAGGCTCACCGTGACGGTGGAGGACGACGGCACCGGCTTCGACGGCGCCGCGTCCATGAGCCGGGAGGGGTCCAGCCTCGCCGTGCTGGAACGCAGGCTGCGGCGGCGGGGCGGCGGCATCGACGTGGACCGAACGGAGAGCGGCGGAGCGCGGGTGCGTGCCAGTTGGCTGATTCTCTAGCACTCAACTCCCCGCTTGGGGACTGTGGCTGACGGCTCGTCCCTCTTCTGGGAGACTGGCCTCTCTCACTTCGTCCGTGGGAGGTACCTCTCCTTGACCGACACGCTCCAGCCGCCCCTGGATGCCACCCCGGCGCAGCCCGTCCGGCACATCCTGATCGTCGATGACCTCGGGTCGTTCGAGTACAGCGTCGAAGGGATGCTCAACCGGCACCCAGCCGTCACCTCGGGGCGGCTGGCCTTCGAGACAGAGCTGGTCACCAGCCCCGACGACATTCCCGCCACCGTTCACCTCGCCGAGGACAGGGGCGTCGTCCACGACGTGGCGCTCGTCGACCTGGATTTCGGAGCCCGCCGGGCCGGCGGCGCCCAGAGCCACGGGCTGACCGCCCTGCGGCTGCTGGCCGAGCACACACCCCGTACCAGGACCGCGCTGTACACGGCGGACGTGGAGGGCAACCGTGAACTGATGCTCCGTGCCGCCTTCGAGCTGTGTCCGCATAAGCCGAACACGTGGATCAGCAAGGCCGCACCGCCGCCGCAGCAGGCGGACGTGATGTGCGACCTCCTGGAGGGCCGTGAGCCGCCGATCGGCCACCTCCGCCCCTACTTCTTCCGCCCGGAGCACCTCAAGCTCCGCACGGTCTGCGGAACGCGGACCCAACTGCGCCTGTGGCAGGCCCTGGCCCTCGGCCTGGAGAACCGGAGCCAGATCGCCCGGCAGGCGGGGGTGAGCCCCAGCACGCTGGACAAATTCGTGGCCCACGTCCGCGAGTTCATCCGGGACTGCATGCCCCCTTCGACCGCCACGGACGGCGACGGTGTCACCGTTCCCGGAGCCCGTACGGCGAATCTCGCCCTGGCCGTACGGTTCGCCTACACCAACCGCGCCTTCTTCGACGACCCCGAGCTGGAGCGGCTCGTCGAGCGCTGAGTCCGCGTCCGAGTCCGGGGCGGCGAAGGCCCACCGAGGGGCGGATCAGAACCCGGTCACGTCGGCGATGGTGAACGGGAGCTCGGCCGTACCGCCGGCCATCTTGTCGAACTGCGAACGCACCACGTACAGGTGGCTGTTGCGGCGCACCAGCGTCGTCGGCATCTCCAGCGTGGCGTCGACGACCTGCCGCTCCACGGTGAACGAGGTGGCGTCGGAGTTCAGCTTCAGTCGGCTCAGGGTGTCGTTGCCGTAGTGGGCGAGCCACACCCGGCCGGACTCCAGGTGCAGCCCGTCGCCGTACTTGAGGCTGACCGTGCCCGTGACCTTGCGCATCTCGCCGGATCTCAGGTCGATCCGGTACAGCCCGCCGCCGGCCGAGTCCACGGTGATCAGGTAACTGCCCGTCGCGTCGGCCTCGATGCCGTTGAGCGTGACGGTCTTCGCCGGCTGCGGCGGTATGACGCCGGTGAGGTTGTACGCGGTGGTCAGCGTCCCGCCGCTGCCCCCGGCGCCGATCGCGGTCTTGAGCTGCGCCGGGGTGACCCGGTAGACCACCGCCAGGTACGAGTCGGTCACGTAGGCCGTCCCGTCCGGGGCGATGTCCAGGTCGTTGAGCAGGGACGACTCCGGGGACGACACGGTGAAGTGGGCGACGCGGGTGCGGGTGGCGAGGTCGTAGACCATCACGCCCTTGGGGTCGGTGACCCACAGCCTGCCCGAGGCGTCCACCTTGAGCCCGGCCGCCGTGGTGCGGCCGTCGGCGCCGTCCGGCAGGAACACCTCGGCAGCCTTCTGGCCGGCCGGCGTCCGGTAGATCGCGCCGGTGGCGTACGAACCGACGTAGAAGTCGCCGGTCCTGGCGTCCACGGCGATGCCCTCGGGGAAGGCCCGGGCGCCCGGCAGGGTGAAGGCGGAACCGGCCTTGTAGGCGTCGGCGCCGTCGTCGACGGCCACGGCCGTACCGGTCATGCCGGTGAGGGTGAGCAGTCCGGCCAGGGAAAGTCCCACGGCCATCAGGGAACGGAAAGGACGAATGCGGTGCACGTGTGTCTCTCTTCTCTCGAAGGGCGGCTTCGAGCCAACCCGCCCAGGTGCGAGAGACCTTATGTTTCGGACGGTACCCGCCGGTCGGACCGAAATACGTCCCGGTAAGGCGCCGGGGTGGCCGAAAAGCTCAGGTGGGGCCGAAAGTCGGCGCGGAAAATATCCCCCGATTCAGATGTCCGAGGACATCCAGACTTTCTCATGTCAAGTGCGGATTTTGCCGTTCCACCGGCCGCGCCCGGACGTTCGAAAGCCGGACCTCCGAACCGGTATGCGCGCGACTTCATGATGTCCGGACGAACTCTTTGACCCGCCCACCCAGGCGGCCGTTACCTTCACGACCATGTCCACGGAAGCCATTCCGGAAGGCACCCGGGAAGCCGGCGACGACGCGCCGCTGGATGACAACGCGCGGGTCACGACCCTGGAGCTCTTCTTCGACCTCGCCTTCGTCTTCAACTTCACCCAGCTCGCCCGGGTCTTCAGCGACCGCATGAACCCCGAAGGGGTCCTCCAGATCCTGCTGATCTTCTGGCTGCTGTGGTGGATGTACGGCGGGTACGCCTGGCTCACCAACCACGTGCCCCCGCACGGCAGACACCAGCGGCTGCTGCTGCTCCTCGGCATGGCGTCGTTCCTGGTCATCGGACTGACCACACCCAACGCCTTCGACGGCGACGGGGTCGCCTTCGGCGTCGGCTACCTGCTGATCGTCAGCGTCCACGCCGCCCTGTTCGCCTTCAGCGGGCCCAGCGCCGCCCGGAACATGCTGCGCATCGCGCCCTTCCACGTCACCGGAGCGCTCCTGATCATCTGCGCCGGGTTCCTCCACGGCGTGCCGATGTACCTGTGCTGGAGCGGCGCCGTGGTGCTGGAGATCCTCGCGCCCGTCATCACCGGCGTCTCCGGGTTCGACCTGAAACCCGGCCACTTCGTCGAACGCCACGGGCTGCTGATGATCATCGCGCTGGGCGACTCGTTCCTGGCGCTGGGCATCGGCACCGACGGCGCCCCGGCGGGGCTGTCCGTCGTCACGACGGCCGTGCTCATCTTCGTCATCCCGGCCTGCCTGTGGTGGGTCTACTTCAACGAGTCCGAGAAGGCCCGGCGCGCCGAAGTCGCCCTGGAACGGCAGGACTCCACCACCCGCTCCCGGATGGCGCTGTCCGCCTTCTTCTACGCGCACGTGCCGATGCTGCTCGGGCTGATCCTGATCGCCGCCGCCGTGAAGAAGACCATCGCGCACCCCTTCGCCGAGCTGCCGCTCGCCCCGTCGCTGGCGCTGGCCGGCGGCGTGGCGCTCTACCTGGCGGGCATCGCCTGGTTCCACGGAATCCTCAAGATCGGCCCGCAGCGGTTCCACTTCGCGGCCGCCGGGCTCGCCTTCCTCACCGTGCCGGCCGGCCACCTCGGTGCCGCCGTCGCCGAGGTGATGTCCCTGGGGGCCCTGATCGTCTGCGCGCTGTTCATCGAGCACCGGTGGACCAAGCAGTCGGGCCACACCTGTTACGCACCCGCACAACCCCCGAACCCCCCGAAAACCACGGAGAATCTGGAGGTGGTCGGCCGATGAGTACCACGGCGGACCGGCTTGACGTCATCGACACCTGCACCCGCATGGGCTGGTACACCGACCAGCGCGACTGGGACGCCCTGGAGCAGGTGTTCACGGACGAGGTCCGGCTCGACTACACCAGCCTCAACGGCGGCGAGCCGGCCGTCCTCCCGGCCAAGGACCTGGTCGCCGCCTGGTCCGGGCTGCTCGGCAGCTTCACCGCCACCCAGCACCTGTTCAGCAACTTCCTCGTGGACCTGGCCGGCGACGAGGCCGTGTGCACGGCCATGTTCCAGGCCAGGCACAAACTGCCCAACGACCACGGCGGCCCGCTGTGGACCCTGGGCGGCCACTACCGCTTCGCGCTGCGGCGCACGGAGAGCGGCTGGCGCATCCATGACGTCGTGATGACCGCGACCTGGGCGGACGGGAACCAGCAACTGTTCACCATCGCCGCCCAGAATTCCTGAAGCTCAGGAAGTCGGCAGCACATTGTTGGCGGGCGGCCGAAAACGGAACCACTATCTTCTGGGAATTCTCCCGTGCTTATCGAGGAGTACACATGAGTGACCTCACAGCAGAGACTCGCAAGGTCGCCCAGCGCTGGTTCGACGCGCTCGCCTCCGGGGATTTCGAGACCTGCCTCGGACTGCTCGCCGACGATGTCGAGTGGATCAACTACACGCCGGTCCCCGGCTACAACGACGACATGAAGTGGATCGGTACGATCCGCGGCCGTGACGCGGTCCTGGCCAGCCTCCAGATCTTCACCGGCGAGTGCGAGGTCAAGTTCGAAAAGCTCGTCAATCTGGCGGTCGACGGCGAGAACGCCGCGGGCGTCATCCACGAGCTGTCGGTGGTACGGAGCACCGGGCTGGAATTCGAGATCGAATTCGTCCAGTGGCTGACCGTCCGCGACGGGAAGATCGTCCGCTGGAAGTCGTACACCGACCCCTCCACGATCATCCGCGCGCTGCGCGGTGACACGTCCGGGCAGGAGGCCGCCTGATGAGCGCCGACCTCATCGCGGCCGTCCGCGACCGCGACACCGCCAACGTGGCCGGCCTGCTCTCCGCCGGCGCCGACCCGTCCACCCGCGAGGCCGGCAGCGGCCTCACCGTCCTGATGATCGCCGCCGGACAGGCCGACGCGCCGACCGTGCGGGCGCTGATCGCGGCGGGCGCCGACGTCCACACCGGCGACACCCGGGCCGGGGCGACCGCCCTGCACAAGGCGTGCCAGGGCGGCAGTCTCGACGTGGTGCGCGCGCTGGTCGAGGCGGGCGCGTTCGTCGACGCCGTCGCGCCCACCACCGGGCACACCGCCCTGATGGACGCCCTTTGGTACAAGTACCCGGACATCGCCGAGTACCTGCTCGCCAACGGCGCGTCCCTCAAGGTCTACACGCACTACGGCTTCTCGCTGGAACAGCACTTCGCGTACGAGCTGAACGTCAACACCTTCGGCAAGGACAAGCTCCTCAAGGCCGAGCAGCACCTGAACGCCCGGCGCGCGAGCGACGAGGCCGCGGTGGCCCGCCAGGAGCTGATGGCCGCCACCGCCGACGGCGACACCGAGCGCGTCCGCAAGCTCCTGGACGGCGGCGCCGAGGTCGACGAACGCTTCCCCTTCCTGGGCGGGTTCAACGACTGGCACACCCCGCTGCTCGTCGCCTCCCGCGACGGCCACGGCGAGATCGTCGCGCTGCTGCTGGAGGCGGGCGCGGACGTCAACGCGGTGGAGCCGACGTTCGGCGCGGTACCGCTGCACAAGGCCGTCTACAACGGCCACGCCGACATCACCGCCCAGCTCGTCACCCGGCCCGGCATCGACCTGGACTTCCAGGGCGCGACGAACGGGTACACCCCGCTGCACGACGCGCTGTGGCACGGCTACGAGGAGTGCGTACGCATCCTCGTCGGCGCCGGGGCCCGCCTCGACCTGGTCGGCCACGACGGCAAGACGCCGCTCGACCTGGCGGTCGAGGTCTTCGGCGCCGACCACGCGCTCACCGCACTGATCCGCGACACCGACGGGAAGTGACCCATGCTGTTCTACGTCCAGATGAAGTGGAAGCACGAGGGCCGCATCACGCTCGACGAGCTGTGGGAGCTGGAGCAGGAAGAGGCGATCCACGCGCAGGAGACGGTCGACTCCGGCTTCTGCGTGGGCATCTGGAAGGTCGCCGCCCAGAAGCGGGTCATCGCCATCATCGACTCCCCGGACGCCGAGGAACTCGACCGCACGGCCCTGGGCCGCCTCCCCATGCGCGAGTACCTGGAGTTCGAAGAGGTCTGGCCCCTCCGCGACTACCTCGGCTTCGCGGAGGACGTCAAACAACGCTACAAGGTCTGACCGGGGGGCTCCGCCCCCCGAACCCCCCGCGGGCTGCGCCCCCGACCCCCCACGGGGCTGCGCCCCGGACCTACGGGGGCTGCGCCCCCGGGCCCCGGGGCGGCTCCCCGAACCCACGGGGTTGCTCCTCGGCCCCCCGGGGCTGCGCCCCGAACCCCCCCGGGCCTCGCGGCCCGGACCCGCGGGGCCTGGCGGCTCGCACCGGCGCGGGGCTGCCGCCCCCACCCCCACGGGGCGGCTCCCTGAACCCACGGGGTTGCTCCCCGGCCCCCCGGGGCTGCGCCCCGAACCCTCCCCGGGGCTGCGCCCCGAACCCTCCCCGGGCCTCGCGGCCCGGACCCGCAGGGCTTGGCGGCTCGCACCGGCGCGGGGCTGCCGCCCCCGCCCCACACGGGGCTGCCGCCCCGGGCCCCGTGGGGCTGGGCGGCGGGACCCACGCCGGGGCGTGGCTCGTGCCGCTCGCGCCGGGGCGCAAGCCGGGCCCCGCGCGCATTGTTCGAATGTCGGAAGGAAGGAGGGGCTCGCGGATGAGCGGGACCCGGAGCAGTACCTATGCGCTCGCCGCGCTCGGGCTCGGCGCGTTCGTGATCGGCACCGCCGAGTTGGTGATCGTCGGGGTGCTCGGCCTCATCGCGGGCGACCTGGACGTGTCCGTCGGGACGGCGGGCCTGCTGGTCACCGCGTACGCGCTCGGCATCTCGCTCGGCGGGCCGGTGGTGACCGCCGCGACCATCAAGCTGCCGCGCCGCACGCTGTTGTGGCTGGCCCTCGCCGTGTTCATCGCGGGCAACCTCGTCGCCGTGTTCGCGTCCGCGTTCGGGCTGCTGCTCGCCGCGCGGGTGGTCACCGGCGCCATCCACGGGCTGTTCATCGGCGTCGCCTCAGCCGTGGCGGCCGGGCTCGTGCCGGCCGAGCGCCGGGGGCAGGCCGTGTCCATGGTGTTCGGCGGCATCGCCGTCTCCACCGTGATCGGTGTGCCCCTCGGCACGCTCATCGGCCAGGCCATCGGCTGGCGCGCCGCGTTCACCGGCATCGTGGTCCTCGGCGCCCTCGCGCTCGTCGCCGTCCTCGCCCTCGTGCCCGCCGTCGAAGGCAGCGGCTCGGGCGGGCTGCGCGCCCAGGCGCGGCACGCCTTCGCGCCCCGCGTGCTCGCCATGCTGGGCATCGGACTGGTCCTGCTGGGCGGGCAGTTCACCGCGTTCACCTACCTCGCGCCCTACCTGGAGGACGTCACCGGCATCTCCGGCGGCGGCGTCAGCGCCTTCCTCCTGATCTTCGGCCTGGCCAGCGCCGTCGGGACCTTCGCCGGCGGGAAGTTCGCCGACAGGAACGCCGACCTCACCCTCCTCGCCGGCAACACCGTCCTCGTCCTCGCCCTCGGCGCGCTCCACCTCACCGGCTCCAACCCGGTGCTCGCCGGGCTCGCCCTGGCCGCCTGGGGGCTCGTCGGGTTCGGCATCGTGCCGTCCCTGCAACTGCGGGTCATCTCCCTCGCCGGCCCCGGCGGCGACCTCGCCGCCACCCTCGGCGCCTCCGCCGTCAACGCGGGCATCGCCGCCGGCGCCGCCGTCGGCGGCTGGGCGGTCGCCGCCTACGACGTCTCCCGCGCACCCCTCGTCGCGCTGATCGTCTGCGCCCTCGCCCTCCCCGCCACCTGGGCCGGGCGCAAGCTCACCGTTCCCGCACCGGCCACGCCCGTGCCCAGCCCCGCCAACTAACCCACCCCGTCAGGAGAATGACCGTGACCGACGCAACCGGCCACCGGACCGTACGCGACGAGACGCTGGACGTCCTGCGCCGACTGGGTCTGACGACCATCTTCAGCAACCCCAGCCACACCGAGATGAAGCTCTTCGAGGCCTGGCCCGACGACGAGTTCCGGTTCGTCATGGGCCTCCAGGAGGCGTCCGTCGTCGGCATGGCGGACGGCTACGCCCAGGCCACCGGCGAACCCTCGCTCGTCATCATCAACGGCGGCCCTGGCCTCGCCAACGCCATGGGCAGCGTCTACACCGCGGCCTCCGCCAAGACCCCCATGGTCATCCTGGGCGGCCAGCAGGCCCGCAAGATGCTGCTGGGCGAGCCGTTCCTGATCGCCAAGGACTCCACCCAGCTCCCCAAGCCGTACATCAAGTGGGCCGGTGAGCCCGCCCGCCCCCAGGACGTTCCGGCGATGATCGCCCAGGCGTACCGGATCGCCAAGCAGGCCCCGCAGGGCCCGGTGTTCGTGGCCGTGCCCGAGGACGACTTCGTCCGCCCCGCCGACCCCAACCCGGTCCGCATCCCCACCGTCGAGAACGCCACCGTCCCGTCCCCCGCCGCCCTCGACCGCATCGCCGCCGCCCTCAACGGCGCCCGGCGCCCCGGCATCGTCGCCGGCGGCCCGGTCGACGCCCAGGGCGCCCGCGGCGCGCTGATCGCGCTGGCCGAGAAGCTCAACGCCCGCGTCTGGGGCGCGCCCGTGTGGAACCGTGGCGCCTTCCCGGAGGACCACCCGCTGTTCGCCGGGGTCCTGCCGCCCATCCCCGAGCTGATCAACGAGCGGCTGTCGGCGCAGCACGACGTGGTCGTGGTCTTCGGCGGCCCCGCCTTCACGCTGTTCACCGCCTGGGACCTGTTCTCCACCGCGCCCGCCGACCTCGACCGCAGCCCCCGCCCCACGCTCACCGAGGACGTCGAGTTCCTGCACGTCACCGACGACCCGCAGGCCGCCGCGGCCACCCTGGCGAACACGGCGTTCGTCGCCCCGCCCGGCGCCGTCGTCGAGGCCCTGGTCCCGCTGGTCGAGCAGCGCGAGCGCGTCGCCCTCACCCCCGTACGCGTGCCCGTGCCCGTACCGGAGCCGTCCACGCCGCTCACCCAGGCGTACCTGTTCCACCTGCTGTCCAAGGAGCTGCCCGAGACGGCGGTCCTCTTCGAGGAACTGCCCATCGCCCGCGCCGACTTCCACGAGCAGATCCCGCTCGGCGCCGGCAACGGCTACTTCGCCACCGCCAGCGGCGCCCTCGGCTTCCCCTTCGCCGGGGCCGTCGGCTACGCGCTCGCCCGCCCGGACCGCCGCGCGGTCGTGGTCGTCGGCGAGGGCTCGGCCCAGTACACCCTGCACTCGCTGTGGACCGCCGCCCAGCACAACCTTCCGGTCACCTTCGTCATCCCGGACAACGCCGGTTACCTGTCGCTGAAGTACTACCTCCAGGACCAGAAGTCCTGGGAGAAGGGGTACGACCTCAGCGGCGTGGACATGGCGCAGCTCGCGCGCGGCTTCGGCGTGCGCGGCGAGCGCGTCGAGACGCCGGAGGGCCTCCGGGAGGCGCTGCGCGAGTCGCTGAACGCCGACGGCCCCGTCCTGCTCGACGTCGTGGTCGCCGACCCCGGCCTGTTCCGCCTCTGACCCCGGAGACCCCCATGACCACCGCGACCGACGTCACCGCCCACCCCGAGGGCAAGGTCGTCCACCACCCGGCGGGCACCGGCCCGACGTACTGGTTCGGCGACGCCATCTACACCTTCAAGGCCACTCGCGAGAACACAGGCGGCTCGCTCACCTTCGCCGAGGCGTCCGTGCCGCCCGGCGGCGGCCCGCCGCCGCACATCCACCCGCACGCCGACGAGGCGTTCTACATCCTCAACGGCGACATCGAGTTCCTCAACGGCGAGAAGACCTTCACCGCCCACGACGGGGACTTCGTCTTCGTGCCGCGCGGCACCCGTCACCGGTTCCGCAACGTCGGGCTGCACGTCAGCCGCATGCTGTTCATGTTCACCCCGGCGTACCTGGAGAACTTCTTCATGGAGATCGGCCAGGAGGCCCGGGCGGGCGAGGCGCCCATCCCGCTCACCCCGCTCCAGAAGCAGCAGATCGTGGAGTTCGCGCCCCGCCACGATCTGCACCTCGCGCCGTGACGCCGCCGGTCGTGATGCGGGCGGCCGCCATCGGCGCCTTCGGCGGGCCGGACACCCTCCGCGTACGGGACCTGCCCGTGCCCGTCCCCGGTGAGGGCGAGGTGCTGGTCCGCGTCCACGCGGCCGGCGTCAACGCCATCGACTGGGCGACCCGGGCCGGGCGGGGCGTCGGCGTGGAGGGGTTCCCCGCCGTGCTGGGCTGGGACGTCTCGGGCACGGTGGCCGCCACCGGCCCGGGCGTCCGGCGGTTCACCGAGGGCGACGCCGTGTTCGGCATGCCCCGCTTCCCCTCCCTCGCGGGCGGGTACGCCGAGTACGCCGTCGCCCCCGAGACCGAACTCGCCGCCAAGCCCGACGGCGTGGACCACCTCGTGGCCGCGGCCCTGCCCATGGTGGGGCTCACCGCCTGGCAGACACTGTTCGAGCACGGCGGCCTGCGGCCCGGCCACCGGGTCCTGGTGTCCGGCGCCGCCGGGGGAGTCGGGCACATCGCGGTCCAGTTGGCCGTGGACGCGGGCGCCGAGGTCATCGGCACCGCGTCCCCCGCCAACCACGACTTCGTCCGCTCCCTCGGCGCCCAGCAGGCGGTCGACTACCGCACGGTCCCCCTCCAGAAGGAGGTCTCGGACGTGGACCTGGCGGTCGACCCCATGGGCGGGGCCGAGTTCTTCCGGCTCCTCGACGTCGTACGCCCCGGCGGGATCGTCGTCACGCTCAAGGGCGAGGGCCCCGACCACCGGCAGACCGCGCAGGCCCACGGCGTGCGCGCCGGTTTCACCTACGTCCACCCCGACGGGCCGGTCCTCGACCGGATCGCGGGCCTGCTCGCCGCCGGTTCCGTCCGCCCCGAGATCCAGCGGGTGTTCCGGCTGGACCAGGTGGGCGAGGCACACGCGCTGGGCGAGGAGGGCCACGTCCGTGGCCGCCTCGTGCTGGACCTGACGTAAGGAGTACGCATGATTCTGGTGACCGGAGCCACCGGCCACGTCGGCGGCGAGCTGACCGAGAGGCTGGCCGGCTCCGGCCGGCCCGTGCGCGCCCTGGTCAGGAAGGCCGCGGGACCGGAGGCCGCCGCACTGCCCGCCGGGGCGGAGGCGGCCGTCGGGGACCTCAACGTGCCCGAGTCGCTGCGCCCCGCCCTCAAGGGCGTACGGGCGGTGTTCCTACTGCCCGGGTACCCGGACATGCCGGGGCTGCTCGCCGAGTTCACCCGCGCCGGGGTCGAGCACGTGGTGCTGCTGTCCAGCATCGCCGCCCCGGACGGCGACCTGGACAACGCCATCTCCCGGTTCATGATCCGCTCCGAGGAGGCGGTACGGGGCTCCCTCGTGCCCTGGACGATCCTCAGGCCCAGCGGCTTCATGTCCAACACCTTCCAGTGGGCCGCGCAGTTGGCGGCCGGGGACGTGGTGCGCGCCCCGTTCCCCGCCGTGCCGGTTGCCATGATCGACCCGTACGACATCGCGGCCGTCGCCGCGCACGTCCTGCTCGACCCGGACCACTACGGCCGCGCGCACGCCATCAGCGGCCCCGAGCCACTGCTGCCGGCGGACCGGGTCCGCGTCCTCGCCGAGGTCCTCGGGCGTCCCCTGCGCTTCGAGGGCCAGAGCGACGAGGAGGCCCGCAAGGAGATGGCGGACAGCGGCACGCCCCCCGAGTACATCGACGCCTTCTTCCGCTACTACGCGGACGGCACCCTCGACGACTCGGTGGTCCGGCCCACCGTCGCCGAACTCCTCGGCCGCCCGCCCCGCACCTTCACCCAGTGGGCCCGCGCCCACGCCGACGCCTTCCAGGAGGAACTCTCGTGAGCACCGTAGAGACCGTCACGTTCAAGCTGATACCCGGCACCGACACCGCCCGCTTCGAGGCCCTCGACCGGAAGGTCGAGACCGAGTACATGGCCAAGCGCCCCGGCTTCCTCTCCCGCGAGGTCTCGCGGAGCGAGGACGGCCAGTACCTGGTGATCGTGCACTGGGCCACCCCGGAGGACGCCGACGCCACCATGAAGGGCTTCTTCTCCGCCGCCGAGACGCAGGACTTCCTCGCGGCCGTCGACAAGGCCACCGTCCAGTCCGGCCGTTACGCCCAGGTCGCCCACTGACGCCACGGCCGGCAAAGAGGGACGCCCCGGACGAGCTGTCCGGGGCGTTCCCGCGTTCTCGGTGCGGGCCGACCGGGGGGGCGACCGCCCACGAACCCCGCACCGGAGGCTCACCGGGTCGGCCCCGCGCCGGTCGCCGTGCGGGGCCTGGCTCAGTCCCGTGCCGGTACCGGCTCGGGCTCGGCACCCGCCACGGGGGCGGAAGGGGCGGCACCCCGCCGCTGAGCCCGGCGGCCCGACACCCACATCGCGACCGGTTCGGTGAACCGTGCCGCGACCGGCCCGAAGACGACCAGCAGCAGTACGTACGCCGTCGCCAGCGGCCCCAGCGCCGGCTCCACGCCCGCCGCGACCGCGAGGCCCGCGATGACGATGGAGAACTCGCCCCGCGCCACCAGCGCGCCGCCCGCCCGCCACCGCCCGCGCTCGCCGATCCCGGCGCGCTTGGCGGCCCAGTACCCCGTACCGATCTTCGTCAGTGCCGTGACCAGCGCCAGCACCAGCGCGGGCAGCAGCACGGGCGGGATCGTCGCCGGGTCCGTACTGAGGCCGAAGAAGACGAAGAAGACGGCGGCGAACAGGTCCCGCAGCGGCATCAGCAGGTGGTGCGTGTTCTCCGCGACCTCCCCGGACAGCGCGATGCCGACGAGGAACGCCCCGACCGCCGCCGACACCTGGAGCTCCTGGGCGAACCCGGACACCAGCAGCGTGAGACCCAGCACCACCAGCAGCAGCTTCTCCGGGTCGTCGCTGGAGATGAACCGCGAGATGTGCCGCCCGTAGCGGACGGCGACGACCAGCACCACCCCGACCGCGCCCAGCGCGATCGCCAGGGTCACCCCGCCCGCCGCCCAGCCGGCGCCGGCGAGCAGCGTCGTCAGGATGGGCAGGTATACGGCCATCGCCAGGTCCTCCAGGACCAGCACGCTCAGGATCGCGGGCGTCTCGCGGTTGCCGATCCGACCCAGGTCGCCGAGCACCTTGGCGATCACCCCGGACGACGACACCCACGTCACCCCGGCCAGCACCACCGCGGCCACCGGCCCCCAGCCCAGCAGCAGCGCGGCGGCGGCGCCGGGCAGGGCGTTCAGCAGGAAGTCGACGACGCCGGCCGGGGCGTGGGTGCGCAGGTGCCCCACCAGGTCACCGGCCGTGTATTCGAGCCCCAGCATCAGCAGCAGCAGGACGACACCGATCTCGGCACCGATCTCGATGAACTCCTCACTGCCGCCCAGCGGGACGATCCCGCCGTGCCCGAAGACCAGTCCGGCCAGCAGGTACAGCGGGATGGGGGAGAAGCGGACGCGCGCGGCGAACCGGCCGAGCAGCCCCAGGGCCAGCACGACCGCGCCGAACTCGATCAGGAAGACGGCGGAATGCACGGCATCACTTCCGTTCGAGGATGGCGTGCGCCGCGTCGACGCCTTCGCGCGTACCGATGACGATCACCGTGTCGCCGCCGCGCAGCCGGAACTCCGGCCCGGGCGACGGGATGGGGTGCGCGCGGCGCATGACGGCCACGACCGACGCGCCGGTCGCCGTGCGCATCCTCGTCTCGCCCAACTGCCGCCCGTTCCAGTACGAGTCGCCGGTCACCGTGACCCGCTCCGCCAGCAGCCCGAAGTCGCTGGTGTGCAGCAGGTTCGGGTTGTTGTGGCTGGGCAGCAGCGCCTCGGTGAGGGTGAGCGCCTCCGCGCCGGTGAGTCGCAGGGAAAGACCGCACGAGTCGGGGTCGTCGTCGTGGTGGACGTTGAGCGTGCGGGTGCCGTCGCGGTGGGCGACGACGGACAGGGTGTCGTGCCGGCGGGTCGTCAGCTCGTACTGCACGCCGATCCCCGGCAGCGGGGTGGTCCTCAGTCGCGGTGCGGGCATGGCCTCTCCAAACGTTGTCAGCGGGACGGGCGCAGCCATACGGCGCCCAGCGGCGGCAGGGTGAGCTCCGCACTCGCCGGCAGCCCCTGCCAGGGCACGTCCTCGGCGCGTACGGTGCCCGGATTGGTCACGCCGCTGCCGCCGTACGCCGCCGCGTCGGTGTTGAGCACCTCGGTCCACTCGCCGGACGACGGCAGACCGACCCGGAAGGCGCCGCGCACCGACGGCTGGAAGTTGAAGAGGCACACCAGCGGCTCGCCCGGCGCCGCGTACCGCAGGTAGGAGTACACGTTGTCCTGGGCCGCGTCCGCGTCGATCCAGCGGAACCCCTCGGGCCTGGTGTCCAGGCGCCACAGCGCCGGGTGCGCGAGGTAGTGGCGGTTGAGGTCGCGCACCAGGTCGCGCACGCCCGCGTGCGGGGCGTGGCCCATCAGCGCCCAGTCCGGGCCACGGTCGTGGGACCACTCGCTGTCCTGGGCGAACTCCTGACCCATGAACAGCAGTTGCTTGCCGGGGAAGGACCACATCCAGGCCAGGTAGGCGCGGAGGTTGGCGAACTGCTGCCAGCGGTCGCCGGGCATCTTGCCGAGCAGCGACCCCTTGCCGTGCACCACCTCGTCGTGGCTGATGGGCAGCAGGTGGTTCTCGGCGTACGCGTACATCATCGCGAACGTCATCGCGTGGTGGTGGTACTGGCGGTGCACGGGGTCGTTGGCCATGTACGACAGCGAGTCGTGCATCCAGCCCATGTTCCACTTCAGCCCGAAGCCGAGCCCGCCGGTGTCCGTGGAGCGGGTCACGCCGTCCCAGGCCGTGGACTCCTCGGCGATGGTGACGACACCGGGGCAGCGGCGCTGCACGGTGGCGTTCATCTCCTGGAGGAACTCCACCGCGTCGAGGTTCTCCCGCCCGCCGTACGCGTTGGGCAGCCACTCGCCCTCGCGGCGCGAGTAGTCCAGGTACAGCATGGAGGCGACGGCGTCGACCCGCAGGCCGTCGACGTGGAACTCCTCGCACCAGTACACGGCGTTCGCGACGAGGAAGTTGCGCACCTCCGTGCGCGCGTAGTCGAAGACGAGGGTGCCCCAGTCGGGGTGCTCGCCCCGGCGCGGGTCGGGGTGCTCGTACAGCGGTGTGCCGTCGAACCGGGCGAGCGCCCAGTCGTCCTTCGGGAAGTGCGCGGGCACCCAGTCGAGGATCACCCCGATGCCGGCCTGGTGGAGCCGGTCGACCAGGTACCGGAAGTCGTCGGGGGAGCCTAGCTTCGCCATGGGCGCGTAGTAGGAGGAGACCTGGTAGCCCCAGGAGCCGCCGAAGGGGTGCTCGGCGGGCGGCAGGAACTCGACGTGCGTGAAGCCCAGCCCCTTGACGTAGGCGGGCAGTTCACCGGCCAGTTCGCGGTAGCCGAGCCCCGGCCGCCAGGACGGCAGGTGCATCTCGTACACGCTCATCGGCGCCTCGGTGGCGTCCCGCTCACCGCGCCGGCGCATCCAGTCGCCGTCGTTCCAGCGGTACGCGGAGGCGTGGACGACGGACGCGGTGCCGGGCGCCGGCTCGGCCGAGGTGGCCAGCGGGTCGGCCTTCTGGATCCAGCGGCCGTCGGGCGTGAGGAGCTCGTACTTGTAGCGGCAGCCGGGCTCCACCCCCGGCACGAACAGCTCCCACACCCCGCTCGCCCCGAGCGACCGCATCGGATGGGCCGCGCCGTCCCAGTGGTTGAGGTCGCCGACCAGGCGGACCGCGCGGGCGTCGGGCGCCCACACGGCGAAGGCGGTGCCGCGCACCGGGCCGTGGCCGGAGTCGTGGTCGCGGACGTTCGCGCCGAGGACCCGCCACAGCTCCTCGTGCCGGCCCTCCCGTATCAGGTGCAGGTCCAGCTCGCCGAGCGTCGGCAGGTGGCGGTAGGGGTCGTCGTACGTGAAGACCTCGTCGCCGTAGCGGGCCGCGACCCGGTAGTCCGGGATGTCCGCTCCCGGGAGGGTGCCCGAGAAGACGCCCCCGCCCTCGTGGGCCAGCTCGGCGAGCGGCTCGCCGGACCGGGAGGTGAGCGTCACGCCCCCGGCCGGCGGGCGCAGCACGCGCACCGTCACCCCGGCCGGGCCCGGGTGCGGCCCGAGGAGGGCGTGCGGGTCGCTGACCTCGCCGGTGGTGAGGCGCTTGAGGTCGGTGGCGGCCAGTGCGGAGGCCGCGCTCAGGTCCCTGGTCACTTCCTGTTCCCGTCCGTGAAGATGTGGGCGACCTGCCGGCGCGGGTCGAGGCGTACGTAGTTGGTGCGGCCCCAGGTGTAGGTGGCGCCGTCGTCGGAGAGCGCGTCGTGGACCGTGAACGTCTCGGTCCGCTCCAGCCCGAGCGCGGGCAGGTCCAGCGAGACGGTCGTCTCACGGACGGTGTGCGGGTCGAGGTTGAGCACCACCAGCACCCAGTCGTCCCCGTGCCGCTTGGAGAAGCAGACCACCGCGTCGTCGTCGGCGCGGTGGAAGCGCAGGTTGCGCAGTTGCCGCAGCGCCGGGTGCGCGCGGCGCAGTTCGTTGAGGGTACGCAGCAGCGGCGCCAGCGAGGTGCCCGCCGCCTCCGCGGCGGCCCAGTCGCGGGGCCGGTACTGGTACTTCTCGGAGTCCAGGTACTCCTCGCTGCCGGGGCCGGCGGCCACGTTCTCGCACAGTTCGAAGCCGGCGTAGACGCCCCAGGTGGGGGCGGCCATGGCGGCCAGGACGGCCCGCACCGCGAAGGCCGGGCGGCCGCCGTACTGGAGGTAGGCGTGCAGGATGTCCGGGGTGTTCACGAACAGGTTGGGCCGCAGGTAGGCAGCGCTCTCCTCGCCGCCGAGCCCGGCCAGCTCGGACAGGTACGACTCCACCTCGTCCTTGGAGTTGCGCCAGGTGAAGTACGTGTACGACTGGTGGAACCCGATCCGGGCCAGGGCGTGCAGCATGGCCGGGCGGGTGAACGCCTCGGCCAGGAACAGCACGTCGGGGTCGGTGGCGTGGACGGCCTCGATGAGCCGCTCCCAGAACGCCACCGGCTTGGTGTGCGGGTTGTCGACGCGGAAGATCCGCACGCCGTGCGCCATCCAGTGGCGCAGGACGCGCAGGCACTCGGCGTGCAGCCCGTCGGGGTCGGTGTCGAAGTCGATCGGGTAGATGTCCTGGTACTTCTTGGGCGGGTTCTCGGCGTACGCGATCGATCCGTCGATCCGGTGCCGGAACCACTCGGGGTGCTCCTTGACCCACGGGTGGTCGGGGGAGCACTGGAGGGCGAAGTCCAGCGCCACCTCCATGCCCAGTTCCCGGGCGCGGGCGACGAAGGCGTCGAAGTCGTCGAGGGTGCCCAGGTCGGGGTGGACCGCGTCGTGGCCGCCGAAGGCGGAGCCGATCGCCCAGGGGGAGCCCGGGTCGTGGGGGCCGGGCGTGAGCGTGTTGTTGGGGCCCTTGCGGTGGGAGGTGCCGATGGGGTGGACGGGCGGCAGGTACACCACGTCGAAGCCCATCGCGGCGACCGCGTCCAGCCGGTGGGCGGCGGTACGGAAGGTGCCCGAGCGCGGCGGTTCGGGGCTGTTCGGCTCCGTGGGCACGACCGCGCCCTCGGAGCGGGGGAAGAACTCGTACCAGGAGCCGTACAGGGCGCGTTCGCGGTCGACCCGCAGCGGCAGCTCGCCCGACGAGGTCACCAGCTCGCGCGGCGGCCGGGCCGCCAGCAGGCGGGTCACCACGGGGGCGAGGGCCGCGGCGTGCCGCTGCGCCACGGGCAGGGCGGTGTCCCGGAGGCGGGCGGCGGCCTCCGTCAGCGGGGCGCCCTCGGCGGCCGGGAACGCCTCGGCGGCCCGCTCCAGCAGGGCGGCGCCCTCCTGGAGGACCAGCTCCACGTCGATGCCCGCCGGGACCTTCACCTCCGCGGTGTGGCGCCAGGTCGCCACCGGATCGGTCCACGCCTCCACGCGGTAGGTCCAGTCGCCCTCCCGGTCCGCCGACACGTGCGCCGCGTACCGGTCGGTGCCGGGCGCGGTCAGCCGCATCGGCGTCCACGGGCCGGGCTCGCCGTCCGGGCCGGTCAGCACCACGTTCGCGGCCACCGCGTCGTGCCCCTCCCGGAACACGGTCGCGCTCACCTCGAACACCTCGCCCGGCACGGCCCGCGCCGGCCGCCGCCCCGCGTCCACACAGGGCCGCACGTCCACCACGGGGATGCGCCCGACGGTGGCCGCGAACCCCCGGGTGGGCGCGGCCGCCTCGCGGCTCGGCGCGTTCCGTCGTTGCGTCCTGCCCTGCATCGTCATGCCTCCTGGAGGGGAAAGCGCCGGTGTCACCGGCGTATCGCGGTGGTGCCGTTGCTCACGGCGGAGATGATCCGGCGGTAGCCCGCCACCAGCGGGTGGTGCGGGTAGGCCGGGCTGAAGAGCCGTTCCCCGGCGAGGGACGCCATCTCGGGGGCGTACGGCAGGACGGCCGTGATCTCCGTGGCGTACGCGGACTCGACCTCCGCGCGCATCCGGTCGTTCACCACGCCGTCCGGCACCATGCTCAGCGCCACGCTCACCCGTACGCAGCCGAGGCGCCCCGCCAGCGCCATCGTCTCGCCGGCGCCCGCGAGGTCGAGCCGGTCGGCCCGGGTGACGATCACCAGCGCGTCGGAGCTGGCCATCGCCGTCACGGTCTCGTTGTTGAACCCGGCGTGGGTGTCGAGCAGCAGCACGTCGAGGGCGAGCAGGTCCATCAGCCGGTCGAAGCCCTCGCGCAGCAGGCCGACGTCGTAGCCGCGCCCCATGATCTCGTTGATGCCGGCCGCCCCGCTCCTGGCCGGGACCAGGAAGACGCCGTCGTGGCCGACATCCGCCCGGCAGGGGTAGGCCGCCTCCTCGATCTCGCAGTGGCCGATCAGGTAGTCGGCCAGGGAGCGGCGGACGGCGGGCACGGTGTCACCGAACATCAGGTCCAGGGCGGGTGTCTGGATGTCCGTGTCCACGAGCGCGACCCGGCGCCCCGCGGAGGCCAGGAGCAGTGCGAGGTTCGCGGCCGTGCTGGACTTGCCCGTCCCCCCTCGGTAGGAGTGCACGGTGATGATCTGCGACATGGATTCGTGGATCCCATCCGGTCTAGTCGTCGTCGGGCAGGCGCCAGTGGACGGCCATCATGGTGATGTCGTCCGACTGCTCGGACGGGCCGACGAACTCGCTCAGCACCCCGTCCATGTGGTCCAGCAGCTCCTCGCCGCGCACCGCCGCCCGCGCCAGCTCCGCCAGCAGTTGCTCGTCGCCGAAGAACCGCCCCGACATCGACCGGGCCTCGGTCACCCCGTCGGTGTAGACGAAGAGGGTGTCGCCGGGGCCGATCTGCGCGTACCCCAGCGAGAAGGTGCCGTCGGGGATGACCCCGACGGCCGGGCCGGTGGGTTCGAGCAGCACCGGGTCCTTGCCCTCGCCGCTCACCAGCACGGGCGGGTTGTGGCCGCCGTTGATGTAGACGAGGTTGCCGGTGAGCGGGTCCAGGACGCCGAAGAACATGGTGGCGAAGTAGCCCTGCCTGATGTGGTTCCTGGTCAGGTAGTTGTTGGTGCCGACCACGGCGTTGAGCAGCGGGGTCGCGCCGACGACCGGGATGGCCCGGCTCTGCTCCCGCCAGCCGGTCTCCTCGCCCAGCAGGTCGGCGGCGATCAGGCTCTGCAGTCCGCTCTGCTCGGCGGTGTGCCGCAGCAGGCTGCGGATGAGCGCCATGAACAGCGCGGCACCGACCCCCTTGTCGCAGACGTCGGCCACGACGAGGGCGAGCCGGCGGTTGTTGACCAGCTCGAACACGTCGTAGAAGTCGCCGGCGACGGTCCTGGCGGGGCGGAAGCGGACGTGGATCTCCCAGCCGTCGGGGTTGGGCAGCGACTCGGGCAGGAAACCCATCTGGATCTCCCGCCCGATCTCCAGCTCCCGTTCGTAGCTGAGCAGTTCGGCGCGGGCGGTGACGTCCTCCATGGTCCGGGTGAAGTTGGCCCGCTCGTGGCAGTCGCGCAGCCGGGCCCGCACGAGGTCCGGGTAGAACGGCGGCACCAGGTAGTCGGAGCCGGCGTGGATGTGGCTGCCGAGCAGGTGCAGGTCGTGCTCGGCGAACGCCACCACGGTCGGCCGCTGGCCCTCGTCGTCCAGGCGGCGCGCCACCGCGCGCACGGTGTGCGGTGACAGGCCCGCGTACGCGAGCAGGACCTCCGTGGCGGGGAGCTGCCCGTGCTGGACGACCAGCACGTCCGCGGGGGTCCTGATCCGCACCACCGCGCCCACGCTGTCCAATGCCTTCAGCAGCTCCGGCGGCGCGCTGCGGTGCTCGTCCAGCAGCAGCACATTGGTCTGGAGCATGTCACCTCATCCCGTCCCGGGGCCGGTGGCGGCGGCCGACCGGCGCATCACCAGGGTGCTCACATTGCGGCCGGCCACCAGCTCGTACTCGAAGGAGTCGACCGCGGTGAACGCGAGGAACACCCCGAGCCCGCCGATCTGCCGCTCGGCGAGCGGCACGTCGAGCGCCGGGGGGCGCATGCCCTGGCGCGGGTCGAACGCCGGGGCGTCGTCCTCGAAGCGCACCCACACCTGATCCGGGTCGATGCCACCGTCCACGGAGATCTCCCCGGCGGCGCCCCGGTAGCCGTGCATGACGATGTTGGTCGCCAGCTCGTCGGCGGCGAGCCGCAGCCGGTACACGGAGCTCTCCGGCAGCGCGGCCCGCGCCCCGAGCCCCAGCACGAACTCGGCCACCCGGTCCAGGCACGCCAGCCGCGCCGGAATCCGCAGCGCGTCGGGCGTGCCGGAGCCGGTTCCGGGTCCGGTTCCGGCGGACGGGCCGGACGGCGTCGCGGCACCGGAGTCGAGCGCCATGTTCCCCGCCCCCTCAGGCGTCGATCAGGTCGATGCTGTGGTCGAACCCGGCCAGCCTGATGGTGTGGGCGACCGGCTCGGTGGCGCCGACGACGGCGATCCTGACGTCGTCACCCATCTTCTGGCGGGCGAACACCAGGGACCGCAGCCCGGCGCTGGACATGTACGACAGCTTTTCGGCCCGGATCACCAGCTCGACCGAACCGGCCGCGGCGGCCTCGTCGATCGTGTCGTGGAAGCGGCCGGCGCTGGAGGCGTCCAGCTCGCCGGCGAGCTCTATCGTCGCGACCCGCTCGTTGACCCTGAGCCTCACGTCGAACGTCACGGTGCCATCTCCTTGTCGGTGGTGGGTACGGGGCGGCCGACGAGGATCACGGCCGAGTGCGGCCCCAGGTGGTAGCGCCCGGGGTGCTCCAGCAGGGGCTCCTGCCCGATCGGGTGCATGCCGTACGGCATCAGGGCGCCCGTGTCGGCGAACAGGTGCCAGGCCTGGCCGTCCGGGAGTTGCGGGAGCTCCATGTCGTGGGGCTCCCAGTGGGCGTTCACGGCGACGTACACGTGGTCGTCGGGCACCCCGCCCTTGGCGTGCCGGCCGCACCGCATCAGGGCGACGACCCGGCAGTGGTCCGCCCAGTCGGGGTGCCAGGCCCGCACCCCGTGCCAGCTCACGTCCGGGTAGCCGCTGCCCATCGAGTCGACACCGCGCGGGTGCTCGGTGTTGCGCAGCACCGGGTGCGCGTGCCGGAAGGCGATCAGGCCGCGGGTGAACTCCAGCAGCTCGGCGTTGGCCTCGATCAGGCCCCAGTCGAACCACGACAGCTCGTTGTCCTGGCAGTAGGTGTTGTTGTTGCCGAGCTGGGTGCGGCCGACCTCGTCGCCGGCCAGGATCATGGGGACACCCTGGCTGGTGAGGAGGATGGCCAGCATGTTCTTCATCTGGCGCATCCGCAGGTCCCGCACGTGCGGGGAGGCGCTGGGTCCCTCCTCGCCGCAGTTCCAACTGTGGTTGTCGTTGGCGCCGTCGTTGTTGCCCTCGCCGTTGGCCTCGTTGTGCTTGTCGTTGTACGAGACGAGGTCGTTGAGGGTGAAGCCGTCGTGCGCGGTGACGAAGTTGATGGACGCGGCGGCGCCCCGGCCCCCGTACAGGTCGGGCGATCCGGCCATCCGGGTGGCCAGCTCACCGGCGAGGCCGGGCTCGCCCTTGACGAACTTGCGCACCGCGTCGCGGTACTTGCCGTTCCACTCCGACCAGCGCCCGTAGTTGGGGAAGTGCCCCACCTGGTACAGCCCGGCCGCGTCCCACGCCTCGGCGATCAGCTTGGTGTGCCGCAGGACCGGGTCGTACGCGAGCTGCTCCAGCAGCGGCGGGTTCGGCAGCGGGGTGCCGTCCGGGGCGCGGTCGAGGATGGCCGCCAGGTCGAAGCGGAAACCGTCGATGTGGTACTCGGCCACCCAGTGGCGCAGGCAGCCCAGCACGAAGTCCCGGACGACCGGGTGGTTGCAGTTGACGGTGTTCCCGGTGCCGCTGAAGTTGTAGTACTGGCCGTCCGGCGTGAGCATGTAGTACGTGGCGTTGTCGAGCCCGCGGAACGAGATCGTCGGCCCGTACTCGTTGCCCTCGGCGGTGTGGTTGAACACCACGTCCAGGACGACCTCGATGCCCGCCTTGTGCAGCTCCTTGACCAGGGACTTGAACTCGTCGGCCTGCATGCCGAACCGGCCCGTGGCCGCGTAGCCGGCCTTGGGCGCGAAGAAGGAGACGGTGTTGTAGCCCCAGTAGTTGTGCAGCCGCTCGCCGGTGACCGGGTTGGTGCGCGGGTTGTCCAGCTCGTCGAACTCGAAGATGGGCAGCAGCTCGACGCAGTTGACGCCCAGGTCCCTCAGGTACGGGATCTTCTCCCGCAGCCCCGCGTACGTGCCCGGCGCCGTCACGCCCGAGGAGGGGTGCCGGGTGAAGCCGCGCACATGGGTCTCGTAGATGACGAGGTCCTCGGTGGGGATGCGCAGCGGGGTGTCGTCGCCCCAGTCGAAGTCGTCGTTCACCACCTGGGCGCGGTACTGGTAGACGTTGCTCCAGTCCGGCTCCTTCCCCCACACGTCGCGGCCCGAGACGAGCCGGGCGTAGGGGTCGCTGAGCACCCGGCGGGCGTCGAAGCGGTCGCCGGTCACCGGGTCGAACGGCCCGTCGGCGCGGAAGCCGTACTCCAGGTTCTCCACGTCCAGCCCGAACACCGTCATCGCGTACACGCTGCCGGTGCGGAACTCGGCCGGGAACGGAAGCTCGGCCGCCGGCTCGGGCGCGCCACGCTCGAAGAGCACCAGGCTCATCGAGGTGGCGCGGTCGGAGTAGACCGAGAAGTTGACGCCGCCCGGTACCGGGGTCGCCCCGTACGGGAAGGGCCGCCCGGCCCGTACCCGGTAGCCGGCGATCCGGTGCGTGGGGTAGGCGTCGACGCGTTCGCGCAGCTCCGTCACGTCCCGGGGGTTCATCGGGCCGCCCGCTCCAGCTCGGAGTCCACGTCCTCACCGATCTGGAAGAAGTCCAGGAAGCCGGTGGCGTTCATGACGAAGGTGACCTCCTCCGACAGTCCGACCAGGGTGATCCGGGCGTCGAGCTGCTGGGCGCGGCGGTGCACGATCAGCAGGGTGCGCAGCCCGGCGCTGGAGACGTAGGAGACCCCGGTGAGGTCGACGAGCACCTCGGCGCCCTGCCGGATGAACGGCAGCAGTTGGGCCTGGAGGCCGCCGGAGGTGGTGCTGTTGATCTCTCCGTCGAGGGCGATGACGGTGATGTCGCCCTCGGAGCGCGCGTTCACCTTGACGGTCATCCGGTCACCTCCGCATGGGCCCGGGGAGCCAGCCGGACCTTGACCTTCACGCGGCCCGAGGTCTCGGGGAGCGTCACGGTCAGGGCGTCGGCGTCGAAGTCGGCGTGCGGCTCGCCCTCGATGTCGACGGACTCGATCCGCACCGAGCCGGCCGGCAGCAGGTCGGGCGCGACCCGCAGCAGCCGGCCGTCCAGGTCGGACGGGTCGGGCTTGAACCAGAAGTCCATGGCCTTGCCGCCCACCAGCAGGTTGTTGTAGACGGCGGCCAGGTAGCACAGCTCCGCCGAGTGGTACATGCTCATCGAGTGGCTGCCCTTCAGCCGCTCGACACCCAGCAGGTACGGCAGGCCGGTGGCCAGGGTGTTGAAGTAGACGGCGCCCTCGTCGTGGTCGAGGAAGAAGGCGTTGTAGAAGGACTGGGCGTCACGCGCCTCGTCGCGGAAGTCCTCCCGGCCCGTGATGCCGTGCAGGATCAGGTACGCGAGGATCGCCTGCTCCTGCTGCCACCAGGCCTTGCGGTCGTGCCAGGCGAAGCGGAAGTGGTCCTCGCCGTCCTGCTTGATCCGTTCGACCACGTCGTACCAGCCGCCGCGCTGCCGGTCGGCGCCGACGTCGGGCATGGTCTCGCCGATGGAGGCGGCCATCTCCAGGTACTCGGGCTTGGGGCGCAGGCTGTGCATCCGCATCAGGTTCCAGGCGATCTTCAGGTTGTGGCCGACGACCGCCCGGTTCTGCTGCCAGCCGTGGGTGGTGTCGTGCGACCAGTCCTGGTGGAACCGCTCCTGCACGAAGGGGCTGTTCTTCGGGTCGGGGAACCGTTCGACGATGGTGTCGAAGGTGTACTCCAGCATGTCGGCGTACTTCTTTTCGCCGGTCGCCAGGTAGAGGTTGATCAGGTAGGCGGGGGCGTGGTCGCCGACGGAGTTCCAGTTCTTGCGGGCCTTGTTCGGGCCCAGGGACTCGTGGTGCGGGCTGAGCAGGATCGGGTCGATGTGCGAGAAGTACCCGCCGTGCTCCGGGTCCAGGTAGAACCGGTCGAACAGCCGGATCGTGGCGTCGGCGTCGTTCCTGATCCGCGGGTCGCCGGTGACCCGGTAGGTCTGGACCGGCCCGGCGAGCGCGTAGATCTGCTCGTACGCCGGCAGCGCGTCGTAGTCGTCGGAGAACTCCGAGGTGAACAGCTTCTTCTCGATGTCGCCGTCGATGGAGAGACCGTGGTACCAGTACACGACGTTCTCGTCGGTGTCGACGAACCGCATGTGCTCGCGCAGGTACTCGGTGCCGCGCTCGGCGACCTCCAGGTACTCGTCGTCACCGGTGAGCAGGAACGCCGACGCCATGCCGTACACCAGCCGGGAGATCGTGTCGGTCTCCTGGACGTGGCTGGCGGTCTTCTCGCCGCCGAGCCGGATCTCCGTGCGGTACTGCTCGAAGTCGACCGGCCCGTCACCGAACTGGGCCTTGCGGTAGAAGGCGGCGATCTCCCGGATCTGCCGGATCCACCAGCCCGCCTCCTCGAAGCGGAAGTCGTCGCCCTGCCGGCCCACGAAGACCAGCCGCTTGGCCTCGAACCGCAGCCGCTCCTCGGTGGGGTAGAAGATGCCGTACGCGAGGACGAACGTGCCCTCCTGGAGCATGTCGTCGATGTGGCCAGAGGCGTCCTGGTACGGCTCGCCCAGGTTGTGCAGCAGCTCGGCGCTCGGGTTGCCGTCCAGGGATATCCGGAACTCCGTGCCGCCCGGCGTGATGACGGTGACCACCCGCGCCTCGCGGTCGAAACCGGTCACCCGGCCCGCGATGGTGTCGGAGAACGTGAAGTTCACCGTGTCGGAAGCATTCGTCATGGCTTTCACGCCCCTCGCAGCACGAGCTCGTCGATGATGGTCCTGGCGAACAGATGGCAGTGGTCGCCCGTCCGCGCGGTGACCAGGTCCCCGTCCACGACGACGTCCTGGTCCACGTAGTGGGCGCCCATGTTGCGGACGTCGCCGATGAGGTTGTTGTGGCAGACCACCTTGCGGCCGCGCACGACGTACGGGATGGACGCGGCCAGCCACATGCCGTGGCAGATGATCCCCTTCACCACGCCCGACCGGGCGAACGCCCGGCGCAGCAGGTCGGTGGCCGGCGCGAGCCGCTCGATGTCCTCGGTGTAGCGCAGCCGGTCCGCGACCATGCCGGACGGCACGATCAGCGCGCCGTACTCGCGCAGCCGCCGGTCGTCCAGCTCCTCCAGGCTGCGCGTCACGGTCAGCGGCGCCCGGTACTCGTGGCCGGTGAAGGTGATCGACTTGTTGCCCCACAGCCGGGTGAGGAAGTCGACCCGGGCGCCCTCCTCGGCGAACCGGCGCCGGTAGTAGGCGATCTCGGGCTCGTAGAAGTCGCTCTCCGCGAGGATGGCGATCCTCCGCCCGGTGAGCACACCGTCGCGTGCCGGAACGTCAGGCACGGTTTCCCCCTTCAGTGGTCCGCAGGTCGATCAGGAACGGCTTGTCGTCGGCGAGCATCCGCTTGACCGCGTACGCCACCTGCTCGTGGTCCTCGACCCGCAGCGCGTCGACGCCGAACCCCTCGGCGATCCGGCAGAAGCCGAGGTCGGGGTGGGAGAGGTCGAACGGCGTGGGGTGGGCGTGCTCGGGGATGTCCCGCTCCCGCCAGTACTGCTCGATGTTCAGGTCGAGCAGTTTGTAGCTGCGGTTGTTGCAGATCACGAACTTGGCGCCGATGGAGTGCCGGACGGCGGTGTACAGCGCCTGGATGGTGTACATCGAGCCGCCGTCGCCGGTGAAGCCGATCACCGTCTTGTCCGGGTGCGCGAGCTTGATGCCCAGGGCGCCCGGGATGCCGACGCCCAGCGATCCGCCGCGCGTGGAGAACCAGTGGCCCGGCAGCCGGCCCGGCAGGTAGGCGTTCAGCGGCCCGGCCGCCGTCAGCGCCTCGTCGAAGACCATCAGGTCCTCGGGCGCCTGCCCGGCCAGCTCACGGAGGAAGTGGTGCAGCAGCGAACCGTCGTCCTCCGGCCCGGCGGGCTGCCCACGGCGCCGGGACTCCAGCCGCCCCGACGCCAGGGCCCGCGCCTCCGCCGACAGCCGGCCGTCCAGCTCGGTGGCGAGCGCGGCGAGCGTGGCCTTGGGGTCGGCGACCAGGCCGAGGGTGACCGGGTGGTTCTTGGCGATCTCGTACCCGTCCAGATCGATGTGGACGATCTTGGCGTCCTGGCGGAACGGGTTGTCCAGGACCGGGAAGACCTCGGGGAAGACGTACGTGCCGACGATCAGCACCGCGTCCGCGTCCTTCACCGCCGCCCGGCTGACCTCGCCGAACATATGGCCCAACTGGCCGCGGTAGAGCGGGTGCCGGGCGTCCAGGTTGACCTCGGAGAAGTCCACACCCCACACGTCGGCGCCCAACTGCTCGGCCACCCGCACCAGCTCCGCCTGCCCGCCGGACGCCGAGACGCCGTCACCCACCAGGACGATCGGCCTCTCGGCGCCGGCCAGCAGCCGCGCCGCCTGCTCCACCAGCGAGGGCACCGGCAGCGCCCGGGTCTCCAGGAACGTGCTCGGGACGACCGGCTCGGTGTTGACCGCGTCCAGGACGTCCAGCGGAAGAGAGACGAAGACCGGGCCGCGCGGTGGCGTCATCGCCATCTTCATGGCCCGCCGCAGCACCCGCAGCACCGAGTCGGGGTCGGTGACCCGGGTCGCGTACTTGGTGACGGGCTCCGCCATGGCGACCAGGTCGGCCGCCATCTGCGCGTCCATCGCGTCGTACCTGACCCCGGCCTCGCCGGCGATCACGACGAGCGGCGAGTGGCCGCGCTTGGCCTGGTAGAGCATGCCCACCGCGTTGCCGAGGCCGACGCCGCTGTGCAGTTGGAGCAGCGCCGGGCGGCCGGTGGCCCGGGCGTACCCGTCCGCGATGCCGGCGGCGACCGTCTCCTGCAGGGTCAGGACGTACTGGAGGTCGTCGTACTCCTCCAGCGCGTCCAGGAATCCCTGCTCGACCGTTCCTGGATTGCCGAACATATAGGGAATTCCATCGGCGATGAACTGCTCGATGATCGCCGCGTTGCCCTGCCTGGCCATGTCTTCCTTCTCTCGTTCGGGATTTTTCCGACGGTTACCAGCCGAAGCGGCGCAGCCCGTCCTCGAGAACCTCGACGATCTTTTCGCCGGTGAGATACGAGTCCGGCGTCGAACGTCCGGTGATGAACGGGTAGTCCACGATCACGGACGTTTCCTTGCCGAAATTGCCGTGATAGCGGCCGTCCGGGCCGGTGGCGTCACGCAGGATGTACTCCAGCGGATACGGCGGCGGCCCCATGACGAAATCGGTGCCGAGGAAACCGGTCCCGTCCTTGTAGTCGTACTCCTTGCAGTGACCGGTGACGTGCTTGCCCCAGATGATCGACTTGCGGTCCTCCCAGTCGCGGGCGAACGCGAGCGGGGCGACGCCGTAGCACTCGGCGGCGATCGGCTTGTCGGCGCGCAGGAAGGCCAGGATGATCTGGTGCACCCGCTCGTTGTTGGCCAGGTCCACGATCGGGCCGGAGCCGCCGACGATCAGCAGCGCGTCGTACTCCTCCAGCTCCCCGGCGACCACGTCGACGGCCCGGTGGTAGGCCTCCAGCCGGCGCAGGTAGTCCTCGTCGGCGGTGTAGGGGCGCTCGGGCACCCAGGAGGAGATGTCGATCGGGTCGGCCATGCGGTCCGACTCGTCGATCTGCCGGGTGAGCTTGGCGACCTCCTCGGAGGTCACCGACTTGCCCAGCGGTGGATCGATGTACGTGGGGTCCATGCTCGGCGGCAGCGCGCGCGGCTGCCTGCCGGTGGGGGTGGCGAACACGACCTCGTAACCGCGCTGGTCGAAGTGGTGCAGCGGCCCGACGAGCTCCTCGCCCCAGTAGCCGTACTCCGACAGAATCACGAGGATCTTCTTGGCGTTCCTTCTGGCCACGCCTGCTCCTTCGGTAATCGGTGGGCGGATCAGCGACGCGTGCGGCGGCGCGCCCGGTGGCGCGTCAGCGGGCCTCGGGGCCGATGATCCAGTTCTCCTTCACGGCGAGGGAGAACACGTACTTCGGGTCGGCGACCTCGTCGCGGGCGGCGGCGACCTGGCCGGTGAAGTACGGCGAGCGCAGCGCCTCCCTCAGCGCGTCCACGTCGTCGAACCAGAGCTGCTCGACGCTGTCGAAGCCGGCCTCGCCGAAGACGTAGGCGCCGTCCACGGTGTGCGCGTGCAGGTAGCGGCGCAGGCCCGGCGTGGCGCCGACGACGGAGGCGTACGCGCCGAGCGTCCGCTTGCGGTACTCCGCCAGGTCCAGGCCCGGGCGGCGCTTCATCAGGACGGTGAGCTTGACCCAGTCCTGGCCCTTGGCGAGCGCGGGGCCCGGGATGACCTCGTACGCGGTGGTGTCGACGACGATCGTCTGCCAGAAGGCGGCCCAGTTGGGCTCGTCGAGCCGGGCGCCCTGGAGGAACTCCTCCGTCTGGAGCGACGCCAACTGCTCCTCGCCGTTGGCCAGCCAGATCTCGGCGATGCCCTGGTGGGGCAGGGCCGGCGTACCGAGGTCGGCGCCGGTCTCGATCCGGGTGTCCACCATGTACTTGCGGATCTGCGGGATTTTCGCGGCGTACTTCACCGCGTGGACGTCCACCCAGTAGTCCTGGAACTCCTGGGCGGTCATTCCCGGCTTGGGTGCCGCCAGAATGAACTGATGAATCATCGATAACTCTCCTTTTCGGCCCCGCGGCATGGCCCGGCATGGAAAGGCCACATTTCCGGGAGGGTGCTCCGCCATCATTGGCGGCCGTCCGTGCGCGGAGCAAAGAACCTCCGCCGACTTCCTGAACTGAAGTTCGGTCACTCGGCTTTGAGCTCCGGCGGATGGAGGAAGTAATGCGCGGCGGAGGCCGCCTGCGCGCCCTCGTGCACGGCCGCGGCCACCTGGTGGGAATGCAGGGAGGTGACGTCCCCGGCCGCGTACACGCCGGACACCGACGTCTTCTGCTCGGAGTCGACCGCGATGTAGCCGGCCTCGTTCAGGCGTACGCCGAGGGCGCGGGCGAGCGCGGTCTCGGGGGTGGCGCCCTGGATGGAGAAGAGCGCGTCGAGCCCGAGCCGCAGCCCGCCCCGGGTGACGACGGCGCGCAGTTGCCCGTCCTCGCCCTCCGCCTCCCCGATCCGGTCGTGGATCACCTCGATACCGGCGCCGGCGAGTCTGCGGCGGAACGTTTCGCTGATGTCGTCGCGGTGGCTGTTGGTCAGCAGCCGCACCCGGTCGGTCAGGGCGTGGAGCTGCATGGCCTCGCCGGCGGCGGCGTCGGTGTGGCCCACGACGAGGATGTCGCGGCCGCGGTTCTCGTACCCGTCGCAGGTGATGCACCAGAACATCGACCGGCCCACGTACGAGCGCCAGCCCGGGAAGTGCGGGAAGTGGTCCAGCACCCCGGTCGCCAGCAGCACGGCGCGTGCCCGCCAGCGGTGCCCCTGGGAGCGCAGCGTGAACCCGCGCTCCGCGTCGCCCTCGACGGCGGTGACCAGGTGGTGGACGACGCGCGCGTTGTCGTACCGGGCGAGCTGCTCGACGGCCAGCCGGCGGAGGTCGACGGTGGCGATGCCGTCGGGGAACCCCAGGTAGTTGTGGTTGACCTGGTGGTGGGTGGAGCGGCCGTGACCGGTGTCGAAGACCAGCACCCGGCGGTTGTACCGGGCCAGGTAGATCGCCCCCGACAGCCCGGCGGGCCCACCGCCGACGACGGCGACGTCGGCCGCCTCCGGGAGGGGTACGTCCACGGCGCTCACCCCGCCGGGCGTTGCCGGACCGCCAGTCGGCGCACCGCGGTCATCGGGATGGACAGCCACTCGGGGCGGTTGTGGGCCTCGTACACCGCCTCGTACACGGCCTTGTCGGCCTCGAAGGCGCGCAGCAGCACCGGCTGGCTGCGCGGGTCGGCACCGCCCGCGGCCGCGTAACCGGCGCAGAACGCCCGCCGGTTGTGCACCGCCCACGCCGATGCGCGGCGGGCCAGGCGTGTGCCGTGCACGTTCTGCGGCGACTGCTCGCCCGGCGGCACGCCCAGGACGGCGGCGAGCGCGTGGTGGGCGGCGTAGTCGAAGGACCGCAGCATCGAGGCGATGTCGCGCAGCGCGGGCTGGAGCCGCCGCCGCTCCGTCTCCGGCTGCCCCGGCTCGCCCTCGAAGTCGATCACCACCCAGCCGTCCGCCGCACGCAGCGTCTGCCCCAGGTGCAGGTCGCCGTGGACGCGCTGGACCAGCAGCGGCGCGTTGCCGCGCTTGGCGACCTCCCCGAGGTCCTGGTGCACGGCCCGCAACTGGCGGGCGAACGGCAGCAGGGACGGCACCTGGTCCAGCGCCGCCTCCAGCCGCCCGGTCAGCACGCCCACCAGGTCGTCGACCTGCGCCGGGCCCAGCTCCCGGGTCTCCAACTGCTCCGCGAGCGCCGCGTGCACCCGGGCGGTGGCGCGGCCGAGCCCGTGCGCCTCCTCGGCGAAGCCGCCGAGCGGGGCGACGCTCTCGCACTCGCCGACCACGCAGGCGCGGGCCTCCTCGACCGCGATGGCCCAGCCGTCGCCCCGGTTGGGCACGAACTCCTGGAGGATGCCGAGCGTGATCTCCCCGCCGGGAGCCGACGGAGACGTCCGCACCCAGCCGAGCGGCGCCGCGCTCGGCACGTCGCCCGCGCGCCGGAGCGCGGCCAGCATCTCCACCTCGGCGTTGGGGCCGGGGACGACGTGCCGCAGCACCTTGAGCATCATCCGGCCGCCGAACGCGATGGAGGTGTTGGACTGTTCGGCCGTGAGCACCGCCGCCGGCAGCCCGGCCGGGATGTCGGCACCGGGCGCGCGGTGGAACTCCACCCGGCCCGTGGCCCCGCCCGCCGCGATCCGGGCGAGCAGCCGCCCCATCAGCTCGGGGTCGCCGGTCGCCTCGTACAGCAGCGCGCCGCCGCTCGGCCCGATGACCGCGTCGGCCAGCTCCGCCGGCACCGTGTCGCGCATCCCGACGAGGAGCTGGTACCACTCGTCGTGCTCGGTGCGCACGACGACCAGCAGCAGCGGGGGGCCGGCCGCGCACAGGGTCTCGACCAGGACGGGCTCCACGTCGGGCGCGGCCCAGTCCTTGCCGCCGAACCAGCGTTGCCGGGCCAGCCAGTCGGGCAGCAGGCGGTGCAGGTCGGCGGCTGTCCGCCCGGTCTCGGTCACGTCGGAGGACGGGGACACGGTCATGCGGCGGACACCTTCGCGCTACGGGGGACGGAGGACTCCGGGAGGGGACCTCGGTCCGCCCGGGACAGCATGGTGATCGCGTGCGCGAGGGACACCATGGTCATGTGGTGGTGCCAGCCGCGGAACGAACGACCCTCGAAGTCACGCAGGCCGAGCCGGTCGCTCACCTCCGCCTGGTCGCGCTCCACGCGCCGGCTGAGCATCGCGGTGCGGTAGACGGTCCCGAGCCGGGGCCGGGACAGGTTGGACAGCCAGTACTCGCTCGGCGCCCGCCGTCCCGCCTTGCCCCACGCCCCGAGCAGGACCAGGTCCTGCCGGTCGCCCCGGCCGCCGCCGGGGGAGCGCAGGCGCACCCGGGCGGAGCCGACGGAGGTGGCGCGCACCACGCCGGTGCGGTGGTCGAGCCACTCGACGGGCATCCGGTTGCGGCTCAGCGCCCCCGCCAGGCCGCCGTCCGGGGCCGCCGCCGAAGGCCCGGCGCCCGGGGCACCGGTGGCGCTCCGGCCGGCGGGCCGCAGCGGTTCGACGGCCGTGTGCGACTTGGCCGGATCGACCCGTACGACGAACGGGATCTGGCGCTCGGCCAGTTCGGCGCAGACGGGGTGGGGGCCGGTGTCGCGCAGGTCCATCACCACGGGCCGGGCGGGCATGCCCCACTCGTCGGTCAGCCGGGCCACCGAGCCGATGGCGCACTGCTCCGGCGGGCAGGACCCGACGTGCTCCGGGATGGAGGCGCGCCGTCGCATCTCGGGCTCCTCCGTCCAGCACTCGGGCAGCGCCAGCCACCAGTCGACGGGGCTGCTGAGCTGGTCGGACGCGAGCCACAGGCCCATGCCCTGCTGACAGTTGACGATCCGGCCGAGCTGGGCCACGAACTGCCGCTCCACGCCGACGGAGTGCTGTCCCACCTTGGTGATCACCAGCGGGCGCACCACCCAGGCGCGCGGCTCGGTGTGCTGGTGGAGGTGGCGCGCCATTTCCCGCCGCACCGGGACGCAGTCCCACGGCGACTTGGTGATGAATTGGTAAAGGCTCTGTTCGACGCCGCCGCCCGCATTGCTGGCGAGGGCCCGCATGGTCTTCTTTCCGTCGACCGAGAGAAGGCCCCGCACATACAGCTCGCCCCAGCGGCGCTGATCGCTCCTGGGAATGGAAGCGAGTGTCCGAGCGAGGAACTCGGTGAATATCGCGGGGGAAAAATCCTCGGGCATATTCAGGTCTTGTTCCACGACCGTTACCCAGCTCTCTCCACAGAAGTCTACGTTTGTCCGGAGCAAATCGGCCAGCCGGTTTTTTCCCGCAACTCGGGGACGGCGGAAGGGAAATGCCGGAAGCGGACTCCGGGGCCGGTGCGCGGCGGGATCAGGGAACGGCACTCCGCACGCCTCACCGGCCCCGGGTCCGGCCCCGTCGCCTCGGGGGACGACGGCGACGGGGGGTGATGACGGGGGCGGGGGATGGGGCCGGCCCGCCCCCGTCGGTCTCGGTGGGTCCCCGGGAACCGGCCGGTGGCTACCGGCTGCGCTCGAGCTGCCGGTCGGCGCTGAGCCGGGCGAACAGCGGCGCCCAGTCCGTGGGCGTCTCGCCCAGCTCGTTGTACATCTCGAAGGTGCGGCCCACGGCGGCGGGCGAGTTCAGCGCCTGGACGCACGCCTCGGCGACCGCCGTCCGTGACACCCAGCCGTCGCCCCGGTCGCCCTGCTCCAGGCGCACCCGGTTGCCCGCGAAGCTCTCGTCCGTCAGCCAGCTCGGGCGTACGACCGTGTACGGCAGCCCCGACTCGCGTACGGCGTCCTCGCCGCGCAGCCGCCAGTCCAGCAGCCTTCCGTAGGCGTTCATGGGGTGTTCGCGCCGGGTCACGAAGATCTGGCTGACCAGCACGAAGTGCGGCCGCTCACCGTGCTCGGTGGCCGCGGCCAGCACATTGCGCACCCCGTCGTACATGGTCGTCTCGGGGCTGTCGGGACCCGAGTCGGCCGTGCCCGGCTCGACGCTGAACACCACGCCCGCGCAGCCGCGCAGCGCGGTGGCCAGCGAGTCGGCGTACCGCACGTCGGCGCGGTGCTCCTCCACTCCGAGCGGCAGCCGGCCGCGTTCCGGATGCCGGCTCACCACCCGTACCCGGGTGCCTTCTTGAAGCAGGCGGCGGGTGACCAGACTGCCCAGCCGGCCCGCCCCTCCGATAACCGCAATGGGACTCCGCATGGTCCCCTCCAGGACTGATCCGCCGCCGCTACACCCAGTTGAGGATGTCGTCGGCGCTCTTGAGTTCCGTTTCCGCGGGCACCCCGGTCATCGCGGGCACCCTGAGCCGCGGGTAGACGCTCACCCCGCAGAACCGTGACCCCGGCCAGAGCATGGCGCCGTCGCCGATGGCCGAGAAACGTTCGAGCCGTGCCGGCCGGGTCCGCTCCGAGCAGACCTCGGCCATGGGTCCTATGTAGGAGTCCTCGATCTCGGCGTACGCGCCGACGACGGCGGACTCTCCGACGGCCGACCGGACCACGGCGGCGCCCTCGCGGACCTCGGCCCCGTCGCCGATGTCCGCGTGATCCAGCCGCACGCCGGGTCCGATCTCCACTTCGCGGCCGATCCTGACCCCCGGTCCGATCACCACCGAGCCCTCGTCGATCTTCTGGGCGAGGGTGGTGCCGGTGACGTCGTCCTTGGTCCGCAGGCTGCTCTCATGGATCCAGCAGCGCGGCGAGGCGACGTCGGGGAGCCTCATCAGCCGGTTCATCTGCTCGTACGCGCCGTCGAGCACGAGCCCCAGGGTGTGCAGGTAGTCCGGTACGTTGCCCAGGTCGCCGAGCCGCCCGATGGAGTGGGCCGCCACCGGCAGCCCACGGGCCGCCAGCCACGGCAGCAGGTCCTGGCCCCAGTCGAGCCGCTGGTAGCTCTGCCGGAAGAGTTCCGGTTCCCGGGCGAGCAGCCGCAGCCGGGCGCAGTCCACCAGGTACATCCCCGCGTTGGTGGGCAGGGTGACCCCCGGGTCCACCGCCGTGCGCGGGAACAGCTCCCCGAGCCGGGCCCGGTCCGGTTTCTCGACGAAGCCCTGGACCAGGCCGCCCTCGTCGGTGCGCATGACCCCGTACTTGCCGGCGATCTCGTCGGCCGTGCGCCGCACGGCGGCCACGGTCACCAGGGCGCCGCGCTCGGCGTGCGCCGCCTCCATCGCCCCCAGGTCGAAGTCGAAGAGGGAGTCGACGGGGAGCACCAGGGCGCGGCCCTGCACGTCCCACTGTTCGAGGTTGTGCAGGGTGGCGCCGGCCGAGCCGACGTTGTACCGGTCGAAGCGGGAGCGGGAGTAGGTGATGTCCACTCCGTAGCGCTCACCGTGGCCGAGCAGGAGCTTGATCTGGGTACGGTTCTCCAGGCCGTGGGTCACCACGTAGAAGCGGCGGATGCCCTGCTCGCGGCAGGCGTCGACCACCCACTCCACGAGGCGGCGCCCGGCGAACGGGATCAGCGCCTTGCTGCGGATGTGGTCCGGGGACTTGAGCGTGATGGGCTTGGCCCGCTCGCCCCGGCCCCCCGCGAGGAGGATGCCGACCGTTTCCCCGTTCTTGTCCGTACTCATCAAGAAGAGCCCCCTCGATTCGGGTGAATCAACGACTCCCCGAATTCATCTCCCGGAAATCTGACGCCCTGTCGGGAAATCCGACGCCGCTAGGCGGGTCAGGGACCCCATTCGTCGTCTTCCGTCAACGCCACGACCTGGTTCGTGGCGGAAATGGATGCCTCGCTTCCGCCCCCCACGCAGTACGTGAAGAGCCCGAGAAGCAGTGCCAGAGCCGGAAGCCCGAACAGGCGCCCGGCCTCTCTCGTGCGGTTCACAATCCCTCCCCTGGCTGAAAGGCCCCTTGGCCCTTCCGCCCTCAGAAATATGCCGCACCGCACTACAGGAAAGGGTCGTTCAGTAGCATCATGATCACGCAATGCAAGAATCGGAAGGAGTGTCAAATGTGCAGGAACTCGGACTTAGCCCCGCATTCGAACGTCGTCAGGCTCTGTGATCGCGGTCTGGAGATCTACCGTCGCGCGCTGGCTCATGGTCCGATATCGGGTGATGTGCCCGAATGTCTGCTCCGGTTGGGGCTTCTACGGCCAGTGGCCGAAACCCCCACACTGCTCGCGGCCGTCCCCCCGGACATAGCCGGGCGGGAACTCACCCGCCCCGTCGAGCGCGCCATGCTCGCGCACCAGCAAACCCTGGCGGCGATCAGTGACTCGATCGCATCGGCCGAGGACGTCTACTCCGCCGCCCGACAGGCCGTCTCCACCGCCCCCGTACGGCTGCTCCAGGGAGAGGACGTCATACGCGCCGCACTGGAACAGGCCGCCGACAACTGCCGTGAGGAACTGCTGACCTGCCAGCCCGGCGGCCGCCGCGACCCGGCGTCGCTCGCCCGCTCGCTCTCCCGGGTCCTCTCCATGCACCGGCGCGGCGTCAAGCAGCGCACCCTCTACCAGCACACCGTGCGCGCCCACGGCCCCACCCTCGCCTACATCGAGCAGGCCACCGCATCCGGTGCGCAATTCCGCACGCTCAACGAGGTGTTCGACCGCCTGATCATCTATGACCGCACGACGGCCTTCATACCGGATCCACGCCACGAGCTCAGAACCGCGGCCCTGGCCATCGACCACCCAGCGATAGTGCACTACCTCGCCAAGGTCTTCGAACACGCCTGGGCGCGCGGCGAAGCCGTCAGCATCACCCAGGAGTACGTCCGCCCCCCGCTCATGACGGACGAGACCCGTCGCGCCGTGCTGCGCCTGATGGTGGAGGGCTACACCGACGCGGCGATCGCCAGCCGGCTGGGCGTCAGCCCCCGTACCGTCTCCACCCACATCAAGAAGGCCTCCGACCTCCTCGGCGGCCGCAGCCGGGCCCACCTGGCCTACCTGCTGGCCCAGTCCGACCTCCTCGAGGCCGGCCAGGACTGAGCCCCACACCCCCCACTCCCCACGCCCGAAGGGCGTCCCGGGAGGCGGGCCGCCCCGATCGGACGGCCTCCTTCCCAACCCCCCACGCACCCGCTCCGCGCCACCCACGAGGGAAGCGCGCGCTGCTAGCTTTTGACGCGTCGTCAACGCTGGGGGAACGCGCATGAGAATCGTCGGCAATCGCGGCAATGACAGGCTCATCGACCTGATGAGGCCGGCCCTGCGCGCGGGTGGCCGACTGGACCTCGCCACCCCGGAGTTCTCGCTCTTCGCCTTCGCCGAACTACGCGAGGAACTGAACCGCCTCGGCGCCACCCGCCTGCTGCTGCCCAGCGACGACACCGACCTCCGACTCCTCGGTGACGGCGGCGACCGCGCCGCCCGCAACCAGTTGCGCTCCCGCTGGCTCGCGGGCCGGTGCGCCGACTGGCTCACCGCCGGGGCGCTGATCCGCCGGGCCGGGAGCACGCTGCCACAGGGCACGGTCGTCGTCCGGGACGAGGACGGCAAGCCGCTGCGGACGGCCACCGGCACCCTCGCGTTCAGCACCGCCGGCCTCGGTACCACCCCCGGCAACCCCATGGGCCTGATCAACGCCTCGGAGAACCCCGCCGAGAGCGAGCTGTTCGCCACCTGGTTCGAGAACGTCTGGGCGCAGACGCCCGACGGCGGCGACGCGGCGGCCGGCGCCCTGGCCGGCCGGCTGCGCGAGCTGGCCGCGTACCGCTCACCGGCCCGGATCTACCACCTGATGCTGCACCACCTCTTCAGCGCGTCCGGCGGAGAACTCAGCGAGGACGACGTCGTCGACGCCGCCACCGGCATCCGGTCCACGGTCGTGTGGAACAAGCTGTACAAGTTCCAGCGCGACGGTGTCGTCGGTGCCATCGACAAGCTCGACCGGTACGGGGGCTGCATCATCGCCGACAGCGTCGGCCTGGGTAAGACCTTCGAGGCACTCGCCGTCATCAAGTACCACGAGCTGCGCAACGACCGGGTGCTGGTCCTGTGCCCCAAGCGGCTGCGTGACAACTGGACGATGTACGTGGCCAACGACCGCCGCAACATCCTCGCCGCCGACCGCTTCCACTACGACGTGCTCAACCACACCGACCTCTCCCGCGACCGCGGCATGTCCGGTGACATCGACCTGGAGCACGTCAACTGGGGCAACTACGACCTCGTCGTCATCGACGAGTCGCACAACTTCCGCAACGCCCACTCACCGAAGAGCGGCGGGGAGACGCGTTACGACCGGCTCATGCGGCAGATCATCGTCGAGGGCGTCCGAACGCGCGTCCTGATGCTCTCCGCGACGCCCGTCAACAACCGCCTGGCCGACCTGCGCAACCAGATCGCGTTCGCCACCGGGAACGACGACACCGCCCTGGCCGCCCACGGCATCGCCGGCATCGGCGAGACGACCCGCAAGGCGCAGAAGCAGTTCAACAAGTGGCAGGAACTCAACGCGGCCGAGCGGACCCCCGCCCGGCTGATCGACATGCTCGGCTTCGACTACTTCGCGCTGCTCGACATGCTCACCATCGCCCGCTCCCGCCGCCATGTCGAGAAGTACTACGGAACCGACGAGACGGGCCGGTTCCCGGAGCGCCGCAAGCCCGTCAACATCTCCTGCGACATCGACGTCCGCGGCGACTTCCGCCCGATCAAGGAGCTCAACGACGAGATCCGGCGGCTCAACCTGGCCGCGTACTCGCCCTTGCAGTACGTACTCCCGCACAGGCGGGCCGAGTACGACGCCAAGTACAGCACCCGTCTCAGCGGCGGCAAGGGCACCTTCCAGCAGGCCGACCGCGAACGCAGCCTGGTCAACCTGCTGCGGGTCAACATCCTCAAACGGCTGGAGAGCTCCGTGGAGTCCTTCCGGCTCACGGTCTCCCGCCAGCTCGCCGACGTGGAGCAGCGGCTGGCCGCCATCGACCGCCACGACACCGACGTACGGGAGCTGAGCCCCGGCGACATCGAGGGCGAGGACGCCAGGTACGAGGACCTCCTCATCGGGGGGAAGGTCAAGGTCCTCATCGGGGACATGGACCTGATCAAGTGGCGGCAGGACCTCCGCGAGGACCGGGACCGGCTCACCGGCATGCTGGAGGGCGCCATGAAGGTGACCGCCGACCGGGACGCCAAACTCGCCGAGCTGCGGCAAATGATCAGCGCCAAGGTGAGCGACCCCATCAACCCCGGCAACCGCAAGATCATCGTGTTCACCGCGTTCGCGGACACCGCGGCGTACCTGTACGAGCAGCTCGCCCCCTGGGCACGGACCACCCACCGCATCGACACCGGCCTCATCACCGGCTCGGGCCGCAACCGGTCCACGTCACCCGCTCTCGGGCGTGACCTCGGCTCCCTGCTGTCGGCGTTCTCCCCCCGCTCCCGGCAGCGGCCGGCGGACCTGGCCGCCGAAGGGGAACTGGACCTGCTGATCGCCACCGACTGCATCTCCGAGGGCCAGAACCTCCAGGACTGCGACTGGCTGGTCAACTACGACATCCACTGGAACCCGGTACGGATCGTCCAGCGGTTCGGCCGCATCGACCGTCTCGGCTCCGCCAACGACACCATCCAGCTCGTCAACTTCTGGCCCCGGATGGACCTGGAGGAGTACATCGACCTGGAGCGGCGCGTCAGCGGCCGCATGGTGCTGCTGGACGTCTCGGCGACGGGCGAGGAGAACATCATCCGGTCGCAGAGCGGTGACCCGATGAACGACCTCGAATACCGCCGTACGCAATTGCTCAAGCTCCAGGACTCCCCGATCGACCTGGAGGACCTCTCCTCCGGTGTCTCGATCGCCGACCTGACCCTCACCGACCTCCGGATCGACCTCGCCGACTACGCGTCCGGCCACCCCGGCGCCCTGGAGGCCGAGCCCCTCGGCGTCCACGCCGTCACCGCGGCGGACCCGGCCGGCGGCGTACCGCCCGGCGTCATCCTGTGCCTCCGCGCCGAAGGCGCCGCGGCCGAGCGGGCGCGGGCCTCGGGCGACCCGCTCGCCCCCCACTGCGTCGTACACATCGGCGACGACGGCGCCGTCCTGCTCGGCCCCAGCCAGAGCAAGCACGTGCTGGACCGGCTGCGTCGCGTCTGCGCCGGTCAGGACGAGGCGGACCCCGGCCTGTGCGCCCGGTTCGACGCCGCCACCCGTCACGGGGCCGACATGCGCGTCCCCCGCCGGGCCCTGGCGTCCGCCGTACGCGCCCTCACCGGCAAGGAGGCCGAGCGCTCGGTGGCGAGCCTGTTCAGCCTGGACGGTACGACGGCCACGGGCGGCGGTTTCGCCGGCGTGGACGACTTCGAGGTGGTCGCCTTCCTCGCGGTCCTGCCGGACGCGGCGGACACCGCGAACACAAAGGCGGCGGGGTGAGCGCCGAGGACGTCCTGGCGGCCCTCGGACTGCCGGACGAGTGCGCCGTCGGCGTACGCGTGCCCAAGACGCAACTCGTCGAACACGGCGGATTCGCCGCCGCCGACCGCCGGCGCATACAGGAGGGCATCGACACCCTGCGGTGGGCCGCGGCCGTCAGGCCCACCCAAGTGGGCATCCCCGCCCACAGCTCCCCGGACGGCACCCGGCTCGTCCCCGAGCTCCAGGCGATGACGCTGCGCCTGCGCCCCGGTGCCCCGGCCGCCCGCCTCGACGAGCTCGTGCACCGCGCCATCCCGTACCCCCTCGTGCTGATCACCGAACAGGGTGACGGCCTCACCGTCTCGTTGGCCCTCAAGCGCATCGCCCGGGGCCGGACGGACAAGGCGGTGCTCGACGGCGAGGTCCTGTCGGTCCCCGTCCCCGCCCCCGGCGGCCCGCGCGGTGAGTTCCTGCGGGCCCTGGCACTGGAACGGCAGCCGCAGCAGGACCTCCTGGCGGTGTATCAGGGGTGGATCGACTGTACGGTTGCGCTGCGGGTGGCGGCGGCGACGGGGGAGTTCCGTCCGGCGGGCTCGCCCGAGGAGACCGACAGGCGGCGCCGCGCCCTGCTGGAGACCGGACGGCTGGAGGCGGAACTCGCACGGCTGGTGGCCGCGGCCCGCAAGGAACGGCAGATGGCCCGTCAGGTTCGCCTCAACGCCCGGATCAAGGCCGTGCGTGCGGAACTGCGCGAGCGGCGCGAGGAGTTGTGAGTGACAGGAATGGCGGACGACACGGTGTCGATGCGGCGGGTGCGGTCGGGCGATCCCGAGACCAGGTCGATGGACCTGGTGGGCGAGAACGTCGAACGGATGAGGAAGCTGTTCCCCAGCGCCTTCTCCGAGGACGGTCTCGATTTCGACGTCCTCAGGGAACTCCTGGGCGCGGCGGTGTCCGAAAGCCAGGAGAAGTTCGGACTCACCTGGCACGGCAAGAGGCGGGCGGCGGAGGTGGCCCGGCTGCGCAGCAGCGGAACCCTCCTGCCCCGGCCCGCCGACAGCGTGGACTGGGACACCACCGGCAATGTGGTGATCGAGGGCGACAACCTCGAAGTCCTCAAGCTCCTCCAGAAGAGCTACGCCAACCAGGTCAAGCTCATCTACATCGACCCGCCCTACAACACCGGCCGGGACTTCATCTACCCGGACAGTTTCCAGGACGGTGTGCGCAACTACCTGCGGCTCACCGGCCAGTTGGATGGGGAGGGCGCCCGGCGCAGCACCAACGCCGAGACCTCGGGCCGCTACCACAGCGCCTGGCTGGACATGATGTACCCGCGCCTATTCCTCGCCCGCAACCTGCTGCGGGAGGACGGTGTCGTCTTCATCTCGATCGACGACCACGAGGTGCACAACCTGCGGGCCGTCATGGACGAGATCTTCGGCCCGGAGAACTTCATCGCCTCAGTGATCTGGCAGAAGGTCTATTCCCCCAAGAACAGCGCCCGGCACTTCTCCGAGGACCACGACTACATCCTGGTGTACGCGCGGGACGCCGACGCCTGGACACCGGGGCTGCTGCCGCGCACGGACGAGCAGAACGCCGCGTACAAGAACCCCGACAACGACCCGCGAGGGCCCTGGAAGGCCGACAACTTCACCGCCCGCAACTACTACAGCAAGGGCACCTACCCCATCACCACCCCCGGCGGCCGCGTCATCGAAGGACCGCCACCCGGGACGTACTGGCGGTATTCCGAGCAGACGATGCGGGAGATGGAGGCGGACAACCGCATCTGGTGGGGCAGGGACGGAAACAACAGTCCCGCCGTCAAGCGCTTCCTGTCCGAGGTCAAGCAGGGCCGCATTCCGCAGACCTTCTGGCCCTACACGGAAGTCGGCCACAATCAGGACGCCAAGCGCGAGCTGCTGGAGCGGGTGACGTTCGCGTCCTCCGACAGCGTCTTCGACACCCCCAAGCCGACCAGGCTCATCCGCCGCATCCTGACCCTCGCCACCAGGCCGGACACCGAGGACATCGTCCTGGACTTCTTCGCCGGCTCCGGCACCACCGGCGACGCCGTCCTCCAGGCCAACGCCGAGGACGGCGGCAACCGGCGCTACCTCCTGGTCCAGATCCCCGAGCGCACCGGCTACGACGACCACCCCACCGTCGCCGACGTCACCCGCGCCCGGCTGCGCGCGGCCGCCGCCGCCGTACCCGGCGCCCCCGACCGGGGCTTCCGTTCCTTCGCGCTCGGCGAATCCGGCATCGTCCGCTGGGACACCGGCCGCCAGGACGCCGAGCAGCAGACCCTGGAGCTCGTCGACAACATCGTGGACGGCCGGACCGAGGAGGACGTGCTCTACGAACTCCTCCTCAGCCGGGGCCTGGACCTCTCCCTCCCCGTCGAGACCCGTACCTTCGGCGGCATCGCCGTCCACAGCACCGGCCACGGGCTGCTGTTCGCCTGCCTGCCCCCCGCTGACGCCATCAGCCGCCACCGCGTCGAGGCCGTCGCGCACGGGATCGCCGACTGGCGCAAGGAACTGGACCCGGTGGGCGAGGTGTCCGTGTACTTCAAGGACACCGCCTTCCGGGACGACGTGGCCAAGGCGAACATGACGGCGATCCTCGACCAGTACGACTTCGCCATCGTCAAGAGCCTGTAGGCGCCGGGAGCTGACATGACCAACCTCAGACTCCACTTCAACGCCGGGCTGGACCACCAGGTCAAGGCGATCGAAGCGGTCCGTGACCTCTTCCACGGGCAGGAGACCGGGCAGAGCCTGTTCACCGTGAGCGAGCGCCGCACCGACCTGTTCACCCCCGCGCAAGGGCTCGCCAACAGGCTCACCCTGCTGCCCGAGCAGCTCGGCGAGAACCTCCGCGCGGTCCAGCTCCGCGGCGGCCTCGCGCCCTCGGCCGACCCCGACCCGGACGACCTGAACTTCACGGTCGAGATGGAGACGGGCACCGGCAAGACGTACGTCTACCTGCGGACCATCTACGAGCTGAACAAGCACTACGGGTTCACCAAGTTCGTGATCGTCGTGCCCTCGGTAGCGATCAAGGAAGGCGTCAACAAGTCCCTCCAGATCATGGAGGAGCACTTCAAGGCCCTCTACGACGGGACGCCGCTCACCTACTTCATGTACGACTCCGGGCAGCTCGGGGAGGTGCGGAACTTCGCGTACAGCACCGGCATCGAGGTGATGATCACCACGGTGGCGGCCATCAACAAGAAGGACACCGCCCTCATCTACCAGCCGAGCGAGAAGACCGGCGGCGACGCCCCGATCGACCTGATCCGGCAGACGCGGCCCATCCTGGTCGTCGACGAGCCGCAGAGCGTCGACGGCGGCCTCAGCGGCAAGGGCAGGGAAGCCCTGGCCGCGATGCACCCGCTGTTCACCCTGCGGTACTCCGCCACGCACGCCGACGCGTACGACATGGTCTACAAGCTCGACGCCATCGACGCCTACCAGGCGGGCCTGGTCAAGCAGATCGAGGTCGCCGGCGGCTCCGTCGAGAACGCCCACAGCCGCCCGTATGTCCGGCTCGAAGCCGTGAGCACCCGGAAGAACGACCTGTCCGCCACCGTCGAGCTGGACGTCGCCACCAGGAGCGGCGGCGTACGGCGGGCCGGCGTCGTCGTCCGCCACGGCGACCTGCTCGACGCGGTCACCGGCCGGGGCATCTACGAGGGGCTCCAGATCGGCGAGATCAACAGGACCAAGGGGCAGGAGTTCCTGCACCTGCGCGGTGGGGGCGTCAGCGTCCGCCTCGGCATCGGCGAGTCCCACGGTGACATCCCGCGGCTGGAGAAGGCCCGGCAGATGATCCGCCGGACGATCCGGGAGCACCTCGACAAGGAGGTGCGGCTGCGCCCCAAGGGCATCAAGGTGCTCAGCCTCTTCTTCGTCGACCGCGTCGACCGCTACCGGGCGTACGGGGACGACGGAAAGCCCGTCAAGGGCGACTACGCGCGCATCTTCGAGGAGGAGTACGAGCGGTTGCGGAACCACTCCCGCTACTCCACGCTGCTGGGGGAGGCCGACCTCGCGACCGAGGCCGCCGCCGTGCACGACGGCTACTTCGCCCGCGACAAGAAGGGCACCTGGAAGGACGTCAGCGAGGGACGCGGCCAGGACGGCGCGGACGCGGAGCGGGCGTACGACCTGATCATGCGGGACAAGGAGCGGCTGCTGAGCCTGGAGGAGCCGCTGAAGTTCATCTTCTCCCACTCGGCGCTGCGCGAGGGCTGGGACAACCCCAATGTGTTCCAGATCTGCAGCCTCCGCGAGATGGGCACCGAACGCCAGCGCCGCCAGACCATCGGCCGCGGCCTGCGCCTCGCCGTCGACAAGGACGGCCACCGGGTGCCGGGCTTCGACGTCAACACCCTCACGGTGATCGCCTCCGAGAGCTACGAACAGTTCGCGGCCGAGCTCCAGACGGAGCTGGAGAAGCACGACAAGATCCGCTTCGGCGTCGTGGAGGCGCACCAGTTCGCCGGCCTGCCGTCTCCCGGCGACCCCGCCGTCCCGCTCGGGTTCGAGGCCTCCGAGCGGCTCTTCGCGCACCTCCGGGCCGAGGGCTACGTCCAGGCCACGGGCAGGATCGACGCCGAGGCGCTGTCGCGGGCCGTGGCCGAGGACACCTTCGCCCTGCCGCCCGGATTCGAGCCGCTCACCGCCCAGGTCGCCGAGCTGCTCACCAGGCGCGCCCGTGGTCTGAAGGTCACCAACCGGGACGACAAGCGCACGGTCAAGGTGCGCAAGCAGGTCTTCGAGAGCGAGGCGTTCCGGGAGTTGTGGGAGCGGATCAAGTACCGCACCACCTACCGGGTCGACTTCGACGTCGAGCGACTGGTCGCGGAGTGCGTCCGGGGCGTCCGCGCGGCGCGCCCGGTCGCCCCGGCGCGCATGCGCTGGCGCAAGGCCCAGGTGGTCATCACCGAGGCCGGCCTGTCCATGACGGGCGAGAGCACCTCGTCACCCGTCCACGTCGACCAGGGCGACATCCCGCTCCCGGACATCCTCGGCGAGCTCGTCGAGCGCACCCGGCTCACCCGGCGCACCGTCCAGCGCATCCTCTCCGAGAGCGGCCGCCTCGCCGACTTCCGTGTCAACCCCCAGGAGTTCATCGACCTCGTGGCCGAGGCGATCACGTCCACCAAGCGCCGGATGCTGGTCGACGGCGTGAAGTACGTACGACTGGCGGACAGCGAGTTCTACGCCCAGGAACTCTTCGAGGAGGAAGAGCTCCACGGCTACCTCGACCGGAACCTGATGCGCGCGGAGCGCAGCGTGTACGAGGAGGTCCGCTACGACTCCGACACCGAGCGGCGTTTCGTCGAGGACATGGAGAAGGACGACAGCGTCGTCCTCTACACCAAGCTGCCGTCCTGGTTCCGCATCCCGACCCCGCTGGGCGCCTACAACCCGGACTGGGCCATCGTGCGCGAGACCTCCGACGGTCACCGCCACCTCTACCTGGTGATAGAGACCAAGGGCACCCTCCAGGACACCCTGCTGCGCCCCGACGAGGCAGGCAAGATCCACTGCGGCCGGGAGCACTTCACGGCCCTGGACACCGGCGTGACCTTCACCCAGGCCGACGCCTGGCACCACACACCGGCCGGCTGACGGCCGCGCGCGACGGCCGCGCGCGACGGCCGCGTCCAACGGCCCCCGCACGGTGCGCGAACCACCCTTTGCCTCTGTCCGGCAAAGGGTGGTTTCGCATGAATAAGCGTGCACATCCATGCATTGCGGCATTGTGCAAGGTTGGTACGCCCCTTTTGCCCTCTTCGGTGGCGGTGTCCCGTGCCAAGATCACCCCGTCCGCCCGCCACCGACCACAAGAGGGCACACACGTGACGACCGACCTCCGTGACAACTACCTGGCCGACACCGCCACCGGTCTGCCCATCCCCGCCGTGGCCGAGTTCGCCTCGGTCGCCGACGAGCGGCGCCACCGCAAGCGCCGGCTCGCCGCCGCGATGCGGCTGTTCGGCAAGGCCGGCTTCGCCGAGGGGATTTCTGGCCATATATCGGTACGTGATCCCGAGCACCACGACCGCTTCTGGGTCAACCCCTTCGGCCTCTCCTTCAACCAGGTCACGGTCAAGGACCTGATCTGCGTCGACGCCACCGGCCGGGTCGTCGAGGGCACCGGCAAGGTGAACCCGTCCGCCTTCACCATCCACTCCAAGATCCACGAGCGTCCCGGCGCCGAGGCGATCGCCCACGGCCACACCATCCACGCCCGGGCCCTCGGCGCCCTGGAGCGCGTCCTGGAACCGCTCGACCAGGAGTCCTGCGCCTTCTACGAGAACCAGGTCTTCTACGGCGACTACGACGGCCCCGCCATCGGCATCGAGCACGGCGAGGACATCGCCGCCCGCCTCGGCGACAAGCGCGCCCTGCTGCTGCGCCACCACGGCCTGCTCACCGTCGGCGGCAGCCTGGAGGAGGCCGTGCACTGGTTCTTCACCTACGAGGGCTGCGCCCAGGTGCAGTTGCTCGCCCTCGCCGCCGGCACGCCCAAGCCGATGAGCCACGAGCAGGCGCTGGCCGCCCGCGACGGCTTCGGCGACGAGCAGCTCGGCCGGTTCTCCTTCGAGGTCATGTGGGACGAGATCACCGCCGAACAGCCCGACCTCCTCGCCGAGTAGGGGCCGAGCGACCATGAAGAGTCATCACCCCGCCGGCGCACGCGCCGAGGCGGTCAAGATCGTCGCCATCGTCGCGGTCGTCCAGTTCCTCATCGGCGGCTGGTTCTCCTGGACCGCCTCGCGCAGCGAGCCCCGCGACATCCCGGTGGCCATCGCCGCCGAGCCGGCCCGCGCCAAGGAGCTCACCACCCTCCTCGAACGCACCGGACCGGGTACCGCCTTCGAGCTGAAGACCGCGGGCAGCGCGGCCGACGCCGACGCGATGCTCAAGGACCGGGAGGCGTACGGCGCGTTCGTCGCCGCCGGCGACGGCAAGGGCTGGGAGCTGCACCTGGCCTCCGCCGCCTCCCCGGCGGTCGCCTCCGCGCTCACCGGCCGGCTCGCCGAACTGACCGGCACCAGCGCCCTGGTCAAGGAGGTCGTCCCCGCGTCCGACGCCGACCCGCACGGCACGGGCATCACCATGGGCTTCCTCCCGCTCGTCGTCACCTCCGTCATCGCGGGCCTGCTGTTCGTCCTCAAGGTGCCGGTGCCCCGGCTGCGGCTGCCCGGGGTGGTCGCCTTCGCGGTGCTCTCCGGGGCGCTGTCCTCCCTGATGCTGACCGTGATCTCGGGCGTCCTGCCCGGCTCGTACCTCACCAACGCGGCCGTCATCGCCCTGCTGGAACTGGGCATGACCGGGTTCATCGCCGGACTCGGCTCCCTCGTCGGCCCCGGCGGGATCGCCGGGGGAGCGGTGGTGATGTTCCTGATCGGCAACCCCCTGTCGGGCATCGCCTCCGCACCCGAGCTGCTGCCCGGACCGCTCGGCACCGTCGGCCAACTGCTGCCCCCGGGCGCGGCGGGGTCACTGATCCGCTCCGCCGGGGCGTTCGACGGCGCGGGCATCCTGCGCCCGGCCGCCGTCCTGGTGGCGTGGGCGGCCATCGGCCTGACCCTGCTCGCCCTCGCCGCCCGCCGCCCCACCCCCGGCGCGCCGTCCGAAGCCCCGGCGCCAACCGCCCGCCCCGCCGAGCCCGCGGCGGCCTGACACGGCCGCCGTCCGGGACCACGGCGGCGTGACCCGGCTGCCGGTCTACGCCGGATACGGCCACCGCCCCGCGGCCGCCCGCGCGGGGGCGCGGAGGCGGCGCGGGCCGCGACACCGCCCGCCCGGCCGAGACCGAAGGCGTCCGGCAGCCGCATCGCCTCGCCGCCCCGCCCCCGGCGCGCCGTACGAGGCCCCGGCGCCAACCGCCCGCCCGGCCGAGCCCGCGGCGGCCTGACGCGGCCGCCGTCCGAGCCCACGGCGGCGTGACCCGGCTGCCGGTTTACGCCGCAGACGGCCACCGCCCCGCGGCCGCCCGCGCGGGGGCGCGGAGGCGACGCGGGCCGCGACACCGCCCGCGCGGCCGAGACCGCGGGCGTCCGACACCCACCCGACCCGGAAGCACACCCATCTGCCATGAGACAGCACACCCTCAGCACCCAGGGCCCCCATCTCGCCCTCGTCGGCGGCGGCGCGGCGGCCGTCGCCCTCCTGGACCGGCTCTCCCGCGACGACCGGCTGCCGCACACCGGATCCGTCACCGTCTTCGAGCCGTCCGACCGGCTCTGGCGAGGCCGCGCCTACCAGCACGACTTGGACTCGGTCCTGGTGAACATCCCGCCGCACGAGATGTCCGCCACCAAGGACCGCCCCGGCGCCTTCCAGCAGTACCTGACGGACCACCGGCTGCCGTACGGCAGGGGCGACTGGTCCGAGCGGGGCCACTTCCCGCCCCGCCACGTCTTCGGGTCGTACCTGGAGAGCACGGCCGAAGCGGCCGTCGCCGCACTGGACCACCGGGGCTGGGCCGTCCACCTCGTGCGCACCGCCGTCGCCCGCGCCCGCGAACTGCCCGACGCCGTGGAGCTGACCGACACCGACGGCACCCCGCGCCGGTTCGACCACGTCGTGTGCGCCGTCGGCCCCGGCACCCCCGCCGACCACTACCGCCTCGCCGGCGAGCCCGGGTTCATCGCCGACCCCTACCCGCTGCGCGAGACCACCGCCCGCATCCCGCGCACCGCCTCCGTCACGGTGATCGGCACCGGCCTCGCCGCCGTCGACGCGGTCGTCTCCCTGGCCCGCCAGGGCCACACCGGCGACATCGCGATGGCCTCCCGCAACGGCTGCCTCCCGGCCGTGCGGCAGCGCCCGGTCCACCCCCACGTCCAGCACTTCACCCCGGCCGCGCTGGACCGGCTCGCCCGCGCGCACGGCGGGACGTTCGGCCTGGACGCCCTGCTGACGCTGCTGGCCCGCGAGCTCGACGCCCACGGCGCCGACCACGCCACGGTCCTGGACGAGCTGCTGACCGCCGACACCGAGCCCCCGCTGGACCGGCTGCGCCGCCAGTACGCCCAGCGGGACGCGGCCGACACCGGGATGCGGGTCATGCAGGAGGCCGTCCCGCTGTCCGGGCCGGACGCCTGGACCCGGCTGCGGCCCGAGGACCAGGCGTACATCAGGGAGCACCACTACCGGGCGATCATGTCGCTGTGCTGCCCGATGCCGCCCGAGAACGCCCGCACGCTCATCGGGCTCGCGGAGACGGGCCGGCTGCGGGTCCTCGCCGGACTGGACGGCGTCAAGCCCATGGAGGGCGGCGGGTTCCACGTCGTCACCCGTGACGGCTCGTTCGAGACGTCCACGGTGATCAACGCCGTCGCGGCGCCCGCGCACCGGGTCCCGGCCGGGGCCGGTGCCCTGATCGGGGCGCTGGTCGAGGGCCGCGCCGCCGAGTACCACCCGGCCGGCGGGGTCACCGTCGAGCCGCACACCTCCCGGCTGCGGGCGGACGGACGGACCCGGGGCCGGCTCTACGCGATCGGCGACATCTCCGGCGGCACCCTCTTCTTCACCTCGGGCATGCCGTCGGTGGTGGACCGCGCGGACGACATCGTCGGCGCCATCGTCCAGGACCTCCGTACGGCGTCCCCGGCCGCCGCGTAAGCCCGCACCCGACCCCGCACCCGGATCAGGAAAGGACCACTCTTTGTCCACCCCCAGCCGCAGGACCGTCCTCAAGCAGACGGCCGCCGTGACGGCCTTCGTCGGAGGCGGCGCAGTCATCGCCGGCCTGGGAACGGCGGCCGCCGCGCCCACCACTCCGGCTCCTCCGGAGAGTGCCGGCTTCACGGAGCTCTACAAGGGCCGCCGTATCGAGGTCACCCCGGTCGCCGCCACCGCGGCCCTCCGTACCTCCACCGCGCGGACCTCCACCGCGCGCACCGCCGCCGCGCCGGTCGACGTACGGATCGACGGACGGCCGCTGCACGTCATGCGGCGCGCCGACGGCTCCTACCTGAGCGTCGTCAACCACTACGAGTCGTTCCCCACCGCGCAGCACTGCGCCAGGGCGGCCGTCGACCAGCTCGGCCCGGCCTCGCAACTGGCGGCCGGGAACATCCACCACCACTGAGACCACCACTGTGCACATACGCAAGAACTGCAAGGACCTGACCGCGAGCGAGCGCAAACGGCTGGTCGACGCCCTGATCACGGTCAAGCGCAAGGGCGTCTACGACGAGTACGTACGGCTGCACGCCCAGTACTTCGTCGCCGACGGCGAGGGCGGCAAGCGCCACGGCCACATGGCGCCCTCCTTCCTGCCCTGGCACCGCAAGATGCTCGTCGCGTTCGAGGACGAGCTGCGCAAGGTCGACGACTCCGTCACCCTGCCGTACTGGGACTGGAGCCGCGACCACGCGCCGGCCGCCGCCCCGTGGACGCCCGACCTCCTCGGCGGGAACGGCCGCGAGGGCGACCACCGGGTCATGGACGGGCCGTTCGCGTACGCCGCCGGGAACTGGCCCATCACCGTCCAGGTCACCGACGACACCTTCCTCATGCGGGACTTCGGCGGCTGGGCGGGCGGCGTGACGCTGCCGACCCCCGACGACGTCGAGGAGGCCCTGGCCGATCCCCGGTACGACGCCTACCCGTACGACTCGACCGTCACCACCGGCGGCTTCCGCAACCGGCTGGAGGGCTGGACGCTCGGCGCCGACGTCGGCTGGAAGCTGCACAACCGCGTCCACGCCTGGGTGGGCGGCCAGATGACCGGCGGCAGCTCGCCCAACGACCCGGTCTTCTGGCTCCACCACACCTTCATCGACCTGCTGTGGTCGCGCTGGCAGGAACGCCACGCCGGCCGGCCGCAGTACGAACCGAGCCGCCCCCTGCCGCGCGGCGACGCCCAGTACGGCCGCGTCGTCTCGCTCGACGAGCAGATGGACCCGTGGCGGATCACGCCCCGGGAGATGCTCGACCACGGGCGGCTCTACCAATACGCCTGACGAACCGTCAGCGACCTACTGAAGTAACCCCACCGAAAGGAAACGCACCACCATGCGCAAGCACACCGCCCTCCGGGCCGTCGTCCCCGCCGTCCTGCTCGCCCTCACCGCCGCCCCGGCCGCCGTCGCGGCCGCACCGCAGTCCGCCCCCGCCCACGTCCGGGCCGTCACCGCCCAGTCTTCCATCCCGGCGTTCGCCGGCCACGCCTACCGCATCTCCCTCGACAACGGCGTCGTCTTCCGCAACAGCTACTCCGCCGACGGCACCAAGCTGCACTGGGAGGCCGTCGAGGGCCCGTTCAAGGGCAACTCCGGGAACGAGTCGCTGGCGGTCAACCAGGTCGGCGACGGCCTCTACCACGTCAACTGGGTGGAGAAGTCCGGCACGACCGTCTCCCACGTCATGGACCTGAAGTCCGGCACGGTCAGCGTCTACTGGACCTTCCCCACGCCGGACGGCGGCCGGGCCGGCGAGCTGCACACCGCCACGCTCCAGCGCATCGCCTGACGCCACGGCACCGACGCCGGGCAGGCACCCGTGGTGGTGCGTGCCCGGCGTCCCGTACGTATGAAGGAGCACACCGTGCCCGCCGGCCTCGACCCGGACCTCGACAAGGGCCTTCGCCCACGCCACTTGACCATGCTCGCCCTCGGCGGGGTGATCGGCGCCGGCCTGTTCGTCGGCACCGGACAGGGCCTCGCCGTCGCCGGGCCCGCCGTCCTCGTCTCCTACCTGCTGGCCGCGCTGCTCGCCCTCGCCGTCATGCGGATGCTGGGCGAACTGGCCGCCGCCATCCCCGCCTCCGGCGCCTTCTCCGTCTACGCCGACCGGGCGCTGGGCCGCTGGGCGGGGTTCACCAGCGGGTGGCTGTACTGGTGGATCACGGCCGTCGCCATCGCCGTCGAGGCGCTCGCCGCGGCCGGCATCCTGCACGGCTGGCTCCCGGCCGTGCCGCGCTGGGCGGCCGCCCTGGCGGTGCTGGCCGTCTTCACGGCGCTCAACCTGGCCTCGGTGCGCTCCTTCGGAGAGGCCGAGTTCTGGTTCGCCTCCCTGAAGGTGGCCGCCGTGGTGGCGTTCATCGCGCTGGGCGTGGCGGCGGTGTGCGGCCTCGTGCCCGGGCGGACCTCACCGGGACTCACCCACCTCACCGAGCACGGCGGGTTCGCGCCGCACGGGCCGACGGGGATCGTCGCGGGACTGCTCGTCGTCGTGTTCGCCTTCGGCGGCATGGAGGTCATCGCCATGGCGGCCGCCGAGTCGGCCGACCCGGGCCCGGCGGTCGCGCGGGCGGTGCGCGGCGCCATCTGGCGGATCGCGCTGTTCTACGTGGGGTCCGTCGCCGTCCTGGTCACGCTGCTGCCCTGGACGGTGGCGCGGCCCGGCCAGAGCCCGTACGTCGCGGCGCTGGACCGGTTGGGCATCCCCGGCGCGGGCCGGGTCACGGAGGCCGTCGTCCTGGTCGCGCTGCTGTCCGCGCTCAACGCCAACCTGTACGGCACCTCGCGCATGCTGTTCTCGCTCGCCCGGCGCGGCGACGCCCCGGCGGTGGCGGGGGGCGTCTGCCGGCGCGGGGTGCCACGCGGGGCGGTGCTGGTGTCCGCCGCGGTGGCCGTCTGCTCCGTGGTGGCCGAGGCGGCCCGGCCCGGTCACGTACTGCCGTTCCTCACCCAGGCGATGGGCGGGGCGATGCTGTTCATGTGGCTCACCGTCGGCGCCTCCCACCTGCGGCTGCGGGGCCTGCTGGAACGCGACGACCCCGCAGCGCTGGTGATCCGTACCCGTGGCTACCCCTGGGTGACCCTCGCCACCATCGCGGGCACCGCCGGCGTCATCGTGCTCATGGCCGCCGACCCCGGCGCGCGCCCGCAGATCCTGTGGTCGGCCGGCCTCACCGCCGCGCTCGCCGCCATCGGAGCCGTACGGCAGGCCCGCGGCCACCGGCCTCAGGCGGCGGCGTCCGGCTCCTCCGCCGACACCGCGCCGGTACGGGCGATGAGGTAACCGAGCTGCGCCCGCGACTTCGACCCCAGCGAACGGGAGATGACCGCCACGTGGCCCGCCACCGTACGCCGTGACACCCCCAGGCGCCGGGCGATGGCGTCGTCCGTCAGCCCGGACACCAGCAGGCGCATCACGGCGCGCTGCACCTCGTCGACGATGCCCCGCTCGCGGGCGCGGGCCGTCGGCGCCGAGACCGGCGTGGCCCGCTCCCAGGCGTCCTCGAAGACGCAGGCCAGGAAGGACACGACGGCCGGGTGCCTGATCTCGACGGCCCCGTGGTGCCCGGAGCCGCCGCGATAGGCGAGGTAGCCCGTCGTGCGGTCGCAGACCACCATCCGGTCGGGCACCTGGTGCAGGGTGCGCACCTGGGCGCCGGCGCGTTCGATCGTCTGCACGTGCCGCCACAGGGTCGGGTTGGTGCGCGCCGCGTGCGGATAGAGCGTCCGGTGGACGACCCCCTCGGCGACCAGGTCGGGGTCGGCCAGGTCATAGGCGTGGCGCTCGCCGGACGGCTGGATGGTCATCAGCTCGGACCGGCAGTCGCGCACGGCCTGCTGGAGGGCGGCCTGCACCACCTTCTCGCCGTCGATGAGCGTGAGCCAGTCCTGGGACTCGCGCCGCGCGGCGCGGTACATCGCCTGCACCGCGGAGAAACCGGAGCTGATCTCCTGGACGCGCTCCTGGTGGGAGTCGAGGATCTGCCGTATCGGCTGGAGCAGTTCGGCCAGGGCCACGGTGGGCGCCACCGGAACCAGTACGTCCGGGTCGTCGGGCGGTGGTGTCACCAGACCGAGCCGGATCAGGCAGCGGGGCGCGCCCGCCAGCGGCATACATCCTTTCGCCACCGCTTTGCGATAGCGGTTCAGGCCTTCGGCGCACGGAGCGTTCTCTGTCCCCCCGCACGAGCAGCCCCCTGCAAGCTCGTTTGCGTCATCGTGCATGACACGATTATGCACCGTGTTTTCAAAGGAAGATCAAGTTGTGAAGTGGAAGGCTGGAGGCAGGGGGCGGAACATGCATTGAATTCAAAGGAAGGCTCAGACATGTCACTGTCCGGCAGCACCGTCGTCATCACCGGCGCGGGCAGCGGAATCGGGCTCGCCACGGCCGAGTTGGCCGCCGCGCGCGGCGCCCGCGTCATCCTGACGGACCGCACCGAGGACACCGTGAAGCAGCACGCGGAACGGATCGGCGGCGGCGCCGAGTACCGCGCGCTGGACGTCACCGACCCGGCCGCGGTCGAGGACGTCATGAACTCGGTGGGCACCATCGACCACCTCCTGACCTGCGCGTCCGGCGCGCTGATCGCCCCGTTCGACGACCTCGACGAGGCGGCGGTACGGCGCTTCTTCGAGGTCAAGTGGTGGGGCCAGTACCGCTGCGTCAAGGCCGCGCTGCCGCACATGCCGAAGGCCACCGGCTCGCTCACCCTGGTCTCGGGATATCTCTACCGGAAGGCCGATCCCGGATACTTCGCCTTCGCCGCCGTCAACGGCGCGGTCGAAGCGGCCGTGAAATCCCTCGCACGCGAACTCGCCCCGCTCCGCGTCAATGCGATCGCCCCCGGCCCCATTGACACGCACGCCCATCTGATGACCGCCGAGGAACACCGCGCCTATCACCAGGAAATAGCCGGCCAGTTGCCCATCGGCCGCCCCGGTACGGCCGACGAAGTCGCCCACGCGGCCGCCTTCTTGATGGAAAACGGCTTCACCACCGGCACGACCCTCGACATCGACGGCGGCAAGCGGTGACCCGGGCCCCGGGTGGCCCCTGGCTCCCGGTGGCCGCGCTCGCGGCCCTGGGCCAGCGGCGGCAGCCCGGTGGCGAGCGGTGAGCCCCGCCCCGGCGGGCGTGCTCGCCACCCTGCTCGCCCGGTGGCAGCGCCACTTCGACGCCGCACAACCGGACGACCTCGCCGGCCTGTTCACCGAGGACGCGCTCTTCCAGGGCTTCGCCCCGGCCCCGCTCCTCGGACGGGACGCCGTGCGGACGTACTACGAGCACGTCCCACCCGGCATGCGGGCGAGTGCGACCGTCCTGCACGCCTACGCGATCGGTGACGACCTCATCGGCGGCATCGCCGACGTCCTCTTCACCCCACCCACCGGCCCGGACCGCCCCGCACGGCTCTCGGTCCTCGCCCGGTACACCGGCGACCAGTGGCGGATACGGCACTACCACGTGTCCGGCTAGCACGACACGGCCAGGAGGGCCGGGCGGCTGAGGGGGACACACGGTGAGTACTCGGGGTGCGTCGAGTGGGCCGTACACGCCCGGTCCCGTCCATGCCCCGCCACTGCCCGGCCCGTTGGTGGGCGCCGACCGCCTCGCGCAGCAGCCCGGTGCACCGGGCCGCGCGGTGGCTTCACAGCCGAGCCCCACGCGGGGCTGCGCGGCGGCGCGCGGTGAACCCGTCGGCGGTTCCCGCATGCCGCCGCTGCGGGAAGGGCCGGCGCGCATAGCCTGGCCCGCATGACGCGTACCCACAGCTATGGCGGTCCCCCGCCGTACCGCAGGCGTCGGTCCCGTGCCCGGACGGTCGCCCTGGCGATCGCGTCGCTCGCCGTGACCGGGGGCGTCGGCTACTGGGGGTACGCCACCCTCGTCGCCCGCGACGTTCCGGAGGACCCCCGAGTGGTGGCCGCGAAGGGGCACCTGGAGAAGTTCCTCGACGCCTGGGAGGCGGGCGACGCGCGGCGAGCGGGCGGGCTGACGGACAACCCCGGCAACGCCCGCTCACTGATCGCGTCCGTCATGACGAACCTCAAGCCGTCGAAGACCGAGATCAGCGCCGGCACGGGGGAGCGGAACGCGGAAGGGCGGGTGAACGTCCCGTTCCGCGTGGCGATGGCCCTCCCGGGGGCGGGTGACTACGCCTGGGACTCCAGGGCGGCCGTGGTCAGGACCGGCGGCGCGTGGAAGGTGGAGTTCCGGACCGCGTTGGTCCACCCCGACATGGTGCCGGGGCAGACGCTCGCCCTGAAGTCACGGGAGCGGGCCCCCATCCTGGACGCCAACGGCCACGCACTGCGGGCCGCCTCCCTCGTCGGGCAGGTCGACCCCAGGACCGGCAAGGGCGTGTCGGGTCTCCAGGCGCGCTACGACGAGCAGCTCACGGGCGGCCCGGGCCCGTCCAAGTTCGTCGTGGTCGTGGACCGCGCATCGGGCCAGGTGGTGAAGCGGCTCACCGGCACGGGGGCGAACCACGGCAAACCGGTGCGGACGACCATCGACCCCCGGGTCCAGGAGGCCGCGGCCGAGGCGCTGGACGGGGTCAGGAAGAACGCGGCGATCGTCGCCATCGACCCCTCCAACGGCCACATCGTGGCCGCCGCGAACATGCCCGCCGGCATGAACCGCGCGCTGGAGGGCCGCTACCCGCCCGGCTCCACCTTCAAGGTGGTCACCGCCGCCGCCCTGCTGCGACAGGGCATGAAGCCGTCCGACCCGGGTGCCTGCCCCAAGTACGCCTACGTCAACGGCCAGCGCTTCGAGAACCAGGGCCAGTTCGTGCTCCCCGAGGGCGCCACCCTGCGGGACGACTTCGCCCACTCCTGCAACACCTTCTTCGTCAACTCCCGCGGCAGGCTGGCCGCCTCCACCCTGCACGACACCGCGGCCGCCTTCGGCATCGGCGGTACGTGGGACGTGGGCACCGCGACGTACGACGGCAGCGTCCCGGTCGCCACCAGCGACAACGACAAGGCCGCCGCCACCATCGGGCAGGCCCGCGTACAGGCGTCGCCCCTGGTGATGGCCTCCACCGCCGCCACGGTCAAGGCGGGTGTCTTCAGGCAGCCCGTCCTGGTGCCGGCCGCCGTGAAGAACCGGTACCAGGCCCCGGCCCGGCTGCACCCCGCCGTGGTCGCCTCCCTGCGCTCCATGATGCGGTCCACCGTCACCGACGGCGCCGGCCGCGCCCTCCAGGGCATCCCCGGCGAGCCGCACGCCAAGACGGGCACCGCGGAGTTCGGCACCGGCACCCCGCCACGCACCCACGCCTGGATGATCGGCTACCAGCGCAACCAGAACCTCGCCTGGTCCGTCCTGCTGGAAGACGGCGGCTCGGGCGGCACCGACGCGGGCCCCATCGCGGCGAAGTTCCTCAGGGCCCTCGCCGGGTCAAGCCGCCGGTGATGGGTGACGGACGAAGGCGCATTCCTGCCACAACGGCTGGTATCCGCCCTGACCGGACACATCCCGGTATCAAGTAGCGTTGCGGCATATGAAGGAGAGAGCGATGGCGGGCGGTCCCACCGACGCGGAAAACGCCACGGAAGAGCAGCCGACGACGGCTGCGGCCGACACCACCCAGGTACTCCCCGCACCCCCGCCCGCCACAGACGACGCCACCCGCCAACTCGTGGCACCGACGGACAAGCCCGCCCCCAACCAGGCGGCCCCCACCAAGCCCCCGGCCGAGGCAGCCCCCGACGAGGAGCCCACCGAGGAGCCCGCGGCCGAGGCAGCCCCCAACCAGGTGCCTGCCGAGGAGCCCACGGAAGAGACCGCCCCGGCCGATGCGGCCCCCGACCAGCCGTCCGCCGAACAGCCCACTGCCGAGGAAGCCCCCAACGAGGCATCCGCCGAAGACGAGGCGCCCGCCGAGAACTCCGCGGCCGAGGCGGCCCCCGACCAGGAGGCCCCCGACCAGGCGGACCCCACCCAGGCGCCGCACGAGGCCCCCGACCCGGCGCCCGCCGAAGCCCCCACGGACCAGGCAGCAGCCCCAGCCGAGCAAGCCCTCCGCCACCCCACCCCGGCCGACCCGGCCCCCGAAGGCACCGCCCTGGGCAAGGCCGCCCCGGAGGAAACGGTCCAGATCCCGGTCTCCGCCTCGATCCCGGCCCCCGTCCCGGAACGGACGGCCCCAGATGAGGCCACCCACCCGCACCCACGGCCCGCCACCCCCACACCCGCGCCCAAGTCCACCCCCGCACCCGCACCCAAGTCCACCCCCACACTCCCTCCCGCAACACCCACACCGACGCCACCCACACCGACGCCACCCACACCGACGCCGCCCGCACCACTCGACCTGCTGGCGCAGCTCACCAACACCCCGGAGCCGCCTGCCACCCCGGCCCGTACGCTCGCGCGCAGGGTCAAGATCTGGACGCCGCTCGTGGCGCTCCTCGGGCTGGTCCTCCTGACCGTGCAAATCGTCCGCCCGCTCCCCGAGCCGGCCTTCACCCTCGCCGAGAGCACGTCCTCCTTCACCTTCTCGGGCGACGCACTCGCGCTGCCCTGGCCTGCACAGGGGCAGGCGGCGGTGACGGTCGTGGGATCGGGGCGCATCGGGACGTTCGGGGAAGAGAAGCCGGTCCCGACGGCGAGTGTGGCCAAGATCATGACCGCCTATGTGATCCTCCGGGACCACCCGCTCAAGAAGAACGAGAAGGGCCCACTGATCACGGTCGACGCCCAAGCCGTACAGGAGGGCACGTCCGAGCACGAATCGCGCATCGAGGGCCTCAAGGTGGGCCAGACGTTCAGCCAGCAGGACATGCTGAAGATGCTGATGATTCCGTCGGGCAACAACATCGGTCGCCTGCTGGCACGTTGGGACACGGGGACCGATGACGAGAAGGCCTTCGTCAAGAAGATGAACGACGCGGCCAAGGCCCTCGGCATGAAGAACACCACCTACACCGACCCCAGCGGCCTGGACAAGGGGACCGTGAGTACGGCCGTCGACCAGCTCAAGCTGGCCGAGGAGGTGATGAAGTACGACGCCTTCCGCGCGATCGTCGCCATGCCGAACGCCGACATCCCCGGCCTCGGACGCATCAACAACAACAACGACCGCCTGCTCGTGGCCGGTCTGAGCATCCGGGGCATCAAGACCGGCTCGAACACCCCCGCCGGCGGCACGCTGTCCTGGGCGGCCTACAAGACGGTGGACGGCAAGGACCGGCTCATCCTCGGCACGATGATGGACCAGCACGCACCGCCGCCGGACCCCAACGGCGCCAACAGCCTGGTCCTGGTCCAGGACAACAGCAAGAAGGTCATCGAGGCGGTACGCACCGCCCTCACCTCCGCCCCCGCGGTGACCAAGGGCCAGGTCGTCGGCCACATCGACAACGGCCTCGGCGGCCGGACCCCGGTCATCGCCACCAAGGACCTGAAGGCCGTGGGCGTCCCCGGCCAGCAACTGGCCATCACCTTCCACAACCCCGGCGAATCCATCCCCCACACCGCACAAGCCGGCACCGTCATCGGCGAACTCACCATCGGCACCGGCCCGAACGCCCCCCGCACCCCGGTCGCCCTCAAAACCGACCTCACCGAGCCGTCCCTCACCCAGAAACTCACCCGCCTCGGCTGAGCCCCGCCTCGGCTGATCCCCGCCTCGGCTGAGCCCCGGTCCCGCGTAACGGGGCGACGTAACCGGGCGGCCCGGGAGCGGTCCGACACCACAGGGGTGCGGTCGGAGCCGCGGGCCGCCCCGGGCGGTATTCTGCGTGACTCAATACATCGGCTGAAACGAGGTCACGACGGGGTCACAGGCCTTGCAGGAGCGTTGCCGGGGGCACGTTGAGAGCGCCGGCCAAGGAAACGATGTTGTCCAGACCGACGTTGCGCTGACCACGCTCAAGGCTCGAAACGTACGTGCGATGGACGCCGGCGGCGTTGGCCAGCGCTTCCTGCGACAGGCCGACTCGCTCCCGTAGCTTGCGGACCTGGCTGCCGAAAACCAGGCGATGCTCTTGGGTACCGACGCTGTCGCCATGAGTGGTCATGGCGACCAGACCCTAGATCGACTCAGACTATGAGGCTACAGACTATGAGTAACAGTGCGCAGGTCCCCGAGGAGCTCGCCGTCGGCAGGAGCGACCCGGCGTACATGGCGCACGCGTACCTGACGAAGGTCCCGGTTCCAGCCATCCTTCCGTTCATCGAGGCGTACTCCATGCCGGGAGACACGGTGGTGGACCCGTTCGCGGGCTCCGGCATGACCGGTGTGGCATCGGCGATGGCCGGGCGATCCGCGAAGCTCTTCGACATCAGCGTCCTGGGCCGTCATATCGGCAGCAATTACGTCAACCTCGTGGAGCAGGGCCTTTTCGACAAGCATGCGCAGCAGGTGGTCGAGGAATCCAGGGCCGAGCTGGGCGACTTGTACGAAGTCCAGTGCTCCAAATGCCGGTCCGATGCCGAACTGGTGAAGGCCGTCTGGTCCTTCGTCGTCGAGTGCCGGCAGTGCAGCCATCCGGTGAACTACTATCACGCCCTCGAGGCTGCGCATTGGCAGAAGCTGAAGATGGTCTGCCCGAAGTGTGACGGACCGGTGTCGAGCCGGGATCGCCGTGTGGGCGAAGAGCAGGTGTTGGACTACGTAAGCTGCACCTGCACCCCGACCCAGATCGAGCAGGAGCCCCAGGATCCGCCGGTCGTCGATGTGGAGTCGCTCGGCTACCCGAAGGTGGAGATCACTCCGGACCGGCAGATGTACAAGGCGTCCGCTCTCGGCAAGAGCGGCATGACAAGCATCGCTTCCTTCTACTCGAAGCGGAACCTTGCTGTTCTCGCCACCTTGCACAAGCGAATTCGTGCGGTTGAGGACAGGAGGGTCAGGGAAAAGCTCCTTTTCGCATTCACCGCTTGCCTGACCCGTGCGTCGAAGCGCTACCAATGGTCCAAGGCTCGCCCCCTGAACGCGGCGAACGCGAATTATTACGTCGCGTCGGTCTTCTACGAGTGGAACGCCTACGAGCTCTTCCTGCGCAAGTGCTCGGCCGTGCTCAAATCCGATGAATGGATTCGATCCTCCCGGAACTTCCGTCCGGGAGTCGAGGAAGTCGACCACCCCGAGGTCTCCTACGGCATCAGCAGTGCCGAGAAGATCCCGCTGCCGGACGGAAGCGTGGACTACGTGTTCACGGATCCGCCATTCGGTTCGAATCTTTTCTACGCGGATATGGCATTGTTCCAGGAAGCCTGGCTCGATGGCTTCACCGACGTCCAGAGCGAAGCGGTAATCGATCGCCGGGGCACGAAGGGTGCGAGAACAGCCGACCGGTACGAGCAGATGCTCACTCAGGCCCTCTCGGAGTGCCGGCGCATCCTGAAGCCCGGGGGCAAGATCAGCATGGTCTTCGGCAACTCGTCGGGGGAGGTCTGGGCCCTGGTCCAGCGGGCGATCCTGGCGGCGGGCCTGAGGATCATCCCTGACGCCCTGGTCGTACTCAACAAGGGCCAGCGCTCGGTCAAGGGGCTTGCGTCGGGCTTTGAACACGTTGCCACCCTGGACCTCGTCATCACCATGGAGGCAGCGGCTGGAGGCGGCGAAGAAGTGCTCCGGCACGTTGACGCGGAGCTCATCGCCAGGAAGATCCGCAACATCGCCGCAGCCGATCCCGCGACGCCCAGCCACCTGTACCTGGAGCTTCTTCGTACTGGCATTCGTGAGGGGTGGCATCTCGGCGAGATCGACCTCAGTGTCGTCACCGATGCGCTGCTTGAGGACGGATGGACGGTGGAGCCCAAGTCCGGTCACTTGCTGCGTGTTACTCAAAGTCTGTAGACGTGCCCTCTGTCCCTGAGTGACTGTCACTCGCGTGACAGATCAACTTTCGATGGACCAGCGGCGGCAGGCCATCCTCCAGCCCAGCGGGGACATTCAGGATCTCGTGCAGTTAGGAGCGGACCTCCAGGTCAGGGCTTCGAAGCGGCGAATCCATAATGTGTTCGACGATGGCGGCTACAAAGAGCTCATGCTCCTTGAGCTCTTCAATCTGAAAAAGGGCGGCGGGCGCACCGGCAACGATGCGACGGACGACCTGGGGCGCGAGTACGAGATCAAGACGGTAGCGCGGATAAACGCCAGGGGTGAGCGTAAGAACTCACTCAGCGTGACAACCGAGCACACGCTCACCCTGGAGAACATCGATCGCTACAGGAAGGTCCACCTGTGGATCGTCGCCGTCTTCGATCAAGCGGCCCCTGAGGTGATCTACGAGATCGAGCCGTCGCGGCTGGAGGACAAGTTCGCGGAGTGGGAAGCCCGACTGCTCAAGCAGGAGGAGACCTACCGTGAAGGGGGAGCGCGTCCCCACCTCAACAACCCGAAGATCCCGCTGAGCCTGATCGCCAAGAACGGCATAGCGGTCTGGAGGGCGGACGGTCCGCAACAGATCGAGCTCCCGCGCCAGGTCAGCGCCGGGCTGGAAAAGGCGCAGCAACTCCCCCTCTAGAGCCGCTCCCTCACGCGGTCGGCACAGCGGCCACCCCCGCACAGCCGACCGCCCCACCCCCTTACGCCCCCGCCCCCGCGAACGGCAGCGTTGCTCTGGCGTACGGCTGCGCATACACGAAGACCCCGGCCTCAGCGTTTCCGCTGGTGACGGGGTCTTGGACACACTTACACAGTGTGCCCCCGGCAGGATTCGAACCTGCGCACACGGCTCCGGAGGCCGTTGCTCTATCCCCTGAGCTACGGGGGCGTTCCGCCGTGTTCGGCGGTGACGGGTAGAACCCTACCAGCTCCCGGGCGGTGGCTGTGAACAGGTATTTCCGCGGGGCAGGGCAGGCGGGGTCGCCCGTGTGGGGCGGAAGTGGGGAAAACCCGGACGCAGGGCAGGAGGGCGACCTACTCTCGAGTTGTGTCAGGCGTGTCCGGCCGGGTGCTCGTCGTGGACGACAACAGGGTCATCCGGCAACTGATCAGGGTCAATCTCGAGCTGGAGGGCTTCGAGGTCGTGACCGCGGCCGACGGTGCCGAGTGTCTGGACGTGGTCCATCAGGTCTGCCCCGACGTGGTGACCCTGGATGTCGTCATGCCCCGGCTGGACGGGCTGAGGACCGCCGAGCGGTTGCGGGAGGATCCGCGGACCAGGGACCTGCCGGTGGCGATCATCAGCGCGTGCACGCAGTACGAGGTCGAGAGCGGGCTCGCCGCCGGGGTGGACGCGTTCCTGGCGAAGCCGTTCGAGCCGGCCGAGCTGGTGCGGCTCGTGCGGCAGCTCAGGCACCGGGAGCCTCCGCCGCCCCTGGACGGCCGGCGGGGTGCCGGGCGGGCCGGGAGCGCCTGGGGCTGACCCGGTCGAGGGCCGGCCGAGGGTCACCGGAGGGCGGCCACAGGCCCGGCCCGCCGCTGCCCGTATGGCGAAACCGGTTCCGCCCGAGAGGGCCTCCTCCCATACGCTTGTCCCGTGACCCCCGCAGATCTCTCCCTCACCGTGCTGCACGCCGTGCGCCGCGCGGTCGGTGAGGGTGCGCTGCGGGCGCACACGCGGGTGCCCGAGCGGGTCAAGGTGGAGCGGCCCCGGCCCGGGGGGTGCGGGGACTGGGCGACCAACGCCGCGCTCCAGCTCGCCCGCGAGGCCGGCATGGAGCCGCTGGGCGTCGCCCAGGTGCTGCGGCCCAGGATCGCCGAGGCGGAGGGCGTCGAGCGCGTCGAGATCACCGGGCCCGGGTTCCTCAACATCACGCTCGCCGATCGCGGCAGCCGCGCCCTGGTGCGGGAGATCCTCGACCGGCGCGAGCAGTACGGGCACGGCACCTCCCTGGAAGGGCGTGCCTTCCGGATCGTGCACCCCGGCGACGTCCGGGCCGTCGTCATGGCCGACGCCGTGCGCGGGCTGCTGGCCGCGCAGGGGGCCGACGTACGCGACGAGGCCGAGCCCGTCACCCTCCGGCCCGTACCCGTCACGTACGACGTCCGCGCCCTCGGCCGCGACGCCGCCCACTGGGCGCTGCTCCGGCCCGCCGCGCACGACCGGCCGCTCGCGCCGGAAGGGCTGCTCACCCAGAGCGAGGCCAACCCACTGTTCACCGTGCGGTACGCCCACGCGCGGGCGCGGGCCCTCCTCCGTAACGCCGCCCAGCTCGACATCACGCCCGCCTACGAAGAGGATGCCGACGCGCCCCGCCTCCTGGCCGCTCTCGGCGATCACCCCGCCGCTCTCGAAGCCGCCGCCCGCCACCGCGCCCCCGACCGGGTCGCCCGGCACCTGGAGACGACCGCCGACGCGTTCCTGGCGTTCCAGCACACCGCGCTGCCCCTCGGTGACGAGAAACCCTCGGCCGCCCACCGTTCCCGGCTCGCCCTCGCCGAAGCCGCCGGGACGGTGCTGGCCGGCGGCCTGGCCCTGCTCGGCATCAGCGCCCCTGACTACTTGTGAGAGAGAAATGAGCCGTTCCGCACACCCCGCCGGGCCCCGTCACGCCGATGTCCTCCCCGAGGGCCACTACACCGCGCCGCCCACCGACCTCAACGCGCTCGACGAGAAGGTCTGGGCCCGGACCGTCCGGCGCGACGAGGACGGCGTCGTGACCGTCGGCGGCATCCCCGTCACCACCCTCGCCGAGGAGTTCGGCACCCCCGCCTACTTCCTCGACGAGACCGACTTCCGCGCCCGCTGCCGCGCCTGGGCCGACGCCTTCGGCACGGACGCGGACGTGTTCTACGCCGGGAAGGCGTTCCTCTCCCGCGCCATCGTGCGCTGGCTGAACGAAGAGGGCCTCAACCTCGACGTGTGTTCCGGCGGCGAGCTGACGACCGCCCTCGACGCCGGGATGCCCGCCGAGCGGATCGCCTTCCACGGCAACAACAAGTCCGCCGAGGAGATCGAGCGGGCCGTACGCGTCGGCGTGGGGCGGATCGTGCTCGACTCCTTCCAGGAGATCGTGCGTGTCGCGCACATCGCCCAGTCGCTCGGCAAGCGGCAGAAGGTGCAGATCCGGGTGACCGTGGGCGTCGAGGCCCACACGCACGAGTTCATCGCCACCGCCCACGAGGACCAGAAGTTCGGCATCGCCCTCGCGGGCGGCGAGGCGGCGGAGGCCGTCCGGCGCGCGCTGAAGCTCGACGGGCTGGAGCTCATCGGCATCCACTCCCACATCGGGTCGCAGATCTTCGACACCTCCGGCTTCGAGGTGGCCGCCCACCGGGTCGTCGGGCTGCTCAAGCAGGTGCGCGACGAGCACGGCGTCGAGCTGCCCGAGATCGACCTCGGCGGCGGCCTCGGCATCGCGTACACCTCCGACGACGACCCCCGCGAGCCGCACGAGATCGCCAAGGCGCTCCGCGACATCGTGACGAGGGAGTGCGAGGCCGCCGGGCTGCGCACCCCGCGCATCTCGGTCGAGCCGGGGCGCGCCATCGTCGGGCCCACCGCGTTCACGCTCTACGAGGTCGGCACCGTCAAGCCGCTCGCCGGACTGCGTACGTACGTGAGCGTCGACGGCGGCATGTCGGACAACATCCGCACCGCGCTGTACGACGCCGAGTACTCCGTCGCGCTCGTGTCGCGGACGAGCGACGCCGAGCCGATGCTCAGCCGTGTCGTCGGCAAGCACTGCGAGAGCGGCGACATCGTCGTGAAGGACGCGTTCCTGCCGGCGGACGTCGCGCCGGGGGACCTGCTCGCCGTACCGGCGACGGGCGCGTACTGCCGCTCCATGGCCAGCAACTACAACCACGTGCTCCGCCCGCCCGTCGTCGCCGTCCGCGACGGCGAGGCGCGCGTGATCGTCCGGCGCGAGACAGAGGAAGATCTTCTGCGTCTCGATGTCGGTTGATGAAATAGATGTCTCATAATCCGGACGGAAGGGAGAAACTTCCGTCCGGTGAGTGAGACTGGTCCACACCGTAGAAGTATGAGAAGTGAGGTCGGATGATGCGTACGCGTCCGCTGAAGGTGGCGCTGCTGGGCTGTGGAGTGGTCGGCTCAGAGGTGGCGCGCATCATGACGACGCACGCCGACGACCTCGCGGCGCGCATCGGCGCACCGGTCGAGCTCGCCGGCGTCGCCGTCCGCCGGCCCTCCAAGGTGCGTGAGGGCATCCCCGCCGAGCTCATCACCACCGACGCCACCGCCCTGGTCAAACGCGGTGACATCGACGTCGTCGTCGAGGTCATCGGGGGCATCGAGCCCGCCCGCACGCTCATCACCACCGCCTTCGAGCACGGCGCGTCCGTCGTCTCCGCGAACAAGGCGCTCCTCGCCGAGGACGGCCAGAAGCTGTACGCCGCCGCCGAGGAGCACGGGCAGGACCTGTACTACGAGGCGGCCGTCGCCGGCGCCATCCCGCTGATCCGCCCGCTGCGCGAGTCCCTCGCCGGCGACAAGGTCAACCGGGTCCTGGGCATCGTCAACGGCACCACGAACTTCATCCTCGACAAGATGGACACCTCCGGGGCCGGGTATTCGGAGGCGCTCGACGAAGCGACCGCGCTCGGTTACGCGGAGGCCGACCCGACCGCCGACGTCGAGGGCTTCGACGCCGCCGCCAAGGCCGCCATCCTGGCCGGTATCGCCTTCCACACGCGCGTACGCCTCGACGACGTGTACCGCGAGGGCATGACCGAGGTCACCGCCGCCGACTTCGCCTCCGCCAAGCGCATGGGCTGCACCATCAAGCTGCTCGCCATCTGCGAGCGCGCCGCCGACGGCGAGTCCGTCACCGCGCGCGTGCACCCCGCGATGATCCCGCTCAGCCACCCGCTGGCCTCCGTGCGCGGCGCGTACAACGCCGTCTTCGTCGAGGCGGACGCCGCCGGGCAGCTCATGTTCTACGGGCCCGGTGCCGGCGGCTCGCCGACCGCGTCCGCCGTCCTCGGCGACCTCGTCGCCGTCTGCCGCAACCGCCTCAACGACGCGACGGGTCCCGGCGAGTCCGCGTACACGCAGCTCCCCGTCAGCCCCATGGGCGACGTCGTGACGCGGTACCACATCAGCCTCGACGTGGCCGACAAGCCGGGCGTCCTCGCCCAGGTGGCGACGGTCTTCGCCGAGCACGGCGTATCCATCGATACGGTGCGCCAGCAGGGCAAGGACGGCGAGGCGTCCCTCGTCGTCGTCACCCACCGCGCGCCCGACGCCGCCCTCTCCGGGACGGTCGAGGCGCTGCGCAAGCTCGACACCGTGCGTGGTGTCGCCAGCATCATGCGGGTCGAAGGAGAGTAACCAGCAATGACTCACCAGTGGCGCGGAATCATCGAGGAGTACCGCGACCGGCTGCCGGTCACGGACACGACCCCGGTCGTCACGCTCCGTGAGGGTGGCACGCCGCTCGTGCCCGCGCAGGTGCTCTCCGAGCGCACGGGCTGTGAGGTCCACCTGAAGGTCGAGGGCGCCAACCCCACCGGCTCCTTCAAGGACCGCGGCATGACCATGGCCATCACCCGGGCCAAGGAGGAGGGCGCGCAGGCCGTCATCTGCGCCTCCACCGGCAACACCTCCGCCTCGGCGGCGGCGTACGCCGTCCGCGCGGGCATGGTGTCCGCCGTCCTCGTACCCCAGGGCAAGATCGCCCTCGGCAAGATGGGCCAGGCCCTCGTCCACGGCGCCAAGATCCTCCAGGTCGACGGCAACTTCGACGACTGCCTGACGCTGGCCCGCGCGCTGTCCGACAACTACCCGGTGGCGCTGGTCAATTCGGTCAACCCGGTCCGTATCGAGGGCCAGAAGACCGCCGCGTTCGAGATCGTGGACATGCTGGGTGACGCCCCCGACATCCACGTCCTGCCCGTCGGCAACGCCGGCAACATCACCGCGTACTGGAAGGGCTACAAGGAGTACGCGGCGGACAAGGTCTCCACCCGCACGCCCCGCATGTGGGGCTTCCAGGCCTCCGGCTCCGCGCCCATCGTGCGCGGCGAGGTGGTCAAGGACCCGTCGACCATCGCCACCGCGATCCGGATCGGCAACCCGGCCTCCTGGACGTACGCGCTGGCCGCGCGGGACGAGTCGGGCGGCTTCATCGACGAGGTGACGGACCGTGAGATCCTGCGCGCCTACCGGCTGTTGGCCTCCCAGGAGGGCGTCTTCGTCGAGCCCGCCTCCGCCGCGTCCGTCGCCGGCCTGCTGAAGGCCGCCGAGCAGGGCAAGGTGGACCCGGGGCAGAAGATCGTGTGCACCGTGACCGGAAACGGCCTCAAGGACCCCGACTGGGCCGTCGCCGGAGCCCCCCAGCCGGTCACCGTCCCCGTCGACGCGGCCACGGCCGCGGAGCGGCTCGGACTGGTCTGAGGCCGGGCCCGGGGCCGGTTCCCTTACGGAGGCGGGTCGGCCCACGGCCGGGAGCGGGCCGGGCGCCGGTCCGGCGCGGAACGGTTTCCATCCGGTCGGCGCCGGGCAGGGCTTCGCTCGCGACCGGGTTCAGGCCCGGCAGAGGCCTGGTCCGGCAGGGTTCGCGCCCCGATCCGCACGCTCCGGCCTCGTCCGGCGCCCGCCCCGGCGGGCACCGGCTCGGGCTCCGGACCGGTCCGGGGCCGGCCGTCCCGGGGCGGGCCCGCACGCCGGGGCGTCCGCGCCTCGCCCGTCCGGTCCCGGCCAATGGAAGGGCCGGGCACCCAGCGGCGATCGGGCGCCCCACAAGGGCGAAGATTGGCTGAAAACCGCAACCCGTACGGCGCCGTACACAGGAGCACGGGCAGGCTCGCGACACGCATCGTGCGCCTCCTGTGCGCCCTATGTCGCCACAGAACCTTCCTTCGATAGGCTGTACCGAACCCGCCCCGCCGCATATGCCGCGGTGCTGTTGCCGTTGATGCCGCTGCGGCCCATGGGTCTTCGTACTTCTCGTAAAACCCCTGAAACCCCTGAAACCTCGAAAACCGCGACAACCTACGTCGTCAGATTCAAGGAGAGTCATCGAGCGATGGCCGGTCCCGCGTTCCGCGCCGCCGCCGTCCGGGTGCGCGTTCCCGCCACCAGCGCCAACCTCGGCCCGGGCTTCGACGCCCTCGGCCTGTCGCTGGGGCTGTACGACGACGTCGTCGTCCGGGTCGCCGACTCCGGGCTGCACATCGACATCGCCGGAGAGGGCGCCGACACCCTCCCGCGCGACGAGAGCCATCTGCTCGTACGCTCCCTGCGCACGGCCTTCGATCTGCTCGGCGGGCAGCCGCGCGGCCTGGAGGTCGTCTGCGCCAACCGCATCCCGCACGGCCGCGGCCTCGGCTCCTCCTCGGCGGCCATCTGCGCCGGCATCGTCGCCGCCCGCGCGGTGACCATAGGCGGCGACGCCAGGCTCGACGACGCGGCGCTGCTGGAGCTCGCCACCGAGATCGAGGGCCACCCCGACAACGTGGCCGCCTGCCTGCTCGGCGGCTTCACGCTCGCCTGGACCGAGGGCGGCGCGGCCCGCGCGATCAGGATGGACCCCGCCGATTCCATCGTTCCGGTGGTTTTCGTCCCCGGGAAGCCGGTCCTCACCGAGACCGCCCGCGGCCTGCTGCCGCGCACCGTCCCGCACGTGGACGCCGCGGTCAACGCCGGCCGGGCGGCCCTGCTGGTCGAGGCCCTGACCAGGCGGCCCGAGCTGCTGCTCGCCGCCACCGAGGACCGGCTCCACCAGGAGTACCGGGCGCCTGCGATGCCGCAGAGCATCGACCTTGTGAACCGACTGCGTGCGGACGGTGTTCCCGCGGTCATCTCCGGTGCGGGCCCCACGGTGCTCGCGCTGGCCGAGGACGGCGCGGCCGAGAAGGTCGCGCGGCTGGCGGGCGAGGGCTGGGCGGCCAACAGGCTGGCCCTCGACGTCTCGGGCGCGAGCGTTCTGCCGCTCGCCCCGTAGTAACACGGTTGCCGGTGTTGGAGAGGGGGAATGTTTGTTGGAGCCGGTAGTGTTAACCTCAAGTCTGCACCCGACGTCTTTGTGGCGCGGTGCTGAGTGTCCCCATCCGGGACCACCATTCTTCCGGGAGCCTCCTCCACTGCCTGAGCAGCCTGCCTGAGCAGTTTCGAGCACGCTCCGGAACCGGCGCGCGACACCCCTCGCTTTTCCCAGGAGCGGGCCGAGCAGGGGGCCTCGGGCCGGACCCAAGCACGTTTTTCTTCTCCGCCGTACCCGGCGGGACCACCGCCCCGACTCGGTCCACCGATCAAGGACCGCTGTCGGACAGCACAACCGGTCGCCGAGCCAGAAGGCCGACGTCCGCTCCAGGGAAGGACCCTTCGTGAGCGACACCACCGATCTGATGGGCGTGACTGCCGACAACAGTGTCGACACCGCCGCGCCCGCCGCAGGTGCTGCCACTGGCACCACGTCACGGCGCCGCCGCTCCGGCACCGGCCTCGAGGGCATGGTCCTGGCCGAGCTGCAGCAGGTCGCGTCAGGCCTCGGCATCAGGGGCACCGCGCGGATGCGCAAGAGCCAACTGATCGAGGTCATCAAGGAGGCGCAGGCCGGAGGCGGCGCCTCCGCGCCCAAGGCCGCCGACGCGGCCGGAGCCGCCGAGACGAAGCCGAAGCGCCGCGCCACCTCCAAGGCCCGTACGGGCGAGGAGACCGCCGACAAGGCCGTCGACAAGACCGCCGCCAAGGCCGAGAAGGCCGCCGACAAGGCCGACAAGGCCGTGGCGCAGCAGCAGATCGAGATCCCCGGCCAGCCGTCCCCCAAGCAGTCGGCTCCGTCGGAGCAGGCCGCCGCGGGTGAGGACCAGCCCGCCGGTGAGCGCCGCCGCCGCCGTGCCACCGCGCCGGCCGGCAGCCCCGAGGGCGACGTCCGCACCGAGGTGCGCACCGACGTCCGTACGGAGGCCAGGACCGACACGAAGACCGACGCGCAGCCGGAGGCCAAGGCCGAGGCGTCCGTGGACACCGCCGAGGGCGGCCGTCGCGACCGCCAGCGCGACCGCGGCGAGCGCGGCGAGGGCCGCGGCGACCGCCGGGACCGTCAGCGCGACCGTCAGCGTGACCGTGGCGGCAAGGGCGACGACCAGCAGGGCGGCCAGCGCCAGCAGCGCCAGGGCGGCCAGCAGGGCCAGGGCGGCCCGCAGGACGACTTCGAGGACGAGGGCGGCCGTCGCGGGCGCCGCGGGCGCTACCGCGACCGTCGTGGCCGTCGTGGCCGCGACGACTTCGCGGGCGGCGAGCCGCAGGTCTCCGAGGACGACGTCCTGATCCCCGTCGCGGGCATCCTGGACATCCTCGACAACTACGCGTTCATCCGGACCTCGGGCTACCTGCCCGGCCCGAACGACGTGTACGTCTCGCTCGCCCAGGTCCGCAAGAACGGCCTGCGCAAGGGTGACCACATCACCGGTGCCGTGCGCCAGCCGAAGGAGGGCGAGCGCCGCGAGAAGTTCAACGCGCTGGTCCGCCTGGACTCGGCCAACGGCATGGCGGCCGACTCCGGCCGCGGCCGCCCGGAGTTCAACAAGCTGACCCCGCTCTACCCGCAGGACCGCCTCCGTCTGGAGACCGACCCGGGTGTGCTGACCACGCGTATCATCGACCTCGTGTCGCCGATCGGCAAGGGCCAGCGAGGCCTGATCGTGGCGCCGCCGAAGACCGGCAAGACCATGATCATGCAGGCGATCGCCAACGCGATCACCCACAACAACCCCGAGTGCCACCTGATGGTCGTCCTCGTCGACGAGCGTCCGGAAGAGGTCACCGACATGCAGCGGTCGGTCAAGGGCGAGGTCATCTCCTCGACCTTCGACCGCCCGGCCGAGGACCACACCACCGTCGCCGAGCTGGCCATCGAGCGCGCCAAGCGCCTCGTCGAGCTGGGTCACGACGTGGTCGTCCTGCTGGACTCGATCACCCGCCTGGGCCGTGCGTACAACCTCGCGGCCCCCGCCTCCGGCCGCATCCTGTCCGGTGGTGTCGACTCGACCGCGCTCTACCCGCCGAAGCGCTTCTTCGGTGCCGCGCGCAACATCGAGGACGGCGGCTCGCTGACCATCCTGGCCACCGCGCTGGTCGACACCGGCTCGCGCATGGACGAGGTGATCTTCGAGGAGTTCAAGGGCACCGGCAACATGGAGCTCAAGCTCGACCGGAAGCTCGCCGACAAGCGCATCTTCCCGGCCGTCGACGTCGACGCGTCCGGTACGCGCAAGGAGGAGATCCTCCTCGGCAGCGAGGAGCTGGGCATCGTCTGGAAGCTGCGCCGGGTGCTGCACGCGCTCGACCAGCAGCAGGCGATCGAGCTGCTGCTCGACAAGATGAAGCAGACGAAGTCGAACGCCGAGTTCCTGCTCCAGATCCAGAAGACGACCCCGTCGGCCGGCAACGGCAACGACTGACGTCGCATCAGGAACGCATAAGGGACCGCCCCGTCACCTCGGTGACGGGGCGGTCTCGATTTTCACCGTTTTCTCACCGGCCGCTGGTCAAGCTCCTGTTGACAGGCGTAGCATCCACGCATCGAGGTGGGGGGATTTCCGCCGCGCAGCACGAGCCGAGGCCAGGGGGGTTTTCCGGCGTGCTGCCCGCACACCAGCCATGCCCCGCCATCGTCATGGATTCTTCCGGCGCGGCGGTCGCGCTGCGCCGGGTCGACCCAAGGGGTTTACTCAGTGCAGATTCGCACGCGCGGCGGCCGGCACCGGCGCCGTATGACCATCGCGCTGCCGGCCGCGGCCGCAGTCGTCGCACTGGTGGGGGCGGGCATCGCCGTCACCGGCTCGGACTCCGCGGAGGCGAACGAGGCCCCGCGGATCAGCGTGGCGCCGCCGCGGGCCGGTGACACGGTCTCGCAGGAGGAGCTGGCGCAGCGGGCGGCCAGGGCGATGAAGGCCGACGAGCGCAGCGCGCGTAGCCTCGGCAAGGAGCCGGAGGCCGACAGCAGCTCCGGCAGCGCGCCCAGCGCCCGCATCATCGGCGGCCAGGAGACCACCATCTCCACCGCGCCCTGGATGGCGCAGCTCCACTTCTGGGACAGCACCGGCGCCGGTTACTTCTGCGGTGGCACGGTGATCGCCCCGACGAAGATCCTCACCGCCGCCCACTGTGTCAAGGGCATCAAGTGGTACTCGGACGGTGTCGTCATCACCGGCACCGACCAGCTCCCCACCGGCGACGACCTGCACGGCGGCACGGCCCACCTCGTCTCCCGCCAGTGGAACCACCCGCAGTACAGCGACTACACGCTCGACAACGACGTGGCCGTGCTGACGCTGGACACGCCCACCACCGCCAAGCCGCTGCCGCTCGCGCAGCCGACGGATGGCGCGCTGTACCAGGCGGGCCTGGACGGCAAGGTCTACGGCTGGGGCCGCACCAGCTCCACCGAGCCCGACAGCGGCTCGCAGACCCTGAAGGTCGCCGACGCCGACACCGTCTCGGACACGAGCTGCGCCGCCGCCTACCCGGACGGCTTCATCAAGGGCCACATGCTGTGCGCGGGCGACCCGCCCACCGGCAGTGACGAGACCAGCGAGACCACCTGCAACGGCGACTCCGGCGGCCCGCTGGTCGTCGGCGGCAAGCTCGTCGGCGTCGTCTCGTGGGGTGACATCGACTGCTCGGCCGCCGGCAAGTACGGCGTGTACGCGAAGGTCTCCACCTACTCCGCGCCGGTCCAGTCCCGGGTCGACGACGCCAACTGGAACGGCGACCACACCGCCGACCTGCTGGCCCGCCGCACCTCGGACTCCACCCTGTTCGGCTGGACCTCGAAGGTCACCTCGCTGAGCCGCACGCAGAACCTCGGCTACTTCGGCGGCTTCACCCTGGCGCTCCAGAACGACCTGGACCGCGACGGCCTCACGGACCTGCTGAACCGCTACAACGGCGACGTCTACTGGGACCACTACTCCATCGGGGCCGGCGAGTGGCAGTCCAAGCTCATCGCCAAGGGCTGGGGCAAGCACAAGGCGATCCTCACCCCCGGTGACGTCACCGGTGACGAGCTGCCCGACCTGGTCGCGGTCGACTCCGTCGGCACCATGCGCGTCTACCCGGGCCGCGGCACCGGCGCCTTCGGCACGCCGATCAGCGTCGGCACCGGCTGGGGCAAGTTCACGATGATCCGCGGCCACGGTGACTTCACCAACGACGGCAAGGCCGACATCTTCGCCCGCGCCACGGACGGCAAGACCTACCTGTACAAGGGCACCGGCGTCGCCACCAAGCCGTGGGCCGCGCCCGTCCTGGTCGCCGCCTTCGGCTCCATGAACGCCCTCGCCACCACCGGTGACGTCAACAGCGACGGCGTCGCCGACGTCCTCGCCCGTGACACGGCCGGCAAGCTCTGGCTGTACCCCGGCAACGGCAGGGGCGGCTTCCTCGCCCGCAAGGACTTCGGCACCGGCTGGCAGGCGTACAACCTGCTCGGCTGACCGAGGCCCCGAGGGCCGGCAGCATGCGATGTTCGCCACGTCCGGGGCGGTTCTCCAACGAGCCGTCCCGGACCCCCGGCCCTTGGAAAACCGCAGGTGAAACACAGTCTGTGCCCATCGCGCCAACGCGCGGTGGGCACAGCGCGTTCTTAAGGACCTCTTAGCCGGCCGTGCAACCCTTTGGGCCGCCTCCCCGTCTGACAGGCCGACAGTGCCTGATCACTGCGCCCGGGGGTAGCGGAACCAGCGAGGACTGAGGAGAACATGGCCGAGCAGGGCAGCAAGACCAGCCGAATACGCGCCACCGGACGCCGCCGCCGTCAGCCCGGCAAGGGCCGCCGGGCGCTCACCGTCGCGGCCTGGTCCGCCGCCGGAGTGGTCCTGGTCGGCGGGTGCGGGCTCGGTTACGCGTACTTCACGCTCAACGGCAACATCGACAGCGTCGACATCAACGCCCAACTGGGCGACGACGACCGCCCGCAGAACGTCGACAACGGCTCCATGGACATCCTGGTCCTCGGCTCCGACACCCGTTCCGGCGCCAACGGCGAGTACGGCAGGGACGAGGGCGCCGCCCGCTCGGACACCGCGATGATCCTGCACGTGTACGAGGGCCACAAGAAGGCCAGCGTCGTCTCCGTACCGCGCGACACGATCATCGAGCGGCCCGACTGCACCGACAAGACCGGTGCGAACGTGCCCGGCCAGCGCAAGGCCATGTTCAACACGGCGTACGAGGTCGGCGGCCCGGCCTGCGCGGTGAAGACGGTCGAGAAGATGTCCGGCATCCGCATGGACCACTACATCGAGGTCGACTTCACCGGCTTCAAGAAGCTCATCGACGAGCTCGGCGGCGTGGAGATCACCACCACCAAGCCGATCACCGACAAGAGCAGCCGCCTCGACCTGCCCGCCGGCACCCACACGCTCGGCGGCGAGCAGGCCCTCGGCCTCGTCCGCACCCGCAAGGGCGTCGGCGACGGCAGCGACCTCGGCCGAATACAGCTCCAGCAGGCGTTCATGAAGGCCTTCATCGAGCAGGCCAAGAGCGTCGGCGTCTTCACCAGCCCCAAGAAGCTGTGGGACCTCGCCGACACCGCCACCAAGGCGATCACCCCCGACTCCGAGCTGGACTCCGTCAAGGAGCTCGCGGACTTCGCGAGCGGGCTGAAGCAGCTCGGCGCCGACGACGTCCACATGATCACGCTGCCGGTCCAGTACGACCCCGCCAACCTCAACCGCGTGATACCGCTGAAGGCCCAGTCCCAGCAGGTGTGGGCCGCCCTCAAGGCCGACCGGCCGATCCCCGCCTCCGCCACCGCGGACGCCGCCAAGGGGCAGGCCGACGGGGTGGTCAGGTAGGCGGCCGGGCAGCCGGCCGGGTTGCCGGAATAGATCCGGCCACCCCCCGGTTTTGGGAGATGCGGCCGGTCCTGGCAGACTGGTACGTCGGCCCCGGTTCACGCCCGTGCATCCCGCACGTGCGACCCGGTGCCCTCCCGAAACTAGGAGACACCTTGAAGCGCGACATCCACCCCGAGTACGTCGAGACGCAGGTGAGCTGCACCTGTGGCGCGTCGTTCACCACCCGTAGCACGATCCAGGGCGGCACCATCCGTGCCGAGGTCTGCTCCGAGTGCCACCCGTTCTACACGGGCAAGCAGAAGATCCTCGACACCGGTGGCCGTGTGGCCCGCTTCGAGGCCCGCTTCGGCAAGAAGGCTGCCGGCTCCGCCAAGTAGCGAGCCACTGCGCCGGTCTCCGGCCGCCCCGCGTGTCGGGGTGGCCGGGACCGGCGCTTTGCCGTCTTCCACAGCAGCCATTTCGCGAAACCAGGAGCCCGAAGATGTTCGAGGCGGTCGAGGAACTGATCGGCGAGCACGCCGATCTCGAGAAGAAGCTTGCCGACCCGTCGGTCCACGCCGATCAGGCCAACGCCCGCAAGCTCAACAAGCGCTACGCCGAGCTGACCCCCATCGTCGCCACGTACCGCTCCTGGAAGCAGACCGGTGACGACATCGAGACCGCCCGCGAGCTGGCCGCCGACGACCCCGACTTCGCCGCCGAGGTCAAGGAGCTGGAGAAGCAGCGCGAGGAGCTGACCGACAAACTGCGGCTGCTGCTCGTCCCGCGCGACCCCAGCGACGACAAGGACGTCATCCTGGAGATCAAGGCGGGCGCGGGCGGCGACGAGTCCGCCCTGTTCGCCGGCGACCTGCTGCGCATGTACCTGCGGTACGCCGAGCGTGTCGGCTGGAAGACGGAGATCATCGACGCCACCGAGTCCGAGCTCGGCGGCTACAAGGACGTCCAGGTCGCCGTGAAGACCAAGGGCGGCAACGGCGCCACCGAGCCCGGCCAGGGCGTCTGGGCGCGGCTGAAGTACGAGGGCGGGGTGCACCGCGTGCAGCGCGTGCCCGCCACCGAGTCCCAGGGCCGTATCCACACCTCCGCCGCCGGTGTCCTCGTGACGCCCGAGGCCGAGGAGATCGACGTCGAGATCCACGCCAACGACCTGCGCATCGACGTCTACCGGTCCTCCGGCCCCGGCGGCCAGTCCGTCAACACCACGGACTCCGCCGTACGCATCACCCACCTGCCGACCGGCATCGTCGCCTCCTGCCAGAACGAGAAGAGCCAGCTCCAGAACAAGGAGCAGGCCCTGCGTATCCTGCGCTCCAGGCTGCTCGCCGCCGCCCAGGAGGAGGCCGAGAAGAACGCCGCCGACGCGCGCCGCAGCCAGGTGCGCACGGTCGACCGGTCCGAGAAGATCCGGACGTACAACTTCCCGGAAAACCGGATCTCGGACCACCGGGTCGGCTTCAAGGCGTACAACTTGGACCAGGTGCTCGACGGGGAGCTCGACGCGGTGATCCAGGCGTGTGTCGACGCCGACTCCGCCGCGAAGCTCGCCGCCGCGCAGTGAACACCGCAGTAGCACCGCAGTAGTACCGGAGTAATACAGCAACCCGCCCAGCCCGGAGGACCAGCGTGAACCTGCTGCTTGCCGAGGTGGCCCAGGCCACCCAGCGGCTGGCCGACGCCGGCGTGCCGTCACCGCGCTTCGACGCGGAGGAGCTCGCCGCGTTCGTGCACGGCGTCAAGCGGGGAGAGCTGCACAACGTCAAGGACGCGGACTTCGACGCCCGCTACTGGGAGGCAGTCGCCCGCCGCGAGGCCCGCGAGCCGCTCCAGCACATCACCGGGCGGGCGTTCTTCCGCTACCTGGAGCTCCAGGTGGGGCCCGGCGTCTTCGTGCCGCGCCCCGAGACCGAGTCGGTCGTCGGGTGGGCCATAGACGCCGTACGGGCGATGGACGTCGTCGAGCCGCTGATCGTCGACCTGTGCTCCGGCTCGGGCGCCATCGCGCTCGCCATGGCCCAGGAGGTGCCACGTTCGCGCGTGCACGCCGTGGAGCTGTCCGAGGACGCGCTGGTGTGGACCCGCAAGAACGCCGAGGGGTCCCGGGTCACCGTCCACCAGGGCGACGCCCTCACGGCGCTCCCCGAGCTCGACGGCCAGGTCGACCTGGTCATCTCCAACCCCCCGTACATCCCCCTCACCGAGTGGGAGTACGTCGCGCCCGAGGCCCGCGACCACGACCCGGAGATGGCGCTCTTCTCCGGCGAGGACGGCCTCGACACCATCCGCGGCATCGAACGCACCGCCCACCGGCTGCTGCGCCCCGGCGGCCTCGTCGTCGTCGAGCACGCCGACACCCAGGGCGGCCAGGTGCCGTGGATCTTCAACGAGGAGGCCGGCTGGGCGGACGCCGCCGACCACCCCGACCTGAACAACCGCCCGCGCTTCGCGACCGCGCGCAAGGCGATGCCATGACGAAGAACGTGTACGAGGAGGCCCGCTGATGGCACGGCGATACGACTGCAACGACGCGACCGACCGCACGACGGGCCTCCGTGAGGCCGCGTCCGCCGTCCGCCGCGGCGAGCTCGTCGTCCTCCCCACCGACACCGTGTACGGGATCGGTGCCGACGCCTTCAGCCCGGAGGCCGTCGCGGACCTGCTGGAGGCCAAGGGGCGCGGCCGCAACATGCCCACCCCCGTCCTGATCGGCTCGCCGAACACCCTGCACGGCCTCGTCACGGACTTCTCCGAGCAGGCCTGGGAGCTCGTCGACGCCTTCTGGCCGGGCGCCCTGACGCTGGTCGCCCGGCACCAGCCGTCGCTCCAGTGGGACCTCGGCGACACGCGCGGCACCGTGGCGATCCGGATGCCGCTGCACCCGGTCGCCATCGAGCTGCTCACCGAGGTCGGCCCGATGGCCGTCTCGTCGGCCAACCTGACCGGCCACCCGTCGCCGGAGGACTGCGACGCCGCGCAGGGCATGCTCGGCGACTCCGTCTCCGTGTACCTGGACGGCGGTCCGACGCCGGGCATCGTCCCGTCGTCGATCGTCGACGTCACCGGCAAGGTCCCGGTCCTGCTGCGCGCGGGCGCCCTGTCCGTGGAGGAGCTGCGCAAGGTGGTACCCGACCTCGAGGTGGCCAATTGACCGCCCCTGAGGGGCGTGGCATAGGCACGGAGAGCTCGTTCCGCATCCTCCACGTCAGCACCGGCAACGTCTGCCGCTCGCCCATCACCGAGCGGCTGACCCGCCATGCCTTGTGCGACCGCCTGGGCGACCCGATGGGCGGCGGCCTGATCGTGGAGAGCGCCGGCACCTGGGGCCACGAGGGTGCCCCCATGGAGGCCAACGCCGAGATCGTCCTCGCCGACTTCGGCGCGGACGCGAGCGGCTTCGTCGGCCGTGAGCTGCTCGACGAGCACGTCATCCGCGCCGACCTGGTCCTGACGGCGACCCGCGACCACCGCGCCCAGGTCATCTCGATGGGCCACAGCGCGGGGCTGCGCACGTTCACCCTGAAGGAGTTCACCCGCCTCGTACGGGCGATAGATCCGGCGACTCTCCCGGACCCCCTCAGCGACGGCATGGTCGAACGCGCCCGCGCCCTGGTCCGCGCTGCCGCCGCCCTCCGCGGCTGGCTCCTCGCCCCCAGCGCGGAAGCGGACGAGGTCAACGACCCCTACGGCGCGCCGATCACCTTCTTCCGCTCCATCGGCGACGAGATCCAGCAGGCCCTGGACCCGGTGGTCACGGCCCTGACGGGGGTCTCGGCCAAGCGTTGAGCGGTGTTCCCGCGCGGTGGTGTGGTGGCGGGCCTACATTGGGGGTGACGGGGCCCGCCCACGCATGGAGCCACTGATGCCGGTCACCGCTGCTGCCGCCGATGTGCGTGACGTCGATGCCCTGCGTCGGCAGGATCCCGAGATCGCCGACGTGCTCGCGGGGGAGGAGCGGCGGCAGGCCGACAGCCTGCAGTTGATCGCCGCCGAGAACTTCGCCTCGCCCGCCGTGCTCGCCGCCCTCGGGTCGCCGCTCGCCAACAAGTACGCCGAGGGGTACCCCGGCGCCCGGTACCACGGCGGGTGCGCGTACGTGGACGCCGCCGAGCGGATCGCCGTGCAGCGGGCCACCGCGCTGTTCGGGGCCGATCACGCGAACGTGCAGGCCCACTCGGGCTCCTCCGCCGTCCTCGCGGCGTACGCGGCGCTGCTGCGGCCGGGGGACACCGTGCTGGCGATGGGGCTGGCGTACGGGGGGCACCTGACGCACGGGTCGCCGGCGAACTTCTCCGGCCGCTGGTTCGACTTCGTCCCGTACGGCGTGGACGCCGAGTCCGGGCTCATCGACTACGAGCAGGTCCGCGTCCTCGCGCACGAGCACCGCCCGAAGGCGATCGTATGTGGCTCGATCTCATACCCCCGGCACATCGACTACGCCGAGTTCCGCGAGATCGCCGACGAGGTCGGGGCGTGCCTGATCGCCGACGCGGCTCACCCGATAGGGCTCGTCGCGGGCGGGGCGGCGCCCAACCCCGTGCCGTACGCCGACGTCGTCTGCGCGACCACGCACAAAGTGCTGCGCGGACCGCGCGGCGGGTTGCTGCTCTGCGGGAGCGAGCTCGCGGAGCGCATCGACCGGGCGGTGTTCCCGTTCACGCAGGGCGGCGCCCAGATGCACACCATCGCCGCCAAGGCGGTGGCGTTCGGCGAGGCGGCGACGCCGGAGTTCGCGGCGTACACCCATCGGGTGGTCGCCAACGCCCGCGCGCTGGCCGACGCGCTCGCCCAGGAGGGCTTCGCCATCACCACCGGCGGCACCGACACCCACCTGATCACCGCCGACCCGACACCCCTGGGCATCGACGGACGCGCCGCCAAGGCCCGCCTCGCCGCCGCCGGCATCGTGCTGGACACCTGCGCCCTGCCGTACGGGGACGGGCGCGGCATCCGGCTGGGCACGGCCGCCGTGACGACCCAGGGCATGGGCGCCACGGACATGGAGCGGATCGCCGCCCTGTTCACGGCGGCGCTCCAGGAGGGCGAGGAAGTGGCCGGGAAGGTCCGTACCGAGGTACGTGAACTGGCCGAGCGATTTCCACCGTATCGGGGGTAGAAGAGCGTCCGTGCAACCGCCGGCGGCGGACGTGTGTCCTCAAGCATGGGGACGGCAGAGCTAGGGTGTGGGGCTGAGATGGCCAGCGATTCCTGTGGGGCAGCCCGTGCGTGATTACCTGCTGACGCTCTGTGTCACGGCCGCGGTGACCTATCTGCTGACCGGTCCGGTGCGGAAGTTCGCCATCGCGGCCGGAGCGATGCCGGAGATCCGCGCCCGCGACGTGCACCGAGAACCGACACCACGGCTCGGCGGCATCGCCATGTTCTTCGGGCTGTGCGCGGGACTGCTGGTCGCGGACCACCTGACCAACCTCAACAGCGTCTTCGAGCTGTCCAACGAGCCGCGCGCGCTGCTCTCCGGCGCCGCCCTGATCTGGCTGATCGGTGTCCTGGACGACAAGTTCGAGATCGACGCCCTGATCAAGCTCGGCGGCCAGATGATCGCCGCGGGCGTGATGGTCATGCAGGGCCTGACGATCCTGTGGCTGCCCATCCCGGGCATCGGTACGGTCGCCCTGACGCAGTGGCAGGGCACGCTGCTGACCGTCGCCCTGGTCGTCATCACCATCAACGCGGTGAACTTCGTCGACGGCCTCGACGGCCTGGCCGCCGGCATGGTGTGCATCGCCGCCGCCGCGTTCTTCCTGTACGCCTACCGCATCTGGTACGGCTTCACCATCGAGGCGGCCGCCCCGGCGACGCTGTTCGCCGTGATCCTGATGGGCATGTGCCTGGGCTTCCTGCCGCACAACATGCACCCGGCGCGGATCTTCATGGGTGACTCCGGCTCGATGCTGATCGGCCTGGTGCTGGCCGCCTCCGCGATCTCGATCACCGGCCAGGTCGACCCCGACGCGCTGAAGATCTTCGAGGGCTCGACCCGTGAGGCCACGCACGCCGCGCTGCCGGTCTTCATCCCGCTGCTGCTGCCGCTGACCATCATCGCGATCCCGGTGGCCGACCTCGTGCTGGCGATCGTGCGCCGGACGTGGAACGGCCAGTCGCCGTTCGCGGCCGACCGGGGGCACCTGCACCACCGGCTGCTGGAGATCGGCCACTCGCACAGCCGTGCCGTGCTGATCATGTACTTCTGGTCGGCGCTGATCGCCTTCGGGACGCTGGCCTACTCGGTGCACTCGGCGTCGATGTGGATCGTGCTGGTGATCGTCGCGCTGAGCGCGATCGGGCTGGTGCTCCTGCTGCTGCCGCGCTTCACGCCGCGCGCCCCGCGCTGGGCGGAGGCCTTCGTCCCGCCGCGCTACCGCCGCCGGAAGGTGCGGCCGGCGGTCGCGGAAGCGGTGCCGTCGTCCGCGTACGAGGAGGAGACCGAGCGCGTACCGGTCCCGGCGGGAGTCAACGGGGCGACCGCCCTCAGTGCCCTTCCCGAGCTCCACGACCGGCGGAAGGCCGGAACGCCCGGTTGACGAACCGCCCAGCCGGAGCCTTTACCAGACAAACCGATCCGCTGTCTTGCACACACGCGCAGGGTCACTCTCATGTGTGAGAGTTGGCACACCCCCGGGTAAAGACCTCATCAAATAGTTTGTGATACCGTTCACGAGACCCGGCGACAGAGCCGAAGGACCGTAGTGCGACGGTTCCTCGGCCCCCGAGAGCACGCCTCGGACCGGGCTTACGCTCGTCCATGACGACACCACTGCCCCCACCAGCAAGCGGAGATGCCGCCATGCCGTCCAACGACGCACGCACCCTGCTGTACGCCGCCGTACCCACGCTCGCCACCGGCGCTGTCGCCACCGTGGTGAGCGGTGTGGTCGCCGGCGGCAAGGGCGCGATCGGCGCCGTGGCCGGCACGCTCGTGGTCGTCCTCTTCATGGGGATCGGGCTGGTGGTGCTCCAGCGGACGGCCAAGTCTCTGCCGCAGCTCTTCCAGGCCATGGGGCTGATGCTCTACATGGCTCAGTTGCTACTGCTGTTCATGTTCATGGCCCTGCTCAAGAACACCACGCTGTTCGACTTCAAGGCCTTCGCCTTCACGCTGCTCGCGGCGACCATCGTCTGGGTCGCGGCCCAGGCCCGCGCCTACATGAAGGCCAAGATCCTCTACGTGGACCCCGCCTCCGAAAAGGGCTCGAAGCCCGAGAAGACGGGGCCGTCGACGTGAGGAGTAGGGCCGGGATAAACGCGCGTTCGCGATGCTGCTATCGTCCGGTGCCAACTGCGGCACTGCGGGCGCGGCCATCCGAGCTGACGCCTGTCCCAGCGCGAGGCTCGACGCCGAACCGCCGCCCCCCCATCCGTAAGACCAGTCCAGTGCCGACCCGCGGCTGCGTGCCGCGCCGACACAACGAGGTTGCCGTACCTATGCGCCACGCTGAAGGAGCCCGCGGTGAGTGCTGACCAGACGCTTGCCTTCGACCCGAGCTGTCACATCTTCTCCGGATGCGGCTTCCCGGCGCCGGGCCTCCACACGTTCATGTACGAGCCCATCGCCACCGTGGCCGGCTTCGAGTTCACGAAGCCGATGCTGCTGGCCCTCCTGGGCTCGATCGCGATCGTCGTCTTCTTCTGGGCCGCCTTCGCCAAGCCGAAGCTGGTGCCCGGCAAGGTGCAGATGATCGGTGAGGCCGGGTACGACTTCGTCCGCCGCGGCATCGTCTACGAGATCATCGGCAAGAAGGACGGCGAGAAGTACGTCCCCTTCATGGTGTCGCTGTTCTTCTTCGTCTGGATCCTGAACCTCTGGTCGATCATCCCGCTCGCCCAGTTCCCGGTCACCTCGCTGATCGCCTTCCCGGCCGGTCTCGCCCTGGTCGTCTACGTGATGTGGGTCAGCCTGACCTTCAAGAAGCACGGCTTCGTGGGCGGCTGGAAGAACATCCTCGGCTACGACAAGAACCTCGGCCCGATCCTCCCGATGGTCATGGCGCTGGAGTTCCTCTCCAACCTGATCATCCGGCCCTTCACGCACGCGGTCCGGCTCTTCGCGAACATGTTCGCCGGCCACATGCTGATCGTGATGTTCTCGCTGGCCACCTGGTACCTGATGAACGGGTTCGGCTTCGTCTACGCCGGTGCCTCCTTCGTGATGGTCGTCGCGATGACCGCCTTCGAGCTCTTCATCCAGGCCGTCCAGGCGTACGTCTTCGTCCTCCTGGCCTGCAGCTACGTACAGGGCGCGCTCTCCGAGCACCACTGAGCCAGCCCCTCCCAAAAGACCCCCAGTCATCCGGTGGCCAACCCCCACCGGGTCATTGAAAGAGAAGGAAGATCCGGCATGTCCGTTCTCCAGACCCTCGCCGCCGAGAACACCGTCTCCGGCAACATGAACGCTGTTGGCTACGGCCTCGCGGCCATCGGCCCCGGCGTCGGCGTCGGCATCATCTTCGGTAACGGCACCCAGGCCCTCGCCCGCCAGCCCGAGGCGGCCGGTCTGATCCGTACCAACCAGATCATGGGTTTCGCCTTCTGTGAGGCGCTCGCCCTCATCGGCATCGTCATGGGCTTCGTCTTCCAGTAAGCCGGAACCGACAGCCCAACCCCTTTCACGGAAGGCACTGATGTGAACGCTCTGTTCCTTGCGGCGGCGGAGGAGCCTCAGCCTCCTATCGTCCCGCATCTCGACGAGCTCGTCATCGGCCTGATCGCCTTCGTCATCGTCTTCGCTTTCCTCGCCAAGAAGCTCCTCCCGAACATCAACAAGGTTCTGGAGCAGCGCCGCGAGGCGATCGAGGGCGGCATCGAGAAGGCCGAGTCGGCCCAGATCGAAGCCCAGAGTGTGCTGGAGCAGTACAAGGCTCAGCTCGCCGAGGCCCGCCACGAGGCCGCGCGGCTGCGTCAGGAGGCGCAGGAGCAGGGCACCGCGATCATCCAGGAGATGAAGGCGGAAGGCCAGCGCCAGCGCGAGGAGATCATCGCGGCCGGCCACGCCCAGATCGAGGCCGACCGCAAGGCCGCGGCGACCGCGCTGCGCCAGGACGTGGGCAAGCTCGCCACCGACCTGGCCGGCAAGCTGGTCGGCGAGTCCCTCGAGGACGTCGCCCGCCAGAGCCGCACCATCGACCGCTTCCTCGACGAGCTCGAGGAGAAGGCCGAGGCCGCCCGATGAACGGAGCGAGCCGCGAGGCACTGGCTGCCGCGCGCGAGCGTCTCGACGCGCTGACCGACAACACGTCGGTCGACGTGGCGAAGCTCGCCGGTGAGCTGGCCGCCGTTACCGCGCTGCTCGACCGCGAGGTGTCGCTGCGTCGGGTCCTGACCGACCCGGCGCAGGCCGGTGAGGCCAAGGCCGACCTGGCCACGCGACTGCTGAGCGGTCAGGTGGGCGGGGAAGCCGTCGACCTGGTCTCCGGCATGGTCCGGTCCCGCTGGTCGTACTCGCGTGACCTCGTCGACTCCCTCGAGGAGCTGGCGAACACCGCGGACCTCACCGCGGCGCAGCAGGCCGGCGCGCTCGACGACGTCGAGGACGAGCTGTTCCGGTTCGGCCGGATCGTCCAGTCGAGCACCGAGCTGCGGGCCGCGCTGACCGACAAGGCGGCCACCGCGTCCGCCAAGGGCGAGCTGCTGCGCAGCCTGCTCGGCGGCAGGGCCAATCCGGCCACCGAGCGACTGATCGTCCGTCTTGTTACCCAGCCCCGGGGACGTAGCCTGGAAGCGGGACTCGAGTCCCTGTCCAAGCTCGCCGCGGCGCGCCGGGACCGGATGGTCGCGGTCGTCACCTCGGCGGTGCCGCTGAGCGACCAGCAGAAGCAGCGCCTCGGCGCCGTGCTGGCGAAGCTGTACGGCCGCCAGATGCACCTGAACCTGGACGTGGACCCCACGGTCCTCGGCGGGATCTCGGTGCGGGTCGGCGACGAGGTCATCAACGGCACGGTCGCAGGCCGCCTCGACGAGGCTGCCCGGCGTCTGGCCGGCTGACCAGCACCAACTCAACAAGCGTTACCTACGGCCCGGTTGGGCCGTGCAGAGGATGCAGAAGTTCTGGGGGGAGCCCCCAGATCCCCCAAAGAAACTTCGGGCCCAACAAGGAGAGCAGGGAACCCAGATGGCGGAGCTCACGATCCGGCCGGAGGAGATCCGGGACGCGCTGGAGAACTTTGTCCAGTCGTACAAGCCGGACGCGGCCTCGCGCGAGGAGGTCGGTACGGTCAGCCTTGCCGGCGACGGCATCGCGAAGGTCGAGGGTCTGCCCTCGACCATGGCGAACGAGCTGCTGAAGTTCGAGGACGGCACCCTCGGCCTCGCCCTCAACCTCGAGGAGCGCGAGATCGGTGCCATTGTCCTCGGTGAGTTCAGCGGCATCGAGGAGGGCCAGCCGGTCACCCGCACCGGCGAGGTCCTGTCCGTCGCTGTCGGCGAGGGTTACCTGGGCCGGGTCGTCGACCCGCTCGGCAACCCGATCGACGGTCTCGGCGAGATCGCGACCGAGGGCCGCCGTGCCCTCGAACTGCAGGCACCCACGGTCATGCAGCGCAAGTCGGTGCACGAGCCGATGGAGACCGGCTACAAGGCCGTCGACGCCATGACCCCGATCGGCCGTGGTCAGCGCCAGCTCATCATCGGTGACCGTCAGACCGGCAAGACCGCCCTGGCCGTCGACACGATCATCAACCAGCGCGACAACTGGCGCTCGGGCGACCCGAAGAAGCAGGTCCGCTGCATCTACGTCGCCATCGGCCAGAAGGGCTCCACCATCGCGTCCGTGCGCGGCGCGCTGGAGGAGGCCGGTGCCCTGGAGTACACGACCATCGTCGCCGCCCCGGCGTCCGACCCGGCCGGCTTCAAGTACCTGGCGCCCTACACCGGCTCCGCCATCGGTCAGCACTGGATGTACCAGGGCAAGCACGTCCTGATCATCTTCGACGACCTGTCGAAGCAGGCCGACGCCTACCGTGCCGTCTCCCTCCTGCTGCGCCGCCCGCCGGGCCGCGAGGCCTACCCGGGTGACGTCTTCTACCTGCACTCGCGTCTGCTGGAGCGCTGCGCCAAGCTCTCCGACGACATGGGCGCCGGTTCGATGACGGGTCTGCCGATCGTCGAGACCAAGGCCAACGACGTCTCGGCGTTCATCCCCACCAACGTCATCTCCATCACCGACGGCCAGTGCTTCCTGGAGTCCGACCTGTTCAACGCCGGTCAGCGTCCGGCCCTGAACGTCGGTATCTCGGTCTCCCGTGTCGGTGGCTCCGCCCAGCACAAGGCGATGCGCCAGGTCTCCGGCCGGCTGCGCGTGGACCTCGCCCAGTTCCGTGAGCTGGAGGCGTTCGCCGCCTTCGGTTCCGACCTGGACGCCGCGTCGAAGGCCTCGCTGGAGCGCGGTAAGCGCATGGTCGAGCTGCTGAAGCAGCCCCAGTACCAGCCGATGCCGACCGAGAACCAGGTCGTCTCCGTCTGGGCCGGCACCACGGGCAAGATGGACGACGTCCCGGTCGCGGACATCCGCCGCTTCGAGTCGGAGCTGCTGGACTACCTGCACCGCGAGCACAAGGGGCTGATGACCTCGATCCGCGAGGGCGCGAAGATGTCCGACGACACCCTCACGGCCGTCGCCGACGCCATCGCCGCGTTCAAGAAGCAGTTCGAGACGTCGGACGGCAAGCTGCTGGCTGAAGACGCCCCGGCCGCCGTCAACGTCTCGAAGTGACGACGGAAGGGACCTGACTCATGGGAGCGCAGCTCCGGGTCTACAAGCGTCGCATCAAATCCGTCACGGCGACCAAGAAGATCACCAAGGCGATGGAGATGATCGCCGCCTCGCGCATCGTCAAGGCGCAGCGCAAGGTGGCGGCCTCCACGCCGTACGCGACCGAGCTCACCCGCGCGGTCACCGCGGTGGCCACCGGGTCGAACACGAACCACCCGCTGACCACCGAGACGGACAACCCGACCCGGGCCGCCGTCCTGCTCATCACGAGCGACCGCGGTCTGGCCGGCGGCTACTCGTCCAACGCCATCAAGGCCGCGGACCAGCTCACCGAGCGGCTGCGCGGCGAGGGCAAGGAGGTCGACACGTACATCGTCGGCCGCAAGGGTGTCGCCTACTACGGGTTCCGTGAGCGCAAGGTCGCGGACTCGTGGACCGGCTTCACCGACAGCCCGAGCTACGCGGACGCCAAGGCGGTCGCCGCGCCGCTCATCGAGGCCGTCACCAAGGAGACGGCCGAGGGCGGGGTCGACGAGCTGCACATCGTCTTCACGGAATTCGTGTCGATGATGACGCAGACGCCCGTGCAGAACCGGATGCTCCCGCTCAGCCTGGAGAAGGCGGCGGAGGAGACGGGGAGCAAGGGCGAGATCCTTCCGCTGTTCGACTTCGAGCCGTCGGCCGAGGACGTCCTCGACGCCCTGCTGCCGCGGTACGTCGAGAGCCGTGTCTACAACGCGCTGCTTCAGGCCGCCGCTTCCGAGCACGCTGCCCGCCGCCGCGCGATGAAGTCGGCGACCGACAACGCCGGAGACCTGATCAACAGCCTCTCCCGGCTTGCCAACGCGGCCCGCCAGGCCGAAATCACCCAGGAAATCAGCGAGATCGTCGGTGGCGCGAGCGCCCTGGCCGACGCGACCGCGGGGAGTGACAAGTAATGACCACCACTGTTGAGACGGCCACGGCGACGGGCCGCGTCGCGCGGGTCATCGGCCCGGTCGTCGACGTGGAGTTCCCCGTCGACGCGATGCCGGAGATCTACAACGCGCTGCACGTCGAGGTTGCCGACCCGGCCGAGGACGGCAAGAAGAAGACGCTGACCCTGGAGGTCGCCCAGCACCTGGGTGACGGCCTGGTCCGCACCATCTCGATGCAGCCCACCGACGGTCTGGTCCGCCAGGCCCCGGTGACCGACACGGGCAACGGCATCACGGTGCCGGTCGGCGACTTCACCAAGGGCAAGGTGTTCAACACCCTCGGTGAGGTGCTGAACGTCCCCGAGGAGAACGCCAACGTCGGTGAGCGCTGGCCGATCCACCGTAAGGCCCCCGACTTCGACCAGCTCGAGTCCAAGACCGAGATGTTCGAGACCGGCCTGAAGGTCGTCGACCTTCTCACCCCGTACGTCAAGGGTGGAAAGATCGGTCTGTTCGGTGGTGCCGGTGTCGGCAAGACCGTGCTGATCCAGGAAATGATCATGCGTGTCGCCAACCTCCACGAGGGCGTCTCCGTCTTCGCGGGCGTCGGCGAGCGCACCCGTGAGGGCAACGACCTCATCGCGGAGATGGAAGAGTCCGGCGTTCTGGACAAGACCGCCCTGGTCTTCGGCCAGATGGACGAGCCCCCGGGCACCCGTCTGCGCGTCGCCCTGGCCGGTCTGACCATGGCGGAGTACTTCCGCGATGTGCAGAAGCAGGACGTGCTCTTCTTCATCGACAACATCTTCCGGTTCACCCAGGCCGGCTCCGAGGTGTCCACCCTGCTCGGCCGTATGCCGTCCGCGGTGGGTTACCAGCCGAACCTGGCCGACGAGATGGGTCTGCTGCAGGAGCGCATCACCTCGACGCGTGGTCACTCGATCACCTCGATGCAGGCGATCTACGTCCCCGCGGACGACCTGACCGACCCGGCCCCGGCCACCACCTTCGCCCACCTCGACGCGACGACGGTTCTCTCCCGTCCGATCTCCGAGAAGGGCATCTACCCGGCCGTGGACCCGCTGGACTCCACGTCCCGGATCCTGGACCCGCGCTACATCTCCGAGGACCACTACGCCGCGGCCACCCGCGTCAAGGGAATCCTCCAGAAGTACAAGGACCTCCAGGACATCATCGCGATCCTCGGTATCGACGAGCTGGGCGAGGAGGACAAGCTCGTTGTCCACCGTGCCCGTCGCGTCGAGCGCTTCCTGTCCCAGAACACCCACGCCGCCAAGCAGTTCACCGGCGTGGACGGTTCGGACGTGCCGCTCGACGAGTCGATCGCCGCGTTCAACGCGATCTGCGACGGTGAGTACGACCACTTCCCCGAGCAGGCCTTCTTCATGTGCGGTGGTCTTGAGGACCTCAAGAAGAACGCCAAGGAGCTCGGCGTCTCCTGAGTCCCGTGACTCGTGAGGGGGGCGGGCACGCGTCCCGCCCCCCTTCGTACGCCCCGTTTGACCGAGGGACCCCGGCGTTTCCACGCCGGGAGCCCTACTAGACTTATGACCCAACACCCGGCACACGCCGGGTGGTGACCCGAGGAGCCACCCTTGGCTGCTGAGCTGCACGTCGAGCTGGTCGCCGCGGACCGGAGTGTCTGGTCCGGCGAGGCCACCCTGGTCATCGCGCGCACCACCTCCGGCGACATCGGCGTCATGCCCGGCCACCAGCCGCTGCTCGGTGTGCTGGAGTCGGGCCCGGTGACCATCCGTACGAGTGAGGGCGGGACTGTCGTCGCCGCCGTGCACGGCGGTTTCATCACGTTCGCCGACAACAAGCTGTCGCTGCTCGCCGAGATCGCCGAGCTGGCGGACGAGATCGACCCCCAGCGCGCCGAGCGTGCGCTGGAGCGCGCGAAGGCAGAGTCGGACGCCGCCGCCGAGCGGCGCGCCGAGGTCCGGCTGCGCGCGGTAGCGGTGCACTGACGCACCGCGCCGACAGTTGTGCCCTCAGCCGCGGCCCGGTCTGGAATCATCCAGACCGTGCCGCGGCTGAGGTCGATGCAGGTGCAGGTTGTATTCCTTGAACGAACGATGCGAGGAGGTCGGTGGAGATGTTCCTCGCTCTGCTGGTGAGCGCCCTGGTCGTCGCGCTGGTGGTGATCGGTCTCTTCGTGTTCGGACTGCGCCGGCGGCTGATCCAGCGCTCCGGCGGCACCTTCGACTGCAGCCTGCGCTGGAACGTGCCGGAGGACGGTGACGCTGCCCCTGGCTCCGCCGGGAACCCCACCGGCAAGGGGTGGGTGTACGGCGTCGCCCGCTACAGCGGCGACCGGATCGCCTGGTTCCGTGTCTTCTCGTACGCGCCCCGTCCCCGCCGGGTCCTGGAGCGCTCCGGCATCGAGGTGCTGGCGCGCCGGATGCCCGAGGGCGAGGAGGAGCTGGCGCTGCTCTCCGACTCGGTGGTGCTGGGCTGCCTGCACCACGGGCGCCACCTGGAGCTGGCGATGAGCGAGGACGCGCTCACCGGCTTCCTCGCCTGGCTGGAGGCGGCGCCTCCCGGGCAGAGGGTCAATGTGGCGTGAGCCCTGGGATACCCCGGGTTTCGGCGGGGGAGTGCCATGTGTGGATCGCCGACGCCGTCCGCGTACCGTCGCCCGCCCTGCTGGCGCTGCTCGACGCGCGTGAGCGGGCCCGCCATGATTCGCTGGTACGGGAGCCGGACCGCGCGCTGTACCTGACGGCTCACGCCCTGCTGCGCCAGGTGGTGGCCGGGCAGCTCGGGGGCTCGGCGCGCGAGGTGCGGTTCACCCATGTGTGCCGCAACTGCGACCGGCCCGAGCCGCACGGGAAGCCGGGGCTGGTGGGGTCGCCGCTGGAGGTGTCGCTGTCGCACTCGGGGGACCGGGTGGCGGTCGCGCTGTCGCTCGCGGGGCCGGTGGGCGTCGACATCGAGCAGGTCGCGCGCGAGGTGGTGGACCTTCCCGAGGTCGTGCTGGCGGCGCCGGAGCGCGAGGAGCTGGAGCGGTTCCCGGCGGCGGAGCGGCCGCGGGCGTTCACCCGCTACTGGGCGCGCAAGGAAGCGGTGCTCAAGGCGACCGGTGACGGGCTGATGGTGAACCCCGCGCTGCTGACGGTGAGCGCGCCGGGTGCGCCGGCCGCGCTGCTGGAGTGGCGGGAGCGGGCGGAGCCGCACCGGCCGGTGCGGCTCCATGACGTCGACGCGGGTGACGGCTACCGGGCAGCGGTCGCCGTCCTGGGTGACGGGTGCCGTGTGGTGCGGCACGAGGTGGGGTACGGCGGGGACGGCACCCTGGGCCGGCCCCGCCGTGGGTGACTACTTCAGGCCGTTGCTGATGGCGCCCACCAGCTCGCCGTTCGCGGTGTCACCGCTGAACTCCCAGAAGAACGCGCCGCCCAGGCCCTGGTTCTTCGCCCAGCCCATCTTGGACGTGACGGTGGCCGGGGTGTCGTAGCTCCACCAGTTGGTGCCGCAGTGCGCGTACGCCGTGCCGGCGACCGTGCCGTTGGCGGGGCAGGTGTTCTTGAGCACCTTGTAGTCCTCGATGCCCTGCTCATAGGTGCCCTGGGCCGGTCCCGTCGCGGTGCCGCCCGGCTCCTTCTGGGTGACGCCGGTCCAGCCGCGGCCGTAGAAGCCGATGCCGAGGAGCAGTTTGGCCGCGGGGACGCCCTTCGCCTTGAACTTGGCGATCGCGTCGGCGGAGTTGAAGCCCTCCTGCGGGATGCCGGGGTAGGAGGTGAGCGGGGAGTGCGGGGCCGTCGGGCCCTTCGCGGCCCAGGCGCCGAAGAAGTCGTACGTCATCACGTTGTACCAGTTGACGTACTGCGCGGCGCCGCCGTAGTCGGCCGCGTCGATCTTGCCGCCGGAGGAGGCGTCGGCCGTGACGGCGGCGGTGACCAGGTTGTTCGCACCGAACTTGGCGCGCATGGCCTGCATCATGTTCTTGAAGGCCGCCGGGCCGCTGGTGTCGCAGGACAGGCCGCAGGCGTTGGGGTACTCCCAGTCCAGGTCGATGCCGTCGAAGACGTCGGCCCAGCGCGGGTCCTCGACCAGGTCGTAGCACGACTGGGCGAAGGCGGCGGGGTTCGCCGCGGCCTGGCCGAAGCCGCCGGACCAGGTCCAGCCGCCGAACGACCACAGCACCTTGATGTGCGGGTACTGGGCCTTGAGCTTGCGGAGCTGGTTGAAGTTGCCGCGCAGCGGCTGGTCCCAGGTGTCGGCCTTGCCGTCGACGGACTGCTCGGCGGTGTAGGCCTTGTCGTAGTCGGCGAAGGCGTCCCCGATGGTGCACCTGCCGTTCTGGACGTTGCCGAAGGCGTAGTTGATGTGCGTGATCTTCGACGCGGAGCCGGAGGTCACCAGGTTCTTGACGTGGTAGTTGCGCCCGTAGACGCCCCAGTTGGTGAAGTACCCGAGGTTGATCTTGGAGCCGGGGGCCGGGCCGGGGCCGGGGTCGGTGCCGCCGCCGGTGGTACGGACGGCGCGGGTGCCGCTGACCGGGCCGGTCTGGTCGGCGGTGTCTCGGGCCTGGACGGTGTAGGAGTAGTCGGTCCCGGCGGTCAGGCCGGTGTCGGTGTACGTCAGGCCGGTCACCGTGGCGACCTTGGTGCCGCCGCGGAGCACGTCGTAGTTCTTGACGCCCTTGTCGTCGGTGGCGGCGGTCCAGGTCAGCTTCACCGAGGTGTTGGTGATGTCGGACGCGGACGGGGTGCCGGGTGCGGAGGGCGGGGTGTCGCCGGGGACGCTGCCGCCGTCGCAGGAGCCGCCGTTGAGCTTGCAGCCGGAGGGGGATCCGGTGCCGGTGCCGTTGAACCCGAAGGAGACGGTGGCGCCGGGGGCGAGGGTGCCGTTCCAGCCGACGTTCTTGGCGGTCCAGTGGGTGCCGCTGTTGGTGACGGTCGCGTCCCACGCGGAGGTGACCGACGTGCCGGAGGGGAAGTCCCACTCGACGGTCCAGGAGGAGAGGGTGGTGGTACCGGTGTTCTTCACCGTCCACTTGCCCTCGAAGCCGGAGCCCCAGTCGGAGACCTTGGTGTACGTGGCGGTCGCCGATGCGGCGGCCTGGGCGGGGGAGGCGAGGCCGACCATGGCGGCCAGGGGGAGCAGCAGGGCGGTGAGTCCGGCCGTGGCTCTCGCCCGGAACCCGGTTCTGCGCGGAAGTGCTTGAGTGCTCAACGGTGCTCCTCAAGTTGCGGACGGACAAGGTGGGGGTCGGTTGAGTCCGTGAAAGGTGCGCGCCGTGAGCGTAGGAAGGTCTGGACCAATCGTCAATAGGTCCAGACCATAGGTGTGCCGTTTGTTCAGACACCCAACTCCTGGGCGAGCACCGCCGCTTGCACCCTGCTGCGCAGCTCCAGCTTCCCCAGCAGCCGGCTCACATGGGTCTTCACCGTCGCCTCCGCCATCTCCAGGCGTACCGCGATCTCCGCGTTCGACAGCCCCTGCCCCAGGCAGGACAGCACCTCCCGCTCCCGCCGCGTCAGCGCGTCGAGCACCGACGGGTCGGGCGCGTTCTCCGCCCGCACCGGCCTCGTCGGCGCCGCGAACTCGGCGATCAGCCGGCGCGTCACCGCCGGGGCGATCAGGCCCTCGCCGCGCGCCACCGTCCGTACCGCCTCGATCAGGTCCTTGGCGTCCGTGTTCTTCAGCAGGAACCCGGACGCCCCGGCGCGCAGCGCCCCGAAGACGTACTCGTCCAGGTCGAACGTCGTCAGCACCAGCACGTCGGCGAGGGACTCGGCCACCACCTGCCGGGTCGCCGACACCCCGTCCAGCCGGGGCATCTGAACGTCCATCAACACCAGGTCCGGCCGCAGCTCACGGGCGAGGCGCACCGCCTCCTCCCCGTCCCCGGCCTCGCCGACCACCTCGATGTCGGGCGCGCTGCCCAGGATCAGGACCAGCCCGGCGCGCACCGAGCTCTGGTCCTCGGCCACGAGTACGCGCACCCGTGGGGTGGTTCCGGTCATGCCGACGGCTCCTTGTCGTCCTCCGCCACGGGCAGCTCCGCCCGTACCCGCCAGATCTTCTCGCCCCGCTCCTCGACCGGCCCCGCCTCGAACACGCCGCCCAGCAGCGCGATCCGCTCCCGCATCCCCACCAGACCGGCCCCCGACCCGGGCGCGCGCGGACCCGGCCGGGTGCCGAAGGGGCTGGTCACCTCGACGGTCAGGGCGTGGTCGGCGGAGTGCAGCGCGACGGTCACCTCGCCCGCGTCCGCGTGCTTGAGCGTGTTCGTCAGCGACTCCTGCACGATCCGGTACGCCGCGAGTTCGACCGGCGCGGGCAGCTCCGTGTCCGGCGCCCGGCCGTCGACCAGCGTGAACGTCAGGCCGCTCGCCGAGCCGTTCGCCCCGGCCTGCCGCACCAGGGCGTCCAGGCCGTCGAGCGTCGGGGCGGCGGCCGGCTCGTCGTGGCCGCTGCTGTCGCGCAGCAGGCCGATCAGCCGGCGCATCTCGGCCAGGCCGTCGACGCTGTTCTCGCGGATGACGCCCAGCGCGTCCCGGGACGTCTTCGGGTCGTCCAGCGACAGCGCGGCGGTGGAGTGGATGGCGATCGCCGACAGGTGGTTGGCCACCATGTCGTGCAGCTCCCGCGCCATCCGGGAGCGCTCGGCGATCACCGCCTGGCGGCGGTCCATCTCGGCCAGCAGCGCGGTCTGCTCGGCGCGCAGCCGGGCCGTGTCGGCGGCCTGCCGGTGATTGCGCACCACGGCGCCCGTGATGGCCGGGAAGAACGTGATCAGCGCCGTGACCACACCGATCAGCAGCGCCTCCGGCTTCCGGAACCAGGCCAGGAACCCGAGCGTCACCGCGATGGTGATCAGTCCCGTGGTGACGGGAATCCGTCGGGCGGAGGCGGGCGGCCCGTACACCACGGCGGCGTACACGATGTCGGCGAACATCACGACCGTCAGCAGGTTGCCCCGGGTGAACTGGTCCGCGACGACCGCGACCGTCCCGGCGAGCAGCGCCGTACGCGGCATGGTCCGCCGCAGCAGCGCCAGCGCGGTCATCGCGAACAGCGGCACCAGCACCACCGGCCCGTCGGGCAGCCCGGTGCCCGGGCCCTGCGTGTACAGCCCGAACGACCACAGCAGCAGGCCGCAGGCCAGCCCGGCGGCGGCGATCAGCGCGTCGTCGCGATGCGTACGGGGGAGTCTCACGTCTCCATCCAACACGCTGCGCGCGGCCGGGACGTCCACGCGCGGTCGGAGCGCGGAGTACATCGAAAGATGCAGTACGGGTTCGTCACCGGCGACGACGAATCGGCGCCCGGCGGCCCGGAGGCTGGAGGGGAACCGAAGGGAGAGCGACGTGGTCGTCACGCTCATCGTGGTCTGTGAGGTCGGCTTCTGGGTGTTGCTGGCCGCCGGGCTCGCCACCCGTTACCTGTGGAAAATGCCCCGCACGGGCGCGGCGCTGCTGCTGTGCGAGCCGCTGCTGGAGGTCGTCCTGCTGGTCGTCACCGCGATGGACCTCAAGAACGGCGCCGAACCGAGCTGGAAGCACGGGCTGGCCGCGCTGTACATCGGCTACACCGTCGGCCACGGCCACCGCACGGTGAAGTGGCTCGACGGCCACGCCGCCCACCGCCTCGGCGGCGCCCCGCGCCCGGCGGGCCCGCCCCGCTACGGCATGGCCCGCGCCCGCCACGAGGGCCGCATCTGGCTCGGCACCCTCGTCGGAGCGGTCACGGCCACCGTCCTGCTGTGGCTGGCCATGCTGTACGTGGGCGACGCGAGCCGCACCGGTTCGCTGGAGAGCTGGATGCACGCGGCGTGGCGGACGGCCGGCATCCACGGCCTGATCGCCCTTTCGTACGCGATCTGGCCGAGGAGGGCCCCGGACGAGCCGGTCACCGAGGAGCGTGAACCGGTCCGGGTGGAGCGCCGCTAGCGCCCCGCCGGGCTCAGCGCTCCCCGCCCGGCACCCACAGCACGTCGCCGACCTCCTTGTTGGCCGTCCGGGCCAGGATGAACAGCAGGTCGGACAGCCGGTTCAGGTACGTCGCCGTCAGGGGGTTCATCGTCTCGCCGTGGACCTCCAGCGCGGCCCACGTCGAGCGCTCGGCGCGGCGCACGACCGTGCACGCCTGGTGCAGCAGCGCCGCTCCGGGCGTGCCGCCGGGGAGGATGAAGGAGCGGAGCTTGTCCAGGCCCTCCAGGAACCGGTCGCAGTCCGCCTCCAGCTTGTCGATGTACGACTGCTCGACCCGAAGCGGCGGGTACTTCGGGTCCTCCACCACCGGGGTCGACAGGTCCGCGCCCACGTCGAACAGGTCGTTCTGCACGCGGACGAGGACCTTGACGACCTCCTCGTCGAGGTGGCCCAGCGCGATGGCGGTGCCGATGACGGCGTTCGCCTCATTGGCGTCGGCGTACGCCGCGATCCGCAGGTCCGTCTTGGCGGTCCGGCTCATGTCGCCGAGTGCCGTCGTGCCCTTGTCGCCGGTGCGGGTGTAGATGCGCGTCAGATTGACCATGCGGCCAGCCTAGTTACGCCCCGGCCTTCCGGAACACACCTGTGCCCACCGTCACGGCCAGGGCCGCGAAACCGGCCGCGACCAGCGCCCCGTACAGCAGCGCCGGGCTCGCGTAGTCGCCGACGTACCCCGCCCGGACCGCGTCCACCAGGTAGCGGAACGGCATGAGGTGGGAGAGGGCGTCGAGCCAGGCCGGGGCCAGGGCCATGGGCAGCATCAGGCCGGACAGCAGCATGGACGGCATGGCCACCGCGTTGATGGCCGGGCCGAACTCCTGCGGCTTGGGGAGCCTGAGGGCCAGCGCGTACGACAGCGACGCCAGCGCCACCGTCAGGACGGCGACGAACGCGAAGCCGATCAGGACCCCGCCCAGTGGCGCCCGCAGCCCCATCAGCACGGCGGCCAGCACGAGCAGCACGGCCTGGAAGACGAAGAGCGTCGCGTCCCGCAGGACCCGCCCGAGCAGCAGCGCCAGCCGGCTGACCGGGGTGACCCGCATCCGCTCGACGACGCCCATCTGCTTCTCGATGATGATCGCGAACCCGGCGAAGGACGCCCCGAAGAGGCCGAGCTGGAGCAGCAGCCCGGGGACGAGGACCTGCCAGGAGTCGCCCTCGGCGCCCAGCGGCAGGCCGGTGAGCAGCGGACCGAAGAAGACCAGGTACAGCAGCGGCATCAGGACGCCGAAGAGGAGCTGGAAGCGGGAGCGCAGGGTCTGGCGGGCGTACCGCTCGAAGACCAGCGCGGTGTCGTGGAAGAGCATCGGGTCTCCTGGATCGGGACTTCTAGACGGCGACGGGCGCGGTGTCGGCGGGGGCCGGGCCACGGCCGGTGATGGCGAGGAACGTGTCCTGGAGCGACGCGTCGGCCGAGCCGGCGTACCGCTCCTTGAGCGCGGCCGGGGTGCCCTCGGCGACGACCGCCCCCTTGTCGACGATGACGAGCCGGTCGGACAGGGCGTCGGCCTCGTCGAGGTAGTGGGTGGTGAGGAAGACGGTGGTGCCGTACGTGTCGCGAAGCCGGCGCACCAGCCGCCACAGGTCGGCGCGGCTGCCGGGGTCGAGGCCGGTGGTCGGCTCGTCGAGGAAGAGGACCTCGGGGCGGTGCGCGAGCCCCATGGCGATGTCCAGGCGCCGCCGCTGTCCGCCGGAGAGCGCCGCGCACGGGCGGTCCAGCAGGTCGGTGAGGTCCAGCTCGCGCGCCAGTTCGCCGGCACGGTCGGCCGCCTCGGCCTTGGTCAGGCGGTAGAGCCGGCCCTGGGTCACCAGCTCCTCGCGTACGGAGACGCTCAGGTCGACGCCGCCGGACTGGGCGACGTACCCGATCCGTTGCCGTACGCCGACGGGGTCGCCGACCAGGTCGTGGCCCGCGACGGTGGCGGCGCCGCCGGTCGGCGGCAGCAGCGTGGTGAGCATCCGCAGCGTGGTGGTCTTCCCGGCGCCGTTGGGGCCGAGGAAGCCGAGGATCTCGCCCGCGCGGACGGTGAGGTCGATGCCGCGGACGGCTTCGACGGGGCCGCTTCGGGTGCGGAAGGTGTGGGCCAGTCCGGCCGTACTGATGATGGGCATGACCCAAGAAAAACAGAGGCACTTAAATTTTGCAACGACACCAAGTTTTCATCGAGCCCAGAAAAGCTAGGATGAGGGCATGGCGACCACCGAGGGACTGAGAGAGCGCAAGAAGCGGCAGACCAGGCAGCACATCTCCGACGTGGCCACGGGCCTGTTCCTGGAGCGCGGCTTCGACGCCGTGACGATCGCGGAGATCGCCAGAGCGGCCGACGTCTCCGTCAACACGGTGTACAACTACTTCCCCGCCAAGGAGGACCTCTTCCTCGACCGGGGCCAGGACGTCGTCGACCGGCTCTCCCGCTATGTCCGCGGCCGCCGCCCCGGCGAATCCGCCGCCGACGCCGTCCTGCGCGAACTGCGCGCCGCCGTCGTGAGCCAGTCGCCCACCGTCGGCCTCTTCGCGGGCTGGGCCGACTTCATGCGCGTCATCACCGACGCCCACGCCCTCCGCTCCCGCCTGTGGGCCATCCAGCAGGAGGCGCTCGCCGACCTCACCGCGACCCTCGCCCAGGAGACCGCGGCCGCCGAAGGCGACCCGATGCCGGCCCTCGTCGCCGGGCAGCTCTCCTGGGTCCACGGCACGCTCATGGCCTGGATCGGCGCCGAAATGGTCAAGCGGCGCGACATCGGCGAGGTGGCCCGCGAAGCCCTCGGCCTCCTCGACGAAATGGAGGAGCTGATGGGGCGCAAGGTGCTGGAGTACGCGGTCCACGCCGACTGACCGGCTCACCCCGGCGCCCGTACCCGTGTGATGTCCGTCATCTGAGACGTGACGCGCATCTCTTCGGCGCCACACAGCCGCGCCCGCCCGCTAACCTCCGCGAAGAGCCGATACGTAAACGGGTGTTAAGGGGAAGATCGTGGCCAGGAAGCTCGCCGTCATCGGGGCCGGACTCATGGGGTCCGGAATCGCGCAGGTCTCGGCCCAGGCGGGCTGGGAGGTCGTGCTGCGTGACGTCACCGACGCCGCCCTGACCAGGGGCACCGACGGCATCAAGGCCTCGTACGACAAGTTCGTCGCCAAGGGCAGGCTCGAAGCCGCCGACGCCGAGGCCGCCTTGGGCCGCATCACCACGACCACCGACATGGACGCCGCCGCCGACGCCGACATCGTCGTCGAGGCCGTCTTCGAGAAGCTGGACGTCAAGCACGACATCTTCCGTACGCTCGACAAGCTCGTACGCGACGACGCCGTCCTCGCCTCCAACACCTCCGCCATCCCGATCACCAAGATCGCGGCCGTGACGGAGCGCCCGGAGCGCGTCGTCGGCACCCACTTCTTCTCGCCCGTGCCGATGATGCAGCTCTGCGAACTGGTGCGCGGCTACAAGACCAGCGACGAAACGCTCGCCACCGCGCGCGAGTTCGCCGAGTCCGTCGGCAAGACCTGCATCGTCGTCAACCGCGACGTCGCCGGGTTCGTGACGACCCGTCTGATCTCCGCCCTGGTCGTCGAGGCCGCGAAGCTGTACGAATCGGGCGTCGCCTCCGCCGAGGACATCGACATCGCCTGCAAGCTCGGCTTCGGCCACGCGATGGGCCCGCTGGCCACCGCCGACCTCACCGGCGTCGACATCCTGCTGCACGCCACCAGCAACATCTACACCGAGTCCCAGGACGAGAAGTTCGCCCCGCCGGAGCTGATGCGCCGGATGGTGGACGCGGGTGACATCGGCCGCAAGAGCGGGCAGGGCTTCTACAAGCACTGAGTCGCATCAAGGCCGTTTCGACCAGTTCACCATCACCCCTCGGGGTGAATTCGGTATCGGTTCGCTTACAAGGCGCAACTGGTCCGCCGGTAAGGCAGTCAGTTGTTGCATAGAAGTACGTGACGACGAAAGACGTGCACGACGTAAAGACGTGACGACAACGCACTCTCGGGGAGCGCATATGCACATCAGGGGCGACCACGCCGAGCTGGTCGTCGGGGGCCGCCTCGACGTCCGCAGCGCGGCGGACGCCCGTACGGTCCTGCACTCGGCCGTCGACGACGGAGCCGGCGACCTGGTGCTCGACCTGACCGGCCTCGACTCCTGGGACGCCACCGGACTCGGGGTCATCATGGGCGCTCACCGGCGTGCGGGCCGCTGTGGCCGCCGGCTCGTGCTGCGGGGCGTACCGCCCCAGATGCAGCGCCTGCTGGTGGCCACCCGGCTGCACCGCATTCTCGCCATCGAGGGCGGAATCGCCGCCGAAACGTTGCCCCGGGTGTAACGGTACGGGGCCTGGTAAACCACACCAGGCGCCCAATCCTCACAAGACCGTGACGTCTTGGGCGCCGTGCCACCCCGGCTCTTCATTCATACTGAGCGAAGGTCTAGGGTTCGGTCGCCTGCCGATTGACGGACCCACCCGGCGGGCACCGGACCAGAAGCGACAGCGGGCGTGCAAGGCCGGGAGGGGCTTCGCCGCACCACGCTTTTGGGGGCTTTCACCATGGACCCGATCAACCGGGGACCGGAAGACTTCGGCCACGACGACGACCGCGACGCCGCCGGCCGCCCGCGCACCGCGCGCGACGACGGCCCCACGCCCGCCTACGGGCAGGGGGGCGCACCACCGGGCAAGGCCCGGACCGCCCAACTCGTCTCGGGCGACCTCCTGCTCACCATCAACCCGATAGACGGCAGCGAGATCGAACCGTGCCCGCCCGGGCGCCGCCCGGAGGCACCCGGCCGCCACACCCCCGAAGAGCGCGCCGACCTCGCCCGTACCGCCGGCCCGCCCGTACCGCCCGGTCCCGCCGCCCCGCCGCTGCCCCTCCTGGAGCGCCAGGAGGAACGCGAGCGGCTGGTCCGGCTGCTGGCCCGCGGCCGCTCCGTGCGGCTCACCGGACCGGCCGGTTCCGGCCGCACCGCGCTGCTCGACGCCGTCGCGGCCGACTGCGCCGACCTCGCCCCCGACGGGGTCGTCCGGCTCTCCGGCCACCACCGCACCCCCACCGAGCTGCTCTACGAGCTGTTCGCCACCGTCCACCGCGCACCGGCCCACCGACCCGACCGCGCCGGACTGCTGGCCGCCGTCCACGACATCGGCGCCGTCGTCGTCCTGGACGACCTGGAGTTCGGCGGCGCCGCGCTGGACGAGCTCCTCGACGCCACCCCCGAATGCGCGTTCCTGCTCGCCGCCACACCCGACGTCGCCGCGCCCTCGGCCGACTCCCACCTCGAAGAGGTGTTCCTCTCCGGTCTCGACCGCAGCTCCGCGCTGGAGCTGCTGGAGCGTGGCGTCGACCGGCCGCTCACCGACGACGAGGCCAACTGGGCCGGCGACCTCTGGTTCGAATCCGAGGGCCTGCCGCTCCGGTTCGTCCAGGCCGGCGCCCTGCTGCGGCAGCGCGACGACCTGCGCGCCCCCTCGGACGACGACGAGGACAGCGTCTTCGCCGACGGCCGCGAGGCACCGCTGCCCTCCCTCGGCGACGGCGCGGCGCCCGCCCCGCTGCTCGCCTCCCGGCTCTCCGAGTCGGCCCGCGAGACACTGCGCTTCGCCGTCGCGCTCGGCGGGGAGGTGCCGCACCAGGCACACCTGCCGGCGCTCGTCAACGACACGCACGCGGATGCCGCCCTCGGCGAGCTGCTGCGCTGCGGACTGCTCACCCCGGTCGGCACCCGCTACCGGCTCGCCGCCGGCGTGCTGGCGCAGCTCGTCGCCAAGGGCTACGGCGAGGGCGCCGCCGACCGCGCCCGCAGCGCCGCCCACCACTACGCCTGGTGGGTCGGCCACCCCTCCGTCAGCCCCGAGCGGGCGGCCACCGAGGCGGACGCCGTCCTGGCCGCGCTGACCGCGCTGGTCAAGGCCGCGGCGGACGCCGCTCCGGGCGGGGCGTCCGACGCCGACGCCTCGGTCGGCACCGTCTTCGGCGGCTCCGGCTCCGGTTCCGGCTCCCAGGAATCCTCCGGCCTGTCCCCCTCGGACGACGAGGAGGAGGGGTACGCCGACGCGGCCGTGGTGCTGGCCCGCAGCGCGGCGCCCGCGTTCGCCGCCGGGCTCCACTGGGGCGCCTGGGAGCGGGCGCTGCGGACCGGCGCGGAGGCGGCCCGGCACGCGGGAGAGGTTGCCGAGGAGGCGTACTTCCACCACGAGTTGGGCGTCCTCGCCCTGTGCGCCGGGAACCTGGACCGGGCCCGCGCCGAGCTGGAGGCGTCGATCGCCATGCGCGGCGCGCTCGCCGACAAGCGGGGCACGGTGGCCGGCCGGCGCGCCCTCGCCCTGGTCGCCGACCGCGAGCGCGGGCCGCTGCCCGGTGGCCGGACGGCGGCGGGCGAGGAGGTGCCCGCGGCACGGTACGAGGAGTCGGCGTCCCCGCCCGGGGGCGTGGTGGCGGCCACGAGCGCGGCCACGCCGAAGCCGGCCGCCGTGCCGGGCCTCGTCGGTGACACCGAGACGCTCATCGCCCGCCAGGACCCGCCCGCCCCGGTGGCCCGGCCGGCCACCCGGCGCACCATCCTGAACGGCGCCCGGCGCAACCTGGTCGCGGCGGGCGCGGGCGCGCTCCTCGCGGCGGTCCTGGGCACGGTGGTGACCCTGGGCGCCACCTCGGGCGGCGACGACGGCAAGGGCGGTTCGGGCCGGGTCACCTCCGACCAGTCGGCCAACGAGGACGGCGGCGACGGCGGCCTCGACGCGGACGTGCCGGCCCAGGACTCCACGCGCGACCCCGGCAGCGGCGACGGTGGCACGGGCGGTTCCGGTCCGGGGTCCCACTCCGGTTCCCCCGGCACCCCCGGCTCCTCGGCCAGCCCGGGCGAGACCGGTTCCGCCGGCAACCCGACCACCCCGTCGGGCGACCCGTCCACGACGAGCGGTGCGACGCCGACCACCTCGGGGCCCAGCTCGGGCAGCCCCACCAGCAGCGGGCCCACCACGGGCGCCCCGACGACCGGTGGCACGACCTCGGGCGGCTCGACGTCCGGCGGTTCGACGTCCGGTGGCACGACCGGCGGCACCACGACGGGCGGCTCGACCACCGGTGACACGACGGGCGGGTCGACCACCGGTGACACGACGGGCGGGTCCACCTCCGGTGACACGACGGGCGGGTCGACCACGGGTGACACCACCGGCGGGTCGACCACGGGTGACACCACCGGCGGGTCCACCTCGGGTGACACGACGAGCGGTGCCGGCGGCGGCACCACCAGCGGGGGCGCCGACGGCGGCACCGACACCAGCGGCGCCACCCAGAGCGCGCCCGCCACGAGCAGCAGCCCCACGCCGAGCGGAACGGCCGCCTGAGACACGTGCCGCCTGAGACACGTGCCGCCTGAGACACCTAGGGCCCCGGAGGAATCCGGGGCCCTACGCATGTCACGGGGTCAGAACAGCCGCAGCTTGTCGTCCTCGATGCCGCGCAGCGCGTCGTAGTCCAGCACCACGCACCCGATCCCGCGGTCGGTCGCCAGCACCCGCGCCTGCGGCTTGATCTCCTGCGCCGCGAAGACGCCCTTCACCGGCGCCAGGTGGGGGTCACGGTTCAGCAGCTCCAGATAGCGGGTGAGCTGCTCCACGCCGTCGATCTCGCCGCGCCGCTTGATCTCCACGGCCACGGTCGCGCCGTCCGCGTCGCGGCACAGGATGTCGACCGGCCCGATGGCGGTCGGGTACTCGCGGCGGATCAGCGTGTACCCGTCGCCGAGTGTCTCGATCCGGTCGGCGAGCAGCTCCTGGAGGTGTGCTTCCACGCCGTCCTTGATGAGGCCGGGATCGACACCGAGTTCGTGCGACGAGTCATGGAGGATTTCCTCCATCGTGATGATCAGTTTCTCGCCCGCTTTGTTCACGACGGTCCAAACGCGGTCATCACCCTCCTTGAGGGTGCACGGCGGCGACATCCAATTGAGCGGTTTGTACGCCCGGTCGTCGGCGTGGATGGAGACGCTGCCGTCGGCCTTTACCAGGATCAGACGGGGTGCGGAGGGCAGGTGGGCGGTGAGCCGGCCCGCGTAGTCCACGGAGCAGCGGGCGATGACGAGACGCATGGTCCGCAACGCTACAAGACACACGCTCTTCCGCGCGATTCGGTCCTAAACTCCCCTTCTCCCATGGCCGGTTGTGCACCCAATCTCCTGGTGCGGTCCGGACACCGCGCTTACCGTGGAAGCGGGAGGTTGTCGCTCGTGCACGCAGCGTGTCGTGCGGGGGGCGTCCTCCTTCCCTGCCCGTAAGACCCCGATTCCCCGGGGTCGCGAGAGGAGAACCCATGTCGCTCGACGTCTCACCGGCGCTGTTGGAACAGGCCGAGCGAGGCGAGGTCGACGAAGCCGACTTCGTCGACTGCGTCCGGACCTCCCTGCCCTACGCGTGGGAGATGATCAGCTCTCTGGTGGCCCAGCTCAAGGTGGACGGTGGTGCGTTCGCCGACAACCAGACGCCGCCGCCGGACGAGCAGGCACGCGGTCAGTTGCTGCGCGCACTGGCGAGTGACGCGATCCGGGGTGCGCTCCAGCGGCACTTCGGCGTCCGTCTGGCCTTCCAGAACTGCCACCGCGTCGCGGTGTTCCCGCTGGACTCCTCGGTCGACGAGCGGCTCGCCCGCTTCACCTCCGTGCGAGCCCAACTGCTGAACCAGTCGCCGACCCTGCGCGACTGCTGACGCCTTGTGCTGCCGCTCCGCATCGCGGGAGGTGCAACAGGTGCAGGGGCGGCAGCATGGAGCCCATCATTCGAGCCGGGGTACCACCTCCGCCCCCAGCCGCCGCACGTTCTCCTCCGTGGCCGCGACATCGCCGGAGCCCTCGACGAGCAGCGCGAAGCGCGTGATGCCCGTACGCTCCGAGGTCGCCGCCAGCCGGTCCGCCGCCACCCGGGGCGATCCCACCGGATGCAGCCGGCACAGCAACTCCGTGTAGGCGACCGGGTCACGCATCGCCCGGTGCCTGCCGTCCACGGTGACATGGGCGTCCAGCCCCTGTTTCAGCCAGCCGGGCATCGCCTTGACCAGCGTCTCCACCGCGTCCGCCGTGCGGTCCGCGAGCTGTGCGACGCCCGCCGAGACATGGCCGCCCGCCGCCCGCGCGACCGCGTCCGGGGTGTGCCCGGCGGCGAGTGCCGCACGCCGCCACAGGGCGACCATGTCGGCCTTCTCCTCGTCGCCGCAGTGCATCCCGAGCAGCATCGGCAGGCAGCGCTCGGCGGCGAGCCGCACGCTTTGGGGCGAGGTGCAGGCGACGATCGTCTCCGGCACGGGATCCCCGTCGATGAGCTCCTGCGGCCTGGGTACGACGGCGACCTCACGGAACCGGTGCCGGGGCCCGTCCGCCGAGACGCGCGGCTCGCGCAGCCAGCGCAGCAGCAGGTCCAGCGACTCGGGGAACCCCGTCTCGTACGCCGCGAGGCCCGTGCCGAACACCTCCAGGTCGACCCATGGCCCGCCCCGGCCCACGCCCAGCGTGAACCGTCCGCCGGAGGTGAGGTGCAGCAGCGCCGTCTGTTCGGCCAGCGCCACCGGGTGGGTCGTCGGCAGCACGCTCACGGCCGTCCCGACCCGGACGCGCCGCGTCCGGCCGAGCAGCAGCGCGGCGAGCGTCACGGCCGAGGGGCACACGCCGTACGGTACGAAGTGGTGCTCGGCCAGCCATACCGAGTCCAGCCCCGCCTCCTCGGCCACCTCCGCCGAACGCACCGCGCGGTGCAACGTCTCCCCCTGGCCCTGGCCGGGAAACTGGGCCGCCAGTACAAAAGTTCCCACACGCATCGCCTTATGCCTCCTTGACCGGCCGACGCGGCTCCCCTCACTGGCAACAACGTCTGGCAGGTGCCAAAGGCAACGGCCGTGCGGGAAGTTGTTGCGATTTTCCGGTAACTCGTCGGCGACCGTGCGAGTACCCACAGTCGCGGCCCTTAGGCTGGACCGGCAAACGTCCGCGCCTGCCCCCAGTGAGGTGTTCCGTGTCCCCGCGCCGCAACCGCCCCCGTGGCGGCGAGAAGCCGAACGAGACCAGCGGCGCGCCGGGCGACAGGTACGGCGGCTTCCAGCGCACCGAGTCCTGGCAGGACGAGGAGTGGTCGGTGCGTCATGTGGCGGGCGCGAGCGCGGCCGGCAAGCGGTACCGCTGCCCCGGTTGCGACCAGGAGATCCCGCCGACCGTCCCGCACGTGGTGGCCTGGCCCGAGTACGGCGGTGTGGACGACCGGCGGCACTGGCACAAGGCCTGCTGGAACGCGAAGGACCGCCGCACCACGCGGGTGCAGCGGTCCCGTAACGCTCCCCGTCACTGACGGGGGCTCTCCCGTCGGTGACGGGGAGCGGAGGTCACGATCAGACGTCGCGCTTCTCGGTGGCGAGGAACGCCCCGGCCAGCGCGACGGCGGCCACGCCGGTCAGGATCCACAGCGGCGTCCAGCCGTGCGGTCCTCCCGCGATCAGGCCCTCGTCGCTGTAGAAGGCGATGAGCAGGCTCGGGATCGAGTACTTGAACAGGAACTCCTGGACCTTCTCCATCTCCGACATGAACATCCCCGCCACCAGCGGCAGCAGCATGACACCGATCATGATGGTGATCGCACCGGCGGAGTGCCGGACCAGCGCGCCGACGGCGAGCGCCAGCAGCCCGAGGACCGCCGTGAACAGGCCCGCGCCGACCGTCGCGCGCAGCCACTCCTCCCCGGTCGCGGTGCCGGCGTCGAGCATCGCGTTCTGCATGGCCGCGACCAGCGCGGCGGTGATCGCCGTGACGACGAGGGTCAGCACGAAGAAGACGACGGCCTTGGCCACCAGCACGCGGCTGCGGCTGGGGCACGCGGTCAGCGTCGTACGGATCATGCCGGTGCCGTACTCGGACGAGATGGTCAGCACGCCGAGGGTGACCACGCAGATGCTGCCGAGGAGCACACCGTTGAAGCCCAGCGGCAGGACGGAATCCCCGCCCATGTCCGTGTCGGTCGCGTTGATCGCCACGACGCTGAGCAGCCCGGTGCCGACCATGAGCAGGATCATGACGCCGAGCGTCCACATCGTGGAGCGCACGGAACGGATCTTGGTCCACTCGGAGGCGAGCGCGTCCCCGAGGTGGGCGCGCCGCACCGGGATGGGCGAGGTGTACTGCTGCTGGTAGGGGGCGGTGGTCATCGGGCGTCCTCGCTCTTGCTCAGGTCTGCGGGGGCGGAGGCGGGGGCCGGGGCGGGAGCCGGAGCCGCGGCGGGCGCGGGCGGGGCGGCGGGTGCGGCGCCGGGCACGGGGTGCTGTCCGCCCGCGTACGGGTTCTGTCCGGGCGGCGGCGGGGCGTACCAGCCCTGCTGCGGCACCTCGGGGACGACCTGCTGCGGCGGCACGTGGTCCATCGGGCCCGGCTGCTGCATCAGCCCGGCCCGCTGGTCGGTGGTCGAGCGGTAGTCCACGGCGCCCTGGGTCAGGCGCATGTACGCCTCCTCCAGCGAGGCCTGGTGCGGCGACAGCTCCCACAGGCGTACGTCCGCCTCGTGCGCCAGGTCGCTGATGCGCGGCAGCGGCAGCCCGGTCACGCGCAGGGCGCCGTCCGGCTCCGACAGGACCTGCCCGCCGGCCTCGGCGAGCACGCCCATGAGCTTCTCCCGCTGCGCGGGCTCGGTCTGCGGTGTACGCACCCGGGCGAAGTCCGCGGAGTTGGCCGAGATGAAGTCCTTGACGCTCATGTCGGCGAGGAGCTGGCCACGGCCGATGACGATCAGGTGCTCTGCGGTGAGGGCCATCTCGCTCATCAGGTGCGAGGAGACGAAGACGGTCCTGCCCTCGGCGGCCAGCGCCTTCATCAGATTGCGCACCCAGAGGATTCCCTCGGGGTCCAGGCCGTTGACCGGCTCGTCGAACAGCAGCACCTGAGGGTCGCCGAGGAGCGCGGCCGCGATGCCGAGCCGCTGCCCCATGCCGAGCGAGAACCCGTTGGACCGCTTGCGGGCCACGTCCTGCAACCCGACCACCCCGAGCACCTCGTCGACCCGGCGCGCCGGGATGCCGGCGAGCTGGGCCAGCGACAGCAGGTGGTTGCGCGCGCTGCGGCCGCCGTGCACGGCCTTGGCGTCCAGGAGGGCGCCCACCTGACGGGGTGCGTTGGGCAACTGCCGGAAGGGGTGGCCGCCGATGGTCACGTGGCCCGACGTCGGCCGGTCCAGGCCGAGGATCATGCGCATCGTCGTCGACTTGCCGGAGCCGTTCGGTCCCAGGAAGCCGGTCACGGTCCCCGGCCTCACCTGGAAGGAAAGGTTGTACACGGCCGTCTTGGCGCCGTAGCGCTTCGTCAGGCCGACTGCCTCGATCATTCTCCAGCCCCATCGACAGGTCGGTTGCGTCGTTCGGGCCTGCGGCATGCACACACAGGGCCCCCGTAAGAGGTAAGAGGGTATCCGCAGCTTGACGGTTCCACTTCCGCCCCAGGAGATGGCTGCCGTGTCAGGACAGGGCCTAGGCGTCCCGCCGCTTCAGCACCAGGTACCCGCCGGCCAGTGCCGCCGCCACCCAGGCGACCATGATCCCCAGCCCGCCCCAGGGGCCGTACGGGGCCGGGTCGCTGCCCAGCGCGCCGGGGACGACCTGCATGATCGTGGAGCCGGCCTGGTCGGGGAAGTACTCGGCCACCTCCTTGGCCTTCGGCACGGCGGAGAGGATCTGGGAGATGAGGAAGAAGAACGGGACGAGGATGCCGAGCGAGAGCACCGTCGAGCGCAGCATCGCCGCCACGCCCATCGAGAACACCGCCATCAGCCCCATGTAGAGACCGCCGCCGATCACCGCGCGCAGGACGTTCTCCTCGCCGATGGTGGTGCGGTGCTCGCCGAGCAGGGCCTGGCCGAGGAAGAAGGACAGGAAACTGGTCGCCAGGCCCACGGCCACGGCCAGCACTCCGGCCACCGCGATCTTGCTGAAGAGGAAGGTCGCCCGCTGCGGTACGGCGGCCAGGGACGTACGGATCATTCCGGTGCTGTACTCGGTGCCGACCACCAGGACGCCGAAGACCACCATCGCGAGCTGGCCCAGCAGCATGCCGGAGAAGCTCACCACCGTCGCGTCGAAGGTGGCCTGCTCGATGGGCGGCATCTCGTCGAACGTCTCCCGCACCAGCGCGGACAGCGCCGCGCCCATCGCGACGGTGACGACCAGCGCGCTGGCGAGGGTCCAGACCGTCGAGGAGACGGTACGGATCTTGGTCCACTCCGACCGGAGGACCGCGGGTGCCGACGCCATCGTCAGACCTCCTTCGACCACTGGGGACCGGTCGGCCCGGCCGTGCCGTGCGCGTGGTACTCGACCGCCGTCGCCGTCATCCGCATGAACGCCTCTTCCAGCGAGGCCCGCTGGGCGCTCAGCTCGTGCAGCGTGATCCCGTGGCGGGCCGCCAGTTCGCCGATCTCCTCGGTCGTCGCGCCGTCGATCTCCAGCGTGCCGTTCGCGGCCTCGACCGCCGTGCGGCCGGCGGAGTGGAGCGCGTCGCGCAACTCCTCCCGCTGCGGGGAGCGCAGCCGGACATAACTGCGCGAGTTCTCGTGGATGAAATCCGCCATCGACCTGTCCGCGAGGAGCTTGCCCTGCCCGATCACGATCAAGTGGTCGGCGGTCAGGGCCATTTCGCTCATCAGATGACTGGAAACGAAGATCGTCCGGCCTTCGGCCGCGAGCGCCTTCATCAGATTGCGGATCCAGTGAATTCCCTCGGGGTCCAGACCATTGACGGGTTCGTCGAACATCAAGATCTGCGGATCACCCAGCAATGCGGCGGCGATTCCCAGTCGCTGCCCCATGCCCATCGAAAAACCTTTCGGTTTCTTCCTGGCCACGGCCGCGAGCCCCACAAGATCGAGTACCTCGGAGACCCGGCGCTCCGGAATGCGGTTGGACTGCGCCAGGCAGAGCAGGTTGTTGTACGCGCTGCGCCCGCCGTGCAGCCCCCGCGCCTCCAGCAGCGCGCCGATGTACTTCAGCGGCTCGTCGAGCTCCCGGTAGTGCCTGCCGTCGATACGGACCGACCCGCTGGTCGGGTGGTCGAGACCGAGCACCATCCGCATCGTGGTCGACTTGCCCGCGCCGTTGGGCCCGAGGAAGCCCGTCACCACGCCCGGGCGGACCTGGAAGGAGAGGTGGTCGACCGCCGTCTTCGTACCGAAACGTTTCGTTAGACCCTCGAGCTCGATCACCCGTCCACGCTACGGGCGCGCCCAGGCGGACGCCACCGGAATGACACCGCCCTCTTTCCCGTACGACAGGCACACGAAGGGCCCCGCAGGGGCCACGCGCGCACGGCCGTCGGACGTGCGCCACGTGGGTCCCACAGGGCCCTCGCGAAGGAACCAGCCCCTGGTCCGGCCTGATCGGCCGGGCGGGGAACTAGCGGGTCTGCTGCGCCGGGACGCCGCGCGAGACCGGCTCGTCGTCCGCCGGGGAGCCGGCCGCGGCGACGGCCGCACCGGTCAGCGTGGCCAGCATCTCGCGGACGTTGGTGAGCTGGGCGTTGATCGAGTCGCGACGGTTCGTCAGCGCCGCCAGCTCGCGCTCCGATTCGCTGCGGATACGATCCGCCTTGGCGTTCGCGTCCGCCACGATGTCCTCGGCCTGGCGCTGCGCCGTCTCCACCGTCTGACGGGCCCGGCGCTCCGCGTCCGTACGCAGCTTCTCCGCCTCCAGGCGGAGCTGCTCCGCCCGGTGCTCGATCTCGGCGAGACGCTTCTCCGCCTTCGCCTGGCGCGAGGCCAGGTCCCGCTCCGACTGCTCACGCCGCTTGGCGAGGTTCGTCTCGAAGTCGGCGGCGGCCTGCGCGGCCTTCGCCCGGGTCTCCTCGAAGAGCGCGTCCGCCTCCTCCCGCTTGGACTGCGCGTCCTTCTGCGCCTCGGCACGCAGCGAGTTCGCCTCGCCCTGGGCCTTCTCGACGATCCGGACGCCCTCGTCCTCGGCCTTCGCCTTGCGCTCGGCCGCGAACGCCTCGGCGTCGTTGCGCACCTGCTGCGCCGCCGACTCGGCGAGCTCGCGGTGCTGCTCGGCGGCGCGACGGGCCTCCTCGCGCAGGTCCTTGGCCTCCTCCTCGGCGAGACGGAGGATCTTCTCGACGCGCGCACCCAGACCGGCGTACGACGGCTCGGCGTCGCTGACCTGGGCCTGGGCGTTCTGCGTCTCGAGGTGGAGCTCCTCGATGCGCTTTTCCAGAGAGGTGATTCGGGCCAGAGCACTGTCTCGGTCGGCGACGAGTTTGGTAATGCGGTCATCCACCTGACCGCGGTCGTAACCACGCCGCACGAGCTCGAAGCCGAAGGGGGAGGAAGTGTCGCTCATGGGGTTCCTGTCGAATGAGACCGGTGAGGTGTTAGGGGGAATCCTAGGGGTCGATGCGGCGTGTCTTCGAGCGGATGCCCGTTCAAACTGGAGAATGTCCAGCCTTTTGAGTGGCTTACTCGTCGGTTGACTTGCCGCTCGAACGGGTAACACCTGCCGCCGCGGTCGCCTTGACTCCGCCCTCCTTGGTACCCCCTGACGGCGCCTCGAAAGATTCCAGCGCCTCCAGCACGTCCTGAACCCGGGAGATTTCCGCCTGAATGTCCTCGCGGCGGCGCACCAGCACCTCCAGCTCCCGCTTGCCCTCGGAGATCATCTTCTCGGCCTCGCGCTCCGCGTCCGCCTTGATCTTCTCCGCCTCGCGGGTGAGCGTGGCCTTCTTCTGCTCGGCCTCCTTGAGCAGCCCCTCCGCCTTCTTCACCGCCGAGATACGGACCTTGCTCGCCTCCGAATTCGCCTCGGCGAGCAGCTCCTTGGCCTTCGCCTCCGCCTCGGCGCGCTGCTCGGTGGCCGCCTTCACCAGCTTGTCGACCCGCTCGCCGGCCGCCTTCATCTGCTCGGCGCTCTCCCGGCGGGCCCGCTCGTGCAGCTCCTCGATCTCCGCCTCGGTCCGCCGGCGCAGCTCCTCCGTGCGCTCCCTTATGGCCGTCGCGTCACCACGCGCCCCGACCAGCAGCTCGTCCGCGTCCGTACGGGCCTTCTCCACCAGCGAATTGCCCTCGACGGTCGCCTCGGCGACGATCCGCTCGGCCTCCTTGCGGGCCACGCCCACCATCGTGTCGGCCTGCGACTCCGCCTCCGCGGTCGCCCGCAGCGCCTCCTCCTGGGCCTTCGCGACGAGCTGGTCGGCCTGCTCGGCCGCGTCCGCCCGCCGCTTGGCCGCCGCCTCGCGCGCCTCGTCGACCAGCCGGTCCGCCTCGGCCCGCGCCTCGGCACGCACCTGCTCGGCCGCCGCCGCCGTCTCCGTACGCAGCCGCTCCGCCTCCGCGCGGATCCGCTCGGCCGCCTGCTGCGCGGAGCCCACCGTCTCGGCGGCCTCGGCCCGCAGCCGCTCCGCCTCGCCGGTCGCCTCGGCCACCAGCCGCTCGGCCTCCGCCGCGGCCTCCGAACGGAGCCGCTCCGCCTCCGCCGTCGCCTCCGCGACCAGCCGCTCGACCCGCTCGGCCGTCTCCGCGCCGATCCGCTCGGCCTCGCTCGTCGCCTCGCCGACCAACTGGTCCGCCTGCGCCGCCGCGTCCGCGCGCCGCTTGTCGGCGGCCTGCCGCGCCTCGTCCAGGACCTGCTCGCCGTCCGCCCGCGCGGCCGCCCGCAGCTCCTCGGCCTGCGCCTCGCCGTCCGCCTTGACCTGCTCGGCCTCGGTACGCAGCCGCGCCGCGTCCCGCTCCGCCGTGGCCAGCAGCTCGGCCGCCTCGGCCGCCATCCGCTCGGCCTCGCTCGTCGCCTCGGCGACCAGCCGGTCCGCCTGCGCCGCCGCCTCCGACCGGATGCGGTTGGCGTCCTCCCGCGCCTCCGCACGCGTGCGTGCCGCGTCCTGCTCCGCCGAGGCCAGCGAGTCCGACGCCTCCGTGCGCATCCGCTGCGCGTACTCCGCCGTGTCGGACCTCAGCTTCTCCGACTCCGCGATCGCGTCCGCCATGGTGCGCTCCGCGAGCGCCTTGGCGGCCTCCGCCTCCTCCTGGGCCCGCTCCCGCAGCCGGCCCGCGTCCTCCGCGGCCCGCTCCCGCTCCGCGTACGCGTCGGAACGGACCCGGTCCGCCTCCTCCAGCGCCTCCGCGCGCGTCCGCTCCGCCGCGTGCTCGGCCGCCGACCGCAGCCCGGCGATCTCCTCCTCGGCCTGCTCGTGCAGCCCCGCGACCGCGTCCCGCACCTGCTGCGCCGTCTGCTCGGCGGCCGACACCATCTCGGTCGCCCGCCGGTCCGCCTCCTCGACCAGCCGCTGCGCCTCGGTCTGCGCCTCCTCGACGCGCTTGCGCGCCGACGCCAGCAGCTCCTCGCTCTGCTCGCGCGCCCGCTCCCGCTCCTGGTCCGCCTCCGTACGGGCGGCACCCAGTGTCTCCTCCGCCTCGCGGCGCCGGCGCTCCGCCTCCGTACGCGCGGCGGCCAGCTCCTCGGCGGCCTCCGCCGTGACCCGCTCGGCCGCCGCCTGCGCCTCCGCGCGCACCCGGTCGGCCGACTCCTGCGCCTCCGACTTGAGCCGCTCCGCCTCCGCGGCCGCCTCCGAACGCAGCCGCACCGCCGCGTTCTCCGCCTCCGCACGGGCCGACGACGCGTCCGACGCCGCCTCCGTGCGCAGCCGCTCCGCCTCCTGCTCGGCCTGCGCCTGGAGCGTACGGATGCGCTCGGCGGCCTCGGCGCGCTGCCGCTCGGTCTCCTCGGCGGCCTCGCGGCGGATCCGCTCGCCCTCCGCCCGCGCGTCGGTCAGCGCCTGCTCGGCGGCCGTGAGGCGGGTCTCCGCCTCCGTGTGCAGCCGGGTCAGCTCCTCGGCGGCCTCCGCCTGGCGGGCCGCGATGCCCCGCTCGGTCTCCTCGCGCAGCGCGGCGGCGGCCTGCTCGGCCGCGGCCTTCACTGACTCGGCCTGCTCCTCGGCCTCCGTACGGAGCCGGTCGGCCTCCTCGCGGGTGCGCTCCAGCGTCTCCTCGGCCTGCTTGCGCAGCGCCGTCGCCCGCTCGATCGCCTCCGTGCGGACCCGCTCGCTGTCGGCCGTCGCGGCCGTACGCAGCTCGTCCGCGTCCGCCTTCGCCTTGGTCAGCAGCTCCTCGGCGGTCTTCGCCGCCTCCTCGATCTGCTGGACCGCCTCGCGCCGCGCCTCGCCCCGGATGCGCTCGCCCTCGGCGATCGCGTCGGCCCGCAACTGCTCGGCCTCGCCGCGCAGCCGGCGCGCCTCCTCCTGGAGCTCGACCGTCTTGGCGCGGTACTCCTTCGTGTCGTCCTTCGCGGCGCCCTTGAGCTGCTCGGCCGTGTCGTGCGCCTCGGCCCGCAGCCGGTCCGCCTCGGCCTCCGCCTCGCGGCGGATCCGCTCGGCCTCCTCCGACGCCTTGCGGGTGGTCTCCTGCGCGTCGTCCGACGCCTTGGACAGGACCTCCTCGGCGGTACGGGCCGCCTTGGCGAGCTGCGCCGCCGAATCCTCGGCCGCCGCCGTACGGGCCTTCTCCGTGGCCTCGGCGACCAACTGCTCGGCCGCCGCGCGGGCGTCCGCGAGGGCCTGCTCGGCCTCCGCCTTGAGGGCCTCGGACTCCTTGGTGGCTTCCGCGACCAGCCGGGCGATCTCCGCCTTGGCCGTACGGGTGCGCTGCTCCGTCTCCGACTCGGCGGACGACAGCCGCTTGGCCGCCGCGTCACGGGCCTCCGCGACGACCTTGTCGGCCTCCGCGCGGGCCTCGCGCAGCCGCTCCTCCGCCTCGGCCATCCGCTGCTCGGCCGCCCGGCTCAGCTCGGCCGCCTGCTGGCGCGCCTGGTCCGACTCGGCGGTCGTCGCGGTACGGAGCTGCTCGGCGTGGCTGGTGGCCTCCGCCGCCTGCGTGGACGCGGCGTTCAGCAGCCGCTCGGCGTCCTTGCGGGCGCGCAGCAGGATCGCCTCGGCCTCCGCGCGGGCCGTCTCGGTCTCGGCGCTGAGGCGCCGGCGGGCCTCCTCGGCGAGCCGGGTCGCCTCCGCGCGGGCCGCCGCCAGGGCCTGCTCGGCCTCCGCGCGGGACTCCTCCATCAGCCGGCGGGCCTGCGCCTCCGTCCGGGCGCGGAGCTGCTCCGCCCAGGCCACGTTCTCGTTGACGTGCGCCTCGACCGTCTGGCGGCGCTCGGACAGCTCCTGGTCCAGCCGCTGGCGCCGCTGCACCGCCTCGGCGTGCAACTCCGCCTGGAGGCGGGCCTGGTGCTCGGCGTGCTCCTGCAGTATCCGCTGCGTCTGGGCCCGGGCCTCGCGCAGCTCGCGCTCGGCGTCCGAGCGGAGCTGGTCGGCCTGGATCTGCGCGTTCCGCAGCAACTGTTCGGCCTGGTAGCCGATGTCCGCGTTGTCGTACGCCGGCCGCGACGCGATCGTGCGGCGCGCCTCATGGAGCTTGGCGCGCAACACCTCGACCTGGTAACCGAGGTCCTCGGCGTGCTGGACGGCCTTCTCCCGCTCGGTCTTCAGCCGGTCCATCTCGGCTTCGAACCGCGAAAGGTGGTCGTCAGCCCGGTGGCTCTCCTGGCGTTCGTAGCCCCGCACTGCGCGGTCCCATCCGTCCCCTGGTCGCAACTCTCTTTGTACGAGCACCGTTCGCCGGCGAACGGCCCCCCGGGGAATGGTGTCAGATCACAGACGGAGTCGCGGCACGGCCCCGATCCGGCCCCGGCCCGGAGCCGCCCACTCTACCGGGCCAGGAATCCGGAGGTCAGTGCTCCACTGAGGACGACTCGGACGAGGGTTCGGCCGAGGTCACCAGTTCCGTGAGGACGCCGTGGCAGTCCTTGGGGTGCAGGAACGTGATCCGCGACCCCATGGAACCGATGCGCGGCTCGTCGTACAGAACCCGCACACCCTTTTCACTGATCGCCGCGGCGTCGCCGTCCACGTCCGCCGTGCCGAAGGCGATGTGGTGGACCCCCTCGCCGTTCTTGGCCAGCCACTTCGCGACGGTGGAGTCCTCGCGGGTGGGTTCCAGGAGCTGGAGGTAGGAGGCGCCGCCGTCGGAGGTCTCGTTGATCTTGAGCATGGCCTCACGGACCCCCTGCTCCTCGTTGACCTCGCTGTGGAACACCTCGAAGCCGTACGTGGCACGGTAGAACTCAACGGTCTTGTCGAGGTCGAAACAGGCGATCCCGATGTGGTCGATTCGCGTCAGCATGGGACCAGTGCAGCGCGGCGGAGGTGGTTACGCAACGTGCGCGCCATCACACTCGCTGCCCGGTGACCAGGACACGTACCGCTCAGTACATTGGCGGTAAACCCTCGTTCACTCTCCACATCCAAGGGGCCGTGCCTCATGTCTGGAACGACCGGTACCACCTCAGTCATCGTCGCGGGCGCACGCACGCCCATGGGCCGCCTGCTCGGCTCGCTCAAGACCTTCTCCGGCGCCGACCTCGGCGGCTTCGCCATCAAGGCCGCCCTCGACCGGGCCGGGATCGGCGGCGACCAGGTGCAGTACGTGATCATGGGACAGGTGCTTCAGGCCGGGGCAGGGCAGATCCCGGCGCGGCAGGCCGCGGTCAAGGCCGGCATCCCCATGAACGTCCCCGCCCTGACCATCAACAAGGTCTGCCTGTCCGGCCTCGACGCCATCGCGCTCGCGGACCAGCTCATCCGCGCCGGTGAGTTCGACGTCGTCGTCGCGGGCGGCCAGGAGTCCATGACCAACGCGCCGCACCTGCTGCCCAAGTCCCGCGAGGGCTACAAGTACGGCGCGATCGAGATGATCGACGCCATGGCGTACGACGGCCTCACCGACTCCTTCGAGAACATCGCCATGGGCGAGTCCACGGAGAAGCACAACACCCGGCTCGGCATCGCGCGCGAGGCGCAGGACGAGATCGCCGCGCTGTCCCACCAGCGGGCCGCCGCCGCGCAGAAGAACGGCATCTTCGAGGCCGAGATCACGCCCGTCGAGATCCCGCAGCGCAAGGGCGAGCCCGTCGTCTTCAGCAAGGACGAGGGCATTCGCGCCGAGACGACGGTGGAGTCGCTGGGGAAGCTGCGTCCCGCCTTCGCGAAGGACGGCACGATCACGGCCGGGTCCTCGTCGCAGATCTCGGACGGTGCGGCGGCCGTGGTGGTGATGAGCAAGGCCAAGGCCCAGGAGCTCGGCCTGGAGTGGATCGCCGAGATCGGCGCCCACGGGAACGTGGCCGGTCCGGACAACTCGCTCCAGTCGCAGCCGTCGAACGCGATCGCGCACGCGCTGAAGAAGGAGGGCCTGGAGGTCGCCGATCTTGATCTGATCGAGATCAACGAGGCGTTCGCCGCCGTTGCCGTCCAGTCAATGAAGGACCTGGGAGTATCGCCGGAAAAGGTGAACGTCAACGGCGGCGCCATCGCCCTCGGGCACCCGATCGGCATGTCCGGTGCCCGTCTCGTCCTCCACCTCGCGCTGGAGCTCAAGCGGCGCGGCGGCGGGGTCGGCGCGGCGGCGCTGTGCGGCGGCGGCGGTCAGGGTGACGCGCTGATCGTCCGCGTTCCGGGCAACGGCAAGTAATCCTCGCTGGCGAGTAAGGAGCTACGTACGTGATGGTGGACGTCCCCACACTGGTCGCCCAGGCACGGGAGGGCCGGCCGCGGGCCGTGGCCCGGCTGATCTCGCTCGTGGAGGGGGCGTCCCCACAGCTCCGTGAGGTGATGGCGGCGCTGGCACCGCTGACCGGCGGTGCGTACGTGGTGGGCCTGACCGGCTCGCCCGGTGTCGGCAAGTCGACCTCGACGTCGGCGCTGGTCACCGCGTACCGGAAGGCCGGGAAGCGGGTGGGCGTGCTCGCCGTGGACCCGTCCTCGCCGTTCAGCGGCGGCGCGCTGCTGGGCGACCGGGTGCGGATGTCCGAGCACGCCTCCGACCCGGGCGTCTACATCCGCTCGATGGCGACGCGTGGCCACCTGGGGGGGCTGGCGTGGGCCGCCCCCCAGGCGATCCGCGTCCTGGACGCGGCCGGGTGCGACGTGGTGCTCGTCGAGACGGTCGGTGTCGGCCAGTCCGAGGTCGAGATCGCCTCCCAGGCCGATACGTCGGTGGTGCTGCTTGCCCCCGGCATGGGTGACGGCATCCAGGCCGCGAAGGCGGGCATCCTGGAGATCGGCGACGTGTACGTCGTCAACAAGGCCGACCGGGACGGGGCCGACGCGACCGCGCGCGAGCTGAACCACATGCTGGGTCTCGGCGAGTCGCGGGGGCCGGGCGACTGGCGGCCGCCCATCGTCAAGACGGTCGCGGCGCGGGGCGAGGGTGTCGACGAGGTCGTCGAGGCGCTGGAGAAGCACCGCGCGTGGATGGAGGAACGGGGCGTCCTCGCGGAACGCCGCCGCGCGCGGGCGGCGCACGAGGTCGAGACCATCGCGGTCACGGCCCTCCGCGAACGGATCGGCGACCTCCACGGCGACCGGCGCCTGGACGCGCTGTCCGAGCGCATCGTGGCGGGGGAGCTGGACCCGTACGCGGCGGCGGACGAACTGGTGGCGGGCCTGACGGGGCGGTAGGCCCCTCGTTGTGGGCATTCGTTCCGCAGGGCGGAACGGGTGGGTCGGCGGTCACCCCGGGTGGGTGGGGGGCGGGGCCCCTCCGGGCTCACCTCCTCGAGGCCGGCGGCCTTGGGTTACGGGCTTGGGAGCCCACCCTTCGCCGCCAACCTCTGCGGGGGCGACCCTGCACGGCCCCACCCCGGCCGGACGCCGACTGCGGGACGGTGGGTGGGGGGCACGGCCCCGACCCGGCGGGATGCCGGGTGCGGGACGGTGGGCGGGGGGCACGGCCCCACCCCGGCCGGACGCCGACTGCGGGACGGTGGGTGGGGGGGCACGGCCCCGACCCGGCGGGACGCCGGGTGCGGGACGGTGGGTGGGCGACGTCAGTCGTCCGAGTCGTCGGCGTCGTCCTTGTCCTGGGTGGCCTTGGCCGTCTGCGCGTCGACGGTCCAGTCCTGGGTCTTGCCGTCCTTGGTGACGATTTCGACGTCCCAGGACTTCTTGTCGTCATCGTCGTCGAGGTCCAGGGACACCACCGTGCCGTGGTTCGCGACCGCCTTGAGGGCCTGCTCGGCCGTGACCTTGGGCGCCTCGACCGTGTCGTCGCGGTCGTCGTCCACCTGGGTCGCCGTGTGGTGCGTCTTCGCGGGGGCCTCGTCGTCCGCCGAGGAGGCGAACGCGGCTGCCGTGCCGCCCGTCAGCAGGGCAGCCGCGGTGACCGTGGCGATGATGAGGTTGCGCTTCATGGATGCCTCCGAATGTCGGTGCCTTCTCGGTACGGCAACCACCCTGCCGGTGGGGTGCTGAACGCAGCCTGAAGGTGGCTGAAGGCTTCTTCAGGTTCCGTTTGGGACCCTGAACGCATGCGCCTGTTGATCGTGGAGGACGAGAAGCGGCTCGCCCTGTCGCTTGCCGCCGGGCTGCGGGCCGAAGGGTTCGCCGTGGATGTCGTCCACGACGGGCTGGAGGGGCTGCACCAGGCGGGGGCCGGGGCGTATGACCTGGTCGTGCTGGACATCATGCTGCCCGGCATGAACGGGTACCGCGTGTGCGCGGCGCTGCGGGCGGCCGGGAACGACGTGCCGATCCTGATGCTCACGGCCAAGGACGGCGAGTACGACGAGGCCGAGGGGCTCGACACCGGCGCGGACGACTACCTGACCAAGCCCTTCTCGTACGTGGTGCTGCTGGCCCGGGTGAAGGCCCTGCTGCGGCGGCGCGGGGGAAGCCCGTCACCGGTGCTGAGGGCCGGGGAGCTGAGTGTCGATACGGCGAGCCGGCGCGTGCGGATGGGGGACGCCGAGGTGGCGCTGACCGCCAAGGAGTTCGCCGTGCTGGAGCAGTTGGCCACCCGGGCGGGTGAGGTGGTGTCGAAGGCGGAGATCCTGGAGCACGTCTGGGACTTCGCGTACGAGGGCGATCCGAACATCGTCGAGGTGTATGTGAGCGCGCTGAGGCGGAAGCTGGGGCCGGGGGTCATCACGACGGTGCGTGGCGCCGGGTACCGGCTGGAGGAGCGGTGAGTTCCGTACGCGCCCGTACCGCGCTGGGGGCGACGCTCGTGGTCGCGCTGGCCCTGGTGGTGGCCGGGGTCGCTCTGCTGGGGGTGCTGCGGGGCAACCTCGTGGACCAGGCGGAGCTGGAGGCGGAGGTGTCGGCGCGTTCCGTGGCCTCGCAGATCGCGGGCGGGACGCCTTTCGGCAGGCTCGACCTGCCCGACGACACCGAGGAGCACCCGGTGCAGGTGGTCGACGAGGAGGGACGGGTCGTCGCGATCGGGGAGGACATCGACGCGATCTCGGGAACCGGGAGTCCCGGGACGAAGGCGGTCGCCGGGGGAGGGGAGGCGGAGACCGGGGAGGTCGGGGAGGAGGCCGCGTACTCGACCGGCGACGTCACCGTGGACGGTGACACCGCCGCGTACCGGTTCGCCGCGGTCAAGGCGTCCGGCCCGCGGGGTGAGGTCACCGTGTACGCGGGGGCGCCGCTGGCGACCGAGGCGGCGACCGTGTCCGGGGTGCGGGACGCCATGCTGGCCGCGCTGCCGTTGCTGCTGCTCGTCGTCGGGGGCGTCACCTGGCTGGTGACCCGGCGGGCGCTCAGGCCCGTCGAGGGCATCCGGCGGGAGATGGCGGCGATCACGGCGTCGGAGGACCTGTCGCGGCGCGTGCCGGAGCCGGCGACGCGCGACGAGGTGGCCCGGCTGGCGCGGACGACGAACGAGACGCTGGCCGCGCTGGAGGCGAGCGTGGAGCGGCAGCGGAGGTTCGTCGCGGACGCGTCGCACGAGCTGCGCAGCCCCATCGCGAGCCTCCGCACCCAGTTGGAGGTCGGGGCGGCCCACCCGGAGCTGCTGGACCTTCCGGGAGCGGTCGCCGACACCGTACGGCTCCAGCAGCTCGCCGCCGACCTGTTGCTGCTCGCCCGGCTGGACGCGGGGGAACGGCCCGGTCAGGGCCGGGTCGACCTGGCGGCCCTGGTACGGGAGGAGGTCGCCCAGCGGGTGGGCGACCGGGTGCCGGTGCGCGTCGAGGCGGAGCGGGCCGAGGCCGCCGGGTCGCGCGGGCAGCTCGCCCGGGTGCTGGGCAACCTGCTGGACAACGCCCAGCGGCACGCCGAGGCGGCCGTGGCCGTGACGGTGCGCCGCGAGGGCCGGCACGTCGTGCTCACCGTCGCGGACGACGGGGCCGGCGTGCCGGAGCCCGAGCGGGAGCGGATCTTCGAACGGTTCGTCCGCCTCGACGACGCCCGCAGCCGCGACGAGGGTGGTGCGGGTCTGGGGCTGGCCATCGCCCGGGATGTGGCGGTCCGGCATGGGGGCACGCTCACGGTGGGGCGTGCCCCGGAGGGTGGTGCGCTGTTCGTGTTGCGGTTGCCGGCGGGGTGAGCCGCTTCCTGCCGGGGCGTTCGCCCCGGCAGTCGGACGGAGTCCGGCGCGGCGGCCTCGAAGCCTCCGCGGCGGTGCGAGAGCCGTGCCGGGAGTGGGCCGCCCGCAGCCGCGACGGGGTGGTGCGGGTCTGGGGCTGGCCATCGCCCGGGATGTGGCGGTCCGGCATGGGGGCGCGTTGACGGTCGGGCGGGCGCCGTTGGGCGGTGCGCTGTTCGTGCTGCGCCTGCCGGGTGGGTGAGGCGCTACGGTTTGCCGCGCAGGCCCCGGAGCTGTTCGGCGATGGGTTTGAGCGACTGGCGCAGTTCTTCCAGGGCCTCGGGGCTGAGCTGGTCGATGAAGTGCCTGCGCACGGAGTCGACGTGGTGCGGCGCGACCTTCTGCATGGTCTCCATGCCGTGCTCGGTCAGCACCGCGTACAGCCCGCGCCGGTCGGACTCGCAGTTCTCCCGGCGTACCAGACCCGCGTTCTCCATACGGGTGATCTGGTGGGAGAGCCGGCTCTTGGACTGGAGCGTCGCGGCGGCCAGGTCGCTCATGCGGAGGCGTCGGTCGGGCGCCTCCGAGAGGTTGACCAGGATCTCGTAGTCGTTGTTGGTCAGGCCGAACGGCTGGAGGTCCTTCTCCAGTTGGTACGTCAGCAGCCTGTTGACGTCCAGATAGGTGCGCCAGGCGCACTGCTCGGCATCGGTCAGCCAGTTCGTGGCCGTCTCGGTCTCCATATAGGGATTCTACCTAAGAAGTTGAATTCTGGACGAAGTTGTGACGCCGGGCACTCCGGCCCCCCGTCCTCACGTCCACCTGGGTGCAGACGTTCGAGGGCGTCACACTCCGCAGACTACCGCTCACAGCCCGAAGCGACGCTGGAGGTCCCCCAGCTGTCCGGGAAGGCGCGGTGTCGAACCGTGGTGACCTTGGCCGGATCCGGACCCCGGTACTCCCGGCTCGTGCGGCACCGCACCCGTCGCCTGCTCGGGCATCAGCACCTCGGTGGACTGGAGCAGCACCGTACCGGCCCCCACGAACTCGAACTGGTGCTCCTCGCCCGACGCGCCGCCGATGCCGGTCAGCGCGCGCAGCCCGCCCATCACGCCCGTCATGTAGCCGTGGTCGTAGTGGTGGCAGGGGGAGGGGCAGTCCGCCCAGCCGACCAGCGCCTGCGGGTCGACCCGGAGCGGCGGTTCCATGAAGACCACCGGGCCGTTGGACGCGGCGACGAACTTGCCGGTGCCGATCAGGGTGAGGAAGCCCGGCACGATCGACTGCTTCAGGGCGAGGCTCGGCTGGTACGCGAGGAGGTTGCCGGCGCGGATGGTGAGGTTGCCGTCGTCCAGGTCGAAGGAGTTGACGTCGAAGGCGCGGTCCGCGAGCAGCATCTTGCCGCTGCCCTCCGCCACCACCCAGTCGCTCGCGTGGAGGGGCGAGTGGAAGCTCGTACGGACCAGGCGGTCCAGGCGGCCGTGGCCGATGCCGTTGAACTCGATCCGCCCGTAGTAGGCGATCATCTTGCCCTTCTGGAGGAACCACTGGGAGCCCTTCAGCTCCACGCAGAAGGCGTACGGATTGACGTTGTCGTCGCTCGGCAGGGTCGACGGATCGTGAATGACGGGCGTGCTCACAGCTTCTCCTCCGACGCCTGGACGTACACCACACCACTGCCGCTCAGCTCCAACTGGAACGCCTCGCCGGAGCCGCGCCCCACCATGTCGCGCCAGCCGAGCGCGGTGGAGAGCTTGTTGCGCACGTCGCCGTGGTGGGCGACGTAGGCCTGCGGGTCGACGTGCACGGGGCGGTTCGGAGTGATGGGCAGTTCGATGACCCCGCCGTGGGCCATCACCGCGACGGCGCCGTGGCCCTTGAGGGTGGTGGTGAACAGGCCCTGGCCGGTCACCTGGCCGCGCACCATACCCATGACGCCGCCCTGGGAGCCCATGAACATGGTGCCCTGCTGGAGCGTGCCGTCGAAGGCGAGCAGGCGGTCGGCCTCGACGTACAGGGTGTCGCCGGAGAGCTGGATCACCTGGATGTGGTGGCCGCCGTGCCCGAACATCACGGTGCCGCTGCCCTCGACGGTCATGAGGGGGGCCGCCTCGTCGGCCACGCGGCGGCCGATCATCGACATGACGCCGCCCTGGCCGCCCGCCATGTTCGGCGTGAAAGTGACGTCACCCCGGTAGGCCAGCATCGCGCCACGCTGGCTGAACATCTTCTGTCCGGGGGAGACGGTCGCCTCGACCATCTTCGAATTGACCTCGCGGAACGGCATCAGACGTCCCCTCCGACCGTGTTGCGCTCGCTGGGCTGTACGTACACGAGGCCGTCGCCCTCGAAGCGGATCTGGAACGCCTCGCCGCCACCCTCGCCCATCAGTGTGCGGAAGGTCACACCGGACTGGAAGTTCTGCTGGAGGTTGCCCTGGTGGGCGATGTAGGCGCCGGGGTCGACCGACAGCGGGTACTGCGGCGTGACGCGCAGCACCACGGCCGGGCCGTCCGACATGATCGCGGCCTGGCCGGAGCCCTCCACGGTGGTGGTGAACAGACCGGTCCCGGTCGCCCCGCCGCGCAGCCCGGTGAAGCTGGTGCCGGTGCGCAGCGAGGCGTCGGCGCACAGCAGGTTGCTGGACTCGACGTACAGCTTGTCGCCGTGCAGCGAGACCAGGTTGATCTCGGAGGCGCGGTCGGCGAAGTAGCAGGTGCCCTGCCCCTTCACCTCCATCATCTCCATCTGCTCGCCGGTGAGGCGGCGGGTGACCATCCCGCGGAGGCCCTCACCGCCGCCGGACATCTTCTTGAAGGCCATCTGGCCGTCGTACGCGACCATCGAGCCGTTCTTCGCTTTGACGGCGTCGCCTGTCATGTCGACGGCGAGCACTTTGCTGCCTTGGAGTCGGAACGTTGCCACGCCATGACGGTAACCGGCGGCCGGGGGTGCGAATACAGCCCTCAGGAGGATCCGGACCCTGATAAAAGGCGCGCGAGGCCGCCTGTCACAATGAACCGGACCGCTTGTGCATCGATTCACAAGATCGATCCGAACGACGAAGGTGCTTCCTCGTGGACATCAAGACCGCCGCCTCCCTCCACCGCCTCCGACTGGTCTCCGCCCCGGAGGCCGTGTCGTTCATCCTGCTGCTCGTCTGCTCGGTGCTGAAGCGCACGACGGAGTTCAACGCGGTGCCGGTCATGGGCGCGATCCACGGCGTGCTCTTCATCCTGTACGTGCTCTTCTGGCTGGACGCCTGGAACCGCACCAAGTGGGAGCTGAAGACGGCCGCCCTGTACTTCGTGCTGTCCGTGCTGCCCTTCGGCGGCTTCTTCGCCGACCGCAAGCTCAGGCGCGCCGCCGACGACGCCGTCATCGCCTCCCGCGCCCGCCGCGAGGGCACGGTGAACGCATGATCGTCGCGTTCTCCGTCACCCCGCTCGGCGTCGGCGAGGAGGTCGGCGAGTACGTCGCCGACGCGGTGCGCGTGGTCCGCGAGTCCGGCCTGCCGAACCGCACCGACGCGATGTTCACGTCCGTCGAGGGCGAGTGGGAGGAGGTCATGGACGTCGTCAGGCGCGCCGTGGCCGTGGTCGAGGCGCGCGCGCCGCGCGTCTCGCTCGTCCTGAAGGCCGACATACGGCCCGGCGTCACGGACGCGCTGACCGCCAAGGTCCAGACGGTGGAGCGCCACCTGTCCGCCTGACGCTCACTTTCGAGAACCCCGGCCCACGTGCGGGCCGGGGTTCCTCCATTCCGGTGCGCCGCGCGCCGGAGGGCGGGCTCAAACCTCCCGGCCGCGAGAAACGCCCGCTCGGACGCCTCCAGTCGACACGTCGCCAAATCTCCCCTTTCGTGGGGATATAGCGACCCGCTCCGAGAGCTGGAGGCACCGTGCGGCCCGAGGGCTACGACTACGACACCTACAGCCGACTCGCCGGTCCCCTCACGGAACCGGACCGGGCGGCGTACCAGGTCCGGTACCGCAGCCTGCTCTCCCAGGAGCCGCACCGAATACGGGCCGTCCTGCTGATGACCCTCGCACCGCTGCTCTCGGCGGTGCTGCTCGTCTACCTCGTGTGGCCCTCCCACTGGACCACCCGGGAGGGCGGCGACCGGTGGCTCGTCAGGTTCGACACCGTGATGCTCGTGTCGATCGGGCTCATCTGCCTGTTCATGCTCGTCAACGTCGTCTCCATCGCCCACGCCACGATGGTCGCCCGCGATCCCGTTCCCGTCGTCCCCCAGAAGGGCACCCGCGTCGCGTTCCTCACCACCTACGTACCGGGCAAAGAGCCGCTCTCCATGGTCCGCGCCACCCTCGAAGGGGCCGTCCGCATCACACACGACGGGCGGCTCGACGTGTGGCTGCTCGACGAGGGCGACGACGAGCAGGCCAAGGCCCTCTGCCGGGAGCTGGGCGTACGCCACTTCACCCGCGCCGGCGTCCCCGCGTGGAACCGTCCCAAGGGCGTGCACAAGGCCAGGACGAAGCACGGCAACTACAACGCCTGGATCGCCATGCACGGCGACGACTACGACTTCTTCGCCTCCGTCGACACCGACCACATACCGCTGCCCAACTTCCTGGAACGGACCCTCGGCTTCTTCCGCGACCCCGACGTGGCCTTCGTCGTCGGCCCGCAGGTGTACGGCAACTACACCTCGCCCGTCACCAAGGCCGCCGAATCCCAGCAGTTCCTCTTCCACGCGCTCATCCAGCGCGCCGGCAACCGCTACCACGCGCCCATGTTCGTGGGCACCAACAACGTCGTACGCGTCGCCGCCATCAAGCAGATCGGCGGCCTGTACGACTCGATCACCGAGGACATGGCCACCGGTTTCGAACTGCACCGCACCAAGAACCCCCGGACCGGACACCTGTGGCGCTCCGTCTACACCCCGGACGTGCTGGCGGTGGGGGAGGGGCCCGCCTCCTGGACCGACTTCTTCACCCAGCAGCTCCGCTGGTCACGGGGCACCTACGAGACCCTCTTCAAGCAGTACTGGAGGGCGTTGTTCCAACTGCCGCCGGGCCGGCTGCTCAACTACACCCTGATGCTCGTCTACTACCCGATGACGGCCGTCAACTGGTTCCTCGGCATCCTGTCCTGCGTCCTGTTCCTCTGGCTCGGCGCCTCCGGCACCCAGGTGTCCTCCTCCGTCTGGCTGATGCTCTACAGCGACGCCGCCGCCCTCCAGATCGGGCTCTACCTGTGGAACCGCCGCCACAACGTCTCGCCCCACGAACCGGAAGGGTCCGGCGGGCTGGCCGGCATGGCGATGTCCGCGCTCTGCGCACCCATCTACCTCAAGTCCCTCGCCTCGGCCGTGCTGCGCACCCGGGGCCGTTTCGTCGTCACCCCCAAGGGCGGCGAGGCGAGCTGCGACCGGCCGGCCACCTTCCGCATACACCTGTACTGGGCCGCCGTCCTGGTCGCCTCGCTCGTCGCCTCCGTCGTCCTCGACCACACGCACGCGGCCATGCGCACCTGGGCCGTCCTCGCCCTCGTCATCGCGCTCGCCCCGGTCGGCGTCTGGAGCTGGGGCCTGTACCGGGAACGCCAGGCCCACGCCCGCCTCCGCGCCCTCGAACCGAAGCCGGCCGCCCAGGCGAAACCGAAGGCGAAGCCGAAGACCGGCGACGAGCCCGAGCCCGCGTTCGCCACGACGACAGGAGGGAACTGAACCATGGCCTACCGGCCGTCGAAGAAGCTCAAGAAGACCCTGCTGGGCGGTGGAGCGGTGGTCCTGCTCGCGGGCCTCAACGCGCCGGCCGCGCTCTCCTTCGCCGAGGCGAAGTACCACGCCTACAAGATCGCCCAGCCCGGGTACAAGGCCAAGTACGGCTCCTGGCAACAGCTCGACGTGCCCGACCAGTACCGGCTCAACGCCATCCACGCCGCCCTGCTCCACACCGGCAAGGTGCTCCTCATCGCCGGCTCCGGGAACAACCAGAAGAAGTTCGACGCGGGCACCTTCGACACCATCCTGTGGGACCCGGTCAAGAACACCTTCAAGAAGATCCCGACCCCCGAGGACTTCTTCTGCGCGGGTCACAGCCAACTGCCCGACGGACGGCTCCTGGTGGCCGGCGGCACCGCCCGCTACGAGGTCCTCGACGGCGAGGTGAAGCGCGCCGGCGGCGGCATGCGCGTCAAGAACGAGAGCCCGGACAAGGCCATCACCCTCAAGAAGGGCACCGTCTTCCGCTCCCCCACGGGCGTCGAGTACGTGTCGAAGTTCGACGTGACGGTCCCCAAGGCCAAGCGCGAGTTCAAGATCTCGTACTTCACCAGCGGCCAGATGAAGCCCTGGGAGACCAAGGTCACCGCCGCCGAGGCGCGGGTCTTCGTCGAGGCGCGCAAGGAGGGCCCCAAGGCCCTGACCACCGAGGCCGCCCAGTACAAGATCCTGGGCCTCAAGGGCAAGGACGCGAACAACGTCTACGGCATCGCCCAGAAACTCACCACCGAGAAGCAGGACTTCCAGGGCATCAAGGCGGCGTACGAGTTCGACCCCAAGGCCGAGAAGTACGTCCCCGTCGCCCCCATGAAGGACGCCCGCTGGTACCCCACCCTGGTGACCCTCCAGGACGGCAGGGTGCTCGCCGTCTCCGGCCTCAACGACGTCGGTGACGTCGTCCCCGGCGACAACGAGATCTACGACCCCAGGACGAAGAAGTGGACCAAGGGCCCCTTCCGCTACTTCCCCACCTACCCGGCGCTCTTCCTCACCCAGGGCGGCAAACTCTTCTACACCGGCTCCAACGCCGGCTACGGGCCCGCCGAGAAGGGCCGCGTACCCGGCCTGTGGGACCTGAAGAAGAACACCTTCCAGGAGATCAGGGGCATCACCGACCCCGACCAGCTCGAAACCTCCGCCTCCCTGCTCCTGCCGCCCGCCCAGGACCAGAAACTGATGGTGCTCGGCGGCGGCGGGGTCGGCGAGTCCGAACTGTCCACCGCCCGCACGGCGCTCATCGACCTCAAGGCCGCCAGACCCGCCTTCCGCAAAGGCCCCTCCCTGCCGCAGGGCACCCGCTACCTGAGCAGCGTGCTCCTCCCGGACGACACCGTCTTCACGACCGGCGGGTCGGAGCGGTACCGGGGCCGTGACGCCAGCGACATCCTCAAGGCGCAGTTCTACGAGCCGAGGACCGACTCCTTCCGCGAGGCCGCCGAACCGACCGTGGGCCGCAACTACCACTCGGAGGCGCTGCTGCTGCCCGACGGGCGGGTGGCGACGTTCGGTTCCGACCCGCTGTTCAGCGACAAGGACAACACCAAGCTGGGCACCTTCGAGCAGCGCGTGGAGATCTTCACCCCGCCCTACCTGCACGGCGGCGGCGCCGAGGCGCGGCCGGTGCTGGGCGAGGGCCCGCAGGAGCTCGACCAGAACGGCCGGGCCACCTTCCGCACCAAGGACGCCGCCCGCATCACCAAGGCGCGCCTGATGCGGCCCAGCGCGGTGACGCACACGACGGACGTGGAGCAGCGCTCCATCGAGCTGGGCCTGACCAAGGGCGCGGACTCGATCACCGTCCAGGCGCCGCTGGACAGGACGCTGGTCCCGCCCGGTTGGTACATGCTGTTCGTGGTCGACAAGGACGGCCGGCCGTCGGTGGCGAAGTGGGTGCGGGTCGACTGAGCCGGACGGGTCAGCCCTTGGCCCGGCTCGCCAGGCCCAGCGCGTACTCCGGCCACCAGGTCCCGGCCGCCGGTCCGCCCCGGCAGGTGCCGTCCGACTCGCCCGGACGCTTCACCCACAGGTAGGCGTCCACCCGCTCGTCGCCCGTGTGCTCGGTCGGCGGCGTGCCCAGCGCCCGCCCCGGCGGGTTGCACCAGGCCTCCTCGCCGTCGCCCGGGAGCGGTCCCGCGCCGTTGCGGCTGGTGTCGACGACGAAGTGGGCGCCGTCCAGGAGCCCGGACAGCTCCGTGCCGAAGTTGGTGACCGTCGGCGTGGTCTGGAAGTTCGACGTGTTCAGCGCGAAGCCGTCCGCCCTGCCCACGCCGGCCCGCCGCAGCGGCTCCACCAGTTGACCCGGGTCCTTGATCCACGCCGGGTTGCCCGCGTCCAGGTACACCTTGGTGTGCGGCTGGCGCTTGAGCCGGTCCACCGCCTCGGAGAGCAGCCGGTAGCGCTCCTCGTGGTGCTGGGCGGGCGTGCAGCCGTCCACCACGTGCGGCACGGCGTCCGGCTCCAGGACGACGATGGCGGGCGCGTTCCCGATGGCCTCGGCGAACGAGCCGATCCACTCCCGGTACGCCTCCGCGCTCGCCGCGCCGCCCGCCGAGTACAGGCCGCAGTCGCGGTGGGGGATGTTGTACGCGACGAGGACGACCGTCTTGTTCTTCGGCGCCGCGTCGCGCACGGCCCGCAGGATGTCGGCCGTGGTGTTGTTCCAGGCGGGCCACAGGGCGGTGGGCCGTTCGGAGATCCGCCGCAGGAGCTTGGCCTCCTCGGTGCGGCCCTGCGCCTGGTACGCCTTGACCTGGCGGGCGGCGGCGCTGTCGGGGTCCACCCAGAACGGCGAGCCGTTGGCGGGTGCGCTGCGGCCCACGGGCTCCTGGGCGGAGCCCTCCTCGCCCCGGGCGCCGCCCGTGCCGCCGGGCGCGCAGCCGGTGGCGGTCAGCGCGGTGGCGGCCAGCGCGGCGGCCAGGAGCAGGGTGGTGCGTACGCGGAACGATCCGTGGCCGGACATCCAGCCCCCTCGTATGGCTGTGAGCGGCGGACTAACAGACCGGGCAATCGTTACATAACGGTCACTGGGTGCCGTGCTGCGACACCGCGCCGTCACGGTGGAGGACCGAACAGCGAGACGGGGCTGACCAGCATGTGACCAGTCGGTAAGGTCGACGACGTGCCGAAACCGCTCAGTCTCCCCTTCGACCCCATCGCCCGTGCCGACGAGCTCTGGCAGCGCCGCTGGGGGCCCGTCCCCTCCATGGCCGCCATCACCTCGATCATGCGCGCGCACCAGATCCTGCTCGCGGAGGTCGACGCGGTGGTCAAGCCCTACGGGCTGACCTTCGCCCGGTACGAGGCGCTGGTGCTGCTCACCTTCTCCAAGGAGGGCGAGCTGCCGATGTCCAAGATCGGCGAGCGGCTGATGGTCCACCCCACGTCCGTGACCAACACGGTCGACCGCCTGGTGAAGTCCGGCCTGGTGGCCAAGCGCCCCAACCCCAACGACGGGCGCGGCACCCTCGCCTCCATCACCGACAAGGGCCGCGAGGTCGTCGAGGCGGCGACGGCGGACCTGATGGCGATGGACTTCGGCCTGGGCGTGTACGACGCCGAGGAGTGCGCGGAGATCTTCGCGATGCTGCGGCCGCTGCGGATCGCGGCGCACGACTTCGAGGAGAAGTGACCCCCCTCGCCTACGGGGGGTCCCCGCGCGAAGATCGCCCGGAACGTGACGTTACGCTCGACGTCATGAAGAGGAGCGTGCTGACCCGCTACCGGGTCATGGCCTATGTGACCGCCGTCATGCTGCTCGTGCTCTGCACGTGCATGGTGTTCAAGTACGGGTTCGACACGGGCGAGGACGTGACCTTCATGGTCTCCCAGGCCCACGGCGTCCTCTACATCATCTACCTGATCTTCGCCTTCGACCTGGGCTCCAAGGCCCGGTGGAAGTTCGGCAAGCTCCTGTGGGTCCTGCTCTCCGGGACGATCCCCTTCGCCGCCTTCTTCGTCGAGCGCAAGGTCGTCCAGGACGTGGAGCCGCTGCTCGCGGACGCCTCCCCGGCGGTCGCCAAGGCCTGACGCCCACGGCCGTACGCCACGCGTACGGCCGTCGGCCATCGACATTTACTAGGACGTCCTAGTAAATTCGAAGGTATGGACGCTGACGCCATCGAGGAAGGCCGCCGACGCTGGCAGGCCCGCTACGACGCCGCCCACAAGCGCGACGCCGACTTCACCACGCTCTCCGGCGACCCCGTGGAGCCCGTCTACGGGCCCCGGCCCGGGGACACCTACGACGGCTTCGAGCGGATCGGCTGGCCCGGTGAGTACCCCTTCACCCGTGGCCTGTACCCGACGGGCTACCGGGGCCGCACCTGGACCATCCGCCAGTTCGCCGGCTTCGGCAACGCCGAGCAGACCAACGAGCGCTACAAGATGATCCTCGGCAACGGCGGCGGCGGCCTGTCCGTCGCCTTCGACATGCCGACCCTCATGGGCCGCGACTCCGACGACCCGCGCTCGCTGGGCGAGGTCGGCCACTGCGGCGTCGCCATCGACTCCGCCGCCGACATGGAGGTCCTCTTCAAGGACATCCCCCTCGGCGACGTCACCACGTCCATGACCATCTCCGGTCCGGCCGTGCCCGTCTTCTGCATGTACCTCGTCGCCGCCGAACGGCAGGGCGTCGACCCGGGCGTCCTCAACGGCACCCTCCAGACGGACATCTTCAAGGAGTACATCGCCCAGAAGGAGTGGCTCTTCCAGCCCGAGCCCCACCTCCGGCTCATCGGCGACCTGATGGAGCACTGCGCCCGCAACATCCCGGCGTACAAGCCGCTCTCGGTCTCCGGCTACCACATCCGCGAGGCGGGCGCGACGGCGGCGCAGGAGCTGGCGTACACCCTCGCCGACGGCTTCGGGTACGTCGAACTGGGCCTGAGCCGCGGCCTGGACGTGGACGTCTTCGCGCCCGGCCTGTCGTTCTTCTTCGACGCGCACGTCGACTTCTTCGAGGAGATCGCCAAGTTCCGCGCCGCCCGCCGCATCTGGGCCCGCTGGATGAAGGAGGTGTACGGCGCGAAGACGGACAAGGCGCAGTGGCTGCGGTTCCACACCCAGACCGCGGGCGTCTCGCTCACCGCCCAGCAGCCGTACAACAACGTCGTCCGCACGGCCGTCGAGGCCCTCGCGGCCGTCCTCGGCGGTACCAACTCCCTGCACACCAACGCCCTCGACGAGACCCTCGCCCTGCCCAGCGAGCAGGCCGCCGAGATCGCCCTGCGCACCCAGCAGGTGCTGATGGAGGAGACCGGCGTCGCCAACGTCGCCGACCCGCTGGGCGGTTCCTGGTACGTCGAGCAGCTCACCGACCGCATCGAGGCCGACGCCGAGAAGATCTTCGACCGGATAAAGGAGCGGGGCCTGCGCGCCCACCCCGACGGGCAGCACCCCATCGGGCCCATCACCTCCGGCATCCTGCGCGGCATCGAGGACGGCTGGTTCACCGGCGAGATCGCCGAATCCGCCTTCCGCTACCAGCAGGCCCTGGAGAAGGGCGACAAGCGGGTCGTCGGCGTCAACTGCCACCACGGCTCGGTCACCGGCGACCTGGAGATCCTCCGGGTCAGCCACGAGGTCGAGTGGGAGCAGGTCCGGGTCCTCGGCGAGCGCAAGGCGCGCCGCGACGACGCCCGCGTGCGGGCCGCCCTGGACGGGATGCTGGCCGCCGCGCGGGACGGGTCCAACATGATCGGGCCCATGCTGGACGCCGTGCGGGCGGAGGCCACGCTCGGCGAGATCTGCGACGCCCTGCGGGACGAGTGGGGCACGTACACCGAGCCGCCGGGCTTCTAGGCTGGGCGTATGACAGTCCTCCCCGTACCGGTCCCCGGCGTGGCCGTCCGCTACTGGTACGTGGGCGCCTGCGGGCCGTTCGCTCTGTTCGACGCGGACTTCGAGCCGCCGGGACCGGACGGGGAGAGCGAGTTCCTCAACCTGGTCCCGGCGCGACTGCTGCCGCCCGAGTACGCGCACGCCCTGTGGGAGGGCGTCCAGGAGGGCCTCGGCGGCACCGCCGCCGCCGTCCTGCTCACCCACGGGCGCCACCACGAGGTCGACTCCTCCGAGCGGGCCTTCCGGCAGGCCGGCGAGATGGCCGGCCGCGCCGCGCTCGTACGGGCCGGGCTGCTGCCCCCGGAGGAGGGGCCACCCGAGCGGTTCGTACGGGCCCCGGCGGCGCGCGCCAGGCCCGGGAAGGGCATGCTGGGCCGATGAAGATCAGCATCAGGGAAGCCACCGCGGACGACTGGCCCGCCATCTGGCCGTTCTTCCACCGGATCGTCGCCGCCGGTGACACCTTCACCTACCCGCTCGACCTGGGGCAGGAGGAGGGCCGCGACTGGTGGCTGCTCGCCGCGCCGAACCGTACGGTGGTCGCCGTCGACGACGGGACCGGCACCGTCCTCGGCACGGCGAAGATGAACCGCAACCAGGGCGGCAACGGCGCGCACATCGCCAGCGCCAGCTACATGACCGACCCGGCGTACGGCGGCCGGGGCGTGGGCCGGGCCCTCGTCGAGTACACGCTGGAGTGGGCACGGGAGGCCGGCTTCCGGGGCATGCAGTTCAACGCGGTCGTGGAGACCAACGTCCACGCGGTACGGCTGTACGAGGGGATCGGCTTCGGGATCGTCGGCACGGTCCCGGACGCGTTCAAGCACCCCACGGAAGGGTACGTCGGGCTGCACGTCATGTACCGGCCCCTGTAGGGAGCGTCAGACGGAACAGGGCGCCACCGCCGGGCGCGTTCCCGGCGGTGAGCTCCGCGCCGTGCGCCCGGGCGATCTGGCGGGCCATCGCCAGGCCGAGGCCCGAACCGGGCAGGGCGCGCGCCGCTTCGGCACGGTAGAAGCGGTCGAAGACGTACGGCAGGTCGTCCGGCGCGATACCGGGGCCGTGGTCCCGGACGGTCAGCTCCCGGCCGCTCAGCTCCACTTCGACGGGCGCCCCGCCGGGCGGACTGAACTTGGCGGCGTTGTCCAGCAGGTTGGTCAGCAGCCGGGACAACCGGGCGGGCACACCCGGCAGGGTCAGGGCCGCCCCGGCGTCGTCCGTCCGGAGCGTGAAGGCCACCTGGGGCCAGTGCGTACGGGCGGTGGCCACCGCGTGCTCCAGCAGCGCCGCCGGGCGCACCTCCTCCACCAGGGGCCGCGGCTCCTCGTCCCGGGCCAGCTCGATCAGGTCGCCCACCAGGCCGGTCACCTCGCGCACCTGGCGGCCCAGCGCGGCCGACGCCCGCTCGCGCTGCGCCGGGGAGAGCCGGTCGGCGCGGGCCAGCAGCTCGGCGTTGGTCCTGAGGGCGGTGAGCGGGGTGCGCAGCTCGTGCGAGGCGTCCGCGACCAGCCGGCGCTGCGCGGTCACCGACCGCTCCAGCTCGTCCAGCATCGCGTTGAACGTGGCGGCCAGCCGCGTCACCTCGTCCTCCCGGCCGGGCGGACCCTCCGGCAGTTCGATGCGGTGCCGTGGGTCGCGGGTCGAGGCGATCCGCTCGGCGGTGGCGGTGAGCCGGGCGACCGGGGCCAGCCCGGCCCGGGACACGCCGTAGCCCAGGGCCGCCGCCAGCAGCACCCCGGCGCCGCCCGCCCCGGCGAGCAGCCCGGCCGCCTGCCGCACGCCGTGGGCCACCGTGTCGGCGCGCAAAGCCACCTGGAGGGCCTTGCCCTCGCCGAACGGGGTGGTGAGCATCCGCCCCGGATACCGCCCGTCCAGCGTGACGTTGCTGAAGTACGCCGCCCGCCGCCCCGCCGCGACCTCCCGTACCGGCGCGGTGACCGGCAGGACGTACCGCTCCGGGGGGTCGCCCTGCGCCCGGGCCGGTTGCGCCAGGACGATCTGCGCGCACGCGGGCGCCGCCAGGAACCGGCACTCGCCGGCCAGCACACCGGGCGGCTCGCCCTTGTACCGCTGGTTCACCAGGGTCGCCGACTGGGTGAGGTTCAGGTCCAGTTGGTGGTACATCGCGTACCGGATGACGAAGAACGCCGCCGTGCACACGCCCACCGCGACCAGCGCGACCGCCGCCGACGCCGCCACCGCCAGCCGCGTACGCAGCGGCCGCCGCCTCCGCCACCGCGCCGCGCTCACGACTCGTCCAGCCGGTATCCGACGCCGTGCACCGTGTGGACCAGGCGCGGTTCGCCGGCCGCCTCCAGTTTGCGGCGCAGGTAGCCGACGTACACGGCCAGCGAGTTGGAGTCCGGCCCGAAGTCCCGGCCCCACACCCGCTCCAGGATCAGCTCCCGGGGCAGCACCTGGCGCGGGTGGCGCAGCAGCAGGTCCAGCAGGGCGAACTCGGTACGGCTGAAGACCAGGGGCCGCCCGGCCCGGGTGCCGGTCCGGGTGGCGGGATCCACCACGAGGTCCGCGAAGGACAGTTCGGCCTCCGGCCCGGCCGGCTCCGGCGCCGACCGCCGCAGCAGCGCGCGTACCCGCGCGGTCAGCTCGTCCAGGGCGAACGGCTTCACCAGGTAGTCGTCGGCGCCCGCGTCCAGCCCGTCGACCCGTTCGCTCACCGAGTCCAGCGCGGTCAGCACGATGACCGGCGTACGGTCGCCGAGCGCGCGGAGCCGCCGGCACACCGCCAGCCCGTCCAGCACCGGCATCATCACGTCCAGCACGATCACGTCCGGCTGCCGGCCGGCCACCTCCGACAGCGCCGCCAGACCGTCCGCCGCGCCCCGGACCTCGTACCCCTCCACGGCCAGGCCGTCCTCGACGGCCGCCCGTACCTCCGGATCGTCGTCCACGACCAGGACCTTCGCTGCGCTCATACGGCACACCCTGCCAAAAGCGCGCCGTCAGGTCTGAGCCGCCGCCCCCAGGCCGCCCAGCAGCAGGGCGGTGAAGCGCTGGACCCACTGGGTGTCCACGGGTTCGGCGCTCACCAGCGCCCGGTGGACCACGGCGCCCGCGATCACGTCGAAGATCAGGTCGTCGGTGCCGGTGGTGGACGCCGGGTTCGCGGGCAGTTCCCCGCGGGCCTGGGCGCGCCGCCGGCCCGCCAGGACGAGTCGCTTCTGCCGGTCCACGATGGAGGTGCGGATCCGCTCGCGCAGCGGTTCGTCGCGGGTGGACTCGGCGATCACGGCCATGAGCGCCGTCTTGGTCTCGGGCCGCTCCAGCAGCGCCGCGAACTGGAGCACCACGCCTTCGATGTCGGCCATGAGACTGCCGCGGTCGGGGAGTTCGAGTTCGTCGAAGAGGACGGCGACGGCGTCCACGACGAGTTCGTTCTTGCTCGCCCAGCGCCGGTACAGGGTCGTCTTGGCGACTCCGGCGCGGCCGGCGACGTCCCCCATCGTCAGCTTGGACCAGCCCAGCTCGACCAGGGCCGCCCGGGTCGCCTCCAGTATCGCGGCGTCGGCCGCCGCCGAGCGGGGGCGGCCGCCGGTACGGCCGCGGGGGGAGGTGGAGCTGCTGCACATGACGCTCGACCATACCGGCGAGTACGCCCGGTGTTACCGGTCCGTACGTGTGAGGCAGTTCACCGGGGGGTGCGGGTCCCCGGCGGGAGGGATCGGGGTTACGCTACGACCCGTAGCGAAAGGCTTTGAGCGGCCCGAGCGACAACCACTGGCGCCAGGGTGGGGACCCGGCGCCGAAAACATCTGCTGGATCGCGTACGTCCGTACGCCCCGCACACCGGCGGGGGGCGCGCGGGCGGGCGCGGTTCGGCCGTGGGGCCACCGGTTCGGCCATGGCTTACCGGTTACGCGCGCGGAAGGGGGAGGATGTACCCATGCAGCCTAGGAACATGTCCATGAGCGGCGTCGTCGACCTCGCCGCGGTGAAGGCGGCCGGAGAGGCCAAGGCGAAGGCGGAGCAGGCACGCGCCGAGGCCGCCCGGCGGGGCGGCGGCGGAGCGGTGCCCCCGTCGGCCCTGGTGATCGACGTCGACGAGGCGGGGTTCGAGCGCGACATCCTCCAGCGTTCCACCGAGGTCCCGGTCGTCATCGACTTCTGGGCCGAGTGGTGCGAGCCGTGCAAGCAGCTCGGTCCGCTGCTGGAGCGGCTGGCCGTCGAGTACAACGGCCGGTTCGTGCTCGCCAAGATCGACGTCGACGCCAACCAGATGCTGACGCAGCAGTTCGGGGTCCAGGGGATCCCGGCCGTCTTCGCGGTCGTGGCCGGCCAGCCGCTGCCCCTCTTCCAGGGCGCGGCGCCCGAGGCGCAGATCCGGCAGACCCTGGACCAGCTCATCCAGGTCGGCGAGGAGCGGTTCGGCCTCACCGGCATCACGGTCGACGCGGACGCCGCCGCCGGTTCCGCCGCGGCCCCGGCGCAGCCGGCCGGCCCGTACGACGGTCTGCTGGAGGCGGCGGCGCGCGCGCTGGACGCCAACGACCTCGGGGGCGCGATCCAGGCGTACAAGAACGTCCTGGTCGACGACCCGGGCAACACCGAGGCCAAGCTCGGCCTCGCCCAGGCGGAACTGCTCTCCCGGGTCCAGGGCATGGACCCGCAGGCGGTCCGCAAGAACGCGGCGGACGCCCCGGCGGACGTCCAGGCCCAGCTCGCCGCCGCCGACCTGGACCTGGTGGGCGGGCACGTGGAGGACGCGTTCGGCCGGCTCGTCGACACGGTGAGCCGTACGGCGGGTGACGACCGGGACGCGGCGCGGCTGCGGCTGCTGGAGCTCTTCGAGGTGATCGGTCCCGAGGACCCGCGCGTGATCAAGGCCCGTGCGGCGCTGGCGAGGGTGCTGTTCTGACGCGCCGGCTCCCTGGCGGGAGCGTCGGCGATTTGGCGACACAGTGACAAAACGCGGCCGTGCTTTACCAAAGTTTGGTAAACACGGCCGCTGTTACTTGCAGTAAATCAACACCTTCTTTATGTCCGGCTTTTGCCGATGAAATCCGCTTCTGTCGAACCGGCGGGTAGCACCCTGAGTGCCCGCCCGACATCACCCCGTCGTGGCCTGGTTATCCACCCGTTACTAGTGGGTAACGACGGCCCTTGTGTCGAAGCCGTGAATGGACCACGATCGGCCACGCTCGGTCCAATCCCGTACCAGCCCGGCAACCAGCCGCGCCGCACGGGAGCGGGTCCCCACCGAGTGGGCCGGCACACCTGACCGCCGGCCCCGGACAGGGGGGTTCCTGCCCATCCGGCAGGGCCTGTCCAAGCAGGGTTGCGCGAAGGCGTGGCCAGTGGTTGTCGCTCGGGGGTGATCGCCGGTGATCCGGACGCGGCTCGCGCCTGATCCACGGGCGCTCTCCTTCCCGAGGACGTAGCACTTCTCCCATCCCAGGACGGGCTTCGGCCCCTCCGGAGATGTACGTCCGAGAAGGAGGAAATCTATGAAGTCCCAGGTTCGCGGTGGGACCAGATGGAAGCGGTTCGCCGTTGTCATGGTGCCGAGCGTGGCCGCGACGGCCGCGATAGGCATCGGCCTGGCCCAGGGAGCGCTGGCGGCGTCGTTCAGCATCTCCGGCCAGGAGTTCAAGGTTAAGGCGAAGAGCCTCGAGGGCACCGACTTCGTCCAGTACGGCAGCATCGTCAAGGGCAAGGACCTCGAGGGCAAGGGCTTCTGGGAGCCCGTGGCGGTCTCGGGCTTCAGCGAGGCCTACATCACGGACATGTGCCAGTCCGTGGTGACGCCGGTGCCGTTCCTCGGCAACGTCAGCCTGGAGCTGCGGGCGGGTAACTCCGCAGCGGCGAAGAACGGCGACAAGGACCAGCAGGTCTACGCCAAGGACATCTACCTGGATGTCTCGGCACTCGACGCCGACGCCGAGTTCGGCAACATCGACATCGGTGTGGCCGCCGGTGCGCTGAAGGACCCGGGCATCCAGCCCGGCACCGAGGCCAACAAGAACGGCTTCGCGCAGCGCGCGAAGACCGCGAAGCTCACGAACGTCGAGCAGAAGGCCTGGGCGACCACGGCGGGCACCTTCCGGCTGCCCGACCTCAGCCTGAAGCTGCACAAGGGCACCAAGGAGTGCTTCTCCGACTAGTGCTCGCCGGGCGGGCCGGAGCCGCGCGTGCCGCGGCCCCGCCCGTTCGGGTCCTTGTCGCGACTTTTCACCAATCTTCTCAGCACCACCGCTTCCAGGGAGCTGTTTTCCATGAGCGCCGAGTCCACTGGTTCCCGCGGATTCACCTACTGGCGGCTGCGCTTCCGGGCGTGGCGGGGCAACCGGCCTTTCTGGGGCGGTCTGTTCACCATGATCGGTGGTCTGCCGATCGCCTATCTGCCGTACGCCGACCTCCGACTCGGCAACATGACGATCGCCATGGCCACCACGGCCGGCGCGGGTTCGCTGATCATCGGCGTCCTGCTGGTCACCCTGGGCCTGACGATGTGGTTCCACTCCGTCGTCCGGGTCTTCGCGGGTGTCGCCGCGATCGTCCTGGCGCTCGTGTCCCTGCCGGTGGCCAACATCGGAGGGTTCCTCATCGGTTTCCTGTTCGCCCTGATAGGTGGCGCCCTGTCAGCCTCGTGGGCGCCCGGTGAACCGGCGAAGGAAACGGCCGAGGAAGCAGAAGCGCCCGAACGCGACGGTGAGCGAGCCGACGAACTGTCGGCCGTGACCCCGCAGAGCAACGCGACCGACAGCACGATCGACGCCAACGGCGGGAGGAACAGTGCGGGGTGACGAAACTCAGCCGGCGATCAGAAAGGGGCCGCGTCACGCGGCCCCCAGGAAGTCGCTGCTGACCAAGCTTCAGGCACCGGCGGGCAAGGCGATGGCCCTGGCCGCGATGCCCACCGCCGTACTCGTCGGTCTCGGTATGACGCCCAAGCTCGCCCTCGCCGACGAGAAGGACATCCCCTTCGCGCCCGGTCCGTGCGTGACGCGGTCCGACGAGCCGTCGGAGTCGGAGAAGCCGAAGGAGACCGAGTCCCCGACGCCCAAGCCGTCGCAGAGCGCGACCGAGACCCCGGGGGCGGACGAGGAGAAGGAGCCGATACCCGGCGCCAGCCCGTCCGCGAGCGAGACGCAGAAGGAGACCACCGAGCCGAAGGCCGGCGAGACGAAGCCGCCCGCCACGAGCCCGACCCCCTCCGCGACTCCCACCCCCACGCCCACCCCCACCGAGTCCAAGAACCCCCTGGACCCGCTGGGTGTCGGCGACGCGATCAAGGACTTCTTCGACGGCCCCGACAAGGAGGAGCCGGCGGCGACCCCGTCGACCACCGCGCCCACCACGGCCGCGCCGACCACACCGCCCCCGTCGGACGGGCCCACCACGGAGCCGCCGGCCAACCCCGCGGAGAAGCCGGCCGAGAAGGACGACGAGGTCGTCGACAAGACCAAGGAAGCGATCAAGGACGCCGCCGACAAGGCCGGCGCCGAGGTCGAGGAGCTGCCCGAGGACGTCAAGGGGCTCGACCCCAAGAAGGACGAGGACATCCCGGACGGCGCCAAGCCGCGCTTCCCCTGCCCGACCCCCGACCCGGAGGCCCTCGCCGCCGCCGAGCTGGAGCCCGGCATCCCGCTGCTCCCCGACGAGCCGTGGAAGCTGGAGAGCACCAGGCTCACCCTGCGGGGCCTGGACTACCACGGCATCGTGGAGGTCAAGACCTACGGCGGCAAGGTCAAGAAGGTCCTGAAGTTCACCGCGAGCGAGGTCGACATCAAGGACCTCCACCAGCTCACGGTCCACTCCGAGGGCCACACGGGCCACGTGACCTCCCGCCCGGGCTCCGAGTCCACCATCCGGGGCGGCACGGTGACGATGTACACGGAGGAGCTGAAGGGCAACCTCTTCGGCCTCATCCCGATCACCTTCAGCCCCGAGACCCCGCCCCCGCTGAACGTTCCCTTCGCGTTCTTCACGGACGTGAAGGTGACCCAGGCGGGCCAGTTCGGCGGCACGCTGACGGTGCCGGGTCTGAAGAACTTCATCGAGGGCTGACCGAACCAGTGGGCCGCACCTCCTCCATGGGAGGTGCGGCCCACAGTCGTACACGGGGGCGGGTCAGCCCTCCGTCCCGCCCCCCGGCTCCTGCGACGGCCGGGTCGTCTCCGAGACGGCCTGCGCCAGATGCAGGGCAAGGGAGTCGACGTCCTCACGGAAGAAGCCCACAGCGTGGTGGAAGGGCTCCTCCGAGAAATGCCGGCCCTTGACGAGGAACATCGTCGCGACCGTCGTGAGCGCGCTGTGCAGGACGTGCAGCCGATGGAGGTCCAGGCGGAGCTCCCCCGGCGCCTCGCGGAGCTCGCGCAGGCGGCGGATCAGCTCCTCGACCTCCGCACGGTCGGCTCCCACCTGCACAGTCAGGGCCTCGTCCCCGAGGCCCCGGCTCCTGAGGGTCTCGAGCGCGTTGCCGATGGCGGCCGCCTGTGACGGCGCGAGTCGTACTGCGTAGTCCTCGCCTTCGAGGACTACGCGGATCTGTGCTCTCATTGCGTTCTTCCTCGCCCTACTTGGGCAGTTCCTTGTACCGGCCCGAGTGCAGCCAGTCCGTCTCCGACTTCTTGTGCCCGTGGATGTAGTTCTGCTTGATGACCACGACGAACCCCTTGTCGGGGTCGTACGCGACCTTGTTGTTCGTGTCGGTGTCCAGGTGCGTGGCCTTGCCGCGCCACTTCTCGAAGTACTTGGCCATGGCTTCGATGTCACGGCCGATGCCCGGGATGTGGTGGTCCGCCGCGTCGCTCGATGAGGACATCATCCGACGCCACTGGTACTCGATGCCGTCCGCGACGTCCGTGCCGTAACGCTTGTCGATGTCTTCCAGCAGCTCAAAGGGCAGCTCCTCGTCCGGGTCGTAGTCGCACAGGTCGGGATCGTTCGACGAAGCAGCCGAAGCAGCCGAAGCAGCGGAGGCCGAGGCGGACGAGAAGGCCGTGACGGTCGCGCTCCTGTGTACGGCCGGGACGGCCGACTTCGGCTTGCAACCCGGGGCGTCGGGCTCCTTCTTCGCCTTGTCGATCAGCTTCTTGAGGTTGTCCAGGGTGTGCTTGGCCTTCGCCGACTTCTCGAAGAACCCGACGACCCCCGTGCTGATCTTCAGGATCGCCTTGCCGATCGCGGGGATCTTGGCGACCGGAAGGGCCATGCCGATGACGTTGACCAGCGTCCACAGGCAGCTTTCGACGTCACCTTGGGTCAGACATTTCTTGAGGTCCGGCCACCCGATGTACTCGAGGAGGATCTGCCCGCCGTTCGCCTTGACCCAGTCCAGGAGGTCCTGGCCGGCCAGCGCCCGCGCGGCCCGGAACTGGTCCACGCACTCCTGGCCGCAGAGGCGCAGCAGGATGGCCTCGTCATCCTGGGACAGGGCGGGGCCCACATCCGGGCTTCCGGCGTCGGCGCGCTGCTTGCGCAGCTCGGCGAGGCGCTGACGCTCCGCCTCCTCGGCACGGGTGGCCGCGGCGTCGGCGTCCTTGGCCGCGCCCTGTGCGTTGGCGGCGGCCGTCTCGGCCGTCGTCGCGTCCCGCTCGGCCGTGGTGGCCGCGCTCTGGGCGGCCGAAGCGTCCTTCTCCGCCGCACTCGCGGCGGACCGTGCGCCCGCGGCGTCGCGCTCGGCGTCCGTGGCTTCCCGGTCGGCCTGGGCGGCAGCCGTCTCGGCGTCGCCGGCAGCGGCCGAGGCGTAGAACGCGTCCGTGCCGGCCTGGGCGTCGTACTCCTGGGCCCTGGCGTCCGCGGCCTTTGCCGCAGCGGCCGCCTTGGCCGCTTCCGCAGCCGAAGCGCGGGCCGCTGCGACCGACTGAAGGGCTTTCACCGCGTCCGCGGCGGCGGTCGCTGCCGCCTGGGCGGCGATCTTGGCGTCGCCGGCGGCCTTGTCGGCCAGGGCCTTCGCCTCCGCGGCGGCCTTCGCCGCCTCGTTCGCCTTGGCCTGGGCTGCTGTTGCCTGCTGCTCGGCGAGCGTCTTGGACGTCTGGCCCACCAGCACGGCGAACGCCGCGGACGTGTCTGTCTCGCGGTACGGCGAACCGACCGTGATCGCCTCGTTCGCCGCCTTGACCACCGCGTTCGCCGCGTCCCGGGCACCCTGGGCCGCCTGCCCGGCGGCATAGGCGAACCCCGCGGTCTTCGCGGCCCACGCGGCCGTCTTCGCGGCCTCCGTCTTCGCCGCCGTGGCTTCCTGGCGTGCCTTGATCGCCGCGGCCTGGGCCTTCTTGGCTTCCGCTTCGGCGTTGTCGGCGTTCGTCTTCGCGGCGGCCGCCGCGTCGATGGCCTCGGCTGCCGCCGCGTGGGCGGTTGCCGCCGCCGCACGGGTCTTCTCGTAGGCGGACCAAGCGGCGTTCGCGGCCGAGCGTGACCTGGCGGCCGCTCCCTCGGCCCGGGTCGCCGCCGCACGCGCATTGACGGCTGCCGTCGTCGCCTCGTTGGCCGCCGAACGGGCCCGGCTCGCCGCGCCGGAAGCGTCGTTCGCGGCGGTTCGCGCCTCGGTGGCCGCCTGCCGGGTCTCGGCCGCCGCCTCCGTACCGACCGCGGCCGCGGCCGCGGCTTCCAGCGCTGCCGCTCGCGAGGCCGTGGCGTCCCGCTGGCGTTCTGCCGTCACAGCCCGGTCGCGGGCCTTGTACGCCTGGGTCTCCGCCTGCTGGGCCGCCTGCCGTTGCGTCGCGGCCGTCGCCGCCGCCGTTTCCGCGGCGGTGCGGGCGCGTCCCGCCGCCTCCCGTTCCGTCTGGGCGCGCTGTTCGGCGGCCGCTGCCTTCGACCGCTCGGCGGCCGCCAGGTCACGCTCACGCTCGGCGTTGGCCTTCTCTGCCTCCGCGATGGCGCGCTGCTTCTTCGCCTCGGCCGCGCCCGCCTTCGCGGTCTGCTCGGCCGCCTCGGCCGTGGCCTGCGCGTTCTTCGCCTTGGTGGCGTTGGCGGCGGCTTCCTTGGCCTGGGCGTCGGCGGCCGTGGCGGCGGCCTTCGCCTGTGCGGCGGCCTCCTGTGCGGCGGCCTTGCGGAACTCGGTGTTGAGGGCGTGGGCCTGTGTCTGGCTCAGGGCGTAGAGCGCGCTGCTGTCCGCGGCGGTTGCCTTGGCCGCGTTCGAGGCGGTCAGCGCCGTCTTGGCGGCGGCCTGCGTGGCGGCGTACGACGCCTTCGCGACCTGCACCGACTGCTGTGCGTACATCAGGCCGCGACCGCGCGGCAGTTTGGCCTGGTCGGCGATCGTCCACGCGGCGGTCTGCTGGGCGGCCGCCTTGTCCGCGGCGGCCTTCGCCCTGGTCACCGCGCCGTTGGCGATGGGCACCTGGGCGGCCGCTGCCGCGCGGGCCGCGTTCAGGTCGGCGGTGGCCTTGGTGAAGGCGGCCGGCTTGGGATAGTCGAGCGCACCCTTGTTGGCCGCCCAGTGCTTCTGCCAGAACAGAATCTGGTCGGCCTGCCAAGCCTGCCGGATCGCTTCGATCATGGCGTCGGCGGCGATGCGGAGTTCCTTGGCCGCCGCCATCTCGGCGGTGACGATCTCCTTGCGCTGTGCGGCCTGGGACGCGTACTCCGCCTCCCATTCCGTATAGGCCTGGAGGACCACGCCGGACAGGGCCCGGTAGTGGTCGATGGGGTTGTCGCTGTCGCAGCCGGCCCAGGCGAGCTTCAGGTTCTCGACCTCATTGCGGAACTCGGCGGAGTCCGGCGCGGGCGCCTTGGTCGGGAAACCGCCGAACCGCAGGAACGTGGCGAGGTCGTTCGCGGACCCCGTCTCACTCCCTCCGAACCCGAAAAGTTCGTTGCCGGCGACGGGCTTGTACGCGGTCGCCCACGAGTCGTCGGGCGTGGAAAGACCGTCGAAGACCTGCTTCGCCTTGTCAAGCGCCGGCTTGCCGGGTCGTGGGGTGGGGTTCTTCGCCGTCTTGTTGTAGAGCTCGCGCTGGGTCTTCAGGGTGAACGTGAGGATGTCCCCACCGAACTCCGGTGCGTGGTAGGGCCGTCCATTGAAGGAGTTGGTGGAGGCGTACGGCTTGTTCGCCTCGTTCAGCTTGATCTGACGCGCCTGGTACGCATCGGCGTACGTTCGGCCCGCATCTTCGTCCTTCTGGTTGGCCAGAATGGACGGCTCGTAATTCCAGTACATCGCGGCCTGGCGAAGGACCTCGGGTGGCCCGGACAGATTGCTGTTGGCCAGGGCTTTGGCCTCCGGGCCGCCGTAATGGACAGCCTGGGAGACCTGGCAGCGGTCCTTGCGCGCCTGCGCGCCCAGACTGATGCGCAACGTGCGCTCATAGGGGTTGGCCGGGTTGTCGCCCGGCTCATCGGCCGCCGCCGGGACGGCCGTCACCAGGCCGCCCAGGAGGGCGGCCGTTGTCGCCAGGACGATGCCTGACGTCGTCTTCTTCACCGGTCCGGCGCGTCTGCCGCGGCGCCGTCCGGACAGGGGAACTATTCGCACTTCGCAGCCTGTCTGCTCGACGTATGGGTCAGCCCAGGAGGAAGTACGCGAAAGGGGCCCATGTCATCGGCGTTGAGGCATGCCGCATGGGCGCATGGTGGTCTGTCCGGAGAGGTCGCTGGTCAGGCGACGTCAATGAATGCGCGTGCGCTCTCCACACGCACGGTTCCCCCGCCTTCCCCCCGAAGGCCCGGCGATCATCGCATGCCGGTCACCGTCGGCGGAAGGGGAATTTACCGCCGGTACGCCAGTGGGCCGCGCCCTCCGGGTGCGGAAGGTGCGGCCCACTGGTGGGGATGGGTCAGGAGCGGGACTCGCCGCCCAGGTGGTGGACGCGGACCATGTTGGTGGTGCCGGGGACGCCGGGGGGCGAGCCGGCGGTGATGATCATGGTGTCGCCGGCGTTGTAGCGCTGGAGCTTCAGCAGCTCCGCGTCGACCAGGTCGACCATCGCGTCCGTGTTGTCCACGTGGGGGACCACGAAGGACTCGACGCCCCAGCTCAGGGTGAGCTGGTTGCGGGTGGAGACCTCCGTCGTGAAGGCGAGGATCGGCTGCTGGGCGCGGTAGCGGGAGAGGCGGCGGGCGGTGTCGCCGGACTTGGTGAAGGCGATCAGGGCCTTGCCGTCGAGGAAGTCCGCGATCTCGGCGGCCGCGCGGGCGACCGAGCCGCCCTGGGTGCGGGGCTTCTTGCCGGGGACCAGGGGCTGGAGGCCCTTGGAGAGGAGCTCCTCCTCCGCCGCCGCGACGATCTTCGACATGGTCTTGACCGTCTCGATCGGGTAGGCGCCGACCGAGGACTCGGCGGACAGCATGACCGCGTCCGCGCCGTCCAGGATCGCGTTGGCGACGTCGGACGCCTCGGCGCGGGTCGGGCGGGAGTTGGTGATCATCGACTCCATCATCTGGGTCGCCACGATCACCGGCTTGGCGTTGCGGCGGCACATCTCGATGAGGCGCTTCTGGACCATCGGGACCCGCTCCAGCGGGTACTCGACGGCCAGGTCACCGCGGGCCACCATCACACCGTCGAACGCCATCACGACGTCCTGCATGTTCTCGACGGCCTGCGGCTTCTCCACCTTGGCGATGACCGGCACGCGGCGGCCGACCTCGTCCATCACCTTGTGGACGTCCTTGACGTCGTTGGCGTCGCGCACGAAGGACAGGGCGACCAGGTCGCAGCCCATCCGCAGCGCGAAGCGCAGGTCCTCGACGTCCTTCTCGGACAGGGCCGGGACGTTCACGGCGGCACCCGGCAGGTTGATGCCCTTGTGGTCGGAGATGACGCCGCCCTCGACGACGATCGACTTGACCCGGGTGCCGTCGACCTCGGTGACCCGCAGCTCGACGTTGCCGTCGTTGATCAGGATCTGGTCGCCCTTGGAGACGTCGCCGGGCAGGCCCTTGTACGTGGTGCCGCAGATGGACTTGTCGCCCGGCACGTCCTCGGTGGTGATGGTGAACTCGTCCCCGCGGACCAGCTCGACCGGCCCCTCGGCGAACGTTTCCAGACGGATCTTGGGGCCCTGGAGGTCGGCGAGGACGCCCACGGCCCGGCCGGTGTCCTCGGCGGCCTGGCGGAGGCGGTGGTACCGCTCCTCGTGCTCAGCGTGGGACCCGTGGCTCATGTTGAAACGGGCCACGTTCATACCGGCCTCGATGAGAGCCTTGAGCTGCTCATACGAGTCGACGGCGGGGCCCAGTGTGCAGACGATTTTGGAACGGCGCATAAGGCGGATCCTATCGGTTTGTTTCACTGCGGAATATTCCGTCTGGTGGAATGTACAAATGGGCGGGGGGCCGCTCAGTCGTGGACCAGTGAGTAGGTTTGCCGCGCGATTTCCAGCTCCTCGTCCGTCGGCACCACGGCCACCGCCACCCGCGCGTACTCCGGCGAGATCAGCCGCGGCTCCGACGAGCGGACCTCGTTGAGGGCCGCGTCCACCGCCAGGCCCAGCTCTTCCAGGCCCGCGATGGCAGCTTCCCGCACCGGAGCCGCGTTCTCACCGACACCCGCCGTGAACGCCACCGCGTCCACCCGGCCGAGCACCGCGTAATAAGCGCCGATGTACTTCTTCAGCCGGTGGATGTAAATGTCGAACGCGAGCTGCGCCCGCTCGTCGCCCTCATCGATCCGCCGACGGATCTCACGCATGTCATTGTCGCCGCAAAGCCCCACCAATCCGCTCTTCTTGTTCAGCAGGACATCGATCTCATCGGTCGACATTCCGGCCACCCGCTTCAGGTGGAAAACGACCGCCGGATCGACGTCGCCCGAGCGGGTACCCATCACCAGCCCCTCCAAGGGGGTCAGGCCCATGGAGGTGTCCACGCACCGGCCGCCCGCCACCGCCGACGCCGACGCGCCGTTGCCCAGGTGCAGCACGATCACGTTCACCTCGGCCGGGTCCTTGCCCAGCAGCCCCGCCACCCGGCGCGACACGTACGCGTGCGACGTGCCGTGGAAGCCGTACCGGCGGATGCGGTGCGCGTCGGCGGTCTCGGTGTCGATCGCGTACCGCGCCGCGTACTCCGGCATCGTCGTGTGGAACGCCGTGTCGAACACCGCCACCTGGGGGAGGTCCGGGCGCAGCGCCTGGGCGGTGCGGATGCCCGTGATGTTCGCCGGGTTGTGCAGCGGCGCCACCGGCACCAGGCGCTCGATCTCGGCCATGACCTCGTCCGTGATGACGGTCGGCTCCGAGAACTTCAGGCCGCCGTGCACCACCCGGTGCCCGATCGCCGCCAGCTCGGGCGAGTCCAGGCCGAGCCCGTCCGCCGACAGCTCCTCGGCGACCGCCTTCAGCGCCGCCTCGTGGTCGGGGATCGGGGACGTGCGCTCGCGCGTGCCGTCACCGTCGGTCAGCGGCGTGTGGACCAGCCGGGACGTCTCCTCGCCGATCCGCTCGACCAGCCCGACGGCCAGGCGCGCGCCGTCACGCATGTCGAGGAGCTGGTACTTCACCGACGACGAGCCGGAGTTGAGGACGAGGACGCGGGTGGGGTCGGTCACTGGTGCGGTGCTTTCTGTCGTACGGGCGGTCATACGGACGCGGAATCGGAGGCGGACGCGGACACGGATGCGGACGCGGAATCGGAGGCGGACCCGGTGGGCCGGGACGTGGGCTGGGACTGGATCGCGGTGATCGCGACCGTGTTCACGATGTCGCTGACGAGCGCGCCGCGCGACAGGTCGTTGACCGGCTTGCGCAGGCCCTGGAGCACCGGGCCCACGGCCACGGCGCCCGCCGAGCGCTGCACGGCCTTGTACGTGTTGTTGCCCGTGTTCAGGTCCGGGAAGACCAGCACCGTCGCCTGGCCCGCCACCTCCGAGCCCGGCAGCTTGGTCGCCGCGACGGACGGCTCGACGGCCGCGTCGTACTGGATCGGGCCCTCGATCTTCAGCTCCGGGTGCCTCTGGCGCACCAACTGCGTCGCCTCGCGCACCTTGTCGACGTCCGCGCCCGAGCCCGACGTGCCCGTCGAGTACGACAGCATCGCGATCCGCGGCTCCACGCCGAACCGGGCGGCCGTCGCGGCCGACTGCACGGCGATGTCCGCGAGCTGCTCGGCGTTCGGGTCCGGGTTGACCGCGCAGTCGCCGTACACCAGCACCTTGTCGGCCAGGCACATGAAGAAGACGGAGGAGACGATCGACGCCTCCGGCTTGGTCTTGATGATCTCGAACGCCGGGCGGATCGTCGCCGCCGTCGAGTGCACCGAGCCCGACACCATGCCGTCGGCCAAGCCCTCCTGCACCATCAGCGTGCCGAAGTAGTTCACGTCCGACACCACGTCGTACGCCAGCTCCACGCTGACGCCCTTGTGGGCGCGCAGCTCGGCGTACCGCTCCGCGAAGCGCTGGCGCAGCTCGCTGGTGGACGGGTCGACGATCTGCGTGTCCTTCAGGTCGATGCCCAGGTCGGCGGCCTTCTTGCGGATGGCCTCGACGTCACCCAGCAGCGTCAGTTCGCACACGTCACGGCGTACCAGGACGTCGGCGGCGCGCAGCACGCGCTCCTCCGCGCCCTCCGGCAGCACCACCCGGCGCCGGTCCGCCCGCGCCTGCTCCAGCAGCTCGTGCTCGAACATCATCGGCGTGACCCGGCCGCTGCGCGCCACCGAGATCCGCTTCAGCAGGTCGCCGGTGTCCACGTGCCGCTCGAACAGCCCGAGCGCGGTCTCCGCCTTGCGCGGGGTCGCCGCGTTCAGCTTGCCCTCCAGCGAGAACAGCTCGGCGGCCGTCGGGAAGCTGTTGCCGCTCACCGAGATCACCGGGGTGCCGGGCGCGAGCCGCGCGGCGAGGGTGAGGATCTCCTGGCTCGGCCGCTCGTTCAGGGTGAGCAGCACGCCCGCGATCGGCGGCGTACCGGCCGAGTGCGCGGCCAGCGCGCCCACCACCAGGTCGGCGCGGTCGCCGGGCGTGACGACCAGGCAGCCGGGGGTCAGGGCGTTGAGGAAGTTCGGCAGCATGGCGCCGCCGAAGACGAAGTCCAGGGCGTCGCGGGCCAGCCCGGAGCCGTCGCCCAGCACCACCTCGGCGCCGAGGGCCTGGGTGATCTGCGCGACCGTCGGCGCGGACAGCGCCGGCTCGTCGGGCAGTACGTAACAGGGGACGGGCAGGCGGGCGGCGAGGCGCTCGGCGAGGGCGTCACGGTCCTCGGGTGCCACCCGGTTGGCGACCATGGCGAGGATGTCGCAGCCGAGGCTCTCGTAGGCCCGGAACGCGTTGCGCGTCTCGGCGCGCACCGCGTCGGCGTCCTGGCCCTTGCCGCCGACCACGGGTATGACCGAGGCGCCGAACTCGTTGGCCAGCCGCGCGTTCAGCGCCAGCTCCTCCGGGAGCTGCGTGGCGTGGAAGTCCGTGCCGAGCACCAGCACGACCTCGTAGTCGCGCGCCACCCGGTGGAAACGCTCGACGAGCTGCGCGACCAGCTCGTCGGTGCCCTTCTCGGCCTGGAGGGCGGACGCCTCCTGGTAGTCCATGCCGTAGACGGTGGCCGGGTCCTGCGACAGCCGGTAGCGCACCCGCAGCAGGTCGAAGAGGCGGTCGGGCCCGTCGTGCACCAGCGGCCGGAACACCCCCACACGGTCCACTTGGCGGGTCAGGAGCTCCATGACTCCCAGCTCCACGACCTGCCGGCCGTCCCCGCGGTCGATCCCGGTCACGTACACGCTGCGCGCCACGCAAGCTCTCCTGTCGAAAAAATGTGTGAACAAAAAACCCTGTAAGGGTGGCGATACCCCCTTGACAATACCTCTGCGGCTGGGTAGGGCGCCCGCCGGGCGTCTGGCCTGCGAAGACGGGGGAACGCGGTACGGAACGCCTGCGGCGCGGGCGGCGGCGGGAGCGGCGTGAGCACGAGGCGGAGGCCCGTCGTGGGACAATTCGGGAAGGCTCACCCGTACCACTACTGAGCAGGAGACACGGCACGATGCGCATCGGAGTTCTCACCGCAGGCGGCGACTGTCCCGGCCTGAACGCAGTGATCCGGTCGGTCGTGCACCGAGCCATGACCGGCCACGGCGACGAGGTGATCGGCTTCGAGGACGGGTTCAAGGGCCTGCTCGACGGTCACTACCGGCCGCTCGACCTCAACGCGGTGAGCGGCATCCTCGCGCGTGGCGGCACCATCCTGGGCTCCGCCCGGCTGGAGCGCGACAGGCTGCGGGAAGCGGCCGAGAACTGCGAGGAGTTGCAGAAGCGGTACGGGATCGACGTCCTCATCCCCATCGGCGGCGAGGGCACGCTGACCGCCGCCCGGATGCTGTCCGACGCAGGGATGCCGGTGGTGGGCGTGCCGAAGACCATCGACAACGACATCTCCTCCACCGACCGCACCTTCGGCTTCGACACGGCCGTGATGGTGGCGACGGAGGCCATAGACCGTCTGAAGACCACCGCCGAGTCCCACCAGCGGGTGATGGTCGTCGAGGTGATGGGCCGGCACGCCGGGTGGATCGCCCTGGAGTCCGGCATGGCGGGCGGCGCGCACGGCATCTGCCTGCCCGAACGGCCCTTCGAGGTCGACGACCTGGTGAAGATGGTCGAGGAGCGGTTCTCGCGCGGCAAGAAGTTCGCGGTCATCTGCGTCGCGGAGGGCGCGCATCCGGCCGAGGGCTCCATGGAGTACGAGAAGGGCGCCATCGACCAGTACGGCCACGAGCGGTTCCAGGGCATCGGCAACCGCCTCGCCAAGGAGCTGGAGCGGCGGCTCGGCAAGGAGGCCCGGCCGGTCATCCTCGGCCACGTCCAGCGGGGCGGCACGCCGACCGCGTACGACCGCGTGCTCGCCACCCGCTTCGGCTGGCACGCGGTGGAGGCGGCGCACCGCAGGGAGTTCGGCAACATGACCGCCCTGCGCGGCACGGACATCCACATGGTGCCGCTCGCGGAGGCCGTCACGCGGCTGAAGACGGTGCCGGAGAACCGGATGTACGAGGCGGAGTCGGTGTTCTGACACCTGCCCGCGCTTGGAGCGGCCCTGATCGTCACCCCCGTCGACGATCAGGGCCGCTCGTCCTTAACCACTCTTGAGATGCGCCTCCGGTTCGACAAGGCTTGCACTTGTCCGGGACATGTCCCAACTCCGTCCCGGCAGCGGGGCGGTGGAGAGAGGGAGGGCGCGCATGACCGACGGGGAACCGGCTCCCGACCCCCGCGAGGCGCGCGATCCCGCCGCGTTCGTGGCCCGGCTCCAGGCGCTCAAGGACTGGTCGGGCCTGACCTACCGGGAACTCTCGGCCCGCGCGGAGGCGGTCGGCGACGCCCTGCCCCGCTCCACGGTCGCGAACATGCTCTCGCGCACGACGGTGCCGCGCGAGGAACTCGTCATGGCGTTCGTCCGCGCCTGCGGGGCCGGGCCCGGGGAGCTGGAGGACTGGCTCGCCGTCCGCAAGGAGCTCGCGGTACGGGGCGGTGCGCGGGACACGGTACGGGGCAGTGTGCGGGGCGCGGTACGCGGCAGCCACGGCGGCGAGGACGGCGAGGTGGGCGAGGGCGGCGCGCCCGGCGACGTCTCCCCGCCCGCCGGGGCCTCGCGGTGGCGGGTGCTCGTGCCGGTGGTGGCGGTGACGGCTCTGGTCGTCGCCGCCCTCACGGTCGTGGCGTTCCTCCGGGGCGACGACGCCCGGCACCTACCGGGCCGCGACGCGGCCGCGCCCGAGGCGGGACCCGTGGACGTACGGGCCGTGCACTCGGGCCTGTGCCTGAACGAGCGGCCCGGGCAGCGCAGCGGGCAGGTCTACCAGGTGCCGTGCGCCGGGGCGGTCGTGCCGCGCTACAGCCTCGTACCGCTGGACGGCGGGCTGTGGCGGTTGCGCTCGGACCACCCCGACTACGGGCCCGGCTGCGCGGGCCTGCCCGTCGAGGCCGGCCCGCCCGAGGGTGCGCCCCTGGTGGACCAGGAGTGCGGCAAGCGGGGCGCCCGCGAGGCGTTCCGTATCGAGTCGGCCGGCGGCGGGGCAAGTTACCGCATCCGGTCCGCGCACTCGGACCTGTGCCTGGAGGTACGGGACGCCTCGGCCGCGCCGTGGACGGAGGTCGTCCAGCGGGCGTGCGACGACGGAGGCCGGGGCCAGCTCTTCAGCTTCGACCGGCACCGGGCGCGGTAGGGCGCGCGGTAGGCGTCAGAGCCGGGCCAGCTCCCAGAAGTGCTCCACGATCCGCGCCAGGAACTCGCGGCCCGCCTCGCCACCGCTGTCTCCGGTCACGTCGGAGCCCCAGCTGTTGGTCGCCACCATGCGCGACTGGTAGTCGGAGTAGAGCTGCTGGAGCACTTCCTCCAGGTGGTGGCGGTCCATCGGCAGCAGCTTCGCCGCCGGTTTCACGTACGCCTGCCAGCGGGTCGTCGCCGCGCTGCGCAGCACGTCCGCCAGTTCCTCGTCGCGGCCCGTCGCCGTGATGAGCTCGCGGGGGCCGAGGGAGAGCGCCTCGGCGAGGGCGGCGGTCTGGCGTTCGTTGCCGCGCCAGCGGCCGGACTCCTCCATGCGCAGGTACGCCTTGACGTCGAGCCCGACGCGGCGCGCCAGGTCCTCGGGCGCGATGGCCCGCGCCATGCGGTGCTCGCGCAGCGTCGTGGCGGCGGCCAGCAGTTCGCCGGGCGAACACCACAGGACGCCGGCGAGGGCGGTGAGCTCGCGTGCGTCGGGGGCGGCGACGCCCCGCTCCCAGGCGATCACTGTTTCGGGCGGCACGCCGAGGCCGTACTGGGCGCGCAGGCCGTAGGCGACGTGGGCGGGAGCCATACCCAGCGCCTCACGCAGTCGGCGCGCGGCGAGGGCGTTGAACGGTGGAGACGGGGGAGAGTGCACGCGCACAAGGTAGAAGCAGAGGGTCACTTTTGGCTACGGTGCGTTCAACCAAGGCCAAATGTCGTAGGAACGTCCAGATGCTCCCCCTAGTGCACTACCTGTCGGTAATTTACCGTCCCTTACCGGCCTTGGGGGACACCCAGCGGTACTGGAGCTCCGGCCGGCCGACCTGGCCGTACTGCGGGCTGCGCTCCGCCCGCCCGGCCGTGACCAGGTGCTCCAGGTAGCGGCGGGCGGTGATCCGCGAGATGCCGACCGCCGCGCCGGCCTCGGCGGCGGTCAGCCCGGTGGCCGACTCGCGGAGGGTCCGGGTGACGGCGGCCAGCGTCGGGGCGCTCAGCCCCTTGGGCAGGGCGGCGGGCTGCGGCGTACGGAGGGCGGCGAGTGCCCGGTCCACCTCCTCCTGGCCGGACGCCTCACCGGCGGCGGCGCGGAACTCGGCGTACCGGGTGAGGCGGTCGCGCAGGGTCGCGAAGGTGAAGGGCTTCAGTACGTACTGCACGACGCCGAGCGACACGCCTTCGCGCACGATCGCCAGGTCGCGGGCGGAGGTGACGGCGATGACATCGGCGTGGTGACCCGCGGCGCGCAGCGACCGCAGCAGGTGCAGGCCGTGCCCGTCCGGCAGGTACAGGTCCAGGAGGATCAGGTCGACGGCCGTCCGCTCCAGCAGCCGCCCGGCGGCGGCGCGGGAGTGCGCCACGCCCACCACGGTGAAGCCCGGCACGCGCCCCGCGTACAGCGCGTGCGCGTCCGCCGCTACCGGATCGTCCTCCACCACCAGCACCCGGATACCGCCCGCCCCGGACATCTCGGTCACGACGCCACCTCCGCCTCGGAGGCGGCTGCCTCGCCGGCCGCCGCGGCGGCCGCCCCAGGTCCCAGGGGCAGCCGGACCGAGAACTCGGCGCCGCCGTCCGGGGCGCGGCCGAGGGACACCGTGCCGTGGCCCCGGTGGGCGGCCTGGCGGACGAGGGCGAGGCCGAGGCCGCGGCCCGGGCCCCGGGTGGACCAGCCGCGCTCGAAGACCGCGCCGTGGTCCTCCGCGCCCACACCCGGACCGGAGTCGGCGACCCGCAGCAGCAGCTCACCGGCGTCCTCGTCCGCCCGCGCGGTCACCGTGACCCGGGACAGGGGCGTGCCCTGGGCGGCCTCCAGGGCGTTGTCGATCAGGTTGCCCAGGATCGTCACCAGGTCCCGTGCCGGGAGCGTCGGCGGCAGGACGCCGTCGTCGATCCGGCTGTCCTCGGTCAGCACCAGCTCCACGCCCCGCTCGTTCGCCTGCGCCGCCTTGCCCAGCAGCAGCGCGGCCAGCACCGGCTCGGCGACCGCGTCGACCACCCGGTCCGTGAGCGTCTGCGCCAGCTCCAGCTCCGCCGTCGCGAACTCGACCGCCTCCGCCACCCGCCCGAGCTCGATCAGCGACACCACCGTGTGCAGCCGGTTCGCCGCCTCGTGCGCCTGGGAGCGCAGCGCCTGGGTGAACCCGCGCTCCGAGTCCAGCTCGCCGGAGAGCGCCTGCAACTCGGTGTGGTCCCGCAGGGTCACCACCGTCCCGCGCCGTTCCCCGCCGACCACCGGCCGGGTGGACACCACCAGCACGCGCTCACCCGTCAGGTGCAGCTCGTCCACCCGTGGCTCGGCCGCCAGCAGTGCCCCGGTCAGCGACACCGGCAGGCCCAGCTCCGCCACGGGTGTGCCCACGACGTCCGGGCCGAGGCCCAGCAGCTCCCGCGCCCCGTCGTTGATCAGCGCGATCCGGCGCTGCCCGTCCAGCATCACCAGGCCCTCGCGCACCGCGTGCAACGCGGCCTCGTGGTAGTCGTGCATCCGGCTCAGCTCGGCGGCGTTCATGCCGTGCGTGTGCCGCCGCAGCCGGGCGTTGATCACGTACGTCCCGGCGCCGCCGAGCGCCAGCGCCGCGCCCGCCATGCCGAGCAGCGCGGCGACCTGCCCGCGCAACTGCTCACTGATCCGGTCGACCGTGATGCCCGCGCTCACGAGACCCACGACCTCGCCCCGGTCGTACACCGGCGTCACCGTCCGCACCGACCGGCCGAGCGTGCCCCGGTAGGTCTCCGAGTACGTCTGGCCGCGCCGCGCCTCCTCGATGTGGCCCAGGTACTTCTTGCCGATCCGGTCCGGTTCGGGATGCGTCCAGCGCGTCCCGTCCGGCGCCATGATCGTGACGAAGGTGACGCCCTGCTCGCCGACGAGGGACGCGGCGTACGGCTGGAGCACGGCGGTCGGGTTGTCCGAGCGGGCCGCCCGGACGACCGCCGGGGAGCGGGCGACCGCCGTCGCGGTCGCCGTCGCCTGGCGGCGCGCGGTCTCTTCGGCCTGGCCCCGGTCGTTGACGTACGCGAAGATCGCGCAGCCCGCCACGATGGCGGCCACCAGCACGACCTGCATCGCGAAGAGCTGGCCGGCGAGGCTGCGGGGGCGGGGGTGCGCGATACGCATGAGGTAAGTCTGCCTGTCCGGAAAATGTGTGAACGAAAGGTACGCAACGGTGACCGTCGTCACAAGGTGAGAGATGGTCTCGGGGATCCCCAGGGACAGTGGAGCGACTCACCGAGGAGGACCCCGTGGCCGCACGACGGGACCGTACCCACTATCTGTATCTGGCCGTCATCGCGGCGGTCGTGCTCGGCATCGGCGTGGGCTTCGCCGCCCCCGGCGTGGCCGTCGAGCTCAAGCCGCTGGGTACCGGCTTCGTGAACCTGATCAAGATGATGATCTCGCCGATCATCTTCTGCACGATCGTGCTGGGCGTCGGCTCGGTCCGCAAGGCCGCCAAGGTCGGTGCGGTCGGCGGACTGGCGCTGGGCTACTTCATGGTCATGTCGACCGTCGCCCTCGCCATCGGCCTGCTCGTCGGCAACCTGCTGGAGCCGGGCGCGAGCCTGCGCCTGACGGACGAGGTCGCGGCCGCGGGCGAGAAGCAGGCGTCGGGCGCGAGCGAGGGCACCGTCGACTTCCTCCTCGGGATCATCCCCAAGACGCTGGTCTCCGCCTTCACCGAGGGCGAGGTACTCCAGACGCTGCTGGTGGCGCTCCTCGCGGGCTTCGCGCTCCAGGCCATGGGCAAGGCCGGTGAGCCGGTGCTGCGCGGCATCGGGCACATCCAGCGCCTGGTCTTCCGCATCCTCGCCATGATCATGTGGGCCGCCCCGGTGGGTGCCTTCGGCGCCATCGCCGCCGTGGTCGGCGAGACCGGTCTGGACGCCCTGAAGTCCCTCGCCGTCATCATGATCGGCTTCTACATCACCTGTGCCGTGTTCGTCTTCGTGGTGCTCGGCGCCCTGCTGAAGCTGGTGGCGGGGGTCAACATCCTGACGCTGCTGAAGTACCTGGGCCGCGAGTTCCTGCTGATCCTGTCCACCTCCTCCTCCGAGTCCGCGCTGCCGCGCCTCATCGCGAAGATGGAGCACCTGGGCGTGAGCAAGCCCGTCGTCGGCATCACCGTCCCGACCGGCTACTCCTTCAACCTGGACGGCACCGCCATCTATCTGACGATGGCCTCCCTCTTCGTGGCCGAGGCGATGGGCAACCCGCTCTCGATCGCCGAGCAGATCTCGCTCCTCGTCTTCATGATCATCGCCTCGAAGGGGGCGGCGGGCGTCACCGGCGCCGGTCTCGCCACCCTGGCCGGCGGCCTCCAGTCGCACCGCCCCGAACTGGTCGACGGCGTCGGCCTGATCGTCGGCATCGACCGCTTCATGAGCGAGGCCCGCGCGCTGACCAACTTCGCCGGCAACGCGGTCGCCACCGTCCTGGTCGGCACCTGGACCAAGGAGATCGACAAGGCGCGGGTCGCCGAAGTCCTCGCCGGGAAGGTGCCGTTCGACGAGAAGACCCTGGTCGACGACCACGCGCCCGCCACCGACGAGCCGGACGACCTCCGCGAGGCGCGGGAGCCGGTCAAGGTCTGACGTACGTGGGCAACGGCGAGCCGCGCGGGAGGCGAACTCTCGCGCGGCTCGCGCCTTCGCGACCGTACCGCCGGTAACCGGAACGTGTCATCGTAGGGCGTCCTGGCATGTGCATGAAGGGATCCCCCATGTCACGTCTTCCCGCACTGCTCGCCCTCACCCTGACGCTGGCCCTCGGGTCGGTCACCGCCTCCGCCGCCGAGGAGCCCCGGACCGCCCTGCGCGATGTGGTCGTCGTCGGCAACAGCGCCGACGGCACGGTCAGCTTCATCGATTCCCGTACGTACGAGAACCTCGGCTCCCTCGACGTCGTCCCGGACCTCGAAGCGATCCTCGCCGGCATGGACCCCGTCCGCCGCGCCGCCTACGAGGTGGTCAGACAGCAGGCGGGCGGCGACAAGTTCGTCGACGACGCCCATCTCTCGGCCGACGGCCGCACCCTGTACGTCTCGCGCGGCAACCTCGGTGACGCCGCCGCGTACGACATCGCCTCCGGCCGCCAGCTCTGGCGCACCCACCTGGACGGCTTCAAGGCCGACCACGCCGCCCTCTCCCCGGACGGCCGCACCTTCGTCGTCTCCGCCATCACGGCCGCCAAGGCGCAGGCGCTGGACACCGCCACCGGCCGGATCACCGGGGAGTTCGCGACCGGCACCTACCCGCACGAGAACATGTACTCGGCGGACGGCGGCCGCCTGTACAACATGTCCATCGGCGTCACCTCCCTGCCCAAGGCCCTCAACGCCCTCAAGGGCGTCAAACAGGTGACGGTCGCCGACGCGAAGAGCCTGAAGGTGCTGCGGAAGTACACCTTCGACAGGGGCGTGCGCCCGGCCGTGATCACCCCGGACGGGAAGACGATGTACGCCCAGCTCTCCTACCTCAACGGCTTCATCGAGTACGACCTGGAGGCCGGGCGTACCGTGCGGACGGTCGAGATGCCGTTCAGCGCGGCGGGCGCGGCCCTGAAGCCCGACGACTACCCGCAGAACTCCGCCCACCACGGCATGGCCATGAACGGCACCAACGACAAGCTCTGCATGGCCGGGACCATCGACGACTACACGGCCGTCGTCTCCCGCCCCGGCCTGACCACCGACGGCTTCGTCCACTACGAGCCCGGCGCCCTGCCCTACTGGTCCCTGACCGCGCCCGGTGGCACGCACTGCTTCGTCACGCTCTCCAACCGCGACGAGGTCTCGGTCGTCGACTACCGCACGGCCAAGGAGGTCGCCCGGGTGAAGGTCGGCGACTTCCCGCAGCGCGAGCGCGCGGGCAAGGTGGCCGAGGCCGCCCTGCCGGGGCTCAGCCGGTAGGCCCGGGGCACGCCCTGCCGGGGCTCAGCCCGTGGGCCCGGGCAGGGACTCCACCAGTTCCTCCGCCCGTCCGGCCGGGACCCCGGCCGAGATCAGCGTCGTCACCGCGGCGGACCGCCCGGCCCGGTCCGCCGCCAGCGCCCCCGCGTTCACGGCCTCCATCAGCCCGAACAGCACCTGTTCGTGTACGTACGCGAGGGCGGCGGCCGGCAGCGGCGAGGTGAACACACCCTCGTCCAGCCCGCGTTGGAGCACCGCCGCGCAGGCCTCGCGCACCGGGGTGAGCCGGGCCCGGATGCCCTCCATGGTGACGCTGCGCTGGGCGAGGGAGACCAGCAACCGGTAGCGGTCGGCGATCTCCCAGACCGCGAGCGTCGCCCGGGCCAGCGCCTCCGCCGGGTCGTCCACGCCCTCGCGGCCGCTGGCGTGCGCGTGGGCCACCGACTCGACCGCGCTGTCCACGAGCGCGGCGATCAGCGCCTCGCGGCTGGGGAAGTGCCCGTACACGGTCCGGCGGACGACGCCCGCCGCACGGGCGATCTGGTCCATGGAGGCGTCCGGGTCGCGCAGCAGCTCGGTGAGGGCCACCTGCTCGATGCGGCGGCGGTTCGCGTCGGCTCGTCCTGATGAGGTCACCCGCTCATTTTGCACATGGCTGTGCAGTGGCGTAACTTGCACAGCAGTGTGTAATTGCACATCACTGTGCAAGAGTGAGCGAGGAAAGGACGGATCGGGCCATGCGTCTCGTGCTGAAGGAGCCGGTCGAGCGGATGGAGCGGCCCTACCCACGGCGCTGGTGGGCCCTGCTCGTGCTCTGCCTGAGCCTGCTGATCATCGTGATGGCGAACACCGCCCTCACCGTCGCCGCCCCGGACATGACCCAGGACCTCGGACTGACCAGCTCCGACCTCCAGTGGGTCATCGACGGCTACACCGTCCCCTACGCCGCGCTGATGCTGCTGCTCGGCGCGATCGGCGACAAGTACAGCCGGCGCGGCGCCCTCGTCCTCGGGCTTCTCGTCTTCGGCGCCGGCTCGGTCGCCGGATCGCTCGTCGACTCGTCCACCGGCGTCATAGCCGCCCGCGCGGTGATGGGCGTCGGCGCGGCGATGATCATGCCGGCCACGCTCTCGCTGCTCGCCGCGACCTTCCCGCGCGCCGAGCGCGCCAAGGCCATCGTGCTGTGGACCGCCACCGCCGGCATCGCCATCGCCGCCGGACCGCTGGTCGCCGGAGCCCTGCTGGAGAACCACGGCTGGGCGGCCACGTTCCTGATCAACGTCCCGGTCGCCGCGCTCGCCGTCATCGGCGCCTTCACCCTCGTACCGCCGTCCAAGGCCGCCCGGCACGGGCGCATCGACTACGTCGGCGGTCTGCTGTCCGTCGTCTGGACCGGCGCGCTCGTCTACATGATCATCCAGGGTCCGCACTTCGGCTGGGACGCCAAGGCCGTCGGCTCGGCGGTCGTCGCGGGCGCCGGACTGATCGCCTTCGTCGCCTGGGAACTGCGCCACCCACGCCCGGTCCTGGACGTCCGCCGCTTCCTGAACCGGGGCTTCGCCGGCTCCAACCTGGCCGTCGCCCTGTTCTTCCTCGCCGTCTTCGGCGCCTTCTACTACCTGACCCAGCACCTCCAGTTCGTGCTCGGGTACGACCCGCTCGACACGGGCGTACGGATGCTGCCGCTGGCCGGCGCGGTCTTCGCCGGATCGGCTCTGACCGGGTTCCTCACGCCGCGCCTCGGCATGAAGGTCACGGTCACGGCGGGCATGGCCTCCGGTACGGTCGCGCTCGCGCTCCTCACCCGGGTCGACGCCGGTTCGGGGTACGGCGACCTCGTCGCCCCGCTCGTCATCCTGGGCGTCGCGATCGGCCTCGCGCTCTCCCCGTGCACCGACGCCATCATGGGCGCGTTCCCCGAGTCGGAGCTGGGCGTGGGCGGTGCCGTCAACGACACCTCCCTGGAGCTCGGCGGCTCACTCGGCATCGCCCTGCTCGGCTCGGTGCTGGCGTCCTCGTACTCCTCGCACCTCGCCGACGCCACCGAGGGGGGCGGCCTGCCCGCCGAGGCCCTCGCCACCGCCCAGGACTCGGTCGGCGCCGGGTACGCCGTCGCCCACGGCATCGGTGAACAGGCCGCCCACGCCGCCACCCCGCAGCAGGGCGCCCAACTCGCCGAGGGCGCCCGCCGGATGGCCGACGCGGTCGGCTCGGCCTTCTCCGACGCGGTCGCCCACACCAGCCTGGTCGGCGCGGCGATCCTGGCCGTCGGCACGGTGCTGGTGGCGGTCCTCCTGCCGGGCCGGAAGGCGCGCGCGGAAGCGGAGCCCGAGGCCGCCCGCGAGCCCGAGCTCGTCTGAGCCCCCGCACGGCTGGGCCCGTGACGTGCCGCCGGGGGGCCGCACGTCACGGGCCGAGCAGCACGCGCCCGCACGTCACGCGCCCGGCAGCGCGGGCTCCCCGCACGTCACGGGCCGAGCAGTGCCAGCTCCCGCTCGTCCAGGACCAGTTCGGCCGCCCCGGCCGAGTCGCGGGCGCTCGCCGGGCGGCTCGCGCCCGGGATGGGGACGACCACCGGGGAGCGGGCCAGCGCCCAGGCCAGGGCCACCCGCTGCGGGCTGACCCCCCGCTCCCGCGCCACCCGGTGGAACGCGCCGAACCGGGGGTCCGCCTCCTGCGCGGACGGCCCGTCCAGCGAGCTGCGCGAGATCCCGCCGAGCGGGCTCCACGGCAGGAACGCCAGCCCCAGCTCGGTACAGAGCCGCAAGCACGGCCCGCTGTCGCGGACGGCGGGGGAGTACCGGTTCTGCACGGAGACCAGCCGGTCGCCGAGGACCTCGTGGGCGAGGCGGATCTGCGCCACGTCCACGTTCGAGACGCCGGCCATGCGGATGGTGCCCTCGTCGAGCAGGTCCCGCAGCGCGCCCAGGGACTCGGCGTACGGGACGGCCGGGTCCGGCTTATGGAGCTGGTACAGCCCGATCGCCTCGACGCCCAGCCGCCGCGCCGACGCCTCGGCGGCCCGCCGCAGGTGGGCGGGGTCGCCGTTGACGGTCCAGCCGCCGTCCGGGGTGCGGCCGCGGCCGCCCTTGGTGGCGACGAGCACCCCGTCGCGGTCGCCGCCGTACGCCGCGAGGGCGCGGGCCACCAGCAGCTCACCGTCGCCCGGTGCGCCGCCGCCCGGCGCGTGGTACGAGTCGGCCGTGTCGATGAGCGTGACGCCCGCGTCCAGCGCGGCGTGGACGGTGGCGAGTGCGCGCGCCTCGTCCGGGTGGCCCTCGATGGACAGGGGCATCGCGCCCAGTCCGACGGCTCCCACCCGGATGTCTCCGACGTACCTCACGCCCGGCCTCCGAGGGTCTCGCCGACGGCCCGGTCCAGCCAGTCGGAGCTGTGCCGGAAGGGGTAACCGAGGGCGGCGGCACGGGAGTTGTCCATGGCGTACGCGCGCCGGAAGGAGAACGGGGACACCTCACCCACCTCCACCTCCTGGAACACCGCCGTCCCGCCGGTCCGCGCCTCGACGGCGGCGCAGATGTCCCCGGTCGTCAGGGGGCCGTCCGAGGCGGCGTTCACCGGTCCGGTGAACTCCTGCTCGGCCGCCCACGCCAGGAAGCCGGCGATGTCCTCCACGTACACATAGGTCGCGGGGTGGTTGGTGACGGGTACGGCGATGGGCCGGCCCTCCCGGATCCGGTCCGCGTAGTGCGTCAGGCGCCCGGTGAAGTCGTCGGCGCCGCCCAGGACGTGGGCGACGCGCACGGCCGTGAACGCGAGGTCCGGGTCCTGTGTGAAGACGGCCTCGGCCTGCCGCTTGCCCTCCCCGTAGGGCAGGTCGGCGTCCAGGTCCACGGCCACGGTGCGCGGGTCGACGGCCTCCTCCCGCACGGGCGTGGCCGAGTCCTCGTACTCGTACACCTCCACCGTGGAGGTCATCACGTAGCGCCGGGTGCGCGGGCCGAGGACCCGCCGGGCGATGTCCGCCTGGCGCGGGGTGTAGCAGACCTGGTCGATGACGACGTCGAACGTCCGCCGGCCGAGCGCCGTCCGCAGGGCCTCCTCGTCGTCCCGGTCGGCGACGACGTGAAAGGCGCCGGCGGGCGGCGTGGAGGAACCGCGATTGACGACGGTTACCTGGTGACCCGATGTCAGCAGCCGTTGAATGAGGCGCTTTCCGAAATACCGGCTCCCGCCGATCACGCATATGCGAAGCATGGGACCAGTGTTACGTTGACGGGCCGCAGCCTGAAGGGGGAACCATGGGAGATACGGCCGCCGCACCGAAAGAACAACGGCATCTGCGTCCCGCCACCAACGAAACATCGGCGCCCGTTTTCGATTCCGTCGACCGGCAGATCCTGGAGCTCGTCCAGGCCGACGGCCGGATCAAGCTCAGCGAGCTCGGCCGCCGCGTCCGGCTCAGCCCGGCGGCGGTCGCCGAGCGGGTGCGCCGCCTGGAGTCGTGCGGCGCCGTCACCGGCTACGGCGCCCATGTGTCCCCCGCCCGGCTCGGTTACGGCATCCAGGCCTTCATCCGGGTCAACCCGCACGGCGGGTACACCTTCAAGCACCCCAGGACCCTGGAGCTGCTCGCCCGCCCCGAGGTCCTGGAGGCCCACCACGTGGTGGGGGAGGACTGCTGGATCCTCAAGGTGGCGGTGAGGGACACCGTCCACCTGGAGGACGTCCTGGAGCAGACGTCGGCGCTCGGCCGGACGACGACGTCCATCGTGCTGTCGTCCCCGGTGGCCCGCAAACCCCTCTTGCCTTGACGTCCACGTCAACCCCTACCGTCACACGCATGCGAATCGGCGAGCTGGCGAAGCGCGCGGGTACGACCACGAGGACCCTGCGCTACTACGAGTCCCGGGGCCTGCTGCGCGCCCGGCGGACGGAGAACGGCTACCGCACGTACGACGAGGACGACCTGCGGCTGCTCCAGCAGATCCGGACCCTTCAGGACTTCGGGTTCGAGCTGGAGGAGACCCGGCCGTTCGTCGACTGCCTGCGCGCCGGTCACCCGGCCGGCGACGCCTGCCCGGCCTCGCTGGACGTCTACCGGCGCAAGCTCGACGAACTGGACGGCCTGATCGGCCAGCTCCGCTCGGTCCGCGCCGAGGTCGCCGCCCGGCTGGCGCTGGCGACGTCAACACCCGCACCCGCTTGCGAATTCGGAGGCACCCCGTGAGCCACCCCGTGATGAATGTGACCGACGCCGACTTCGACAGCGAGGTCCTGGCGGCCGACCGCCCCGTCCTGGTGAAGTTCACCGCCGACTGGTGCGGCCCGTGCCGTCAACTGGCCCCGGTGCTGGGCGCGGTCGCCGCCGAGGAGGCGGACCGGTTGAAGGTGGTGCAGATCGACGTCGACCGGAACCAGGAGACCACGGTGCGGTACGGGGTGCTGTCGACGCCCACGCTGATGGTCTTCCAGGGCGGCGAACCGGTGCGGTCGATGGTCGGGGCCCGTCCCAAGCGCCGGCTGCTGCGGGAACTGGAGGACGTGCTGGGCGCCTGACGTCTCTTGCGTGCACAGAAAAACACCCCGGTCCGAATTGACGGCCGGGGTGTTTCTTCGCGTATATTTGACGTTTCGTATGCGGACATGGCAAGTCGCACACGGAAGTTCAATAAACGCACTGTATCGCGTCAGGAGTCGGATTGTCAACCGAGGAATATCGGAAAGAGCAGCAATTCATCAATGAGCTCTACGCGCGACTCGACCACCTGCGCGACCAGGCGGAAACCGCCGTCCGCGCCGCACTCAAGGACGTGGGGACCGGGTTCCAGGCGCGGCTGGAGCGTGATGTGCTGGTCGCCGAGCAGTCCGGGCTGCTGGCGGCGTTCGACGCGGGGGAGAACGGGCTGTGTTTCGGGCGGCTCGAATTCCGCGACGGGCGCGACCACCACATCGGGCGCATCGGAATCCGTGACGACGACGAGGAACGCACCCCCCTCGTCGTCGACTGGCGCGCCGACGTCGCCCGGCCGTTCTACCTCGCCACCGGGTACGAGCCGATGGGGCTGCGCCGACGGCGTCACATCACCACCAAGGGGCGCGACGTCACCGCCCTGCACGACGAGATCCTCGACCTCACCGACACCACCCGCACCGGGCACGAGAGCCCCGACGCCGACGAGGTGCTGCTCGCCGCGCTCGGCGCCGCCCGCACCGGGCGCATGAGCGACATCGTCCAGACCATCCAGGCCGAGCAGGACCGCATCATCCGCGCCCCGCACCAGGGCGTCCTGGTCGTCGAGGGCGGCCCCGGCACCGGCAAGACCGCCGTCGCCCTGCACCGCGCTGCCTACCTGCTCTACGCCCACCGCGAGCAGTTGGCCCGGCGCGCCGTCCTCATCGTCGGCCCCAACCCCGCCTTCCTCGGCTACATCGGCGAAGTCCTGCCCGCGCTCGGGGAGACCGGAGTGCTGCTGGCCACCATGGGCGAGCTGTTCCCCGGTGTCCGTGCCACCGGCACCGACACCCCCGAGGCCGCCGAGATCAAGGGCCGCGCGGCCATGGCCGACGTCCTCGCCCGGGTCCTGCGCGACCGGCAGACCGTGCCGCCCACCCACGCGCCGATCGAGATCGACCACGACGACTACGGCACCCTCCTGCTGGACCGGAACATGGCCGAGGACGCCCGCTGGGACGCCCGCTCCACCGGACTGCCGCACAACCTCGCCCGCCCGCGCTTCGCGTTCCGGATCATCGACGCGCTCACCGACCAGCTCACCGAACGGCTCGGCGCCGACCCCTTCGGAGGCCCCAACCTCCTCGACCGCTCCGACATCACCCAGATGCGCAAGGAGATCGCCGCCGGCGCCCACGTCCACGCCGCGATCGAGGAGCTGTGGCCGGTCCTCTCCCCGGAGGAACTCGTGGCCGGCTTCCTCGCCGAGCCCGACGGCTACCTCCCGGACGGGGAGGCCGAGTTCGTACGGCGCACCACAGGCCCGTGGACCGAGGCCGACGTACCGCTCCTGGACGAGGCGGCCGAGCTGCTCGGGCACGACGACACCGCCGAGTGCGCCGCCGCCGAGCGGGAGCGCCACGCCCGGGTCGCCTACGCGCAAGGCGTGCTGGACGTCTCCTACGCCTCACGGACGTACGAGTTCGAGGACGAGGAGTCCGAGGTGCTCGGCGCCCACGACATCATCGACGCCGAACGGTTCGCCGAGCGCCACGAGGAGGCCGACCACCGCAGCGCCGCCGAGCGTGCCGCCGCCGACCGCACCTGGGCGTTCGGGCACGTCATCGTCGACGAGGCCCAGGAGCTGTCCGCGATGGCGTGGCGGCTGCTGATGCGCCGCGTCCCCACCCGCTCGATGACGCTCGTCGGCGACCCGGCCCAGACCGGTGACGCGGCCGGCTGCGGCTCCTGGCAGGACATCCTCGGCCCGTACGTCGGCGACCGCTTCGAGCACGTCCGCCTGGGCGTCAACTACCGCACGCCCGCCGAGATCATGGAGGTCGCGGCGGCGGTGCGCCGGGCCGAGGACCCGGACTTCACCCCGCCGCGCTCGGTGCGCTCCACGGGCGTGGCGCCCTGGGAGCGGACGACGGACGACCTGCCCGGCGAGGTCGCCGCGGCCGTACGCCGCGAGGCGCCCGCCGAGGGCCGGCTCGCCGTCATCGCCCCGGCACCGCACCACGCGGCGCTGGCCGCCGCGCTGCCCGAGGCCGCGCACGGCCCGGACCCCGACCTCACCCGGCCGGTCGTCCTGCTGGAGCCGCGGCAGGCCAAGGGCCTGGAGTTCGACACGGTGATCGTCGCCGACCCGGACGCCATCCGGACCGGCGGGCCGCACGGCGTCAACGACCTGTACGTGGCGCTGACCCGCGCCACCCAGCGGCTGGGGATCGTGCGCCTCACCGGCTGAGGGGCGTATGCGCGGGGCAGGCCGGCCGTGGCGGCCGGCCTCCCCGCGCCCCGGTCACGCCGGCTTCAGCCACACCGTCGCCAGCGGCGGCAGCGTCAGCCGGACGTACCCGCCCTCCGTCTTCGCCGGATCGGTGTTGAGGACGCCGCTGCCGCCGTACTGGACCGCGTCGGTGTTGAGGACCTCCGCCCAGGCCGGGATCCGGTCCGGCACCCACAGCCGGTACTCGTGGCGCACCACGGGGGAGAAGTTGCTCACCGACAGCAGCGGCGCCCCCTGGGCGTCGTACCGGAGGAAGGCGAAGACGTTGTCCTCGGCGGCGTCACCCAGGGACCACTGGAAGCCCTCCGGAACGGTGTCCCGCTCCCACAGGGCGGGCGTGAGCGCGTACACCGCGTTGAGGTCGCGGACCAGGTCCCGCATGGCCCGGTGGTCGCCCGCCGAGTGGTAGTCGTCCTCGGTCAGCCACCACTCCGGGCCGTGGGCCTCCGACCACTCGGCTCCCTGGGCGAACTCCTGCCCCATGAACAGCAGTTGCTTACCGGGGTGCGCCCACATGAAGCCCAGGTAGGCGCGCTGGTTGGCGCGCCGCTGCCACCAGTCGCCCGGCATCTTCGACACCAGCGCCTGCTTGCCGTGCACCACCTCGTCGTGCGAGATGGGCAGGACGTAGTTCTCGCTGTACGCGTACACCATCGAGAACGTCATCTCGTTGTGGTGGTACTTGCGGTGCACCGGCTCCTTGGAGACGTACACCAGCGAGTCGTGCATCCAGCCCATGTTCCACTTCAGCCCGAAGCCGAGCCCGCCGCTGTCGGTGGGGCGCGTGACGCCCTCCCAGGCCGTGGACTCCTCCGCGATGGTCACCACACCCGGGCAGCGGCGGTAGACCGTGGCGTTCATCTCCTGGAGGAAGGCGACGGCGTCGAAGTTCTCCCGCCCGCCGTGCTCGTTCGGCGCCCAGTCGCCGCCCTCGCGCGAGTAGTCCAGGTAGAGCATCGAGGCGACCGCGTCGACGCGGAGGCCGTCGATGTGGAACTCCTCGCACCAGTAGACGGCGTTCGCGACCAGGAAGTTACGCACCTCCGTGCGGCCGTAGTCGAATTCCAGCGTCCCCCAGTCGGGGTGCTCGGCGCGCCGCGGGTCGGGGTGCTCGTACAGCGGCGTGCCGTCGAAGCGGGCCAGCGCCCAGTCGTCCTTCGGGAAGTGCGCCGGCACCCAGTCGACGAGCACGCCGATCCCGGCGCGGTGGCAGGCGTCGACGAAGTACTTGAAGTCGTCGGGCGTGCCGAGGCGGGCCGTGGGCGCGTAGTAGGAGGTGACCTGGTAGCCCCAGGACGGGCTGTAGGGGTGCTCGGCGACCGGCATCAGCTCGACGTGCGTGAAGCCGAGGTCCTTGACGTACGCGGGCAACTGCTCCGCCAGCTCCCGGTACGTCAGCCCGGGCCGCCAGGAGGGCAGGTGCACCTCGTAGACGGAGAAGGGGGCCTCGTGGACGGGCCGGTCGCCCCGGTGGGCCATCCACTCGGCGTCCTGCCACTCGTAGTGCGAGGCCGTGACGATCGACGCCGTCTCCGGCGGGCACTGGGCGCGGCGGGCCATCGGGTCGGCGCGCAGCGAACAGTGGCCGTCCGGGCCGGTGACGGCGAACTTGTAGAGCGTGCCCTCGCCCATGCCGGGCACGAACAGCTCCCACACGCCGCTGCGCCCCAGCGACCGCAGGGGCAGCCCGGTGCCCGCGTCCCAGTAGTTGAACTCGCCGACCAGGCGCACCCCGCGCGCGTTGGGTGCCCACACCGTGAAGCGGGTGCCCGTGACGCCCTGGTGGGTCATCGGGTGGGCGCCGAGCGCCTTCCACAGCTCCTCGTGCCGGCCCTCCCCGATCAGGTGCAGGTCCAGCTCCCCGAGCGCGGGCAGGAAGCGGTACGGGTCGTCCACCTCCAGGACACCGGAGTCGTAGGCGACCTGGAGCCGGTACGCCGGGACCTCCGGCAGTGGCAGCACGGCCGAGAACAGCCCGTCACCGTCGTCGTGCAGTTCGGTGCGCGCCCCGTCCACCAGCACGGCCACGCTGCTCGCGCACGGGCGCAGCGCCCGGATGGCGACGCCGCCGTCCACCCGATGGGCGCCCAGCAGGCCGTGCGGGTCGTGGTGCTCACCGGCGAGCAGCCGGCCCCGGTCGGCGGGGTCGAGCGGCGGGGCGCCGGCGGTGGTGCCGCCCGCGCGGGGCCTGGGCGTGGCGCCGGGCGGCGGCGCGGGGAGGGCGGTGGCGTCCCCGACGGGCGTCTTCTTGGTGGCCGGGGCCTTGGCCGGGGCCTTTTTGGCGGCCGGTGCGGCCGGGTTGCGGGTGGGACGACGGGGGGTCACGGGGGAGGGCCTCCTCAAGGGCGTTCACATCACGGGGTGGTGGTCTGCGCGGCCAGGCGGCGGATGGCCGCCATCGGGACCGGGAGCCAGTCGGGGCGGTGCCGGGCCTCGTACACGACCTCGTACACGGCCTTGTCCGTCTCGTACGCGCGCAGCAGCGCGGGCTCGGCGCGGGGGTCGGTGCCCGATGCCTCGGCGTACCCGGTGCAGTACGCCTCCCGGCACCGCTCCGCCCAGTCGGGGTTCCAGGGGCGGTAGGAGCGGGCCGCGTAGTCGAAGGAGCGCAGCATCCCGGCCACGTCCCGCACCGGGGGCTGGGGGCGGCGGCGCTCGGCGAGCGGCTTCGCGGGCTCACCCTCGAAGTCGATCACCGACCAGTCGCCGTCGTTCGTCCGCAGGGTCTGGCCCAGGTGCAGGTCGCCGTGGACCCGCTGGGCCCGCCACAGCCGGCTGCCCGAGCGCAGGTCGCCGACCGCCTCGAACGCGGCGCGCAGTCCGGGGACGTACGGCATCAGCGCGGGCACCGCCTGTGCGGCGGCGTCCAGCCGGCGGCTCATCCCGTGGACCAGGTTCTCGGTCTGCGGGCGGCCCAGCGCGACCGTGGGCAGCGCGTCGGCCAGCGCGGTGTGCACCTCGGCGGTGGCCCGGCCCAGCGCGCGGGCCTCGGTGGTGAAGTCCCGCCCGGCGCCGAGCGCGTCCAGGGCGAGCTGCCAGCCGTCCTGGGAGCCGCGCAGGTAGGGCTGGAGCACGCCCAGGGTGCTGGCCTCCGGGCGGCCGTTGCCGGTCTCGTACCAGGCGACGGGCGCCGGGACCCGGGTGCAGCCGGCGCGGGCGAGCGCGAGCGGCAGCTCCAGGTCCGGGTTGGCGCCGGGGTAGACCCGGCGGAAGACCTTCAGGATGTACGAATCGCCGTACACGAGCGAGGAGTTGGACTGCTCGGCGTCCAGTACGCGGGGCGTGAGCCCGTCCGGGATGGCGACGGTCCGGGAGAACCGCAGCGGACCCATGGGGCCGGGGGTGCGCAACCGTTCCAGCAGGAGCGTGGCGAGCCGTGGGTCGCTGAGCCCCTCGTAGATCGTGCGCCCGGCGAGCGGGCCGTCCGGGACGCGACCGATCAGCGCGGACGCGAGCTGGGGCGGCAGGCTGTTGCGGACGCCCAGCAGCAGTTGGTAGCAGTCGCCCTGGGCGGCGGTGTTGAGGCCGGGCTGCTGGACCCGCACGAGCAGGTGCAGCAGGCCGGGTCCGGCGGTGTCGAGCGGGAGCAGTTCGGTCGCCGAGACGAGGGAGAACCCCGTGACGGGGCGCCCCTTCCCGGCGAACCAGCGCTGGCGCGGCAGCCATTCGTGGAGCAGCGGCACCAGGGAGGGGAGCAGGGCGACCGGGGCCCGGGCGGTGGATGCGGTCTCCGACATGGCAGCGCGTCCTTTCCCCGGGCACTACGAAATGCACAGAACGTGCAGAGTGTCCCGGAATGCGGCGAGTGCTGTCCGGCTGTGCGGGACGTGTCGGGCGGGGATGGTCGAGATAGACCCGAATCGACGTATGAGGGGGAGAGTGCCCAGGGCGGGGCGACGGAAACGCCCCGCCCTGATGTCCTCACCCCTTCCCGGTCACCCGTCCGGCCGCAGGGTCCGCCCCGCCGGGTGCCGCCGCCCGGGCACCCGTGCCGGGCGCCCCGTCCGGTGCGACGCCCGGTGCGACGCCCGCCTCAGCCGGGGTCACCGGGACGCCGGCGGCACCTGCCGTGGCCGCCGTGCCTGCTGCGGCCGAGGAGCCGGCGGCGCCCGCCGTCGTGCCCGCCCGGGCCTTCGGCGCCCCATCGGGCGCGGAGCCCGGGGCCGCCGGTGCCGCCGCGGCCCGGACCGGCCCGGGTGCCGCCTGCTGTGACGCTCCGTCAGCCGCCGCCCTGCGTGCGGACGCGCCGGGGTGCTTGGTGGCGTCCGCCGTGGCGCCCGCCTGCACCGTGCGTGCCGCGTCCGGCGGATTGGAGACCGCTCCCGGCGCGGCTACGGCCGCCGCACCGGTCGTGCCCGCCACACCGGACGTGCCCGGTGCCGCCGCCCGTGCCGTGGCCCCGCCGGTGTGAGGAGCCGTGGCGACGGTCGCCTCCGTGACCGTCTTGCCCTTGGTGGGCTTGACCGCGTCCTTGCGGAGGCGGAACCAGTAGAAGCCGTGACCCGCGAGGGTGAGCAGGTACGGCCATTCGCCGATCGCGGGGAAGCGGACCCCGCCGATCAGCTCCACCGGGTGCATCCCGTTGAACCGCCGCAGGTCCAGCTCCGTCGGCTGCGGGAAGCGCGAGAAGTTGTGCACGCACATCACCAGGTCGTCCCCGTACTCCCGCAGGAAGGCGAGGACCGCCGGGTTGGACGACGGGAGCTCCGTGTAGGAGCCGAGTCCGAAGGCGGGGTTCTGCTTGCGGATCTCGATCATCCGCCGCGTCCAGTGCAGCAGCGACGACGGGGACGCCATGGACGCCTCGACGTTGGTGACCTGGTAGCCGTAGACCGGGTCCATGATGGTCGGCAGGTACAGCCGGCCCGGGTCGCAGGAGGAGAAGCCCGCGTTGCGGTCGGGCGTCCACTGCATCGGGGTGCGCACGGCGTCCCGGTCGCCGAGCCAGATGTTGTCGCCCATGCCGATCTCGTCGCCGTAGTAGAGGATCGGCGACCCGGGCAGGGACAGCAGCAGAGCGGTGAACAGCTCGATCTGGTTGCGGTCGTTGTCGAGCAGCGGGGCGAGCCGCCGCCGGATGCCGATGTTGGCGCGCATCCGGGGGTCCTTGGCGTACTCCGCGTACATGTAGTCACGCTCTTCGTCCGTGACCATTTCCAGCGTGAGCTCGTCGTGGTTGCGCAGGAAGATGCCCCACTGGCAGTTCGCCGGGATCGCCGGGGTCTTGGCCAGGATTTCGGAGACGGGGTAGCGGGACTCGCGGCGTACCGCCATGAAGATGCGCGGCATCACCGGGAAGTGGAACGCCATGTGGCACTCGTCGCCGCCGGCCGGGAAGTCGCCGAAGTAGTCGACGACGTCCTCCGGCCACTGGTTGGCCTCGGCGAGCAGCACGGTGTCGGGGTAGGCGGCGTCGATCTCCTTGCGGACCCGCTTGAGGAAGGCGTGGGTGGCCGGCAGGTTCTCGCAGTTGGTGCCCTCCTCCTGGTAGAGGTACGGCACGGCGTCCAGGCGGAACCCGTCGATGCCCAGGTCCAGCCAGAAGCGCAGCGCGGACAGGATCTCCTGCTGCACGGCCGGGTTCTCGTAGTTGAGGTCCGGCTGGTGGGAGAAGAACCGGTGCCAGTAGTACTGCTTGCGCACCGGGTCGAAGGTCCAGTTGGACGTCTCGGTGTCGACGAAGATGATCCGGGCGTCCTGGAACTGCTTGTCGTCGTCGGCCCAGACGTAGTAGTCGCCGTAGGGGCCGTCGGGGTCGCTGCGGGATTCCTGGAACCACGGGTGCTGGTCGCTGGTGTGGTTCATCACGAAGTCGATGATCACTCGCATGCCGCGCTGGTGGGCGGCATCGACGAACTCGACGAAGTCGGCCAGGTCGCCGAATTCGGGCAGTACGGAGGTGTAGTCCGATACGTCGTAACCGCCGTCCCTGAGAGGGGACTTGAAGAACGGCGGGAGCCAGAGGCAGTCGACCCCGAGCCACTGGAGGTAGTCCAGCTTGGCGGTGATTCCCTTGAGGTCGCCGACGCCGTCGCCATTGCTGTCCTGGAACGAGCGGACCAGAACCTCGTAGAAGACGGCTCGTTTGAACCAGTCGGGGTCACGGTCCTTTGCCGGCGTGTCCTCGAAGGTGTCGTGGACGGGCTCGTTGACGATCATGATGTGGGTGACCCTCCGATCGGCGGGGACGGTCGCAGGACGAGGATGTGCGCGGGCGTGACACCCGGCTCGAGGCGCACATAGTTGGCCCTGCCCCAGTGATAGGTCTCGCCGGTGAGCTCATCGCGCACCGGCACGGTCTCGTGCCAGTCGAGGCCGAGCTCCGGCATGTCCAACGACACCGTCGCCTCGTGGGTGTGGCGCGGGTCGAGGTTGACGACCGTCAGAACAATGTTCGAGCCCGCCCGCTTGCTGTAGGCGATGACGGCGTCGTTGTCGGTGTGGTGGAAGTGCACCGAGCGCAGTTGCCGCAGCGCGGCGTTGCGGCGCCTGATCCGGTTCAGCTTCCCGATCAGCGGGGCGATGCTGCGGCCCTCGCGCTCGGCGGACTCCCAGTCGCGCGGGCGGAGTTGGTACTTCTCGGAGTCGAGGTACTCCTCGCTGCCCTCCCGTACCGGGGTGTTCTCGCACAGCTCGTACCCGGCGTACACGCCCCACGTCGGGGACATCGTGGCGGCCAGCACCGCGCGTGCCTCGAAGGCGGGGCGGCCGCCGTGCTGGAGGTAGGAGTGCAGGATGTCCGGGGTGTTCACGAAGAAGTTCGGCCGCATGTAGGCGGCGGCGTCGCCGGACAGCTCGGTGAGGTACTCGGTCAGCTCGTGCTTGGTGTTGCGCCAGGTGAAGTACGTGTACGACTGCTGGAAGCCGATCGCGCCGAGGGTGTGCATCATCGCCGGCCGGGTGAACGCCTCCGCCAGGAAGATCACGTCCGGGTCGGTCTTGTTGATGGCGCCGATGACCTTCTCCCAGAACACCACGGGCTTGGTGTGCGGGTTGTCGACGCGGAAGATGCGTACGCCGTGGGACATCCAGTACCGCAGCACGCGCAGGGTCTCGCGGACGATGCCCCGCATGTCCCGGTCGAACGCGATCGGATAGATGTCCTGGTACTTCTTCGGGGGGTTCTCGGCGTACGCGATGGTGCCGTCGGCCCGGTGGTGGAACCAGGCCGGGCGCTTCTTCACCCACGGGTGGTCCGGCGAGCACTGGAGGGCGAAGTCCAGCGCGACCTCCAGGCGCAGTTCGCGCGCCCGTTCGACGAAGGCGTCGAAGTCCTCGATGGTGCCCAGGTCCGGGTGGACCGCGTCGTGTCCGCCCTCGGGGGAGCCGATCGCCCACGGCACGCCGACGTCGTCGGGACCGGCCGTGAGGGTGTTGTTGGGGCCCTTGCGGTGGGTGGTGCCGATGGGGTGGATGGGCGGCAGATACACGACATCGAAGCCCATCGCGGCGATGGCCGGAAGCCGCTCGGCGGCGGTACGGAAGGTGCCGGAGACCAGTCGGCCGTTCTCCATCCTGGCCCCCTCGGAGCGCGGGAACATCTCGTACCACGACCCGAACAGCGCCCGCTCCCGCTCCACCAGCAGCGGCAATGGCCGCGAGGACGTGACCAGTTCGCGCAGCGGGTGCGCGGCCAGCGCCTGGACCGCCTCCGTCTCCAGCGCGGCGGCGAGCCGGTCGGCGGCGGAGCGCCGTTCGTCGCGCAGCGCGTCCACCACGGCGAGCACGGCCTCGCGGCCCTCGCTCTTCGGTACGCCGTCGGCGGCCCGCTCGTGCAGGGTGGCGCCCTCGGCCAGGACCAGCTCGGTGTCGATGCCGGCCGGGATCTTGATGCCGGCGGTGTGCCGCCAGGTGGCGATCGGGTCGCTCCACGCCTCGACGAAGTACGTCCACCGCCCTTCGGCCGTTGGAGTGACCTCGGCGCCCCAGCGGTCGGTGCCGGGCGCCAGTTCCCGCATCGGCGTGAACGGGGCCGGGTGTCCGGCCGGGTCCTTGAGCACGACGTTCGCGGCCACGGCGTCATGGCCTTCGCGGAACACGGTGGCCGTAATCTGGAAGGTTTCGCCGACCACTGCCTTCGCGGGCCTTCTGCCGCAGTCGACCAGCGGGCGTACATCGAGAACGGGAATGCGACCAATCAGCGAGTTCACGGCATCACCTGAGGGTTGCGTATGGGGTATCGCTCTTTGTACTTGCTCCGTTGACGAGTGGCAGAGCGCAGGCATCACCGCTCCTGTCCGGGTTCACTCGGGTGGGCGGGTACCGGAGGAGCCCTACCCACACCCTTCGGGTGGGCAATCCGGCGCGTTGTTAACTACTCAGGCGTAGCCGGACACGACGAGAACCGGCCCCGTTCGAGTGGAAAATCGGGACCGGTTCGCGCTCGGGTGTGTCAGGTGGCGTTCAGGTGAGCGACTGGGCGTCCTGCTCCTCGGGGTCGTTCGCCCAGATCTGCCACGGCTGGCGCGAAACCCACTCGTCAACCGGGCGTGCCTCCACCGTCAACGCGCGGGCCGACACGCCGTCATCCCCGGCCAGCAGCAGCGGCTCGGCGCCCCCCGCCATGTAGTGGTAGATGCCCGCCACCCCGGCCGCCGCGGCCGGGCCGATCGCCTGTGCGAGGCCCTGCTCGAAGATGTGCGGGGCCAGCGCCCGGTACCGCACCACGCGCCCCAGGCCCTTGCCGAAGGCATCCGCCAGCTCATCACCCGTCAGCGCCCGCACCCCGCCGATGTCGTACGTCCGCCCCTCCAGGCCCTCCACGGTGAGCGCCGCGCACACCGCCTGGGCCAGGTCCCGGTGCGACAGCCACGCCGCCGGCACGTCGGCGGGCAGCGGATAGGCGAGGATGCCCTCGTTGACCAGGGCCGGGCCGTTCCAGGGGCTGAACAGGTTGTCCAGGTAGACCGGCGGGCGCAGCACCACCATCGGCACGCCGCTCTCCCGCAGCACCTCCTCGGCGATCCGGCGCGTCTCGAACGCCGCCACATCGGTGGACGTGCGCGGCACGCGGGTGTTGGCGTTGTAGACCAGCCGCCGCACCCCGGCCGCCACGGCCGCCTCGGCGATGTTCCGGGCGTACGCGCGCACCCGCTTGGCCTCGTACACCAGGGGCATCACCACCGCCGCGTGCGTCGCACCCGCGAAGAGTTGCCGTACGGCCTCGGCGTCGGCCAGGTCACCGGTGGCGCACGAGACGCCCGGCATCGGCGGCCGGTCGCCCTCCGGACGGCGGGAGAGCGTACGCACCCGGTGGCCCCGCGCACTGAGCAGGCGGGCCACCGCGCCGCCCTGGAAACCGGTCGCGCCGACGACCGCCACCCGCATCTGATTCTGCTCCGACATCTGCTCCGACATCCGCTCCGACATATGCCTGATTGGCCCTTCGATTAGGGTGTGACTGCTGCCATGACGGCTCCTCTCAGGCTGGCGGCGGCGGCTTTGGCCGATCAATTAACAATTCGGGGCGGGGGTTGAAGGATCGTCCATGGACACCGTGCGCACCGAAACCGGGAACACCGACCGGAACGACGACCTCCTCAGTGAGCTGTTGCAACCGTTGCGGCTCACCGGCGTCTTCGACAGCCGCTGGCACGTCCGCGCCCCCTGGGCCATCGAGGGCGACGCCGAGCAGGGCTGCGCCGTCCTGCACTACATCGTGGAGGGCGGCTGCTGGATCACCGCGGAGGGGCAGACACCCCAGGAGCTGCGCGCCGGTGACCTCGCCGTCTTCCCCACCGGGACCGCGCACCGGCTCTCCGACCGGCCCGACCGGCAGGGCGTACCGCTCAAGGCCGTGCTGCCCGAGCGGGAGCCCGGCACCTCCGGCGAGATCCGCATCGGCGGGACCGGGCCGGAGAGCCGGCTGCTGTGCGCCGGGCTGCACTACGACGCCAGCGCCGCCACAGGTCTGTACAAGGCGCTGCCCTGGGCCCTGGTGCTCGACGGCTCGCAGGTCGACCGCGAGCCGCTGCTGCGGGACACGCTGCGGCTGCTCGCCGCCCCCGACCGGCCCATCGGCCCCGGCGACCGGCTGATCACGCTGCGGGCCTTCGAGATGGCCCTGGTGCTCGCGCTGCGCCCGCTGCTGCGGGAGTTCGCCGAGAACCCGGCCTCCCTGCCCGTGCTGCGCCACCCGGGCGTCAGCCGCGCCCTGGTGATGATCGCGACCCGGTTCGCCGAGCCGTGGACCATCGAGTCGCTCGCCCGCGAGGTCGGCATGTCCCGCTCGGCGTTCACGGCCGCGTTCCGCGCCCTGGTCGGCGAGGCCCCGGCGCGCCACCTGACCGGGCGGCGCATGCAGGAGGCGGCGCGGCTGCTCGGCGAGACGTCCCTGCCGCAGTCGGCGGTGCCGCAGCGGGTCGGCTACCAGAGCGCGGTCGGTTTCCACCTTGCCTTCCGCAAATGGTTCGGTGTCACTCCGGGTGAGTACCGAGCGGGTGCGGCGAACGCCGCGTAATGGTTTCCGGAGGGCGACTGGCCGGTTCTTAAGGACCATTGGACGGACGTTCATTGCCGAAGGTGTGGACCAACGGACAGGCTCGCTTGCGGCAATGGCACCCGCAAGAGGAGAAAAGGTGACGAGGTCCGGTCAGGAGTATCTGGCGTCGCTGCGCGACGGCCGGGAGATATGGCTCGACGGGGAGCGGGTCGGGGACGTCACCGCGCACCCGGCGTTCCGCAACACCGCCGCCTCCATCGCCCGCCTGTACGACCTGGCGCACGACTCCGAGCACACCCCGGTCCTCACCCAGGGCGGCGTCCACCGCGCCTATGCGATCCCCCGGTCGTACGAGGACCTCGTCGCGCGCCGCGAGGCGTACAAGGTGTGGGCGGAGGCCAGCTTCGGCTTCCTGGGCCGCACGCCCGACTACATGGCGGGCGCCGCGGCCGGATTCGCGGCGCTGCCGGGCCTGTTCACCACGGAGACGTACGACGGTTCCGGCGCCGCCCTCGCCTACCACCGGCGGCTCGCCGAGGGCGACCTGTACCCGACCTTCACCATCGCCAACCCGCAGACCGACCGCACCAGGGCCGCCTCCGAGCAGGAGGAGGACGACCTGGTGGTGCGGGTGGTCGCCGAGAAGGACGGCGGGATCGTGGTGCGCGGCGCCAAGATGATCGGCACCGCGGCGGTCTTCGGCAACGAGGTGATCATCGGCACGATCGAGCCGCTCGCCCCCCAGGACGTCGACCACGCGGTGTGCTTCTCGATCCCGGTCGACACGCCGGGCCTGAAGTTCGTCTCCCGCACCTCCTACGAGGCCCAGGCGCGCAGCGTCTTCGACAACCCGCTCTCCTCGCGCTTCGACGAGAACGACGCGCTGCTCGTGTGCGACGACGTGTTCGTGCCGTGGGAGCGGGTGCTGACGTACCGGAACGTCGAGGCGACCTGCCGGATGTGGTGGCAGACCCCCGCGTACCTGAACTTCGTCCACCAGGCCGCCACCCGCTTCTGGACCAAGCTGGAGTTCCTCACCGGCATCGCGATCCTGATCACCAAGGCCAACAGCACCTACGAACTGCCGCCGGTCACCCAGGCCATCGGCCGCCTCCTCGGCCACGTCGCGCAGGCCAAGGCGTTCGTGCTCGCGGCGGAGGCGTCGTACGAGGAGGTCGACGGCGGCCGTGGCGGCGTCGCGCCGGGCGGCGAGATCTCGTACGCCCAGCGCATCATGGCGGGCGAGCTGTACCCGAGGGCCGTCCAGGAGATCAAGCTCCTCGCGGGCGGCGGTGTCATCCAGCTCCCCGCCTCCGGTCAGGACCTGCTGCACCCGGAACTGGGCCCGCTGGTGCGCAAGTACATCCGCTCGACCGGTACGCCGGCCGAGGACCGGGTCAAGCTGCTGAAGCTGGCCTGGGACGCGCTCGGCTCCGAATTCGCGGGCCGCCACGAGCAGTACGAGCGCTTCTACCACGGCGCCCCGCACGTCTACCTCACGATGCAGACCTGGGCGGGCGGCGCCCCCGCCTGCGAGGCGCTCGCCCAGGCGTGCCTGGACGGCTACGACCTGGAGCCGGTCCGATGACCGCCCCGGCCCGGCTGCGGGCGGCCGATCCGGGGCGGTGCGCCCGGGGCGGGCGCGCGGTGCGATGGCCCTCGTGCGGTCCGCGCCGGGCCGTCGGCCGTGCGGGCCGGTCCGGCGGGCACGCCGGCCGCGGCGCGGGCGACCCCGGATGGCACCGCGCCCACGGGGCCGGCCGCGCGGCGGACCCGGGGTGGCACGTCCACCCGGGCACCGGGGGCCGTCGATGAGCGGGGCCACCGGCCACCGGCGCGGCGCGCTCGCGCTGCTCGCGGCGACGCAACTGCTGATGATCATGGACACGGCGATCGTCAACGTCGCGCTGCCGTCCGTCGGCCACGACCTCCGGGCCGGGTCCGCCGGGTTGTCCTGGGTGGCCAACGCCTACCTGATCACCTTCGGCGGGCTGCTGCTGCTCGGTGGCCGCGCCGCCGACCTGTTCGGCCACCGGCGGCTGTTCACCGCCGGGCTCGGCCTGCTCGCGGCCGCCTCCGCCGCCGGGGGCCTCGCCCAGTCCACCGGCGCGCTGGTCGCCGCCCGCGCCGTGCAGGGCGTCGGGGCGGCCCTCGCCGCGGCCGCCGCGTTCGCGCTGCTGCTGATCCTCTTCCCGGACGGCCCCGCCCGGCACCGGGCGCTCGGCGCGTTCGCCGCGATGGGCGGGCTCGGCGGGGTCCTCGGCACCGTCCTGGGCGGGGTCCTCACCGACCTGCTCGGCTGGCGCTCCACCTTCTGGCTGAACGTCGCGGTCGCCGCCGTGCTCGGCCTGCTCGCCCTCCGGCTCCTGGACGGCGCGACCAGGGGCGCCGAGCCCGGCTTCGACCTGCTCGGCGCGCTCACCGCCACGGGCGGGCTCGGCCTCGTCGCGTACGCCCTCGTCGGGCGCAGCCCCCTGGCCGGGGCCGCCGGCGTGCTCCTGCTCGCGGCCTTCGCCGTGACCGAGACCCGCGCCGCCCGGCCCCTCGTCCCGCCCGCCGTGCTGCGGCGGCCCGCGCTGCGCCTGGCCAATCTCCTCAGCGCCCTCGCCCAAATGGCGCTGTTCCCCATGTTCTTCCTCGTCAGCCTCTACCTCCAGAGCGTGCTGGGGCAGTCGCCGCTCACCGGTGGGCTCGGCCTGCTCCCGCTGTCCCTGGTCGTCGTCGCCACCGCTCCGCTGACCGGCCGCCTCATCCTCCGCCTCGGCCTCGGCCGGACCATGACCCTCGGCTTCGGGCTGCTGTTCGCCGGCATGGTCTGGCTCGCCCTCGCGCTGAGTGCCCACGGCACTTTCGCCACCACCGTCCTCGCACCCAGCCTCGTGCTGGGTGCCGCCCTGCCGCTGGTCATGGTCACCACCAATGTGGCCGCCACGGCAGAGGCCACACCAGAGGAGACCGGCCTCGCCTCCGGGCTGATCAACACCAGCCAGCAGTTCGGATCCGTCCTGGGCCTGGCCGTCCTCGTGGCCGTGGCCACCACCCGTACCGGCACGGCCACACCCCAGGCCGAAACCGCGGGCTTCCAGGCGGCGCTGCTCACCGGCGCCGCCTTCGCCGCCGCTGCGGCACTGCTGTCCGTACGGCTGAGCCTGCCCGCGCCCGTACCGGCGCCGCCACGCCAGGACCGGGTGGGCGACCCGCGGTGACCGCCTGACCAGCGGACACCGCGCCACTCCCGAATCCACACTGCCCGAGGGGGGCATCCCGTTGACCCTGTACGACCTTGTCGCGCCCGGTCTCGACACCTGCGCCGAACCGCGCTACCGCATAGCCGAGATACGCGCGGCCGACCCGCTCGGCGCCGACGCGCTGCTCGCCGCGCTCCCCGCGATGAACCGTGACGCCGACGTCCCCGCGCTCACTGTCGCGCTGCGCACCCTCGTACCCGACCTCGACCGGGTCGCCGAGTGGTGCGTCATCGAGGCGCTGGCCGCGATGCGCGACCTCGGCATCGTGCTCGGCTCCCTCAAGCGGCACGGCGTCCAGCCGGTCGCCGCCGTCCCCGAGGTCCTGCCCGTCCTGGAGGAACTGGCCCGCCGCACCGACATGGTGCCCCGCGACACCGTGCACCACTACACCACCTGGAACCCGCTCGGCCCCCGCCAGCGGATGTACACCGGCCACGAGATGGAGGCCCACCTCCAGGACGCCGTCCGGATGGTCTTCCCCAGCCTCGTCGCCGCCCTCGACACCTGCGGCCAACTGGCCGGCCTCGAACCGTACGACCCGGGCTTCGCCCTCGCGCTGGACCGCACCGCACAGCACGTCCAGTCGATGGTCGACGCCATCGACTTCACCGTCGACAACGTCTCCCCGGCCTACTTCGCCCGCACCCTGCGCCCGTACTTCGAGGAGATCGACGTCGCCGGGCGCGACTACCTGGGCCCGGCCGCCGCCCAGGTGCCGCTGTGGCTGGTCGACCTGACGGTCTGGCAGTGCGACCGCACCGACCCCGGCTACGACGCCTTCCTGGCCGAGTCCGTCGAGTACAGCCTCCCGTCCTGGCGCGCCTTCCACGCCGCCCACAGGGGCGGGGTCTCGGCCGTCAGCAAACTGTCCGCCGCGCTGAGCTGGGAGACCGTGTACCAACTGCCCCCGCAGCTCGTCGCGTCCGCCCACTCCCTGGCGCGGGTGCTGCGCATCCTGAAGACCTTCCGCGCCCGCCACCTCGGCATCGCCCGCAAGGCCTACAGCGACGACGTGCGGCTGTACGACCAGGGCAGCGGCGGCGCGCCCGTCGCCCTGCTGCGCTCCGTGCTCGACCTGACCCGGGACAACGAGACGCTGGTGCGCCAGGCCACCCAGCGGCCGCGCACCCCGGTGAGGGGAGCCGCGGCATGACCCCCCACATACTCGTCGCCGGCGGCGGAGTCGCCGGCCTGACCGCCGCGCTCGCCCTGCACGCGGCCGGGTTCCACCGGGTCACCGTCGTGGAGGCGGCCCGCGAGATCCAGCCCGTCGGCGCCGGGCTGAACATCATGCCCAACGCCGTACGCGAACTCGACGCGCTCGGGCTCCTCGACGACCTGGAGGCCGACGCCGTACGCACCCGGGAGCTGCGCTATTACCACCGCTCCGGCGGGCTGATCTCCCGCGAACCGCGCGGGCTGAGCGCCGGGTACCACTGGCCCCAGCTCTCCGTCCACCGCGGCCACCTCCAGCAGGTCCTCGCCGACGCGGTACGCCGCCGGATCGGCCCGTCCGCGATCGTCACCGGCGTCCGGGTGGCCGGCCTTGAACAGTTGCCCGACGGTCGCCCGCGCGTGCGCCTTGAGCACCGCGAGGGGGCCAGGTGCGGCCGGGCGTCGCTGGAGCCGGACGTCCTGATCGGCGCCGACGGCATCCGCTCGGCGGTCCGCGCCGGCCTCAACCCGCGCGAGGGCGAGCCCCCGTGGAACGGCATGCTGGTGTGGCGCGGCGTGTCGTGGCTGGACGCCCGCCGGGCCGGAAGGTTCATGCTCATCGCGGGCGACGACCGGCAGAAGGCCGTCGTCTACCCGATGGCCGAGCGGCCGGGCGGGGACGTCCTCGTCAACTGGGCGCTGGCGATGCCCGCCGACAGCATCGCCGGTGCCACCCGCGGGGACTGGAACCGTGCCGTGCCGATCACCCGGTTCCTCCACCACTACGACGGCTGGGAGTTCGACGGCGTCAGCGTCCCCGAGGTGCTGCGCGCCGCCGAGGCCGCCTACGAGTACCCCATGGTCGACCGCGAGCCCCTGCTGCGCTGGAGCCACGGCCGCACCACCCTCATCGGCGACGCCGCCCACGCCATGTACCCCATCGGCTCCAACGGCGCCACCCAGTCGATCATCGACGCCCGGGCCCTCGCCCACGCCATGGCTCACCACCCCGCGCCGGCCGACGCCCTCGCCGCCTACGAGGCGGAGCGGCGCCCCGCCATGACGGAGCTTCAGCGCGCCAACCGGCGCCTCGGCCCGGAAGTCGTCATCAATCTGGCCCACCGGCGCGCCCCCGGCGGCTTCGCCCACATCGACGACGTGATCCCGCCGCACGAGCGGCGCGAAATCGCCGCCCGGTACGCCGCGACCGGCGCGTTCGACCCGGAAACGGTCAACGCGGGCTCCCCGTACCGGGTCCCGGTGAGCGCGTTGTGAACGCGCTCCCCTGAGTGCGCCGTGGTTGCGGGGGGCGGGGTGCCGATACCGTCGGAGGGTGAAGGCGGACGCACACCGCCCGTGCGTCCGCCCCGATTCGTACCTGCCCTGCGAAGGTGGAACACGTGAAGGCAATCCGTCGATTCACCGTGCGCCCCGTCCTCCCCGACCCGCTCCGGCCGCTCAGCGACCTCGCGCGCAACCTGCGCTGGTCCTGGCACGCCGAGACCCGTGAACTGTTCCAGGCCGTCGACCCCGAGGGGTGGCGGGCGGCCGGCGGCGATCCGGTCCGGCTGCTGGGCTCCGTGTCCGCCGCCCGGCTCGCCGAGCTCGCCCGTGACCGGCGCTTCCTGCGCCGCCTGTCCGCCGCCGCCGACGACCTCGACGACTACCTGCGCGGCCGCCGCTGGTACCAGAGCCAGAACAGCGACCTGCCCGCCGCCGTCGCCTACTTCTCGCCCGAGTTCGGGGTGACCGCCGCCCTGCCCCAGTACTCGGGCGGCCTCGGCATCCTCGCCGGCGACCACCTCAAGGCCGCCTCCGACCTCGGCGTACCGCTCATCGGCGTCGGACTGCTCTACCGGCACGGCTACTTCCGCCAGTCGCTCTCCCGGGACGGCTGGCAGCAGGAGCACTATCCGCTGCTGGACCCCAACGAGATGCCCGTCAGCCTGTTGCGGCAGCCAGGCGGCGCCCCCGTCCGGGTCTCCCTCGCCCTGCCGGCCGGCCGCTGTCTGCACGCCCACATCTGGGTGGCCCAGGTCGGCCGCGTACCGCTGCTGATGCTCGACTCGGACGTCGAGGAGAACGGCCCGTCCGAACGGGACGTCACCGACCGGCTGTACGGCGGCGGCAGCGAACACCGGCTGTTGCAGGAGATGCTGCTGGGGATAGGAGGTGTCCGGGCGGTACGGGCGTACTGCGAGCTCACCGGCCATCCCACGCCCGAGGTGTTCCACACCAATGAGGGGCACGCCGGTTTCCTCGGCCTGGAGCGCATCCGGGAACTGAGCGAGGAGGGTGTCGAGTTCGACGCCGCCCTGGAGGCCGTCCGCGCGGGGACCGTCTTCACCACCCACACCCCCGTCCCGGCCGGCATCGACCGGTTCGACCGCGAGCTCGTCGCCCGTCACTTCGGCGACGGCGCGGAGTTGCCCGGGGTGGACGTCGAGCGCGTCCTCCAGCTCGGCATGGAGACCTACCCCGGCGGCGAGCCCAACCTCTTCAACATGGCCGTCATGGGACTGCGCCTCGCCCAGCGCGCCAACGGCGTGTCCACCCTCCACGGCGCCGTCAGCCGCGAGATGTTCGCCGGTCTGTGGCCCGGGTTCGACCCCGACGAGGTGCCGATCACCTCCATCACCAACGGCGTCCACGCCCCCACGTGGGTGGCGCCCGAGGTGTTCCGGCTCGGCGCGCGGAAGATCGGCACCCAGCGCGCCGAGGACGCCCTCAGCGTCGGCGGCTCGCAGCGCTGGGACGCCGTCGGGGAGATCGCCGACTCCGAGATCTGGGAGCTGCGGCGCGAACTGCGCGAGCAGCTCGTGACGGAGGTACGGACCCGGCTGCGCGCCTCGTGGCGGCAGCGCGGCGCCGGGGCGGCGGAGCTGGGCTGGATCGACGGGGTCCTGGACCCCGACATCCTCACCATCGGGTTCGCCCGCCGGGTTCCCTCCTACAAGCGGCTCACCCTGATGCTGCGCGACCGCGACCGGCTGATGGAGCTGCTGCTGCATCCGGAGCGGCCGGTGCAGATCGTCGTCGCGGGCAAGGCCCACCCGGCGGACGACGGCGGCAAGCGGCTGGTGCGGGAGCTGGTGCGGTTCGCCGACGACCCGCGCGTACGCCACCGGATCGTGTTCCTGCCCGACTACGGCATGGGCATGGCACAAAAGCTCTACCCCGGCTGCGACGTGTGGCTGAACAACCCGCTGCGGCCGCTGGAGGCGTGCGGGACGTCCGGCATGAAGGCCGCCCTGAACGGCTGCCTCAACCTCTCCGTCCTGGACGGCTGGTGGGACGAGTGGTACGAACCGGACTTCGGCTGGGCCATCCCGACCGCCGACGGACCGACGACCGACGAGGACCGGCGCGACGACCTTGAGGCGGCCGCGCTGTACGAGCTGATCGAGCAGCGGGTCGCTCCCCGCTTCTACGACCGGGGCGGCAACGGCCTGCCCGAGCGGTGGATCGAGATGGTCCGCCGTACGCTCGCCAACCTCGGCCCCAAGGTGCTCGCGGGCCGCATGGTGCGCGAGTACGTGGAGCGGCTGTACGCCCCGGCCGCCCTCGCCCACCGGTCGCTGGACACCGGCGCGGCCCGGGAACTCGCCGCCTGGAAGGCCCGGGTGCGGGCCGCGTGGCCGCGCGTGGCGGTCGACCACGTCGAGGTGGACGAGGCCAACGGCACCGCCGAGCTGGGCGCCACCCTCGCCCTGCGGGTACGGGTCGCCCTCGGCGACCTCCAGCCCGAGGACGTGGAGGTCCAGGCGGTCGCGGGCCGCGTCGACACCGACGACCGGCTCCGGGACGCCCAGACCGTGCCGCTGAAGCCGGCCGGCGGCCCGGACCAGCAGGGGCGGTGGGTCTACGAGGGCCCCCTCACCCTCGACCGGACGGGCCCCTTCGGGTACACGGTCCGGATACTGCCGACGCACCGCCTGCTGGCGGCGGGCGCCGACCTGGGACTGGTCGCGCTGCCCACGGAGGCCACCGGAGAGGGCGCCGGCGTCCTGATGCGGTAGCGGTCCCGCTGGCTCGTCGCCCCCTCCCCTCGTGGGGGGCGACGAGCCGTGCGCCGCACAGCCTGCCGCCCGGGCGGGTGCCGGGACATCGGCCGCTGAACCGATCCCGCCTAGGCCGTTCGGCGTATGACTCCCGTCCGCGAGGAGGAGACGAGTCCGGCCACGGCCGAAAAGCGCGGACCCGCGGCCGAAAAGCACTCATGCGCGCGGGTGCGGTGAAAAGGGGGCGGAGGAAGAAGCGGAAGAAGGAGCGGAAGAAGAGGCGGGAAAAGGAGCGGAAAAAAGGGGGGCGGGAGTGAAAATCGGGCCAGTCGCGGAAAGGGAGAGTGGGCTTCCGGAAAAAGGCGCCGGATTTCCGCGTCCCGTGTGGTTCTGGGCCGGCGTGGCGGCCGGTACGGCGGGCACGGTGCTGCATCTGCCGATGTTCTGGCACGCCCGCCACATGGGTTACCGAATGGCGGGGATGACGCCCGATCCGGCCATGGTGGCCGGTATGGCGCTCATCGTGTGCGGCGTGGCGGCCGTTGTGGTGGGGCTGTGGCCGCCGCGCGCCGAGGCGCTGCGCCGGGAAGCGGCGGCCGTGCGGGTGCGCGCGGACGACGACGCCCGGCTGCGGCCCGCCCATGTGATGCTGCTGACCGTGCTGTCGCTCGCCGTGACGATCGACGTGATGAAGCCGCTGACGCTCTCCCTCGTGGTCCCCGGAGTCGCCGCCGAGTACGGGCTGGCCTCGCCGCTGCGCCCGGGCGGTGGCGTATCGGTGGCGTGGCTGCCGCTGGCCGGGATCACCGGGACCATGGTGGGCTCGTTCGTCTGGGGCCGGCTCGGGGACCGGATCGGACGGCGGAACTCGATCCTCCTGGCGGGCGTGCTGTTCGCCACGACGTCCGTCTGCGGAGCCATGCCGGGCTTCTGGTGGAACGTTCTGATGTGCCTGGTGATGGGCATGGCGGCGGGCGGCATGATCCCGATCGCGTTCACGCTGCTGGCGGAGACGGTGCCGCGCCGCCACCGGGGCTGGCTGATGGTGCTGATCGGCGGGAACGTCACCGTCGCCTATGCCCTGACGAGCTGGCTGGCGGCGCTGCTCACCCCGGAGTTCGGGTGGCGCGCCCTGTGGCTGGTGGGACTGCCGACGGCGCTGGTGCTGCTGGTGCTGAACCACTGGATCCCGGAGTCGCCGCGCTTCCTGCTCGCCACGGGCCGGGTGGAGCGGGCGCGTGAGGTGCTGTCGCGGTACGGCTCGACGATGGTGCCGGTGTCCGGGCCCGTGGCCGTTTCGCCGGGGCCGGGCGCCGGGCCCGGGTATCTGCGGCTGTGGGAGCGGGGGTTCACCGGCCGTACGGCGGTGCTGACCCTGCTGGCGGCGGGCGCCGGGCTGCTGGCGTACGGCTTCCAGATGTGGCTGCCCGTCAACCTCGGGCGCGTCGGCTACCTGGAGGCGTCCTCGGCGCGCGTGCTGCGGGACAGCGCGCTGCTCAGCCTGCCGCTCAACCTGCTGACCGCGCTGCTGTACGGGCTGTGGAGCAGCCGCCGCACGGCGGTCGTCGTGGCGGGGGCGGCCGCCGGGGCGCTGGTGGTGCTGGCGGTGGCGGGGGAGACGGTCGCCGGTGACGGGTCGTTGATGCGGCTGCTGTTGTTCGTGCCGCTGTGGGGGATCAGCGCGACGGCCGCGGTGGTGGCCGCGTACAGCTCGGAGGTGTACCCGACGGCGCTCAGGGCCCGGGGGACGGGCTGGGCGGCGGCGGTGAGCAAGGCCGGCGGGGTGCTCGTGCTGGCGCTGGCGGTGGGGACGGCGGCGGTCCCGCCCATGGAGGTCACGGCTCTGGTGGCGGCGGTGCCGCTCGCCCTGGCGGCGGTGGCGTTCGTATTCCTCGCGCCGGAGACCCGGGGGCGGCAGCTCGACGGGGTATGAATTCCGGCCGACATATTCCGGCCATTTCTCGGTGGAGAATTTATTGGCCGACCTCTTTCTGTCGAGATCTTGCCAATAGCGGGTGTATTCGCCACCCGGACGGGTGAATAGCGCCTGGAGAATGGTCCGAATGGCGGTGTGCGGGAATGTCGGAAGTGCACCCCACACACTCCCCGAGTTATGTTCGGAGGTTCTCTCGTGCCCACGGCCACCGTGCTGCCGTCCATCGGCGCCGAAATCCCCTGCAGTTGCTATGCGGCCAATGTGCCGCTCAAGGTGCGTACCGCACTCGTCAACGTCGAGTTCAAGGGCGGCATCAAGGTCCGGGTGGAGACCCACCCCGACCAACCGCCCCACAAGGCCGTCGTGCTGAAGGTCATCGGCCACAAGGTGGAGGCCGACCACCCGCAGCTCGGCAAGATCACCATCGAGCAGGAGAACATGGAGGCGACTCCGGACAGCCTGCTCAACATCGTCCAGCACTTCCCGCCGAAGCTCAGCGCGGTCATGTTCCTGTCGTTCAGGCTGACCATCGAGCGGCCCCCCGGCTCCGGCGAGGGCGGCTCCGCCCAGGCCCGGCCGGAGCCGCTGGTCCTGCGGACCAAGGAGCCCGCCAAGCTCCTGAGCCCGGAGCTCAGCAAGTTCCCGCCGGACGGTGACTTCTACCGGCTGGAGAACCCGATCAAGCTGGTCCACCCGGACAACGACCAGGTCATCGCCACGATCGACAAGTTCCCGGTCCGCGTCGGCGGCTGATCCGGAGCCGGTGACGGCGGGGGCGGGGGTGCCTGATGAGCCATGCCGACAACCCGAAGGTGACCGTCGCCGCCGGGCTCGTACGGAGCCTGCGCGTCTGTCTCATCCTGACGGTCCGGCTGGCCGTCCTCGGCGCCGTCGCTCTGCGCTGCTCGCTGTCACCCGGCAGGGGCCGCTTTTCCCGGGCTTTCGCGCCCCGGCGCGACGCCTGGCTCCTGGAGACGGTGACCGCACTCGGGCCGGCCTTCGTCAAGGTCGCCCAGATCCTCAGCACCCGCGCCGACGTGGTCCCTCGTCATGTCGCCCGGGTGCTGAGCACCCTGCACGCCCAGGTGCGGCCGTTACCGCTGGGCGACGGGTCACGGCACTTCGGCCCCGAGCTGAGGCGCCTGCTGCGGGGCGACCCCGGCCTGGCCGCACGCCCCCCGGTGGCGGCGGGCACCATCGCCTGCGTATACCGGGCCCGCCTGACCGACGGCCGGACCGTCGCCCTGAAGGTCCGCCGCCCCGGCGTCGCCCGGCAGTTGGCCACCGACCTGGCCGTCATGCTGGCCCTCGCCCGGCTCGCCGCGCCGCTCCCGCCCCTGCGGGGCGTGCCGGTCGCCGAGATCATGCGGCAGTTGGCCGCGTCCCTGCGAGGACAGCTCGACTTCGACCGCGAGCGGACAAGCCTCCGCTTCCTGAAGGAGAACCTGGCCGAGGAACCCCACGTGCGGGTGCCGGCCGTGTACGACGACCTGTGCGGCCCCGAGGTCCTCGCCATGGAGTACCTCGACGGCCTGCACCGGCCGCCGCCCGGCGGGACGGACGGCGAACAGGCCGCCGTCACCGCGCTGCGCGCCGCCTACCACATGCTGTTCCTCGACGGATTCGTCCACTGCGACCTCCACCCCGGAAACCTGGTCTGCGGGCCCGGCCGCGACGTCACCATCGTGGACGCCGGGTTCACCGTGCGCCTGACCCCGCACGCCCGGGACAAGTTCACCGACTTCTTCCACGCCATGGGCCTCGGCGACGGGGAAGCGTGCGCCCGCATCGTGCTCTCCACCGCGCGCGCCGGCCCCGGCACCGACACCGACGCCTTCCGGCGCGACCTCGCCGCGCTCATCGAGTCCTGCACGGGAGCGACCGCCGCCGACTTCGACCTGATGGATTTCGCCGTACGGCTGTTCGCCCTCCAGCGCCGCCACGGACTGTACGCCGACCCCCAGTTCGTCTTCCCGATCCTGTCACTGCTGGTCCTGGAGGGCACGGTCCGCTCCCTCGGCCCCGGTCTCGACTTCCAGGCCGTGGCCAAGCCGTACCTGACGATCGCCCTCATGGAACGTGCCATCGCCAAAGCTCAGAGAAAACAGGAGCCCGGCTGACATGCTCTCCCCCTTCTCGTCATCGTCCTCCGTGGTGCCGCGCCCGCTGCGCCGCGTCGTGATCCCGCTGCTGCGCCAGGACACCGCCCAGGTCGACTTCGGCGTACGCCGCTTCCGGCTCCGCCCCGGCCCGGCGCGCGCCACCCTGCAAGCCGCCGGACAGGCCTTCCTCCACGGCTTCCACGCCGCCCTGGACGCCCGCACCCTGACCGGCCTGGCGGCGGAGGTGGAACGCCTGCCGCCGCAGCGGCGCGGATTCGCCTACGAGGGCGCCGGCATGGCCTGCGGCGTACTGGACCTGCTCACCGCCGCACGCGGCCGCCGCTTCGCCGCCCTGCTGGCCGGACCCGCCGCCCGGTACCCGCACCTCGCCCAGGTCGGCGCCGGGTGGGCGTACGCCCGGCTCGGGCTGCGCCCGCGCAACGGCATCCCCGGCGCCGGGCCGCCCGAATGCTGGCTGGCCTGGGACGGGTACGGATTCCACCAGGGCTTCTTCCACCCCGACCGGGTCATCGGACGCCGGCACGTCGAGCGCGGGCTCACCGCCGACGAGCGGGCCATCCGCGACCAGGGCCTCGGGCGGGCGCTCTGGTTCCACGAGTGCGCCGACCCCGACGGCATCGCCCTGCGGATCGCGGAGTTCCCCGCCGAGCGGCGCGCGGACCTGTGGAGCGGCGCCGGACTCGCCGCCGGCTACGCGGGCGGCGCCACCCCCAAGGAGCTGGAGCACCTCACCGACCTGGCCGGAGAGCACCGCGCGCACCTCGCCCAGGGCGCCGCCTTCGCCTGCACGGCGCACCGGATCTCCGGCACCGTGCCCGAGCACACCGCCGAAGCCGCCCCCGTCCTCACCGGAGCCACCGTCGAGGAGGCGGCCGGCTGGACCGACCGCTCCCTCGCCGCGCTCGGGCCGGACGCCACCGGCACCGTCCACTACCAGCGCTGGCGCGCCGGAATCCGGGCCGCGTACGACCGCAGCCGCAGAGGGGACCGCTGACCATGGCGACGATGACGACCTTCGCGCGCCGGAACCTCGCACGGGTCACCGCGCTGCTCGCCTGCCTGCTGCTGTGGCACCTCAGTCAGCCGCCCGCCGCGTCCGACGCCCAACGCGACCGCCTCGCCCAGCGGTTCGCCTTCTCACCGCACCTCGTGTCCCCCGCCGAGCGGCCGGGCGAGCGCACCCTGCGGCCGGTCGCCCCCGCGTACAAGGACATCCCGTCCTGGATCTCCTCCGTGGGCGCCGGGGTGGCGCTCCTCGCGGCCGACGGGGGCAGCGTCTCCCGCGACATCTGCCTGGTCGACCCGCGCACCGACACGGTGACCGTCCGCCCGGCCCCCGGCACCGGCCACCGGTACGCCCCCTTCACCCTCCGCCCGCCGGCCGCCACCATGCCGGCCCACGTCGCCCCCATGGGCTGCCTGCCCGCCGACCTCAACGAGGACGGATGGCAGGACGTGATCGTCTACTACTGGGGCCGCTCGCCCGCCCTGTTCATGCGCCGCCCCGGCCTCCCGCCGGGCGCCGGGGCCTTCCTCGTCCGCGAGCTCGTCCGCCCCCGCGCCGTGTGGAACACCAACGCCGCGACGCTCGGCGACTACGACGGCGACGGACACCTGGACCTGGCGTTCGGCAACTACTTCCCGGACGGCGCCCGCGTCCTGGACCCGACGGCCCACCAGCCCCGGCACCTCGTGATGAACGCCTCCCTGTCCAACGCCCGCAACGGCGGCACCAACCGGCTGCTGCGCTTCACCGGTGCCACCCGGGGCCCCGCCCCCGACGCCCGGTTCACCGAGGTGCCCGGCGCCTTCGACACCGGGGCCGCGCGCGGCTGGACCCTCGCCATGGGGACGTACGACCTCGACGGCGACCACCGCCCGGAGCTGTACGTGGCCAACGACTTCGGCCCCGACCAGCTCCTGGTCAACCGGTCCTCCCCGGGCCGCATCCGGTTCAGCGAGGCGGTGGGCGTCCGGCACGCCACCACCCCCAAGTCCAAGGTGCTGGGCCGGGACTCCTTCAAGGGCATGGGCGTGGCCTTCACCCAGCTCGGCCCCGACCGGGTGCCCGACATCCTGGTCGCCAACATCGCCGAGAACTTCGCCCTGCACGAGAGCAACTTCGCGTTCACCGCCACCGGCACCCCGAAGGCCGCCGGCCGCGCCCTCCACCGGGGCACGGCCCCCTACGACGACCACAGCGAACCGCTCGGGCTGTCCCGCACCGGCTGGACCTGGGACGTGAAGGCCGCCGACTTCGACAACGACGGCGGCCCGGAGATCATGCACGCCACGGGATTCGTCGCCGGACGGACCAACAGGTGGGCGCAGTTGCAGGAGACGGCCATGTCCAACGACCTCATCCTGGACCACCCCCGGCTGTGGCCGCACTTCCCGGCGGGCACCGAACTGTCCGGCCACGACCGCAACACCTTCTTCGTCCGCACCGGTTCCGGCGGCCGCTTCACCGACGTGGCCCGCGAGGTCGGCGTCGGCACGGACGCCGTCAGCCGCGCCTTCGCGGTCGGCGACGTCGACACGGACGGCCGGCTCGACTTCGTCGTGGCCAACCAGTGGGCGCCGTCGGTGCTGTACCGCAACACCGGCCCGGCACACCCCGCCCTGGGGCTCCGGCTACGGCTGCCGACCGCCCACGGCCCGACCCGGCCCGCCATCGGCGCCACCGCCAGCCTCACGCTGCCCGACGGCACCGTCCGTACCGAGCAGGTCTATCCGGCCAACGGCCACAACGGGGTGAACGCCCCGGACATCACCTTCGGCCTCGGCGACACCCGGGCGAAGGCGTTCCCCGTACGCCTCACCTGGCGCGACGGCCACGGCCGCACCCACACCCGTACCGCGACGCTCCGCCCCGGATGGCACGAGCTCGTCCTCACCGAGGAGGCACGATGACCCGACTCGGCCGCACGATGGGCCGTGTGCTCGGCGGCCCGGACGACCCGCGCAGCGCCGCACTGCGCCGGTTCGGGCTCTCCATCACCGTACTGACCGTGGTGGGCCACACCCTGCTCGGCTTCGAACAGGCCTACCTCACCCCGGTCGTCGCGGTGCTGTCCGGCCTGGCCGCCGAGGGCGTGCTGGCCACCGTCGACACCTACGCCCGGCGGGCCCGCCCCTGGTTCGCCGGGCGTTCCCCCGGCGCGATCGTGGACTTCCTGCTGCCCGCCTACATCACCGCGCTCGCCTGCGCCATGCTGCTGTACGCCAACGACCGGCTGATGCCGACCGTGCTGGCCACCGTCGCGGGCGTGGCGAGCAAGTACGTCGTCAAGGTCCGCGCCGCCGGGCGGCCCCGGCACGTCCTCAACCCCAGCAACACCGGCATCGTCCTGGTCCTGCTGCTGTTCCCCTGGGTCGGCATCGCACCGCCGTACCAGTTCACCGAGTGGACCTCCGGCCCGCTGGACTGGCTGATCCCGCTGGCGGTGCTCGCGGCCGGGACCATGCTGAACGCCAAACTGACGCGCAAGACACCGCTGATCGCCGGCTGGGCCGCCGGCTTCGTGGCGCAGGGCGTCATCCGCTGGGCGCTGACCGACATCTCACTGGCGAGCGCGCTGCTGCCGATGACGGGCGTCGCGTTCGTCCTGTTCACCAACTACATGATCACCGACCCGGGCACCACCCCGGCCCGCCCGCGCCACCAGGTGGTGTTCGGGGCGACGACCGCCGCCGTCTACGGCGTACTCGTCCAGTTCCACATCGTCTTCGGCCTCTTCTTCGCGCTGGTGATCGCCTGCCTGCTGCGGGCGCTCGTCCTGGTGGCCGCCGAGCGCCTGGCGCCGATGACGGTGCGGGTCCCGGCGTGGCTGCCGGCCGCCCGGCGCGGGTCGCTCGCGGCGGAGTCACGATGAGCGGCGCGTACGACGACCGGGCCGTCGCGATCGTCGGCATGGCCTGCCGCTACCCGGACGCCGACCGGCCCGGCCGGTTGTGGGAGATGGTCCTGGACCAGCGCCGCGCGTTCCGCCTCCTGCCACGGGAACGGCTGGACACCGACGACTACCACGACCCCGACCCCACGGCCGCCGACAAGACGTACAGCCTCTACGCGGCCGTCCTGGAGGGCTGGAGGTTCGACCGGTCGGCCTTCCGCATCCCCGGGCCGGTGTACCGGGCCGGTGACCCCGCCCACTGGCTCGCCCTGGAGACGGCCGCCCGCGCGCTGGACGACGCCGGCTTCCCGGGCGGGGCCGGGCTGGTCCGGGACCGGGTGGCGGTGGTCCTCGGCAACAGCCTCACCGGCGACGCCACCCGCGCCGGGACGCTCCGGCTGCGCTGGCCCTACGTACGCCGGGTCCTCGCCGCCGCCCTGGAGGCCGCCCGGATCACCGGGGACGTACGCGACGACGTGGTGCGCCGGGCGGCGGCCGGATACCTCGCGCCGTTCCCGCCGACCACCGAGGAGTCGCTCGCCGGGGCGCTGTCCAACACCATCGCCGGCCGGATCTGCAACCACTTCGACTTCCACGGCGGCGGCTACACCGTCGACGGCGCCTGCGCCTCCTCACTGCTCGCGGTCGTCGAACTGTGCCGGGCGCTCGCCGACCACAGCGTCGACTTCGGCCTGGCCGGCGGGGTGGACCTGAGCCTGGACCCGTTCGAGCTGGTCGGGTTCGCCAAGACCGGCGCGCTCGCCACCGACCGCATGCGGGTGTACGACGAGCGGTCGGCCGGCTTCTGGCCCGGCGAGGGGTGCGGCATGCTCGCGCTGACGCGGGCGGCCGACGCACGGGCCGCCGGACTGCGGGTGTACGCCGAGATCCGCGGCTGGGGCGTCTCCTCCGACGGCAGCGGCGGCATCACCCGGCCGGGCCGGGACGGGCAACTGCTCGCCCTGCGCCGCGCGTACGACCTGGCGGGCGCGGACCCGCGCGAGGTGGGGCTCCACGAAGGGCACGGCACCGGGACGCGGGTCGGCGACGAGGTGGAGCTGGCCGCGCTGACCGCGCTTCGGGAGGGCGCACGCGCGCGTGCGGCGCTCGGCACGGTGAAGGCCAACATCGGGCACACCAAGGCGGCGGCCGGGGCGGCGGGCGTCATCAAGGCGGCGATGAGCCTGCACACCGCCGTGCTGCCGCCGACCACCGGATGCGACACCCCGCACCCGGTACTGCGGTCGCCCACGTCACCGCTGCGCGTCCTCCGCAAGGCCGAACACTGGCCGCAAGGGCCCCGGTTGGCCGGGGTGAGCTCCATGGGCTTCGGCGGCATCAACGCCCACCTGGTGCTGTCCGCGCCCACCACCCCCGCCCCCCGCCGGGTTCCCGGCCCCCTGCCGGTACGCCGTCCCGCCCCCGAACACGCCGTCATCGCCGCCGCCGGGGCGGACGCGGGCCAGGTGCGCGCGTTCTTCGCGCGCGTGGCCGAGGTCGCGCACCGGCTGTCCTTCGCCGAGGTCCACGACCTGGCCGCCCGGTCGGCCCGCGAGCGGCCCGGCGGTCCGGTACGGGCCGCGGTCGTCGCCGCCACCCCCGGCGAACTGGCCGCCCGCGCCGCCTCCGTGACCGCCTGCCTGGCCGAGGGCGCCGGACCCGGCCGCGACCTGACCCGCCTGCCCGGCGCCTGGATCGGGCAGGGCGTGCGGGGCCGGGTCACCTTGTTGTTCCCCGGACAGGGCGCGCCCGGCCTGGCCGGCCCCGCGAGCACCGAGACGGCCCAGCCGGCCATCCACCGGGCCTCGCTCGCCGGTCTGCGCGTGCTGGACGCCCTCGGCGTCACGGCGGACGCCGCCGTCGGACACAGCCTGGGCGAGATCACCGCGCTGGTGTGGGCCGGTGCCCTCTCCGTACGGGACGGCTTCCGGCTCGTCCGCGCGCGCGGCCGGCTCATGGCCGCCCTCGGCGCCTCCGGGACCGGCATGCTCAGCCTGCGTACGGAGCCGTCCGCCGCGCTGGCGCTGTGCGCGGGCACCGGCCTGGTCGTCGCCGCCCACAACGGCCCCCGTTCGGTGGTGGTCGCCGGACCGGAGGCGGACCTGCGGGCGGTGGCGGAACGGGCCGCCCGGGCGGGGGTCGCCCGCACGGTGCTCCCCGTGTCGCACGGCTTCCACTCCCCGGCGGTCCGGCCCTGTGTCCCTCCGCTGCGCCGGGTGCTGGACGACCTGGACTTCGGCCCGCCCGCGCGCCGCCTGGTGTCCACCGTCCACGCCAGGGCGCTCACCCCGGACGACGACCTGGCGGACCTCCTGGCCGAACAGGTCACCGCACCCGTGCGGTTCTGGGACGCGGTCAGCGGCGTCCTGCCGGACACGGACCTGTTCTGCGCCTGCGGCCCCGGACAGGGCCTCGCCGCCCTGCTCGCCGACCAGGGCTGCGGCATCCCGGTCGTCACGGTGGGCTCCGGTGACCGGGACTTCGGTGACCGGGACGCCGCGGGCACCGCCCACGCGGCGGCCGCCCTGTTCGCCGCCGGGGCGTGCGAGCGGCTCGACGCGCTGACGGCGGGCCGTGCGGCGCGGCCGTTCGACCTCTGGCGGGAGCGGACCTTCCTCAGCAGCCCGTGCTCGGCGGCGCCGCCGTACCAGGAGCCGGACCCCGAAGGGCCGGAAGCCGCCCCGCATCCCGCACCGGAGGCGACCGCCACCGACACCACCACCGCCGTACGCGACCTGCTCGCGCGGACCACCGAGCTGGAGCCCGGGCTGATCGGCATGGACACCCGGCTGCTGACCGACCTGCACCTCACCTCCCTGACGGTCACCCAGCTCGCCGCCACCGCCGCGCACCGCATGGGCCGCCGCCCGCCGGCCGCCCCGCTCTCGCTGGCCGACGCCCGGGTGCGCGACCTCGTCGAGGCGCTCGACGCGCTGCCGTCCGCCGCCGGACCCGCGCCCGACACCGCCGTCACCGGCGTCGACACCTGGGTCCACTGCTTCACCGAGCGGCCGCACCGCGCCCGGCGCGGCCTGCCGTCGCCGAGCCCCGGGTGGCGCACCACGGTGCTCGGCGACGGCGAACTGGCCGTTCGCGCCAAGGAGATCTACGCCACCGCGTCCGACGAGGACACCGACCTGCTCTACGTACCGCCCGCACCCGGCCCGCCGCCGGTCGCCCGGCTGCTGGCCGCCGCCCGCTCCGCGATCCGCACCGGGCGCCTGGTCGTCGTCGCCCACGACACCGCCCTCGCGGGATTCCTCGGCAGCCTCCACAAGGAACACCCCGGCCTCGGCGTCACCCTGCTCCGCGTCCCGCCGACCGAGGCGGGCCTTGGCCACGCCACCCGCTTCGCGGGCACCGAACCGGGCCGGTACCAGGAGCTCGTCCTCGACGACCACGGCACGCCGCACGTCCCGGCGGCCCACGTGCTGCGGCTCCCCGAGCCCGGCCCCGGACGGCCGCTGCCGCTGGGCCCCGACGACGTGCTGCTGGTGAGCGGCGGCGGCAAGGGCATCGGCCACACCTGTGCCATGGCCCTCGGGCGGAGGACGGGCGTCCGGCTCGCCCTGATCGGCCGCGCCCGCCCGGAGCGCGACGAGGCGCTGCGGGCGAACCTGGCGGCGCTGGCCGGGGCCGGGGTGAGCGCCGCGTACGAGACCGCCGACCTGGCCGACGCCACGGCGGTGGCCCGGGCGGTACGCCGGCTCACCGACCGGCTCGGCCGCCCGGTCACCGGCGTCCTGCACGCCGCCGGGGTCAACGAACCGGTGCGCTTCGCCGACCTGGACGAGGCGCGCGTCGAGGCCCATGTCGCCCCGAAGGCGGCCGGACTGCGCCACCTCCTCGCCGCGCTGCCCATCGAACGGCTGCGGCTGCTCGTCGGCTTCGGTTCGGTGATCGGCCGTCACGGCCTGCCCGGCGAGAGCCACTACGCGCTGGCCAACGGGGTACTGCGCACCGAGCTGGAACGGCTCGCGGCGGAGCCGGCGCCACACTGCCGCGTCCTGAACATCGACTGGTCGGTGTGGTCCGGCGCCGGCATGGGCGTACGGCTCGGCGTGCTCGACGCGCTCGTGCGCGAGGACGTCACCCCCATCGCCCCGGAGACCGGCACCGACCTGTTCCTGCGCCTCCTCGCGGCCGGGGACCGCGTCCCGCCCACCGTCGCCGTGCACGGCAGGCTCGGGCGCGACGTGCCGGTGCCGCCCGTGCCCGGCCCGCCGCAGCGGTTCCTGGCGGAGCTCCGCGTCCACCACCCGGGCGTCGAGCTGGTCGCCGACGCGCGGCTCGGCCTGCGCACCGACCCCTACTTGACCGGCCACCGGCTGGACGGCGTCGTCTGGCTGCCCGGGGTGCTCGGCCTGGAGGCCATGGCCCAGGCGGCCTCGGCCCTGGCGGGCGTCCCCCTCCACGAGGCCCGCGACATCGCCTGGACGCGCCCGGTGACCGTACCGGACGAGGGCGCCCGGACCGTACGGGTGTGCGCCCTGCACCGGGGCGACCGCGTGGAGGCCGTGCTGCGCAGCGACGAGAGCGACTTCTGCGTGGACCACTTCCGCGCCGTCTTCCCGCTCGCCGCGCCCTGTCCGAACGGCCACCACGCACGACCCGCGTCGGGCGCCGGGGAGCTGGGCGCCGACGAGCTGTACGGGCCGCTGTACTTCCACACCGGCCGCTTCCGGCGGGTACGCGGCCTGACGGCGCCCTCCGCGCGCACCTGCCTGGCCACCCTGGCGGCCGGGCGGCCCGTCCCGTGGTTCCCGCCGCCGCTCGCCGCGCCGCTGCTGGGCGACCCGTCCGCCAACGACGCCACGCTGCACGCCCTCCAGGCCTGCGTGCCGCACCGCAGGCTGCTGCCGGTGGCCGCCGACTCCCTGTCGGTCCGGCCGGGCACGGGGCCGGTGGAGCGCGTAGGGGGCACCGAACGCGCCGCCGCGGACGGCGAGTACACCTGGGACGCGGAGGGCCTGGACGCCACGGGCAGCCCCGTCGTCCGGTGGCGCGGGCTGCGGCTGAGGGACGTCGGCCCGCTGCCGCGCGGGGAGCGCCCCTGGCCGGTGCCGCTGCTGGGCGTCCTGCTGGAGCGGGCCACGACGGCCCTCGGTCTGGGCGAGGAGCTGCGCGTGAGCGTCCGGCCCGGTGAACGGTCCGGGACCGCGCGGCGCCCCGGCCCGGGTCTGTCCCGCAGCCACCTGGGCGGCCTGGTGCTCCAGGTCGACAACGGTGCTCGGGGACCGGTGGCGTGCGACTGGGAGGCCGTGACGGCACGCGGCGAGGACGACTGGGGACGCGTCCTCGGTACCGAACGGCTCGCCCTGACGGAGCTGCTGCTGCGGCAGAGCGGTGAGCCGTTCGACGTGGCGGCCACCCGGGTGTGGACGGCGCTGGAGTGCCTGGCCAAGGCGGGCCGGCCCGCCCGCGCGCCCCTCACCCTGGGCGGTGTCTTCGACGGCGGGTGGGTCCTGCTGCGCTCCGGTGACGCCCTGATCGCCTCGGGGGTGCTGCGGGTGGAGCGGGTCGGGGAGCGGGTGGCGGTGGCGGTGCTCAGCGGCCAGGAGGAGGCCCCATGACGACGGTGACGACACCCACGTACACGTACGAGCACCTGGTCACGCTGGAGGAGACCAACCTCGTCGGCAACGTCTACTTCACCAACTACCTCCGCTGGCAGGGCCACTGCCGGGAGCGGTTCCTCGCGGAACGGGCGCCGGGGGTGCTGCGGGCGCTGCGGGGCGAGCTGGCCCTGGTGACCGTGGACTGCCACTGCGCGTACTTCAGCGAGCTGTACGCCATGGACCGGGTGGGCATCCGGATGTCGCTGACCGCGTCGGGCGACCACCAGGTGAGCATGGGCTTCGACTATTACCGCACCAACGCCCCGGTGCCCCAGCTCGTCGCGCGGGGCGGCCAGACGGTGGCGTGCATGCGCCGCACCGAGGAAGGCATGCGGCCGGTTCCGGTGCCGGACGAGCTGCGGGCCGCGCTGGCGCCGTACCGGGGCGCGCGATGACCCCCGAGGCGGACGCCTTCCGCGCCACGATGGCGCACATGCCCACGTGCGTCACGGTGGTCACCGCCGCCGCGTGCCACGGGCCCGTGGGGTGCACGGCCAGCGCGGTGCTGTCCCTCTCCCTCCACCCGCCCGGCCTGCTGGTCTCCCTGGCGGCCGCGGGCCGGACCGCCCGCGAGATCCGGCGCGTCGGCGCCTTCGCGGTCAACGTGCTGAGCTGGGAGCAGCGCGACCTGACGCGGCGGTTCGCGGAGGAGCCGCCGGGCCGGCGCTTCACGGGCGTGCCGTGGGCCGTGCAGGACGGCCAGCCGGTGCTGACGGGAGCGGCGGCCAGCGTCGTCTGCGCCGTCGACAGTTGCTATGACGTGTGGGACCACACGCTGCTGGTGGGACGGGTGGTGCACAGCGCCCATCACCCGGAGCGTACGCCCCTGCTGTACCACCGCCGCACGCACGACCGCCCGGCGGCACTCGGGGTGCCACCGGGCGGCCGGTCATCCGCTCCCCGGCTTACGGGAAGGTCAGCTTGAAGCTGTTGATGTAGCCGGTGTCCTGCGCGGCCTTGTCCTGGACACGGAGCTTCCAGCTCCCGTTGGCGACCTCGCTGGAGGCGTTCACCGTGTAGGTGGCCTTGACGTTGTCGGCCGAGTCGGAGGAGCTGAACGGCTTCAGGTTGTAGACGGAGCCGTCCGGGGCGACCAGGTCGACGACCAGGTCACCGCGCCAGGTGTGGACGATGTCCACGTCCGCCTTGAGCGTGGCGGGGGCGTTGCCGGCGATACCGGTGACGTTCACCGTGGAGGTGACGGCGGCGCCGTTGTCCGGGATGGCGACGTCGGTGGTGTTCTCGAAGACCTTGCCGGTGCCGGGGTCGCCGCCGGGGCGCGAGCCGACGTTGATGCCGGCCCAGGCGTGCTCCACGGCCTTCACCTCGGCGCTGCCCGCGCCGTACAGCTCAGTGGCGACCGCGACGGTACCGGTGCGGGCTCCGGCGTAGTTGGTGGTCGAGGTGAACTTGGTGGTGAGGGCCTTGTACCAGATCAGCGCGGCCTTGTCGCGGCCGATGCCGGTGACGGGCAGGCCGTCGGAGGTCGGCGAGTCGTAGGTGACGCCGTTGATGGTCTTGGTGCCGCTGCCCTCGGAGAGCAGGTAGAACCAGTGGTTCGCCGGGCCGGAGGAGTAGTGCACGTCGATGCCGCCGATACCGGAGTACCAGTAGTCCTTCGACGAGCCGTCCTTGCTCGGCTTGTCCATGTAGCGCAGCGGGGTGCCGTTGCCCCGGATGTCGATCTTCTCGCCGACGAAGTAGTCGCCCTTGTCCTGGGTGTTGTTGGCGTAGAACTCGACGGCGGCGGCGAAGATGTCGGAGGTCGCCTCGTTCAGGCCGCCCGACTCGCCGCTGTAGACGAGCTTGGCGGTGTTGGACGTGACGCCGTGGGTCATCTCGTGGGCGGCCACGTCGATGGACGTCAGCGGCTTGGCGTTGCCCGCCCCGTCGCCGTACGTCATGCAGAAGCAACTGTCCTGCCAGAACGCGTTGACGTACGCGTTGCCGTAGTGGACGCGGCTGTACGCGCCGACGCCGTCACCCCTGATGCCCGAGCGGCCGTGGACGTTCTTGAAGTAGTCCCAGGTGACCCCGGCGCCGAAGTGGGCGTCGGCGCCGGCCGTCTCCAGGTTCTGCGGGGTGCCGTCGCCCCAGATGTCATCCGGCCCGGAGAACAGCGTCCCGGTGCCCGAGGTGCCGCGGTTGAGGTTGTACGTCTTGTGGTTGCCGCGGCCGGTGTCGGTCAGCGTGTACGAGGGCGCGGTGCCGAGCGTGACCTGTCCGCTGTACTGGGTGTTGCCGGTGCCGTTGTGGACGGCCTGCCACTCGAAGAGCTTGGCGCCCGTGGTGGCGTCGGTGACGACGTGCAGCTCGTTCGGGGTGCCGTCGTGCTGGAGGCCGCCGACGACGGTCTCGTACGCGAGGACCGGCTTGCCCTGCGCCAGCCAGACCACCTTGCGCGGCGCGCGCTCGGCGTCGGTCGCCTTGGAGCCCTCGGCACGGGCGGCGCTCAGCGCCTGCTTCTCGGCGGCGGCCGGGGCGATGTCCGCCGTGGTGTCCACGCCCTTGAGCTCCGCACGGGACGCCTTGCTGACGGCCTCGGTCCGCCCGGCCTTGGTCTCGGTGACCACGAGGTCGCCGCCGAGGACGGGAAGCCCGGCGTAGGTGCGCTCGTAGCGGGTGTGGGTGGTGCCGTCGCGGTCCTGGGCGACGTCGCGGACGGCGAGCTTCTCCTGGGCGCCGAGGCCGAGTTCCCTGGCCGTGTCGGCCTTGGTGGCCTCGGCCGCGCGTATCAGCGCGGTGCGCTGCGCGGGGGAGAGGTCGGCGGGCAGGGCGCCGGGGTCGGCCTTGCCGGCCGCCTGCGCCTTGGGGGCGGCGGTCCACGGGTCATCGGCGGCGGTGGCGGCACCGGTCTGCACGCCCACGGCGAGCATGGCGGCGGCGGCGATCAGAGCACCGGTCGCGGTGGCGCGACGGCTTGGCGTGGATCTCACGCAGACTCCTTATTGCGAGGGGGGTACCGGACGGCTGGGTGGGCCGGCCGGGCGGAGCAGCCTGAACAAGCGCGGAAAAGGTGCGGAACACGTGCGGAACGAACAAAGGAACACGCGTCGAACACGTGGTGCGGAGAACGGGGTAAGAGTGGCGCCCGCCACGGCTCGCTGTCAGGAGCGCGTCAACAGATTGGCCGGAAATCGTCCGTTGCCCGAAAACCCGTGTTCGCTGAGCGGACGGATTCCGGCGTGCCGCGCGCCCTGTGGTCACCGCGGGGTCGCGGGCTGCGGGCGGTCCCGCTTCGGTTCCGGTGAGCGGCTATGGTGGTTGCCACACCGCTTACCGGCGGTACTCGGTCTTCACTCTGTTGCTATCGTGAATGTGATCATGACAGCATTCCGGGCATGGCTGAAAACGGGGATGCAGCATCGAGGGCGGAACCACGCTCAAAACTGGCCGACTTGACCGAAGCGCCGCCGGACCCACCACATGCGAAGACATCGGCGCCCACTCCTTCCGCCCCTCCCTCCGCCCCTCCGGTGGCGCCGTCCGCCCCGCGGGCGGAGCCGTCCGGCGATGACCTGACCTCCGCTCGGCGTGAGTTCGCGGCGTTCCTGGGCGAATTCCGGCGCAGTGCGGTGCTGGTGCCGTTCGACGACCACGGAAGTCTGTGGACGGCGGAGCAGAACGGGGTGCGGTGGATCTGCGCGTTCTCCGACGAGGAGGCGCTGGCCGCCTTCGCGCGGGCGCGGGCCGAGGCGGACAGGGAATGGACGTACCGGACGGTTCTCGGTGCGCGGCTCCTGGACGTGATGGTGCCGATGCTGCCGGGTCCGGCCGGGGTGGCGCTGGACGCGGGCAGCGAGGAGGGCATGTTGTTCCCGCCCGTCATGGGCATCGTGCCAGATGCGGTGGCGGTCGATCTCGGGGGGAACGCATGAGCGGTCAGGAGCCGGACCTCAAGGCGCCGCCGGTGGCGCTGGCGGCCATCGCGATCGGCATCGACCTGGCCCATGCCGAGCTGAAGGAGCTCGGCATGATCGGCGAGGCGACGGCCGGCCGGGGCTTCTCCGACCTGGCCCTGTCCGGGCTGGAGCTCGGCCACGCGGGGCTCACGGAGGAGTTCAGGACGTTCTGCGAGCGCTGGGAATGGGGCGTGCGGGCGCTGACGCTCAAGGGAAACCTCTTCGCGCAGGGGGTGGGGCTGTCGGCCGGCTCGTTCCACGAGCAGGAGCAGTACGTCAAGGACTCGATCAAGATCGGTGTCAACTCACTGAACGGCAACCCGCACTTGAGCGAGGACCAGGTCAAGCAGATGAGCTGGGACACGATCAGCACCCAGAGCGTCTTGGACAACCCGGACTACAGCGCCGAGTCGATGACGAAGGCCCACGAGGAGGTGAAGCAGGCCTGGAAGAACACCGGCTATGACGTCATGGACGCACAGATGGACTCGATGGAACGGTCAGGTCTGCTCGATCCCCGACTGCGTGACCGGATGGACGTGGACTTCCGCGAGACGTTCGATCCGGACGAGGCGACGGTTGCGCAGGCCGAAGAGCCGCGGTGGGGGGAGAGCGGCTGATGACCGACTTCGGAATCATCGGCGACCTCGCCGGCAAAGCGACCGACAAGGTCGTCGACGGGATCGACGAGGGAATCGACAAGGGCAAGAAGATCGTCGGCGAGGCCGCGGACTACGCGACCGACAAGGCCGGACAGTACCTGGAGGACCATGGTCACAAGCGTGCGGCGGACCTGGTCACCGACTGGGGTGACGGATTCGCCTCGTCGATGGGCGCGGAGGTCGGTGAACAGCAGCTCGGGCAGACCGAGGAACCGAACGAGCTGATCCACGGCAATCCGGCGAAGATCGCCGACTCGGTGAAGAACCTGCGGGACTTCCAGCTCGCATTCGACCTCGTCGGCGCGGGGATGAAGAAGCTCGACTCCAGCAACTGGAAGGGCGAGGCCGCCGACACCTTCCGCGACAAGTTCTCCACCCTGCCCACCGACTGGCTGCACGCCGCTGACGCCTTCGAGGCCGCGGCCGGTGCCCTGGAGCGGTACTCCAACGCCATCACCAGCGCACAGTCCATGGCCCGCGAGGCGATCGTCCTGTACAAGCAGGGCCAGCAGGCTTCCACGGCGCACGAGAAGGACGTCGCCGCATACGAGTCGGCCCGCGACAGCGACAAACCACTGCCCAAGCCCGGCACGGATCCGGGCAAGGCCCTGCGCACGCGTGCCCAGGAGATCCTCAGGGACGCCCGCCGCGCCCGCAACGAGGCGGCCGAGCAGGCGAAGACGGCCGTCACGAGCGCGATGGCACATGCCCCCAAGGAACCCAAGGGCAGGGAGAAGCTCAAACTGGAGCTCGCCGACTGGAGCATGGCCTCCAGCACGGAGGGCATGCACCTTCTGGGCGGGGTGACCAAGGGCGCCGCGGGCCTGATCAACTTCGTGCGGTCCGTGAACCCGATGGACGGCTACAACCTGACCCACCCCGCTGAGTACTACAAGGGCGTCAACATGACGCTCAGCGGGCTCGTCTCCACCGCCGCCAACCCCGACCGCGCCCTGAAGAACGCCTGGGAGGCGGCGAAGGGGGACCCCGCCGAGTTCCTCGGTCGTCTCATCCCGGAGCTGATCGGCACCAAGGGCGCCGGCGTACTCAGGGGCGGCCTGCGGGCCGGTATGCGCAACGGCACGGGCCACGGTGGCCTCGACGGACCCGGGCGCAATGGTGTGCAGGATCCCGCCGACCCGTCCCGGACCGAGCGCGTGGCGGAGAACGACCCCTCCGACCCGGTCGACCTGGCCACCGGCGTGATGTACCTGCCGCAGACGGACATCGCGCTGCCCGGCACACTGCCACTGGTGTTCCGCCGTCGCCTGGCATCCGACTACCGGGCCGGGCGCTGGTTCGGCCCCTCCTGGTCCTCCACGGCGGACCAGCGCCTGGAGATCGACTCCGAGGGTGTCGTTCTGATCGCCGAGGACGGCCTGCTCCTGGCGTATCCGCACCCGGCTCCGGGCGTCCCGGTACTGCCCAGCCACGGACCACGCTGGCCTCTGGACCGGGACGCGGACGGCGGATACACCGTCACCGACCCGGGGAGCGGGCGCGTTCGTCACTTCGTTCCCCGCCACGACGACCTGGCCCTGCTGACGCAGATCGATGACCGCAACGGCAACTGGGTCACCTTCGAGTACGACGACGAGACCGGTGCGCCGACGGCGATCGTGCACAGTGGCGGCTACCACCTGAAGCTCACCACCTCCGAGGACCGGATCACGGCGCTGCACCTCGCAGGCGGGGCGCCGGACGGCTCGGACCAGGAGGTCCTGCGCTACGGCTACACCGGCGGCCACCTCACCGAGGTCATCAACTCCTCGGGGATACCCCTGCGGTTCGCGTACGACGAACGCGGCCGGCTCACCTCGTGGACCGACACCAACGGCAGGCGCTACGAGTACACCTACGACGATCGCAACCGCTGCATCGCCGAGGGCGGCGTCGACGGTCACATGGCGCTGCGGCTCGATTACGACGGCACGGACCCCGAGACCGGGCTGCGCGTCACGAGGGCCACGACCGGCAGTGGCGCGGTTCATCAGTACGTGGTCAACGACGCGCACCAGATCGTCAAGGAGATCGACCCGCTCGGCGCCGTCACCCGCTTCGAACGCGACCGCTACAACCGGCTGCTGTCCCGGACGGACGCGCTCGGCCGTACGACCCGCTTCGAGTACGACGAATCCGGCCGCAGGACGTCGGCGGTCCGGCCGGACGGCCGTGCGCTGTCCGCCGAGTACAACGAACTCGGTCTGCCGGTACGAGTGACCCATCCGAACCACACCTCGGTCCGCCAGGAGTACGACGAGCGGGGAAACCGGGTCGCGGTCACGGACCCGGCCGGTGCCGTGACGCGCTTCCTGCTGAGCGAGGCGGGCCACACCACAGCGGTAACGGACGGACTGGGGAACACCACCCGGATCCACAACGACGCGGCCGGCCTGCCCGTCGAAATGACCGACCCGCTCGGCGGGGTCACCCGGTTCAGCCGCGACGCCTTCGGCCGCCCCGTCGTGGTCACCGATCCGCTCGGCAACACCACGCGCCTCGAATGGACCCCGGAGGGCAAGCTCGCCCGCCGCGTGGAGGCCGACGGCACCCAGCAGTCGTGGACGTACGACGGTGAGGGCAACTGCCTGACCCACACCGATCCCATGGGGAGGGTGTCACGCTTCGAGTACGCCCACTTCGATCTCATGAGCGCTCGTACGGGCCCGGACGGCGTGCGCTATGAGTTCACCCATGACCACGAGCTGCGCCTCACCCAGGTCCTCAACCCACAGGGGCGGACCTGGAGCTACGAGTACGACGCGGCGGGCCGACTCATATCCGAGACGGACTTCGACGGCCGCACCATCACGTATGTGCGCGACGCCGCCGGCCGTCTCGTCTCGCGTACCGACGCCCTCGGCCAGACGATCCGCTACGAACGCGACGAACTCGACCGCGTCACCCGCAAGGACGCCGCCGGAGCCGTCACCACCTACAGCTACGACCTCTTCGACCAGCTCGCGGAAGCACGCAACGCGGACGCGACGATCACGTACCTGCGCGATCGTCATGGGCGCCTGAAGTCGGAGACGGTCAACGATCGCACCCTCACCTACACCTACGACAAGCTCGGCCGCCGCACGGGCCGGACCACCCCCACCGGCGCGGCCAGCACGTGGGTCTACGACGCGGCAGGCCGCCGCACCTCCCTCACGACCTCCGGCCGCACACTGACCTTCGAGCACGATGCCTCGGGCCAGGAGATCACCCGACGTATAGGTGACACGATCACCTATACGTCCCAGTACGACCGCCTCGGGCGCCTCACCAGCCAACAGGTCACAGGCGCGGGCGGCCGCGGCATCCAACGCCGCGACTACGCCTACCGGGCCGACGGCAACCTCATCGGCATCGACGATCAGTTGACCGGGTCCCGCACCTTTGACCTCGACCCGTCGGGCCGTGTCACCGCCGTCCAGGCAGCAGGCTGGACGGAGCGCTACGCGTACGACGAGGCCGGCAACCAGACCCACGCCTCCTGGCCCGCCTCGCACGCCGGCCAGGAGGCCACCGGACCGCGCACCTATGAGGGCACGGTCATGACACGCGCCGGCAACGTGCGCTATGAACACGACGCCCTCGGCCGCATCACCCTCCGGCAGAGGTCACGCCTGTCGCGCAAGCCCGAAACCTGGCGCTACGAGTGGGACGCCGAAAACCGCATGCGGTCGGTGACCACACCGGACGGCACGGTCTGGCGTTATGAGTACGACGCACTGGGCCGCCGGACCGCCAAGCAGCGCCTCGCTCCGGACGGCCGGACCGTCGCCGAGAGGACGATCTTCACGTGGGACGGGGTGACACTCTGCGAGGAGACCACCGAGAGCGAGGCCCTTCCCCGACCCGTCGCCGTCACGTGGGACCATCACGGCCTTCGGCCCCTCACGCAGACGGAACGCATCCTCGCGCCCACCGCGACGCGGGAAGCGATCGACGAACGATTCTTCTCCATCGTCACCGATTTGATCGGCACTCCGCGTGAGCTCGTCGACGAATCGGGCGACCTGGCGTGGAGCACCCGCACCACGCTGTGGGGCACCACGACATGGGCCGCGTCAAGTACCGCCCATACCCCCTTGCGGTTCCCGGGTCAGCGCTTCGACCCTGAGACCGGGCTTCACTACAATCTCCACCGCTATTACGACCCCGAGACAGGCCGCTACCTCACGTCCGATCCGCTCGGCCTGGCCCCTGCCGCGAACTCCGTTACCTACGTACCCAATCCTCACTCGCAGATAGATCCCTTCGGACTCTTCGGGTGTCCGGAGGAGGAGCACCTCTTCCGGGGGACAACGGAGGGCTTCAACGCCAGCGTCAACATTGAGAAGTCCGGTTTCACGCCCACGTCCACGGACCCCGGCGTCGCAGCCACGTTCGCTCGGCACTCGGAACAGTTCGGGGACGCCGTACTCCAGCTCATTCCGCGCAGTGCCCTCGAAGGAGTCCCGATGGAACCGGGGTTCATTCGCGCCGAGGCGGAGGTGGGCGTGGGGCTCCACGCATCCGAGCTCGCCAAGCGGGCCAGCGTGACGATTCCGTCCAGTGTGGCGAAGGATATCCTGGACCAGATGGGGATCAGCATTCCCAAGCTGCATACCTACCAGAACATCAGCGACGCGCTGGAGTGGGACATCCCCAAGCTCACACCGGATCAGATATCGCAATTCGTCGCGGAGGCTTACAAATATGCAAGAGGCTAGTCGGCTGCAGGTCCATAGCGTCGAAGAGGCCGGCGAGGGCGGCGGGATTGTGATCGTGCGATGCGTGGGCGGCATCGCACGGGTCGGTCAGACCTTCACGCTCGAGGAAGGTTCCGGTGCCGGTGCGCCGCATTTCGTTCTGGACAGGATCGAACGGTACCCCGACGTCTTCGTGGATGTTTTCGGCCCGCCCCACGCGGCTCGCGTCCATGTATCCGGTGATTCGCCCGCATCGTTGTCGAGAGGGGTCGTCATCGCTTCCAGCGATGACGATGATTCCAACCCGGAGAAATGACCGGGGCCGGAGCCATTCGGAGAGAAAGCCGGCCGGCTCGGGGCTTCCCGAGCCGGCCGTGGCCGGGCGGAGCCGGCGCGGGGCTACGCCTCCTCGTAGGGGAAGCGGGCGAGCGGGGCCTCACGCTGGAAGAAGGTCTTGGCGCGGACCATCGCCCGCTCGTCGTTGCGCACCTGGCCCGGCCGGGAGCCGTTGCCGAACAGCACCCCGCCGAAGCGCATCCCCATGTACGCCGCCGAGTTGTTCAGGGTCGTCACCAGGCCGTCGGCCACGACCTCCTCCTCGTGCGCCATGACCGTCACCCCCCACAGCGTCCGGCCCGCCATCCGCCGCTTGAAGTCCGAGCCGGGCACCGTCAGCCAGCCCGACCAGTAGTCGAGGTAGCGCTTGGTCTGCGCGGAGAGCGTGTACCAGTACAGGGGTGAGGCGATGACGATGTCGGTGGCGGCCAGAGTGGCCCGCCGCAGCTCCTCCTCGGTCTCCCCGGGCGACCAGGTGGTCTCGTGCCGCCCGTCCTGGAAGTCGGGCAGGGACAGCGTGTTCAGGTCCACCCAGTGCTGTGGGACGCCGGCGGGCAACTGCTCGGCGGCAGCCCGGGCCAGGATCTCGGTGTTGCCGTCGGCGCGGGAGCTGCCGAGGACGAAGAGGAACGAGCGGTCGGTAACAGGGGTGGTGTCGGTGGTCATGTCTGCTACCAACTCCATGCACGTGCACGGATATTCCGACAGCCGAGCGACTCGGTCACCCCACCAGGCTCTCCCGCCACGCCCGGTGCAGACCCGCGAACCTCCCCTGGCCCCCGATCAGTTCGGTCGGCGAGCCGTCCTCCACGATCCTGCCACCCTCCATCACCAGCACCCGGTCCGCGATCTCGACCGTGGACAGCCGGTGCGCGATCACCACCGCCGTGCGGCCGTGCAGCACCGTGTCCATGGCGCGCTGCACGGCCCGCTCGCCCGGGACGTCCAGGGAGCTGGTCGCCTCGTCGAGGATCAGCACCGCCGGGTCGGCCAGCAGGGCCCGGGCGAAGGCGACCAACTGGCGCTGCCCGGCCGAGATACGGCCGCCCCGCTTGCGCACGTCGGTGTCGTAGCCGTCCGGGAGGCCGGCGATGAAGTCATGGGCGCCGATGGCCTTCGCGGCCCGCTCGATCTCCTCGCGAGTGGCGTCCGGCCGGCCGATCGCGATGTTCTCCGCGACCGTTCCGGAGAACAGGAACGCCTCCTGGGTCACCATCACCACCCCGCGCCGCAGCTCCGGCGTGGCCAGCGCCCGGAGGTCCACGCCGTCGAGCAGCACCCGGCCGCCGGTCGGGTCGTAGAAGCGGGCCAGGAGCTTGGCCAGCGTCGACTTGCCCGCGCCCGTGGAACCGACCACCGCGACGGTCTGCCCCGCCGGGATGGTCAGCGAGAAGCGCGGCAGCACCTCGCCGCCCGTTCGGTACCCGAACCGGACGTCCTCGAACACCACCTCGCGGCCGGGGTTGCCCGCCCGGTCGGGAAGCTCCGTCGGCACGGCGGGCTCCCGCACCGTCGGCGTCCGGGCCAGCAGCCCCGCGATCTTCTCCAGCGAGGCGGCCGCCGACTGGTAGGAGTTGAGGAACATCGCGAGCCGGTCGATCGGGTCGTACAGCCGCCGCATGTAGAGCACGGCCGCCGCCAGCACCCCCAGCGCCAGCGTCCCGGCCGCGACCCGGTAGGCACCCCACAGCACCATGCCGGCGACGGCCGTGTTCGCCACCAGCCGGGAGCCGACGACATAACGGGCCATCTCCAGTATCGCGTCGCCGTTACGGCGTTCGTGGTCGTGGTTGAGCTCCTGGAACCGCACGTCGTTGGTCCGCTCCCGGCGGAACGCGCGCACCGGCCGGATGCCGTTCATGGTCTCCGCGAACTTCACGATGACCGCGGCGATGGCCGTCGAGCGCGCGCTGAACGCCACGGCCGCGCGCCGCCGGTAGAGCCGGACCAGCAGGAACAGCGGGACGAAGGAAGCCACCGCCACCGCGCCGATGCCGGGGTCCAGCCAGAGCAGCAGCACGGAGATGGAGACGAACGAGAGGAACACCCCGATCAGCTCCTGGAGGCCCTCGCCGAGCAGCTCGCGCAACGACTCGACGTCCGTGGTGGAGCGCGAGATCAGCCGCCCGGAGGTGTAGCGCTCGTGGAAGTCGATGCTCAGCGCCTGCGCGTGCCGGAAGATCCGCCCGCGCAGGTCGAGCAGGACGTCCTGGTTGACGCGGGCGGCGGTGCGGACGAACGCGTACTGGAAGAGCCCGGCGCCCGCCGCGCACACCGCGTACCCCACCGCCACGGCGACCAGCGGCCCGTGGTCACCGCGCCGCAGGGCGGGCACGGCGCGGTCGATCGCGTACGCGACGAGCAACGGCCCGGCCTGCACGGCGGCCTGCTGAAGCAGCAGCGTCAACGCGGCGAGCACCACCCGCCCCCACCGGGGCGCCAGCAGCGACCCGAGCAACCTCCGCGTGGCTCCCTCCGCCACGGGCAGCTCATCCCGGTCGAACGCGTCCACCCCGGCCGGACCGGACGGCTCCACCGCCTCGGCCGCCCCACCCCCACCGGGCGCCTCGCCGCCGCCGGGCGCTTTGCCCCCGCCGGGCGCCTTGCCCCCGCCGGGCGTGCCGGGCGCCTTGCCCCCGCCGGGCGTGCCGGGTGCCCCGCCCGCGCCGGGTGCGCCACCCCCACCGGGTGCCTTGCCCCCGCCGGGTGCCCCGCCCGCGCCGGCTACCCCGCCCGCGCCGGGCGCCTTGCCGCCGCCGGGCGCCTTGCCCCCGCCGGGTGCGCGGGGTTCGGTGGGCGCGTGCGCTCGCGGGGTCTCGTCCTGGGTCTGTGGGGGCGGGCCCCCGGCTGGGTTCGTCATCGTGTGCCCCCCGTCGTTTCGGCTCCTGACATGAGCCAGGCGTATTCCGCGCTGTCCCGGAGCAGTTCCTGGTGGGTGCCCACCGCGGCGATGCGGCCCGCCGACAGCAGGGCGACGCGGTCGGCCAGCATGACCGTGGACGGACGGTGGGCAACGACCAGGGCGGTCGTGTCCCGCAGCACCTCCCGGAGGGCGGCCTCGACGAGCGCCTCCGTGTGGACGTCCAGCGCCGACAGCGGGTCGTCCAGCACCAGGAACCTCGGCCGGCCCACCACCGCACGGGCCAGGGCCAGCCGCTGCCGCTGGCCGCCCGAGAGGCTCAGGCCCTGCTCGCCGACCTGGGTCGCGACGCCTTGCGGCAGGTTCCGTACGAACCCGGCCTGGGCGACCTCCAGGGCGCGCCACAGCTCGGCCTCACCCGCGCCCCCGGGGCCGGCGCCCATCAGCACGTTCTCGCCGACGCTCGCCGAGAACAGCGTCGGCTCCTCGAAGGCCACCGACACCAGTTCGCGAAGCCGCTCCCGGGGCAGGGCCGCCACGTCGGCCCCGTCCAGCAGGATGCGCCCGCCCGTCACCTCGTGCAGCCGCGGCACGAGCGCGGTCAGGGTCGTCTTGCCCGAACCGGTGGCACCGACCAGCGCCATGGTCTCGCCGGGGCGGACCACCAGGTCCACCCCGTCCAGGACCGGCGGCGCGCCCTCCGGCGCGTCCGGGTAGCGGAACGACACGTTCTCGAAGCGCAGCCCGCCGGAGGAGGGAGCCATGACCGCACCGCTCCCGCCCGTGTCCTCCTCCGCCTCGTCCATCACCTCGAAGAACCGCTCCACCGACGTCGCCGCCTCCTGGCTCATCGCCAGCAGGAACCCGATCGACTCCACCGGCCACCGCAGCGCCAGCGCCGTCGACAGGAACGCCACCAGCGTCCCGGCCGACAGGGCGCCGTCCGCGACCTGGACCGTGCCCAGCACCAGCGCCGCCCCGATGGCCAGCTCGGGCACGATGGTGATGACCGCCCAGATCCCCGCCAGCATCCGCGCCTTGGCCAGCTCGGTGCCCCGCAGCCGCTCCGCCAGCGCGCGGAAGCCCGCCATCTGGCTGCGGTGGCGGCCGAAGCCCTTGATGATCCGGATGCCGAGCACGCTCTCCTCGACGAGCGTCGTCACATCCCCGACCTGGTCCTGGGCCCGCCGCGCCACCCGCGAGTAGCGCGACTCGAAGAAGTGGCACACCACGATCAGCGGCACCACCGGCACCAGGAGCACCAGCCCCAGCGTCCAGTCCTGCGCGAGCAGCAGCCCGCAGCCGGCCACCACCGTCACGCCGTTGACGAACAGGAACGTCATCGGGAAGGCCAGGAACATCCGTATCAGCGACAGGTCCGTCGTCGCCCGGGACAGCAACTGCCCCGACGGCCAGCGGTCGTGGAACGCGACCGGCAGCCGCTGGAGGTGCCGGTACAGGCCGGCCCGCATCGCCGCCTCGACACCCGCCAGCGGCCGCGCCACCAGCCACCGCCGCAGCCCGAACAGCGCCGCCTCCGCGAGCCCGAGCGCCAGCACCACCAGCGCCCCGAGCCACACCCCGCCCGGGTCGCGGCGGGCCACCGGCCCGTCCACGATCCACTTCAGTACGAGCGGGATGACCAGGCCCAGGCAGGAGGCCACCACCGCCACGACGGCCGCCGCCCCCACCCGGGCCCGCACCGGGCGCACGTACGGCCACAGCCGCAGCAGCGTGCGAACAACTGAACGTTCTCTGGTCGTTGCATCCTGTTCCGACATCAGCAGTGAGCCTACGGTTCGCCACTGACATCGCTCACGCGCTTTTCCCCGGGTCGAGCGATCCTCGACTAGTCCCGGACCCTCAGCAGCAGCACCGACCTCGCCGGCACCGTCACCACCTCCCCGCCCGGGTGCACCGTGCCCGGCGCGCCCGACTGGTCCTCCCGCGCGGTGTCCACCACCAGCTCGTACGCCTCCGCCCACGGCGGGCCCGGCAGGCGGAAGTCCACCGGCTCGGCGCCCGCGTGGAGCACCGCCAGGAAGCTGTCGTCCGTGACCGGCTCACCGCGCGCGTCCCGGCCCGGGATGTCCCGCCCCGAGAGGTACATCCCGATCGTCGCGGTCCGGGCGTACCAGTCCGCCTCCGTCATCTCCGCGCCCGCCGCCGTGAACCACGCCAGGTCCCGCAGCCCGTCCGCGCCCTGGGGGCGGCCCGAGAAGAACGCCCGGCGACGCAGCACCGGGTGGGCGTGGCGCAGCGCCAGCAGCCGGGACGTCAGGTCCAGCAGCCCGCGCGGCCCCAGCCGCTCCGGCAGTGACCAGTCGACCCAGCCGGTCTCGTTGTCCTGGCAGTAGGCGTTGTTGTTGCCGCCTTGGGTGCGGCCCATCTCGTCGCCCGCCACCAGCATCGGCACGCCCGTCGACAGCAGCAGGGTGGTGAGCAGGTTGCGCACCTGCCGCCGCCGCAGCGCGTTGATCCCCTCGTCGTCGGTCTCGCCCTCGGCGCCGCAGTTCCACGACCGGTTGTCGTTCGTGCCGTCCCGGTTGCCCTCCCCGTTGGCCTCGTTGTGCTTGCGCTCGTACGACACGAGGTCCCGCAGCGTGAAGCCGTCGTGCGCGGTGATGAAGTTGACGGAGGCGTACGGGCGCCGGCCGCCCCACGCGTACAGGTCGCTGGACCCGGACAGCCGGTAGCCGAGGTCGCGTACGTCGGGCAGCGCGCCGCGCCAGAAGTCGCGCACGGCGTCCCGGTAGCGGTCGTTCCACTCCGTCCACAGCGGCGGGAACGCACCCACCTGGTAGCCGCCGTTGCCCACGTCCCACGGCTCGGCGATCAGCTTCACGCGCCGCAGCACCGGGTCCTGGGCGATCACCGCGAGGAACGGCGAGAGCATGTCGACGTCGTGCATGGAGCGGGCCAGCGCCGCCGCCAGGTCGAAGCGGAAGCCGTCGACGCCCATCTCCGTGACCCAGTAGCGCAGCGAGTCGGTGATCAGCCGCAGCACGTGCGGCTGGACGACGTGCAGGGTGTTGCCGCAGCCCGTGTAGTCGGCGTACCGGCGGGCGTCGGCGGCCAGCCGGTAGTAGCCGCGGTTGTCGATGCCGCGCAGCGACAGCATGGGCCCCAGCTCGCTCGCCTCGGCCGTGTGGTTGTAGACCACGTCGAGGATCACCTCGATGCCCGCCGCGTGCAGCGCCTTCACCATCCGCTTGAACTCGCCGACCTGCTGCCCGGCCGTGCCCGAGGCGCTGTACGCGGCGTGCGGCGCGAAGTAGCCGATGGAGTTGTAGCCCCAGTAGTTGCGCAGCCCCCGCCGCAGCAGGTGGTCCTCGTGCGCGAACTGGTGCACCGGCAGCAGCTCCACCGCCGTCACGCCGAGCGAGACGAGGTGCTCGATCGCGGCCGGGTGCGCGAGGCCCGCGTACGTACCGCGCAGCTCCTCCGGGATGCCCGGGTGGCGCTTGGTGAAGCCGCGCACGTGGACCTCGTAGATGACCGAGTCCGCCCAAGGCGTCTTGGGCCGCCGGTCGTCGCACCAGTCGTCGTCATCGTGGACGACCACCCCCTTGGGCACGTACGGGGCCGAGTCGCGCGTGTCGCGCACGGTGTCGGCCACGTGCTGCTCGGGCCAGTCCCGCACGTGCCCGTACACCTCGGGCGGCAGCGTGAAGTCCCCGTCCACCGCGCGCGCGTACGGGTCGAGGAGCAGCTTCGCCGGGTTCCAGCGGGCGCCCGTCCACGGGTCCCAGCGGCCGTGCACCCGGTAGCCGTACCGCTGCCCCGGCCGTACGCCCGGCACGAAGCCGTGCCAGATCTCGTGCGTCAGCTCGGTAAGCGGCAGCCGGTTCTCGGTGCCGTCCTCGTCGAACAGGCACAGCTCGACCGCCTCCGCGCCGCCCGACCAGAGCGCGAAGTTCGTACCCGTCGCCCCGCCCGGACCGGCCCGGAAGCGGGCACCGAGCGGCGTGGGCGCGCCCGGCCATAGGGGTGGGGTGGGCGGGTCCGGGTCCTGGTGGAGCCCGTCCGGCCCATGGCGCCGTGCCCCGGCGGGGGCGGGCCTCCCGTCCAGCAGTGCGTCACCCACCGCACGCTGCACTGCCTGCTGCTCGGCTGCGCTCGACACCTGCCGGCCTCCCGCGGCTCCCTTTTATGGCGGCTCGGTTCACCTCCGGGGTGCTCAAGCGTGTGTCGACGGTCGATCGTGCTCGGCTGCTCGTTCCTCACAGCCTCCGCGCGTTCTCCCTCTCGGCACCCGCCGCACCCCTTCGGCTCACTCGCCACGAGGCCGCGGCGTCCCGGCCGCGGCCCCGCTTGTGGTCCTCCCCCTGTTCTGCCCGGACTGCCCGGCTCCCAACATGACCCGCACTCACGTTTCCCCTGGAGGGTGGCAGTCGTTGGTCGCATCGTGAGACACGTACTGAAGCGGGCAGGGCTCTGCGTGGCCGCTGCCGTGGCATGTGCAGGGCTGATGGCAGGGCTGGCCGGGTGCACCGGTGACGGCGGCCTGGACCTCGGCATGGGCGGCAAGGGGCGGTCGCCGGACGACACCATCCGGGTGACGCCGGAGGACGGGGCCAAGGGCGTGGCCCCGGACGGCGGGGTGGAGGTGCGGGTGCCCAGCGGGCGGCTGGAGCGGGTCAAGGTGGTGAAGGTCGAGGACGCGCAGCCGGTCCAGGTGCCGGGTGCGATCTCGGAGGACGGGCTGCGCTGGCGCCCGGCGCCCGGCGTCCGGCTCGCGCTGGCCGCCAAGTACAGCGTGGACGCGGTCGCGCTGGACGCGCACGGGCGGCGCTCCGCGCGGCACACCACGTTCACCACCGCGGTGCCCGAGCACCGGTTCATCGGCTACTTCAAGCCCGAGAACCGCTCCACCGTCGGCACCGGAATGATCGTCTCCTTCTCCTTCAACCGGCCGATCGAGAACCGCGCGGCCGTCGAGCGGGCCATCCGCGTCACCTCCCGCCCGCCGGTGGAGGTGGTGGGCCACTGGTTCGGCAAGGAGCGCCTGGACTTCCGCCCGCGCGCGTACTGGAAGCCCGGTACCGAGGTGACCGTCGACCTGCGGCTGCGGGACGTGGCGGCGGCGCCGGGGGTGTACGGCATCCAGCACAAGACGATCGGGTTCACGGTCGGCCGCTCGCAGGTCTCCCGGGTGGACGCGGAGGAGCACACCATGGAGGTGCGGCGCGACGGCCGGCTCGTCACGACGCTGCCGATCACGGCGGGGGCGCCGAAGACCACCACGTACAACGGGAAGATGGTGGTGACCGAACTGTTCGACGTGACGCGGATGAACGGCGCCACGGTCGGCTTCAAGAAGAAGGACGGCAAGGGCGAGTACGACATCAAGGACGTCCCGCACGCGATGCGGCTGACCGACTCGGGGACGTTCCTGCACGGCAACTACTGGGCGCCGGAGTCCTCCTTCGGCTCGGCCAACGTCAGCCACGGGTGCGTGGGGCTGCGCGATGTGAAGGGCGGCGACCCGGAGTCCCCGGCGGGCTGGTTCTTCGACCGGACGCTGATCGGTGACGTGGTGGAGGTGGTCAACTCGACCGACCGGAAGGTTTCTCCCGACAACGGTTTGGGCGGCTGGAACATGGAATGGAACCAGTGGAAGGCCGGTTCCGCCCTGCATTGACCCTCGCTGCCCCTCATTGTCCGTCGTTTGGGACTGAACGGTGACATGCGCGGGTGCTCGGGAGCGCCCGCGGTGTGATTATCTATCGCGGTGCACGCGCGAGTGGGGGCGTGCGGGGGTGCGGGCCGTGGCGGTGCCAGGCCGTGCGAGGGGAGAACAGCAAAGTGAACGTGCAGCCGATATCGGGTGCATCGGCCGGGGCGGGCAAGGGCCTGCTGGCTCTGGTGCTGGGGGCGTTGCTGCTGCTGGTGACGGCGTGCGGGGGTTCCGGTTCCGCCGACGGCGGCAAGGGTGCGGACAAGGGCGCCAAGGGCGGCGCGAAGGTGGAGAACGCGGCCTCGCAGGCCGTCGTGACCATCGCGCCCAAGGACGGCGCCACCTCGGTCGCGACGAGCGGGGCCCTGAAGATCACCGCCGAGAAGGGGAAACTGACGACCGTCACCGTCACCGACTCCAAGGGCAACCAGGTCGAGGGGAAGACGGCCGCCGACGGCACCGGTTGGGAGCCGGTGCGGCACCTGGCCGCCGGCACCAAGTACAAGGTGCACGCGGTCGCCAAGGACGCCGAAGGGCGCGAGTCGGCGAAGGACACCACCTTCACCACCCTCGTACCGAAGAACACCTTCATCGGCCACTACACGCCGGAGGACGGCTCGACCGTCGGTGTCGGCATGCCGGTGTCGATCAACTTCACCCGTGGCATCACCAACCCGGAGGCCGTGGAGAAGGCCATCAAGGTGACCGCCGAGCCGTCCGTGCCCATCGAGGGCCACTGGTTCGGCAACGACCGCCTGGACTTCCGTCCCGAGAAGTACTGGGCCGCGGGCACCAAGGTGACCGTGCGGCTCGACCTGGACGGCGTCGAGGGCCGCCCGGGCGTCTACGGCAAGCAGGCCAAGACGGTGAAGTTCACCATCGGCCGCAGCCAGGTCTCCACGGTCGACGCGAGCGAGAAGACCATGAAGGTCGTCCGTGACGGCAAGGTCATCAAGACGATCCCGATCACCGCGGGCGCGCCGTCCACGACGACGTACAACGGCCAGATGGTCATCAGCGAGAAGTACAAGGTGACCCGGATGAACGGCGCCACCGTGGGCTTCGGCGGCGAGTACGACATCAAGGACGTGCCGCACGCGATGCGCCTGTCCACCTCGGGCACCTTCGTGCACGGCAACTACTGGGCCTCCAGCGGGACCTTCGGCTCGGCGAACGTCAGCCACGGCTGCGTGGGCCTGCGGGACGTGCGGGGCGCGTACGACGGCTCGACCCCGGCGGCCTGGTTCTACAACAACTCGATCATCGGTGACGTGGTGATCGTCAAGAACTCCAAGGACAAGCAGATCCAGCCGGAGAACGGCCTGAACGGGTGGAACATGCCCTGGTCGGAGTGGATCAAGTAACACGTGGTGCGTACGGGTCCGGTGCTGTTCCTCACAGCGCCGGGCCCGTTGTCGTTAACGGGGACTAACCTGCGGGCCATGACAGTCACTCTCGAAGTCTCCGAAGGCGTCGGCACCATCCGCCTGGACCGCCCGCCGATGAACGCGCTGGACATCGCCACCCAGGACCGGCTGCGCGAGCTCGCCGAGGAGGCGGCCCGCCGCGACGACGTGCGTGCCGTGGTGCTGTACGGCGGCGAGAAGGTGTTCGCGGCCGGCGCGGACATCAAGGAGATGCAGGCCATGGACCACGCGGCCATGGTGCTGCGCTCCAAGGCCCTCCAGGACTCGTTCACCGCCGTCGCCCGCATCCCCAAGCCCGTCGTCGCCGCCGTCACCGGGTACGCGCTGGGCGGCGGATGCGAGCTGGCGCTGTGCGCCGACTTCCGGATCGCCGGCGAGAACGCCAAGCTGGGCCAGCCCGAGATCCTGCTGGGCCTCATCCCCGGCGCGGGCGGTACGCAGCGGCTGGCCCGCCTGGTGGGCCCGTCCAAGGCCAAGGACCTGATTTTCACGGGCCGTCATGTGAAGGCCGAGGAGGCCCTCGCGATCGGGCTCGTCGACCGGGTCGTCCCGGCCGCCGAGGTCTACGAGCAGGCGCAACGGTGGGCCGCGAAGCTCGCCCAGGGGCCCGCGCTGGCGCTGCGCGCGGCCAAGGAGTCCATCGACGCCGGTCTGGAGACGGACATCGACACGGGTCTGACCGTGGAACGCAACTGGTTCGCCGGGCTGTTCGCCACCGAGGACCGGGAGCGCGGCATGCGCAGCTTCGTGGAGGAGGGCCCGGGCAAGGCCAAGTTCCTCTGAGGAAAGGCGAGTTGTCAGCCGTGTGGGTGGTTTAGGGCAGCCTTAAAGGGACCTTAAGCGGTTCGGCTCGTATGGGCCGGACGCCCTTCCGTGCCGACCGTGTCGCCGCAGGTCAGGTGCCCTTTTCCGGCCTCCTGGTGCCAGGGTCATATGCCGGGTGATGCCCCGGGAACCGCTCATTCCGGGGCATCGATTCCACCGGAACGGCCACGCGGAGGCCGCCGGGCGGCCATGATGGTGGGCATGGCGGGGCTGGAAGGTGTAGAGCAACCGGGGCAGCGCGGCAGCGCTACCGCCGCGCGGTGGGTACCCGCCGCGGATGACGAACAGGCGCTCAAGGCGCTGGAACTGTTCGGCAACCCGACGGAGGAGGAGGTGCGGCTGCCCTCCCGCCCCGAATCCGCCGCGACCGCCCGCCGGCTGACCCAGTGCGTCGTGCTCCGGCAGTGGGCGCTCACCCCGCAGATCGCCGAGCACGCGATCCTGCTGGTCTCCGAGCTCGTCGGCAACGCCGTCCGGCACACGGGCGCACGGGTCTTCGGGCTGCGGATGCTGCGCCGCCGCGGCTGGATCCGGATCGAGGTGCGCGACCCGTCCCGGGGGCTGCCCTGCCTGATGCCGGTGCACGAGCTGGACACCAGCGGCCGCGGGCTCTTCCTGGTCGACAAGCTCTCCGACCGGTGGGGCGTGGACCTGCTGCCGCGCGGCAAGACCACCTGGTTCGAAATGCGGGTCTCCGACCGCTGACGGCGAGCCGACGCAAGGAAGCCCCCTGGCGCCGTGATGCGGCGCCCTCGGGGGCTTCCGTATGGAGCGCCGTGGACTTGGGGGGTGTATCCACGGTCGCCGGAACGACCTGGCCCGGGTCAATGGGGGTCGTGTGTCCCCGACTATGGCAGACGGGGGGCCTTGCCACCAAAAGACCAAACCAGGACAGAATCAGCAAATCGGGCCAGCGGGGGAATGAATCGTAGGTGAGATGAGCCACTGACCTCATAAACCATGAATAAATATGGGCTCTGGTGCGTGATTCATCGACCGGTCACGTCGTTGGCGGGGACCGGGGAGCCCGGGCCGGGCCGGCCGGGGGAGCGCGGCCGACGACCCGGCACCCTTAATGGGCGCGTGACCATGCCGCACCTGACGAAGCGATCCACGAGCCTCCTCGCGGCCGCCGCCCTGCTCGCCACCGCGGCGGCGCTCCCGGGCTGCGGCAGCGGCGCCGACCGGCCCGAGGTGCGCGGCAGCCAGGCCGCCGTCCCCCTCTCCGTACCGAAGAAAGCCGCCCCGGCGGGCCTGCCGGGCATGCCGCCCGTCCTCGACCCGAAGGACATCTACGCGGCCGACCGCCCCGGCAAGCTCTCCCCGGTGGTCAAGGGCTTCCCGTCCCGGGTGTACGTCCCCAACACCCTGTCCAACACCGTCTCGGTCATCGACCCCAAGACGTACAAGGTCATCGAGACCATCCCGGTGGGCGTCCAGCCGCAGCACGTCGTGCCGTCCTGGGACCTCAAGACGCTCTGGGTCAACAACAACCGGGGCCACACGCTCACGCCCATCGACCCCGCCACCGGCACCCGGGGCAAGGACGTCGAGGTGCACGACCCCTACAACCTGTACTTCACGCCCAACGGCAAGTACGCCGTCGTCATGGCCTCCCTCGACCGCGAGCTGGTCTTCCGCGACCCGCACACCATGGAACGGCGCCACACCGAACCGGTCACCTGCTACGGCGTCAACCACGCCGACTTCTCGGCCGACGGCCGGTACTTCATCGTGAGCTGCGAGTTCTCCGGCGAACTGCTCAAGGTCGACACCGAGCGGATGAAGGTCACCGGCCAGCAGAAGTTGCCCTTCCAGGGCGCCATGCCGCAGGACGTGAAGGTCTCGCCCGACGGGAAGACCTTCTACGTCGCCGACATGATGGCGCACGGCGTGTGGGTGCTGGACGGCGACTCCTTCACCACCCCCCGGCTCCTGCCCACCGGCAAGGGCGCCCACGGGCTGTACGTCTCGCGCGACTCCAAGGAGATGTACATCCCCAACCGGGGCGAGGGGTCCATCTCCGTGTTCGACTTCGCGCGGAACAGGCTCACCAAGAAGTGGTGGCTGCCGGACGGCGGTTCACCCGACATGGGCGGAGTGTCCGCCGACGGCAAGGTGCTGTGGCTGTCGGGGCGGTACGACTCCGAGGTGTACGCCGTCGACACGACGACCGGCAGGCAGTTGGCCCGCATCCCGGTCGGCGGCGGCCCGCACGGCCTCGCCGTCTACCCCCAGCCAGGCCGTTACTCGCTCGGCCACACCGGCGTCTTCCGCTGAGCCGACCATGGCCCCCGGACCGGGTCCACACCCCCTGCCGATAATCTGACCGGCGTCAGTTATGCACCAAGAAGGGGTGGACCAGTGGCGGACATCGAGGCGGCACGCAAGGCGTTCGAGCGGTACGACGTGAACGGGGACGGGCTCATCTCGGCCGCCGAGTACAAGAGCGTCATGGCGCAGTTGGGCGACTTCAACGTCACGGAGACCGTCGCCCAGGCCGTGATCAACGCGCAGGACGGCAACGGCGACGGGCAGCTCACCTTCGAGGAGTTCTGGGCGCACCTCAACAAGGCGTGACCACGCACACCGACGGCGCCGCCCGGACCACCGGGCGGCGCCGTGGTCGTACCGCACTCGCCGCGGGCGGGCTCGTGGCGGTGGCCGTGGCGCTGTTCGGCGCCGGGATCGCCATGCGCGGCACCGGGGAACTGCCCATCCCCGCGGCCGGCCCGACGACCGTGCTGCGCGCCGCCGTCTTCGCCGCCCTCGCCCTGCACCTGGGCGAACTCGCCGGCGCCCGGCTGGCCGGACCGGGACGCACGCCCCGCTCCTGGGCCCTGTGGGCCGCCCTCGTCGGGGCCGCCGCCTCGGCCGGGCAGATCGTGCTGCTCGCCGAGGTCAGCGACCTGGACATCACCGGCACGTACGGGACGCGGGACGGCGCGCTGCTGCTCGCCACGGCCAACGCCTTCGCCCTGGCCGCCGGTTGCGTGGCGCTGGGGCGCCCGGGCTGGGCGGCCGGCCCGCTGGCGCTCGCGGTCGGCGCGGAGGCACTGCGCGCCCACCCCGAGCCGTACACCCCGGAGTTGGGCACCGCCCTCACCGTCGTCCACCTGACGGCCGCCTCCCTGTGGGTGGGCGGGCTGCTGTACGTGCTGCGGACGGTGCGGCTGCGCGACGGCGGGGGACGGGAGGCACTGACACGGTACGCCCGGCTCGCCGGCTGGCTGTACGCCGCGCTCGCCGTCACCGGCACCTGCTCGACGCTGCGCCGCCTCCCGGCCGAGGTGGTGTTCACCACGGCCTACGGCAGGATCCTGATCGTCAAGCTGCTGCTGGTGGCCGTGGCGAGCGCGCTGGCCGTGACCGCCCGCCGGCGGCTGCGCCGGGGCGGGGACGCGGCGGCCCCCGCCCGCACCGAGCTGGCGGTGCTGGCGGGGGTCGTCGTGGTGTCGGCGGCCTTGACGGTGGTGCCCGACCCCCACTGGCTCAGCGTGCACTCGGCGGTGCTCAGGTGACGGCCGAGGCCAGCACCGTCGCCGCACGGGCGACCAGGAGGTCGTCGGGGGCGGCGTCCTGCTCCGGCTTGGTGGTCAGCACGGCGAGGACGACCGGGGTGCCCTCCGGCGTCCAGGCGATGCCCACGTCGTTGTTGGTGCCGTACGAGCCGCCGCCCGTCTTGTCGGCGAGCCGCCAGTCCTCGGGCAGCCCCTTGCGGAACCGGTGCGTGCTGGTGGTGTTGCCCAGCAGCCAGCCGGTCAGCCGCTCGCGGTCGCCCCGGTCGAGCGCGTCGCCGAGGACGAGGCGCTCGTAGGTGCCGGCGATGGCGGCGGGCGTGGTGGTGTCCTCGATACGCCACGGCTCGCAGGTGTTCAGCTCGGGCTCCCAGCGGTCGAGCCGGGTCACGGTGTCCCCGAGGGAGCGGCAGAACCGGGTGACGGCGGTGGGGCCGCCCAGCTCGCGCAGGAGCAGGTTGGCGGCCGTGTTGTCGCTGAAGCGGATGGTCGCGTCGCAGAGCTCGGCGACGGTCATCCCGGTGGCCAGGTTCTCCTCGCACTTCTTGGAGTTCGGCACGAGGTCCGCCTCGGTGTAGCGGATGCGCTTGGCCAGCACCTCGCCGTGCCGGTCGAGGTCGCGCAGCACGGCCGCCGCCGCGAGCGTCTTGAACGTCGAGCACATGGGGAAGCGCTCACCGGCCCGGTACAGCACCGTCGCACCCGTGACCGTGTTGCGGGCGACCGCGCCCAGCCGGGCCCCGTGCCGCCGCTCCAGCGCCCGCAACCGCCCGGCGGCGGCCGCCTGGGGCGCCCCGGCGCGAGGGGAAGCGGCGAAGGCGCCGGAAGCGCCCGTCGCCACGAGCGCGGCGGCGCCCGCCGCGGCGGTCAGCAGGGTGCGGCGGGTGGCCCGGCCGCCCCGTAACGTCGATGCGTTGTCGTTCTCCGTCATGGGCCGAGCCCATCACGGGTGCCGCGCCGGAAGGAAACGTTCCGGCGGCGTGTCAGCACTCGATGATGTTGACCGCCAGGCCGCCGCGCGCGGTCTCCTTGTACTTCACGCTCATGTCGGCGCCCGTCTCCTTCATGGTCTTGATGACCTTGTCCAGGGAGACCTTGTGGCTGCCGTCGCCGCGCATCGCCATCCGCGCCGCCGTGACCGCCTTGACCGCCGCCATGCCGTTGCGCTCGATGCACGGGATCTGGACCAGGCCGCCGACCGGGTCGCAGGTCAGGCCCAGGTTGTGCTCCATGCCGATCTCGGCGGCGTTCTCCACCTGCTCCGGGCTGCCGCCCAGCACCTCGGCGAGCGCACCCGCCGCCATCGAGCAGGCCGAGCCGACCTCGCCCTGGCAGCCGACCTCGGCGCCGGAGATGGAGGCGTTCTCCTTGAAAAGCATGCCGATCGCACCGGCGGCGAGCAGGAAGCGGACCACGCCCTCCTCGTCGGCGCCGGGCACGAAGTTCATGTAGTAGTGCAGGACGGCCGGGATGATGCCGGCGGCGCCGTTCGTCGGGGCGGTGACGACGCGGCCGCCCGCGGCGTTCTCCTCGTTCACGGCCATCGCGTAGAGCGTGATCCACTCCATGGCCAGGGCCTGCGGGTCGCCCTCGGAACGCAGCTTGCGCGCGGTGTTCGCGGCGCGGCGGCGGACCTTCAGGCCGCCCGGCAGGATGCCCTCGCGGGACATGCCGCGCGACACACAGGCCTGCATGACCCGCCAGATGTCCAGGAGGCCCTCGCGGATCTCCTCCTCGGTGCGCCAGGCCTTCTCGTTCTCCAGCATCAGCGCGGAGATCGACAGCCCGGTCTCCTGAGTGAGCCGCAGCAGCTCGTCACCGGTGCGGAAGGGGTGCTTCAGCACGGTGTCGTCGGGGACGATCGGGTTCTCGCCCTCGACCGCGTCCTCGTCCACGACGAAGCCGCCGCCGACCGAGTAGTACGTCTTCTCCAGCAGGGTGGCGCCCTCGGCGTCGTACGCCCACAGGGTCATGCCGTTGGCGTGGTACGGCAGCGCCTTGCGGCGGTGCAGGACCAGGTCCTCGTCGAAGTCGAAGCCGATCTCGTGCGCGCCCAGCAGGTTGATCCGCTTGGTGCTCTTGATCCGCTCGACCTGCTCGTCGGCGGTCTCGACGTCGACCGTGCGGGGCGAGTTGCCCTCCAGGCCGAGGAGGACGGCCTTGGGGGTGCCGTGGCCGTGGCCGGTCGCGCCCAGCGAGCCGTACAGCTCGGCGCGTATCGCGGCGGTCGGGGCCAGCAGGCCCTCGTTCTTCAGCCGGCGGGCGAACATCCGGGCGGCGCGCATGGGGCCGACCGTGTGGGAGCTGGACGGGCCGATGCCGATCGAGAACAGGTCGAAGACCGAGATGGCCACGGGGAACTCCTTGGTTGGAAGACGTCGCTGTCTGCCGGGGTGGTGCAGGGGCAACGCGGGTGGGGCACGGGTGGTGCGGGGCGGGGCAAGGGACGGGGCACCGCACTCACTGTCCAGTGTGCGCGGTGCCCCGCATGTCGGTCTGTTACGTACGTAACGCCTGCGTACCTACGTAATCCCTACAGAGACTACAGACCAGGGTAAAGCGGGTGCTTCGCGGCCAGAGCCGACACCCGGGCCTTGAGGGCGTCCGCGTCGTACGACGGCTTCAGCGCCTCGGCGATGATGTCGGCGACCTCGGTGAAGTCCTCGGCCTGGAAGCCGCGCGTGGCCAGGGCCGGGGTGCCGATCCGCAGGCCCGAGGTGACCATCGGGGGCCGCGGGTCGTTCGGGATCGCGTTGCGGTTGACCGTGATGCCGACCTCGTGGAGGCGGTCCTCGGCCTGCTGGCCGTCCAGCTCGCTGTTGCGCAGGTCGACCAGGACCAGGTGCACGTCGGTGCCGCCGGACAGCACGGACACGCCGTGCTCCTTCACGTCGTCCTTGACCAGGCGCTCGGCCAGGATGCGGGCGCCGTCCAGGGTGCGCTGCTGGCGCTCCTTGAACTCCTCGCTCGCCGCGACCTTGAAGGAGACCGCCTTGGCGGCGATCACGTGCTCCAGCGGGCCACCCTGCTGGCCGGGGAAGACCGCGGAGTTGATCTTCTTGGCGAGCTCGGCCGTCGACAGGATCACGCCACCGCGCGGACCGCCCAGCGTCTTGTGGGTCGTGGTGGTGACCACGTGGGCGTGCGGCACCGGGTTGGGGTGCAGACCGGCGGCGACCAGGCCCGCGAAGTGCGCCATGTCGACCATGAGGTACGCGCCGACCTCGTCCGCGATGCGGCGGAAGGCGGCGAAGTCGAGCTGGCGCGGGTAGGCGGACCAGCCGGCGACGATCAGCTTCGGCTTGGACTCCTTGGCCAGGCGCTCGACCTCGGCCATGTCGACCTGACCGGTCGCGTCGTCGACGTGGTAGGCGACCACGTTGTAGAGCTTGCCGGAGAAGTTGATCTTCATGCCGTGGGTCAGGTGCCCGCCGTGGGCGAGGTTCAGACCCATGATCGTGTCGCCGGGCTTCAGCAGCGCGAACATCGCGGCGGCGTTGGCCTGGGCACCCGAGTGCGGCTGGACGTTGGCGTGCTCGGCGCCGAAGAGGGCCTTGATGCGGTCGATGGCGATCTGCTCGACGACATCGACGTGCTCGCAGCCGCCGTAGTAGCGGCGGCCCGGGTAGCCCTCGGCGTACTTGTTGGTCAGGACGGAGCCCTGGGCCTCCATGACCGCGACCGGAGCGAAGTTCTCCGAGGCGATCATTTCGAGGGTGGACTGCTGACGGTGGAGCTCGGCGTCGACGGCGGCGGCGACGTCCGGGTCCAGCTCGTGGAGAGGGGTGTTCAGAAGCGACATCGGGGAGGTCCTTAGCTGCCGGAGAACTCGGTGTACTCGTCGGCGGAGAGCAGGTCCTTCGGCTCCTCCGTGACGCGTACCTTGAACAGCCAGCCGCCCTCGAACGGGGCGCTGTTCACCAGCGACGGGTCGTCGACGACGTCCTGGTTCGCCGCGACGACCTCGCCGGTCACCGGGGAGTACAGGTCGCTGACGGACTTGGTCGACTCCAGCTCGCCGCAGGTCTCGCCCGCGCTCACCGTGTCACCGACCTCCGGGAGCTGGACGTACACCACGTCGCCGAGCGCGTTCGCCGCGTGCTCCGTGATGCCGACCGTCGACACGCCGTCCTCGGCGGCCGACAGCCACTCGTGCTCCTTGCTGTAGCGAAGCTGCTGGGGGTTGCTCATGACGGGAATTCTCCTGTACGCGGGGGAGTGCTGGTGAACGGGGTGGTGGTGCGGGAGGTCACTTCTGGCGCTTGTAGAACGGCAGCGCGACGACCTCGTACGGCTCATGCGTACCGCGGATGTCGACGCCGACTCCCTCGGTACCCGGCGTGGCGTGCGCCGCGTCCACGTAGGCCATGGCGATCGGCTTGCCCAGCGTCGGCGACGGGGCGCCCGAGGTGACCTCGCCGACGACCCGGCCGCCGGCCACCACGGACATGCCGGCGCGCGGGACGCGGCGGCCCTGGGCGATCAGGCCGACGAGCTTGCGCGGCGGGGCGATCTGGGCCCGCTCGGCGGCGGCCGCCAGGGCCTCACGGCCCACGAAGTCGCCCTCCTTGTCGAACTTGACCACCCGGCCCAGGCCCGCGTCGAACGGGGTCAGGGACGTGGTCAGCTCGTGCCCGTACAGCGGCATGCCCGCCTCCAGGCGCAGCGTGTCGCGGCAGGAGAGCCCGCAGGGGATCAGGCCCACCGGCGCCCCGGCCTTTAGCAGCGCCTGCCACAGCTTCTCGGCGTGCTGCGGCTCGACGAACAGCTCGAAGCCGTCCTCCCCGGTGTAGCCGGTGCGGGCGATCAGCGCGGGCACGCCCGCGACGGTGCCGGGCAGCCCCGCGTAGTACTTCAGCCCGTCCAGGTCGGCGTCGGTGAGCGACTTCAGGATGCCGGGGGACTCGGGGCCCTGGACGGCGAGCAGCGCGTACGCGTCGCGGTCGTCGCGCACCTCGGCGTCGAAGCCGGCGGCGCGGGCGGTCAGCGCGTCGAGGACGATCTGCGCGTTGGAGGCGTTGGCGACGACCATGTATTCCTGCTCCTGGAGCCGGTACACGATCAGGTCGTCGAGGATGCCGCCGTCCTCCTGGCAGATCATCGTGTAGCGGGCGCGGCCGACGCCGACGCTGCCGATGTTGCCGACGAGGGCGAAGTTCAGGAGGTCCGCGGCCCGCGGGCCTGTGACGGTGATCTCACCCATGTGGGAGAGGTCGAAGAGTCCGGCCTTCGTGCGGACGGCGTTGTGCTCGTCGCGCTCGCTCCCGTACCGCAGCGGCATGTCCCAGCCCGCGAAGTCGGTCATGGTGGCGCCCAGCGCGCGATGCACGGCATCGAGGGCGGTCAGGCGGGGGGCAGTGCTCATGGATGTGGCTCCCAGGGCATGGCTCGAAGACGATCCTCCCCATCTGTCATCGGAACCTGAGAGGTTCACCGTGACCGTACGGGGACGGCCCTCGGCTTGCACCTTGGGTGGAGCCGCCACGGCGGCCCGCTTTTCAGATCTGCCTCATCCACGCGGTACGGGGCCTGAGAGATTCAAGGGAGGAACTTGCTCCTTCGGCGCCCGGGCGGGACCCGGAACTCTCCCGCGCGGATTCAAGCGGCCGGTATGCGGTTGTGGGTACGGTCGAACGCGACCGCACTGCGCTTGGCGCGCACATCATTGCACGCGGGGTCTCGTCGGCAAATCGCTTGTGGCTTATTACCCTTTCTTTACACTTCTTGGGCAAGGGTCGACAGAAGCCGACCCAGGGACCCGCCGGGCCCTAGCAGGGGGAGTAGCGATGACGTTGCAGCGGACCGGGGCGTACGCGACGACCACGGGAGTGCCCGCCCAGCCGGGGCTGCCCGCGCGGGGGCGGGCGGCGGCCGCCGCGCCCGCCCTGCCGGTCGTGCGCGACCTGCGGGACCGGGGCGGGCGCGGGCCCCGGGCGCTGACCTTCACCGACGGTGACCTGGTGGTCGTCTCGGGCCTGCCCGGCAGCGGCAAGTCGACCCTGATCGCCCGGACGGCCCAGGGACGCGGCATCGACTCGCAGGACGCCCGCGAACGCTGGGAGCGCCGGGTCCCCGGTTTCCTGCCGTACGCCGTCTACCGGCCCCTCGTCCGGCTCGCGCACTACGCGGGGCTGCGGCGGGCGCTGCGCGCCGGGCGGAGCGTCGTCGTGCACGACTGCGGTACGCAGGCCTGGGTGCGGCGCTGGCTGGCCCGCGAGGCGGCGCGGCGGGGCACGGCCCTGCACCTGTTCCTGCTGGACGTCACGCCCGGCACGGCCCGGGAGGGCCAGCGGGAGCGGGGCCGTGGCGTGTCCGGGTACGCCTTCGGGCGGCACCGCCGGGCGGTGGGCCGGCTGGTGCGGGACGCGGAGCGGGGCGTCGTGCCGCGCGGGTGCGCGTCCGCGATCCTGCTGGACCGGCCGGCGGCGTCCGCGCTGACCCGGATCGCGTTCCACTGATCCACGGTGCGGCGGCCCGCGTTAGGGTGCTGCGGGCAGCGACAGCACACGCGGGGAAGGACCGGGAGCACCAGTGGACACTGCATGGCCGGGCAACGAGCTCGAAGAGGTGCTCGCCGCCTCGCTCGGCAACCCCGCGGCCGGAGGCCGCCTCCTCGAGGTCCTGGGCCGCAGCCACGTCTGGGTGCCCCTTCCCAACGGCGGCGGTCCCGACAGCCCGAACCTGGACCTGCCCACCCTGGAGATCGACGGGCAGGGGTACGTCCCGGTCTACAGCTCCGAGCAGCAGTTCACCCAGTGCGTGGGCGCCCACATGGCGTACGCCGTCGCCCCGGCCGTCGAGTTCGCCCGTGGCCTGCCGCCGCAGCTCGGCATCGCCGTGAACCCGGGCGGGGCCGTCGGCGCCCCGCTGCCGCCGCCCGCCGTGGCCGAACTGTGCCGGGCCGGACGCACTCCGCTGGACGGCCCCGCGAGCGGCGCCCGGGTGCGGCTGTTCGAGCCGGACTGGCAGGAGGACCCGGTCGACTTCCTGTCCGCCGCGGCCGCCGAGTTCGACGCCACCGCCACCGTCCTGACCGCCCGCCGCTGCCTCGCCAGCATCGAGGGCGGCGACCCCACCCTCTTCATCGGCGTCCAGCTCTCCTCTTGGGAGGGCGCCGACCGTAACGTACCGATGGACGCCCTCGGCCGGGCGCTGGGCCGGGCACAGGTGCCGTGGCCGGTCAACATGGTCCTGCTCGACATCGCGCAGGACCCGGTGGGCGACTGGATGCTGGAGAAGGTACGGCCCTTCTACCAGCGCGGGCACGCATAAGCTGGTCGGGTGGACGGAAGAGGGGCGGGACCCAGGGTGAGCGCGTCAGGCACCGCGGCGGCCGGAGCGGCGGCCGGGCAGGTCGAGCACCTGCTGAGCCAGGTGACGCCCGGACGCTACGACGCGTACGAGGCGCTCCTGCACGCCCTCGCCGAAGGCCGGCTCTGGATGCTGCTCTGGCACGGCCAGGCCGGCTCGCCCGACGCCCAGTACGGGAACATGGAGGTCGACGGCCTCGGTTACGCCCCGTGCGTCACCTCCGCCCAGGAGCTCGCCGTCTCCGGCTGGAACCGCGCCCACGAGGTCATCGGCGGCCGGGACATCGCCCGCGCCCTCTACCCCGACCGCTGGGGCATCTGGCTCAATCCGCACGCCCCGGGCGGCGGCGTCGGCATCCCCTGGCCCGACCTGCGCCGCATCGCCACCGGCCTGGACCGGATGCCCGCCGGCCCGCTCAAGCTGTCCGAACCGGCCATCCAGATCCCGCAGTTCTACGCCCTGCTCACGCAGAACGCCCACCGCACCCCCGCCGTCCGCTCGCTGCGCCGCGCCTGGGTCCAGCCCGCCCTGGGCACCCCGTACCTCGCCATCGGCCTGGACCTGTACGACACCGGCCAGGCGTCGGTCGATGCCGTCCGCGCGATGATGGCCCAGTCCGTCACCGCCGTCCCCGACGGCCTGCCCGTGTCGACGGTCGCGATGTCCGACGAGTACGACCCGGTGACGATGTGGCTGCGGGCCAACGCCCGCCCGTTCTACGACCGCGAGGCGCACGCCACCGCGCCCATCGTGCCCGGCACGGGGTACGGCTACCCGCCCCGAGGGTGACCGCGAGGACGACCGCGCGGCGACCGTGAGGGTGACCGCGAGGGTGACCGCGGGGACGACCGCGCGGCGACCGTGAGGGTGACCGCCGGGTGACGACGGCGGTGTCCGCAGGGTGACCGCCGGAGTGTCCGTTTCGCTTCGATAGTGGCCGAGTTGGTCCGCTGAGGCGATCACTGCGTCCGGATAACGGAAGCCGGCAACCCGCATCACGGTTGCGCAAACATTCCCGGTGAGGTCTGGCGGGTGATCGTGAACCCATTGAAGACTCCCCCCAACCAGGGGGCGTCGCACATGCGTGCAGCGCATTCGCGCACTCCCTGAACGGACCGTGCCGCAGACCCGGACGGTTCGTCGAGCACTGCCGGCGACCGTCGGCACGGGCGAGCACGAGGGACGATGACCGCACCCATTGAGACCACCGGATCACAGGCCGAGGCGGCGCCTGAGGCCGTACTTGAAGGCGTCAAGTCCAAGCAGATCGAAGGTCGTTCACTCGGTCAGATCGCCTGGACCCGCTTCAAGCGGGACAAGATGGCAGTGACCGGTGGAGTGATCGTCGTCCTGCTCATCCTGGTCGCCATGCTCTCCCGGCCCCTCCAGGCGCTGCTGGGCCTGGACCCGAACGCCTTCCAGCAGGACCTGGTCGATCCCAACACCTCGCTCCCCAAGGGCGGGTTCGGCGGGATGAGCTGGGACCACCCGCTGGGCGTCGACCCGAAGTTCGGCCGCGACATCCTCGCCCGGATCCTGGAGGGCTCCTGGGTCTCGCTGGTCGTCGCCTTCGGTGCGACGATCCTGTCCAACGTCATCGGCGTGGTGCTCGGCCTGATCGCCGGGTACTACGGCGGCCGTGTGGACACCTTCATCAGCCGGCTGATGGACACCTTCCTGGCGTTCCCGCTGCTGCTGTTCGCCATCGCCATCTCGGCGACGCTCCAGGGCGGTGCCTTCGGTCTGGAGGGCCTGCCCCTGCACATCGGCGTGCTGATCTTCGTCATCGGGTTCTTCAACTGGCCCTACATGGCACGTATCGTGCGCGGCCAGACCCTCGCCCTGAGGGAACGCGAGTTCATCGACGCCTCGCGCGGGATGGGGGCCCGTGGCCCGTACATCCTCTTCCGCGAGCTGCTGCCGAACCTCGTGGGGCCGATCACGGTCTACGCGACACTGCTCATTCCGACCAACATCATCTTCGAGGCGTCGCTCAGTTTCCTCGGCGTCGGAATCCAGCCACCGCAGGCTTCGTGGGGCGGCATGCTGAGGGAGGCGGTCAACTTCTTCCAGGTTGATCCGCAGTTCATGCTCGTCCCCGGCCTCGCGATCTTCATCACCGTACTGGCCTTCAACCTGCTCGGTGATGGCCTTCGGGACGCTCTCGACCCGCGCAGCCGCTGACGTCTGCCACGTCACCCATGGCGGCCGCACCAACGGGCCGGGAACGTACCGACATGTTTCCGAAAACAAAGGGGAGTTCGACGAAAATGCGAAGGTCAGCAGTGGCCGCGATCGCGGTCGTCAGCAGTGCCAGCCTGCTCCTCGCGGGCTGCAGCAAGGCGGACGACGGCCAGAGCGCCAAGGGCAATGCCAAGGCGAACGCCGCGACGACCGGTGTCGTCAACGCCTCGGACAAGAAGGGCGGAACGGTCACCTACGCGATGGCCGACGCTCCCGAGTCGTTCGACCCGGGCAACACGTACTACTCCTTCATCTACAACTTCAGCCGCCTTTACGCGCGCCCGCTGACGACCTTCAAGCCGGGCCCCGGCGAGAAGGGCAACGAGCTCGTCGCCGACCTCGCCGAGGGCATGGGTGTCCCCAGCGACGGGGGCAAGACCTGGACGTACAAGATCCGCAAGGGCGTCAAGTACAGCGACGGCACGCCGGTCACGGCCAAGGACGTCAAGTACGCCGTCGAGCGCTCCAACTTCGCGCGTGACGTGCTGTCCAACGGCCCGAACTACTTCCAGCAGCTCCTCGCGGACCCGGCCAAGTACAAGGGCCCGTACAAGGACAAGAGCGAGAAGGGCCTGGAGTCCATCCAGACCCCGGACGACCACACCATCGTCTTCAAGCTCAACAAGCCGTTCGCGGACTTCGACTACCTGGTCAGCGCCCCGCAGACCGCCCCGGTGCCGAGGGCCAAGGACAAGGGCGCGGACTACACCAAGTCCATCCTCTCCACGGGCTCGTACCGGTTCGAGACGTACAAGGACGGCCAGCAGGTCGTCCTGGTCCGCAACGAGCACTGGGACGCCAAGACCGACCCGCTGCGCAAGCAGTACCCGGACAAGATCGTCCTGAACCTCAAGGTCAACCAGGCCACCATCGACAAGGACCTGATGTCCGGCGACATCATCGCCGACCTCAAGGGCGGTGGCGTCGACGCCCAGACGCAGGCGGAGATCCTGTCCAAGGAAGACCTGAAGGCCAACACCGACAACACCTACGGCGGCCGGCTCGTCTACACGGCGATCAACACCAAGGTGAAGCCGTTCGACAACGTCGAGTGCCGCAAGGCCGTGCAGTACGCCATCGACAAGGTCTCCGTGCAGACCGCGATGGGCGGCCCGATCCGCGGTGACATCGCCACCACCGTGATGCCGAACGACCTCCCCGGCCACCAGAAGTTCGACCTGTACCCCTCCGAGGGCAACAAGGGCGACGTCGCCAAGGCCAAGCAGCACCTGAAGGCCTGCGGCCAGGAGAAGATCTCCACCTTCATCTCCGCCCGCAGTGAGCGCCAGCAGGAGGTCGACGCCGCCACCGCCGTCGTCGCCTCGCTGAAGAAGGTCGGGATCGACGCCAAGATCAAGCAGTACCCGGGCAGCAAGTACTTCAGCGACTACGCCGGTGTCCCGTCCTTCACCAAGAAGGAGAACATCGGTCTGATCATGATGCAGTGGGGTGCCGACTGGCCGACCGGCTACGGCTACCTCCAGCAGATCGTGCACGGCAAGGCCATCGGCCAGTCCGGCAACACCAACCTGTCGGAGCTGAACGACCCGACGATCAACAAGCTGCTGGACGACGCCATCGCCAACACCGACGAGAACGCCCGCAACACGGCGTACGTCGAGGTCGACAAGAAGGTCATGGAGCAGGCGGCCATCGTCCCGCTGTCGTACTTCAAGGTTCTGAACTACCGCTCGCCGCACGGCACCAACATGGTCGCCTCGGCGGCCTGGAGCGGTCAGTACGACTACCTCAACATCGGCACCACGAAGAAGTAGCCCCGGAAGGCAGGTGAAGGCATTGGTGCCCGCGGGCCCCCGCATCCACGGTGCGGCCCGCGGGCACCGGCGCCGGTCCCCGTGATCTCGTACATCATCCGCCGGCTGATCGCGGCAGTGATCCTGCTGCTGGTCGTCACGGCGGTCACCTTCGGCATCTTCTTCATCCTGCCGAAGCTGGCCGGCCAGACCGCCGATCAACTGGCCCAGCAGTACATCGGCAAGAACCCCACGCCCGCGGACATCGCGGCGGTCAAGCGGAATCTTGGCCTCGATGAACCGGTCTACGTCCAGTACTGGGACTTCATCAGGGGAATCGTCACCGGCGCCACCTATGAGCGGGGTCCCACCACCGTCCAGTGCGACGCGCCCTGCTTCGGCTACTCCTTCAAGACCAACCTGGAGGTCTGGCCGCAGCTCGTCGACCGGCTCCCGGTCACCATCTCCCTCGCCATCGGCGCGGCCGTGCTGTGGCTGGTCTCCGGCATCGTCGTCGGCGTCATCTCGGCCCTCAAGCCCGGCTCGTTCTTCGACCGGGCCGCCATGAGCGGCGCGCTCGCCGGCGTCTCCCTGCCCATCTTCTTCACCGCCCAGCTCTTCCTGCTGCTCTTCAGCTACGAGCTGGAGATCTTCGGCCGGACGTACGTCCCGTTCACCGAGAACCCCTCGCAGTGGGCGAACACCCTCTTCCTGCCGTGGTGCTCCCTCGCCCTGCTGTACGCGGCGATCTACGCCCGCCTCACCCGCTCCGGGATGCTGGAGGCGATGAGCGAGGACTTCATCCGCACCGCCCGCGCCAAGGGCATGCGCGAGCGGCGGGTCGTCGCCAAGCACGGCCTGCGGGCCGCGCTCACCCCGATCGTCACCGTCTTCGGCATGGACATCGGCCTGCTCCTCGGCGGCGCGGTGATCACCGAGTCGGTGTACTCGCTGCACGGCATCGGCGAGTACGCGGTGAAGTCGATCACCGACAACGACCTGCCGCCGATCCTCGGCGTCACACTGCTCGCGGCGTTCTTCGTCGTCTTCCTCAACCTCGTGGTTGACCTTCTGTACGCCGTCGTCGACCCGCGCGTGAGGGTGTCATGACCGAACTGTCCAAGACCGGCGCCGTGGTGGAGGACCGCCCCGGCACCTCCGAACCGCGCGCCTTCCTCGACGTACGCGACCTCAAGGTGCACTTCCCGACCGACGACGGCCTGGTCAAGTCGGTGGACGGGCTCTCCTTCCAGTTGGAGAAGGGCAAGACCCTCGGCGTCGTGGGCGAGTCCGGCTCCGGCAAGTCGGTCACCTCGCTCGCGATCATGGGCCTGCACCGGCTCGGCGCACGCGGCAAGAACGTACGGGTGAGCGGCGAGATCTGGCTCGACGGCAAGGAGCTGGTGAGCGCCGACCCCGACGAGGTGCGGCGGCTTCGGGGCCGCGAGATGGCGATGATCTTCCAGGACCCGCTGTCCGCGATGCACCCGTACTACACCGTCGGCAGCCAGATCGTGGAGGCGTACCGCATCCACAACAAGGTGCCGAAGAAGGTCGCCCGCGCCCGCGCCATCGAGCTGCTGGACCGCGTCGGCATCCCCGAGCCCGGCAAGCGCGTGGACTCCTACCCGCACGAGTTCTCGGGCGGTATGCGCCAGCGCGCGATGATCGCCATGGCGCTGGTCAACAACCCCGAGCTGCTGATCGCCGACGAGCCGACCACCGCGCTGGACGTCACCGTCCAGGCGCAGATCCTCGACCTGATCCGGGACCTCCAGAAGGAGTTCGGCTCGGCGGTCGTCATCATCACGCACGACCTGGGCGTGGTGGCCGAGATCGCCGACGACATCCTGGTGATGTACGGCGGCCGGTGCGTGGAGCGCGGCCCGGTCGACAAGATCTTCTACGAGCCGCAGCACCCCTACACCTGGGGCCTGCTCGGGTCGATGCCCCGTATCGACCGGGACCAGACCGACCGGCTCATCCCGGTCAAGGGCCAGCCGCCGTCCCTCATCAACGTGCCGAGCGGCTGCGCCTTCAACCCGCGCTGCCCGTACGCGGATGTGCCCAAGGGCGGGATCACCCGCACCGAGCGCCCGGAACTGCGTGAGGTGGGCTCCGGCCACTTCTCCGCCTGCCACATGGAGCGGGCGGAGCGCACGCGGATCTGGACCGAAGAGATTGCGCCGAAGCTGTGACCGACACCAAAGCCACGACGGATTCCCAGACGTCCGAGACCCTGCTCAAGGTCGAGGGCCTGGTCAAACACTTCCCCATCAAGAAGGGCCTGCTCCAGCGGCAGGTCGGCGCCGTGAAGGCCGTCGACGGCATCGACTTCGAGGTGCGCCGCGGCGAGACCCTCGGCGTGGTCGGCGAGTCGGGCTGCGGCAAGTCGACGATGGGCCGGCTGATCACGCGGCTGCTGGAGCCGAGCGGCGGCAAGGTCGAGTTCGACGGCACCGACATCACGCACCTGAGCACGGGCGGGATGCGGCCGCTGCGGCGCGACATCCAGATGATCTTCCAGGACCCGTACGGTTCGCTGAACCCGCGGCACACCATCGGCTCGATCGTCTCCGCGCCGTTCCGGCTCCAGGGCGTCGAGCCGGAGGGCGGGGTCAAGAAGGAGGTCCAGGGCCTTCTGGAGCGGGTCGGGCTGAGCCCCGAGCACTACAACCGCTACCCGCACGAGTTCTCGGGCGGCCAGCGCCAGCGCATCGGCATCGCGCGCGCCCTGGCGCTGAAGCCGCGGCTCGTCGTCGCGGACGAGCCGGTCTCGGCGCTGGACGTGTCGATCCAGGCGCAGGTGGTGAACCTGCTGGACGACCTCCAGGACGAGCTGGGCCTCACGTACGTGATCATCGCGCACGACCTGTCGGTCATCCGGCACGTCTCGGACCGGATCGCGGTGATGTACCTGGGCAAGATCGTCGAGCTCTCGGACCGCACGCCGCTGTACGAGGCGCCGATGCACCCGTACACCAAGGCCCTGATGTCGGCGGTCCCGATACCGGACCCGAGGCGGCGCGGGGCCAAGAGCGAGCGCATCCTGCTCAAGGGCGACGTGCCGTCGCCGATCGCCCCGCCGAGCGGGTGCCGGTTCCACACCCGCTGCTGGAAGGCCACGCAGATGTGCCGTACCCAGGAGCCGCCGCTGCTGGAGCTGGCCCCGGGCCGCCGCGTCGCCTGCCACCACCCCGAGAACGCCCCGGACCAGGCCCCGGGCGACGCGCCCCTGGCCTCGTCGGGCGAGGCGATCGAGATCGTGGCGGCGACGAGGACGGCGGGGACGGAGCCTTCCGCCCCGTCCTCGGAGGACGACGCCCCGAAGAAGCCCTGACCGTCCGGGAGCGGCCCCCCCCGTGACCGGCGCCCCGGGCCGGCCACGAAAGGGGACGCGCAGTGGGTCGTGTTCTGGGCGTAAAGCGACTGAGCTTGCGAAGGAGAGCCCAGGACACGATCCCCGGAGCGGCCCCGACGGCGACCGAGCCCGGCGGGGCGCCCCGCGGGCACCGGGCACGGGGGCCGAGCACGGGGGCGCCGGGACGACGCGTCCGGGGGCAGCCGTCCGGCGGGCGCGGAGCCCCCGGGGGGAACCGGCACAATTGGGCGGTGCTCCAGGAATTCTTCACCCCCTCCGTGCAACACGCGCTCGACCTCGCGGGCATCTTCGTCTTTGCGATCTCGGGCGCCCTGCTCGCCGTGCGCAAGAACTTCGACGTCTTCGGCATCGCCGTCCTCGCCGAGGTCACCGCCCTGGGCGGAGGGCTGTTCCGTGACCTGGTCATCGGCGCCGTACCGCCCGCCGCGTTCACCGACCTCGGCTACTTCCTCATGCCCCTCGTCGCCACCGTGCTCGTCTTCTTCCTCCACCCGGTCGTCGAGCGCACGCAGGCGGCCGTGAACGTCTTCGACGCCGCCGGGCTGGGCCTCTTCTGCGTCGCGGGGACGACCAAGGCGTACGAGCACGGCCTCGGCCTCACCTTCTCCGCCGTGCTGGGCCTGGCCACCGGAGTCGGCGGCGGCGTGCTGCGCGACGTGCTGGCCAACGAGGTGCCCTCGCTGCTGCGCTGGGACCGCGACCTGTACGCGGTGCCGGCCATCGTGGGGGCCACCATGGTCGCCCTCTGCATCCGCTTCGAGATGCTGAACCCTTTCACCAGCGCCCTCGCCGCCCTGACCACGTTCCTGCTCCGCCTGCTGGCCATGCGCTTCCACTGGCGGGCGCCCCGGGCCTGGAACCGCCGCTCCGCCGCCTCCGAGGAGCAGCTCCCGGGGAAAGCTACCGCTTAGTAGTTTCCTGTTGTACTGTGCCGGGCATGGACAGCGAGTTCGACCGCGACACCGCGGTGACCCTCCGGGAGCCCGGCGTCTACGACGCGGAGCTCTCCGCCGGCTGGACGATCATCCAGGCCGTCAACGGCGGCTACCTCCTCGCCCTGCTCGGCCGTGCGCTCGGCGACGCCCTGCCGCACCCCGACCCGTTCACGATCTCGGCGCACTACCTGACGCCGTCCGTGCCGGGCCCCGCCGTGATCCGCACCGAGACGGTGCGCACCGGCCGCACGCTCTCCACCGGACAGGCCTCGCTCTTCCAGTACGCGGAGGACGGCACCGAGGTCGAGCGCATCCGGGTCCTCGCCTCCTACGGTGACCTCGACTCCCTGCCCGACGACGTACGGACCACGGCCAAGCCGCCCGCCATCCCGCCACGCGAGCACTGCCTCGGCCCGTCCGACGGCCCGGCGCCCATCCCGGGCTCCTCCGCCATCACCGAGCGCCTCGACATCAAGCTCGACCCCACCACCCTGGGCTGGGCCGTCGGCGCCCCGTCCGGCAAGGGCGAGATGCGCGGCTGGTTCGGCCTGGCCGACGGCCGCGAGCCCGACCCGCTGTCCCTGCTGCTCACCGTGGACGCCCTGCCCCCGACCTCCTTCGAGCTGGGCCTCACCGGCTGGACCCCGACCGTCGAGCTCACCACCCACATACGCTGCCGCCCCGCCCCCGGCCCGCTGCGGGTCTCCATCACCACCCGCAACCTCGCGGGCGGCTTCCTGGAGGAGGACGCCGAAGTATGGGACAGCGCCGACCGCCTGGTGGCCCAGTCCCGTCAACTCGCGCGCGCACCACGGGGTTAATGTCCCTGGGGTGAAGTCCGACCGGCTGCTCTCCATCCTCCTGCTGCTCCAGACGCGGGGCCTCGTCCCCGCCACCGAGCTCGCCGAGCGCCTCGACGTCTCCGTACGCACCATCTACCGGGACGTCGAGGCGCTCTCCGCGTCCGGTGTCCCCGTCTACGCCGAGCGCGGCCGGCACGGTGGCATCGCCCTTCTGCCGGGTTTCCGGACGGACGTCACCGGGCTGACCGCCGACGAGTCGCGCGCCCTGTTCGTCCTCGCCGCCCAGGGCGCCCACGCCGCGCTCGGGCTCGACCGGGCCCTCGGCTCGGCGCTCCGCAAGGTGATGGCCGCCCTCCCGGAACCGCACCGCCCGGCCGCCGAGTTGACCAGCCGCCGCATCCTCGTCGACCCGGACCGCTGGCTGCGCGGCCCGAGCCCCGCTGTGGACCTGGACGTCCTGCACGACGCCGTCTTCACGGACCGGCGGCTGCGGCTGCGCTACCGCCACAGCGGTGCGGAGGAGGCGCGGACGTACACCGTCGATCCGTACGGGCTCGTGGCGAAGGCGGGAGTCTGGTACCTGGCGGCGGACCACCGGGGCGCGCCCCGCCTCTACCGCGCCGACCGGATCCGGCGGGCGACGGTCACCGACGCCCCGGTGCGGCGGCGGGCCGGGGTGGAGCTCGCGGACGTGTGGGAGGTGCTGCGCCGCCAGGTGGAGGAGCGCCCGGCGGGGCTGCGCGTACGGGCCAGGGTCCACCTGTCGCGCCTCGACCTCTTCACGCGCCTGCACGGCGGGCTGTTGACGGGCGAGCCGGAGCCGGAGCCGGCGGGGGAGTGGGCCCGGATCGAGCTCGCCTTCCCGGACGTGCCGCACACCCGCGCGCTGCTGGCCTTCGGGGCGAACCTGGAGGTTCTCGACCCGCCCGAGGTGCGCGCCGAACTGGCGCGGCGGGCGGCGGGGGTGCTCGCCCTGTACGCGGACGTCACTCCAGCCAGTGGCGGCGCCCCAGACTGACCAGCCGCAGTTGCCGCCGCGCGGTGCGCGCCACGCGGTCCCAGGCGTCGGGCGGGGTCGCCAGGAACGCCGAGGCGGTCATCACCATGTGGTCGACGTACAGCCCGGCGAGCATGAGCAGGTCGTCCCGCTCCCACCCCGTGCTCTCGGGGTGCCCGGCCAGCTCGTCGGCCACCTCCCGTGCGAACCGGTCGAGTTGGCCGCCGATCGCCTCGCGTACGGGCGCCACGCCTCCGTGCCGTTCGCGGGCGATGAACCGGACGTGGGCGGGGTACTCGCGTACGAGGCCGGCGATCAACCGGACGGTGGCGGCGATCCGTTCGTCGCTGTCGCCGGTCGCCGCGAGGGTCGTACGGATCGTGCCGTGCAGGCTGCCCAGGGCCTCGTCGACGAGGGCGACGCCGAGGTCCGCGGTGTCGCGGAAGTGCCGGTAGAAGGCCGCGGGGGCGACGCCGACCGCGCGGGTCACCTCGCGCAGGCCGAGGCTGCTCAGGCTCTGGCCCTCCAGGAGTTGAAGGGCGGCGTCCAGGAGGGCCTGACGGGTCTTCTGTTTCTGGGCCTGCCGGATCCCGGAGGTGTGACTCATGCCATTCAGTAAACAACCGTTCTCCCGGACGCTCCAGTGATGGCACTCGCTAGACTGGGTAGTCAGTGAACAACTGTTTTCCGATTCAGCCCCTACAGAGGACCGAGGGAGGTCATCGGATGTTCTTCATCGTCGCCGCCCTGCTCATGCTGGGTGTCGTCATCGGGACCGCGGCCCACGTACCGGTCCCGGTCACTCTCGTCGCCGCCGCCGTCATCGGCGCCTGGCTGCTGATCTTCGCGATCCGGGAACGACAGCACCGCTAACGACAGCACCGCTGAGGAGACCGCCATGGAACTCACCACCTCGACCCCGCGCTCCCGGACCGGGAGCCGTGTCCGTGACGCCGACGGGATGGCCGTCGCTGCGTTCGTCCTGGGGCTGGTGGGCCTGCTGGTGATGAACATCCTGCTCGGGCCCATCGCCATCGGCCTCGCCGTCCTCGCACTGCGGCGCGGCACCACCCGCCGTGGGCGGGCCCTGCTCGGCCTCGGTCTCGGCATCGCCGACCTGGCCCTGCTCGCCACGCTGGTCAGCCTGGACGGAACGGTCTCCTGGAGCATCGCCTGACGCCGGGTCCCATACGGCCGATACGGCGCTGATACTCCGTCGGCGGGGGGCTCGTAGAATCGTTGCACCATGGCTTACCTCGACCACGCCGCGACCACTCCGATGCTGCCGGAGGCGATCGAGGCGATGACCGCCCAGCTCGCCGTGACGGGCAACGCGTCCTCGCTGCACGCCGCCGGCCGCCGGGCCCGCCGTACCGTCGAGGAGGCCCGCGAGGCCCTCGCCGAGGCGCTGGGCGCACGCCCCAGCGAGGTCGTCCTGACCTCCGGCGGCACCGAGGCGGACAACCTCGCCGTCAAGGGCCTGTACTGGGCCCGCCGGGACGCCGACCCGCGCCGCGTCCGGGTGCTGGCCAGCCCCGTCGAGCACCACGCCGTCCTCGACGCCGTCCACTGGCTCGGCGAGCACGAGGGCGCCACCGTCGAGTACCTGCCCGTCGACCGCTACGGGCGCGTGCACCCCGAAGCGCTCCGCGAGGCCATCGAGCGCGACCCGGCGAACGTCGCCCTCGCCACCGTGATGTGGGCCAACAACGAGATCGGCACCGTCATGCCGGTCGCCGAACTGGCCGACGTCGCCCGCGAGTTCGACGTACCGCTGCACTCCGACGCCGTCCAGGCCTTCGGCCAGGTCCCGGTCGGCTTCGCCGGCTCGGGCCTCGCCGCCATGACGGTTTCCAGCCACAAGATCGGCGGCCCGTACGGCATCGGGGCGCTGCTGCTGGGCCGTGAGTACAGCCCCGTGCCCGTGCTGCACGGCGGCGGCCAGGAGCGCCACGTCCGCTCCGGCACGCTCGACGTACCCGCCGTCGCCGCCTTCGCGGTGGCGGGCCGGCTGGCCGCCGAGCGCCGCGAGGAGTACGCCCGCGAGATCGGCGCCCTCCGCGACGAACTGGTCGACGCCGTCCGTACGGCCGTCCCGGACGCCATCCTCGGCGGCGACCCGGCCCCGGAGGGCCGCCTGCCCGCCAACGCCCACTTCACCTTCCCCGGCTGCGAGGGCGACTCGCTGCTGCTGCTCCTGGACGCCCAGGGCATCGAGTGCTCCACCGGCTCGGCGTGCACCGCCGGCGTGGCCCAGCCCAGCCACGTCCTGCTGGCCACCGGCACCGACCCGGACCTGGCACGCGGCACGCTGCGCTTCACGCTCGGCCACACCTCGACGCGCGCCGACGTCGAGGCGGTCGCCAAGGCCATCGGCCCGGCGGTGGAGCGGGCCCGGACGGCGGGACTCAGCTAGCGGCCGTCCCGGCGGCCGTCCGCGGCGCCCGCGAGGCGTCCCGTACCAGCTTCATGTACCGGTCCCAGTCCCAGTGCGGCCCCGGATCGGTGTGGTCGGTCCCCTCCACCTCCACATGGCCGATGATGTGCTCGCGGTCCACCGGGATGCCGTACCGCGCGCATATCCCGGCCGTCAGCCTCGCGGACGACGCGTACATGGCCGCCGTGAAGTCCTGCGGCCGGTCCACGAACCCCTCGTGCTCGATGCCGATGCTCCGCTCGTTCATGTCCCGGTTGCCCGCGTGGAACGCCACGTCCAGCTCCCGGATCATCTGCGCGACGTGCCCGTCCTTGCGGACGACGTAGTGCGTCGCCGCACCGTGCTCCGGGTCCTTGAACACCTTCAGGGCGGTCGGGAAGTCGCCCTGGACGACATGGATGACGACCCGGTCGATGGTGAAGTCGTCCGGGCGGTCCGCCAGCCGCCAGTTCGCCCGCGACGCCGCCGTCCACTGCGCGCCCGGATGGTCCAGCGCACCCTCGACGCGGTCCTTCTCCACCCCCGGAACCCGGTACCAGGCCCGCCGCAGCTCGTCCCGGGCCAGCACCGCCGCGCCCACGACCGCCGCCCCACCGCCGATCAGCACCGCGCGACGGCCGACCGTCCCCCGCTTTTTCCCGTCCATGTGATCGTCAACGCATACGCACGTGAGCATGGTTCCCGGGGCCCGTACCCTGGTAGGGCTATGACTCAGACTCCCCAGCGCCCCCTCCGTGTGCTCGCCGCCATGTCGGGCGGCGTGGACTCCGCCGTCGCCGCCGCCCGCGCCGCCGAAGCCGGCCACGACGTCACCGGGGTGCACCTCGCCCTGTCCGCGAACCCGCAGTCCTTCCGCACCGGCGCCCGTGGCTGCTGCACGATCGAGGACTCGCGCGACGCCCGCCGCGCGGCCGACGTGATCGGCATCCCCTTCTACGTCTGGGACCTGGCCGAGCGGTTCCGCGAGGACGTCGTGGACGACTTCATCGCCGAGTACGAGGCCGGTCGCACCCCCAACCCGTGCCTGCGCTGCAACGAGAAGATCAAGTTCGCGGCGCTGCTGGACAAGGCCCTGGCGCTGGGCTTCGACGCGGTCTGCACCGGCCACTACGCGACGATCGTGACCCGCGAGGACGGCAGCCGGGAGCTCCACCGCGCCTCCGACATGGCCAAGGACCAGTCCTACGTCCTCGGCGTCCTGGACGAGAAGCAGCTCGCGCACGCGATGTTCCCGCTGGGCGACACCCTCACCACCAAGGACGAGATCCGCGCGGAGGCGGAGCGGCGGGGTCTGGCCGTGGCCAAGAAGCCCGACAGCCACGACATCTGCTTCATCGCGGACGGCGACACCCAGGGCTTCCTCGCCTCCCGCCTGGGCAAGGCCGAGGGCGACATCGTCGACGAGTCCGGCGCCAAGATCGGCACCCACGAGGGCGCCTACGGCTTCACCATCGGCCAGCGCAAGGGCCTCCGCATCGGCCACCCCGCCCCGGACGGCAAGCCCCGCTACGTCCTGGACATCTCGCCCGTGAACAACACCGTGACGGTGGGCCCCGCCGAGGCCCTCGACGTCACCGCCCTGACCGCCATCAAGCCCCGCTGGTGCGGCACGGCCCCCTCCGGCCCCGGCACCTACACCGCCCAGCTCCGCGCCCACGGCGGCGAAACCCCGGTGACCGCCTCCTTCGAGGGCGACGAACTGCACGTCACCTTCGCCGAGCCGGTACGGGGCGTCGCCCCCGGCCAGGCGATCGTCCTCTACGACGACACCCGCGTCGTCGGCTCGGCGACGATCGCCACGACGACCCGGCGGGCGTCGGTCTCGGCCTGATCCCCGTCTCGTCCGGACCCGTAGAAGCAGAGGTGGTCCTTGATCCCGGCGACCTCCGGCTTGGGGTCGGGGTACGCCCATGCCGCGTCCTTCGCGCCCGGCAGCGACCAGTAGGACGCGGTGCCCTTGAACGGGCAGTGCGTGCGGGTGTCCGAGGGGGACAGGAGGTCCATCCGTACGTCCGTCACCGGCAGGTAGTACCGCACGGGGTAGCCCGTCTCGCGCAGCAGCAGGGGACGGCGGCTCTGGGCGACCACCTGTCCGTCGTGGACCACGCGTACGAGGTCGGTGCCCTGCTCGATGGTGATGCGGTGTCCTGTCGTCATGGCCGGTCCAACAGCCGTGCCGGGTGCCGGATTCCCCGTAGCGCTGCGCGCGGGGGAGCGCCGGGATCCGGTGGCCGCCCTCAGGATGCGAGCATGGCCCGTATGGCTACACACATGATCACCGGGGCGGGTTCCGGCATCGGCGCGGCCGTCGCCCGCCGCCTGCACGAGCGGGGCGACGACCTGGTCCTGCTGGCCCGTGACGCCGGGCGCGCCAAGGAACTGGCCGACACCTACCCGGGTGCCCGCACGCTCGTCGGCGACCTCGCGGGTCCCGACCGGCTCTCCTGGGCCTTCTCCCACCAGACCCTCCCCGACCGGCTCGACTCGCTGCTGCACATCGCGGGCGTCGTCGACCTCGGGCGGGTCGGCGACCTCACCACCAAGGCGTGGCGCGGCCAGCTCGAGGTCAACCTCATCGCGCCCGCCGAGCTGACCAGGCTGCTCCTGCCGCAACTGCGGGTGTCCCAGGGACACGTCGTGTTCGTCAACTCCGGCGCCGGTCTGAACGCGCACGCCGAATGGTCCGCGTACGCCGCCTCCAAGCACGGCCTCAAGGCGCTGGCCGACTCGCTGCGCCAGGAGGAGCACGGCAACGGCGTCCGCGTCACGTCCGTCTACCCGGGCCGCACGGCCAGCCCCATGCAGGCCAAGGTGCACCAGCAGGAGGGCAAGGAGTACGACGCCTCGCGCTGGATCGACCCCGAGTCGGTCGCCACGACGATCCTGATGGCCATCGACCTCCCGCGCGACGCGGAGATCAACGACGTGACGGTGCGGCCGGGACGATGACCGACAGCGACGACTTCAGTTGGGGCCCGGCCACCGGCGTCGGGTCCATGCCCGGCGGCGACGCGCGGGAGGCCGCCAAGGCCGTCACCGGGACCTTCGAGGACTTCCCGCACCTCGCCGAGCTGCCGGCGCGCGGCCCGGGCGCCGACATGATCGGGCGGACGATCGGGCTGCTCGTGGAGATGTACGCTCACGTCGAGCCGAGCGGCTGGCGGGTCAGCGACCGGCCGGGCCGGGACACCCGGCGGGCCAGGTCCTGGATGGGCGAGGACCTCGACGCCCTGGAGGAGTTCACACAGGGGTACGAGGGCCTGCTGAAGGTCCAGGCCGTGGGGCCGTGGACGCTGGCCGCCGCCCTGGAGCTGCGGGGCGGCGAGGCCGCGCTCGGCGACCCCGGCGCCTGCCGGGACCTGGCGGCCTCGCTGGCGGAGGGGCTGCGCGCCCACCTCGCGGAGGTGCGGCGCCGGGTGCCGGGCGCGCGGGTGGCGCTCCAGCTCGACGAGCCGTCCCTCACCGCCGTGCTGCGCGGGCGGGTGCCGACCGCGAGCGGCTACCGCACCTACCGGGCGGTGGACCGGCAGGTCGTGGAAAGCGCGCTGCGGGAGGTCATGAGCGTCCACGACGGTCCGGTGATCGTGCACTCGTGCGCCCCGGACGTGCCGTTCGCGCTGCTGCGGCGGGCCGGCGCGGCGGGTATCTCGTTCGATTTCGCGCTGCTCACCGAGCGTGACGAGGAGCAGATCGGGGAGGCGGTCGAGGGCGGCACAAAGCTGTTCGCGGGCGTCGTGGGGTCCACCGACGGCCCATTGTCAGACCCTGCCGGTAGCGTCATGGGTGTCAGGACGCTGTGGCGCAGGCTGGGGCTGAATCCGGGGACTCTCGCCGAGTCGCTCGTGGTCACCCCGTCGTGCGGGCTGGCGGGCGCCTCGCCCGCGTACGCCCGTGCCGCGCTCGCCCACTGCGTCAAGGCGGCGAGATCGCTCGCGGACAACCCTGAGTGACGTCAGTAACGGAGGAATGACGGTGGCTGTCGAACAGCACGATGTCGTGCCGGCGGAGGCACGGGACAAGCACGCGCAGCTTGCCGAGCAGGTCGAGGAGCACCGCTTCCGGTACTACGTGAAGGACCAGCCGGTCATCAGCGACGCCGAGTTCGACCGGTTGCTGCGTTCCCTGGAGGCGCTGGAGGAGGAGTATCCGGAGCTCCGGACGCCCGACTCCCCGACCCAGAAGGTCGCCGGGTCGTACGAGACGGAGTTCACGGCCGTCCAGCACCGCGAGCGGATGCTGTCGCTGGACAACGCCTTCGACGACGAGGAGCTGGCCGCCTGGGCGGACCGTGTCGCCAAGGAGGTCGGCACCTCGGCGTACCACTTCCTGTGCGAGCTCAAGGTCGACGGCCTCGCCGTCAACCTGACCTACGAGAAGGGCCGCCTCACGCGCGCGGCCACGCGCGGCGACGGCCGCACGGGCGAGGACATCACACCGAACATCCGCACCATCTCGGACGTGCCCGACCGGCTGAAGGGCGACCGTATCCCGGACCTGGTGGAGATCCGGGGCGAGGTCTACTTCCCGATGGAGAAGTTCGAGGAGCTCAACGCCCGCCTGGTGGCGGCCGGCGACAAGCCGTTCGCCAACCCGCGCAACGCGGCGGCCGGTTCCCTGCGCCAGAAGGACCCCAAGGTCACCGCCACGCGCCCGCTGCACATGGTGGTGCACGGCATCGGCGCGCGCGAGGGCCTGGAGATCAGCCGGCTGTCGGAGGCGTACGGGCTGCTGCGCGAGTGGGGCCTGCCGACCGCCCGGCACAACAAGGTGGTTGACGACATCGACGGCGTACGGGAGTTCATCGCGTACTTCGGCGAGAACCGGCACTCGGTGGAGCACGAGATCGACGGCGTGGTCGTCAAGCTCGACGAGATCCCGCTCCAGGGCCGGCTGGGCTCCACCTCACGGGCGCCGCGCTGGGCGATCGCCTGGAAGTACGCGCCGGAGGAGGTCAACACCAAGCTGGTCAACATCCGGGTGGGGGTGGGCCGCACGGGCCGGGTCACGCCGTACGCGCAGGTGGAGCCGGTCACGGTCGCGGGCTCGGAGGTCGAGTTCGCCACCCTGCACAACCAGGACGTCGTGAAGGCCAAGGGCGTCCTCATCGGGGACACGGTGGTGCTGCGCAAGGCCGGTGACGTCATCCCGGAGATCCTCGGGCCGGTGGCGGACCTGCGGGACGGCACGGAGCGGGAGTTCGTGATGCCGGCCGAGTGCCCCGAGTGCGGGACGCCGCTGCGGCCGATGAAGGAGGGCGACGTCGACCTGCGCTGCCCGAACGGCCGTACGTGCCCGGCCCAGTTGCGTGAGCGGCTCTTCTACCTCGCCGGCCGCAAGTGCCTCGACATCGAGAACTTCGGCTATGTGGCGGCGGCCGCGCTGACCAAGCCCTTGGAGCCGTCCGAGCCGCCGCTGGTGGACGAGGGCGACCTGTTCGACCTCACCATCGAGCGACTGCTGCCCATCAAGGCGTACGTCCTGGACCAGGACAGCGGTCTGCCCAAGCGCGACCCCAAGACGGGCGAGGAGAAGATCGCCACGGTCTTCGCCAACCAGCAGGGGGAGCCGCGCAAGAACGCCCTGGCCATGCTGGAGAACATCGCGGCCGCCAAGCAGCGCCCCCTGGCCCGGATCATCACCGGCCTGTCGATCCGTCACGTCGGGCCGGTGGCGGCGGAGGCGCTGGCGCGCGAGTTCCGCTCGATCGACCGCATCGAGCAGGCGAGCGAGGAGGAGCTGGCGGCCGTCGAGGGCGTGGGTCCGACCATCGCGGCCTCCCTCAAGCAGTGGTTCGAGGAGGACTGGCACCGGGAGATCATCCGCAAGTGGCGTGCCGCCGGGGTGCGGATGGAGGAGGAGAGCACGGGCGAGGACGAAGGGCCGCGCCCGCTGGAGGGATTGACGGTCGTCGTCACCGGCACCCTCCAGAACTACACCAGGGATGGCGCAAAAGAGTCCCTCCAGAGCCGCGGAGCGAAAGTGACCGGTTCCGTTTCGAAGAAGACCGCCTTCGTCGTTGTGGGCGACAACCCCGGCTCCAAGTACGACAAGGCAATGCAGTTGAAGGTTCCGGTTCTGGACGAGGACGGCTTCCAAGTCCTGCTCGAACAGGGTCCGGACGCGGCGCGCGAGGTGGCGGTCCCGCTCGAACAGTAGGCCGGGAATCGGTGTCTGGAGGTCACCCGTTCGGCGCATACCAGATGGATAAGGGTGGCCGGGCCGCATTCGGGCAAGAGCTGTAGAGCGCTGCCCGTCGAAGCCTTCCGCGGCCTACTGTTGAGACGGCGCATGTCGTGCACGGCCGCAGGGTGGATTCCGGCCGTGGCGGCATGACAACGGGCCATCGCGAGGCAACGGCACCGCCGGCTGTGAGAGGGACGGAATGAAACCGACCGAGAGTGCCGCCCCGGTCTCACGGCCGCGTGCGTACGCGGCCAGCGCGGGCATCGCATCCAGGCTCCCGACCGTCGTCGTGGCCGTCGCCGCCTTCGTCCTCCTGGCCGGGCTGTACGGCGCCGTGAGCGGCGGCAACGCGCTCTTCCCCGGATCCACGGCCGGCTGGTCGCTCGCCGTGCTCACCGGCATCATCGTCGGCCACCTGGTCGCGCTCGGCCGCGACCGGTGGTGGGGAGGCACCGGCTCCGGCGCCGCGCTCACCATCGCCGTCCTGCTGCTGTACGGGTGGGTGCCCGCCGGACTGGTCAGCCTCGCCGTCGTCGTCCTGGTCGGCGCGGCGCGGCGGCACCGCTGGCGGCAGGGCCTGCTGCACGGCGCGGCCGACATCCTCGGCATCGGGTCGGCGGCACTGGTCCTCGCCGCGTTCGGGGACGTGCCCACGGTCGAACGGCCGTGGCAGCCACTCGAATGGGGTATCGAGGCGGTGCCGGAACTGGCGCTGGCGGCCACCGCGTACCTGGTGGTGACCCGGCTGCTGTTGTGGTACACGCTGGCCCCGCAGAGCGGCGGGCTGCCCACGGCCGCCCGTACCGCGCTGCTGCGGCAGGGACTGGTGGCGGTCGCGCTGCTGGGCATCGCGCCGCTGATCTGTGTCGTCGCGGTCTCCCTGCCGGTGGTGCTGCCGCTGTTCGCCGTGCCGCTGATCGCCCTGGACTCCACGCTCTGGATCGCCCGTGCGCGGGCGGAGGAACAACTGCGCGACCCGCTCACCGGGCTGCCGAACCGTCAGTGGCTGCTGGAGCGGACCTGGACCGCGCTGGAGGAGGCCGAGGGCGAGGGCGTCAGGGCGGCGCTCGTGCTGATCGACCTCGATCGTTTCCGGTCGGTCAATGACACGCTCGGCCACCTGGCCGGCGACCGGCTGCTGCTCCAGATCGCCGACCGGCTGCGGCTCGCGCTCCCGCGCGGGGCGGAGGCGGCGCGGCTGGGCGGCGACGAGTTCGCCGTACTGCTGCCGACCGCCGACTCCACGACGAGCGCCCAGCGGGTGGCGCGGCAGCTCGCCGCCGAGCTGTCCTCGCCGCTCGACCTCGACGGGCTCACCCTGGTCCTGGAGGCCAGCGCGGGCGTCGCCGTCTTCCCCGACCACGCGCTGGACGCCGAAGGGCTCCTCCAGCGGGCCGACGTGGCGATGTACCAGGCCAAGCGGGACCGCACGGGCGTCGAGGTGTACGAGTCGAAGCGCGACTCCAACACCCCCGACCGGCTCGGTCTCCTCGGCGACCTGCGGCGCGCCCTGGACGCCGGCGACGTCGAGCTCCACTACCAGCCGAAGGTCCGCTTCGACGGACACGTCGCCGGGCTGGAGGCCCTGGTGCGCTGGGTGCACCCGGAGCGCGGGAAGGTCCCGCCCGACGAGTTCATCGCCATCGCCGAGTCCTCCGGACTGATGCCGCACCTCACGGAGTACGTCCTGGAGACCGCGCTCGGCCAGGTCGCCAAGTGGCGCGCCCAGGGGCTGAACGTCCCCGTCGCCGTGAACGTCTCCCCGCGCGACGTCCACACCCCCGGCTTCGCCGGCGCCGTCGCGGCGCGGCTCGCCCGGCACGGGGTCCCGGCGGGCGCGCTCCAGCTCGAGATAACGGAGCACGTCCTGCTGGAGGACCCGCAGCGCGCCGCCGACACCCTGGCGGGGCTCACGGGCCACGGCGTGAAGATGTCCCTCGACGACTTCGGCACCGGGTACTCGTCCCTGGTCCACCTGCGGCGGCTCCCGGTGAGCGAGCTCAAGATCGACCGCTCGTTCGTGGCGCGACTGGCGGTCGACAACGAGGACGCCGAGATCGTCCGGTGCACCGTCGACCTGGCGCACTCGCTGGGCCTGCTGGTGGTCGCGGAGGGCGTCGAGGACGACGAGACCTGGGAGCGGCTGCGGGACCTGGGCTGTGACGCGGTGCAGGGCTGGCTGGTCGCCGCGGCGATGCCGCCGGCGGAGACGACGGCCTGGCTGCGCGCCCGCGGCGAAGCCGGCTGGCACCGCCCGCCCCGCGAGCTCCCCCCCGCGCCCCAGGACGCGGACCAGGTGGTGCAGTAGCCCTACCGGGCGGTCCGCCCCCGCCGCGATCGGTCGCCGTCGTGGTCGGCCCCCGCCGCGATCGGTCGCCGTCGTGGTCCGCCCCCGCCGCGATCGGTCGCCGTCGTGGTCGGCCCCCGCCGCGATCGGTCGCCCGGCGGGCAGGCCCTCTCCCCGCTGTGGGCGGTCTCCTGGGCGGTCCCCCCGCTGTGGGCGGTCTCCTGGTGGGTGGGTTCCCCCGTTGTGGTCGGTCGCCTGGTGGGTGGGTCCCCCCCGTTGTGGGCAGTCGTCCCGCAGGGCGGGACGGGTGGGCACAACGGGCCGGGGCGGTGCCTTTGCCCGGTGCCCCCTGGGGCGGTGCCCTTCACCGGTGACCCCGGGTGCGGGACCGGTGGGGCGGGCGGTCACCGCCGGTGGGTGGGGGCGGGGCCCCTCCGGGCTCACTTCCTCGAGGCCGGCGGCCTTGGGTGCCGGTAAAGGGAGCCCGGCCTTCGCCGCCAACCTCTGCGGGGGCGACCCTGCACGGCCCCGCTCCGGCCGGACGCCGACTGCGGGTCGGTGGGGGATGGGCACGGGCACGGGCCCGCCCGGCGGGGCCTCGGGCAAACCGTTTAACGGGTAGAGCGCCCCGCCCCATAGGATTGGGCCAAAACCATCACACTCACCCCTGAGGATCGCTGCATGCCTGGCATCACGCGCGAGGAGGTCGCCCACCTCGCCCGGCTGGCACGTCTGGAGCTGAAGGACGAAGAGCTCGACCACTTCGCCGGACAGCTCGACGACATCATCGGCGCGGTCGCCCGCGTCTCCGAGGTCGCCGATCAAGACGTACCCCCGACCTCCCACCCGCTGCCGCTGACCAACGTCATGCGCGCGGACGAGGTCCGTCCGTCGCTCACCCCCGAGCAGGCGCTCTCCGGCGCCCCGGCCCAGGAGCAGCAGCGTTTCAAGGTGCCGCAGATCCTGGGGGAGGACTAAGAACATGACGGACATCATCAGGCTCACCGCCGCCGAGATCGCCGAGAAGATCGCGTCCGGCGAGCTCACCGCCGTCGAGGTGACCGAGGCCCACCTGGCCCGGATCGACGCCGTCGACGAGAAGGTGCACGCCTTCCTGCACGTCGACCGCGAGGGCGCCCTCGCCCAGGCCCGGGCCGTGGACGAGAAGCGCGGCCGGGGCGAGAAGCTCGGCCCGCTCGCCGGCGTACCGCTGGCGCTGAAGGACATCTTCACCACCCAGGACATGCCGACGACCGTCGGTTCGAAGATCCTGGAGGGCTGGATTCCGCCGTACGACGCCACCGTGACCAAGAAGCTCAGGGACGCGGACGTCGTCATCATCGGCAAGACCAACATGGACGAGTTCGCCATGGGGTCGTCGACGGAGAACAGCGCGTACGGGCCCACCGGCAACCCTTGGGACCTGACCAAGATCCCCGGCGGCTCGGGCGGTGGCTCCAGCGCGGCGCTGGCGTCGTACGAGGCGCCGCTGGCCATCGGCACCGACACCGGCGGCTCCATCCGGCAGCCCGCCGCCGTCACCGGCACGGTCGGCGTCAAGCCGACGTACGGCGGTGTGTCGCGGTACGGCATGGTCGCGTTCTCCAGCAGCCTCGACCAGGGCGGGCCGTGTGCGCGGACCGTGCTGGACGCGGCGCTGCTCCACGAGGTCATCGCCGGGCACGACCCGCTGGACTCGACGTCCATCGACGCGCCCGTACCGCCGGTCGTCGAGGCCGCGCGCAACGGCTCCGTGCGGGGCATGCGGGTGGGCGTCGTCAAGCAGTTCCGCGGCGAGGGCTACCAGGCCGGTGTGCTCCAGCGCTTCGACGAGTCCGTCGAGCTGCTGAAGGAGCTGGGCGCCGAGGTCGTCGAGCTGGACTGCCCGTCCTTCGACCTGGCGCTGTCGGCGTACTACCTGATCGCGCCGTCGGAGTGCTCCTCCAACCTCGCCCGGTTCGACGGCCTGCGCTACGGCCTGCGGGTCGGCGACGACGGTACGAAGTCGGCCGAGGACGTCACCGCGCTGACGCGTGAGGCCGGGTTCGGCGACGAGGTCAAGCGCCGGATCATGCTCGGTACGTACGCGCTCAGCTCCGGCTACTACGACGCGTACTACGGCAGCGCGCAGAAGGTCCGGACGCTGATCACGCGGGACTTCGAGAAGGCCTTCGAGCAGGTCGACGTGATCGTCTCGCCGACGACGCCGACCACGGCCTTCCCGATCGGCGAGCGCGCCGACGACCCGATGGCGATGTACCTCGCCGACCTGTGCACCATCCCGACCAACCTGGCCGGCAACGCCGCCATGTCGCTGCCCTGCGGCCTGGCGCCGGAGGACAACCTCCCGGTCGGTCTGCAGATCATCGCCCCCGCCATGAAGGACGACCGCCTCTACAAGGTCGGCGCGGCCGTCGAGGCGGCCTTCGTGGCACGCTGGGGCCACCCGCTGCTGGAGGAGGCTCCGTCGCTGTGAGCGCACTGACCAAGGCCAAGGGCTTCAAGAAGTCGAAGGCCGGTACGTATCTGTCCATCGGCACCACCGCGTTCGGCGCGCTGAGCGTGGTCAAGCAGGTCCGCAAGGCGCGTGGCGAGAGCGACACGCTTCTGCTGATCGACGCCGCCGTGTCGGCCGCCGCCATCGTGACGGGCCTCGCCATTCTGGTGCGTGAGCTCAAGCGCATCGGTGACGACGACGTCCTGTTCAGTTGAGAGGGAAAGTTTCACCGTGACCGTCATCACTGAACTGGTGTCGTACGAGGACGCCCTCGCCGCCTACGACCCCGTCATGGGGCTCGAGGTGCACGTCGAGCTCGGCACCAGGACCAAGATGTTCTGCGGCTGCTCGACCGAGCTGGGCGCCGAGCCCAACTCGCAGACCTGCCCCACCTGCCTCGGCATGCCGGGCTCGCTCCCGGTCGTCAACGCGGTCGGCGTCGAGTCCGCCATCAGGATCGGCCTCGCGCTCAACTGCGAGATCGCCGAATGGTGCCGTTTCGCCCGGAAGAACTACTTCTATCCGGACATGCCGAAGAACTTCCAGACCTCGCAGTACGACGAGCCGATCGCCTTCAACGGCTACCTGGACGTCCAGCTCGAGGACGGCGAGGTCTTCCGCGTGGAGATCGAGCGCGCCCACATGGAGGAGGACACCGGCAAGTCCACGCACGTGGGTGGCGCGACCGGCCGCATCCACGGCGCCTCGCACTCGCTGCTGGACTACAACCGCGCCGGCATCCCGCTGATCGAGATCGTCACCAAGCCGATCGTCGGCGCCGGCGAGCGCGCCCCCGAGGTCGCCAAGGCGTACGTCGCCGAGCTGCGCGAGCTCATCAAGGCGCTCGGCGTCTCCGAGGCCCGCATGGAGATGGGCCAGATGCGCTGCGACGTGAACCTGTCGCTGCGCCCCAAGGGCGTGGAGAAGTTCGGTACGCGCTCGGAGACGAAGAACGTCAACTCGCTGCGGTCCGTCGAGCGGGCCGTGCGGTTCGAGATCAGCCGCCACGCGGGCGTGCTGAACGCGGGCGGCACGGTCATCCAGGAGACCCGCCACTTCCACGAGGACGACGGCTCCACGACGTCCGGCCGGGTCAAGGAGGAGGCCGAGGACTACCGGTACTTCCCGGAGCCCGACCTCGTGCCCGTAGCCCCGTCCCGCGAGTGGGTGGAGCAGCTCCGCGAGGAGCTGCCGGAGCTGCCGCGCGTGCGCCGCAACCGGCTGCGCGAGGAGTGGGGCGTCTCCGAGCACGACATGCAGTCCATCCTCAACGCGGGCGCGGTCGACCTGATCGTCGCCACGACCGAGGCGGGCGCCCCGGCCGACCAGGCCCGCAAGTGGTGGATGGGCGAACTGGCCCGTAACGCCAACGAGTCCGGCAAGGCCCTGGACGCGCTGCCCATCACCCCGGCGCAGGTGGCCCGGGTGACCCAGCTCGTCGCGTCCGGCGACCTCAACGACAAGCTGGCCCGCCAGGTCATCGAGGGCGTGCTGAACGGCGAGGGCGACCCCGACACCGTCGTCGAGAAGCGCGGCCTCAAGGTGGTCTCCGACGAGGGCGCGCTGGGCGCGGCCGTGGACGAGGCGATCGCCGCCAACGCCGCCATCGCGGACAAGATCCGTGGCGGCAAGGTCGCGGCGGCCGGTGCCCTGGTCGGCGCCGTCATGAAGGCCACCCGTGGCCAGGCGGACGCGGCCCGGGTGCGCGAGCTCATCCTGGAGAAGCTCGGCGTCGAAGGCTGACGCCGGCTCGCAGGCACCACTCGGCCCCCGTACGCAGGACATCCTGGGTGCGGGGGCCGAGGCGTGGCACGGAGGGCCCCGCCACCGGGGGGAGGGGTGTGGCGGGGCCTGGTGCCGTCCCGTGGGGGGAGCGTTGGTGCTTCTGCCCCCGGCTCCGCGGCTCATGCGCACCTGGCGTGTTGTGGCCATGGCGGTTTCCGGCAAAGCGGGGTGCATTCGGGCGAAACGCTTGGATTCTTTGGTCCATGCCTTGGACATTCACGCCACTGTCGTCGCCAGGTCTTCCCGTCGACACCCGCCCTCACTACCGTCCCGGCCGTACCACTCAATGGATCAAGGGCGAACCATTGAGCCGTCGACGGGAGGTCGAGCTTGTCACCGGACAATTCGCGGCAGCGGGAAACGCGGGACATGTCGCGCAGGAAGATGCTCGCGCTGGGTGGAGGCGCCCTCGGCGCCGCCGCGGCCGGATCGCTGCTGCCGCCCTCGCTGCGGGCGGCGATGGCCGCCGCTCCTCCCTCGGGCGGGCTGCGGGCGGTCAGGCATGTGGTGATCCTGATGCAGGAGAACCGTTCCTTCGACCATTACTTCGGCACCCTGCGCGGCGTCCGGGGCTTCGGCGACCGCAACGCCGTCGAACTGCCCTCCGGCAAGCCGGTGTTCGAGCAGCCCGGACCGCTCGGCCGAACCGTGCTGCCCTTCCCCATCCGCGACGCCGCCGAGACGCAGAAGAAGGACCTCCAGTACATCGGCGACCTCGACCACTCCTGGGGCGGCGGCGCCAAGGCCTGGCGCGACGGCTGGATGGACGGCTGGGTCTCCGCCAAGACGGCCGCGACGATGGCGTACTACGACCGCCAGGACATCCCGCTGCACTACGAGCTCGCGGACACGTTCACCATCTGCGACGCCTACCACTCCTCCATCCACACCTCGACCAGCCCCAACCGCAACCACCTGTGGAGCGGTTGGACGGGGTACGAGGCCGACGGCTCCCGTGCCGTCACCAACGCCGCGTACGCGGAGGGCACCCACCCCGGCTACCCGTGGCCGACCTATGCCGAGCGCCTGGAGAAGGCGGGCCGGACCTGGAAGACGTACACGGAGTGGGAGAACTTCACCGACAACAACATCGAGTTCTTCACCACCTTCAAGAAGATCGCCCGCAAGGCGCTGGCCAGGACCGGCGGCCACACCTACATGGAGTCCTTCTACGCGGCCGTCCGCGACACCCGGGACGCCGCCGAGCGCGCCCGGCTCCTCGCCGCGCTGGAGGAGGGCGTCGCCACCCTCACCGCCCAGGAGCGGTCGCTCTTCGAGCGCGGGCTGCGGCGGGTGGAGACCGGCACCCTCGCGGACGCCTTCTTGGCGGACGTCGCCGCCGGGACGCTGCCGGAGGTCTCCTACCTCGTGCCCTCCGCGATCGACTCCGAGCACCCCGGCTCCTCGTCCCCGATCGCCTCCGCCACCCTCGTCTACAAGGTGCTGGACGCCCTCGGCTCCCATCCGGACGTCTGGCGCCACACCGTCGTACTGATCAACTACGACGAGAACGACGGCTTCTTCGACCACGTCCCGCCGCCCGTGCCGCCCGCGGACAACACCGACGAGCGGTGGAAGGGGCTGCCCACGGGGCTCGGCATCCGGGTGCCGCTGCTGGTCGTGTCGCCGTGGACGGTGGGCGGCTACGTCTGCTCCGAGGTCTTCGACCACACCTCGGTGATCCGCTTCCTGGAGAAGTGGACGGGGATCGAGGAGCCCAACATCACGCCGTGGCGGCGCCAGGTCACCGGCGACCTGACGTCGGCGTTCGACTTCCGGCGCGGCCGCCCGCAGCCGGAGGTGGAGCGGCCGGGCGCCATTCCGCCGTTCACCGGCCGCTGGCGCCCGCAGCCGCCACTGGTCCAGCACATGCCCGACCAGGAGCCCGGCACGCGCCCCGCGCGGCCCCTGCCGTACCAGCCGGACGCGCACGGGCGGCTCCGCGACGGCGCCCTGGAGGTCACGCTGAGCAACACCGGCAGGGCGAGCGCGCACTTCGCGCTGTATCCGTACGCCGGGGAGTTCACCGTGCCCCAGCACCGCGATGTAAGGGGCACGGCGCAATGGAGGGTGCCCCTTACCCGGGAGGCGTACCGCTTCACGATCACCGGCCCGAACGGCTTCCGCCGCGAGTTCGCCGGCCGGGCGGCGGGCGGCGCCGAGGTCACCTCGCGCATCGATCCGCACGAGCGCGACCTGCACCTCACCCTGGCCGCCACCGGCGGCGGCCCGGTCACCTTCACGGTCCGCCCCCTCGGCTACGTAGACGACGCGGACCTCGACGGCTGGACCCGGCAGGTCACCGTCAAGGCCGGCCGCAGCCGTACGGTCGTCCACTCCGCCGCCGACGCGCACGGCTGGTACGACGTCGAGATCACCGGCCCCGACGGCTTCCGGCGGCGCCTGATGGGCCACATCGAGAACGGGCGCGCCAGCGTCTCCGGCTGAGTGCGCGGGTGGCGCGTGGAAGCCCAGGACCTTTGGCCCGGGCTTCCACGCGCCGTCGCGCTGGGGCTGTGAGTATCGCCACGAAACGGACAATCGATCTCTTTAGGCTGCCAGAGTGGCGGTACGTAGGTCATGCGTTCTTTACGGGCAATCCCCGATAGAGACCTCGAACCACTCAGGGAGTACACCCGTTGGCAGCCCTCGCCCGATGGTGCATCACGCACCGCCTCGCCGCCGTCCTGCTCTGGCTCTGTGCCTTGGTCGGTGTCACGGCGGCCGCCGGGATCGCCGGCTCCGCGTACTCCAATGACTACGAGGTCCCCGGCACCGAGTCCGGACGCGCCGCGGCGCTCCTGGAGGACGGCTTCCGGGGCCAGGGCGGTGACGGGGACACCATCGTCTGGCACACCGCCAAGGGCAGCGTCCGCGCGGCCGCCGTCGAGGACCGCATGACCGCCATGCTCGACGACGTCGCCGAGCTGCCTGGCGTCGCCGCCGTGACCGGCCCGTACGACACGCTCCCCGACGCCCCCACCGCCCAGGGCCCCCAGGGCTCCCAGGCCCCCCAGGGCGCCCCGGCCGACGCCCACACCGCCGCGGGCGCCGCCACCCAGGACTCCGCGCCCGGGCAGATCAGCCAGGACGGCCGCACCGCCTACGCCACGGTCGCCTTCGACCGGCCCGCCGACGAGCTCCCGCCCGACCGGATCCAGGCCGTCGTCGACGCCGCCCGCGCGGCCGCGAGCGACGGCGTCCAGGTGGAGCTCGGCGGCAGCGCCGTCGCGGTCACCGAGGCACCGGCCTCCCACACCGCCGAGATCGTCGGCGTGGCCGTCGCCGCCGTGGTCCTCTTCCTCGCCTTCGGCTCCCTCGCCGCCAGCCTCCTGCCGATCGCCACCGCCCTCGTCAGCGTCGGCACCGCCTACGCGGGCATCGGCCTGCTCGGCCACGTCATGACGGTCGCCGACTTCGCGCCCATGCTGGGCATGCTCATCGGCCTCGGCGTCGGCATCGACTACGCGCTGTTCATCGTCACCAGGCACCGCAAGGGCCTCAAACGCGGCCTCCCGGTCGCCGAAGCCGCCCAGAACGCCGTCGCCACCACCGGCCGGGCCGTCGTCTTCGCCGGCGCCACGGTCTGCATCGCCCTGCTGGGCATGCTGATACTGCGGCTGGGCTTCCTCAACGGCGTCGCCATCGCGGCCTGCCTCACCGTCGTCCTCACCGTCGCCGCGTCCGTGACGCTGCTGCCCGCGCTGCTGTCGTTCATCGGCATGCGCGCCCTGTCGCGCCGCGAGCGCGCCCGGCTCGTCGAGCACGGCCCGGAGCCCGAGCTGCCGACCGGGTTCGCCGCCCGCTGGTCGGCGTTCGTCGAGCGCCACCCCAAGCTGCTGGGCGCCGTCGCGGCCGTCGTCATGCTGGTCCTGGCGCTGCCCACGCTCGGCCTCCACCTCGGCACCTCCGACCAGGGCAACAACCCGGCCGCCTCGACCACCCGCAAGGCGTACGACCTGCTCGCCGACGGCTTCGGCCCCGGCGTCAACGGCCCCCTCACGCTCGTCGCCGAGCTCGACGGCGCCGACGACCGGGTCGCCCTCGCCGCCCTCCCCGACGCGCTGCGCGCCACGGGCGGCGTCGAAACGGTCAGCCCGGTCACGTACAGCGGCAGCGGCAACACGGCCGTCCTCACCGTCGTACCGGAATCCGCGCCGCAATCGCAGGCGACCAGCGACCTCGTCGACCGGCTGCGTGACGACGTGCTGCCGACCGCCGAGCACGGCACCTCCCTCGACGTGTACGTCGGCGGCGTCACCGCCGGCTACGACGACTTCGCCCAGGTCATCATCGGCAAGCTGCCGCTCTTCGTGGGCGTCGTCATCGCCCTGGGCTGCCTGCTGCTCCTGCTCGCCTTCCGCTCGATCGGCATCCCGCTGAAGGCCGCCCTGATGAACGTGGCCGCCGTCGCCTCCGCCTTCGGAGTCGTCGTCGCGATCTTCCAGTGGGGCATGGGCAGCGAACTGCTCGGCCTCGGCCGGGCCGGGCCCATCGAACCCTTCCTGCCCGTGATCATGGTGTCCGTGCTCTTCGGGCTCTCCATGGACTACCAGGTCTTCCTGGTCAGCCGGATGTACGAGGAGTGGCTGGAGACCGGTGACAACCGGCGGGCCGTACGCGTCGGCCTCGCCGAGACGAGCCGGGTGATCAACTCCGCCGCCGTCATCATGATCGCCGTCTTCCTGGCGTTCGTCCTCTCCGGGGACCGGGTCATCGCGATGTTCGGCATCGGGCTGGCGGCCGCCGTCGCCCTGGACGCCTTCGTCCTCCGTACGCTCCTGGTGCCCGCCCTGATGCACATGCTCGGCGGCGCGAACTGGTGGCTGCCCGGCTGGCTCGACCGCGTCCTGCCGCGCATCAGCATCGAAAACCCCGAGTGCCGCGATGCCGACCGTGCGAAGATCCCCTGGCAGCGCTCGAGCGACGACGGACAGCTCGTGCCATAGCCGAGGAGGGCCACGACGGTGTTCGCGATATCCCTGGGCGACGACGGAGCCGAACTGCGGCCGCTGGAGCCGTGGCAGGCCGAGGAGTACCTGGCCCACCTGGACCGGGGCAGGGAGTACATCGGACGGTACGTCGCCCTTCCGACCGTCTGCACGGACCTCCCCTCGACGCGCGCCTTCCTCCAGTCGTACGCCGACAAGGCGGCCGCCGACACGGGCCGCATCTTCGGCATCTGGCTGGACGGCACCCTGGTCGGCGGGGTCCTCCTGCGGGTCATGGACACCGCAGCCGGCACCTGCGAGGCCGGCTGCTGGCTGGAGCCCTCGGTGTCCGGCCGGGGCCTGGTCACCCGCGCGGTCCGCGTCCTGATCGACTGGGCGGTGTACGAGCGCGGCCTGCACCGCGTCGAGTGGCAGGTCTCCTCGGCGAACACCGCGAGCATCAACGTCGCCAAGCGGCTCGGCATGACCAAGGACGGCGTCCTCCGCGAGAGCTACCCCTACCGGGGCGTACGGCACGACATGGAGGTCTGGTCCGTGCTGGCACCGGAGTGGCGCGAGGCTCGCCGCGAGGCCCGCCAGGAGGCGCGTGAAGCGGCGCGTTAAGGGGCCTCTCAGAAACGGCACCTAGCGTGCCGCGCATGAACCCCACGACGACGAAGACCGACACCACGCCCGACACCGGCACCGACACCACGTCCGGCACCGCCCCCGAGACCGCCCCCGGGGCCACCCCCGACACGGCCGCCGGCCACCAGGACCACCAGGCCGAGTACGACGACGAGCACGCCGCCGAGTTCGAGCAGGAGCCGGGCGAGCCGGGGAACCCGCACGCCACCGGCCTCGCCGCGGCCGCGGCGGCCGTCGTCGCCACGGCGCTCGGGATCGCCTCCCTCACCGGCACCTGGATGGGCCGCGTCGCCTCCGAACGCGAGACGCTCATGGGTCAGATCGCCACCGCCCAGGGCGGCTCGCCCAGCCGGCAGATCGCCGAGATCTACGGGGACGCCTGGCACACCACCGCCCTCGTCAACGGCCTGTTCGCCGTCGTCGCCCTGATCACCGGCCTCATCGTGCTCACCCGCCCCCAGCGCCCCCTGTGGATCCGGGCGGTGGCCCTGGCCGGAGCCGTACTGGGCGGGCTGGGCCTGATCCTGTCCGCCGGCATGTACGCCGACCTGTTCCTGGCCCTGCCCACCACCGGCTCCTGAGGGGTCCTTACGCGCGCCTAAGGACCCCTGCCCGCCCAAGATGCGGCAGTCTCCCGATGTGGCCGACCCCCCTGGGGCACGAGAGTTGAGGCATCACGAAACGCCCCGACACCGCCAGGGAGACCACGATGCTCACGTACGAACTCCAGCACGCCGCCCGTCACGCCGACCTCGTCCGCGAGGCCGAGGCCCGGCGGCTGGCGAACCTCGCGCGGGCCGCCCGCAAGGCCGACCGCGCCCTCGCCCGCCGCTCCGGCCACCAAGCCCCCGGAGGGCGGGTGAATACCGACCCCGACCGCTTCGCGACAGCGGCCTGACGGACGGGCGAGGCCCGCGCCATGGCCGCCGTGCCGATATCCGGTGCCGCGTTGTCACAGGGCTGTGCGATGCTCGGCGACGTGGAGAACAGGTCCGTCAGTCCCGTCTTCGTCGGCAGAGCCGGTGAGTTGACCGCACTCACCGAGGCGCTCTCCCGCGCCACCGCGGGGGAGCCGCAGGCGTTGCTCGTCGGCGGCGAGGCAGGCGTCGGCAAGACGCGCCTGCTGGAGGAGTTCCTCGGCGAGGCGTGCGCCCAGGGTGCCGTCGTCGCCGTCGGCGGCTGCGTCGAGATCGGCGCGGACGGGCTGCCGTTCGCGCCGTTCTCCACCGCGCTGCGCTCCTTGCGCCGCAAGCTCCCCGACGAGCTCGCCGCCGCCGCGCAGGGCCAGGAGGGCGAACTGGCCAGGCTGCTCCCCGAGTTGGGCGACGCGGCCGGCCCGGAGCCCTACAACGAGGACAGCACCGCCCGGCTCTTCGAGCTGACCGTCCGCCTCCTGGAGCGCATCGCCACCGACCGCACGGTCGTCCTCGCCCTGGAGGACCTGCACTGGGCCGACGCCTCCACCCGCCACCTGCTCGCCTACCTCTTCCGCACCGTCACGCGCGGCCGGCTCGTGGTCGTCGCCACCTACCGCGCCGACGACATCCACCGCCGCCACCCGCTGCGGCCCCTCCTCGCCGAGCTGGACCGGCTGCGCACCGTCCGCCGGATCGAACTGCCCCGGTTCACCCGCACCGAGGTCCACCGCCAGCTCACCGGCATCCTGGCCGCCGAGCCCGCTGCCGCCCTCGTCGACGACATCTTCCGCCGCTCCGACGGCAACGCCTTCTTCGTCGAGGAGCTCGTCGTCTGCCAGGAGAGCGGCTGCGAGCCCGGCGGGCTCAGCGAGTCCCTCCGGGACCTGCTGCTCGTGCGCGTGGAGCGGCTCTCCGAGGATGCCCAGAAGGTCGTCAGGATCGTCGCCGAAGGCGGCTCCACGGTGGAGTACGGCCTGCTCGCCGCCGTCGCCCGGCTGCCCGAGGACGACCTCATCGAGGCGCTGCGCGCCGCCGTCAACGCCAACATCCTGCTCGCCGTGCCCGACGGCGAGGGGTACCGCTTCCGCCACTCCCTGGTGCGCGAGGCCGTCAGCGACGACCTGCTGCCCGGCGAGCGCTCCCGCCTCAACCGGCGGTACGCCGAAGCGCTGGAGGCCGACTGCGGTCTCGTACGGGCCGACGAGCGGACCACCCGGCTCGCCAGCTACTGGTACCACGCGCACGACGCCGCCAAGGCGCTGCCCGTCGTGCTCCGGGCCGCCGTGGAGGCCCGCAAGCGCCACGCGCACGCCGAGCAACTGCGCCTGCTGGAGCGGGCCATGGAGCTGTGGGACGACGTGCCCGAGGACGTCCGCGCGTCCCTGCGGCCCATCGACTACGCCGAGGCCTACCCGGCGTGCGGCTGCCCCGACACCACCCCGCTGCGCTACCTGGACCTGCTGGCCGAGGCCGCCGTCGCCGCCCGGCTGTGCGGCGAGCGGGAACGGGCGCTGAAGATCGTCAAGCGTGCGCTGAGGCTCCTCGACGACGACACCCACCCCGCCACGGCCTCCGGTGGCAAGGACCCCCAGCGCGCCGCCTGGTTCTGGACCGAGCGGTCCCGGCTCATGTCGAACCTCGGCCGGGGCGACGGCTGGCCCGAGATCGCCACCGCGCAGGAGCTGGTGCGCGGCCTGCCGCCGTCCGCCGTCCACGCGAAGGTCCTCGCCGTGGCCGCCGGCTGGGGCATGCTGCACGCGCCGGGCCCGGAGAGCCTCGCCGCGGCCGAACGGGCCGTCGAGTACGCCCGCCTGGTCGAGGCGGAGCCGGTCGAGCTCAACGCCCGTCTCACCCTGGGCGGCCTGATGGTCGACGCGGGCGACATCGAGGCCGGTCTCGCGGAGATGCACGCGGTCCTCGACCGCGCCCGCGAGCTGTGCGTGCGCAACGAGGCCGGACGCGCCTACGTCAACATCCCCTCCTGCCTGGAGGCCGTCGGGCGCTCCCGGGAGGCGGTCCGCATCGCCCAGGAGGGGCTGGCGTTCTCCCGCGAGTGCGGCCTGCGGGACAACGAGGGCTGGGTGCTGAACAACCTCGTCGAGTCACAGATATCGCTGGGCCACTGGGACGAGGCGAGCGAGGGCGCGCACCGGCTCCAGCGCATCGCCTACAGCACCAAGCCACGCGCCGGGGCACACCTGAGGCGCGCCCAGCTCGCCTGGCTCCGCGGTGAACTGTCCGTCGCGGCCGAGCACTTGGAGCTCTCCAGGGACACCTACGGCAAGCACGACCCGATGCTCCAGTACTTGCTGCCGCTCGCCGAGGTCGAGCTGGGCGTCGCGGCGGCGCAGGGCCGCATCGCCGACGTACGGGCCGGACTGGCCGAGGCGGCGCGGAACGGTTTCCCGGTCGGCAGCCAGCGGTACGCCTGGCCGCTGCTGCTGATCGCCGCCGCGGCGGAGGCGGAGGCGCGCGGGCTGCCCGCGGCGGAGGAGGGCCGGGCCGAGTCGCTGGCGCTGATCCGCTCGTACGCGAAGCGGCTGGCCACCCCGGTCCCGGTGTGGCAGGCGTACGCGCTGTTCGTCGGCGCCGAGCTGGCCCGCGCCGAGGGCCGCGACGACGCCGACCGCTGGGCGGAGGTCGTGGTCGCCCTGGGCGCGCTGGAGCGCCCCTACGAGCTGGCCCGCGCCCGGCACCGCTGGGCGGACGCGCTGCTCGCCCGGGGCGGCAACCGCGACCGGTCCGCCGAGCTGGTGCGCGAGGCGCACCTCGTCGCGGTCCACCTGGGGGCCCGGCCGCTGCGCGAGGACCTGGAACTGCTCGCGGCCCGCGCCCGCCTGTCCCTCGCGGCCCCGCGGGCGGCCGAGCCGGCACCGGACGACGAGGGCTTCGGCCTCACGCCCCGCGAACAGGACGTGCTGCGCCTGGTCGCGGTGGGGCGCACCAACCGCCAGATAGCCGAGGAGCTGTTCATCTCGCCCAAGACGGCGAGCGTGCACGTGTCGAACATCCTCGCCAAGCTCGGCGTCTCGGGCCGTGGCGAAGCCGCCGCCCTGGCCCACCGCCTCCGCCTCCTGCCCGAGGTCCCGGCCTGACCCCTGCCCGGCCGGGCACCGGCAGAGTCAGGAGCCGTCCGGCGTGCGGGGCGCGCGGATGGTGACCGTGCCCGACGCGAGGTCTATGGGCCCGCGCGCCGGGTCGCTGTCGCCGAGGTCCTCCCGGGTCAGCTCAAGGCGCCGGAGCTCGTCGTCGGTGTGCCTGCGGCCCGGCGCGAAGAGCTGTTCCACCAGGTTGAACACCGGCTGCCGCCTCTCATGTCACCTCCACCCGGAGGATTCGGTCGTCGCCCGCTTCCGGGGTGCCCCGCCCGTCCGTCTCGCTGGTCACCAGCCAGAGCTTGTTGCCGCCCGCCGCCAGGACCGTGCGCAGCCGGCCGTAACGCCCTTCGAGGAACGCCTGGGGGTCCGCCGAAGGTTCCGCCCCGGCCAGGGGGATGCGCCACAGCCGCTCGCCGCGCAGCCCGGCCATCCAGACGGACCCCTCCGCGAAGGCGATCCCGCTGGGGGAGGCGTCGGCGGGCTTCCACTGGGCGACCGGGTCGACGAAGCCGGGCCTGCCGCCCTTGCCCTCCACCTCGGGCCAGCCGTAGTTCTTGCCGGGCTCGATCAGGTTCAGCTCGTCCCAGGTGTTCTGCCCGAACTCGGCCGCCCACAGCCGCTTCTCGGAGTCCCAGGCCAGCCCCTGCACATTGCGGTGCCCGTACGTGTAGACGACCGAGTCCGGGGCGGGGTTGCCGGGCGCGGGCCGCCCGTCCGGGGTCATCCTGAGGATCTTGCCGCCCAGCGAGTTCTTGTCCTGCGCCAGGCCGGTGTCGCCGGTCTCGCCCGTGCCCGCGTACAGCATCTTGTCCGGCCCGAACGCGATCCGGCCGCCGTTGTGGACCGAGCCCTTCGGGATGCCCCGCAGCACCGTGTCGGGCGCCCCGAGCTGCTGGCCGGCCGGCTTCTTCTCGTCGTACAGCATGCGGGCGACGCGGTTGTCCGACTCGGTGGTGAAGTACGCGTACACCAGGTGGTCCGAGGCGTACGACGGCGAGAGCGCGAGGCCCATCAGGCCACCCTCGCCCGCCGGCGCCACCCCCGGCACCGAACCGATCACGGTCTTGGCGCCGCTCTCCCCGTCGATCCGGGTGATCGTCCCCTCGTCGCGCGAGGAGACCAGCAGGTCGCCGTCCGGCAGGGCGGCCAGGCCCCACGGCGACGCCAGGCCCTCGGTGAGCGTGGACACCACCCTCGCCGTGCCCTTCGCGGGCGGCGCGGACGGGGAGGGGGAGCCCGGCGGCGTGGCGGACGCGGACGCGGGGGGCGGCGACGCGGCGCTCCGGCCGTCCGCGGGGCGTCCGCCCCCGCCCGACGAGCACCCGGCCACGAGCACCAGGGCGGCAGCGGCCAACACGGCCGTCACAGCAGGACGTTGCACAGTTCCGATCCCTTCAACGGCGGTGTGAGCTGCGTGTCCACCCTTGATACACCGCCCGGGCCGATCACGTTCCCCTGTCCGGCCGGAAGATCCGCCCGAAGATCCCGGCCCGTCGGCGCGGGAGGCAGCCGCGGGATCAGTCCCACGACCCCCGCGCCGGCGGCAGCGCCGCGATCTCCGCCAGGTCCTCGGCCGTCAGCGACAGCTCCGCCGCGCGCGCGTTCTCCACCGCCCACCGCTCGTGCTTGGTCCCCGGCACCGGTACGACGTGCCTGCCCCGGCCCAGCACCCAGGCCAGCGCCACCTGCGCCGGTGTCACCCCGGCCGCCTCGCCGCCGTGCCGCCGCGCCACCCGCCGCAGCCCCACCACGATGGGCTGGTTCGCGGCCATCATCTCGGCCGTGAACCGGGGGTGCCGGGCCCGCAGGTCCTCGGGTTCGAAGCCGCCGCCCGGCGTCAGCGTCCCGGTCAGGAAGCCGTTGCCGAGCGGCATCGCCGCCAGGAACCCCACGCCCCGCGACTCGCACCACGGCAGCAGCCGCACCAGCGCCTCCCGGGACCACACCGACAGCTCGGCCTGCACCGCGCTCACCGGGAACACCTGCTGCACCCGTTCGAGCTGCCGAATCGTTCCCTCGTACAGATCGCCCCCGTGCGCGCCCGTACCGCCCCGGCGGGCCGGCCGGACCGCCATCGCGCACAGGCCCAGCGCCCGCACCTTCCCCGCCGACACGAGCTCCGCCATCGCGCCCCACGTCTCCTCGACGGGCACCTCAGGATCGGCGCGGTGCAGTTGGTACAGGTCGATGACATCGGTCTGGAGCCGCCGCAGCGAGGCGTCGCACGCCCGCCGCACATAGCCGGGCCGCCCGTTGGCCACGATGTGCTGCTCCCCGACGAGCAGCCCGCACTTCGTCGACACGAAGGCCTCCGCCCGCCGCTGCCGGAGCGCCCGGCCCAGCAGCAGCTCATTGGTGAACGGCCCGTACATGTCGGCGGTGTCCAGCAGTGTCACCCCGGCGTCGAGCGCGGCGTGCACGGTGCGCAAGGAGCGGTCGCCGCGCTGTTGCGAGGCGCTGTACGCCCAGCTCATCGGCATGCAGCCGAGACCCACAGCACCTACGTCGAGCGCCGTCGCCCCGATCGTCCTGCGCTCCAACTCCCCGTACCCCTCCTTGTGCCGCTCCCCAAACTAACCTCCTGACCATGACTGCTGACGTGTGGCTCCCCATTCCGGCCGACGAGGTGGACGGCCTCCCCGCACCCGCCGAGTCCGGCCTCACCTACCGCTTCTGGGACGGTGGCCCGGACTTCCCCGCCGACCCGGCCGACTGTGTCTTCTACGTCGTCCCCTACATGAAGAGCAGCGCGATCTCGGTGCGCCCGCTGGCCGCCATGACCTCCGTGCGCGTCGTCCAGACGCTCTCGGCCGGGATCGACCATGTGACCCCCGGCCTCGGCGTCCTGCCACCCGGCGTGGCGCTGTGCAACGCCAGGGGCGTCCACGAGGCCAGCACGGCGGAGCTGACCATCGCCCTGGTCCTCGCGTCCCTGCGGGGCATCCCCGACTTCGTGCGCGGGCAGGACCGGGAGGAGTGGCGGGCCGACTTCTACCCGGCGCTCGCCGACAAGTCCGTGCTGATCGTGGGGTACGGATCGGTCGGCGCGGCGATAGAGGACCGGCTCGCGCCGTTTGAGTGCGCGCGGGTGGCGCGCGTCGCGCGCTCCGCGCGCACCACTGAGCGCGGCCCCGTGCAGGCGCTCACGGATCTGCCCGCCCTCCTCCCGCACGCGGACGTGGTGATTCTGTCCACGCCCCTGACGCCCGACACCCACCACCTCGCGGACGCCGCCTTCCTGGCCCGGATGAAGGACGGGGCCCTGCTGGTGAACGTCGCACGCGGCCCGGTGGTCGACACCAAGGCGCTCCTCGCCGAGGTCCTGAGCGGGCGGATCACCGCCGCCCTGGACGTCACGGACCCCGAACCGCTGCCCCAGGGGCACCCGCTGTGGCACGCTCCGGGCGTACTGATCAGCCCTCACGCGGGCGGCCGCACGTCCGCCTTCATGCCCCGCGCGAAGCGTCTCGTCGCCGCGCAACTCACCCGATTCGCCGAGCGCGAGCCGTTGCGGAACCTCGTCCTCACCACCGGTTGAACACCCTCCGAAGCGATCTGGGCGCCCTCCGTGCCCATAACACTGATGATCGTCACGGAGCGTAGACCACCCCTGTCCCTGAGTGACGATCCTGGTGTATCGTCCCGATCTGGGGGCCGCGTCGAGCACGGAGCGGCGCAGGGGAGCGACGTGATTGCCGATCAGAATCCGAGGGGGGCGACGGGCGATGCACGGTCGATGGGCGAACGAACCGACGCGACGGGGCAGCCGACTGCGACCCCCGACCGCGTCCCGGCCACCGAAGCAGCAGCCACCGTCGCCGGCACGGCAGCGGCCGGAGCGACGGTCGCCGATACGGCAGTGCCCGGCCCACCGGTCGCCGGCGCGGCCGTCGCCGGCAACGCGGCGGCCGCACCGGCCGAAGGCGCGTACGGGGGCGTTCCGGTGAGCGCCCCGGGAGTGCTCATCGAGCGTCCGGCCGTCGCGGGCGGCGGCTCCGGCGGCACGGCGGACGGCGGCGCGGGCGGCTCCGGCGGCCTGATGTGGCAGGTGCTCCTCGCCGTGCTGTGCGGAGCCTACGCCGCCGGTGCCGCCGTCGGCTGGGGCTCCGAGCAAATGGCCCTGATCATGGGCGACTTCGGACTCAGCGCCGCCGCGCTGACCGCCGCCGTCTCGTGCTTCCTCTACGCACGCACGGGCGACAGCGGTTTCCGCCCGGCCTGGCTGCTGTTCGCCTTCTCCTCCGCGATGGCGGCCGGCGGGAACACGGTCTGGGGGTGGTACGAGGTCGTGCTCGACCGTGACGTGCCTCAGCCGTCCCTCGCCGACCTGTTCTTCCTGCTCTTCGCGCCGCCCGCCATCGTCGGGCTGCTCGTCCTCGCCAAGCGGCCGGCCAGCCGGGCCGGGTGGATCTGCCTCGCGCTGGACTCCTGGCTGATCGGCGGCTCGCTGCTGACCCTGTCGTGGAGCCTGGCCCTCGCCCACACCGCCCGGTTCGAGGGGGAGAGCGTCGCGCGGGCCGCCCTGTCCCTCGCGTACCCGCTGCTGGACATCGTGCTGGTGAGCATGGTGCTCGCCCTGCACTTCCGGCGCTCCCAGGCCAACCGGTCGGCCGTCCACACGGCGATCGCCGCCCTGGCTTTGACCGTGCTGTGCGACGCCCTGTTCACCTCGCCGCTGCTGCGCGAGCACTACCGCTCCGGCCAGCTCCTGGACGCGGGCTGGTTCGCCGGCTCGCTGCTGCTGGCCTACGCCCCCTGGGGCGCCAACCGCACCACCGACGTACCCGCCCCGCCGCGCGGGCCCCGTCAGCCCACCCGTCCCATCGCCGGGTCGCTCACCGCCCTCACGCCGTACCTGGCGGCCGCGGTCTGCACGCTCGGCATTCTCTACAACGTCATCGAGGACCGCACGGTGGACCGCGTCGTCGTCTTCACCGGATGCACGGTCGTGCTCGCCCTGGTCGTACGCCAGGGGATCATGCTGCTCGACAACATCGCCCTCACCCATGAACTGGCCCAGAAGGAGAACCACTTCCGGTCCCTGGTGCAGGGCTCCAGCGATGTCATCATGATCGCCGCCCCCGACGGGGTGCTGCGCTACGTCAGTCCGGCCGCGTCCGGTGTGTACGGACGGGAGGCCGACGAGCTCATCGGCTCCGAACTGGCCTCCCTCATCCACCCCGACGACCTGGGCGGCGTCGTCCACGAGGTACGGCGGTTCCTGGCCGCTCCTCCTTCGGAGGAGCCCACCACCCGCATCGAATGCCGCTTCAAGTCCGGCACCGGCGAGTGGCTCAACGTCGAGTCCACCGTCAACCGCCACCAGGGCGGCCTGATCTTCAACAGCCGGGACGTCACCGAACGGGTCCGCCTCCAGGCGCAGCTCCAGCACAACGCCGAACACGACCCACTCACCGACCTGCCCAACCGCGCCCTGTTCACCCGGCGCGTCCGCCAGGCGCTCAGCGGGCGCCGGGCGGGCGACGCGGGCACGGCCGTGCTCTTCATCGACCTGGACGGCTTCAAGGGCGTCAACGACCGGCTGGGCCACCAGGCGGGCGACGAGCTGCTCATCCAGGCCGCCCGCCGGCTCCAGGACTCGGTACGGGCCGGGGACACCGCCGCCCGCCTCGGCGGCGACGAGTTCGCCGCCCTGATCCTCGGCGACGGCAGCCAGGACCAGTCCGCCCGCGAGCAGCGCGTCCAGGAGATCGCCGACCGGCTGCGGCTCACCCTGTCGCAGCCGTACCGGATCGAGGGCCAGGAGGTACGGGTCGCCGCGTCCATCGGCGTGGCCTTCGCCGAGGCCGGCATCAGCGCCGGAGACCTCCTCCGCAACGCCGACCTCGCCATGTACCGGGCCAAGGCCGGCGGCAAGAACCGCGTCGAGCTGTACGCGCCCCAGATGCAGGCCGACGTGGTACGCCGCACGGAACTGGCCACCCGGATGCGCACCGCCGCCCAGGACGGCGAGTTCGTCCTGCTGCACCAGCCCGTGGTGGACCTCGCCACCGGGCGGATCGCCGCCGTCGCCGCCCAGGCCCGCTGGCGCTCCGCCCAGGGCATCCTGTTCACCCCGGCCGAATACCTCCGGGTCGCCGAGGACGGCGAGCGGGCCGCGGCGCTGGGTGGCCGCCTCCTCGAAGAGGCCGTCGAGCAGGCCGCCGAGCGCGCCCGGCTGGGCCACCACGCGCCCGTCTCGGTCCGCTTCCCGGCCCGCAAGCTGGTCGACAGGTCCATGCCGCTCGGCACCGTCGAAGCCCTGCTGACCAAGTACGAACTGCCCTCCGGGTCGCTGATCATCGAGCTGTCCGACAGCGACCCGCGGATCTCCTTCGACGAGCTGGAACGGCGCCTGGCAGGCCTGCGCAGGCTGGGCGTACGCATCGCGCTCGACGGATTCGGCAGCGGTTACGCCGCCATCAACGCGCTCCGGCGGCTCCCGGTCGACATACTGAAATTGGACAGGGGCCTGGTCGAGGGCGTCGTCGAATCGGCCCGGCTGCACAAGATCACCAGCGGGCTGCTCCGCATCGCCTGTGACCTCGGCATGCAGTCCGTGGCCGACGGGGTCGACGTACCGGAGCAGGTCCTGGCGCTACGCGCGATGGGGTGCACCCATGGGCAGGGAATGGCCTTCTCCGGCCCCCTCGACGAGTACCGGCTGCGCCGTGCCCTCGTCCGGGAGGAGTTCCCCGTGCCCGGCGGGGTCGCCCTGCCGGCGCTCACCCGGGGTGCCCTTCCGGACGCCCTTCCGGGTGCTCTCCCGAACACCCTCCCGAGCGGTCTCCCCGACACGGTTCCCGACGCGCTCACCGACACGGTCCCCGACAGCCTGCCGAGCGCCCTCCCGGGGATGCGCTCACCTCACCCGCTTCGCTCACATAATGAGACTCGCGTCCCACCCACTTGACACTGATGGTGCGCCGGGGGGAGGGTCAATGCCATGCGCACCCGAATTCTCGTACTTGGAAAGCGCGTCGGCTGAGCACGGCCTGATCACGGCCCTGCAGACCCACACCGGCGCGCTCCCCTCGCTTGCCTCACGGCACGAGGGGTTTTTTGTTGCACTGGCACCCTGCCAAACCAGCTAAACCTCGCGAAAACCCTCAGCTTCGAGAAGAGAATGCCGATGACCGAGCAGGCCACCGGGGCCCACCATCCGCAGCCGCGGGCCCGTACCGGCGGACAGACCTCCGCCACCGTTGAGCACGTCACGGGTGCGCAGTCCCTCATCCGTTCTCTCGAGGAAGTGGGCGCCGAGACGGTATTCGGCATCCCCGGCGGCGCCATCCTCCCCGCGTACGACCCGATGATGGACTCCACCAAGGTCCGTCACATCCTCGTCCGCCACGAGCAGGGTGCCGGCCACGCCGCGACCGGTTACGCCCAGGCGACCGGCAAGGTCGGCGTCTGCATGGCCACCTCCGGCCCGGGTGCCACCAACCTGGTCACCCCGATCGCCGACGCGCACATGGACTCCGTCCCGCTGGTCGCGATCACCGGCCAGGTCGCCTCCAAGGCGATCGGTACGGACGCCTTCCAGGAGGCGGACATCTGCGGCATCACCATGCCGATCACCAAGCACAACTTCCTGGTCACCAAGGCCGAGGACATCCCCAAGACGATCGCCGAGGCGTTCCACATCGCCTCCAGCGGCCGCCCCGGCCCGGTCCTGGTCGACATCGCGAAGGACGCCCTCCAGGCGAAGACGACCTTCAGTTGGCCGCCGCAGCTCGACCTGCCCGGCTACCGCCCGGTCACCAAGCCGCACGCCAAGCAGATCCGCGAGGCCGCCAAGCTGATCACCCAGGCCAAGCGCCCCGTCCTGTACGTCGGCGGCGGCGTCCTCAAGGCCGGCGCCACCGCCGAGCTGAAGGTCCTGGCCGAGCTGACCCAGGCCCCGGTCACCACCACCCTGATGGCCCTGGGCGCCTTCCCCGACAGCCACCCGCTGCACGTCGGCATGCCCGGCATGCACGGCAGCGTCACGGCCGTCACCGCCCTCCAGAAGGCCGACCTGATCGTCGCCCTCGGCGCCCGCTTCGACGACCGCGTCACCGGCAAGCTGGACAGCTTCGCGCCTTTCGCCAAGATCGTCCACGCGGACATCGACCCGGCCGAGATCGGCAAGAACCGCGCCGCCGACGTGCCGATCGTCGGTGACGCCCGCGAGGTCATCGCCGACCTGGTCCAGGCCGTCCAGGCCGAGCACAACGAGGGCAACACCGGCGACTACAGCGCCTGGTGGAAGGACCTCAGCCGCTGGCGCGACACCTACCCCCTCGGCTACGACCAGCCCGAGGACGGCAGCCTGTCGCCGCAGCAGGTCATCCAGCGCATCGGGCAGCTCGCCCCCGAGGGCACCATCTACGCGGCCGGTGTCGGCCAGCACCAGATGTGGGCCGCCCACTTCATCAACTACGAGAAGCCCGCCACCTGGCTCAACTCCGGCGGCGCCGGGACCATGGGCTACGCCGTGCCGGCCGCCATGGGCGCCAAGGCCGGCATGCCGGACCGCACGGTCTGGGCCATCGACGGCGACGGCTGCTTCCAGATGACCAACCAGGAACTGGTCACCTGCGCGCTGAACAACATCCCGATCAAGGTCGCCATCATCAACAACGGCGCCCTCGGGATGGTCCGCCAGTGGCAGACCCTGTTCTACAACCAGCGCTACTCCAACACGGTGCTGCACTCCGGCCCCGAGGCGGACGGCAAGCAGCCCAGCGCCGGCACCCGCGTCCCGGACTTCGTCAAGCTGTCCGAGGCCATGGGCTGCGTGGCGATCCGCTGTGAGCGCCCGGAGGACCTGGACAAGGTCATCGCCGAGGCCAACGCCATCAACGACCGCCCGGTCGTCATCGACTTCATCGTCCACGAGGACGCCCAGGTCTGGCCGATGGTCGCCGCCGGCACCTCCAACGACGAGGTCATGGCCGCCCGCGGCGTCCGCCCCGACTTCGGCGACAACGAAGACGACTGAGAGAGAGCTGAGTCAAGAACCATGTCCAAGCACACGCTCTCCGTCCTGGTGGAGAACACGCCCGGCATCCTCGCCCGGATCGCCGCCCTGTTCTCCCGCCGCGGCTTCAACATCGACTCGCTCGCCGTCGGTGTCACCGAGCACCCCGACATCTCCCGCATCACCATCGTGGTCAATGTCGAGGACCTGCCGCTGGAGCAGGTGACCAAGCAGCTCAACAAGCTGGTCAACGTCCTGAAGATCGTCGAGCTCGAGCCCAGCGCCGCCATCCAGCGCGAGCTCGTCCTGGTGAAGGTCCGCGCCGACAACGAGACCCGCTCCCAGATCGTCGAGATCGTCCAGCTCTTCCGCGCCAAGACCGTGGACGTCTCGCCCGAGGCGGTCACCATCGAGGCCACCGGTTCGAGTGACAAGCTCGACGCGATGCTGAAGATGCTGGAGCAGTTCGGCATCAAGGAGCTGGTCCAGTCCGGCACCATCGCCATAGGGCGTGGCGCCCGGTCCATCACGGACCGCAGCCTGCGCGCCCTGGACCGTTCCGCGTAGCGAGACCCCTCGACTTCCACATCCCTCCCCACCGTACGGTGGGACGCAACACCAGCACACCAAGGAGAAGACCCAGTGGCCGAGCTGTTCTACGACGACGACGCCGACCTGTCCATCATCCAGGGCCGCAAGGTCGCGGTGATCGGTTACGGCAGCCAGGGCCACGCCCACGCGCTGTCGCTCCGTGACTCGGGTGTCGACGTCCGCGTCGGTCTGCACGAGGGCTCCAAGTCCAAGGCGAAGGCCGAGGAGCAAGGCCTGCGCGTCGTCACGCCGGCGGAGGCCGCCGCCGAGGCCGACGTCATCATGATCCTGATCCCGGACCCGATCCAGGCCCGGGTCTACGAGGAGTCCGTCAAGGACAACCTGAAGGACGGCGACGCGCTGTTCTTCGCCCACGGCTTCAACGTCCGCTTCGGCTTCATCAAGCCCCCGGCCGGCGTCGACGTCGCCCTCGTCGCCCCGAAGGGCCCGGGCCACCTGGTCCGCCGTCAGTACGAGGAGGGCCGCGGCGTTCCGGCGATCGCCGCCGTCGAGCAGGACGCCACCGGCAACGCGTTCGCGCTCGCCCTGTCGTACGCGAAGGCCATCGGCGGCACCCGCGCGGGTGTCATCAAGACGACCTTCACCGAGGAGACCGAGACCGACCTGTTCGGCGAGCAGGCGGTTCTCTGCGGTGGAGCCAGCGCCCTCGTCAAGGCGGGCTTCGAGACCTTGGTCGAGGCCGGCTACCAGCCGGAGATCGCGTACTTCGAGTGCCTCCACGAGCTGAAGCTGATCGTGGACCTGATGTACGAGGGCGGCCTGGAGAAGATGCGCTGGTCGGTCTCCGAGACCGCCGAGTGGGGCGACTACGTCACCGGCCCGCGGATCATCACCGACGCCACCAAGGCCGAGATGAAGAAGGTCCTCGCCGAGATCCAGGACGGCACGTTCGCCAAGAACTGGATGGACGAGTACCACGGTGGCCTGAAGAAGTACGACGAGTACAAGACGCAGGACTCCGAGCACCTGCTGGAGACCACCGGCAAGGAGCTGCGCAAGCTCATGAGCTGGGTGGACAACGAGGAGGCGTAAGCCTCATGGCGGCGGGTCCGGACATGGTGTCCGGGCCCGCCGGTCTTCATTGGACCGACTGTCCAACCACGGATGGGTGATCCTTCCGCCGAGGCGGAAAAGATGTCACCCACCACCACTACACTTCTCAACACATACGCGTCAGGCCCACAGCGTCGTGCGTCTTCCACGCGGCAAGCCCCCTCCACCGCCTGCGGCCGTCGGGACGGCCGTCCGCACTGGACTTGTGAGGACCCACGTGAGCTCGCATCCCTCCGTAAAGCCGACAGTACTGATCGCCGAAGAGCTGTCGCCCGCCACGGTCGACGCGCTCGGCCCCGACTTCGAGATCCGGCACTGCAACGGCGCCGACCGGTCGGAACTGCTGCCCGCCATCGTGGACGTGGACGCCATCCTGGTGCGCTCCGCCACCAAGGTGGACGCCGAGGCCATCGCCGCCGCCACCAAGCTCAAGGTCGTCGCCCGTGCGGGCGTGGGCCTGGACAACGTCGACGTGGCCGCCGCCACCAAGGCCGGCGTGATGGTCGTCAACGCGCCGACGTCCAACATCGTCACCGCCGCCGAGCTCGCCTGCGGTCTGCTGATCGCCACCGCGCGCAACATCCCGCAGGCCAACACCGCCCTGAAGAACGGCGAGTGGAAGCGCAGCAAGTACACGGGCGTCGAGCTCAGCGAGAAGACCCTCGGCGTCGTCGGCCTCGGCCGCATCGGCGTCCTGGTCGCGCAGCGCATGTCGGCCTTCGGTATGAAGATCGTCGCGTACGACCCCTACGTGCAGCCCGCGCGCGCCGCCCAGATGGGCGTCAAGCTGCTGACCCTGGACGAGCTGCTGGAGGTCTCCGACTTCATCACCGTCCATCTGCCGAAGACCCCCGAGACGCTCGGCCTGATCGGCAACGAGGCGCTGCACAAGGTCAAGCCGACCGTGCGCATCGTCAACGCCGCGCGCGGCGGGATCGTCGACGAGGCGGCGCTGTACTCGGCGATCAAGGAGGGCCGGGTCGCGGGCGCGGGCCTCGACGTGTACGCGAAGGAGCCCTGCACGGACTCCCCGCTGTTCGAGCTCGACCAGGTCGTCTGCACCCCGCACCTGGGCGCGTCCACGGACGAGGCGCAGGAGAAGGCCGGTATCGCGGTCGCCCGTTCGGTGCGCCTCGCGCTCGCCGGCGAGCTGGTCCCGGACGCGGTCAACGTCCAGGGCGGTGTCATCGCCGAGGACGTCAAGCCCGGTCTGCCGCTGGCCGAGCACCTCGGCCGCATCTTCACCGCGCTGGCGGGCGAGGTCGCGGTCCGGCTCGACGTCGAGGTGTACGGCGAGATCACCCAGCACGACGTCAAGGTGCTGGAACTGTCCGCGCTCAAGGGCGTGTTCGAGGACGTCGTCGACGAGACGGTGAGTTACGTCAACGCGCCGCTGTTCGCGCAGGAGCGCGGCGTCGAGGTCCGGCTGACCACGTCGAGCGAGTCCCCCGACCACCGCAACGTGGTCACCGTGCGCGGCACCCTCGCGGACGGCGAGGAGGTGGCGGTGTCCGGCACCCTGGCCGGTCCCAAGCACCTCCAGAAGATCGTCGCCGTCGGCGACTACGACGTGGACCTGGCGCTCGCCGACCACATGGTCGTCCTGCGTTACGAGGACCGTCCCGGTGTCGTCGGCACGGTCGGCCGCATCCTCGGCGAGGCGGGCCTCAACATCGCGGGCATGCAGGTCGCCCGCTCGACGGAGGGCGGCGAGGCGCTCGCGGTCCTCACCGTCGACGACACGGTCCCGCAGCACGTGCTGACGGAGGTCGCGGAGGAGATCGGCGCGACGTCCGCCCGCTCGGTGAACCTCGCCTGATCGACCGTACGATCGTTCGATACCGGCCCGGTGCGTCAGCGCACCGGGCCGGTCTCGTTCATGAAGCGGCGCTTCACAGCCGGGCCGCCTTCAGGGCCATGTGGAGCAGTAGGCGGTCCTCGCCGTCGTCGAGGTCCAGGCCGGTGAGCTGCTCCACGCGGGAGAGCCGGTAGTAGAGCGTCTGGCGGTGGATGCCCAGGGCCGCCGCGGTGCGGCCCGCCTGGCCCGCGCTGTCGAGGAACACCTCGGCGGTGCGGGCCAGTTCCGTGTGGGCGGGCGCGAGCAGGGTGCGGACCGCCTGGTCGTGGGGCGGGGCCGGCGGGAGCGCCGTGAGGAGACGGTACGGGCCGATCGACGCCCACTGGGCCAGCGGCCCGAGGCGGGGCTGGGCCATGGCCGCTCGGGCGGCGGACATCGCCTCCCGCCACGCCTCCCCGAGGTCGCCCAGCCCTCGCCGGGGGTCGGCCACCCCGGCGACGACGCCGTGCCCCGGCGCGGCGCCCGGTCCCGCCCCGCCGCGCGTCGCCCACGCGGCCGTGGGGGTGGCGGGGGCGGAGGGCGCCGGGGCGCCGCCGGCCGCGTCCCGGAGACGGGTGGCCGCGGTGAGCGCGGGGGCCGGCGAGTCGGCCGAGCGGAGCCGGATCAGCGCGGCGAGCCCGTGCGCGCCCGCGCCGTGGGTGCCCGGCCCGTGCGCGCCCGAGCCGTGGGTGCCCCGGCCCTCCGCGCGCGCCCCCTGGGTGCCGCCCGGCCGGTGGGTGCCCGTCTCGGGGTCCTCCCGTGGCGGCCACGGCACCGTGCACAGGGCCGCCGCGCCCGGGGCGGTGCGGACCGAGGGGGTGTCGGGGCCCGGCCAGGGGGCGACGCACACCAGGGCATGGAGGCCGTCCGCGTCGTGGCCCAGTGCCGTGCGCAGGGCGGCGAGCCCCATGTCGTACTGCCAGCCCCGCTCCGCCGTCAGGACCGTGCGCAGCTCCCGCGAGAGGTCCGCGTCCGCCCGTTCCTCGTCCGCCAGCAGGGCCCCGATCCGCTCCGCCACCTGCATGGCCGCCGTCAGCCGGTCGGCCGAAGGACCCGGGTCGGCGTCCAGGAGCCACACGTACCCGAGCACGACATTGCGGTGGCGTACGGGGAGGCAGATCCGGTCCCGGAAGACGCCCGCGTCGGGCGAGGCGGGGATGCGCACCGGGCCGGTCGCCCGGGTGATGCCGAAGCCCTCGAACCAGGCGCGGACCGCCGGGGTGGACTTCCGGGTGAGGATCGACCGGGTCCGGACCGGGTCCATGGCCGTGTCGTCATCGCTGTCGTGGGCACCGAAGGCGATCAGCCCGAAGTCACGGTTCTCCAGCGTCGCGGGGGCGCCCAGCAGCGCCGAGATCTCGTCGACCAGGTCTTGGTAATCGCCCTTCACCCGGACATTCTGCCACCCGCTCAGACATCTGTATGAGATGCGGGGCACGGATGCGTGACAGGTGTCGATGGCCGAGCATCGGAGCGATCCTTAGGTTTCACGGTGGTTCTCCGTGCCGATACGGATCCGTTCGGATTCATTCCGAAAGATCCGCTTCGGCCCCCTTCAACACCTGTTCCGTGGAGGTGCCCCGTGCTGGGTCCCGTGATCCTTGCCGCGTCGCGCAGTGACAAGATGCGCCGTTTTGTCTCTGCCGCCCCGGGCACCAAGCAGGTCGTCGGCCGGTTCATCGCCGGTGAGACGGTCGACCAGGTGATCCCCATCGTCCGGGAGACGACGGCCAAGGGCCTGGAGGTCACCCTGGACGTGGTGGGCGAGGACATCACCAGCCGCGAGCAGGCGTTCGCCGCGCGCGACGCCTACCTGGAGCTCATCGACCGCCTCAAGACCCTTGAGCTCGGCACCAGGGCGGAGATGTCGGTCAAGCTGTCGATGTTCGGCCAGGCGCTGGAGGGCGGACACGAGCTGGCCCTCGCCAATGTCCGGCCGGTCGTCGAGGCGGCCGCCGCGATCGGCACCACGGTCACGCTGGACGCGGAGGACCACACCACCCTCGACTCGATGTTCGCCATCCACGAGGAGCTGCGGAAGGACTTCCCGCAGACCGGCTGCGTCATCCAGGCGTACCTCTTCCGCACCGAGGAGGACGCCCGCCGCCTCGCCGCGAACGGCAGCCGCGTGCGTATCGTGAAGGGGGCCTACAAGGAGCCCGCCTCCGTCGCGTACCAGGACAAGCACGAGATCGACAAGGCGTACGTCCGGATCCTCAAGATCCTCATGGAGGGCGAGGGCTACCCGATGATCGGGTCGCACGACCCGCGGCTCATCGCCATCAGCCAGGAGCTCGCGCGCCGCGCCGGGCGCAAACTGGATGAGTACGAGTTCCAGATGCTGTACGGGATCCGCAGCGACGAGCACGTGCGGCTCGCCGCCGAGGGGCACCGGATGCGCGTCTACACCGCGTACGGAACTGACTGGTACGGGTACTTCATGCGCCGCCTCGCGGAGAAGCCGGCCAACCTGCTGTTCTTCGTCCGCTCGATGATCACCAAGAACTGAAGGAGTTACGGAACTCATGGACGCTGTGACCCAGGTCCCCGCTCCGGTCAACGAGCCGGTCCACACCTACGCCCCCGGCTCGGCCGAGCGCACCCGCCTCGAAGCCAAGCTCAAGGAGCTGGCCGAGAACCCCATCGACCTCCCGATGACCATCGGCGGCGTCAAGCGGATGGGCGGCGGTGAGCGTGTGAACGTCGTGCAGCCGCACAACCACGCCAAGGTCCTCGGCACCTTCGCGGGCGCCACCCAGGCGGACGCCCAGGACGCGATCGACGCGGCCCTCGCCGCCGCCCCGGCGTGGCGCGCGATGTCCTTCGACGACCGCGCCGCGATCATCCTCCGCGCCGCCGAGCTGCTGGCCGGCCCCTGGCGCGAGACCATGGCCGCCTCGACCATGCTGGGCCAGTCGAAGACCGTCCAGCAGGCCGAGATCGACACGCCCTGCGAGCTCGTCGACTTCTGGCGCTTCAACGTCAAGTACGCCCGCGACCTGCTCGCCGAGCAGCCGCCGGCCAACTCCCCGGGTGTGTGGAACCGCCTCGACCACCGCCCGCTGGAGGGCTTCGTCTACGCGATCACGCCCTTCAACTTCACCGCCATCGCGGGCAACCTCCCCACCGCCCCGGCCCTGATGGGCAACGTGGTGGTCTGGAAGCCGTCCCCGACGCAGACCCACGCCGCCGTGCTGCTCATGGAGCTGCTGGAGGAGGCCGGGCTGCCCAAGGGCGTCATCAACCTGGTGACGGGCGACGGCATCGCGGTCTCCGAGGTGGCGCTGAACCACCCGATGCTCGCCGGTATCCACTTCACCGGTTCGACCAAGACCTTCCAGCACCTGTGGAAGACGGTCGGCAACAACATCGAGAAGTACCGCTCCTACCCGCGCATCGTCGGCGAGACGGGCGGCAAGGACTTCGTCGTCGCGCACCCGAGCGCCGACCGCGCGATCCTCAAGACCGCGCTGACCCGCGGCGCGTTCGAGTTCCAGGGCCAGAAGTGCTCGGCGACCTCGCGCGCGTACATCCCGGCCTCCATCTGGAACTCCGGCTTCAAGGAGGAGTTCGCCACCGAGGTCGACGGCATCAAGATGGGTGACGTCACCGACCTGACGAACTTCATCGGCGCCGTCATCGACGAGCGTGCCTTCGCCAAGAACAAGGCCGCCATCGACCGCGCCAAGGCCGACCCGGCCTGCACGATCGTCGCCGGCGGCAGCTACGACGACTCGGTCGGCTACTTCGTCCGCCCGACGGTCGTCGAGTGCTCGGACCCCGAGAACGAGGTCTTCACGACCGAGTACTTCGGCCCGATCCTGGCCGTCCACGTCTACGAGGACGACCAGTACGACGCGATGCTGGAGCAGATGGAGTCGGTGTCGGCGTACGCGCTGACCGGTTCGGTCATCGCCAACGACCGTGCGGCGGCCGCGTACACGATGGAGAAGCTGCGGTACGCCGCGGGCAACTTCTACATCAACGACAAGTCGACCGGCGCCGTCGTCGGCCAGCAGCCCTTCGGCGGTGGCCGCGCCTCCGGTACGAACGACAAGGCGGGTGCCCCGCAGAACCTGATGCGCTGGACGCTGACCCGCGCCATCAAGGAGACGCTGGTCCCGCCGACGGACTACACGTACCCGCACATGGGCTGACGCCCGCCCCCTGGGCCCCGCCCCCGTCCCGGCCCCCACGCCGGACGGGGGCGGTTCCATGCGCACGGGCCCTTGTGTTCATGTGGTGGACATGTCAAATTCCCGAGTACCCCACCCGTCACACGACGAAGGAGACCCGGGATGAGACGCACCACCCGTGCGCGCATCACCCTGTCCGCCGCTCTCGTCTTATCCACGCTGGGCTCGCTCGGCTTCGGCGCCACCCCCGCCGGAGCGGCCGACCCCGTCAGCCTCTACGCCCTCGACTCCGCCGTCGAACGGCAGCTCGGCGCCGACAGCGCCGGTACGTACCTCGACAACGGCCGGCTGATCGTCACCGTCACCTCCGAAGCCGCCGCCGAGCGGGCCCGTGCCGCCGGGGCCACGCCACGGATGGTCGAGCGCGGGGCCGCGCAGCTCGACGCCGCCATGGCCGCGCTGGAGTCCCGCGCGAAGATCCCCGGCACCTCCTGGGGCCTGGACCCGCGCACCAACCAGATCGCCGTGGAGGCCGACTCCTCCGTCTCCGCCCGCGACATGGCGCGGCTGCGGAAGGTCGCCGCCTCGCTCGACGGCGCCGTACGCGTCAGCCGCGTACCGGGCACCTTCACGCGCGAGGTGGCGGGCGGGGACGCCATCTACGGCGGCGGCTACCGCTGCTCGGCCGCGTTCAACGTCCAGAAGGGCACGACGAAGTACTTCCTGACGGCCGGCCACTGCACCAACGCGGCCTCCAGTTGGTCCGCGACCTCCGGCGGGGCGCAGATCGGGGTACGGGAGGGCACCAGCTTCCCGACCAACGACTACGGGCTCGTGCGCTACACCAACACGGCGAACACCCCCGGCACCGTCAACCTCTACAACGGCGGCTTCCAGGACATCTCCTCCGCCGCCAACGCGGTCGTGGGCCAGGCCATCAAGAAGAGCGGCTCCACGACCAAGGTGACCAGCGGGACGGTCACCGCCGTGAACGTCACCGTCAACTACAGCGACGGGCCGGTCTACGGCATGGTCCGTACGACCGCCTGCTCGGCCGGCGGCGACAGCGGCGGCGCCCACTTCGCCGGCACGGTCGCCCTCGGCATCCACTCGGGCAGCTCCGGCTGCACGGGGACCAACGGCTCGGCGATCCACCAGCCGGTGCGGGAGGCGCTGAGCGCGTACGGCGTGGCCGTGTACTGAGCCGGACAGTCACGAAACGCACAAACCTGCCGAGGCCGCACCGGTCCCCGCCGGTGTGAAGCTCCGGTGATCTTCCGTACGGGCCCCGGCGCCCGGTTCCGCGAACTAGCGTCCCCCCGTCCATTCCAGACGGGGGTACGCCAATGTCCGCACCGACGGGTCTTCGGGCCGTCTTCTCCATCGCGGGCGCCGGCCTGCCCGTGATCTCCTTCCTGGCGCGGCTCCCCGCCGCGCTCTGCCCCATCGGCACCCTGTTGATGCTCACCGAACTGAACGGCATCGGGCAGGCCGGGCTCGTCGCCGGGATGTTGTGGACCGGCCAGGCCGTGGGCGGCCCGCCCATCGGGCGGCTGGCCGACCGGCTCGGCCACCGGCCGGTGATCCTGGTGGCCTCGCTGGCCAACGCGGCCGCCATCGCCGCCCTGGTGGCCTCGGTCCTGGCCGGGGCGGCGGTCGTCGTGCAGGCGGTGCTCGCCGCGCTGGTGGGGCTGACCGTCCCGCAGGTGGGGCCGCTGTCCCGGACCCGGTGGATCGTGCTCACCAGGTCGCGCCCGGCCGAACTGACCGGGCGGGCGCTGTCGTTCGACACCATGGTCGACGAGGTCGGCTTCATGGTGGGGCCCGCGCTCGCGGGGACGGTGGTGGTGCTGGTCCACCCGGTGGCGGGGATGGTGCTGGCGGGGACGCTCATCGCGGTGTTCGGCGTGCTGTTCGCGGTGCATCCGACGGCGCCGGCCGGGAGCGGGCGATCGCGGGTGGCCGATGTGGGGCTGCTGTCGCCGGGGCTGCTCGTGCTGTTCGCCATGGCGCTGCTCCAGGGCCTGGTGTGGGGCGGCGCCAACGCGGGCGTCAGCGCGCTCGCCAAGTACCTGGGCGACTCCGGGATGGCCGGCTTCGTCTGGGGCGCCATGGCGGTGACCAGCGCCCTCGCCGGGCTGGCCACGACCGCGGTGCCGGGCCCCTGGGACCTGACCGTCCGGCTGCGGCTGGCGATGGCGGCGCAGGCGGTGCTGCTGTTCCCGCTGCTGGTGGTGGAGAGTTACGCCGGTGCGGCGGTGGCCGTCGCCGCGATCGGCATCGCCGTGGCGCCGCACCTGATCGCCCTGTTCGGTCTCGCCGAGCGGGTGGCGCCCATCGAGCGCATGGGCGAGGCGATGGCGCTGCTCGGCAGCGGCCTCATCATCGGCCAGGGCGTCGCGGCCCTGGCCTCCGGCCAGTTGGCCGAGCGCTGGGGCCACGGCGCGGCGTTCGCCTTTAGTTGCGCCGCGGGCGTGGTGGCGGTCGCGGTGGCGCTGGTCCTCGTCCGCCGTGCGCCGTTCGCCGTGCCGCGGCTCCCGTCCGCCCCGCAGCGGGCCTGAGCGGCCGTCAGTTTGGCGGGCCGCCGACCGGTTACCCGCACACCATGGCTGACACGACGAACAAGACGACGGCAACGAAGGAACGGGCGCGGAACGCGGCCAAGAGCGCGGCGCAGGGCGCTGAGAACGCCTCGCGGTCCGCGCGCGGCGGCAAGGAGGCGCTCGCCGGGCTCGGTGAGGTGACCACGCAGAAGGCCAGGTCCGCCGCCAGGACCGTCCAGTCGGCCGTCGGCACGGCGGCCGGTCAGACCGTCGGCAAGGCGGGGCAGGCCTGGACGCTGGTGAAGGCCAGGAAGGCCATCGCCACCGGGGCGGGCGCGGGCGTGCTGACCGTGGTGGCGTCCTCCTACGCCCTCGGCCGCCGCGCCGGGCTGCGGCAGCGCGGCCCGCTGTCCCGGCTCACCGGCGGGCGGCTCTAGCGGCGCCCCGAGACGGGCAGGGCGGGCAGGGGCGCGAGGTGGCCGGATCTCCACCACGCGCCCCGCCGCCGCTGGAAGATGGGCCGTATGACCGACTCCTTCCACATGGCCCACACCTACGAGCTGAGCCGCACCCGCCTCGCGGCGATACGGACGATGCTGGACGCCGCCTTCGACGGGGACTTCGCCGACGAGGACTGGGACCACGGGCTCGGGGGCGTCCACGCGTACGTCGAGGACGAGCACGGCATCGCCGCGCACGGCAGCGTGATCATGCGCCGGGTGGCCCACGCGGGGCGCTCGTACCGCGTCGGGTACGTGGAGGCCGTCGCCGTGCGGGCCGACCGCCGCCGCCAGGGGCTGGGCGGCCGGGTCATGGCGGGGCTGGAGGAGATCGTCGACGGGGCGTACGCGTTCGGCGCGCTGTCCGCCTCCGACGACGGGGCCGAGCTGTACCGGGCGCGCGGCTGGCAGCTCTGGAACGGCCGCGTCGAGGCGTACGGCCCCGACGGGGTGGTGCACCTGCCGGACGAGGAGGACACCACGTACCTGCGCCCCGCGGCGGGCCGCACACTGCCGGCCGCGCCCGCCGGGGCGCTGCTCTTCGACTGGCGCGACGGTGACGTCCTGTAGCCGGGGACGGCTCCCGTCTCAGATAGTAGGAAGTCCGAGTAATTGTGGAGACAGACGCTCCGGCACGGCTTAGCTTTGTAGGAGCCGAACGTCTCGCTCCATCAAGCGAACGGCGGATGTGAGCGCCGTGCCCCCGGCAGGCAACCCCTGCGGCCGCGCTCCCCGCCCCTTCCGGCGCCTCGAATCATCTCTGATCTCAAGGAGTCGATCGTCATGGCCGCTGAGACCGTCGTTCGCCGCGTCCGCCACACCGCGCCGCGTCCCACCGACACCGAGCGCCGCAACGCCGCCGCCGCACTGCAGCGGGCCCTCGACCGGCGGGACAATGGCGGGGCCACGGGTCACTGAACCCGCGACCTCCGCTGACACACCGAGGCCGTCCACATCCTGGAACGTTCATGTCAGGCAATGGGACGGGGAGTAGGGTGCCGACATGTCTCGCAGCATCAATCTCGCAGTGGTTCCCGGTGACGGCATCGGCCAGGAAGTCGTGGCCCAGGGCCTGAAGGTCCTTCGCTCCGTCCTCCCGCAGGATGTGAAGCTGGAGACCAAGGAGTACGACCTCGGCGCCCGGCGCTGGCACCGCACCGGGGAGACCCTCCCCGACGCGGAGCTGGAGTCCCTCAAGGCGCACGACGCCATCCTGCTCGGTGCGATCGGCGACCCGACCGTCCCGTCCGGCGTCCTGGAGCGCGGGCTGCTGCTCAAACTGCGCTTCGCCTTCGACCACTACGTCAACCTGCGTCCGTCGAAGCTCTTCCCGAACACCGCCACCCCGCTGGCCGGCCGCCCCGACATCGACTTCGTCGTCGTCCGCGAGGGCACCGAGGGCCCGTACACCGGCAACGGCGGCTCGCTGCGCACGGGAACGGAGCACGAGGTCGCCACCGAGGTCAGCGTCAACACGGCGTACGGCGTCGAGCGCGTCGTCCGTGACGCGTACGAGCGGGCCAACGCCCGCCCGCGCAAGCGGCTGACGCTGGTCCACAAGAACAACGTGCTCGTCTACGCCGGCCACATGTGGAAGAAGATCTTCGACAAGGTCGGCGAGGAGTACCCCGAGGTCACCACCGACTACCTGCACGTCGACGCCGCGACGATCTTCTTCGTCACGCAGCCCGAGCGCTTCGACGTCATCGTCACCGACAACCTCTTCGGCGACATCCTGACCGACCTCGCCGCGGCCGTGACCGGCGGCATCGGCCTGGCCGCGTCCGGCAACATCAACCCGACGGGCGAGTTCCCGTCGATGTTCGAGCCCGTCCACGGTTCCGCGCCCGACATCGCGGGGCAGGGCAAGGCCGACCCCACCGCGACGATCCTGTCCGTCGCGCTGCTCCTGCGCCACCTCGGGTACGAGGCCGAGGCCGTCCGTATCGAGGAGGCGGTCGCCGCCGACCTGGCGGAGCGGGACGGCTCGGCGCCGCGCACGACCGACGAGATCGGCGACGCGCTCGCGGTACGCGTAGCGAGCTGACCCGCCGACTGACGACATCAGACACAGCCGCCGGGTCGCATCCGCACCCGGCGGCTTCTCCTGTGCGGCCCCGGGTGCCACCATCAACCCTGGACCGCACTCCAGCCGTTTCATTGCACGGGGCCACGCGAGCGATAATCGAACGCGGGGCCGCGGCATGCGGGAAAGCTCGGACGTCCTAGCAGATGTAGCGGCGTGAGCGCGGTCCGTCACACACAACGGTGAAGGACACAGCACTCATGACGACGACGCCCACGATCGAGCTCAAGCCCTCCTCGAACCCGCTGTCCGACGCGGAGCGCGAGGCGATTCTGGCCAACCCCGGATTCGGCCGCCACTTCACCGACCACATGGTGACGATCAAGTGGACGGAGGGCCGCGGCTGGCACGACGCCGAGCTGACGCCGTACGCGCCGCTGTCGATCGACCCCGCGAACATGACGCTGCACTACGCGCAGGAGATCTTCGAGGGGCTCAAGGCGTACCGCCGCCCCGACGGCTCGGTCTCGCTCTTCCGGCCCGAGGCCAACGCCGAGCGGTTCCAGATCTCGGCCCGGCGTCTGGCGATGCCGGAGCTGCCGGTCGAGACGTTCGTCGCCGCGTGCGACGCGCTCGTCCAGCAGGACCAGGCGTGGGTGCCGCCGCACGGCGGCGAGGAGTCGCTGTACCTGCGCCCCTTCATGATCGCCAACGAGGTCGGGCTCGGTGTCCGCCCGGCCAACGAGTACCTGTTCATCGTCATCGCCTCGCCGGCCGGCGCGTACTTCCCCGGCGGCGTGAAGCCCGTCTCCATCTGGCTCTCCGAGGACCGCGTCCGCGCGGTCCCCGGCGGCATCGGCTTCGCCAAGACCGGCGGCAACTACGCCGCGTCCCTCCTCGCCCAGGCCGAGGCCGCCGCCAAGGGCTGTGACCAGGTCGCCTACCTCGACGCGGTCGAGCACAAGTGGGTCGAGGAGCTCGGCGGCATGAACCTGTACTTCGTGTACGGGTCCGAGGAGGGCAAGACGAAGATCGTCACCCCGGAGCTCACCGGCTCCCTCCTCGCCGGCATCACCCGCGACTCGCTCCTCCAGCTCGCCCGTGACCTCGGGTACGAGTCGGAGGAGGGCCGCGTCTCGATCGACCAGTGGAAGCGGGACACCGAGAACGGCACCCTCACCGAGGTCTTCGCCTGCGGCACGGCCGCCGTGATCACCCCGGTCGGCACGGTCAAGTCCACCGGCGGCGAGTGGACGCAGGGCGACGGCGAGCCGGGCGAGGTCACGCTGAGGCTGCGCAAGGCGCTGCTGGACATCCAGACCGGCGCCGCCGAGGACGTCCACGGCTGGACCCACAAGATCGGCTGACCCCTTCGCGTACGCACGGAAACGCCCGCGCCCCCCGCTCGGAGGCGCGGGCGTTCCGCGTCGCCGCGCGTCAGGACGCGGCGGTCTCGGGGGCCGGGGCGGCCACGGCGACGGGCTGCGCCTTGGAGGTGGCCGTCAGCGCCGCGTACGCCACGCCGCCCACCAGCCCGGACAGGACGAAGCTGACGTCGACGCCGCCCGTCAGCGCCAGCAGCGGGCCCTCGTAGAGCGGCGTCGAGACGGCCGCCAGGCCCACCAGCGCGCCCAGCGCCCAGGACGCCGTCGCACGGAGGTGCCAGCCGGCCCGGAACCAGTAGATCCCGCCCTTCGCGCGCCGGTTGTAGACCTGGAGCGCCTCCGGGTCGTACGCCCCGCCGCACCGGCGGTGGCCCATCAGGGTGATGACCGCCCACGGCGTACCGATCGCGGTCAGCAGCAGCACGAACGACGTCATCGCCGACTGCGCGTCCCAGGCGAAGTGGCCCACGAAGACGAGGACCGTCGCGACGGCCGCGACCACCAGGGTCGCCGTGGCGCGCGTGGCACGCGGCACGATGGCGTCCAGGTCGAGGCCCATCGAGTAGAGCATCAGCCCCGCGTTCCCCACCGACCCGGCGCTCGCCGCGAGCAGCAGCGGCAGCAGGTACCAGGGCGCCGCCGTCTCGACCAGCGGCCCCGCGTAGTCGAGCCCCGCCCGCGCGGCCAGCGCCGTGAACGTACCGAAGAGCTGCGGCACCAGCAGGCCGAGGCACAGGCCCACGCAGGTGGCCCGCAGAACCTTGCGCGGGCTGTGCCGCCGCGGTGAGACGTACCGCGTGTAGTCGCCGAGCAGGGTGATGAAGGCGACCGGTCCGCTCAGCCCCGCCGCGACGGCGGACAGCAGCCACGTCGGCCAGAAGGAACCCAGCAGGTACGGGGTGTCCGGCGGTGGCGCGGTCGTGAAGTCCCCCGCGTAGGCGAGCACGCCGAGCAGGAGCAGCAGCGTCATGCCGACCGCCAGGTAGCGGCTGATCCGCAGGAGCAGCCGGTAGCCGTACACGGCGGCGACCACCGTGGCACCGGCCAGCAGCACGTACACGAGGGTGTGCGCCACGGGGCCGGTCGGCACGTCGAACAGCCGGGACAGCGTGCCCAGCATCACGTCGCCGCCGATCCACAGCGTCAGCGCCGTGTACCCGAGCGACAGCAGCAGACCCACCACCGAGCCGACGAGCCGGCCCCGCACGCCGAAGAAGGCGCCGCTGGACGTCGACAGGTTCGTCGCCGTGCGCAGCGAGACGAGCGCGAGCGGGGCGGTGACGGCCACGCCGACGAGCGTCCCCACCAGGATCGAGCTGACCGAGGCCCACAGCCCGAGCCCGAAGGACACCGGCAGCCAGCCGAAGACGATCACGCCGAGGCACAGGTTGGAGCCCAGCAGGATCGAGACGAGGTCGCGCGGCCCGCTGGTGCGCTCCGCCTCCGGGATGGTGTCGACTCCGCGCTGTTCAATCGTCGGCATGGGCGCTCTCCCTTGCTCTGCTCCTCGACCGGCGGACATTTAGAGTGACGCTCAATGTGACTGATGCTCGGCCCTCACGTCAATGGTTTCCTCCATGGAATCCTGTGGTTAGAGTGGTGCTCAAACAGGAAGGTGTGGTGACGTGCGACTGACCCCCACGGAACGCGACCGGCTGCTGATCTTCGGCGCCGCCGAGCTCGCCCGGGCCCGCCGGGCCCGTGGTCTGAGGCTCAATGTCCCCGAGGCGACCGCCCTCATCGCGGACACCGTCTGCGAGGCGGCCCGCGACGGGCGACGGCTCGCCGAGGCGATCGAGCAGGCCCGCTCGGTGCTCGGCCCCGACGACGTCCTGCCGGGCGTCGCGGACGTGGTGACCGAGGTCCACGTGGAGGCCGTCTTCGACGACGGCTCCCGGCTCGCGGTGGTCAGCGACCCCATCGGCCCAGGCCTGGGCGAACAGGGCCCGGGCGCGCTGCTGCCGGGGCCGGAGCACTCCGACCCGGAGCCCGTGGTGCGGCTGCGGGTCGCCAACACCGCGAGCGTGCCGGTCTCCGTCACCTCGCACTTCCACTTCTTCGAGGCCAACCCCCGGCTCGACTTCGACCGCGCGGCGGCCTACGGCATGCGGCTCGCCGTCCCCGCCGGATCGTCCGTGCGCTTCGGGCCGGGCGAGAGCGACGAGGTGGGACTGGTGCCGATCGGCGGCGACCGGATCGCGATCGGCTTCGCCGGACTCGTCGACGGGCCGCTGGACGCGCCGGGCGCCCGCGAGGAGGCACTGCGCCGCGCCGCCGCCTGCGGCTACCTCGGCGTAACGGAAACGACTGAGCAGGAGACCGAGCGATGAGCCGCCCCGGAGGCCACCCCGCCGAAGCGCGGCGCCTCAACCCCTACGAGTACGCCGCCACCCACGGCCCCCGCGCCGGCGACCGCGTCCGCCTCGGCGACTCGGGCCTCACGGTCCGCGTCGAGTCCGACGCCCAGAAGCCCGGCGACGAGTTCCTCGCCGGCTTCGGCAAGACCGCCCGCGACGGGCTGCACCTCAAGGCCGCAGCCGTCCGCGAGACCTGCGACGTCGTGATCAGCAACGTCCTCGTCATCGACGCCGTCCAGGGCATCCGCAAGGTGTCCATCGGCATCCGCGAGGGCCGCATCCACGCCATCGGCCGCGCCGGCAACCCCGACACCCTCGACGGCGTCGACGTCGTCGTGGGCACCGGCACGTCGATCGTCTCCGGCGAGGGCCTGATCGCCACCGCGGGCGCCGTCGACACCCACGTCCACCTGCTGTCGCCGCGCATCATGGAGGCCTCGCTCGCCTCCGGCGTCACCACGATCATCGGCCAGGAGTTCGGCCCGGTCTGGGGCGTCGGCGTCAACTCGCCGTGGGCGCTGCGCCACGCCTTCAACGCCTTCGACGCCTGGCCCGTCAACATCGGCTTCCTCGGCCGCGGCTCCTCCTCCCACGAGGCGCCGCTGATCGAGGCGCTCGCCGAGGGCGGCGCCTCCGGCTTCAAGGTCCACGAGGACATGGGCGCCCACACCCGGGCGCTGGACACCGCGCTGCGCGTCGCCGAGGAGTACGACGTCCAGGTCGCCCTGCACAGCGACGGCCTGAACGAGTGCCTGTCGGTGGAGGACACCCTCAAGGTCCTCGAAGGCCGCACCATCCACGCCTTCCACATCGAGGGCTGCGGCGGCGGCCACGTCCCCAACGTCCTGAAGATGGCGGGCGTCCCCAACGTCATCGGCTCGTCGACCAACCCCACCCTCCCCTTCGGGCGGGACGCGGTCGCCGAGCACTACGGAATGATCGTCTCCGTACACGACCTGAAGACCGACCTGCCCGGCGACGCGGCCATGGCCCGCGACCGGATCAGGGCCGGGACGATGGGTGCGGAGGACGTCCTGCACGACCTCGGCGCGATCGGCATCACGTCGTCGGACGCGCAGGGCATGGGAAGGGCCGGCGAGACCGTACGCCGGACCTTCGCCATGGCCGGGAAGATGAAGGCCGAGCTGGGCCCGCTGGAGGGCGACGGGGACGGCGACGACAACGCGCGCGTCCTGCGTTACATGGCCAAGCTGACCATCAACCCGGCGATCGCCCACGGCCTCGCGCACGAGGTCGGCTCGATCGAGGTCGGCAAGCTCGCCGACATCGTGCTGTGGCGGCCGGAGTACTTCGGCGCCAAGCCGCAGCTCGTGCTCAAGTCGGGCTTCCCCGCGTACGGGGTCGTGGGCGACCCGAACGCCGCCACCGACACCTGCGAACCGCTGGTCCTCGGGCCGCAGTTCGGCGCGTTCGGGGCGACGGCCGCCGACATCTCGGTGGCGTTCGTCTCCGGTGCCGCCGCGCAGGCGGGCAACGACCTGATGCCCACCCGCCGCCGCCGGGTCGCCGTGCGCGGCACGCGCGGCATCGGCCCCGGCGACCTGCTCCTCAACGACCGCATCGGGCAGGTCCAGGTCGACGGCCGCACCGGCCTGGTCACCCTCGACGGCGATCCGGTCCGCTCCGACCCGGCCGACTCCGTTTCCCTCAACCGCCTCTACTTCCTCTGAGGACACCCACCCATGACTTTCCGCATGCCCGCCGAGTGGGCCCCCCACGAGCGCACCTGGATGGCCTGGCCGGGGCCGAACCCGACCTTCACCAACGACGACGAGCTGCGCGAGGCCCGCGAGGCATGGGCGTCGGTCGCCCGCGCCGTACGCCGCTTCGAGCCGGTGACCGTGGTCCACGCCCCCGGCGACGAGGCGTCCGCCCGTGAGCTGCTCGGCCCGGACATCGACCTGGTCGAGCGGGACCTGGACGACGCGTGGATGCGCGACATCGGCCCCACCTTCGTCACCAACGGCCGCGAACTGGCCGCCGTGGACTGGGTGTTCAACGGCTGGGGCGCGGCCGACTGGGCGCGCTGGGAGCACGACTCGAAGATCGCCCGCCATGTGGCCGACCTCGCCGGTGTCCCCGTCCACCCCTCCACCCTCGTCAACGAGGGCGGCGCCATCCACGTGGACGGCGAGGGCACGGTCCTGCTCACCGACACCGTCCAGCTCGGCCCCGAGCGCAACCCCGAGTGGACGCGCGAGCAGGTCGAGGCGGAGATCCACGCCAAGCTCGGCACCACCAAGGCGATCTGGCTGCCGCGCGGCCTGACCGGCGACTACGGCATGTACGGCACCCGCGGCCACGTCGACATCGTCGCCGCCTTCGCCCGCCCCGGCGTGGTCGTCGCCCACACCCAGCCCGACCCGTCCCACCCGGACCACGAGCTGTGCAAGGCCAACGTCGACCTGCTGCGCAAGCAGACCGACGCCAAGGGCCGCCGCCTGGAGGTCGTGGAGGTCCCGGCCCCCACCGTCCTCCAGGAGGACGGCGAGTGGGTCGACTACTCCTACATCAACCACTACATCTGCAACGGCGGCGTGGTGCTCTGCGCCTTCGACGACCCGCGCGACGAGATCGCCGCGGGCATCTTCCGCCGCCTCTTCCCGGACCGCACGGTCACGCTGGTCGACGCCCGGACGATCTTCGCGGGCGGCGGCGGCATCCACTGCATCACCCAGCAGCAGCCCAAGGTCTGAGGCCGAGGACCGGGACGATCGGGTACAACGTACGAGTGAACGAACCCCGTACGACACCGGCCGCACGACGGCGCAACAGCGCGCCGCCCAGGGAAGAGGTGCTCGCCGCCGCCATGGCGACCATCGCCGAGCGCGGGCTCGACGGGCTCACCATGGCGGGGCTCGGCCGCGAGGTCGGGATGAGCAGCGGGCACCTCCTCTACTACTTCCGCACCAAGGACGAGCTGCTGCTCCAGACCCTGGAGTGGAGCGAGGGCCGCCTCGGCGCCGAGCGCAGCGCCCTGCTGTCGCGTCCGGCGCCGGTGCGGGAGCGGCTCGGGGCGTACGTCGACCTGTACGTCCCGGACGGCCCGCGCGACCCGCACTGGACGCTCTGGCTGGAGGTCTGGAACCGCTCGCAGAACGCGGACGCCGACGCCCGCGCCCGCCAGGCCGCCATCGAGGGCGCCTGGCACCGCGACCTGGTCGCCCTCCTCGCCGAGGGCATCTCGCGCGGCGAGCTGCGCCGGGTCGACCCCGACCGGTACGCGGCCCGCATGCGTGCCCTGCTCGACGGCTTCAGCGTCCACGTGGCGGTCGGCATACCCGGCACGGGCCGGGCGGCGGTCCTCGCCCACGTACGGGAGTTCATCGAGGAGACCCTGGTCCCCTGACGCGGGTCACCGGCCGGGCCGCCCGCATCGTGAGACCCGGGTCCAGCGGCGTTCACATCTGTGGCAGACTGCGACCGTGCTTGCTACCGCCATGATTATGGGCAGCAGCGCGCCGGTCCGCAGTGACCACTGAATCGCGGCAGAACCCCCGCGGCAGTGGACACCGTGTCTCAGACCCGCGCGCAGACCTCTCGCACCCGCGAGGGGTCTTTTCGTTTTCCGGCCCCACCCCGGCCGGGGACGGCGGCGCGCGAGAATGGGGGCAGGTGGATCCAGGGAGTCCGGAGCCACATCCGACAGGAGCCAACACAGTCATGACCACGGAGACCGACAGTCTTCATACCGTCGCCGCCGGTGCCGCAGCCGGTACCGGAGCCGTCGACGACAGCTTCCACGTCTTCGACACCACGCTGCGCGACGGGGCCCAGCGCGAGGGCATCAACCTCACCGTCGCCGACAAGCTGACCATCGCCCGGCACCTGGACGACTTCGGCGTCGGTTTCATCGAGGGCGGCTGGCCGGGGGCCAACCCGCGCGACACCGAGTTCTTCGCCCGCGCCAAGCAGGAGATCCGCTTCAAGCACGCGCAGCTCGTCGCCTTCGGCGCCACCCGCCGGGCCGGCGCCGCCGCCGCCGAGGACCCGCAGGTCAAGGCGCTCCTGGACTCCGGCGCCCCCGTGATCACGCTCGTCGCCAAGTCCCACGACCGGCACGTCGAGCTGGCGCTGCGCACCACGCTCGACGAGAACATCGCCATGGTCCGCGACACCGTGACCCACCTGCGGGAGCAGGGCCGGCGGGTCTTCGTCGACTGCGAGCACTTCTTCGACGGCTACCGGGCCAACCCGGAGTACGCCAAGTCCGTGGTCCGCGCCGCGCATGAGGCCGGCGCCGACGTCGTCGTCCTGTGCGACACCAACGGCGGCATGCTCCCCGCCCAGATCCAGGCCGTGGTCTCCACCGTCCTCGCCGACACCGGCGCCCGCCTCGGCATCCACGCCCAGGACGACACCGGCTGCGCCGTCGCCAACACCCTCGCCGCCGTCGACGCGGGCGCCACCCACGTCCAGTGCACCGCCAACGGCTACGGCGAGCGCGTCGGCAACGCCAACCTCTTCCCGGTCGTCGCCGCCCTGGAGCTGAAGTACGGCAAGAAGGTGCTCCCCGAAGGCGCCCTCAAGGAGATGACCCGCATCTCCCACGCCATCGCCGAGGTGGTCAACCTGACCCCCTCCACCCACCAGCCCTACGTGGGTGTCTCCGCCTTCGCCCACAAGGCGGGCCTGCACGCCTCCGCCATCAAGGTCGACCCGGACCTGTACCAGCACATCGACCCCGAGCGGGTCGGCAACACCATGCGGATGCTGGTCTCCGACATGGCCGGCCGCGCCTCCATCGAGCTCAAGGGCAAGGAGCTGGGCGTCGACCTCGGCGGCGACCGCGCCCTGGTCTCCCGGGTCGTCGAGCGCGTCAAGGAGCGGGAGCTCAAGGGGTACACCTACGAGGCCGCCGACGCCTCCTTCGAGCTGCTGCTGCGCGCCGAGGTCGAGGGCCGCGCCCGCCGCTACTTCCGCACCGAGTCGTGGCGCGCGATCGTCGAGGACCGCCCCGACGGCACCCACGCCAACGAGGCCACCGTCAAGCTGTGGGCCAAGGGCGAGCGGATCGTCGCCACCGCCGAGGGCAACGGCCCGGTCAACGCCCTCGACCTCGCGATGCGCGCCGGCCTGGAGCGGATCTACCCGCAGCTCGCCAAGCTGGAGCTGGTCGACTACAAGGTCCGCATCCTGGAGGGCAAGCACGGCACGCAGTCCACGACCCGCGTGCTGATCACCACCACCGACGGTGAGGGCGAGTGGTCGACGGTCGGCGTCGGCGAGAACGTGATCGCCGCCTCCTGGCAGGCGCTGGAGGACGCGTACACGTACGGCCTGCTGCGGGCGGGTGTCGAGCCGGCCGAGTAGGCCGCGCCGGGGCGGAGCGGCGGGATCAGGCGCTGTCCGCCTCGGCCCGCTCGGCCCGGTCCGGTCCGGTCTCCTCGGCCGTCCCGGCGGGCTCGATGGCGAAGATCTGGTCGAGTCCGACGATCCGCAGCACGCGGAAGGTGCTCTCCGGCACGGCGGCCAGGGCGATGTCCGCCCCGGCCGTCGCCGCGAGGTTGCGGGCGACGAGGAAGGCCGTGATGCCGCTGGAGTCGCAGAACCGGAGGCGGGTCAGGTTCAGCAGGAGCCGCTGCCCGGGCCGCAGGTCCAGGTCCTCCAGGGTCCTGCGGAACTCGGGGACGGTCCGGAAGTCCAGGTCTCCCTGGACGTCCAGCACGGGGCCGCCGGTGGTGTGCCGAGTCGTGGTGTTCAGCATGGTGAGGATGTCGGGTTCTCGTGTGCGCGGGCGGGGACGCCCAGGGCGAGTATGGCGGTGTCGTCGTCGAGGCCGCTGCCGAAGCCTTCCAGCAGGTCGGTCAGTGCCTTGACGGTGGGCTCCGCGCCCGAGGGCGCCAGGCCGGTGACGAAGGCGAGGAGTTCGTCGTCACCGTACCGCCCGGTGGGCGTGCGGGCCTCGGTCAGGCCGTCGGTGTACAGCACCAGGGTGTCGCCGGGCTCCAGCCGGGTGCGGGTGACGGCGATCTGCGGGGTCGGCAGGATGCCGATGAGCACCCCGCCGGGGGTGTGGACGTAGCCGGCGGTGCCGTCGTCGCGCAGCAGCAGGGCAGGGGGGTGACCGCCGCCGGCGAGGGTGATGCCGTAGCCGGCCGGCTCCGGGCCCGGCGCTTCGAGCAGCCCGAAGACCACCGTGCAGTACCGGGGGTCGTCTCCCGCGTACCGCTCGTACAGGACGGCGTTGAGCGTACGGAGCACGGCCTCGGGGTCGGGGTCGTTCATGGCCGCGGCGCGCAGGGTGTAGCGGGCCAGTGAGGTGGCGGCGGCCGCTTCGGGCCCCTTCCCGCACACGTCGCCGAGGAAGAACGCCCAGCGGCCGCCCCCCAGCGAGAACAGGTCGTAGAAGTCGCCGCCGAGGTGGTCGGGGGAGGCCGTGTGGTAGTGGGCGGCGGTCTCCAGGCCGGGCACGTGGGGGAGCGACGGGGGCAGCAGGCTGCGCTGGAGGACGGCGACCACGTGGTGCAGGTGTTCGCGGCTGCGCTCCGCCTCGCGGTGCGCCTCTTCGGCGGCGCGGCGGGCGCGGAGGAGTTCCTGCTCGTAGGCGCGGCGGTCGCGGGCGTCGATCACGGTGGTGCGGATCAGCAGGGGTTCGCCGGCCGCGTCGGTCCGGACGGCCGAGGTGACCAGGACGGGCAGTCTGGCGCCGTCCTTCGCCTTGAGTTCCATCGCGATCCCGTGCACCTCGCCCTGCATCCGGAGCAGTGGGGCGAAGTGGGTCTCGTGGTACAGCTTGCCGCCGACCGTCAGCAGGTCGCTGAAGCGCTTCCGCCCGACGAGCTCCTCCCGGCGGTAGCCGAGCCAGCTCAGCAGGGTGCCGTTGACCTTGGCGAGGGTGCCGTTCATCAGGGTGGAGAGGTAGCCGCACGGCGCGTTCTCGTACAGGTCCTCGGCGGAGTCCTCCAGCAGCGGGGCCACCGCGGCGGCCGGTGCCCCGAGGTCGTCGGGGGGCTCCGGCGGCCGGTCCGGTGCCGACCGGGTCATCGTTCCCCGTCCCCGAGGAAGGCGAGGATCGCCTCCACGGTCGCCTCGGGCGCGCTGAGCTGGGGGCAGTGGCCCGTGGCGTCCAGGGTGACCAGGCGGCTGCCGGGGATGGCGGCGTGCACGTACGCGCCCACCTCGCGCGGCGCGATCACGTCCTCGGCGCACTCCACGACCAGCGTCGGTACGGTCACCGTGGCCAGGTCGTCCCGGCTGTCGGTCAGGAACGTGGTGCGGGCGAAGACACGGGCGATGGCGGGGTCGGTGCGGCAGAAGCTGTTGGTGAGCTCCTCGCCCAGCTCCGGGCGGTCGGGATTGCCCATGATCACGGGAGCCATCGCCCCGGACCAGCCGAGGTAGTTGGCCTCCAGGGACTCCAGCAGTTCGTCGATGTCCTCCTTGCTGAACCCGCCCCGGTAGCCGTCGTCGTCGATGTAGCAGGGGGAGGGGGTGAGCAGGACGAGCCTGCCGATCCGTTCCGGTTCCCTGGCCGCGGCCAGCACCCCGACCATCGCGCTCACGGAGTGGCCGATGAACACCGCGTCGCGCAGGCCCAGCTCACGGCAGACGTCGAGGACGTCCTCGGCGTACCCGTCGAGCGACGAGTACCGCTCGGCGGTCCATGCCGTCAGGTCGGACTGCCCCGCGCCCACGTAGTCGAACAGCACCACGCGGAAGCGCTCGGCCAGTGCGGGTGCCACCAGACGCCACATGTTCTGGTCGCAGCCGAATCCGTGGGCGAGGACGAGGACGGGACCGTCGGGACGACCCATGATCGAAACGTTGTTCCTGTGACGGATGTCCATTCGCACATCCTCCCACTCGCGCGGGTTCCATTCTCCCGCGCGGTTATATCCGCTTTACCCCCTTTTGGGGTAGCGTCGATGCTATGAGGACCAGGCCGTTCACCCTCCTGTCGGCCCTGTCCGTGGTGGCGGGGCTGACGCTGATGCTGCTCCTGGCCCTGGCCCCCGGTGCGGGGGCCAAGGCCACGGGGCTCCAGGACGCGGCCCGGGCCCTGAAGCAGGGCCCGGTGTACGTCCACCCCGGGGCCGCCGACCAACTGCCCAAGGCCGAGGCCGACGCGCTCGCGGACAAGATCAAGGACGCCGACAAGCCGGTCTTCGTGGCGGTCCTGCCCGCCACGGCGGAGTTCCCGAAGGATGGTCTGCTTCAGAACCTCCGTACGCAGACCGGCATCACAGGCCTGTACGGGGTACGCCTCGGCGACGACTTCGCCGCGGGCGCCGACCGTGCCGTGATGTCCAACCAGGCCGTCCAGAACGTCGTCCAGTCCGTCCGCCAGCCCGGTGTGGACGCCGCCACCGAGCTGAACAACTTCGTCGACCAGGCCCTGGCACAGGTGCGCGGCGACGCGCCCGGCACCTGGTCCGGAGTGCCCGGCAAGGGCGCCCCGGTCGCCGGGCTGATCATGCTCGGCGCGGTGGCAGCCGCGGGCGGCGCGACCGTCCTCACCGTCTCCCGGCGCAGGCGGCGCCTGCGCGAGCAGCAGGAGCGGGAAGCCCTGGAGAAACTGCGAGTCGTCGTCGACGAGGACATCACCGCGTACGGCGAGGAGCTCGACCGGCTGGACTTCCACCCCGGTGAGAAGGGCGCCGACGACGCGATGCGCGCCGACTACGAACGCGCCCTCGACTCCTACGACAAGGCCAAGTCCCTGATGGCCCGGGCCAGGCACCCCCACGACGTACGGGCGGTGACCGAGGCCATCGAGGACGGCCGGTACGCCCTGGCCGTCCTGTCCGCCCGCCGCGAGGGCCGCCCGCTTCCCGAGCGGCGGGCACCTTGCTTCTTCGACCCGCGCCACGGCCCGGCCACCACCGACGTGGACTGGGCCCCGGCCGGCGGCGCGGTGCGCCAGGTGCCGGTCTGCGCGGCGGACGCCGCACGGCTGGCCGAGGGCGAGGACCCGATGACCCGCACGGTGGACACCCCGTACGGCCGCCGCCCCTACTGGGAGGCCGGACCGGCGTACGGCCCCTGGGTCGGCGGGTACTTCGGCGGCGGCATCCTGCCCGGCCTGCTGATGGGCACCATGCTCGGCTCGATGCTCTCCACCCCGGCGTACGCGGCCGAGTACGGCGGCGCCGGATACGAGGGCGGCGACTTCTCCGGCGGCGACTTCAACGCCTCGGACTTCGGCGGCGGCGGAGGCTTCGGGGGCGGCGACTTCGGCGGCGGCGGAGGGTTCGGCGGCGGCGACTTCGGCGGCGGGTTCTGACCGTGCCCGACGACGTGGGCGACGAACTGGCGGACGTCGTCGCGGAGTGGGCGGCCGCCATCGTCGCGAACGACGCCGCCCGCATCGGCGCGCACATGGCCGACGACTGGGTGATCGTGTCCGAGTCGGGCGTCGCCACCCGCGAGCACTTCCTGTCGCTCGTCGCGTCGGGCGAACTGACCCACTCGGCGATGGAGCTGGTCGGCGAGCCCCGCGTCCGGATCGACGGCGACACGGCGCTGTTCACCGGACGGATCACCAACACGGCCCACTACCGGGGCGAGCGGTTCGACGCGGACGAGTGGACGACGGACGTGTTCCAGCGGCGCGACGGCCGCTGGCGCTGCGTCCTCAGTCACGTCACGCCGGCGTCACCCGACTGAGCAGCGCCCCGCCGATCACCCGCGCGGGCGGGCACAGGGTCTGGCCGTGGGCGGCGAACAGCTCGTCGCGCGACGAGAACCGCCCGAGGTCCCGGCGGACCATCGCGGACAGGTCGTACGAGGCGCACGTCTCCGTGCCGCACATGGACCCGTCCCAGTCCACGGCGGTCGAGGACAGCGCCTCGAACAGCGTCTGCGACCCCGTGTTGGTGAAGCCCTCCGGGTTACGGGCGCCGAGGACGCCGAGCGGCGCGTACAGCTCCGAGACGTTCACCCACTCGCCGTCGATGCGGAACTCGGGCCACGCCAGGACCACCGCGTCGGGCACCAGGCGGCGCATGCGCGGGAAACGCGGGTACCAGAACGACCCGTCGACCAGCAGCCCCCGTACGCGGGTGGGCACCCCGGCCGCCCGGGCGACGGCCTCCAGGACGGCCAGCCGCTGACTGCACGACCCACGGCCGCGCACGAGGGTGCGGGAGGCGGGCTGGGCGTCATTCATGGCGTAGACGGGCCGGACGCGCTCGCTGATGAGCCGGTGGGCGGCGAGAACGAGCGTTCGTTTTCCCGCGTCCCGGGCGGCGGCGCGCGCATCCGACAGCAGCGCCTGGATCCCGGCGTGACGCCAGTCGAGGATCCGGGTCGCGGCTATGGACCCCTCGGCCGTGTTCGCGGGCGCGGGGCGCCGGTGTCGCCACCACGGGGTCAGCACGGTGCTCGTCATGGCCGGATGCTACGGCAGCGGCCCGCCCCGCATAATCGCGGGATGCGCCCCACCACCCTGCCCTCCCTGACCGGTCTCCGCTTCTGGGCGGCCCTGCTGGTGGTGCTGTACCACCTGTCCCGGCAGGCCGGCGAGATCCCCGGGGTGAGCCAGGCCGTCTGGTACGGCCGCAGTGGGGTGACGTTCTTCTTCGTCCTGTCCGGGTTCGTCCTGGCATGGACGTACGACGGCAAACGCGTACCCGCCACCGTCTTCCTCTGGCGCCGATTCGCCCGCATCTGGCCGCTCCTCGCCGCCACGACCGTGCTGTCCGTCGGCGCCTGGACCGCCCTGGGCAAGGAGGTCTCCGCGAAGGCGGTGGCCGCGTCGCTGCTCCTGGTCCACGCCTGGATACCCGACCCCGTCGTCCTCAGGGGCGGCAACCCGGCGGCCTGGTCGCTCAGCGACGAGGCGTGGTTCTACCTGATCTTCCCGCTGCTGCCGGCCCTCCCGGCCGTACGCTCGGCGCGCGGCCGGCGGTGGATCGCCGGCGCGGTCTGCGCGGGCGTGGTGCTGCTGTGGCTCAGCGGTTCGTTGTACGAGGACGGCGCCACGCGCGCGTGGGCGCTGGACTACTTCCCGCTGACCCGGACGCTCCAGTTCCTCCTCGGGGTGGTCACCGGCCTCGCCGTAACACGCGGCTGGCGGCCCCCCGTCGGGCTCTGGCCGGCGATCGCCCTGGTGCTCGGCTGGCACCTGGCCCTGGTGCCCTGGTCGGCGGCCGTCCCCGATTCCCTCTGGTACAGCCCGTACACCGCCTCCCAGTTGCTCGCCACGCCCCTGTTCGCCCTCCTCGTGGCCGCCGCCGCCCGAGCCGACCTCGACGGCCACCGGACCGGCCTCGGCGGTACGTGGGCGGTACGGCTCGGCCACTGGTCGTACGCCTGGTACCTCATCCACGAGATCGTCATCCGTGTCCTCGCGGGCCGCGTCGCCGACACGGCCACGACCTGGCTCCTCGTCCTCGCCCTGAGCCTGACCCTGTCGGCCGCCGCCTACCACTGGGTCGAACACCCGCTGGAGCGGTGGCTGCGGGCGGTGGGGCCGGGGGCGGCTCAGGCCCCCGCGTGCAGGTACCCCGCCCAGAGCGACGGGGTGCCGGGGAACTCGTCGCGCAGCGCCAGGACCGACGTCCGGAGCGCGGCCGCCGAACGGGCGCAGTCCAGGCCGTCGTCCCCCGTCAGGGACGCGTAGAACCCCCTCGCCACCCGGGCCGAGATCACGTCGTCCACCTCCCACAGGGTGCCCACCACATGCCGGAACCCGGCCAGTTGGAACGCGCTCGTCAGGTGGATGGCCTCGTCCATGAGGTCCGAGGCGGCGGTGTACGTCGTCCGGCAGGCGGACAGGTACGCCAACTCGGCCCGGTCCAGCGCCACCGAGGCGACCCCGGCGACGGTCAGCGGGCACGTCTTGTGGTCCCACAGCAGCAGCCGGCTGCGCGAGGGGTCGACGGAATCGGTGACCGCGTGACAGGCCAGGTGGATCACCCGCGCGTCGCCGAGCCCGGTCAGCACCGCCGTCCGCGTCGCCGCCCCGGCGAGAACCGTCGGCTCCGGCAGCACCGCGGCCACCGCCGCCGCCTCCTCCGAGGCGCCGACCAGCGGTGGGGCGCCCGGGGTGCTCGGCATCGAGACGATCAGCGACCGCCCCGTCCCATCGCCCGCCGCCCCGTGGCGCCGGGCGTGCCGCAGGGCGCGGATCGTGGGCGTGTACGAGGAGACGACCCGGTCCAGGACCGTACGGTCACCGCTCCCCCCGGCGGACCCGGCGTGGTGCCCGGCGGCGTGCAGCGGCAGCGAGCCCAGCAGGCCCCCGGGGGACCACCACACCCGGCGCGGCTCCCCGTCGCGCGCCGCCCCCGGGCCGATGCCCAGCGCCAGCAGGACCGGCTCCGCCGCCACGTCCCAGAGCCACCCGAGGGTCTCGCTCAGCGTCCGCTGCGCTTCCCGCTGGGCACGCCAGTCGAGCTCCGGGTCCCGCACAAGGGCGAGCGTGCGGTGGAACCGGTCGGCCCGCGAGGTCAGTTCGCCGTGCGTCAGGCGGGGGAGCGGCAGGTGGCATACGCCTCCACCGGTGACCAGGAGGGCGTCGCAGCGCGCCTTGTTGCAGTTGAACACCACGATCGGTCCGGCTTCCGCCGTGGCGAGGAGCGTCTCGAAGTCCGGGGGCCGGGCGAACGAGGTGAAGCCCTGGCCGCGGATCTCCTCGACGGTGTCGGCGAGTTCGGTGGCGGTCCTGGGGCGGTCCAGGGACCCGTCGTCCTCGCTGTCGAGGAGGTTGCGCAGGCGTACGAAGCGGTCGGCGAGCCCGGGATGGTCCCGCCGCAGGTCCGAGATGTCACCACGGGTGTCGAGCATCTGGCTGAGGAGGACCGCCCGGCCCTGTTCCAGGGTCTGGAGGGCACTGCGGGCGGCGTACGGCAGGGGAAGGTGTGGCACGTCCGGGCGCCGTTGCTCACCCGCGTCGAGGGCCGCGGCCGCGGTGAACGTGACCAGGTCGGAGAGGTCCTTCACCGCGTGCTGCTGATCGGCCCGCGCGATTCGGCGCGGGGCGACGAGGGGGATGAGCTCGACGGCGTACTTCAAGAACCCCAGAGCGGCCAGCACGTCCACGGGATAGAGCGTGAGTGCGGCCACCCGAGCCGAGCGGATGCGATGGGACGCCGCGAGGGTTTCGCTGTGGGCCGCCTTCGCGAGACCGGCGACGGCCTCCACGATGTCGGAGAGGATCGCCGTCCTGCCAGTGAGCTCGTTGAACGCCCGGAACATCGCGTCCGGTTCGGTCGCCTCGGCCTGTACCTTGTGGGCGATCCCCAGGTTGTGGTGGAACATCGCGAGGGCGGCGTGGTCGGGCGGTGCGAGGTCGACGGCGCGCCGGCACAGGGCGACGAGGTCGTCCACATGGGCCCGTTCGGGATTTCGCCGCCACTCCTCCAGGAGTGCGCCGACCAGAGAGGTGAGCGTCGGCAGCGTGACCGGATCGTTCGCCGGTACCGCGTCGGCGGCGCGCCGTGCGTACACCAGGGCCTCGTCCAGATCGGCCGGTCCGCCGCTGAGGCCATAACGGCGCAGGAGCGCGCTGCTGAGCCCCGACAGCACGATCGGCGTCGCCTCGGAGTCGTCCGGTTCGCACGACTCCACCGCGCGCCGCAGCAGGTCCACAGCCTCGTCCAGTCGTGTGGAGTCATGGGTGCGGTCGAAGAGCCGCTTGAGCGCCAACCCGAGCCCGTGCAGGTCCCGGGTCGTGATGGCAGCGGCAGTGGCGTGCAGCCGCCTCAGCGCCCGCACGGCGTCGTTCAGGTCGTCGAGGCTGCCGGTGCGGGCGCCCCGTTCGGCCAGGGCCGTGCCGAGGAGGTACACGGCGTCCACCCCGACGGGGCCGTGGAGCTGGTCCTCACCCGCGGCCCGCACGGCCCGCACGGCCTCGCGGCCCCGGTCGACCGCCTCGTCCAACGCGGCCAGGTCCGCGGTGTGCTGGTAGAGGTCGGTCAGCGACATGCCGAGCTGCACCAGCACGGCCGGGCGTGCGGGATGGACGTCCGGAGCCGCCCCGAGCGCCTCACGGCATGCGACGACCGACTCGCGAAGCGCGTCGAGCCCCTGGCCCGCGCGGTACCGGGCGCGGTGTACCTGGGCGGTCAGCCTCCCGAACAACAGCACGCCCTCGGCCGAGGGCACCTCCCTGACGGCGGCCGAACCCAGAAGCTCAGCGGCCTCGTCGAGGTCCTCGGGCCGGCGCGCCAGGACGTACCGGGACCACAGTGCCCGGGGCAGTGCCCGGGCCAGGATCGCCCGCAGATGGGACGGCGCCCGGTGACCGGCCCGGTCGGCCAGCCCCGCGCGGATCACCGTGACGGCCCGCTCCACGTCGTCGGCGGCCGGCTTCCGCTCGATGCGCTCCAGGAGGCTGACGGCCAGTTTGCGGAGAAGGTCCCAGCGGAGGGTGACGTCGTCGTCCGGGAGGAGGGCGAGCGCCTGCTCGAGGGTGTCGATCACGACGTCAAGGTCGTCCGGCCGCCCGTCGTGCTGGTAGCGCCGCCAGTACGCGTGGGCCCGCCTCATCGTCACGTAGGCACGTTCGTGGACCATGTACGTGTCCGGCACCCTGTGTGCCAGCGCCGTCCACTGCCGGATCGCCTCGTCCAGGTCCGCCCTGTCGGAGCCCTTCGCGAAGCGTGCTTCCAGAGCCTCCGCCGCGGCTTCCTGCCCGTACGAGCGCAGGGCGGAGAAGTCCAGGACCGCCCGGCCCGCCGCCAGTACGTCCTCCCACCGGTGTTCCGCCCGCGCACGAAGGACCCTGTCGCGCAGCAGCGAGGCGAGCATCCCCATGAAACCGTCCCGGTCAGCGCTGGTGAGGGGCTCCCGCAGCGCGGCGACGCACGCCTCGAACGCGGTGCGCAGATCGTTCGCGGAACCGGTGAGCCCGTGGCGACGGGCCAGGGCGATGGCGAGGTTTCCCCGGATGCCCGGCCGGCTCGGATGGCCGGCCGGCGTGACCCGCGCGGCCCGGCTCAGGAGGCCGATGGCCTGTAACAGGGCATTGACGTCGCCCAAGACGTCGTACCGCGTGTACAGCACCGTTCCGAGGCCGCCCAGATGGACGCCGTACTGGTCGTTGTCCGGGTCGGCGTGCTCCAGCAGGAACCAGCACCATGCCGCGAGTTCCGCCAGGTTCTCACCGGCGTCGCCCTCCCCGGCGAGGGCCTGGGCGAGCCGGGTGTCCACATGGGTGCTGTACGCGTCCGCGATCTCCGTCCTGAGACCGTCGGGGATGAGGAACATCCGGTCGGGGCGGAAGTGCGGTGCCAGCATGCGCACCGCGTCGTCCAGATCGGCCTGCGCGCCGTGCCGTTCGTACCGGTGCCAGTACAGATGGCCGAGGACGGCCGTGGCCTGCTCGTCCGTGGGATCGTCGGCGACCAGCCGCGCCAGGTCGGTTATCAAGGCGGGGTCGGGGTCGGGGGAGGGCTCCGCCCACAGTGTCTGGAGGGCCTGCACGGCCCGCGCCAGTAGCTCAGCACGTGATCGCCGTCCTGGATCGCCCACCGCGGCCGCCCCCCAACTGCCGTCGACCGCTGCCCCGTTCATGCATGATGCCGTGAAAGCACCGGTGCGCGGAGGGAGTCGGAATGACGCAGGACGAATCGTCGGCACGAGTACGGCGAGGGCTCTCGTACGTCTGCGAACACCTCGACGCACTGCGCGAGCACCTGGCCGAACTGGGCCGGACCGACGAACTCGACCGGCTGGTGCGTGCCGTGGTCGACGGGAACGAGGACCCCGCGGCGCGGCTCGACGCCATCGACCGGATCGTCCGCGCGGACGGCGACGCGCGCGGCGCCTACGGGGCGAGCGCCCGCACGGTCCCCGAGCTCGGGCCCATCGGCGTGGGGCCTGCCGCCGAGGCCGACGTCGCCTTCCTCTGCCCCCTGGGCGCCTGCGCACGCGTGGAGTGGGCGGAGCCCACGATGCGGGCGGCGCCGCGCTGCCGGATGGGCGGGGTTCCGCTGCGCTGGGTCAAGGGCTGAGATGGGCGGCCTGCTGACGGAGCTGGGCAAGCGCCTGGCGGAGCGGTGGATGTCCCTGCTGGTACTGCCCGGCGCCCTGTTCCTGGCCGCCGCCTTCGCCGCCCGGACGCTCGGCCACGCCCACGCCGTCGACCTCGACCTGCTGGTGCGCGAGGCCCAGGCGTGGCGCCCGGCGCCCGGCGCGGGAGCCGGAGCACGGCTCGCGGTGCTCATGCTGGTCGTGGCGCTGCTCGCCGCCGCCGTGGGCCTCGTGGCGCAGACGCTCGGCTCACTGGTGGAGCGGTTGTGGTTCGCGGCCGACTGGGAATCGTGGCCCCGGCCGCTCCGTGCCCTCGCCCGATGGCGGGTGGCCAAGCGCCGGCGGCGGCGCGCCGACGCCGTGGACGCGTACAAGCGCGAGCAGCGGCGGGTCGGTGAGCTGCTGGCCGCCGGAACGTCCGGCGGGACGGACCTCCGGCCAGCCCGGCTCGCCGTGCTCCGCGTCTCACCCGAGGAGCCGCACCGCCCCACCTGGTCCGGTGACCGGATGCACGCGGTCACCCTGCGCCTCGCCCGCGATCTGGACCTGGACCTGGCCACGGTGTGGCCCGCCCTGTGGCAGTTGCTCCCGGACGCCCCGCGCCAGCAGATAGAAACGGCCCGCGAGGCGCTCGGCCGGGCGACCACGCTGGTGGCCTGGGCGGTGCTGTACGCCGCCCTCGCCGTGTGGTGGTGGCCCGCACTTCCGGTGGCCGTCGCCACGTACGTCACCGCCCGGCTCCGCATCCGCAGCGGTGTGGACGCCTACGCGGCCCTCATCGAGGCGTCGGTCCACGTGTACGTCGCCGAACTGGCCGAGCGCCTGCACGTCCCCACGACGGGAGTCGTCGGCAGGCGCACCGGCTGGGAGATCACTTGCCTGTTGCAGGGCAAGCGTCACCTCATCGACCTGACGGCACATGAACCCCAGTAGTCAGCGCGGTCCAGGCGGCGGGGGAGACGGTGACGATGGGGCCGGTGGGGTTCTTGGAGTCGCGGATGTGGACGGCGGCCGGGTGGGCGGAGACCTCGACGCAGGCGCCGCCCTCGCTGCCGCTGTAGCTGGACTTGCGCCAGTCGTAGGCGACTTCGACGCAGTTGCCGCCCTCGTCGCTGCTGTAGCTGGACTTGAACCACGTGAGCGCTGCGGGTTTCATGCTTCTCCTGCCAGATCGTCCAGCAGGCCCATGCTCTCCTCGGGCGTCAGGGCCTGTGACCTGAGCATCCCATATTTCTGCTCAAGGACACTGACCTCGTCGGGGTCGTCGACGAGGAAGCTGACCCGCTGGCCTTCGATATAGGCAAGGTGCTCGTGGTCGGGCGTCTCCAGCAGGATCATCGGTCCGTCTAGCCCTGCGTGTTTCTCCCGCCTCGTCGGCATGATCTGGAGGCCGACGCAAGGGTGTTCGGCGCAGTGGCGGAGATGGCGGATCTGGTCTCGGATGACGGAGGGGCCTCCGATCGGCCGGTGCAGCACGGACTCCTCGATGAGGAAACTCATCATCGGCGGCCAGGGCCTGCGGTCGAAGAGCTTCTGGCGGTCGAGGCGGGCGGAGAGCCGTTCCTCGGACTCCTCCGGGCTGATCGGGGGAATCAGGCAGGAGAAGACGCCGGCGGCGTACTCCTCGGTCTGGAGCAGTCCGGGCACGACGTGGGTCTCGTACCAGAGCAGCGTCACCGCCTCCTGCTCGTGTTCGATGAAGTCCCGCGCGAACGCCGGATATCGCTCCCGCTCCGGCACCCGTGCCACGCCCGCCGCCAGGACGCCCTTCGCTTCCAACACCTGGTCCAGTTGGAGCGCCAGGTCGTACTTGAGGGGTCTGCGGCCCTGTTCAATGGAGGCGATCGTCTCCTGGTGGATGCACAGCTTCTCGGCGAGCTTGGGCTGGGTGAGTCCGGCAGCCCGTCGCAGTTGGCCGACTTGGGCACCGATGAGGTGCCAGGACGTGTTCTTGTGGGGCTTGCTCGAAGGGTGCATGGTCGCCCTCTTCCCACCCGGCGAAGTACCTGATCCCGCACAAGCCGTACAAAGCGTTTGTACGGCCTGGCTCGCTGGCCCACTTTAGTCACGCACGGTGACATTGCGTGCATGAATCAGGAACTTCAACTCCCCTACCTGTACGAGGCGTTCTACCGCCGCGAGCGCCGGTCGGTGCCGGCGGCCAGGCGGTTCGCGGCGGCGGCGCTGGCGGAGTGGGGCGTGCGGGAGCGGGCCGGGGACGTGCTGCTCTGCGTGAGCGAACTGGCGACCAACGCACTTGTGCACGGGGTGCCGCCGGGGCGGGGGTTCCGGTTGCTGCTGCACCGGGAGCAGGGCGGCGGGCTGCTGCGCGTGGAGGTGCACGACAGCGGGGAGGGCCAGGTGCGGGTGGGCCGGGCTGCCGGCGCGGACGCGGAGTGGGGGCGCGGGCTGGTCCTCGTCGAGGCGCTGTCCGACACGTGGGGGGTGGGGGAGCGGGACCCTGGCAAGGTGGTGTGGTGCGAGTTCGTACAGTGACGGTATGTCACGTACATTCGACGGTCTCGTCGCCGAAGCCGACGCGGTGGACGTCTCCGGCTGGGACTTCTCCTGGCTTGAGGGCCGGGCGACCGAGGAGCGCCCCTCGTGGGGGTACCAGCGCCTGCTGGGCGAGCGCCTGGCCGCCGCGTCCGCCGGGCTGGACATCCAGACGGGCGGCGGGGAGGTCCTGGCGGGGGTCTCCACGTACCCGCCCACGATGGCGGCCACGGAGTCCTGGCCGCCGAACATCGCGAAGGCGACGGAGCTGCTGCACCCGCGCGGGGTCGTCGTGGTCGCGGACCCGGACGAGCCGCCGCTGCCGTTCGCGGACGGGGCGTTCGACCTGGTCACGAGCCGTCACCCGGCGACGGTGTGGTGGTCGGAGATCGCCCGGGTGCTGCGGCCGGGCGGGACGTACTTCGCCCAGCACGTCGGCCCCGAGACGGTCTTCGAGCTGATCGAGTTCTTCCTCGGCCCGCTCTCCGACGACCTGCGCCGCAGGCGGCACCCGGAGGAGGAGACGGCGGAGGCGCGGGCGGCCGGGCTGGAGATCGTGGACGTACGGATGGAGCGGCTCCGGATGGAGTTCTTCGACGTCGGCGCGGTCGTCTACTTCCTCCGGAAGGTGATCTGGACGGTGCCGGGCTTCACGGTGGACAAGTACCGGGAACGACTGAGGGACCTGCACGGCCTCATCGAGGCCGAAGGTCCCTTTGTCGCTCACTCGTGCCGGACGCTCATCGAGGCCCGTAAGCCGGTCACCCGGCAGCCCCTTACGCGGCGTTCTTGATCGCGGAGATCTCGAACGTCAGCTTGATCTTGTCGCTGACCAGGACGCCGCCGGTCTCCAGCGCGGCGTTCCAGGTCAGGCCCCACTCGGAGCGGAGCAGCTCGGCCTTGCCCTCGAAGCCGACGCGCTCGTTGCCGAACGGGTCCTTGGCGGCGCCGTTGAACTCCAGGTCGATGGTGATCGGCTTGGTGACGCCCTTGATGGTCAGGTCACCGGTGATGCGGTAGTCCGTGCCGCCCAGCGCCTCGGCGCTCGTGGAGCGGAACGTCATCAGCGGGAACTGCTCGGCGTCGAAGAAGTCGGCGCCGCGCAGGTGGGCGTCGCGGTCGGCGCTGCCGGTGTCGATGGACGCGATCGTGACGTCGATGGCCGCGCCGGAGGCCGCCGGATCGGTGCCGTCGAGGTCCAGCGTGCCCTCGTACTCGGCGAAGGTGCCGCGGACGTTGGTGACCATGGCGTGACGGGCGGTGAAGCCGATGCCGCTGTGGGACGGGTCGATCGTGTACGTCCCGGTCAGGGCGGCCAGGGCCGGGTCCACGGCGGTGGCGGTGGCGACGGGCGCGGTGGCGGTGCTGCGGCTGAAGAGACCCATGATGACGATGCTCCTTCGATGCGGTTGGTTGAACCTTCAACGAGAACGACGGTAGACCTATTCCGTTCAATTTTCAACCACTCTCCCGGATGAATCCGCAACCTCAATCAGCCGGACAGATGATCACGGGCGTGGTTATGATGCCCGGGATGATGAACAACTCCTCGTACGGATTGGGGGAATCGTTCGCTCAGGGTGAGTGCTGATGGCACACCCCTCCGCGAACGGGATTCCGCCCCACCTGTTGATGTGGCAGCGCGTACGTGAGTACGCCGTGCCACCGTCCATGATCGAGACCGCGACCGCACGGCGTGCGGCCGGTGACTGGGCGGGCGCCTGCGCCGCCGCCCGGATCGACGTCGATCTCGATCTGCGCGCCGTGCGCGACCGCCACGGCACCGATCTCGCCACCCGCCTCCGCGCGGACCTGCGCCGACTGGCGCCCGATCTGCTGCGCTGGCACATGCCCCGGATCGCCCCCGACGGGCGGCTCCGGCCCGGTCTCACCCTGTCCCTGGCCCGCTACCCGGGCCGAGCCGACGGCAGCGTGCACCTGGTCGTGCGCACGCCGCCGGCCTGGGCGGATGCCGGACAGCGCATGTCCCTGGCCCTCTGGGACGGGGCCGGCGGCGGTGCCTCCGGGTACCACCCGCACCCGCACCCCGACCGGCGTTTCCGGCTCGACCTGCACCGGCACCTCTGGGACGCCGGAAGGAGCGGCGAGCTGGCCCGGCGGTGCGGCGGCCATGCCGAGGGCCCGTGGGCCGTGACGCGCTGGGCCGCCGAGGCCGAGCTGCTGCTACGGGCCGAAGGCCGCCCGCGCGGGGCCTTCACCGTGCGGCTCGGCTCCCGCAGCCGGGCCGTGCTGGAGCTCGTCGCCCCCGACGACAGCCACGCCCCGACGTTCCGGCCGCTGACCGGCTCCCCGCCACCGCAGGAGCTCGCGGCGCTCCCGGTCCTGCCGGAGGCGGCGGCCCGGGTCCTGCCGGACCTGGAGCTGCTCCGGGCGGGGCTCGTCGCGGCCGGGCGGCTCCATCCGCTCGTCGCCGCGGCACTGGGCGCGTCCGATCCGGCGCCGGTCGCCCCCGTATCCGCGACCCGCGATCCGCACCGCGTGGAGTGCCGGGGCGCGGTCCACCGGATCGCCCTGCGGAACGGGGTGCTGGCGGCGGTCGACCACGACCCGGACCAACTGCGGCGTGAGGAACTGCTGGTGGCCCTCGGCGGGCCACCGCTGCCCTGCCTGCGGGCCATCGACGCGGTGCACCGCGATCCGGAGGCCCTGCCCGCGGTACGGGAACGGCTCGCGCACGGTGACGTCACCGGGGCGCTGGCCGTCGTCGAGGGGCTGCTCGGCCCCGGCGCCGTCCTGCGCGACGGGCCGCTGCGGGACGCGCTGGAGTCGGCCGCGACCCGCCGCGTCGACCACGGGCTCTTCCGCTCGGGGCTGGTCGCCGAGCACCCGGCCGCCGCCGGTCACCGCCCGCGGCTCGACCGCCGTACACCTCCCGCCATCCGCCGCAAGCGCGGCAACCGGGCCCGGCCGCGTACCGGCCTGCACACCTGACCGCGTCCCATCCGCATCCGCATCCGCAGACGCATGACGGCCGGGGTGGGGCCGTGCAGGGTCGCCCCCGCAGCGGATCGGCGGCGACGCACGGCTCCCTGACCGTTCGGGCACCCCGCCGACCGCGAGGAGGCGAGCCCGGAGGGGCCCCGCCCCACCCCCACCGGACTCCGCGCCCCCGAGCCGTCCCACCCCGTCCCTCCCCTCTCTCTCCCAGACCCAGGTGATCCCATGACTTCTCCCGCCCAACTGTCCCTCGCCGACGACCTCCTGTCCCTCCTCCGGACGACCACCACCGAGCCGCGCCCCGACGAGCAGCTCGAAGCGCTCACCCTCGCCGTCGCGGCCGACCTGCCCGTACTGCTGTGGGGCGAGCCGGGCATCGGCAAGACCGCGGCCCTGACCCAGCTCGCCACCTCCCTCGACCTGCCGCTGACGACCGTGATCGCCAGCGTCCACGAACCCTCCGACTTCTCCGGGCTGCCCATCGTGGGCGACGACCCGGCCGTGCAGGGGGTGCCGATGGCGCCGCCGCAATGGGCCGTGGAGCTCGTACGGGCCGGGCGCGGCCTGCTCTTCCTGGACGAACTGTCCACCGCCACCCCGGCCGTCCAGGCGGCACTGCTCCGGGTCGTCCTGGAGCGGCGGGTCGGCGCCCTGCAACTTCCGCCGGGCGTACGGATCGTGGCCGCCGCCAACCCCCGGGCGTCGGCGGCGGACGGATGGGAGCTGAGCCCGCCGCTGGCCAACCGTTTCGTGCACCTGTACTGGGTGCACGACCAGGAGGTGGTGGTGCGCGGACTGGGCGGCGTCTGGCCCCGCGCGGAGCTGCCCCGGCTGGAGGCGGACCGGCTCCCGGAGGCGGTCGCCCTCGCCCGGCGGGCGGTCTGCGGCTTCCTGAAGGCCCGGCCGACGCTCATCCACCGGCTGCCGAGCAGCGAGACCCGACGCGGCGGCGCCTGGCCCTCGCCCCGGAGCTGGGAAGCCGCCATGACGCTGCTGGCCTTCGGCACGGCGGCCTCCGTCTCCCGGGACGTGCTGGCCCTGCTGGTGCGGGGCGCGGTCGGCGACGGGCCGGGGCTGGAACTCCTCGCCCACCTGGACCGGATGGACCTGCCCGACCCGGAGTCGCTGCTGGCCGACCCGGCCTCCGCCGAGCTGCCGGACCGGGGCGACCTGCGGCAGGCCGCCCTGGAAGCGGTGGTCGCCGCCGTCGGGGCCCGGCCGGAACGGGCGCGGTGGGACGCGGCCTGGGCGGTGCTGGTCCGGGCGCTGGAGACCGGCGCCCCCGACCTGCTGGTCGCTCCCGCGTCGGCGCTGGCCGGGCTGCGGCGCGACGACTGGGAGGTCCCGGAGGCGGTGGAGCGGCTGGCCGGGGTGATCGGCCTCGCACGGCGCGCGGACCGGTCGGTGGGGCGGGTGGCGGCGGCGGCCGGCGCCGGACGCGAGGCGGGTACGCGCCGATGACGACGGCCGAGCGGCGCCCCAAGCCGCGCCCCGAACCCCCCGAGCCGCACGCCGAACCCCCCATGCCGCGCCCCGAACCCCCCAAGCCGCACGCCGAACCCCCCATGCCGCGCCCCGAACCCCCCGAGCCGCACGCCGAACCCCCCAAGCCCCGCCCCGAACCCCCCAAGCCGCGCCCCCAGCAGGCCGAACCTCCCATGCCGCGTCCCCGGCCCCGGGCCGTTCCGCGCCCGATGTCCCCGCCCGCGCCGCCGCGCCCGGTGCGGGCGACGACGCAGGAGCCCAGGCCCCGTACCGGGAAGCCGGCCGACCGGCCAGGGCTCCCGCTCGACATGGAGAAGTTGCTCGCCGCCCGGCTGCACGCGGTGAAGGTCCGCCCCTACCTGGCCGACGCGCTGTTCGCGCTGCACGTGGTGGAGGACAGCACGGTGCCGACGATGGCGGTGGACGCGCACTGGCGCTGCTACGTCTCGCCCGGCTTCGTGGCGCGCATGCCGGTGGAGGAGCTGGCGGGCGTCTGGGTGCACGAGGTCTCCCACCTGCTCAGGGACCACCACGGGCGGGGCGAACGGTACGCCCGGGAGCACGAGGCGTACGGGCCGGGGGAGAGGCTGCGGCGGAACATCGCCGCCGACTTCGAGATCAACGACGACATCTACGGCGACGGGCTCCCGCGCCCCAAGGGGGCGGTGCTGCCGTCGCTGCTGCGGCTGCCCTCCGGGCTGCTGATGGAGGAGTACCTGCGGACCGCGTCGATGTCCGGCCTCACCACGGACCTGGCCTGGCTGGACTGCGGCAGTGGCGCCGACGGACAGCAGCGCCCGTGGGAGCTGGGCCCCGACGGGGCGCGGGGGCTGACCAGGCAGCAGCGGGACGCGGTCCGCTTCCGGGTCGCGGAGGGGATCAAGGGACGGCCGGGCAGCGCGCCGGACGGGTGGCGCCGCTGGGCGGACGAGGCGTTCCACCCGCCGCAGCCCTGGCGGCAGTTGCTGGGCGCGGCGGTCCGCTCGGCGGCCGGTGCGCCGGGGGTGGGCGAGGACCACAGCTACCGGCGCCCCTCCCGCCGCTCGGCGAGCGTCCCCGGGGTGGTGCTGCCGAGCCTGCGCCGTACGCCACCGCGGGTCTGCGTCGTGATCGACACCTCCGGGTCGGTGAGCGACGCCGAGCTGGGCAGCGCGCTGCTGGAGGTGGCGGCGATCTCGCGGGCGGTGGGCGGGCGGCGCGACCTCGTCTCGGTGATCTCCTGCGACGCGGCGGCCGGGGTCGCCGTCCCGCTCTGCCGGGCCGAGAACATCGAGCTGCTCGGCGGCGGGGGCACGGACCTGCGCTCCGGTTTCGACCGGGCGCTCCGCTCCCGGCCCCGCCCGGACGTGATCGTCGCGCTGACGGACGGCCAGACACCGTGGCCCTCCGCGCAGCCGCCCTGCCGCACCGTCGTCGGCCTCTTCCCCCGGCCCGCCCACGGCGCCGACGAGAACGACCCCGACTACGTCCCGGACACTCCGCCGCCCTGGGCGCGGGTCGTCACCATCGGATGAGAACACCGGGCGTGTGACGGGACGTTGGAGATCGTCGGTCACGTCGGCGAGCGCCCGGCCGTGCCTCTATGCTGTCGTGGGCGCGTCAAGATCAACTGCGGAAGCAAACGGGGACATGAACAAGTACACAGTGATGGCCGCCGGCCTCGTCCTGTCGCTCGGACTCGTCGCGGGCTGCGGCCCCTCCGGCGACAAGGCCGCTCAGCCGGAGAACGCAAGCTCCACCGGCCCGAAGGGCGGCGCCAAGAGCACCGGTCCGGTCTACGGCGGCCCCGCGATACCCGGTCTCGCCGCCAAGCCGGCGTGGAGCCTGCCACCCGCCGGCGTCATCGACCTCGGGGAAACCTTCCTGTTCGTCAAGGACGCCCAGGGCGCGTACGCCCTGGGCGGGCCGTTCAACGACGATCCGATCGACGGCACGACCGGCACCCTCCACGTCAGCGACGCACCGGAGTCCGTCACCTTGGAGTTCCGGGACGTGAAGACCGGCGACCTACGCAAGGAGCTGAAGGTGACGGCCGAGAAGGTGGCCGCCACGACCTGGCACGACGGCGTTCCCGCGTTCGCGGTGTACAGCGGCCGTACGACCGAGTCCGACGGGCTGAGCGAGGAGAAGACCACCACCACGGTCACCGTCTACGGCGGCGACGGCGCCGAGCTGGGCAAGGCCCAGCGCGAGGGCGTCGATTTCCACGTCCACGAGGGCCACATCATCGAGGTCGTGGATGACGCGAGCCTGCGGCTCACGCCCATCGACGGTGGGGCGGCCCGCACGGTCGCCTGCACCGGGGAGCGGGCGAGCTGCTCCTTCGACCCGCGCAACAAGGAGATCGACGGCGGGCAGGCGCACGCTCCCCTGATCACCGGCACGTACGCCTTCCATGTGGAAAACGGGTCCACCTATGCGACCGGTCCGGAACAGCTCGTCATGTCCGACCTCGCCACCGGCAAGAAGGTGTGGAGCACCGCGGACGTCACCCCGCCCGCGGGCGTGAAGCTGGACGACGACGGGAGGCGGAACAGCGGTGCGGTGCGGGTGCTCGACGTGCGCGACGGCCGCGTACTCACCGCCTGGGGCGCGGGCGGCTTCGCGATGGACACGTGGGTGACGGCGACGTACGACATCGCGAGCGGCAAGCAGATCGGCGGCTCCACGAAGTACTCGTACGACGACTACCCCAACGACACCATCAACACCGAGGGGACGTCCGTCTTCTCCCCCGACCGCACTCTGGCCGCCGCCACCACGGAGGAGGGCACCGCCGTGTGGCAGCCCGCCGACGGCAAGGAGGTGTGGAAGCAGCAGGAGGGTGAGAAGCAGATGACACCGGTGCGCTTCTCGCCCAGCGGCGTGCTGTACGGCACGACGGCCGGGGACGGGGGAGGCGACGTTTTCCTGGCTGTCGACGGCCGGACGAAGAAGGTGCTCGCCAAGGACTTGCCCGAGGAGAACATCCCGCTCTTCTCCCAGCCGTCCGGCTACGGCTACATCGGCACGGACAAGGGCTTCTTCGTCTTCCCCTCCCAGGGGTGACACGCTCGAAGCAGGCCGCAGCGGAACGGACTTGGATTAACCGAGGGGCGTTGTTGGACTGGCGTCGCCGCACCGCGTCCGTTTCGTTGACGGTGCTGTGAGGCGACCGTTACCCCAGTGGCCATGTCGCCACGATTCCGTGCGGTGTGCGCCCTCGCCGCCGCCTCATCCGCCGTGTTCGCCCTGGCGGGACCCGCCGCCGCCGGACCACCCGCCGCCGGACCCGTCGCCGGACCATCCGCCGCCGGACCCGCCGCCGGACCACCCGCCGCCGGACCCGTCGCCGGACCATCCGCCGCCGGACCCGCCGCCGGACCACCCGCCGCCGGACCGCCCCCCAGCACGTCCGAGGCCCTCCTCATCGGCTCCCCGGAGCTGTCCGTCGCCGTCGCCCGGGACTTCCCGCGCGTCGTCTCGTACACCGACCGCGCGAGCGGGGCGCGGCTGCTCGGCAGTACGAGCCCGGTCACCGCCGTCACCCTCAACGGCAGGGCGTACGCCGTCCGGCTCACGGCCGGGCCCGTCGTCACCGCCACGAGCGCCCGCTACACCCTCGCCTTCCCCGACCTGCCGGGCGTCGAGGTGGACGCCACGCTCACCGTCTCCGGGCGGGCCACCACCTTCAAGGTGACGGCCGTCCGCGACACCGAGGCCTTCCGGGTGGGGACCATCGACATACCCGGGCACGACCTGGTGTCGGTCGGCTCCACCGAGCCGGGTGCCGCGACCGCGTTCACCCGGCTGGACCCCGACTCGACGCGTACGGCCGACGTCTTCGGGGCGGTGCCCGCGCAGCCGGAGGCGGCGCCCACCGGGGCGAGCTACGCCATCGTCAACACCGGCTCGCTCGCCGCCGCCGTCGAGTCGAACTCCAGCTACGACAAGCCCTCCGGCCCCACGAACGGCGACGACGCCCGCTTCTGGCACCAGGCCCGCGAGGCGGCGGACGGCAGCGTACGCGTCGGCGTGTGGTCCGGGCAGTGGACCTACCGGGGCGCCGGCGCGCCACGGCCCGAGAGCGGCGACCACCTGCCGTGGGCCAAGGTCGTCGTGACGCCCGACGCCAACGGGGACGCGCGGGTCGACTGGCAGGACGGCGCCATCGCCTTCCGTACGCTCGGGATCAAGGCCCCGGGCAGCGCGCGGACACCGGACCGGGTCGTCACCCACATCCCGTTCAACTTCGCCAGCCAGGCCACCCACCCCTTCGCCCGCACGCTCGACGACGTCAAGCGGGTGTCGCTGTCCACGGACGGGCTCGGGCAGTTGGCCGTGCTGAAGGGGTACGGATCGGAGGGCCACGACTCCGCCCACCCCGACTACGGCCGCAACTACAACAAGCGCGCCGGGGGCCTCGCCGACCTCAACAACCTCCTCCGCAACGGCAAGAAGTGGGGCGCCACCTTCGGCGTCCACGTCAACGCCACCGAGTCGTACCCGGAGGCCCGCAACTTCAGCGAGACCCTCGTCGACAAGACGAAGCCCGGCTGGAACTGGCTCAACCAGAGCTACTACATCGACCAGCGCCGGGACATCAACAGCGGTGACCTCGCCCGCCGGTTCCAGCAGTTGAGGGACGAGACCGACCCCAACCTCTCCTTCCTCTACATCGACGTCTACTACACGCACGGCTGGATCGCCGACAAGACCATCCAGGCCGTGCAGGCGCAGGGCTGGAACGTCGGCACGGAGTGGGCGGACAAGTTCGAGCGGGCGTCCCTCTGGTCGCACTGGGCCAACGACCTGGACTACGGCGGCGCGACCAACAAGGGCCTCAACTCGCGGATCATCCGGTTCATCCGCAACGGCGAGAAGGACATCTGGAACAACCACCCGGTCCTCGGCCAGACAGCCCTGGAGGACTTCGAGGGCTGGACCGGCGAGACCGACTACACCGCCTTCCTCGCCAACGTCTGGCAGAAGAACCTGCCCGCCAAGTACCTCCAGCAGCACAAGATCCTCCGCTGGAGCGAGGAGGGGAAGAGCGCCGACATCACCTTCACGGGCGGGGTGCGCGGCACGGTCGAGGACGGCAGGCGGACCTTCTACGAGCACGGTCGCAAGGTCCTGGACGGCGACCGCTACCTGCTGCCCTGGAAGGGCAAGCTGTACCACTACAACAAGGCCGGTGGCACGAGCACCTGGGCGGTGCCCGGCGGCACGTACACGGTCTACAAGCTGACCGACAACGGGCGGATACGGACCGGGACGGTACGGCCCGCACCGGACGGGCGCGTCACGCTCACGGCCGCCGCCGGACAGGCGTACGTCCTGTACCGGGACGCGGCCCCCGCCGCCGCCGACCCGGCATGGGGCGAGGGCACGCCGGTGAAGGACCCGGGCTTCAACGACGCGCGGCTGGGGTCCTGGACCAGGATCGGGGCGGTCGTGCGCCACACCGACGAGCAGGGGCGCAACAGCGCGGTGCTCACCGGTGAGGCCCGCGCCGGGGTGGCCCAGCGGATCGCGGGGCTGACACCGGGGAAGCGGTACAGCGCGTCCGCCTGGATCGAGGTGCAGCCCGGCGCGGCCCGGCGTACGACGCTGGCGGCGGGCGGCGCCTCCGTGGCCGTCGAGCGCTCCACGGTGCCCAACCGGATCGCCGCCTCCGACTGGCACGGGACGTCGATGCAGCGCGCGAAGGTCCACTTCACCGCCCCGGCGGGCGGCGAGGTGACCCTGTCCGTCACGGCCGAGGGCGGCGGCAGCGCGGCACGGGTGCGCGTGGACGACGTACGGCTCGTCGAGAACGCCCCCACCGTGAAGGCAGGGGTGTACGAGGACTTCGAGGCCGTCGACCAGGGGTGGGGGCCGTTCCTGAAGGGTGACGCGGGCGGCGCCAACGACCCGCGCACCCATGTGAGCCAACTGCACGCCCCGTACACCCAGGCGGGCTGGAACGGGAAGCTCGTCGACGACGTGCTGGAGGGCGGCGAGTCCCTCAAGGCCCACGACGAGAACACCGGCCTCGTCTACCGCACGGCGCCCTGGACCGTGCCGATGAAGGACGGGCACAGCTACCGGGTCGAGTACGACTACCAGTCCAGCCACGCGGGCGCGTACGAGTGGGTGACCGGCTATGACAGGGGCACTCGTGCGGTCGAGACCCGCCGTACCCCGATCGGGCAGCAGCGCACCACCGGACGCTTCAGCGAGACCGTGACGGCCGGGTGCGGCGACACCTGGACCGGGCTGCGCAAGCGCGCCGACGCCCCGGACGGGGCCGACTTCGTCCTCGACCGGTTCACCGTCACCGACCTCGGTCCGGCCACCGCCCGCCCCGCCTGCGCCACGCTCGCCCTCACGGCCGGCGAGACACTGGAGCCGGGGCGCGCCAACGACGTCACGGCGACCTTCACCAACTACGAGACGGCCGCCGTGACCCCGTCCGTCACGCTCGGCCTGCCGGAGGGCTGGACCGCCGAGCCCTCCGGCCCGGTCACGCCCGGCACGGTCGAGCCGGGCGGCAGGGCGACCGCGACCTGGCGGGTGACGCCGCCGGTGGACGCCGCCTACCGGGCGTACGAGCTGGCGTCCTCGGCCTCGTACAGCGTCGGCGGCACCGGCCGGACGCTCACCGCCGCCACGTCCGTGCGCACCCTGCCGCCCCCGCCGACCGCCGACGCGTGGGCGAGCGACCTGGACTGGGCGTCGGCCCGCAGCGGCTGGGGGCCCGTCGAGCGGGACATGTCCAACGGCGGGACGGCGGCGGGCGACGGCACCCCGCTGCGGATCGGGGGAGTGGCGTACGCCAAGGGCCTGGGCACCCACGCCCCGGCGACCGTGCGCTACTACCTGGGCGGGAAGTGCACCTCGTTCACCGCCGAGGTGGGGGTGGACGACGCCCAGGCGACGCGGGGGAGCGTGCAGTTCACCGTCACGGCGGACGGCGCGGAGAAGGTGAAGTCGCCGGTGCTGAGGGCGAGCGACGCGCCCTGGTCGCTGAACGCGGACGTCATGGGCGCGTCGTACGTCGACCTGGTCGTCGGTGACGGCGGTGACGGCAACGGCAACGACCACGCCGACTGGGGCGACGCCCGCTTCCACTGCGGGTGAACCGGCCCTGGGGAAGAGGGCGTCCTGATCGAACGATCAATTCGCACACGCCATGTGCGATTCATTGACCATTCGCGCGTTCGTATGGGAGAAAGCGCTTACCCGCGAGTGCCTCGCGCCCTCTTCCCCGGAGGTCCGTCCGCCATGCCTCCCTCCCCCTCCCCTTTCCCCTCCCGCCGCACCGTCCTCCTCGCCGCGGTCGGCAGCACACTCCTCCCGCCGGTGTCCCGGGCGTACGCCGCTGAAGCCGACGCGTTCGACACCCTCCGCCTCACCTGGCGCGACCTCATCCTCGGCACCGGCTTCACCCCCGCCGCCGAGCCGTACGCCACCAAGCTCGCCAACCTCGGCACCACCGCCCGGGGCCTCCGCGCCACGATGGCCCCCGCGGGCGGCTCCCTGTGGCCCGACCTCCCGTACGCCGACCCCGAACCGGACACGGACGCCGAGTCGTACACGTACTCCGGCAACCTCGGCACCAGCTTCAACCGCCTCCGCACGATGGCCGAGGCGTACGCCCAGCCCGGCACCGGCCTCACCGGCGACCCCGGCTTCCGGGCTGAGCTCCTCACCGCCCTCGACCACCTCCACGACCAGGCCTACAACGCCTCCCAGGCCCGCTACGGCAACTGGTACAACTGGCAGATCGGCATCCCGCAGGCCCTGCTCGACATCGACGTCCTGCTGTACGACCACCTCGGCGCCGCCCGCGTCGCCGAACACTGCGCCGCCGTCGACCACTTCGTCCCCGACAGCGCGGTCGCCGACTACACCGGCACGTCCACCGGCGCCAACCGCGTCGACCTGTGCCGCGTCCTCGCCCTGCGCGGGGTCGTCGGTGAGAACTCCGCCAAACTCGCCCTGGCCCGCGACGCGCTCTCGCCCGTCTTCCCGTACGTCACCTCCGGCGACGGGCTCCACGCCGACGGCAGCTTCATCCAGCACCTCTACGTGCCGTACGCCGGGTCCTACGGGGCCGTGATGCTCGGCGGCCTGTCGCTGCTGTTCGCCCTGCTCAAGGGGTCCGCGTGGGAGGTCACCGACCCGGGCCGGCAGGTCGTCCTCGACTCGGTCGAGAAGGCGTACGCGCCCTTCCTCTTCAACGGTCTCGCCATGGACGGCGTTTCCGGGCGTGCCATCAGCCGTGGCGTGCAGAAGGCGGACACCCGAGGCATCCGGCAGGACGACCACCTGCGCGGGCACGGCGTCATCGCGTGCGTGGCGCTGCTCGCGCGCAGCGCGTCCACCGCCGAGAAGGCCCGCTGGGACGGCATGGTCAAGGGCTGGATCGCCCGCGACTACTTCAGCCCGGTCCTGTCCAGCCCGGCCCTGGGAGTCGCCCAACTGTCGCGGCTCAAGGCCGTCGCCGACGGGCCGGCGGCCGTGAGCGCGGAACCCGTCGGCCACCGGCTCTTCCCCGCCATGGACCGTGCCGTCCACCGCCGCCCCGGCTGGGCGGCCGCCCTGTCCATGGCGTCGAACCGGATCACGTACTACGAGAACGGCAACGGGGAGAACCTCCGCGCCTGGCACAGCGGCTCCGGAATGCTCTACTGGTGGGGCGACACCTTCGCCAACGGCCAGTACAGCGACGACTTCTGGCCGACCGTCGACCCCTACCGGCTGCCTGGTACCACCGCGTCCCGCAAGGCGCTCGCCGACGGGGAGGGCGGCACCTGGGGCGCGCCCCGGCCCGACGTGCGCTGGGTGGGCGGGGCGACGGACGGGACGTACGCGGCAGTCGGGCAGTACCTGAAGGGGCTGTCCTCCACACTGCTGGCCAAGAAGTCCTGGTTCTTCCTGGACGACGCCGTGGTCTGCCTCGGCGCCGGCATCCGCTGCTGGGACGGCACGGGCGTCGAGTCGGTCGTCGAGAACCGGAACCTGGGCGCGTCCGGGACCCACGCCTTCACCGTCGACGGCTCGGCCCGGCCGACCACGCCCGGCTGGAGCGCCGCGCTGACCGGCGCCCGGTGGGCGCACCTGGCGGGACACGCCGGGTACGTCTTCCCGGGCGGGGCCACGAGCGGCCTGAAGGCGCTGCGCGAGGCCCGCACGGCCGCCTGGTCGGACATCAACAAGGGCGCCGCGGCGGACCCCGTCACGCGCCGGTACCTGACCCTGTGGTTCGACCACGGCACCGATCCGACCGGGGGCACGTACGCGTACGTCCTGATGCCGGGCGCGAGCGCCGCGCAGACCTCGGCGCGGGCCGCCGACACCGGGTGGCTCACCGTGCTCGCCAACACGAACGACCAGCAGGGCGTGCGGGTGCCGTCCCTGGGCCTGACGGGCGTGAACTTCTGGTTCGGCGGGACGGTCGGAGCGGTCACGGCCTCCGCGCCCGCGAGCGTGCTGATCCGCGAGAGCGGCGGCACGGCCTCCCTCTGCGTCTCCGGCCCGCTGCGGGACGGCGCCACCGTCGACCTGACGTGGAACCGTCCGGTGTCGGAGGTGACGTCCAAGGACCCCTCCGTCCAGGTGATCGCGACCGGGCAGGCGCTGAAACTCCGCGTCACGCCGGGCACCCTGGGTGCGGTCCACAAGGCGGTGGTGCGACTGGGGTAGAGCCCTTGCGTGTCATGCCCACTGCGATCGCCCTCCCGGGAGGCCCTCCGTGCCACCGACACCGTCCGCCTGGTCCCGCCGCACCTTCCTCACCGCCACCTCCACCGCAGCCCTGGGACTCGCCGTGCCCGCACAAGCCGCCACCCGAGCCGACGACTTCGAGTCGCTCCGGCTCCGCTGGCTCGACCTCCAGCTCGGCACCGGCTACGACCCGGCCGCCGAACCGTACGCCTCCCGCCTCGCCGACACCGGCGACCTCGCCGCCCGCTACCGCACCTCCATGGCCCCCACCGACACCTCCCTGTGGCCCGGGTACGCCTTCAACCCGCCCTCCGGGATCACCCAGAGCTACCACCGCCTGTGGACCATGACCCAGGCGTACGCGCAAGCGGGCACCGGCCACACCGGGGACCCCGCCCTCCTCGCCGACGTCCTGCGCGGGCTCGACCACCTCTCCGAGCGGGTCTACAACCCCTCCACCACCCGCTACGGCAACTGGTGGGAGTGGCAGATCGGCAGCCCCCGCCTCCTCATGGACATCGTCGCCACCCTCTACGACGCCGCCGGCCCCGCCCGCGTCGAAGCCGCCTGCGCCGCCGTCGACCACTTCATCCCCGACGCGATGCTCCGCGACTACAGCGGCACCTCCACCGGCGCCAACCGCGTCGACCTGTGCCGTTCCGTCGCGCTGCGCGGCCTCCTCGGCAGATCCCCGGCCAAGCTCGCCCTCGCACGGGACGCACTCTCCCCGGTCTTCCCGTACGTGACCAAGGGCGACGGCCTCTACGCCGACGGGTCGTTCGTGCAGCACACCTGGGTCGCCTACTCCGGTACGTACGGACAGGTCATGCTCGACGGCCTGGGACGGCTCTTCGCCCTCCTCGCCGGGTCCCCCTGGGACGTCACCGATCCCCACCGCCAGATCGTCCTCGACAGCGTCGAGCACGCCTACGCGCCCCTTCTGTACAACGGTCTGATGATGGACAGCGTCAACGGCCGCGCCATCAGCCGGGGCATCCTCCGCAACGACCCGCGCGGGATCATGCGCGGCGACCACTTCCACGGCCAGGGCATCATCGCCGCCATAGCGCTGCTCGCCGGCGGCGCCTCGGCCGCCGAGCGCGACCGGTGGCACGCGCGCGTGAAGGGGTGGATCGAGCGGGACACGGTCTCCCCGGTCCTCACCGCCGGCCAGTTCGGGGTCGCCGACCTCGCCCGGCTGCACGCGGTCGCCGCCTCACCCGTCCCCGCGGCGCCGGAACCGGTCGGCCACAAGCTGTTCGCCGCCATGGACCGGGCCGTGCACCGACGCCCCGGCTGGGCGGCCAACATCTCCATGGCCTCGGAGCGGATCTCGTACTACGAGTGCGGCAACGGCGAGAACCCGCGCGGCTGGCACACCGGTGCCGGGATGCTCTACTGGTGGGGCCCGGGAGGTGACGGCCAGTACACCGACTGGTTCTGGCCGACGGTCGACTTCTACCGGCTGCCCGGCACCACCGTGTCCACCAAGCGGCTGCCCGACCGGGCGGGCGGCGAGTGGGGCGTGCCGAAACCGGCCACGGCGTGGGTCGGCGGGGTGACGGACGGCGAATACGCCGCCGTCGGGCAGCACCTGAAGGGCCTCGGCTCCACCCTGGAGGCCCGCAAGTCATGGTTCTGCGCCGCTGACACGGTCATCTGCCTCGGCGCGGGCATCAGGTGCGCCGACGGCGTCCCCGTCGAGACGATCGTCGACAACCGGAACCTCGGGGAGGCGGGCGAGGAGCGGCTCACCACCGGACCCGGCTCGCGCTGGGCGCACCTGGAGGGGCACGGGGGCTGGGTGTTCCCGGGTGGTACCGACCGGCTGCGCACCCTGCGGGAGGACCGGACCGGCGCGTGGCGGGACATCAACACCACGTCCACCACCGAGCGCCGCACCCGCCGGTACCAGACCCTCTGGCTCGACCACGGCACCGATCCGGCGGACGCCTCGTACGCGTACCTGCTGATGCCGGGCGCCCCGCGCCGGGCGGTCGCGGCCCGGGCGCATGACCCCCACTGGCTGGAGATCCTCGACAACACCGCCGCCCGCCAGGCCGTCGCGGTGCCCTCGCTGGGCCTGACCGCCGCCAACTTCTGGCAGCCCGGTACGGTGGGGCCGCTCACCACGAGCGCGCCGGCGAGCGTGCTCGTACGCCGCCGGGGCCGTACGGTGACGGTCTGCGTGAGCGAGCCGCCGCGCACCGGGCGGCCCCTGGAGATCACCTGGCACCACCCGGTCCACCACGTCGACGCCCACGATCCGTCCATCGAGGTCCTCGCGGCGGGCCGCACGCTCCGGCTGCGGGTCGCCCCGGGCACGGCGGGCGCGGGGCACCGCTGCACGGTGATCATCTGACCCTATTGTGGGACCTCCACAATGCTTGGGGGCTCTGGGCTGGCACTTCGGCTGCACTGCCGAATGGTTCTGTCCAGGGCTCACAGGAGATGGGTCGGGAGACTGTACGGAGTCGACGGCGGTTTTTCTTGGTCGGCTCCGTAGGGTCGATGCATGACCGTTGTGGACGAAACCCAGGGCGAGCCGACCGATGCCCGTGGGCGTGTGGCCGAGCTGCACGCTCTGCGTGAGGAGGCCCTGCGTGGCCCGAGTGAGCGGGCGACCGAGGCGCAGCATGCGAAGGGCAAGCTGACTGCTCGTGAGCGGATCGAGCTGCTGCTGGATCCGGAGTCGTTCCGTGAGGTCGAGCAGTTGCGCCGCCACCGGGCGACCGGCTTCGGCCTGGAGAACAAGAAGCCGTACACCGACGGTGTCATCACCGGCTGGGGAACGGTCGAGGGCCGCACGGTCTTCGTCTACGCGCACGACTTCCGGATCTTCGGCGGCGCGCTGGGCGAGGCCCACGCCACCAAGATCCACAAGATCATGGACATGGCCATCGCGGCCGGTGCGCCGCTGGTCTCCCTGAACGACGGCGCCGGCGCCCGTATCCAGGAGGGCGTCAGCGCCCTCGCCGGCTATGGCGGCATCTTCCAGCGCAACACCCGCGCCTCGGGTGTGATCCCGCAGATCAGCGTGATGCTCGGTCCCTGTGCGGGTGGTGCGGCCTACAGCCCGGCGCTGACGGACTTCGTCTTCATGGTCCGCGACACCTCGCAGATGTTCATCACCGGCCCGGACGTCGTCAAGGCGGTCACCGGTGAGGAGATCACCCAGAACGGCCTCGGCGGCGCCGATGTGCACGCCGAGACCTCGGGCGTGGCGCACTTCGCGTACGACGACGAGGAGACCTGCATCGCGGAGGTCCGCTACCTCCTGTCGATGCTGCCCTCCAACAACCGCGAGAACCCGCCCGCCCACCCCAGCGAAGACCCGGCCGACCGCCGCTCGGAGGTCCTCCTGGACCTGGTCCCGGCCGATGGCAACCGGCCCTACGACATGGCCAAGGTCATCGAGGAGCTCGTCGACGACGGCGACTACCTGGAGATCCACGAGCGGTGGGCGCGCAACATCATCTGCGCGCTGGCCCGCCTGGACGGCCAGGTCGTCGGCATCGTGGCCAACCAGCCGCAGACGCTGGCGGGTGTGCTGGACATCGAGGCGAGCGAGAAGGCAGCCCGCTTCGTCCAGATGTGCGACGCGTTCAACATCCCGATCATCACCCTGCTGGACGTCCCCGGCTTCCTCCCGGGCGTCGACCAGGAGCACGGCGGCATCATCCGCCACGGTGCGAAGCTGCTGTACGCGTACTGCAACGCCACCGTGCCGCGCATCTCGCTGATCCTGCGCAAGGCGTACGGCGGCGCGTACATCGTCATGGACTCCCAGTCCATCGGCGCCGACCTCACCTACGCCTGGCCGACGAACGAGATCGCCGTGATGGGCGCCGAGGGCGCCGCCAACGTCATCTTCCGCCGCCAGATCGCCGACGCCGAGGACCCCGAAGCCATGCGCGCCCGCATGGTCAAGGAGTACAAGGCCGAGCTGATGCACCCGTACTACGCAGCCGAGCGCGGCCTCGTCGACGACGTCATCGACCCCTCCGAGACCCGCTCGGTGCTCATCGCCTCCCTCGCGATGCTCCGCACGAAGCACGCCGACCTGCCGTCCCGCAAGCACGGCAACCCGCCCCAGTAACAGGAGCCCCACGTGACCGACACCAACCTGCTCCGCGTCGAAAAGGGCCACGCCGACCCCGAGGAGCTGGCCGCCATCACCGCGGTGCTGCTCGCCCGCGCCTCCGCCCGCCCGGCGGCCACTCCGGCGCGTCGCGTCCGCTCCACGGCCGGCTGGCGCCGCCTGGAGCGCCAGGGCGGCTTCCGCGCCGCCCACTCCTGGCAGCGCTGAGCCTCCCACGCAGGGCCCCGCACCACGTCCGGTGCGGGGCCCTGCGGCGTCCCGGGACGGATGCCCCGGCGGTCGTACGGCCCCGTGTGCCCACAGGCGCCCACCGCCACCTGCGCCCGCCGCGGCGCGAAGCTGCCGCGAGCCGGGGCGTGGGGGCGGAGCCCCCGCAAAGCAAACCCTTCTACGACAAAGGCCCGCACACCTGGTGGTGTGCGGGCCTCCTGCGTCACGGGACCTACCGGAGGCGGGCCATCAGGGCGTGTTCCACGAGCGTGATGAGGGCGCTCTTGGCGTCGGCGCGGTGGCGGGCGTCGGTGGTGATGATGGGGGTGTCCGGGCCGATCTGGAGGGCCTCGCGGACCTCGTCGGGCGTGTACGGCTGGTGGCCGTCGAAGCCGTTGAGGGCGATGACGAACGGCAGTCCGCTGTTCTCGAAGTAGTCGACGGCCGGGAAGCAGTCGGCGAGACGGCGGGTGTCCACGAGGACGACCGCGCCGATGGCGCCGCGTACCAGGTCGTCCCACATGAACCAGAAGCGGTCCTGTCCGGGCGTACCGAAGAGGTACAGGATCAGGTCCTGGTCCAGGGTGATGCGGCCGAAGTCCATGGCGACCGTGGTGGTCGTCTTGTCGCCGGTGTGGGTGAGGTCGTCGATGCCCGCGGACGCAGACGTCATGACGGCCTCGGTACGCAGCGGGTTGATCTCCGAGACGGCGCCGACGAACGTGGTCTTGCCCACGCCGAATCCGCCCGCCACCACGATCTTCGCGCTGGTGGTTGAGCGGGCTGCACCGCCGCTAGAGCTTGCGAAGTCCACTGAGCACCCTTTCGAGCAGTGTCACGTCTGGCTGGCCGCCGGCGGACTCGTCGCCGCCGGGCTGGTGGATGGCGACAAGTCCGGCCTCCGCCAGGTCGGCGACGAGGATCCGGGCAACGCCGAGGGGGATGGAGAGGAGTGCCGAGATCTCGGCGACCGACTTGATCTCGAAGCACAGCCGGCAGATCCGCTGGTGCTCGGGCAACTGCCCTTGCAGCCGCGACGGATCGGCCGTGGTGGACACCAGCGCCTCGATGGCGAGCTGGTACCGGGGCCTCGTCCGGCCGCCGGTCATGGCGTACGGACGGACCAGCGGATTGTGGTTGCCCGACGTGGGCGCGGGCTCCGGACGCCGACGCTGCTGCACCGGCTGGATGCGCGGTGCCTGCGGCTGGACGTAGGAAGGACCGGGCTGCGGCTGCTGGTAGGGCTGCGGCTGCTGCATGCCGCCCTGACCGCTTGGTGCGGAAGGGAAGTTGAAGCGGTTCTGGGCGTTCTCACCCTGCGACTGGTGCGCACCGTCATATGGGTGGTGTCCGCCTGGGGGTGTTGCCACTTTTCCTCCTCCGACTGCCGTTCACCGGTTCCATGTCCCTGTGGAGCCGCGCCACCGCACCCTATGGTGCGGTGGCGAGAAACGCACGGTCTGTCTGCTAGTTGAGAAGACTTCCCTGGAGTTCGGCGCGGAGGTCCGGGGTGAGGACGCTGCCCGCGCGGTCCACCAGAAGGGCCATCTCGTAGCCGACCAGACCGATGTCGGCGTCCGGGTGGGCGAGGACGGCCAGCGAGGAACCGTCCGAGATCGACATGATGAAGAGGAAGCCGCGCTCCATCTCCACCACCGTCTGGTTGACCGCGCCGCCCTCGAAGATCCGGGACGCCCCAGCCGTCAGCGACGTCAGACCCGACGCCACCGCAGCGAGCTGGTCGGCACGGTCACGGGGGAAACCCTCGGACATCGCCAGCAGGAGTCCGTCGGCGGAGACCACCACCGTGTGGGACACCCCGGGGGTGTTGTCCACGAAGTTGGTGATCAACCAGTTGAGATTCTGCGCCGCCTGGCTCATCGGGCTCACACTAACGCTCCTGGTTGTAGGTACTACCCGGGCCGAGGCCCGATCCGTTCGTGTCCGTTCCCGCGTTGCGTCCCTGCTGGACACCACGCCGCAGGTTGCTCAACCTGCCGCGCACATCCTCCGGGGCACGGGAGACCTGTGGGCCGCCCTGCGGGGTCTGCTCCGCCGTCCCCTCGACCAGGTTGGCCTTGGGAACGCGCCGCGGGAGCCCGGACGGGGTGACCCCGCCGGCCTTGGGCTCGCGGAGCTTCTCGGCCCGCTGCCAGCGCTCGTCGTTGGTCGAGCGCCAGCCCTCGGAACCGCTGTCCTCACTGCTGCTCTGCGAGGCCCGCTGGACCGGCTGCGTCTGCTCCGCCTGAGGAACCTGCTGCTGCGGGGCCGGAGCCTTCTGCTGGCTGCCGCGGCGCGGCAGGCCGGCGTCGGTCAGCTCGTGACCGGCGCTCGGGGTGGGGCCCGAGGAGAAGCCTACGCGTTCCCGGCCGTTCGCGGGAGCGCCCTGCGCAGATTCCGATTCCGCTCCGTACCCGGAGGCGTAACCGCCCTCGTACGAGCCCTGATCGGCCCACTCGCCCTGGTGGGGCTGGGGGTCGAACTGGTTGTCGTACTGCGGCTGCTGGGTCTCCTGAGCCGGAAAACCGGATTCCGCATAGGAGGGTTCAGCGTACTCGCCAGGCGCGTAGTCGCCGCCGCCGTACTGGTCGTACGCGGGCTGCTGCTGGTGCTGCTGCTCGTAGCCCTCGTAGCCGTCCTGGGCGTACGCGTCCTGCTGCTCGTACCCCTGCCGCTCGTACCCCTGCTGCTCGTACCCGTACTGCTCCTGGCCGCCCTGCTGGTCGTACGCGGGGGCCTGCTGCTCCTGGGCGACCTCGTCGCGGAACATGGGGCGCTCGGCCTCGGAGGCGCCGTGGAGCTGCGCGCCCAGTGCGGCGCGGCGCTCCTCGCGCATCCGGGAGCGGCCCACCGGGTCCAGCGTGGCACCGTCACCGTTCGGCTTCTCGTACCGGGAGTCGTCGAAGCCGAGCTCCGCAGCCGTCCGCAGCGGCGCCGCCTCGAACGCCTTCTGCTCCGGGATGATCTGGGAGACGGTGAAGTCGTCCTCCATGGACGGGTCGCCACCACCACCGTGGGTGATCGCGTCCGGCAGCATGACCAGCGACGTCGTACCGGCCTGCTCGCCCGAGGGGCGGAGCTGGACGCGGATGCCGTGCCGGTCGGCGAGGCGGCCGACCACGAACAGGCCCATGCGCTGCGAGATCGCGGCGTCCACGGTCGGCGGGTTGGCCAGCTTGTGGTTGATGTCGGCGAAGTCCTCGGCCGTCAGGCCGATGCCCTTGTCGTGGATCTCGATCATCACGCGGCCGTCCGGGAGACGGGTCGCGGTGACGCGGACCTTGGTCTGCGGCGAGGAGAACGTCGTGGCGTTCTCCAGCAGCTCGGCCAGCAGGTGCACGAGGTCGGTCACGGCCTGGCCGTGGATCTCCGACTCCGGTACGCCGGTGAGCTCGATGCGCTCGTACTGCTCCACCTCGGAGGAGGCGGCGCGCAGCACGTCCACCAGCGGGACCGGCTGGTTCCAGCGGCGGCCGGGCTCCTCGCCCGCGAGGATGAGGAGGTTCTCGCCGTTGCGGCGCATACGGGTCGCGAGGTGGTCCAGCCGGAAGAGGTTCTCGAGCTGGTCCGGGTCGGCCTCGTTGTTCTCCAGCTCGGTGATCAGGGTCAACTGGCCCTCGATCAGCGACTGGTTGCGCTGCGACAGGTTGGTGAAGATCGCGTTGACGTTGCCCCGCAGCAGGGCCTGCTCGGCGGCGAGCCGGACGGCCTCGCGGTGCACCTGGTCGAACGCGCGGGCGACCTCGCCGATCTCGTCCTGGGAGTCGATCGGGATGGGCTGCACGCGGGTGTCGACCCGGCCCGGGTCGGTGCGGGAGAGCTGGTCGACCAGCATCGGCAGGCGCTGCTCGGCGATGCCGAAGGCGGCGCTGCGCAGCCGGCTCATCGAGGTGCTCATCTGCCGGGCCATCATCCCGGCCAGGATGAACGCGGCCAGCAGGGCGACCACGACGATGGCGCCGTTGACGATGGCGTCGGTCTTGGCGTCCGAGGAGATCTCGGCGGCCTCGTCCACGGCCTTGTTCACAAGGTCCGTGCTGACCTCGCCGTAGCCGTCGAACTTGGACGTGGAGGCACCCAGCCAGGTCTCTTTGGTGATGCCCTTGGCGCGGAGCTCCTTGATCGCGTCCGCGTCCTCGCTGTTGCCGATCGCCACGGCCATCGGCGCGAGGACCGAGCCCTTGTCGTCCTTCGGCAGGGTGATGCCCGCGGCCTGGAGCTGCTTGTCGCCCTCCATGGCCCGGCGCTTCATGACCGCCGCGAGCTTCTCCACATCCTCTTCGGTACCGCCGGACTGGAATTCGGCGAGGGCGATCTGCTCCAGGTAGTTGTACGAATTGAACGCCTTGGTCTGCGCGGCGAACGTTTCGTCGTCCTTGCTCGGCCGGACCAGCAGGTGCATACCGATCGAGCGCTGGAGCGACTCGGCCGCCTGGGCGAGCTGAATGGCGTAGACCATACGGCCGTAGGAGGTGACGTTGCCGGTGCCCAGGCCGAGCTCGTTGGAGAACTCCATCAGGGAGTGCTGGACCTGGACGTAGCCCTCTTCGGTCTTCACCGGGTCCAGAGCCTTTGTGTACGCGCCCTGGCGCAGCGCCTCGAGCTTCGGCTCCTCGTTGCGGAAGAGCTCCAGCCGGCGCTCCAGGCCCTGCCCGGACGGCATGTCCTGGACGGCCGCGTCGAACTTCTCCTTCGCGGCCTCCGTCGCCTCGTACGCCTCGGTGACCTTCGGGTCGTCGCGCTTCCCGGCGAGCAGCGGTACGGCGGTGAGGTCCCGCTCGTTGAGCAGCGCCTGGCCGTACTCCGAGGCGGCGCGCACGATGAGCGCCGTCTTCTCGGCGTCCTGCGCCTCCTGCCAGGTGTCGATCGACGTCTTGACCTGGAAGCCGCCCATGACGAGCCCGACGAGCACGGGAATGAGGAGGATGGCGTTCAGGCGCGTCGCCACGCGCCAGTTGCGCGGGGACAGCTTGCTGGAGCTGCCAGTGCCACCGCTGCCGCCGGAGGCGGCCGGTGGCGTTCCGGGCGTATCGGCAGGCGGCACCGCTGTGCGTGCGGGCGGGGTGAAGTTGCCCCGCGCCTGCTGCTCTGCGGCGCTTTTCGTGCTTCGCCTCACTCGACCAACAACCTCTCGGCGCCGGCACCTAGGTTGTGCCGTTTTTCTGTTCAGGGCCGTACTACTCGGGAGTTCGTCGCATTGCAGCATGTAAAGCGGCCGCGTTCCAAACCCCCCGATCGGGTCATGACCAGTGGTTCAGACCTCAGATAAAACGGGCATAAAGAGCGAGCCCCGCCAAAAGGCGGGGCTCATGTGCGCACACAGGCACCATACGGATGCGTCTCGTGTCCGAGGCCCCGCAATTCTCTGTCGAAACGTTATGAACACCGGGGCCGACCGTGTCAAAGGACACACCCGGCCCCTGTTCGTCCCTACGACAACTGCCGTACGACCACGTCTACTTGAGGCGGGCCATCAGGGCGTGTTCCACGAGCGTGATGAGGGCGCTCTTGGCGTCGGCGCGGTGGCGGGCGTCGGTGGTGATGATGGGTGTGTCCGGGCCGATCTGGAGGGCCTCGCGGACCTCGTCGGGCGTGTACGGCTGGTGGCCGTCGAAGCCGTTGAGGGCGATGACGAACGGCAGGCCGCTGTTCTCGAAGTAGTCGACGGCCGGGAAGCAGTCGGCCAGCCTTCTCGTGTCGACGAGGACGACCGCGCCGATGGCGCCGCGTACCAGGTCGTCCCACATGAACCAGAAGCGGTCCTGTCCGGGCGTACCGAAGAGGTACAGGATCAGGTCCTGGTCCAGGGTGATGCGGCCGAAGTCCATGGCGACCGTGGTGGTCGTCTTGTCGCCGGTGTGGGTGAGGTCGTCGATGCCCGCGGAGGCGGACGTCATGACGGCCTCGGTACGCAGCGGGTTGATCTCCGAGACGGCGCCGACGAACGTGGTCTTGCCCACGCCGAATCCGCCCGCCACCACGATCTTCGCGGAGGTGGTGGAACGACCGCCTCCCACACCGCCGCTAGAGCTTGCGAAGTCCACTGAGCACCCTTTCGAGCAGTGTCACATCCGGCGTTCCGCCGGCCTCTCCATTGCCCGGCTGGTGGATCGCCACCATGCCCGCCTCCGCCAGGTCGGCGACGAGGATCCGGGCGACGCCCAGCGGCATCGACAGCAGCGCCGACACCTCCGCCACCGACTTCACCTCACGGCACAGGTGGCAGATCCGCTGGTGCTCGGGAAGCAGGCTTCCCAGGTGGGCCGGGTCGGCCGTGGTGCTGACCAGCGCCTCGATGGCGAGCTGGTAGCGCGGCCTCGTCCGGCCGCCGGTCATGGCGTACGGCCGGACCAGCGGCTGGTCGCCTTCATGCCCGTACCCGGTGTCCATGGGGACACCGTACGGATCGTGAGAGGCGGGGGGCGGGGTCATTGATCCTCCAGTGACAGCAGGTGGTCTGCCTGTCGTCTGACTGGGCCGGTGGGGGGCCGGAGGGGGCGGCCGACGATGAACAAGGCATGAGGGGGGAGGGTACGGATTGGGGCGTACCGCCTCAGTGGAGCAGGCTTCCCTGGAGTTCCGCGCGGAGGTCCGGGGTGAGGACGCTGCCCGCGCGGTCCACGAGCAGTGCCATCTCGTACCCGACGAGGCCGATGTCCGCGTCCGGGTGCGCGAGCACGGCCAGGGAGGAACCGTCCGAGATGGACATCAGGAAGAGGAAGCCGCGCTCCATCTCCACCACGGTCTGGGCGACGGCGCCGCCCTCGAAGATCCGGGACGCCCCCGCGGTCAGCGAGGTCAGCCCGGACGCCACGGCCGCGAGCTGGTCGGCGCGGTCGCGGGGAAAGCCTTCGGACATGGCCAGCAGGAGTCCGTCGGCGGAGACCACCACCGTGTGGGACACCCCGGGGGTGTTGTCCACGAAGTTGGTGATCAACCAATTCAGGTTCTGGGCCGCCTGGCTCATCGGTCTCAACTAACGCTCCTGCTGGTGAGTGGGGCCGATATGGAAACTGCCCGTGGTGGAGCTGCCCGCCTGGCGCCCCTGCTGGATGCCCCGGCGGAGGTTGGTCAGGCGGCCGCGTACGTCATCAGGCGCACGCGAGACCTGCGGACCGGACTGGTGGGTGGACTCCTGCGCGGTCCCCGGCACCAGGTTGGCACGCGGGACCCGGCGGGGGAGGCCGGAGGTGGTGACGCCGCCCGCGGCGGGCTTGCGGACCCGCTCGGCCTGGCGCACCAGCTCGTCATTGGGGGAGGTGCGCCACGACGTGGCCGCGTCCGAACCCTGACCCGGACCCTGGCCGGCGCCCTGGGAGTCACGGCGCGGCGGCGGCGACGATGCGGGTCGCTGCTGCGCCGGCCGGGACGGCTGCGCGGGCTGCGGTACGGCCGGGGTCGGCACGGTCTGGTCGTGGGCGGGGTACTGACCGCCGCCGGAGCCGCGCTGGGGGCGGCCCTGCTGCGGCTGCTGCGGCTGCTGGGACTGCTGGGCCTGACCGTTCTGGTTGAACCAGTTGGTCTCCAGCGTGTCGTACAGCGGCGTACGGCCGTCCCCGGCGCCGGGTGCGGCCGGCAGCGCCTCGGGCTCCGGGCGCCCGGCGTTGTAGTCGGGGCGGGCGAACTGGGCCGTGGAGGCGGGGTCCTGGCGGGCGTACTGCCCGGTGGTCTCCGGCTCGTCGTGGCCGCGCGGCACGTCGGCGCCCCAGCTCGTGGTCTGGGGGCGCTGCGGGCGCTGCTGCTGGGAGTACGGGGCCTGCTGCTGGGGCTGCTGCGGCTGCTGGGCCTGCTGCTGCCCGGGCTGCTGCGGGGCGGCGCCGGGAAGTTCGGCGCGCGGCCCGCCGGCGGGCGGGAGCTGCTGGCCGGCTCGGCCGCCCTGATCGGCGGGGCCGTTCTGCCAGACGTCCGAGCGCGTCGGGATGCCGTTGTCGCCGGCACCCCGGCCGCCGCCGGCGCCGCCGCCGAAGGCGCCCGCCACACCGGCGCCCTGACGCTGCGGGTCCTGCGGCTGCTGCTGGGGCTGCTGCGGCTGACCCGCCGGACCCGCCTGACCCGGCCGGCCCTGGCGCCCGGGCTGACCGCCCTGGCCGATGCCGGCGCCCTGGCCCATGCCGGTGCCCTGACCGGAGCCGCCCATGCCGGCGCCCTGAACGGGGCCGCCCATGCCGGTGCCCTGAGCGGAGCCACCCTGACCGGGGCCGCCCTGGAGACCGCCCGGTCGCCCGGCGGCGTCGTCCCGGCCGGGCAGCGCGGCCCGGGGTCCGGAGCCCGCACCGACCTGGCCACGGGCACCGCCGGCGCCCGCACCCGCCCCGGCACCCGGACCGGCGCCGAGGCCCTGCCGGGCCGTGGGCGCACCGCCGGGGCCACCCGGACCACCGGTCAGACCCGGGCGGCCGCCACCGGCCGCACCCGGGCCGCCGGTCAGCCGGCCGGCCGGGCCCGCGGGGCCCTGCGGGATGGCGCCCTGACCGCCCTGGCCGCCCTGGCCGGGCTTGCCGGGAAGCTTCTTGCCGCCCTGGGCGACGTCCACCGGGAGCATGACCAGCGCGGTCGTACCGCCCGAGTCGGAGGGACGGAGCTGGATGCGGATGCCGTGCCGCAGCGACAGGCGGCCGACCACGAACAGACCCATGCGCCGGGACACCGACACGTCCACGGTGGGCGGCGAGGCGAGCCGCTCGTTGATCGCGGCGAGGTCCTCGGGGGACAGGCCGATACCGGTGTCGTGGATCTCGACCAGCACACGGCCGTCGGGCAGCGCGTGACCGGTGACCCGGACCTTGGTCTGGGGGGAGGAGAACGACGTCGCGTTCTCCAGCAGCTCGGCGAGCAGGTGCACGAGGTCGTTGACGACACGGCCCGCGACCTCGGTCGCCGGCACGGCGGCCAGCTCGATGCGCTCGTACTGCTCCACCTCGGAGGCGGCGGCACGGAGCACGTCGACCAGCGGGACGGGCCGGGTCCACCGGCGCCCCGGCTCCTCACCCGCGAGGACGAGCAGGTTCTCACCGTTACGGCGCATACGCGTGGCGAGGTGGTCCAGCTTGAACAGCGAGGAGAGCTGGTCCGGGTCGGCCTCGCGGGACTCCAGCTCGGAGATCAACGAGAGCTGGCGCTGGATGAGACCCTGCGAACGGCGCGAGAGGTTGGTGAACATCGCGTTGACGTTGCCCCGCAGCAGGGCCTGCTCGGCGGCGAGGCGGACCGCCTCGCGGTGCACGTCGTCGAAGGCCGCGGCCACCTGGCCGATCTCGTCCCGGGAGTGCACACCGACCGACTCCACGGACGTGTCGACGTCCTGCGGGTCGGCCTCGGAAAGCTGCTTGACCAGCTCGGGCAGCCGCTCCTGGGCGACCTTGGTGGCCGTGTCCTGGAGTCGCCGCAGCGACCGGATCATGGACCGGGCCACCACGAAGGCGCCGACCAGCGAGACGCCGAGGACGAGGAGGATCAGCGCACCGTTGATGATCGCGTCGCGCTGCTCCTCGCGGCGCAGCTCACGGGCCGTGCTGTCCATCTGGCCGAGCAGGTCGGCCTCGATGGTCTTCATGGCCGTCATCTTGGAGTCGTACGCGTCGGTCCAGTCGAGGTAACCGCGCGGCTCCTGCTGCTTCATGCCCTCGTCGCTGCGGAGCACGTGGTCGGCGTACTCGTCCGCCTTGGCGATGGAGGGGTTGTTCGGGCCGAGGGGCGCCAGGAGCTCGGTCGGGTCACCGCCCGCGGAGGTGTAGATCCTCGTGAACGACTCGAGGGCCTGCCGCTCGTTGTCCTGGGCGGCGGCGCCGTACTCACGGTCGTTCGGGTCGAGCCTGCCCCTGGACTGGTTGGTCGTCGGCAGGGCGGCCGCGATGATCGCGCGCTGGATGGAGGCGTACTCCTTGGCGGACGAGAACGCGGCCAGCGCGCGGGTCCGCTTGATCATCTCCGGGTTGCTGGTCGCCTGCGCCATGTCCTGGGAGAGGCTGAGCAGCGAGTTGATCAGACGGTTGTAGCGCTCGACCGTCTGGAAGTCCTGGGAGCCGTCCTTGTACGCGCCCTCGCGGATCGAGCCGAGGGTCACGACCTGGCTGGCGATCTGGGTCACGTTGGCGTGGATGCTCTGGAGGGCCTCGTCGCCCTGCGTGTCGCCGATCGCGGCGGTGGCGTCGAGGAACGCCTTCTGCGCCCGGTCCGCTTCCTTGCGCGGCTCGGTGACCTTGAACTCCGTCGGCGCGACGCCGTTGGAGAGCGGACCGGCCGTCAGGTCGCGTTCCTGCTGGAGGGCCTGGGCGAGGTCGGTCGCCTCCTGGGTCAGCTTGGTCAGGAGCTGCATGTGGTCCAACTGCTCCATGTCGTTCATGGATTCGTTGATACGAATGCCGCCCAGGGTGGTCGCGGCGACCACGGGGAGGGCGAGCAGCGAGACCAGTCGCGTGCTGATGCGCCAGTTGCGCAGGGCTATTCGCGCACCGGCGTCGGTGGGACTCTTCGGCGTGGCCGAGCCCTTCGCGGCCTTCGCCGCGGCGGACTTCCCGGCCTTGCCGGACTTGCCGGCCTTGCCCTTGGCGTCGCCGCCCTGCCCGGCTCCCGAACGTCCCGCACGGTCGCCACTGTCCCCGGCGGCGGCCGGTCCGTGGTTCTGGGTGTGCTGGGCCGAGGAGCCGCGGTCGGTCCCGCCGCGAGGCTCCTGCTCCGCCGCAGCTTCCCCTCGGCCCTGGCGGGCCTGGGGAGACCCGTTGCCATCCCTCTTGAAACGTCCCTGCACTAGCGTCGCAACCTCTGGACCAGGCGTCCCCCCGCGCGAACGGACAGGACGGTGTCGGCGTCGTGGAGCGCGAGCGCGCTCCAGTGGTGGTCGTGAGTGACCGGCGCAGACCCCCCTTCCTCACCGCCGCTCGGCGCTGTGTTGCGCCCCAGCGCGCCGGTCCGGAACCCGCGGCGGTGCGTGGAATTCCAGCACAGTGCCGGATCTCCAACAAGGCCGACGACCGGCACCCGGACGGGTGTCACAAGCCGTGAGGGCCGGGTCACCCGGCGTAGAAGTCGATCAGGGAGGAATCGGGCGTTCATGTACGAGTCGCTGGTCGGCCCCATGGGGGAGGGGGGTGTCCCAGTCGCGATGATCAGCAGCGGAATGCTGCGTTCAGGTACGCAATGTCCGTTTACCCCACCCCCGGGACCCGCCCGCTATGCCGGAATCGTCCCCGACTGCGTGAGCAAACTCACATATAGATCGTTGCCATCTACCGTCAATTGCGGGGAATCCCATGTTTAGCCTGACGCTTTACAAAGACGGAGCAACTGCCAACCAGGCGCCCCGGCGGCGCCCGCACACCGAGGTCTGAAACCACCGATGAAGACGACGATGACCATGCGCAGCATCGCCAACCCGCGCCGCACCACCCTGATGCACCTGGCCGACGCCGGTGAGCTCGACCAGGGCGCGCGGCCGGACCACTCGGTGGACCTCCCCGCCAGCACCGCCAACCCGCGCCGCACGACCCTGATGGACGCCCCGGTCCCGGCCGCGCGGTAATAACGGCAGGTGGCATGCGCCTCCCGCGTTAGCCTGGAGCGTCAGACTCCAGCCAGCGGAAGTAAGGGGCACGGCATCCCGTGCGCATCGCCAGATTCTCCATCGACGGCAATGTCGCCTTCGGCGCGGTCGAGGGCGACGGCGCCCCCGGCGAAGAGGGCGCTCTCGTCCTCAACATCATCAAGGGTATTCCGTACGCCGACTTCGAACTCAGCGGGACCAAGGTCCCGCTGAGCAAGGTCCGGCTGCTGCCGCCCGTGCTGCCCAACAAGGTCGTGGCCATCGGCCGCAACTACGCGGAGCACGCCGCGGAGCTCGGCAACGAGGTCCCGGACGTCCCCGTCGCCTTCTTCAAGCCCACCACCTCGGTGATCGGCTCGGGCGACGCCATCGAGTACCCCTCCTTCTCGAACGAGCTGCACCACGAGGCCGAGCTCGCCGTCGTCATCGGCCGCATGTGCCGCGAGGTCCCGCGCGAGCGGGTCAAGGACGTCATCTTCGGCTACACCTGCGCCAACGACGTCACCGCCCGCGACGCCCAGCAGCGCGAGAAGCAGTGGGCCCGCGCCAAGGGCTTCGACACCTCCTGCCCGCTCGGCCCCTGGGTGGAGACGGACCTCGACCCCGCCGACGTCACGATCCAGTGCACCGTCAACGGAGAACAGCGCCAGTTGGGTCGTACGAGCGACATGATCCGCTCCATCGAGGACCTCGTCGTCCACATCACCGAGGCCATGACGCTGCTCCCGGGCGACGTCATCCTCACGGGCACCCCGGCCGGAGTCGGACCGCTCAACGTCGGCGACGAGGTCGCCGTCACCATCGAAGGCATCGGCACTCTCACCAACAAGGTGATCAAGCGTGGCTAACGCGATCCGCGTACGTTTCTGTCCCTCGCCGACCGGCAACCCCCACGTGGGCCTGGTCCGCACCGCCCTGTTCAACTGGGCCTTCGCCCGGCACAACCAGGGCACCATGGTCTTCCGCATCGAGGACACCGACGCGGCCCGCGACTCGGAGGAGTCCTACCAGCAGCTCCTCGACTCGCTGCGCTGGCTCGGCCTCGACTGGGACGAGGGCCCCGAGATCGGCGGCCCCCACGCCCCGTACCGCCAGTCGCAGCGCATGGACATCTACAAGGACGTCGCCGACAAGCTGCTCGCCGGCGGCTACGCGTACCGCTGCTACTGCACCGCCACCGAGCTCGACGAGCGCCGCGAGGCCGCCCGCGCCGCCGGCAAGCCGTCCGGGTACGACGGCACGTGCCGCGACCTGAGCGACGAGCAGAAGGCGGCGTACGAGGCCGAGGGCCGCGAGTCCATCGTCCGCTTCCGGATGCCCGACGAGCCGATCACCTTCACGGACCTGGTCCGCGGCGAGCTGACCTTCACCCCGGACAACGTCCCGGACTACGGCATCGTCCGCGCCAACGGCGCCCCCCTCTACACGCTCGTCAACCCGGTCGACGACGCGCTGATGGAGATCACCCACGTGCTGCGCGGCGAGGACCTGCTGTCCTCCACCCCGCGCCAGATCGCGCTCTACAAGGCGCTCATCGAGCTCGGCATCGCCAAGGGCATCCCCGCCTTCGGCCACCTGCCGTACGTGATGGGCGAGGGCAACAAGAAGCTCTCCAAGCGCGACCCGCAGTCCTCCCTGAACCTGTACCGGGAGCGCGGCTTCCTCCCCGAGGGCCTGCTCAACTACCTGTCGCTCCTCGGCTGGTCCTTCTCCGCCGACCAGGACGTCTTCACCATCCCCGAGATGATCGCGAAGTTCGACATCGCGGACGTCAACGCCAACCCGGCCCGCTTCGACCTGAAGAAGGCCGAGGCGATCAACGCCGACCACATCCGCATGCTGGACGTGAAGGCGTTCACCGAGGCCTGCGAGCCCTGGCTGAAGGCCCCGCACGCCCCCTGGGCGCCGGAGGACTTCGACCGGGCCGCCTGGGAGGCCATCGCCCCGCACGCCCAGACCCGCCTGACCGTCCTGTCCGACATCACGGCCAACGTCGACTTCCTGTTCCTGAAGGAGCCGGTGCAGGACGAGGCGTCCTGGCAGAAGGCCATGAAGGAGGGCTCCGACGCCCTGCTGCGCACGGCCCGCGAGCGACTGTCGGACGCGGACTGGACCAGCCCCGAGTCCCTGAAGGGCGCCGTCCTCGCCGCCGGCGAGGAGCACGGCCTCAAGCTCGGCAAGGCCCAGGCCCCGGTCCGCGTCGCCGTCACCGGCCGCACGGTCGGCCTGCCGCTGTTCGAGTCGCTGGAGATCCTCGGCAAGGACCGCACCCTGGCCCGCATCGACGCGGCCCTGGCGAAGCTCGCCGCGTAATCCGTACCCGTACGTGCGAGGGGGGCGGCCACCGGACACCCGGTGGCCGCCCCTCCGGCGTTGTCGGAGGCCGCCGCTAGGGTCGGCAACGATCATCGTCGCCGGCCGTCCGGAGGAATTCCCATGCCCATGCCCGCTCCCGACCTCTCCCGGCGCTTCACGCCGGGGCACCGCTTCCGCGAGGAGACCGGACTCACCGGCACGATGTCGCTGGTGCGGGCCGGGGAGCTGTGGCTGCCCACGGGCCGGGTCGTCGCCTGTGATCCCTTCGTCGAGCTGGGCAGCGGCGAGGCGAAGCCCTTCACCGCGGAAGTGGCGCCGGGCCGCTACCGGGTCGAGTGCGCCGTGGCCACGCTCGCCGAGCCCGACGAGCCGCCGTCCGCCACCCCGCACCGGCGTATGGCCGCCGCCCGCCTGGTGATCACCGAGGCCCCGGCCGTCACCTGGGAGATCGCCCACCACGCCGACCAGGACCCGGCGGACCTCGCCGACGACGAGTTCTTCGCCTACCCGGTCGACGCCGGCACCGGTTGCTTCTACGACGCCGCGTGCGACGAATCCTTCCCGGACTGCCAGGGCGACGAGGGCCCCCTGTGGGACGCCTTCGACGCGGGCGGCGACGCCTACCTCGGCCCCCACACGGTCACCGCCCCCGACACCGGCCACAACCTGATCGCCTTCATGTCCGGCTGGGGCGACGGTGCCTACCCCACCTGGGTCGGCCGCGACGCCTCCGGTGCCGTCACCTGCTTCGTCACCGACTTCTTCGTCGTGCCGGACGAGACGCAGACGGCTGCCGCGTAGGCTCGGCCGCATGCCGATCCGCGCCGTCCTGTGGGACATCGACGACACGATCTTCGACTACGCGAGCGCCGACCGCGCCGGCATGCTGCACCACCTGCGGGCCGAGGGCCTGGTCAACGGGTACGAATCCGTCGACCAGGCCCTCACCCGCTGGAAGGAGCTCACCACCCTCCACTGGCGGCGCTTCGAGGCCGGCGGGGTCGGGTTCGAGGAGCAGCGGCGCGACCGGGTGCGGGACTTCCTGGGGGAGGCGCTGACGGACGAGGAGGCGGACGCCTGGTTCCAGCGCTACCTGCGGCACTACGAGGCCGCCTGGGAGCTGTTCCCCGACACCCTGCCGGTCCTGGAGCTGCTGGCGGCCGACTACCGGCACGCCGCCCTGTCGAACTCCTCCGTCCACAACCAGGACCGCAAGCTGCGCGTGCTGGGCGTGCGCGACCGCTTCGAGGTGCTGCTCTGCGCCGCCGAGCTGGGCGTCGCCAAGCCGGACCCGGCCGCCTTCCACGCCGCCTGCGACGCCCTGCGGCTGCGTCCGGCCGAGGTGGCGTACGTCGGTGATCACCCGGACATCGACGCCCGGGGCGCCGTGGAGGCCGGGCTGACCGGGATCTGGCTGGACCGCAGTGGGGCCGGCGGGAGACCCGAGCTCACGACGATCACGGGCCTCGACCAGCTCCCCGCCCTGCTGCGCGGCGATACCCGTTTTGGAGCCCCGGACTCCTTCGGGTAATGTTCTTTCTGCGCCGAGGGGAGCGGGCCGAAAGGCCGGAACCCGGAAGCGTAACCCGAACAAAATCCCCACCGGGGGTTGCGTTTTGGTGGCCTATGGTGTAATTGGCAGCACGACTGATTCTGGTTCAGTTAGTCTAGGTTCGAGTCCTGGTAGGCCAGCTCGCAGAGCTCATCTGCATCGCGGATCTGATCCGCAAAGCCCCCGTTGTGTAGCGGCCTAGCACGCCGCCCTCTCAAGGCGGTAGCGCCGGTTCGAATCCGGTCGGGGGTACAGATCCTTCCCGCGAGGTCGTCTGGGTAGCTCCCATGTCCTCGATGCAGGATCGCTAGGGCCCCCGTTGTGTAGCGGCCTAGCACGCCGCCCTCTCAAGGCGGTAGCGCCGGTTCGAATCCGGTCGGGGGTACCAACTGGTCTAAACCAGTGGCCTATGGTGTAATTGGCAGCACGACTGATTCTGGTTCAGTTAGTCTAGGTTCGAGTCCTGGTAGGCCAGCGGATCTCTTTTGATCTTGCCCCCGTTGTGTAGCGGCCTAGCACGCCGCCCTCTCAAGGCGGTAGCGCCGGTTCGAATCCGGTCGGGGGTACCACAGAGGAAGCCCTCCCCAGCAGGGGAGGGCTTCTTCGCGTGCACGGGCAGGGTTGGGTGGAGAGACAACTCCGGCCCACCGCTGCGGCGTTGAAGCGGTGGGCCGGGAGTCGGCAGCAGGGACGGTGGTCAGCCGGCGCGGCGCAGCGCGTCCGACAGGCGGGCGGCCGCGTCGATGACGGCCTGGGCGTGCATCCGGCCCGGGTGGCGGGTCAGGCGCTCGATCGGCCCCGACACCGACACGGCGGCCACCACGCGGTTCGACGGGCCCCGTACGGGCGCGGAGACGGACGCCACGCCCGGCTCGCGCTCACCGATCGACTGGGCCCAGCCGCGGCGCCGTACGCCCGACAGGGCCGTCGCCGTGAAGCGGGCGCCCTGGAGGCCCCGGTGCAGCCGCTCCGGCTCCTCCCAGGCCATGAGGATCTGGGCGGAGGAGCCCGCCTTCATGGTGAGCGTGGAGCCGACCGGCACGGTGTCCCGCAGTCCGGACAGCCGCTCCGCCGCGGCGACGCAGATGCGCATGTCGCCCTGGCGCCGGTAGAGCTGCGCGCTCTCCCCGGTCACGTCACGCAGATGAGTCAGTACCGGTCCGGCCGTGGCCAGCAGACGGTCCTCACCGGCCGCGGCGGCGAGCTCCGCCAGCCGCGGGCCCAGGATGAACCGGCCCTGCATGTCCCTCGCCACCATCCGGTGGTGTTCCAGTGCCACGGCAAGGCGATGTGCCGTGGGTCGTGCGAGCCCTGTCGCCGCGACCAGCCCGGCGAGGGTGGCCGGACCGGACTCCAGGGCGCTCAATACCAGAGCTGCCTTGTCGAGAACGCCGACGCCGCTAGAGTTGTCCATGCAACGATATTCACGTCTCACTCTGTGAAACGCAAGTTCAATTTCTCCAGGAACTTGCCACCCTGTACGTGCGACCCGACGACCAACGGGTCTCGATGTCGACGTCCAGCACGTGAAACGTGGGTTTACGGGCGTGGGCCCACTGATCTCTAGAGGAGCCGGCACACCACGCCGGCCGGAGGGAAAGCGATGGGTAGGACTCTCGCGGAGAAGGTCTGGGACGACCATGTCGTCCGGCGCGCCGAAGGCGAGCCCGACCTGCTCTTCATCGATCTGCACCTGCTGCACGAGGTGACCAGCCCCCAGGCCTTCGACGGCCTGCGCAAGAGCGGCCGGCAGGTGCGGCGGCTCGACCTCACCATCGCGACCGAGGACCACAACACCCCGACCCTCGACATCGACAAGCCGATCGCCGACCCCGTCTCCCGGGCACAGCTCGAAACGCTGCGCAAGAACTGCGCCGAGTTCGGCGTCCGCCTGCACCCGCTGGGCGACGTCGAGCAGGGCGTCGTCCACGTCGTGGGACCGCAGCTCGGCCTGACCCAGCCCGGCACCACCGTGGTCTGCGGCGACTCGCACACCTCCACGCACGGCGCGTTCGGCGCGCTCGCCTTCGGCATCGGCACCTCCCAGGTCGAGCACGTCCTGGCCACCCAGACGCTGCCCATGGCCCGCCCCAAGACCATGGCCATCACCGTCGACGGCGAGCTGCCGGCGGACGTCACCGCCAAGGACCTGATCCTGGCGATCATCGCGAAGATCGGCACCGGCGGCGGCCAGGGTTACGTCCTGGAGTACCGCGGCTCGGCCATCGAGAAACTCTCGATGGAGGCCCGCATGACCATCTGCAACATGTCGATCGAGGCCGGCGCCCGCGCGGGCATGATCGCCCCGGACGAGACCACCTTCGCCTACCTGAAGGGCCGCGCCCACGCGCCCGAGGGCGAGGACTGGGACGCGGCGGTCGCCTACTGGAAGACCCTGAAGACGGACGAGGACGCGGTCTTCGACGCCGAGGTCGTCATCGACGCCTCCGAGCTGGCCCCCTTCGTCACCTGGGGCACCAACCCCGGCCAGGGAGCGCCGCTTTCGGCGTCCGTCCCCGACCCGGCTTCGTACGAAGACGCTTCGGAGCGCCTGGCCGCCGAAAACGCCCTGAAGTACATGGGCTTGACCGCCGGGCAGCCGCTGCGGGACATCAAGGTCGACACCGTCTTCGTAGGCTCCTGCACCAACGGCCGCATCGAGGACCTGCGCTCCGCCGCCGCCATCCTGGACGGCCGCAAAGTCGCCGACGGCGTACGGATGCTGGTCGTCCCCGGCTCGGTCCGGGTCGCCCTCCAGGCCGTCGAGGAGGGGCTGGACAAGGTCTTCAAGGAGGCCGGGGCCGAATGGCGGCACGCGGGCTGCTCGATGTGCCTGGGCATGAACCCCGACCAACTCGCGCCTGGTGAGCGTTCCGCGTCCACCTCCAACCGCAACTTCGAGGGCAGGCAGGGCAAGGGCGGCCGTACCCACCTGGTGTCGCCGCAGGTCGCCGCCGCCACCGCCGTGCTGGGCCACCTGGCCTCGCCCGCCGACCTGTCCGAAGCCCCCGCGACCGCCGGAGTCTGAGCAACCATGGAAGCTTTCACCACCCACACCGGCCGGGCCGTCCCGCTGCGCCGCAGCAACGTCGACACCGACCAGATCATCCCGGCGCACTGGCTGAAGAAGGTCACCCGCGACGGCTTCGAGGACGGCCTGTTCGAGGCCTGGCGCAAGGACCCCGAGTTCGTCCTCAACCGCCCCGAGCGGCAGGGCGCCACGGTCCTGGTGGCCGGCCCCGACTTCGGTACCGGCTCCTCGCGCGAGCACGCCGTATGGGCGCTGCAGAACTACGGCTTCAAGGCCGTCATCTCCTCCCGCTTCGCCGACATCTTCCGGGGCAACTCGCTGAAGAACGGCCTGCTCACCGTGGTCCTCGACCAGAAGACCGTGGACGCGCTGTGGGAGCTGACCGAGGCCGACCCGCAGGCGGAGATCACCGTGGACCTTCAGGCCCGCGAGGTGCGCGCCGAAGGCATCACCGCGGCCTTCGAACTGGACGAGAACGCCCGCTGGCGGCTGCTGAACGGCCTGGACGACATCAGCATCACGCTCCAGAACGAGGCGGACATCGCCGCGTACGAGGCCAAGCGCCCCTCGTACAAGCCGCGCACCCTCCAGGTCTGAGCCCCTCCCGGACCCCCGCGTCACCCCTCCGGTGCCCCCGGCCGATCCACGGCCGGGGGCACCGTCGTGTGCGGGTGCTCAACTCCGCCGGGAGAGCCATGGGGACGATGGCCGAAAGTGCCCTTGCCCGCCCCCCAAGGGGCCATCCGGCTGACACCGTTCGCCCGCCCCGCCAAGCTCCTCCCCCGACCCGCGAGCGGTGTGCCGGGAGGTTTCAACTGCCGTACGGGGGAAGGCGTTTACCGGTGCGGCGGAGGTCTGCCGGGGGGAGTGGCCGTGGCTCCCGAAACGCCGCAGCAGCAGGCCAGTTACCCCCTACGGAGGCGACAACTCGCCCCAGATGGCACAATCGGTGCATGGAACGCGACAGCCAACTCGAGCTCTATCAGGCCGTCGCAGCCCGACTGAAAGAAGCGCACACCCGCGTGCGCGAACTGCAAGTCCCGGAGGGCGTAAGGATGACGCTGTCCCGGAAGCTGTTGGCCATCACGGCCGCGGCGAAGCACGATCTCGCAGGTGCGGCAAGGCGGCTGGACCGGTTGATGAAGGACCTCGACGAGGGCCGATTCCCTGAAGGGGACTGACACTCGAACTCCGCGGCGGCCGACTTCGTTGCGGCACTAGGGTGATTAGCCCGTTTCGTGTTTGATTTGCGGTATATATCTGCCTAACGTGCGAAAAAGCTTGAACACTTTCGTTCCGGCAATGTCTCCGAAGGGGAAGACGTGAACAAGGCGCAGCTCGTAGAAGCGATTGCCGACAAGATGGGTGGCCGCCAGCAGGCCGCCGATGCTGTCGACGCGGTGCTCGACGCGATCGTCCGTGCCGTGGTCGCCGGTGACCGGGTCTCGGTCACCGGCTTCGGCTCGTTCGAGAAGGTCGACCGTCCGGCCCGGTACGCCCGCAACCCGCAGACGGGTGAGCGCGTGCGGGTCAAGAAGACCTCCGTTCCGCGCTTCCGTGCCGGTCAGGGCTTCAAGGACCTGGTCAGCGGCTCGAAGAAGCTCCCCAAGGGTGGCGAGGTCGCCGTCAAGAAGGCGCCCAAGGGCAGCCTCACGGGCGCCCCGCCCACCATCTCCAAGGCCGTGGGCAAGAAGGCCGCCGCCAAGAAGACCACGGCAGCGGCGAAGAAGGCGGCCGCCAAGAAGGCGACCCCGGCGAAGAAGACCACCGCCGCCAAGAAGACCACGGCCAAGAAGGCCACTCCGGCCAAGAAGACCACCGCGAAGAAGGCCACACCGGCCAAGAAGGCCACCACCGCGGCGGCCAAGAAGACCACCGCCAAGAAGACCGCGCCGGCGAAGAAGGTCACCGCGAAGAAGGCCCCGGCCAAGAAGACGACGGCGCGCAAGACCACCGCCAAGAAGACCACCGCACGCGCGCGCTAGTAAGCGGCGCAGGCCCCCAAGGCCCCTCACACGCCGGGCCGGACTCCCCGCAAGGGAGCCCGGCCCGCGGTGTGTGTGCGGGGCCTAGAACGTCTGGAGCGTCACCAGCGTGATGCGCAGGGACTCGCCCTGCCCCTCCGTCTCGATCCGGACCCGCTGCCCCGGCCGCAGCAACCGCAGGCCGCCCGCGTCGAAGGCCGCCGCGGAGAAGTCCACCGGGGTGCCGTCGTCGAGCAGCACACTCCCGCTGCGGGATTCGGGGTCGTACGTGTACGCGGTCGCCTGCATGGACGGCAGCTTATCCGGCCGCCCCGTCCGCCGCGCCGACGTCCACCGCCCACCGCTCGGCCGTGCGCGGCCCCACGCCCAGCTCCACGGCGGCCAGCAGATCGTCCCCGGTGTCCACGTCCTGGCGCACGGAGCGGACGTCGTCCAACCGGATTTCCACCGCGCCCGACAACAAATGCCGGCGCCTCGACGCCCCGCCGAAAGCCGGGCGCAATTCCACTCCGGGCCCCGCCGACAGCAATGTCGTACCGATTTCGGCGGCGTCCGCGAGAAAAGCGCGCGGGAATTCGGAGGCGGCGGCCAGCACCCGGGACAGTTCCCCCGGCCGCAGCGCGGGAAGATCGGCGTTCAGGGTGGCCACGGGCGCGCCGGGCCGCCGGAGGCGTACGTGCTCGGCCCCGTGGGCCAGCGCGGCGTTCAGGCCGGCGGCCGGGGTGTCGGGCACGATCCGCGCCCCCAGGGCTCCCAGCGTGAGCGCCGCCACCGGGTCGTCCGTGACGACGGACACATCCCGCACCGCCGGGCAGGCCAGCGCCGCCGCCACGGTGTCCTGCGCGAAGGCCAGCGCCAGCCGTGGCCGCACCAGGGGGCCGGCGGCGCCGGCGAGCCTGCTCTTCGCCCGGACAAGGGGCTTCAGCGGGACGACCAGGGACCAGGAGCCGGTCGGGTCGGCGTTCGTGGCGGGCGCTCCTTTCCTGCGACGGCGGTTCGGCGGGCCATGTCCGCCGGGGCTCATTGTGGCGCGGCCCCGGCGCGACCCGGAGCGCCGGTGTCCGGGGCGGGGCGTACGGTGTTCTCGACAGAGCAGAGGCCTGGGGCGACACTTGACCCCCGCAGGCCCGCCCAGAGGAAGGTGTCCGAGTGTCCCGCCGCAGAATCGGCTTCTGGTACCGCCTTGCGGCGGTCATCGCAAAACCGCCACTGGTGGTTCTGTTCAAGCGGGACTGGCGGGGAATGGAGCACATTCCGGCCGACGGGGGATTCATCACCGCCGTCAACCACAACTCGTACCTCGACCCGCTGTCGTACGCGCACTTCCAGTACAACACCGGACGAGTTCCTCGGTTCCTGGCGAAAGCCGCCCTGTTCAAGGGCTCGTTCGTCGGAACCATGCTGCGCGGCACCGGACAGATCCCCGTCTACCGCGAGACGACCAACGCGCTGGACGCCTTCCGCGCCGCCGTCGCCGCCATCGAACGGGGCGAATGCGTCGCCTTCTACCCCGAGGGCACCCTCACCCGCGACCCCGACATGTGGCCCATGGCGGGCAAGACCGGCGCCGCCCGCGTCGCCCTGCTCACCAGGGTGCCGGTCATCCCGGTCGCCCAGTGGGGCGCCAACTTGGCGATGCCGCCCTACGCCAAGGAGAACAAGGTCCGCCTCTTCCCGCGCAAGACCCTCATCGTGCAGGCCGGTCCGCCCGTCGACCTCAGCCGCTTCTACGACAAGGAACCCACCCCCGAGGTGCTGCGCGAGGCGACCGAGGTCATCATGGCCGCCATCACCTCCCTCCTGGAGGAGGTCCGGGGCGAGAAGGCCCCCGCCACGCCGTACGACCACCGCAGGGCCCGCCTGGAACAGCGGCGCAAGGCCGCAGGGGAGGAAGCGAAGTGACACGCCCCGACACGGCAGGCCCGGCGGGCCGCCCCGGCGACGCCCCCGTCAAGGCGGCCGTCTTCGGCACCGGATCCTGGGGTACGGCCTTCGGCATGGTGCTCGCCGACGCGGGCTGCCAGGTGACCCTCTGGGGCCGCCGCCAGGAGGTCGCCGACGCGATCAACACCAACCGCACCAACCCCGACTACTTCCCGGGCACCGAACTCCCCGCGTCGGTACGCGCCACCACCGACCCCGCCGAAGCCGCGCACGACGCCGACTTCACCGTGCTGGCCATCCCCTCCCAGACGCTGCGCGGCAACCTCGCCGAATGGGCGCCGCAACTGGCCCCCGGCACGGTCCTGGTCTCCCTGATGAAGGGGATCGAGCTGGGCACCGCCAAGCGGATGAGCGAGGTCATCCAGGAGGTCGCCGGGGTGCCGGAGGACCGCGTCGCCGTGGTCACCGGCCCCAACCTCGCCAAGGAGATCGTCGCCCGCATGCCCGCCGCGGCCGTCGTCGCCTGCCGGGACGAGGCCGTCGCCCAGCGCCTCCAGGCCGCCTGCCACACCCCGTACTTCCGCCCGTACACCAACACCGACGTCGTCGGCTGCGAGCTCGGCGGAGCCGTGAAGAACGTCATCGGGCTGGCCGTCGGCATCGCGGACGGCATGGGCCTCGGCGACAACGCCAAGGGCTCGCTCATCACGCGCGGCCTGGCCGAAACCACCCGCCTCGGACTGGCGATGGGCGCCGACCCGCTCACCTTCTCCGGGCTCGCCGGCCTCGGCGACCTGGTCGCCACCTGCTCCTCGCCGCTCTCCCGCAACCACACCTTCGGCTTCAACCTCGGCAAGGGCATGACCCTGGAGGAGACCATCGCGGTCACCAAGCAGACCGCCGAAGGCGTCAAGTCCTGTGAATCCGTGCTGGATCTGGCGCGCCGCCACGGCGTCGACATGCCCATCACGGAGACCGTCGTCGGCATCGTCCACGAGGGCAAGCCGCCGATGGTGGCCCTCAAGGAGCTGATGTCACGGGCCGCCAAGCCCGAGCGGCGCTGACCCGGCGGAAGCGGCCATCGGTCGCTGACGCAGCCGGAGGGAGCAGGTACGCTCATCGCGATATGAGCAGCGAGAACCTCCCCACCAGCCCCGGGCGCAAGCCGCGCGTGGCCGTCGTCTTCGGCGGCCGCAGCTCCGAGCACGCCATCTCCGTCGTCACGGCCGGTGCCGTCCTGCGCGCCATCGACCGGGACAAGTACGACGTGCTGCCCATCGGCATCACCACCGACGGCCGCTGGGCGCTGACCGCCGACGAACCGGAGCGGATGGCCATCGCCGACCGCACGCTGCCGTCCGTCGCCGACCTCACCGAGTCCGACGAGGGCAGCGTCGTCCTGTCCGTCGACCCCGGCAGCCGCGAGGTCGTCTACAGCGAGCCCGGCGCCGTCCCCAAGGTCCTGGGCGACGTCGACGTGGTCTTCCCGATGCTGCACGGCCCCTACGGCGAGGACGGCACCCTCCAGGGGCTCCTGGAGCTCGCCGGCGTGCCCTACGTGGGCGCCGGGGTGCTCTCCTCGGCCGTCGGCCAGGACAAGGAGTACATGAAGCGGGTCTTCGTCTCCTTCGGCCTGCCCGTCGGCCCGTACGAGGTGATCCGCCCCCGCGAGTGGGAGCAGGATCCTTCCGCCGCCCGCGAGAAGATCGCCGGCTTCGCCGCCGAGCACGGCTGGCCGCTCTTCGTGAAGCCCGCCCGGGGCGGCTCCTCGATGGGCATCACCAAGGTCGACGACCCCTCCGGGCTGGACGCCGCCATCGAGGAGGCCCGGCGCCACGACCCCAAGGTCATCGTGGAGTCGCTGCTGACCGGCCGCGAGATCGAGTGCGGCGTGCTGGAGTTCGAGGACGGCCCGCGCGCCTCCGTTCCCGCGTGGATCCCGCCCGTCACCGACCACGACTTCTACGACTTCGAGGCCAAGTACATCGACTCCGCCTCCGGTGTCGTCCCCGCCCCGATCACCCCGGAGCAGACCGCCGAGGTGCAGCGGCTCGCCATCGCCGCGTTCGAGGCGGCGTCCTGCGAGGGCCTGGTCCGCGCGGACTTCTTCCTCACCGACGAGGGCGAGTTCGTCATCAACGAGATCAACACGATGCCGGGCTTCACGCCGATCTCCATGTACCCGCGCATGTGGCAGGAGAGCGGCGTCAGCTACCCGGAGCTCGTCGACCGCCTCATCCAGGCCGCCCTGCGCCGCCCGACCGGCCTGCGCTGACCCGCGCGGCCCCCGCGGCGGGGGTCACAGGGTCTTCGGGATCGTCCCGGCGACCGGGGCGGCGAGCTCCAGCAGGGGCTTCATCTCGGTGAAGGTCTCGTCCAGCGTCACCTCGACGTACGCCTTGCGGTACGTCGTGGTGAGGCGGGTCCCGCCGTGCTCCGGCTTCTCCAGCAGCCAGTCCACCCCGTTGACCTCGACCGCGTCCGCCTTGTCATCGCTCATACCGGCGGGGCGGGGGACACCGCAGCGCAGTACGATCGCCCCGTCCCCCCACCCGGCGGTCAGATCGGAACCCGGCTCCGGATCACTCCGGTCCAGTCCCGAGACGGTCTCCGGGAGCCGCTCGTGCAGCGCGCCGCAGAGAGCGGCTTCCTCCGACGGCGGGCTGGGAACCGCGACGGTCGCCTGTGCGTCCGTCGGGGAACAGCCCGCGGCCGCCAGCAGGACAGCGGCGGCCGCGACGGTGGCGGGCAGGGCGGGCAGGCGGCGAAGCCGGTGCGAAGACGTCACCGGCTCAGGGTAGACGGGGGCTACAGGTGTACGACCGGGCAGGTCAGGGTCCTCGTGATCCCGTCCACTTGCTGGACCTTGGCGACCACCATGCGGCCGAGCTCATCGACCGTGTCGGCCTGGGCGCGCACGATCACGTCGTACGGACCCGTGACGTCCTCGGCCTGGATCACCCCCGGGATCTTGGAGATGGTCTCGGCGACCGTCGACGCCTTGCCCACCTCGGTCTGAATAAGGATGTACGCCTGTACCACGGAACCTCCAGGGCGGCCACGAGGATCTTGTGGAGAAGAAAGGGACGCCACGGTACCGCGTCGCCGCGGGCAGCGGGGAGACCCTCGCGGCCGGTGGCGCGCGAGGCCGGCGCACGAAGTACCGGGTTGACGGTCTACTTGACGGTACCTACAGCAGTGACGGGTCGCGAGCGCAACCGCACTGGGGCAGAAGGGGCACAGCGATGAAGGGCACTGTCGGCGAGTTGGGGGAGTTCGGGCTGATCAGGGAGCTCACCTCCCGGCTCACCTCCACCCCGGCGGTACGGATCGGGCCCGGCGACGACGCCGCGGTCGTGGCCGCACCCGACCGGCGTGTGGTGGCGAGCACGGACATCCTGCTGGAGGGGCGGCACTTCCGCCGCGACTGGTCCACCGCCTACGACGTCGGCCGCAAGGCCGCCGCCCAGAACCTCGCGGACATCGCCGCCATGGGCGCCGTACCCACCGCGCTGCTCCTCGGCCTGGTCGTCCCCGCGGAACTCCCGGTGACCTGGCCGACCGAGCTCATGGACGGCCTGCGCGACGAGTGCCAGGTCGCGGGCGCGGCCGTCGTCGGCGGCGATGTCGTACGCGGCGACACGATCACCGTGTCCATCACCGCGCTGGGCGACCTGCGCAACCACGAGCCGGTCACCCGGGCCGGCGCCCAGCCCGGTGACGTCGTCGCGTACACCGGCTGGCTGGGCTGGTCGGCGGCCGGGTACGCGGTGCTCTCGCGCGGGTTCCGCTCGCCGCGCGCCTTCGTCGAGGCCCACCGCCGGCCCGAGCCGCCCTACCACGCGGGCCCGGCGGCCGCCGGGCTCGGCGCGACCGCCATGTGCGACGTCAGCGACGGCCTGATCGCCGACCTCGGGCACATCGCCGAGGCCAGCAAGGTCCGCATCGACCTGCGCTCCGGGCTCATCGACATCCCGACCCAGATGAACGACATCGGCCAGGCCGTCGGCGTCGACCCCATGCAGTGGGTCCTCACCGGAGGTGAGGACCACGCCATCGTCGCGACCTTCCCGCCGGACGTGAAGCTGCCGGCCCGCTGGAAGGTCATCGGCGAGGTCCTCAACCCCTCCGCGCTGCCCCAGGTCACCGTCGACGGCGCGCCCTGGCACGCGCAGGGCGGCTGGGACCACTTCGGGGAGGGCGAGTGACGTCCCGGGTGATCCCGAACGTGCTGACCGTCGCCGGATCCGACTCCGGCGGCGGCGCGGGCATCCAGGCCGACCTGAAGACCATGCTGGCGCTGGGCGTGCACGGCATGAGCGTGATCACCGCCGTCACCGCGCAGAACTCGCTGGGCGTCCAGGGCGCCTGGGAGCTGCCCGTGGAGGCGGTGCGGGCCCAGTACCGCAGCGTCGTCGACGACATCGGCGTACAGGCCGTGAAGACCGGCATGCTGGCCTCCGCGCCGCTCGTGGAGGCGGTCGCCGAGCTGCTGGCCGGGACCGACGCGCCCGTGGTCGTCGACCCGGTCGGGGTGTCCAAGCACGGCGACCCGCTGCTGGCGGCGTCCGCGCTCGACTCCGTGCGCGAGCGGCTGCTGCCGGTCGCCACCGTGGCGACGCCCAACCTGGACGAGGTGGCCCAGCTCACCGGCGTGACGGTGGAGGACGAGGGCGATCTGCGGCGGGCCGCCGCCGCCGTGCTGGAGTACGGGCCGCGCTGGGCGCTCATCAAGGGCGGGCACCTGGCCGGGGACGCGGTGGACCTGCTCACCGACGGCACCCAGGAGCACTGGCTGCGGGCACCCCGGCACGACAACCGGCACACCCACGGCACGGGCTGCACCCTCGCCTCGGCGGTCGCCGCGGGCCTGGGCAAGGGCCTGACGGTGCCGGACGCGGTACGGGAGGCCAAGGCCTACGTCACCGGGGCCATCGCGGCCGGGTTCGCGCTGGGCGGCGGGATCGGCCCGGTCGACCACGGCTGGCGCTTCCGGTAACGCGCGGGCCGGTACGGCGCGGCAGCGCGCCCGGGTACGGCCGCGGCAGCGCGCCCGGTACGGCGCGGGTACGGCAAAAAGCCGGTCCACCGAGGTGGACCGGCTTTCAAGGCAACCGCAGAGGCTGCGCTACGACGAACCGTCGTCGGCGTTAGCGCGAGACCTTGCCGGCCTTGATGCACGAGGTGCAAGCGTTGAGCCGCTTCGGCGTCCCACTGACCACGGCACGCACGCGCTGGATGTTCGGGTTCCAGCGACGGGACGTACGGCGGTGCGAGTGCGAGATGTTGTTGCCGAAGCCCGGCCCCTTGCCGCAGACGTCGCAGTTGGCAGCCACGGGTCACTCCAAAGACTTCAGATGCACTTACAGTGAAATCCGGCGAGCCGGAATCAGATCTGGTGACTGAAGTGGCGTTGCCGGGGGAATGGCCCGACTTTCATCGGGCAACCGGAGCAGCATACAACGACTGCCCTGGTTCAACGAAACTACCACGGTTCGCCCGGCCCCCGGTCGGGGCCCCGGCCCCGGGCGGGGTCTACGCTGCGGTGCAGCCAGCGCTGCTCGAGGAGGACACCAGGTGCCGCAGACCCTGCCGCAGGCGCTCGATTCCGCAGTGGTCCGCGACTGGTGCTCACTGGCGCTGGAGGCGCTCGGCCGGGAGCGCGAGGAGATCGACGCGATCAACGTCTACCCGGTCGCGGACGGGGACACCGGCACCAACCTGTACCTGACGGTCGAGTCCGCCTCCCAGGCGGTCGAAGCCGTCTTCACGGCCATCACGGCGCCCGATTTCGCCGACACCGTGCGCGCCATGGCGCACGGCGCGCTGATCGGCGCCCGGGGGAACTCCGGGACGATCCTGTCGCAGTTGCTGCGCGGCATGAGCGAGGTCCTCGCCGAAGGCCGGGACGGGGACCACCTGGCCAGGGCGCTGCGGAAGGCCTCGGTGTCCGCCCGGCAGGCGGTCGCCCACCCCGTCGAGGGCACCATCCTCAGCGTCGCGGCAGCGGCCGCCTCCGCCGCGGCGGGCGGCCAGGACGTGGTGACCGTCGCCCGCGCCGCGTACGCGGGCGCCCGCGCGGCCCTGGAGGCCACGCCCGCCCAGCTCGCCGTCCTGGAGCGGGCCGGCGTGGTGGACGCGGGCGGGCGCGGCCTCGTCACGATGCTGGGCGCGCTGGTGGAGGCGGTCTCGGGGGAGGCGCCCGCGCGGGCGCCGCGCACGCCCCGGGCGGTGGCCCCCGCAGTGGAGCCCTGCGCGGACGCCGGGCCCGCCTTCGAGGTCATCTACCTGCTGGAGGCCGACGACGCGGCCGTGGCCCGGCTCCGGGAGCGGCTCGACGCGCTCGGCGACTCCCTGGTCGTGGTGGGCGGCGACGGGCTGTGGAACGTCCACGTCCACGTGGACGACGCGGGCGCGGCGGTGGAGGCCGGCGTCGAGGCGGGGCGCCCGTACCGGATCCGGATCACCCACTTCGGTACGCCCGGCACGGAGGCGCCCGAGGAGCGCGCGGGGCGCGCCGTGGTGGCGGTCCTGCCCGGTGAGGGGCTCGCCCACCTGTGCGCCGAGGCGGGCGCCACGACGGTGCTGGCCCGGCCCGGCGAGCCGCCGGCCAGCGGCGAGCTCGTCGAGGCGATCCGGCGCGCCCACGCGCGCGAGGTCGTCCTGCTGCCCAACGACGCCGCCCTGCGGCACACCGCGGCGGCGGCGGCCGAACAGGCGCGGGCGGAGGGCATCCGGGTCGCCCTCGTCCCGACGCGGGCCGCCGTCCAGGGCATCGCCGCCCTCGCCGTCCACGAACCGGACCGGCGCTTCGACGAGGACGTCGTGGCCATGACCGCCGCGGCGGGCGCCACCCGCTACGGCGAACTGGCCGTCGCGGAGCACCAGTCGTTCACCTCGGTCGGCGTCTGCCAGGCGGGCGACGTGCTGGGCCTGATCGACGGCGACGTCGCCGTCATCGGCCATGACGTGGCCACCGTCGCCGAGACGGTCCTGGACCGGATGCTCTCGGCGGGCGGCGAACTGGTCACCCTCGTCCTCGCGGACGACGCGCCCGAGGCCCTCGCGGACCGCCTGGAGAGCCACGTACGCGAAACGCACCTCGCGGTCGACACGGTCGTGTACCCGGGCGGCCCGCAGGCCCCCCTGCTGCTGATCGGCGTCGAGTAGCGCGTCCGTCCACAGGTGCGCCCGCCTGTCAGTGCCGTGGTGTGCAATGGGAGACGTGTCAGCTCTCGACGAACCACTGAAGAAGCAGCTCGGCGCCGCCACCGCCAAGGTGATGGCCGAGCACCTCGACCTGCACACCGTCGGTGACCTGCTCCACCACTACCCCCGGCGGTACGCGGAGCGCGGCGAGCTCACCACCCTCGCCGACCTGCCGCTGGACGAGCACGTCACGGTGGTGGCCCGGGTCGCGGACGCGCGCGTGCTGACCTTCAACAGCGCCAAGGGGCGCGGCCAGCGCCTGGAGGTCACCATCACCGACGGCAGCGGACGGCTGCAGTTGGTCTTCTTCGGCAAGGGCGTCCACAAGCCGCACAAGGACCTCCTGCCCGGCACGCGCGCGATGTTCGCCGGGAAGGTCTCCGTCTTCAACCGCAAGACGCAGCTCGCCCACCCCGCCTACGAGCTGCTGCGCGGCGAGGACGGCGAGAGCGCCGTGGACTCCTGGGCCGGGGCCCTCATCCCGATCTACCCGGCCACCACCAAGCTGGAGTCCTGGAAGATCGCCAAGGCGGTCGACGCGGTGCTGCCCAGCGCGGCGGACGCCGTCGACCCGCTGCCGCCCGCGCTGCGCGAGGGGCGCGGTCTCACCGGTCTCCCGGACGCCCTCCGCAAGGTCCACCGCCCGCGCACCAAGGCCGACATCGCCGACGCCCGCGAGCGGCTCAAGTGGGACGAGGCGTTCGTCCTCCAGGTCGCCCTGGCCCGGCGGCGGTACGCCGACACCCAGCAGCCCGCCGTGGCGCGCGTGCCGGTGCCGGGCGGGCTGCTGGACGCCTTCGACGCCAGACTGCCGTTCACCCTCACCGAGGGGCAGCAGAAGGTCTCCAAGGAGATCTTCGACGACCTGGCCACCGAGCACCCGATGCACCGCCTCCTCCAGGGCGAGGTGGGCAGCGGAAAGACCATGGTGGCGCTGCGGGCGATGCTCGCCGTCGTGGACGCGGGCGGCCAGGCCGCCATGCTCGCCCCCACCGAGGTCCTCGCCCAGCAGCACCACCGGTCCATCACCGAGATGATGGGCGAGCTCGCGGAAGGCGGCATGCTCGGCGGCGCGGAGCACGCCACCAAGGTCGTGCTGCTCACCGGCTCCATGAGCGCCGCCGCCCGCCGCCAGGCGCTGCTCGACCTGGTCACCGGCGAGGCGGGCATCGTCATCGGCACGCACGCGCTGATCGAGGACAAGGTCCAGTTCCACGACCTGGGCCTGGTCGTCGTCGACGAGCAGCACCGCTTCGGCGTCGAGCAGCGGGATGCCCTGCGGGGGAAGGGGAAGCAGCCGCCCCATCTGTTGGTGATGACCGCCACCCCCATCCCGCGCACGGTCGCGATGACCGTCTTCGGTGACCTGGAGACGTCCGTCCTGGACCAACTGCCCGCCGGGCGTTCGCCGATCGCCAGCCATGTCGTCCCGGCGGCCGACAAGCCGCACTTCCTGGCCCGTGCCTGGGAGCGGGTCCGCGAGGAGGTGGGCAACGGCCACCAGGCGTACGTCGTCTGCCCCCGCATCGGCGACGAGGAGGACGAGAAGAAGAAGGCCAAGGAGGGCGACGCGGACAAGCGGCCCCCGCTCGCCGTCCTCGACGTCGCCGACCAGCTCGCCAAGGGCCCCCTCGCCGGTCTGCGCGTCGAGGTGCTGCACGGCAGGATGGCCCCCGACGACAAGGACGCCGTGATGCGCCGCTTCGCCGCCGGGGACACCGACGTCCTGGTCGCGACGACCGTGATCGAGGTCGGCGTCAACGTCCCCAACGCCACCGCCATGGTGATCATGGACGCGGACCGGTTCGGCGTCTCCCAGCTCCACCAACTGCGCGGCCGGGTGGGCCGTGGCTCGGCCCCGGGCCTGTGCCTGCTGGTCACCGAGATGCCCGAGGCGAGCCCGGCCCGCCAGCGGCTGGGCGCCGTCGCCTCCACCCTCGACGGCTTCGAGCTCTCCCGGATCGACCTCGAACAGCGCCGCGAGGGCGACGTGCTCGGCCAGGCCCAGTCCGGGGTCCGCTCCAGCCTCCGCATGCTCGCCGTCATCGACGACGAGGAGGTCATCGCGGCCGCCCGCGAGGAGGCCGTGGCGGTCGTCGCCGCCGACCCCGAGCTGGAGCACCTCCCGGAGCTTCGCACGGCCCTGGACGCCCTGCTCGACCAGGAACGGGAGCAGTATCTGGAGAAGGGCTGAGCGGTGCACATGCCGCCGGAGCCCATATCGTGGAGGCACCAGCATTCACAGGACGGCTAAGGACCTCAGATGACCCGCGTGATCGCCGGTGCGGCCGGCGGACGCCGCCTGGCCGTGCCGCCGGGCAACGGCACCCGCCCCACCTCCGACCGGGCCCGGGAGGGGCTGTTCTCCACCTGGGAGGCGCTCCTCGGGACGCTCGACGGCATCCGGATCGCCGACCTGTACGCCGGGTCCGGCGCCGTCGGCCTGGAGGCGCTCTCCCGGGGCGCCGCCCACGCCCTGCTGGTCGAGGCCGACCAGCGGGCCGCCCGCACGGTCCGCGACAACGTCCGCGGGCTCGGCCTGCCCGGCGCCGAGGTCCGCACCGGCAAAGCCGAACAGATCGTGACAAGTGCGCCGCCCGCGGACCCGTACGACATCGTCTTCCTGGACCCGCCGTACGCCGTCTCCGACGACGATCTTGGCGAGATCCTCCTCACACTCCGCACCAAAGGCTGGCTCGCCGACGACGCGCTCGTCACCGTGGAGCGCAGCACCAGGGGCGGGGAATTCGCCTGGCCGGACGGTTTCGAACCGCTACGGGCCCGTCGCTACGGCGAGGGAACGTTTTGGTACGGTCGCGCCGCCTCTACGTGCGAAGACGCACGATGACCGGTTCGGAGAGCGAGGGACTTCAGTTGCGCCGCGCAGTCTGTCCGGGGTCGTTCGACCCCATCACCAACGGACACCTCGACATCATCGCCCGCGCCTCCAAGCTGTACGACGTCGTCCACGTCGCGGTGATGATCAACCAGTCCAAGAAGGGCCTGTTCACGGTGGAGGAGCGGATGGAGCTCATCCGCCAGGTCACCGGCGAGTACGGCAACGTCAAGGTGGAGTCCCACCACGGCCTGCTGGTCGACTTCTGCAAGGAGCGCGACATCCCCGCCATCGTCAAGGGGCTGCGGGCCGTCAGCGACTTCGACTACGAGCTCCAGATGGCCCAGATGAACAACGGCCTCTCCGGCGTCGAGACCCTCTTCGTCCCGACCAACCCCACCTACAGCTTCCTGTCGTCCTCCCTGGTCAAGGAGGTCGCCGCCTGGGGCGGTGACGTCTCCCACCTCCTGCCGCCCGTGGTCCACGAGGCACTGGTCAAGCGCCTCGGTGAGAAGTCCTGAACTGACAGCCCGTCACCCGGTGTCGGGCCGTGGCCGACTGGCCTTACAGTCGTCCCGTCCGTCTCCAATCCGGCTTTAGAGAGTGGCGAGCACACGGTGGACGTGCAGAAGAAGCTCGACGAGATCGTCGAGACGGTCGCGAGCGCCCGTTCCATGCCCATGTCGGCCTCCTGCGTGGTCAACCGCGCCGAGTTGCTCGCGATGCTCGACGAGCTGCGCCAGGCCCTGCCCGGCTCACTGGCCCAGGCCCAGGAGCTGATCGGCGGCCGTGAGCAGCTCGTCGAGCAGGCCCGCCAGGAGGCCGAGCGGATCATCGAGGCCGCCCACGCCGAACGCGGCTCGCTGATCTCCGACACCCAGGTCGCCCGCCAGTCCCAGGAGGAGGCCGACCGCATCCTCGCCGAGGCCCGCCGGGAGGCCGAGGAGATCCGCGCCGAGGCCGACGACTACGTCGACTCCAAGCTCGCCAACTTCGAGGTCGTCCTCACCAAGACCATCGGCTCGGTCGACCGCGGCCGCGAGAAGCTGCTCGGCCGGGGCCCCGGCCTGGACGACCAGGGGTACGCCGACGAGGACGCCCCCGAGTACAGCGCCGACCCGCAGACCCTGATCCGGCGCGCGGACGAGTACGTGGACGCCAAGATCAGCGCCTTCGAGGCCGTGCTGACCAAGACCCTGGAGGCGGTCGGGCGCGGCCGCCAGAAGCTGCACGGCCGCATCGCCACCGACGACCTCGGCGCCCACATGGCCGCCCAGGACGCGGCCGGCGGCGCCCGGCAGCACACCAGCGACGCCGACTACCTGGCGGGCCTCGCCGAGCTGGCCGACCCCGAGCCGGGCCGGCAGCAGCCCGTACCGCCGCCCATGCAGCCCGCCGCGGCCCACGTCCCGGCCCAGCAGCAGCCCGACCCGTACGCGTACCAGCAGCCCCAGGACGCCTACGCCGCCTACCAGCAGGACCCGTACGCCTACCAGGGCTACGACCAGGGCCAGAGCCAGGGGTACGGCCAGCAGTACGCGTACGAACAGCCCCAGCCCCAGCCTCAGCAGACCCAGACCGCCGCGCTCGACGAGACCAGCTTCTTCGACACGAGCATGATCGACCTGGACCAGCTCCGCCGGTACGAGCAGGGGCACGGGCAGGGACAGGGGCACTGACCGGCCCGGATTGGGCTGTGAGCGAAGCGTCCAGTATCCTGGCTCTTCGGTCGCGAGTACGTCCGCGATCTCGGCTGCCCGCTTCGTCTCCAGATCCGAACGGGCCGGCCCCCACACGATCCGAAAGCAGGAAGAGCCCTGAGTACGCGCCTCGACCACCGCAACCCCCTCGTGTTCGACACGCACGAGCTGGGCCGGCGTCCCGGTGCCCTCCAGCGGATCTCCCGCACGGTCGAGGCCCCCGCGGACCTCGGTATCGACGGGGTCATCGGCGTGCCGCAAGGCTCGCCCGTCGAGCTGGACCTCCGCCTCGAGTCGGTCATGGAAGGGGTGCTTGTCACAGGCACCGCCCGTGCGTCGGCCGAGGGGGAGTGCGTAAGGTGTCTGGAGCCGCTGCGCCAGGATGTCGCGGCGGACTTCCAGGAGATGTTCTCGTACCCCGACACCGACGACCGGGGCCACCGCAAGGCGGCCGCGGACGACGATGCCGAGGACGACGAGGACATGACCCCCCTCGAGGACGGCATGTTCGACCTCGAGCCCGTGCTGCGTGATGCGGTGGTGCTGTCACTGCCGATGCAGCCGGTGTGCCGGGAGGACTGTGCAGGACTGTGTCCCGAATGCGGGATCAACCTGAACGAGAACCCGGACCACCACCACGACGCCGTCGACATCCGTTGGGCGGCACTGCAGGGACTCGCCGATTCACTCGGGACCGGCGAGAAGGACAACATGAGCGGCGCCGAAGCGGGCGTCGACGAGAAGCAGGAGAAGTAGCCGTGGCTGTTCCGAAGCGGAAGATGTCGCGCAGCAACACGCGCCACCGCCGGTCGCAGTGGAAGGCTGCGGTCCCCACCCTGGTTTCGTGTGAGCGTTGCCAGGAGCCGAAGCAGCAGCACATCGCGTGCCCGAGCTGCGGCACGTACAACAAGCGCCAGGTCCTCTCGGTCTGAGCGGGCTGGTGAGAGGCACCGTGTCTAGCCACAAAACGGCGGATGACGCCAAGAAGCAGGCGGAGAACACGGCCTCGTCCCACACGCTTCTGGAAGGGCGGCTCGGGTACCACCTCGAGTCCGCCCTTCTGGTGCGTGCGCTGACCCACCGTTCGTACGCGTACGAGAACGGCGGCCTGCCCACCAACGAGCGGCTGGAGTTCCTCGGGGACTCCGTGCTCGGCCTGGTGGTCACGGACACGCTGTACCGCACCCACCCCGACCTGCCCGAGGGCCAACTGGCCAAGCTGCGGGCCGCGGTGGTCAATTCGCGTGCGCTGGCGGAGGTCGGCCGCGGCCTCGACCTGGGCTCCTTCATCCGGCTCGGCCGGGGCGAAGAGGGCACCGGGGGCCGGGACAAGGCGTCCATCCTCGCCGACACCCTCGAAGCGGTGATCGGCGCGGTCTATCTCGACCAGGGCCTCGACGCGGCGTCCGAGCTGGTGCACCGGCTCTTCGACCCGCTGATCGAGAAGTCCTCGAACCTCGGCGCCGGCCTGGACTGGAAGACCAGCCTCCAGGAACTGACCGCGGCCGAGGGCCTCGGCGTTCCGGAGTACCTGGTCACCGAGACCGGACCGGACCACGAGAAGACCTTCACTGCTGCTGCCCGCGTCGGTGGTGTCTCGTACGGCACCGGCACCGGCCGCAGCAAGAAGGAAGCGGAGCAGCAGGCGGCGGAGTCCGCCTGGCGGGCCATCAGGGCCGCCGCTGACGAACGGGAGGCGGCGGCGAAGGCCGCGGCCGAATCCGGCGCGGACGCCGGGGTCGGCTCCGGAGTCGTCGCCGACTCCGGAGCGGAAGAGGCCGCCGACACCTCTTCGGCCACCGAAGCCGCGTCCGAAGCTCCGTCCGAAGCTCCTCAGACCCCGGCCACCGACACGGCCACGGCCTGAGCTTCTTCCTTCCGGCCCCGCCGTACCCAGGTACGGCGGGGTCTTCCCCATGACCCCGTAAAGGAGCGCCGTGCCCGAGCTGCCCGAGGTCGAAGTCGTCAGGCGCGGCCTGGAGCGCTGGGTCAGCGGCCGGACCGTCGCCGAGGTCCAGGTCCTGCACCCGCGTGCCGTACGGCGGCACCTGGCGGGTGGCGAGGACTTCGCCGCCCGGCTGAAGGGGCACCGTTTCGGCGTGGCACGGCGGCGCGGCAAATACCTGTGGCTGCCGCTGGAGGACACCGACGCCTCCGTGCTCGGGCACCTCGGCATGAGCGGCCAGCTCCTGGTGCAGCCGGAGGACGCGGCCGACGAGAAGCACCTGCGGATCCGTATCCGCTTCGACGACCGGCTCGGCACCGAGCTGCGCTTCGTCGACCAGCGCACCTTCGGCGGGCTCTCGCTGCACGAGAACACCCCCGACGGGCTGCCCCAGGCCATCGCGCACATCGCCCGCGACCCGCTCGACCCCGACTTCGACGACGCCGCCTTCCACACCGCGCTGCGCCTGCGCCGGACCACGGTCAAGCGCGCCCTGCTGGACCAGTCGCTGATCAGCGGCGTCGGCAACATCTACGCGGACGAGGCGCTGTGGCGCTCCCGCCTCCACTACGACCGCCCCACCGCGAGCCTGACCCGCCCCCGCTCCGCCGAGCTGCTCGGGCACGTACGGGACGTGATGACGGCCGCGCTCGCGGTTGGCGGCACCAGCTTCGACAGCCTGTACGTCAACGTCAACGGCGAGTCGGGATACTTCGACCGCTCCCTGGACGCCTACGGCCGCGAGGGCGAGCCCTGCCGGCGGTGCGGCACCCCGATGCGCCGCCGGCCCTGGATGAACCGCTCCAGCTACTACTGCCCGCGCTGTCAGCGGCCGCCGCGCACCTCGCCGCCGCTCACCTCGTCGTAACGGTCCCTGGCCGCCAGCACCTCCGGCATCCGGCCCTCGACCAGCGCGATCAGTCCGAGGAGGCGCTCGGCGACGTCCCGCCCGAGCGGCGTGAGCCCGTAGTCGACCCGCGGCGGGTTCGTCGCCCGTGCCTCGCGGTGGACCAGCCCGTCCCGCTCCAGGGCGTGCAGCGTCCGGGAGAGCATCTTGTCGCTCACCCCGTCCACACGCCGCCGCAGCTCGTTGAAGCGCGAGCCGCCCTCGTACAGCGCCCCCAGCGTCAGACTGCCCCAGCGGCCCGTCACGTGCTCCAGCGTGCCGCGCGAGGGGCACAGCCGGGAGAACACATCGAACGCCGGGCGGTCATCCATGTCCGTCAGCGTACTGCGGGCGCCCTCAGCGGGTCGCAGACCGCTCGAAGATCGTTCGGCGGCCGCTCAGAAGCCGAAGTTCTGCGTCCACCAGGGGCCGCCATCGGCGAAGTGCACTCCCACGCCGAGACGGGTGTAGTCGCAGTTGAGGATGTTGGCGCGGTGGCCGTCGCTGTTCATCCAGGACTCCATCACGGCCTCGGCGTCCGCCTGGCCGCGGGCGATGTTCTCGGCGGCCAGGCCCTGGACGCCCGCCTTGGCGGCGCGGTCCCAGGGGGAGGCGCCGTCGGGGTCGGTGTGGGAGAAGAAGCCGCGCTCGGCCATGTCCTTGCTGTGCGCGCCGGCCAGCGCCGCGAGACCGCGGGAGGCCTGGACCGGGCTGCACCCCACCTTGGCGCGCTCGGCGTTGACGAGGCTGAGCACCGCGGCCTCGGCGGCCTCCTCGCGGCCGGTGTCGGCGGCGGCAGCGGCGGACGAGGGGACGGGGGGCGCGGCGGGGGCCGGGACCGACGGGGCCTTGGGGCGCTCGACGGTCCGCTCCGGCGTGGGCGTCGCGGTCTTGGTGGCCGTCTTCTTCGGGGCCGGTGCCTGGGTCTTCTTCGGCGGTGCGGAGGAGGACGGCTTGGACGGCGTCGGCGAGGGGGCCTTGGAGGGGGCGAGCGTCCGCTCGGCGCTCCGGCTCGCGGCCGTCGAGGGGCGGTCGGTCGGCGTGGTGCCGGAGCCGCCCTGGGCGTTCAGGTCGGGGGAGCTTCCGGCGTGTACGCGCTCGTTCGAGCCGCTGCCGCCGATGGTGAAGGTGTCGCCACCGGGCAGCAGGCCGGAGGCCACGGCGACGGCGCCGACCGCCATCGCGGCGGAGGCGCCGAGCAGCCCGGTGCGTACGGGCACCGCGGCCCGCTTCTTCCGGTGGCGTCCCATCTGCTGTGCCTTCCTGCTTCGACGTCTGGTCAGGACATCAAGGTCACTCGGTCACTCACTCGCCCGAACGGGTGAGACCCATTTCGTCGGGACTGTACGCCATGTCGCGTGGGGGAGAAGTGCTCCGAGTGCAATTCGCCGGTTAGCGTGCAGCCATGAACGAAGACGCACGGCTCACCGCCTGGGTACGCGGCCGAGTGCAGGGAGTGGGCTTCCGTTGGTTCACCAGGGCAAACGCCCTGGAGATCGGAGGGCTCAGCGGGTTCGCCCTCAATCTGGAGGACGGCAGGGTGCAGGTCGTGGCCGAGGGCCCGAGTGAGAATTGCCACCGTTTGCTGGAGTGGCTTCGCTCGGGCGACACACCCGGGCGCGTGGACGGTGTCACGGAGATCTGGGACAACCCCCGCGGCGGCTACGACGGCTTCGAGGTCCGCTGACGATCTTGGTCCGGTGCGGGTCCCAGGTCGGCGGGCCGGACCGGGCGGAGCTGCCGCCGGCATGTGCGCACGGCAGAAATGACCTGGTGGTTGCCAAGAATCGCTTGTCATGCCAGGCTGCGCGGGTAAGGATGATCCAAAGGATCCCGAGGATCCTCTCCACGCCCCTGGGCACCCCAGCGAGAGGCGCCGCCGCACCATCCGCGGCCGCAGCCCCCGGTTGCCCCTTGATGCGGGGCGTGATCGTGTTGACCGTCAAACTTTTTGGTGAGACTCTGGAAGCCCCGCGCACCTTAGCTGTTTGGCAGTGAGAACCGCAGCGGCACCAAGCACTGCCGGACACCGCGGGTGCGAACCCTCACGACCCACACCGCTTCGGTCGGTCACTCAGTGTGGAGGACCAAAAGTCATGGCAAAGGCGCTTCTCGGTTATGTCGGCGGTTCCGACCCGCGACTTCTCGCCGAGATGCGACGGCTTCAGCAGCGCGTCCAGGACCTCGAGTCCGAGCTCGTACGGATTCAGTCCGAGAACGATGCGCTGAACGCGGCCGCCGCACACAGCGAGTCGTTGCTCGACGGCATCGACATCGACGTACCCAAGGCGGAGCCTGCGCTCACCTGATCCCAGCCCCGTCGGCAAGCCCGTATCGCCACCGCATCGGCACGTGACGGTCACGGGCAGGGTGAGAAACACTCTCGCGAGATATGCAAGGGACGCTTCGGCGTCCCTTCTTCTTTTCCTCCCCGGCCACGATGTGATCTTCCACCTGATCCTTAACCTCTGATGTGCCCTGCACATTCATGGGTCAAACGGGAAGCGGCAGGTAGAGTCCGGGGGCGTGCACCTCAAGGCCCTGACCCTGCGCGGCTTCAAGTCGTTCGCCTCCGCCACCACCCTCCGGTTCGAACCGGGAATCACCTGCGTCGTGGGACCGAACGGCTCGGGCAAGTCCAATGTGGTGGACGCCCTCTCCTGGGTCATGGGGGAACAGGGAGCCAAGTCGCTGCGCGGCGGCAAGATGGAGGACGTCATCTTCGCCGGGACGACCGGCCGGCCACCGCTCGGCCGCGCCGAGGTCTCCCTCACGATCGACAACTCCGACGGCGCGCTGCCCATCGACTACGCCGAAGTCACCATTACCCGGATCATGTTCCGCGGCGGCAGCAGCGAATACCAGATCAACGGCGACACCTGCCGACTGCTCGATATCCAGGATCTTCTCAGCGATTCCGGTATCGGCCGCGAAATGCACGTCATCGTCGGGCAGGGCCAGCTCGACTCCGTCCTGCACGCCGACCCGATGGGCCGCCGGGCGTTCATCGAGGAGGCCGCCGGCGTCCTCAAGCACCGCAAGCGCAAGGAGAAGGCGCTGCGCAAGCTGGACGCGATGCAGGCCAACCTCGCGCGCGTGCAGGACCTCACCGACGAGCTGCGCCGCCAGCTCAAGCCGCTCGGGCGGCAGGCGGCCGTGGCGCGGCGGGCCGCCGTCATCCAGGCCGACCTGCGCGACGCCCGGCTGCGGCTGCTCGCCGACGACCTCGTACGCCTCCAGGAGGCGCTGAAGGCCGAGATCGCCGACGAGGCCGCGCTGAAGGAGCGCAAGGAGCGGGCCGAGGCCGAGCTGAAGGCCGCCCTGGCACGGGAGGCGGAGCTGGAGGACGAGGTGCGCCGCCTCGCGCCCAGGCTCCAGCGCGCCCAGCAGACCTGGTACGAGCTGTCGCAGCTCGCCGAGCGGGTGCGCGGCACGATCTCGCTGGCCGACGCGCGCGTGAAGAGCGCCACCGCCCCGCCGGTGGAGGAGCGGCGTGGCCGCGACCCCGAGGACCTGGAGCGGGAGGCCGCCCGCATCCGCGAGCAGGAGGCCGAGCTGGAGGCCGCGCTGGAGGCGGCCGAGCGGGCCCTGGAGGACACCGTCGCCCACCGCGCCGAGCTGGAGCGGGAACTCGCGGTGGAGGAACGGCGCCTGAAGGACGTGGCCCGGGCGATCGCCGACCGCCGCGAGGGCCTGGCCCGGCTGAGCGGGCAGGTGGGCGCCGCCCGCTCGCGTGCCGCCTCCTCGCAGGCCGAGATCGACCGCCTGGCAGCCGCCCGCGACGAGGCACAGGAGCGGGCGGTCGCCGCGCAGGAGGAGTACGAGGCGCTCAAGGCGGAGGTCGACGGGCTGGACGCGGGCGACGCCGAGCTGGCCGAGCGGCACGAGGCGGCCAAGCGCGAGCTGGCCGACGCGGAGGCCGCCCTGAGCGCCGCCCGGGAGGCCGCCACCGCTGCGGAGCGGAAGCGGGCCGCGACCCAGGCCCGGCACGAGGCACTGGCGCTGGGCCTGCGCCGCAAGGACGGGACGGGCGCGCTGCTGGCCGCCACCGACCGCCTGACCGGCCTGCTGGGCCCGGCCGCCGAACTGCTCACCGTCACGCCCGGGTACGAGGTGCCGGTCGCCGCCGCCCTGGGCGCGGCCGCCGACGCCATCGCGGTACGGGACCCGGCGACGGCCGCCGAGGCGATCCGGCTGCTGCGCAAGCAGGACGCGGGGCGCGCGGCCCTGCTGCTGGGCGGGCTGCCGGGCGGCGGCGAGGGCGACGTGCGCGAAGAGGGCCGGACGTACGCCGTGGACCTGGTGCGCGGGCCCGAGGAGCTGATGCCCGCCGTGCGGCGCCTGCTGCGGGACGTCGTGGTCGTCGCCACCCTGGAGGACGCCGAGGACCTGGTGTACGCCCGCCCCGGGCTCGTGGCCGTCACCGCCGAGGGGGACCTCCTCGGGGCGCACTTCGCGCAGGGCGGCTCGGCCGGGGCGCCCAGCCTGCTGGAGGTGCAGGCGTCCGTCGACGAGGCCGCCGCCGAGCTGGCCGAGCTCGCCGTACGGTGCGAGGAGCTCGCCGCCGCGCAGACGGAGGCCACCGAGCGCCGCCGCGCCTCGGCCGCGCGGGTCGAGGAGCTGGCCGAGCGGCGCCGGGCGGCCGACCGGGAGAAGTCCTCCGTCGCGCAGGCCCTCGGGCGGCTCGCCGGGCAGGCGCGCGGCGCCGCGGGCGAGGCCGAGCGGACCGCCGCGGCGGCCGCCCGCGCCCAGGAGGCCCTGGAGAGGGCGACCGAGGAGGCCGAGGAGCTGGCCGAGCGGCTCGCTGTCGCCGAGGAGGCTCCGGCCGAGGAGGAGCCCGACACCTCGGTGCGCGACCGGCTCGCCGCCGACGGGGCCAACGCCCGCCAGACCGAGATGGAGGCCCGCCTCCAGGTCCGTACGCACGAGGAGCGGGTCAAGGGCCTGGCCGGCCGCGCCGACGCCCTCGACCGGGCCGCCCGCGCCGAACGGGAGGCACGCGCGCGTGCCGAACAGCGCCGCGCCCGGCTGCGCCACGAGGCCGAGGTCGCCGCGGCCGTCGCGTCCGGCGCCCGCCAGCTCCTCGCGCACGTCGAGGTGTCCGTGGTGCGGGCGGAGCGCGAGCGGGCGGCTGCCGAGGCGGCGAAGGCGGCGCGCGAGCGGGACCTGGCGGAGGCCCGCGCCCGGGGCCGGGACCTGAAGGCCGAGCTGGACAAGCTGACGGACTCGGTGCACCGGGGCGAGGTGCTGGGCGCCGAGAAGCGGTTGCGCATCGAGCAGTTGGAGACCAAGGCGCTGGAGGAGCTGGGTGTGGAGCCGGCCGGGCTGGTCGCCGAGTACGGGCCGGACCAGCCCGTTCCGCCGTCCCCGCCCGCCGAGGGGGAGGAGCTGCCCGAGGACCCGGAGCACCCGCGCAACCAGCCGAGACGTTTCGTCCGCGCCGAACAGGAAAAGCGCCTGAAGTCGGCCGAACGGGCGTACCAGCAGCTCGGGAAGGTGAATCCGCTGGCGCTGGAGGAGTTCGCGGCGCTGGAGGAGCGCCACCAGTTCCTCTCCGAGCAGTTGGAGGACCTGAAGAAGACCCGTGCCGATCTTCTTCAGGTGGTGAAGGAGGTGGACGAACGCGTCGAGCAGGTCTTCACGGAGGCGTACCGGGACACGGCCCGGGAGTTCGAGGGTGTCTTCGCCCGGCTCTTCCCGGGCGGCGAGGGGCGCCTGGTCCTGACCGACCCCGACAACATGCTCACCACGGGCGTGGACGTCGAGGCGCGCCCGCCGGGGAAGAAGGTCAAGCGGCTGTCGCTGCTGTCCGGCGGGGAGCGGTCGCTGACGGCCGTGGCCATGCTCGTGTCGATCTTCAAGGCGCGGCCGAGCCCGTTCTACGTGATGGACGAGGTCGAGGCGGCGCTCGACGACACCAACCTCCAGCGGCTGATCCGGATCATGCAGGAGCTCCAGGAGAGCTCCCAGCTCATCGTGATCACCCACCAGAAGCGGACCATGGAGGTCGCGGACGCGCTGTACGGCGTGTCCATGCAGGGGGACGGCGTCTCGAAGGTCATCAGCCAGCGCCTCCGCTGAGCTGCCCCAGAGCAGCAGCTTCAAGTACTGAACGCAAGCCGACACGCCGTGGGCTCAGATTCATAGCCCAAAGACTCTTGACTTCGAAACTTGAAGGAATAGTCTCTGCAACGTTGCTTTTACCTTCAAGTGGTGGGCGGCGTGAAGTTGTGCGCCACTGGAAGGGCTCGCCCCCCACGCCCGGCGACGGCGCCGGGTACCAGGAGTTCACGTGACCAGCACAGCGCAGCCGCCGGCTTCGGGGGCCCGAGAGGCCCATCCCGACCACCTCGGCCATGTCATCTTCATCACGGCGGCCGCCGCGATGGGCGGATTCCTCTTCGGCTACGACAGCTCCGTCATCAACGGCGCCGTCGAGGCCATTCGCCACCGGTACGAGATCGGCTCCGGCACCCTCGCCCAGGTCATCGCCATCGCCCTGATCGGCTGCGCCATCGGCGCCGCGACCGCCGGCCGGATCGCCGACCGCATCGGCCGCATCCGCTGCATGCAGATCGCCGCCGTGCTGTTCACCGTCAGCGCCGTCGGTTCCGCCCTGCCGTTCGCCCTGTGGGACCTCGCCATGTGGCGCGTGGTCGGCGGCTTCGCCATCGGCATGGCGTCGGTGATCGGCCCCGCGTACATCGCCGAGGTCGCCCCCGCCGCCTACCGCGGCCGGCTCGGCTCCTTCCAGCAGGCCGCCATCGTCGTGGGCATCGCCGTCTCCCAGCTCGTCAACTGGGCCATCCTCAACATGGCCGACGGCGACCAGCGCGGCGAGATCGCCGGCCTGGAGGCCTGGCAGTGGATGCTCGGCGTCATGGTCGTCCCCGCCGTGCTGTACGGCCTGCTCTCCTTCGCGATTCCCGAGTCGCCCCGCTTCCTGATCTCCGTTGGCCGTCACGACAAGGCCCGCGAGGTCCTCTCCGAGGTCGAGGGCAAGGGCGTCGACCTGGACGCGCGCGTGCTCGAGATCGAGACCGCCATGCGCCGCGAGCACAAGTCGACCTTCCGTGACCTGCTCGGCAGCCGCTTCGGCTTCCTGCCGATCGTCTGGGTCGGCATCGGCCTGTCCGTCTTCCAGCAGCTCGTCGGCATCAACGTCGCGTTCTACTACTCCTCGACGCTGTGGCAGTCGGTCGGCGTCAACCCGGAGAGCTCGTTCTTCTACTCGTTCACCACGTCGATCATCAACATCATCGGCACCGTGATCGCGATGGTCCTGGTGGACCGGGTCGGCCGCAAGCCGCTCGCCCTCGTCGGCTCCGCCGGTATGGCGCTCGCTCTCGCCTTCGAGGCCTGGGCCTTCTCCGCCGACCTCGTCGACGGCAAACTGCCCGCCACCCAGGGCGTCGTCGCCCTGGTCGCCGCCCACCTCTTCGTGCTCTTCTTCGCCCTCTCCTGGGGCGTGGTGGTCTGGGTGTTCCTCGGCGAGATGTTCCCCAACCGCATCCGCGCCGCCGCACTCGGCGTCGCCGCCTCCGCGCAGTGGATCGCCAACTGGGCCATCACCGCGAGCTTCCCGTCCCTGGCCGACTGGAACCTCTCCGGTACGTACGTCATCTACACGGTCTTCGCCGTGCTCTCCATCCCCTTCGTGCTCAAGTACGTGAAGGAGACCAAGGGCAAGGCGTTGGAGGAGATGGGCTAATCCCCGCTGCCCCTCTCCTCGATACGAGAACTGCCCCGGTTCAGGCCCCGACGGCCTTGAGCCGGGGCAGTACGTGTTCGCCCAGCAGATGCAGGGAACGCCACCCCTCGTCCACCGGCATACCCCCACAAAGAGGGTGGAGTACGAGGCTCTCGGCGGCCGGCGCCAGGCACTCCTCGGGCGTCACCACCCGGTACACCCCCTCCGCCCGCAGCTCCCGCACCGTCGTCGCCCGCGACCGCACCGCCGAGCGGACGGCCCCCGACTGCCAGGACGCGTACGTTTTCGCCTCGTGCAGGAAGTGCTCCCCGTACACCGCCCAGGTGCGGTCCGGGTCCTCCGACAGGTGCAGCAGCGGCGTCGACGCGGCCGGCATCATGCAGAAGCCCTCCGTCCCGTGCGCGGCGCGCTGCTCGTGGTAGTACGCCTCCAGCTCCGGCAGGTGCGCGCTCGGGAAGAACGGCAGGCCCAGGCGCGCGGCGCGCCGGGCGGCCGGCCGGGACGAACCGCCCACCAGCAGCAGCGGGTGCGGCTGGGTGTACGGGCGCGGGGTGACCCGTACCGTACGGCCCCGGTACGTGAACTCCTCGCCGGTCCACGCCCGCAGCACCGTCTCCAGGAGCAGGTCCTGGAGCTCGCCGCGCCTGCCCCAGTCGACGCCGTGCGCCGCGTACTCCTCCGGCCGGTAGCCGATCCCCGCCACCGTCACCAGCCGCCCCTTCGACAGCAGGTCCAGCACGGCGACCTCCTCGGCCAGCCGCAGCGGGTCGTGCAGCGGCCCGATCACGGCCGAGACGGTGACGGAGATCCGGCGGGTCGCGCCGAAGACCGCGCCGGCGAAGACGAAGGGGGAGGGCAGCCAGTTGTTCGCGGCCCCGTGGTGCTCCTCCGTCTGGATGGTGTCCACGCCGATGCCGTCGGCGTACGCGGCCATCTCCAGCGCCGCGCGGTAGCGGCCGGAGAGCGCCTCGGGGGTCGCCCGGGGCGCGACGAGGTTGAACCGGACCACCGTGAAGGCCATGAGAAGTCCCCCTCCGCCGGACGACTGAACGCGGCGAAGGGGGACGTTAGCTGAGGTTGCGTCAGATGCACATAGTGACGGACACGGGCTCGGGCTCCGGACCGTCCGCCGTCGCCTTCCGCGCCGTACGCGGCAGCACGGCGTACAGCACCGCCGCCACCACGATCGTCACCAGCCAGCCCAGACCGTTCGCGCCGATCCACGAACCCGCGAGCGGCCCGGCGAACCAGTCGACCTTCGTGAACAGCAGCCCCACCACCAGTGCCACGCCCCACGCGGCCATGGCCTGCCACGCGAAACCGCCCCGGTACCAGTAGGCGCTCGTCCGCGTGGTGTCCATCAGCGCCTCACCGTCGTACGACCTCCGGCGCAGCATGTCGACGCCGAAGACGCCGATCCACGCCGAGAACGCCACCGCCAGCAGCGTCAGGAACGAGATGAACGACCCGATGAAGCTGGTCGCCACCACCATCAGCAGGAAACCGAAGACCAGGCTGATCACCGCGTTCACGCTGACCGCCCAGGCGCGCGGCACGTTGATGCCCAGCGTCTGCGCGGTGAACCCGGCCGAGTACATCGACATCGAGTTGATCAGCAGCATGCCGATCAGCGCGATCACCAGGTACGGCACCGAGATCCACGCCGGCAGCAGCTCACCGATGAACGACACCGGGTCCTGCGCGGACGCCAGGCTCGGTGTCGACACCGCCATCACCGCGCCCATCAGCACCATCGGCAGCACCACGATCCCGGCGCCGCCGACCGTGGAGGCGACCATCGCCCGCGACGACGCCGTACGCGGCAGATAGCGCGTGAAGTCGGGGCCGGAGGGGACCCAGCTGATGCCGCCCGCCGCGATCGTGCCGATGCCCGCGATCATCATCGCCGTCGAACCGGCCGGCTTGGCGAAGACCGCGCTCCAGTCGGTGTTGGCGACCAGATACACCAGGACGAGGACGGAGAACGCGCCGAAGAGATACGTCGACCACGTGGAGCACACACGCAGCGCGTTGATGCCCAGCCCCGAGACCAGGAAGGTCGCCGCCACGAAGAGGAGCAGCGTGACGATGATCAGCGGGGTGTTGCTCTTGATGCCGAAGAGCAGATCGAGGACGGTGAGGACGGCGTACGCGCCCGTGACCGCGTTGATCGTCTCCCAGCCCCAGCGGGCCACCCAGATCATCGTCCCGGGGAAAAGGTTCCCGCGCTGGCCGAACACCGCCCGGGACAGGGCCATGCCGGGCGAACCGCCGCGCTTGCCCGCGATCGAGATCACACCCACGATCCCGTACGAGAGGACCGGCGCGGCGATCGCGACGGTCAGCACCTGCCAGAAGTTCAGGCCGTTGAAGACGATCAGTCCGGCGCCCATGGTGAGCAGCAGCACACTGATGTTCGCCGCGACCCAGGTGGGGAACAGCTCCCGGATGTGACCGGTGCGCTCGGCATCGGGGACGGGCTCGAGACCGCGGGTCTCTATCGCGCCTTCGGACTCGGAGGCGTGGGGCATGGATCAGCTCCGTGCGGGAAGAGGGGGATTCCCCGCATCGTACGTTCCTGTCCATAAAGGTCCAAACAGGGGCCTTGGTCCCGAGTGCATGCTCCGAGACCGCTCGCCGGGGCGGTCGTGGCCGATACTGGACGGGTTATGGAAATCGTCATCCTTGCTGTAGTCATCGCTCTGGTCGCGGTCGGCGCGATCAGCGGCCTCGTGGTCAGCAGCCGCAAGAAGAAGAAGCTGCCGCCCCAGGCGCCGTCGAGCACACCGACCATCACCGCTCCGCCCGCCGAGCCGCACGTCGGCGAGGAGGCGGAGACACCGCGGGAGGAACCGCGCCGCACCATCGAGGAGGTGGACCTCCCGACGGCCGAAGAGGCGCTGGAGGCCCCCGCCGCCGTCGAGGACCCGCTCGTCGCGGCCCCGCCCGCGCCCGAGGTCGAGGTCCCGGAGCCGACCGCCGGCCGGCTGGTCCGGCTGCGCGCCCGGCTCGCCCGGTCGCAGAACAGCCTCGGCAAGGGCCTGTTGACCCTGCTGTCGCGCGAGCACCTCGACGAGGACACCTGGGAGGAGATCGAGGACACCCTCCTCACCGCCGACGTCGGCGTCACGCCGACCCAGGAGCTGGTGGAGCGGCTGCGCGAGCGCGTGAAGGTGCTCGGTACGCGTACGCCCGAGGAGCTGCGCACCCTGCTGCGCGAGGAGCTGCTCACCCTGGTCGGCACCGACCTGGACCGCACGGTCCACACGGAGAGCGACCTGGACACCCCGGGCATCGTCATGGTCGTCGGCGTCAACGGCACCGGCAAGACCACGACCACCGGCAAGCTGGCGCGGGTGCTGGTCGCCGACGGCAAGTCGGTCGTGCTCGGCGCGGCCGACACGTTCCGCGCGGCGGCCGCGGACCAGCTCCAGACCTGGGGCGAGCGGGTCGGTGCCCGCACGGTGCGCGGCCCGGAGGCGGGCGACCCGGCGTCGGTGGCCTATGACGCGGTGAAGGAAGGTATCGCCGAGGGCGCCGACGTGGTGCTCATCGACACGGCGGGCCGGCTGCACACCAAGACGGGCCTGATGGACGAGCTCGGCAAGGTCAAGCGCGTCGTCGAGAAGCACGGCCCGCTGGACGAGGTCCTGCTCGTCCTGGACGCCACGACCGGCCAGAACGGGCTGGTCCAGGCGCGGGTCTTCGCCGAGGTGGTCGACATCACCGGCATCGTGCTCACCAAGCTGGACGGCACGGCCAAGGGCGGCATCGTCGTCGCGGTCCAGCGGGAGCTGGGGGTCCCGGTGAAGCTGGTCGGCCTGGGCGAGGGCCCGGACGACCTGGCCCCCTTCGAGCCGGAGGCCTTCGTCGACGCCCTGATCGGGGACTGACCCCGTCGGATACGGATGTCATCGGCCGGGGCGGCACCTCCACGAGGGGTGCCGCCCCGGCCGCGTCTTTCGGACCGGCGTTTTCGGGCTGGCAGGTTTACGGTCGGGCTGGCAGGTTTACGGCCCGGCAGGTTTTGCCTGGCGGGTTCACGCCACGGCCGGACTCACATCCCCCACCGGTGGCAGATGTACGCCAGCGTGCCCAGCAGCAGGCGGGCCTGGGGCGGGGCACCCACGTCAAGGGCCGGGGGGCGGAGCCAGCGCGAGGGGCCCAGGCCCGCGTGGTCCGACGGCGGGGCCGTGATGTGGGCACCCCGCCCCAGGCACCGCAGGTCCAGGTCGGCGTCGTCCCAGCCCATCCGGTACAGGAGCTGCGGCAGCTCCGCCGCCGCGCCGGGCGCCACGAAGAACTGGGCGCGGCCCGTGGGCGTGACGCACACCGGACCCAGCGGCAGGCCCATCCGCTCCAGCCGGACCAGCGCCCGGCGGCCGGCCGTCTCCGCGACCTCCAGCACGTCGAAGGTGCGCCCCACGGGCAGCATCAGCGCCGCGCCCGGGAACCCGGACCACACCTCGGTGACCGCGTCGAGCGTCGAACCCGCGGGCACCTCGGGCGCGAAGTCGAGCGGATGCGCGCCCGGGGCCGTACAGTCCGGGTCGCCGCAGGAGCACCGGCCCGACGCGGCCCGTGCGCCGGGGACCACGTCCCAGCCCCACAGGCCGGTGTACTCGGCCACAACGGTGCACTCCGTGGCGCGGGCGCCGCGCCGCCGCGAGCCGGACAGGATGCGGGTGCCGCCGATCGTGAAGCCCATGTCCCCTCCAACGGTGGAACTCGCCGGTGGTTACGACCCGGAGCGCCACCGTGACGCTCCGTCGCGGACCTACCCCAACGGGCGGCGCGCGGTGGTGCGCTGGGTGGTGCGATCCGTAGTGCGCGCCTCCGCGCGCTACGGTCCGCCGACTCCCGATCGTCGTAGTGTCAAGTGAATCGCGCCTGGCGGCGACAGAGTTCATTCGAAGGGGTGGCGAATGGTGGCGTTTATGGAAACAGCCTCGCCGACCGGTGATCGTAGGATTACTTTCAGTGCACGAACCCAGGGTAGCGACCGCCCAGGTGGGTATGCCGGAGGCAAGCCGGTTCACTGTTCGAAGAGTTCAACCTCCGGACGGGCGGCGGCAACTGACGGCATTCTGATAAAGGTTCGCGCAACAGCGACTCGGCGGATGGGGGCCTTCCAGTGGGCGGCAGTGGCGCAGACGGTACGAATGCCGGGAAGCGCCCGAACGAGCAATTGAGCTCGTGGTTCGTGCGCAGCGGCTGGTCGAAGGGCGAGCTCGCGCGTCAAGTGAACCGCCGGGCGCGCCAGATGGGCGCACACCACATCAGCACCGACACCTCGCGCGTACGGCGCTGGCTCGACGGCGAGCAGCCGCGCGAGCCCATCCCGCGCATCCTCTCCGAGCTGTTCTCCGAACGGTTCGGCAGCGTCGTCGCCATCGAGGACCTCGGCCTGCGCACGGCCCACCAGTCACCCTCGGTGTCCGGCGTCGACCTCCCCTGGGCGGGCCCGCAGACCGTCGCCCTGCTCAGCGACTTCTCCCGCAGCGATCTGATGCTGGCCCGCCGGGGCTTCCTCGGCACCTCGCTCGCCCTGGCCGCCGGCCCCGCGCTCATCGAGCCGATGCAGCGCTGGCTCGTCCCCACCCCGTCCGGCGAACCGCCCCGGGCCGAACCGACCGCGCTGCGCCGCCCCACCCGGCTCTCCCGCGCGGAGCTGGACCTGCTGGAGTCCACCACCGTGATGTTCCGCCAGTGGGACGCCCAGTGCGGTGGCGGGCTGCGCCGCAAGGCGGTTGTCGGCCAACTTCACGAGGTCACCGACCTGTTGCAGGAGCCCCAGCCCGGCGCGACCGCGAAGCGGCTGTTCAAGTGCGCCGCGGAACTGGCCGAGCTGGCCGGCTGGATGAGCTACGACGTGGGCCTCCAGCCCACCGCCCAGAAGTACTTCGTGCTCGCCCTGCACGCCGCCAAGGAGGCCGGTGACAAGCCGCTGGGCTCGTACATCCTCTCCTCCATGAGCCGCCAGATGATCCACCTCGGCCGGCCCGACGACGCCCTGGAGCTCATCCACCTCGCCCAGTACGGCAGCCGTGACTGCGCGACCGCCCGCACCCAGGCCATGCTGTATGCGATGGAGGCCCGGGCGTACGCCAACATGGGCCAGCCCAGCAAGTGCAAGCGCGCCGTGCGCATGGCCGAGGACACCTTCGCCGACGTCGGCCTCGACGGCGAGCCCGAGCCCGACTGGATCCGCTTCTTCTCCGAGGCCGAGCTCAACGGCGAGAACGCCCACTCCTACCGCGATCTCGCCTACGTGGCCGGCCGCAGCCCCACGTACGCCTCGCTCGCCGAGCCCGTGATGGAGAAGGCCGTGGACCTCTTCTCCAAGGACGACGACCACCAGCGTTCCTACGCGCTCAACCTGGTCGGCATGGCCACCGTGCACCTGCTCAAGCGGGAGCCCGAGGAGGCCACCAAGCTCGCCGAGCAGGCCCTCGGCGTCGCCCGGCGGGTCCGCTCCGAGCGGGTCAACACCCGGCTGCGCAAGACCGTCGACACGGCGGCCCGCGACTTCGGGGACGTACCGGAGGTCGCCAGGCTCACCGACAAGCTCACCGCGCAGCTCCCGGAGACCGCCGAGGCGGTCTGAGAGGCGTCACGTCCACAAGACCCCGGCCGCGACCGTCACCCCGTACAGCCCGACTCGGCTCCCCCATTGCCAGGTCAATAGGGTGACCGTCGCGGCCGGTCCCGTGACGTGCGCAGAGGGTACTCCCGTGACATCCCCGTGACCCGGCGGTTCATGGCGACGTAACACACCGGACCTCTTCGTCACTGCGGCGAAACATCGTGCGGCATCGACCGAAATAGCGCTGCGCAAATCTCGGGCCCATAACCGGCCACCCCTCATAGCCGGCGCAGCACCGGCTCCGCCCCGCACAGGCCGACCGACGACGAGGAGACGCCGATGCCCCCAGGCATCACGACCCTTGCGGCAGACGCACCCGCGCTGTCCGCCGCGAACACCGGGTTCATGCTCATCTGTTCCGCCCTGGTGATGCTCATGACGCCGGCCCTCGCCTTCTTCTACGGAGGCATGGTCCGCGTGAAGTCCACCCTCAACATGCTGATGATGAGCTTCATCAGCCTCGGGATCGTCACGATCCTGTGGGTGCTCTACGGCTTCAGCATCGCCTTCGGTACCGACTCCGGATCCATCGTCGGATGGTCGTCCGACTACGTCGGTCTCAGCGGCATCGGGATCACCGAGCTGTGGGACGGCTACACCATCCCGGTGTACGTCTTCGCCGTCTTCCAGCTCATGTTCGCGATCATCACGCCCGCGCTGATCAGCGGCGCGCTGGCGGACCGCGTGAAGTTCACCGCCTGGGCGCTGTTCATCGCCCTGTGGGTCACCGTCGTCTACTTCCCCGTCGCCCACTGGGTGTGGGGCTCCGGCGGCTGGCTCTTCGAGATGGGCGTGATCGACTTCGCGGGCGGCACCGCCGTCCACATCAACGCCGGTGCCGCGGCCCTCGGCGTGATCCTGGTCATCGGCAAGCGCGTCGGCTTCAAGAAGGACCCGATGCGGCCGCACAGCCTCCCGCTGGTCATGCTCGGTGCCGGTCTGCTGTGGTTCGGCTGGTTCGGCTTCAACGCCGGATCCTGGCTCGGCAACGACGACGGCGTCGGCGCGGTGATGTTCGTCAACACCCAGGTCGCCACCGCCGCCGCCATGCTGGCCTGGCTCGCGTACGAGAAGATCCGCCACGGCGCCTTCACCACCCTCGGCGCCGCCTCCGGCGCGGTCGCCGGCCTCGTCGCGATCACCCCGGCCGGTGGCTCCTGCTCGCCGCTCGGCGCGATCGCCATCGGCGCCATCGCCGGTCTGCTGTGCGCCATGGCCGTCGGCCTGAAGTACAAGTTCGGCTACGACGACTCCCTCGACGTCATCGGTGTCCACCTCGTCGGTGGTGTCGTCGGCTCCCTGCTGGTCGGCTTCTTCGCCACCGGCGGCGTCCAGTCCGACGCCAAGGGCCTCTTCTACGGCGGCGGCTTCGAGCAGCTCGGCAAGCAGGCCACCGGTGTCTTCGCGGTCCTCGCCTACTCTCTGGTCGTCTCGGCGCTGCTCGCCTTCGTCATCGACAAGGCGATGGGGATGCGGGTCAGCGAGGACGACGAGGTCCGGGGCATCGACCAGGTCGAGCACGCCGAGACGGCGTACGACTTCAGCGGGGCCGGCGGCGGAGCCGGTTCGCGCAAGACCCTCACCGAGGCCCTGCCCGCAGCGGAGAACAAGAAGGTGGACGCATGAAGCTCATCACCGCGGTCGTCAAGCCGCACCGGCTGGACGAGATCAAGGAGGCCCTCCAGGCCTTCGGAGTCCAGGGCCTGACCGTCACCGAGGCCAGCGGCTACGGACGGCAGCGCGGCCACACCGAGGTCTACCGGGGCGCCGAGTACACCGTCGACCTCGTCCCCAAGATCCGCATCGAGGTGCTGGTCGAGGACGACGACGCCGAACAGCTCATCGACGTGGTGGTGAAGGCGGCCCGCACCGGCAAGATCGGTGACGGGAAGGTGTGGAGCGTCCCCGTCGACACCGCCGTACGCGTCCGCACCGGCGAGCGCGGACCCGACGCACTGTAAGGAGCCCCTGGGGTGACGAGTACCGAATTGACCAGCGAAGACTCGGGACCCAGCGGCTACGCGGCGGCCCGGCTGCACCTCCTGCGACAGGAGGAGCGGTCCGGGCCGCCGCGCCGTGCCGCCCTGGCGCGGCTCACCGACGACTGGCTGACCGCGCTGTTCGCCCAGGCCGCCCCCGCGCGCGGCGTGGCGCTGGTCGCCGTCGGCGGCTACGGGCGCGGCGAGCTCTCGCCCCGCAGCGACCTCGACCTGCTCCTGCTGCATGACGGCACCACGGACCCCGCCGCCATCGCCGACCGCATCTGGTACCCCATCTGGGACCAGGGCCTCGCCCTCGACCACTCCGTCCGCACCCCCGCCGAGGCCCGCAAGACCGCCGCCGACGACCTCAAGGTCCAGCTCGGTCTGCTCGACGCCCGCCACATCGCCGGCGACCTCGGCCTCGTCACCGGCCTGCGCACCGCCGTCCTCGCCGACTGGCGCAACCAGGCCCCCAAGCGCCTGCCCGAACTCGACGAGCTGTGCCGCGAGCGCGCCGACCGCTCCGGCGAGCTCCAGTTCCTCCTCGAACCCGACCTCAAGGAGGCCCGCGGCGGACTGCGCGACGCCACCGCGCTGCGGGCGGTCGCCGCCTCCTGGCTCGCCGACGCCCCGCGCGAGGGGCTCGCCGAGGCGCGCCGCACCCTCCTCGACACCCGGGACGCGCTCCACCTGGTCACCGGGCGGGCCACCGACCGCCTCGCCCTCCAGGAACAGGCCCAGGTCGCCACCGCCCTCGGGCTCCTCGACGCCGACGCCCTGTTGCGCCAGGTGTACGAGGCGGCCCGGACCATTTCGTACGCGGCCGATGTCACCTGGCGCGAGGTCAACCGCGTCCTGCGCGCCCGCTCCGTACGCCCACGCCTGCGCGCCATCCTCGGCGGCGCCCGCGGCGGCAAGGCCCAGCCCGAGCGGACCCCGCTCGCCGAGGGCGTCGTCGAGATGGACGGCGAGGTCGTCCTCGCCCGCACCGCCCGCCCCGAACGCGACCCGGTCCTCCCGCTGCGCGCCGCCGCCGCGGCCGCCCAGAACGGCCTGCCCCTCTCCCTGCACGCCGTACGCCGCCTCGCCGCCGCCACCAAGCCGCTGCCCACGCCCTGGCCCGCCGACGCCCGCGAGCAGCTCGTCACCCTCCTCGGCGCCGGGGAGTCCACCGTCCCCGTCTGGGAAGCCCTGGAGGCCGAAGGGCTCATCAGCCGCCTCCTGCCCGACTGGGAACGCGTCCGCTGCCGCCCCCAGCGCAACCCCGTCCACACCTGGACCGTCGACCGCCACCTCGTCGAGACCGCCGTCCGGGCCTCCGCCCTCACCCGCCGCGTCGGCCGCCCCGACCTGCTCCTGGTCGGCGCGCTCCTGCACGACATCGGCAAGGGCTGGCCCGGCGACCACTCCGTGGTGGGGGAGACCATCGCGCGTGACGTGGCCGCCCGCATCGGCTTCGACGCGCACGACGCCGACGTCATCGCCACCCTCGTACGCCACCACCTCCTCCTCATCGACACGGCCACCCGCCGCGACCTGGACGACCCGGCGACCATCCAGTCCGTCGCCGCGGCCATCGGGTCGCCGTCCACCCTGGAGCTGCTGCACGCCGTCACCGAGGCCGACGCGCTCGCCACCGGCCCCGCGGCCTGGTCCTCGTGGCGCGCCTCGCTGGTTGCCGACCTGGTCAAGCGGGTCGCGGGCGTCCTCGCGGGCGACACCCCGCCGGCCCCCGAGCCCGTCGCCCCCGGAGCCGAGGAGGAACGCCACGCCGTCGAGGCCCTCCGCACCGGCGAACCGGTACTGACCCTGCACGCGCAGGAACACCCGCCGGCCGACCACCCGGAGCCCGAACCGGTCGGCGTCGAGCTCCTGATCGCCCTGCCCGACCAGCCGGGGGTCCTGCCCGCCGTCGCCGGGGTCCTCGCCCTGCACCGGCTCACCGTCCGCTCCGCCGACCTGCGCGCCATCGACCTGCCCACCGAGCTCGGCCCGGCCGCCGTGCTCGTACTGAACTGGCGCGTCGCGGCCGAGTACGGCTCCCTCCCGCAAGGCCCCCGGCTGCGCGCCGACCTCGTCCGCGCCCTCGACGGCTCCCTGGACATCACGTCCCGCCTGGCCGAGCGGGAGGCGGCCTACCCGCGCCGGCGCGGCGTCACCGCCCCGCCGCCCCGGGTCACGGTCGCCGAGGCGGGCTCGGCGCTGGCCACGGTCATCGAGGTCCGCGCCCACGACGCCCCGGGCCTGCTGCACCGCATCGGGAACGCCCTGGAGGCGGCCCGGGTCAGGGTGCGCAGCGCCCACGTCTCCACCCTGGGCGCGAACGCGGTGGACGCGTTCTACGTCACGGACGCGGCCGGCGCGCCGCTGCCGCCCGCGGACGCCGCGGAGGTGGCGCGGGCGCTGGAGGCGGACCTGCGCACCTGAGGCCGGGTTCCGGCCGGGGCTGCTACGGATGGCCGCGAGCCGGATACCCTTGGGGGCGACTGTCCGCCCGACCCCTAGACCCGAGGATCCGCGACCACCGTGTTCGATACCCTCTCCGACCGCCTTGCCGCGACATTCAAGAACCTCCGGGGCAAGGGCCGCCTGTCCGAGGCGGACATCGACGCCACCGCCCGCGAGATCCGCATCGCCCTGCTCGAGGCGGACGTGGCGCTGCCCGTCGTCCGCGCCTTCATCAAGCAGGTCAAGGAGCGGGCCCTCGGCGCGGAGGTCTCGCAGGCGCTGAACCCGGCCCAGCAGGTCATCAAGATCGTCAACGAGGAGCTCATCGGCATCCTCGGTGGCGAGACCCGCCGCCTCCGGTTCGCCAAGAACCCGCCGACCGTGATCATGCTCGCGGGTCTCCAGGGTGCCGGTAAGACCACCCTCGCCGGAAAGCTCGGCCTCTGGCTGAAGGGCCAGGGCCACTCCCCGCTGCTGGTCGCCTGTGACCTCCAGCGCCCCAACGCCGTCAACCAGCTCGGCGTGGTCGCCGAGCGCGCCGGCGTCGCCTTCTACGGCCCGCAGCCCGGCAACGGCGTGGGCGACCCGGTCCAGGTCGCCAAGGACTCGATCGAGTACGCCCGGACCAAGGTCCACGACATCGTCATCGTCGACACCGCCGGCCGCCTCGGCATCGACCAGGAGATGATGCAGCAGGCCGCGGACATCCGTGACGCGGTCTCGCCCGACGAGATCCTCTTCGTCGTCGACGCGATGATCGGTCAGGACGCGGTCAACACGGCCGAGGCCTTCCGCGACGGCGTCGGCTTCGACGGTGTGGTGCTCTCCAAGCTCGACGGTGACGCCCGCGGTGGTGCCGCCCTGTCGATCGCGCACGTCACCGGCCGCCAGATCATGTTCGCCTCCAACGGCGAGAAGCTGGACGACTTCGACGCGTTCCACCCGGACCGCATGGCGTCCCGCATCCTCGGCATGGGCGACGTGCTGTCGCTGATCGAGAAGGCCGAGCAGACCTTCAGCCAGGAAGAGGCCGCCAAGATGGCCTCCAAGTTGGCGAGCAGCAAGGGCAAGGACTTCACGCTCGACGACTTCCTGGCCCAGATGGAGCAGGTCCGGAAGATGGGCTCCATCTCCAAGCTGCTCGGCATGCTCCCGGGCATGGCCCAGATGAAGGAGCAGATCAACAACATCGACGAGCGTGACGTGGACCGTACGGCCGCGATCATCAAGTCGATGACGCCGGGCGAGCGCCAGGACCCGACGATCATCAACGGCTCCCGGCGGGCGCGTATCGCCCGGGGTTCCGGTGTCGAGGTCAGCGCGGTGAAGTCGCTGGTCGAGCGGTTCTTCGAGGCCCGCAAGATGATGTCGCGCATGGCCCAGGGCGGCGGCATGCCGGGCATGCCGGGCATCCCGGGCATGGGTGGCGGCCCCGGCCGCCAGAAGAAGCAGGTCAAGCAGGCCAAGGGCAAGCGCAAGAGCGGCAACCCGATGAAGCGCAAGGCCGAGGAAGCGGCCGCCGCGGCGCGCCGCGAACAGGCACAGCAGGGCGGCGCGTTCGGGCTGCCGAACGGTGAGCCCGGCAAGGACTTCGAGCTCCCGGAGGAGTTCAAGAAGTTCATGGGCTGACCAGCGGTCGCAGCGGTCCTGGCGAGGGGCGTCCACCACGGGTGGGCGCCCCTTCGTCCGTAATGCCGCTTCCGTCCGCCTCTCGCATCATGGCTGCGTGGCCAATTCCGTACCCCCGCGCGACCGCACCGACCAGCCCTGGCGCTCCGAGGGCGCACCGCCGCCGCCCCCGCCGCGCAAGAAGATGCCGGGCTGGGTCGGGCTCCTGCTGGCCGCGGTGGCCGTCTTCGTCCTCACCAACCTGGCCCTGTCCTTCTTCGGCGACGAGGACGAGCGGACCATCTCGTACACCGAATTCAGCCGACAGGTTTCGGGGGGAAACGTCGCCAAGATCTACTCCAAAGGCGACGCCATTGAGGGCGAGCTGAAGAACAAGCAGCGCTTCACCACCCAGCGACCGGCCTTCGCCGACGACAACCTCTGGGCGGAGCTGACCAAGCAGAAGGTCACCGTGACGGCCGAGCCGGTCGTCGACAGGCCCAGCTTCCTCGCCAACCTGCTGTTCTCGCTGGCCCCGATCCTGCTGCTGGTCGTGCTGTGGCTGGTCATCGCCCGCCGGATGAGGGGCGCCGGACTGGGCGCGGGCGGCATGCTCGGCCGCAAGGCCCCGCCCAAGCCGGTCGAACTGGAGGTGGGGCAGCGGACCACCTTCGCCGACGTCGCGGGGATCGACGAGGTGGAGGGCGAGCTCAACGACGTCGTCGACTTCCTGAGGAACCCCCAGGCCTACCGCCGGATGGGCGCCAAGATGCCGCGCGGCGTGCTGCTGTCCGGCCCTCCCGGCACCGGCAAGACGCTGCTGGCACGGGCCGTGGCGGGGGAGGCGGGCGTGCCGTTCTTCTCCGCGTCCGCGTCCGAGTTCATCGAGATGATCGTGGGCGTCGGCGCCTCACGCGTACGGGAACTGTTCAACGAGGCCCGCAAGGTCGCCCCGGCGATCATCTTCATCGACGAGATCGACACCATCGGGCGCGCCCGGGGCGGCGGCGCCGCCATGGGCGGGCACGACGAGCGGGAACAGACGCTGAACCAGATCCTCACCGAGATGGACGGCTTCTCCGGCGCCGAGGGCGTCATCGTCATCGCGGCCACCAACCGCGCCGACGTCCTGGACCCGGCGCTGACCCGCCCCGGCCGCTTCGACCGGATCGTCCACGTCAGCCCGCCCGACCGGGGTGGCCGCGAGGCCATTCTCCGCATCCACACCCGCGACATCCCGCTGGCCGGGGACGTCGACCTCGCCCAGGTCGCCCGTACGACGCCGGGCATGACCGGCGCCGAGCTGGCGAACCTCGCCAACGAGGCCGCCCTCCTCGCGGTCAAGCGCCGCCAGCACCAGGTCACCCGCTCCGACCTGTCCGACGCGCTGGAGAAGGTCCAGCTCGGTGCCGAACGCGCCCTGGTCATGCCCCTGGAGGAGCGGCGCCGCACCGCGTACCACGAGAGCGGTCACGCGCTGCTCGGCATGCTCCAGCCCGGCGCCGACCCGGTCCGCAAGGTGACCATCGTCCCGCGCGGCCGGGCCCTGGGAGTGACCCTGTCGACGCCCGACGCCGACAAGTACGCGTACACGGAGGAGTACCTGCGCGGCCGGATCATCGGCGCGCTCGGCGGCATGGCGGCCGAGCAGGTCGTCTTCGGCGTCATCACCACCGGCTCGGAGAGCGACCTGGAACAGGTCACGAACATCGCGCGCGGCATGGCGGGCCGCTGGGGCATGAGCGAGCGGGTCGGCCGGCTCAGCGCCATCCCCGGCGACGCACAGCAGGCGTACGGGCTGTCGGCGGCGCCCGCGACGCTGGACGCGGTGGCCGAGGAGATGCGCCGCATCGTCGACGAGTGCTACGAGAGCGCCTGCCGGCAGCTCCAGGAGCACCGCCCCAGGCTGGACGCGCTGGCGGCGGCGCTCCTGGAGAGCGAGACGCTGGAGGAGGAAGAGGCCTACCGGGCCGCGGGCATCACCCGCCTCGGCAAGGAGTAGCCGTGGGCCCGGCCCGCCGTGGCGTGGCCACCCGCCCGGCCCGCCGGGACGTGGCCACTCGCCCGGCCCGCCGGGGCGTGGCCAACCGCGCGGGCCTCGCCGTGGCGCGTCAGGGCGTCCTGGCGACCAGGTAGCGGAACACGTTCGGCATCCACACGGTGCCGTCGGGGCGCACGTGCGGGTGGAGGGCCTCGGTGACCTCCTTCTCCACCGTCGCCTGGTCGGATGCGGCCACGGCCGCGTCGAACAGGCCGGTCGAGAACAGGCCGCGTACGGCGCTGCCGATGTCCGCGTACCCGAACGGGCACGCCACCCGTCCCGAGCCGTCCGGCCGGAGCCCGGCCCGCGCGGCCACCTCCTCCAGGTCGTCCCGGAGGGCCGGACGCCACGTCGCGCCGGTGCGCAGCCGCTCGGTCAGCCTGCCCGCCACCCGCAGCACGGCCGACGTGGCGCACCGCTCCGGCGGGCCCCAGCCCGCCAGCACCACCGCGCTGCCCCGTTCCGCCAGCCGTACCGCAGCCGAGAGGGCGGGCGCCAGCCCGTCGGAGTCACCCGCGGTGCAGCCGATCGGCTGGAAGGCCGTGATGAGGTTGTACGCCGGACGGGTGGGATCGGCGGCGTCGGCCGGCCCGCCGTACAGCAGTCTCGTCTCGCCGCAGCGGTGGGTTTCGCGCCCTGCCGCGTCGGGGAGCAGGCGCTTGCGCGCCAGGTCCACGCGCGCGTGGTCCGTGTCGACACCCGTGACCTGCGCGCCGCGCGCGGCGGCCATCAGCAGGGCGAGGCCCGAGCCGCATCCGAGACCCAGGAGCCGCGTTCCGGTACCGACCTCCAGATGCTCGTACACCGCTTCATAGAGCGGAACCAGCATCCGTTCCTGGATCTCCGCCCAGTCGCGGGCACGGCCGGGCGCATCCGAAGCCGGAGGGGCCGAGGCCGGGTGGGGGTGGTGCTGGACGAGCATAGGTGTCATCGAAAGCGCCCCAATCCGCCGAGAGGTCCATCTGTGCGTCTCTGCCCTGATTGACAGCCCCCGTGTACGTGCGCTCGCACTCCCCGTAGCCAGGGAACTCCGCATCCGCCCCCAAGTCCAGGGGTCGGGGAGCAATGCTTGCGTGCCCCGGTTGTGCGCCCCCGAGTGCGGCACGAACCACCTCCCATAGTGGAGGCGCCCCGCGATTCCCGCCATGCCAGGACGGCGGCCCGGGCCCCATCACCCCTCCCGGCCAGCGGCGTTCCCGCTTCCCGGGCCCCTTCCCGCCACACCGTCCAGGGCCTGCCCGCCCCCACTGCGCCCCCGGCGCGGGCCGCCGGGCCACGCCCCGGGGGCGGTGGCGCCGACTGCGGGCGGTGGCGGTAGGGTCGCCTTCGGCAACCGGCGGCCCTCCCGGCCGGTGCTGCCCTTCGACCGGGTTGGCGCCTCGACCCGACCGGCGCCTTGACCGGGGCGGCGACCGGCGCGCGGCGGTCGGCTACGCGCCGGGGCGTACGCGCCGCTACGTACCACCTTGATGCGAGCTGCGCGGCTTCTCCGCAGATCAGCGCACTGGCCCTCGTCGGGACGCATCAACGGCAACTGACGGGTACGTGCAAATTATTTGGGATGCCCCGGAATGGAACCCGCGGGCACTCCGGCTCGTTGTCACGACGTGAGCACGACACCACCTGTTCTCGCCGCAGAGCTGGCACAGGCGTGGGCCGACATTCAGCGGCACCACCCCGAGCTGCCCGATCTCGCCGCGCCCGAATCCCTGATCGGAGAGTCGTCGTCCGCATGTGGCGCCGAGCTCTCCTTCGAGCGACTGCTCCATGAGGCAGTCCACGGCATCGCCGCCGCGCGAGGCGTCCGCGACACCTCGCGCGCCGGTCGCTACCACAACCGCAGATTCCTGGCGATCGCCGAGGAGATGGGCCTGGACCACTCCGAGGAGCCGCACCCCAGCAGCGGTTTCTCCCTGGTCACGCTCAGCCCCGAGGCCAAGCGCCGGTACCGCCCGACCATCGAGCGGCTCCAGCGCGCCCTGAAGGCGCACACGGTCGCCACGGCGTCGGACACCAAGCGCTCCTTCCGCGGGCCGGCCGCCCGGCACGGCTCCTCCGGTGGCGGCGTGCGGGTCAAGGCCGTGTGCGACTGCGGTCGCAACGTCCGGGTCGTGCCCTCGGTCCTCGCGCAGGCGCCCATCGTGTGCGGCGGCTGCGGGAAGCCCTTCCGCATCCCGGAAGCCGTGGGCGCGGCAAGCTGACCCCGCGTGATGTGGCACAATGGCTAGCTGTACTCGACAGTCGAACAGGACCCCTCTCTCCTCCGGCTGACGCGTCCATCGGGCACTCGAGTACCGCAACCCCACGCGGCATCCCGTTGTGCCCAACCACGTCAAGACCAGGAGACACCACACCCGTGGCAGTCAAGATCAAGCTGAAGCGTCTGGGCAAGATCCGTTCGCCTCACTACCGCATCGTCGTCGCCGACTCCCGTACCCGCCGTGACGGCCGGGCCATCGAGGAGATCGGCCTGTACCACCCGGTGCAGAACCCGTCGCGCATCGAGGTCGACTCGGAGCGTGCGCAGTACTGGCTGTCCGTCGGCGCCCAGCCGACCGAGCCGGTTCTCGCGATCCTGAAGCTCACCGGCGACTGGCAGAAGGCGAAGGGCCTGCCGGCCCCGGAGAAGCCGCTGCTGGCCCCGGCGACCAAGGAAGAGAAGCGTCGTTCCTTCGACGAGTTCGCCAAGGCGCTCGAGGGTGACGAGGCGAAGGGTGAGGCCATCACCCCGAAGGCGAAGAAGGCCGACAAGAAGGCGGACGAGGCCGAGGCCGCGTCCACCGAGTCGACCGAGGCCTGAGCATGCTCGAGGAGGCTCTCGAGCACCTCGTGAAGGGCATCGTCGACAACCCCGACGACGTGCAGGTCGCCTCGCGCAACCTGCGCCGCGGGCGCGTGCTGGAGGTCCGGGTCCACCCCGACGACCTCGGCAAGGTGATCGGCCGCAACGGCCGCACCGCGCGCGCTCTGCGTACGGTCGTGGGTGCCATCGGTGGGCGGGGCATCCGCGTCGACCTCGTCGACGTGGACCAGGTCCACTGATCAAGTTGGCAGTTTTACCTTAGTTGCGCCGGCGCGGGCCGGGGAGGGCTACGGCTCACCCCGGCCCGTCGTCGTACGACAGGAGAGATGAGAACGTGCAGCTCGTAGTCGCACGGATCGGCCGCGCCCACGGCATCAAGGGCGAGGTCACCGTCGAGGTGCGTACGGACGAGCCCGAGCTGCGGCTCGCGCCCGGTGCCGTACTGGCCACGGACCCGGCCTCCACCGGTCCGCTGACCATCGAGACCGGCCGCGTCCACAGCGGCCGGCTGCTGCTGCGCTTCGAGGGCGTACGGGACCGCAACGCCGCCGAGGCGCTGCGCAACACCCTGCTGATCGCCGACGTGGACCCGGACGAGCGCCCCGAGGAGCCCGACGAGTACTACGACCACCAGCTCATGGACCTGGACGTCGTCCTCGCCGACGGCACCGAGGTCGGCCGGATCACCGAGATCTCCCACCTGCCCTCCCAGGACCTGTTCGTGGTCGAACGGCCCGACGGCAGCGAGGTCATGATCCCGTTCGTCGAGGAGATCGTCACCGACATCGACCTCGACGAGCAGAAGGCGGTCATCACCCCGCCGCCCGGTCTCATCGACGACCGGGCCGAGGTCGCCTCCGCCCGTGACGCCGCCGACGCCAAGGAGGCCGCCGGCTCCAAGGGCACGGCCGGCTCCAAGGACGCGGGAGACCAGAGCTGATGCGGCTCGACGTCGTCACGATCTTCCCCGAGTACCTCGAACCGCTGAACGTCTCCCTGGTCGGCAAGGCACGCGCGCGTGGCCGGCTCGACGTCCACGTGCACGACCTCCGGCAGTGGACCTACGACCGGCACAACACGGTCGACGACACCCCCTACGGCGGCGGCCCCGGCATGGTCATGAAGACCGAGCCCTGGGGCGACGCCCTGGACGACGTACTGGCCTCCGGCTACGAGACCGGCGCCCACGGACCGGTGCTGGTCGTCCCCACGCCCAGCGGGCGGCCCTTCACCCAGGAGCTCGCCGTCGAGCTGTCCCAGCGCCCCTGGCTGATCTTCACCCCCGCCCGGTACGAGGGCATCGACCGCCGCGTCATGGACGAGTACGCCACCCGGATACCCGTCTACGAGGTCTCCATCGGCGACTACGTGCTGGCCGGCGGGGAAGCCGCCGTCCTGGTCGTCACCGAAGCCGTGGCGCGCCTGCTGCCCGGCGTCCTCGGCAACGCCGAGTCCCACCGCGACGACTCCTTCGCCCCCGGTGCGATGGCCAACCTGCTGGAAGGCCCCGTCTACACCAAGCCGCCCCAGTGGCGCGGCCGTGGCATCCCCGACGTCCTGCTCAGCGGCCATCACGGCAAGATCGCCCGGTGGCGGCGGGACGAGGCACTGCGCCGGACCGCCCGCAACAGGCCCGACCTGATCGAGCGCTGCGACGCCTCCGCGTTCGACAAGAAGGACCGCGAAACCCTCTCCCTGCTGGGCTGGGCACCGGAACCCGGTGGCCGATTTTGGCGCAGGCCCCAGGACGTGGAAGAATAGGCCGCTGCTGTACGTCCGGCGTGCGCCCCTGCCACAGGGGGACACGACGCCCGTCCGACGCGATCAGCACCCCTTTTCTCATCTCGATATTCCGTTGATGACCTGTGGCATCAGCGAGGAAGCAGACACACATGTCTCACGTGCTCGACGCCGTCAACTCCGCGTCCCTGCGGACCGACGTGCCGGCGTTCCGTCCCGGTGACACCGTGAACGTCCACGTTCGCGTCATCGAGGGCAACCGCTCCCGTATCCAGCAGTTCAAGGGTGTCGTCATCCGCCGCCAGGGTTCGGGCGTCAGCGAGACGTTCACCGTCCGCAAGGTCTCCTTCTCCGTTGGCGTCGAGCGCACCTTCCCGGTGCACAGCCCGATCTTCGAGAAGATCGAGCTCGTGACCCGCGGTGACGTCCGTCGCGCCAAGCTGTACTACCTGCGTGACCTGCGCGGCAAGGCTGCGAAGATCAAGGAGAAGCGCGACAACTGAGCCTCGGCTCACCTCGTCGCGAGGGGGTCCACAGGGCGGCCGGATACCATCTGGCTGCGATGGACACCGAAGCACAGCACACCGAGCGCGACCGCTCCTCCGAGCCGGAGGAGCGGTCGCGCTCCGTGCTTTTCCGGCGGCACCTCTGGCTGACCGGCCTGGGCTGTGCCGTCTTCCTGCTGCTGTTCAGCCACTTCGTGGTGCAGCCCTTCCAGATCCCCAGCGGGTCCATGGAACCCACCCTGCGGATCGGGGACCGGGTGCTGGTGAACAAGTTGGCGTACCGTTTCGGTTCCGAGCCCGCGCGCGGGGACGTCGTCGTCTTCGACGGCAACGGCTCCTTCGTCCGGGAGGCGCCCGAACAAAACCCGGTCACGGGGCTGTTCCACGGGGCGGCCGCGGCCCTCGGCCTCGCCGAGCCCGCCGACACCGACTTCGTGAAGCGCGTGGTGGGGGTGGGAGGCGACCGCGTGAAGTGCTGCGACGAGGGGGGAAGGGTCGAGGTGAACGGCGTACCCGTGGAGGAGGACTACCTGTACGTCGGTGACGCGCCGTCCCAGGTCCCCTTCGACATCGTCGTGCCCGAGGGCACCCTGTGGGTCATGGGCGACCACCGCAGTCACTCGCGGGACTCCCGCGACCACCTCGGTTCGCCGGGCGGCGGCATGGTGCCCGTCGACCACGTGATCGGGCGGGCGGACTGGATCGGCTGGCCCTTCGGACGCTGGTCGGGGGTGGAGCCGACGGGCGCCTTCCGCGACGTACCGGCGGGCGGACCGGCGGGCGGGGGCCATGGGTAACCGCGGCAAGCAGGGCAGCCACCGGGCGGACACCCGGCTGCCCACCGGCTCACGCCCCACGGACGGCGCCCGGCCCCTGCCGGGGCGGGCGGAGCGGCGCAAGCTGGCCCGCAAGGTCAAGCGGCGCAGGCGGCGCTCGGCCGTCAAGGAGATACCCCTCCTCATCACGGTGGCGCTGCTCATCGCGCTCGTACTGAAGACCTTCCTGGTGCAGGCCTTCGTGATCCCGTCCGGCTCCATGGAGCAGACGATCCGGATCGACGACCGGGTCCTGGTGGACAAGCTCACGCCCTGGTTCGGCTCGAAGCCGCAGCGCGGGGACGTCGTCGTCTTCAAGGACCCGGGCGGCTGGCTCCGCCAGGAGCAGGCGCCCAAGAAGGACGACCCGGTGGTCGTCAAACAGGTCAAGCAGGCCCTGACCTTCATCGGCCTGCTGCCGTCCGAGGACGAACAGGACCTGATCAAACGGGTGGTGGCGGTCGGCGGGGACACCGTCAAGTGCTGCGACGCGGACGGCCGGGTCACCGTCAACGGCGTACCCCTGACCGAGCCGTACCTGCATCCGGGAAACGTTCCTTCCACCATCAAGTTCGATGTGAAGGTGCCCGCCGGGCGGATCTTCGTGATGGGCGACCACCGGTCGAACTCGGCCGACTCGCGGTTTCACCTGAACGAGGCGTTTCAGGGAACGGTCTCGGAAGAGGAGGTCGTCGGGCGGGCGGTCGTCATCGCCTGGCCCTTCGACCACTGGCGGAGGCTTGAGGAACCGGACACCTTCGCGTCGGTTCCGGACTCGCGGACCGGGACTGCGTCGGCGATCGGCGCGTCGCATAGTGTGTCCTCTCGGAATGTGAACGGATTGACCGGACTCCCGACCCCTGCGGAACTCCCGCTCGTTATGGGAGTGGTGGGCCTGCCCCTGCTGTGGGGCTGGCGGTTGCACGGAGTGAGGAGTGGATGTGGGGGATTTGGCGGTCGGCGCACGATCCGGACACGAGGAGCCCGAGGAGAGGCCGGAGCGGTTCGGCGAGCCCTCCTCGTCCGGATCCGTCGGGGAGCCCCCATCCGAGACCGGTCCGACTGACGGCGACGGGGACGCCGACGGGGACGGTGGCCCCCGCGACCCCAAGAAGCCCCGTTCCTTCTGGAAGGAACTGCCGCTGCTGATCGGTATCGCCCTGCTGCTGGCGCTGCTGATCAAGACGTTCCTGGTGCAGGCGTTCTCGATCCCCTCCGACTCGATGATGAACACGCTCCAGCGCGGCGACCGGGTGCTGGTCGACAAGCTGACCCCGTGGTTCGGCTCCGAGCCGGAGCGCGGCGAGGTCGTCGTCTTCCACGACCCGGGCGGCTGGCTGGAGGGCGAGCCCACTCCCAAGCCCAACATGGTGCAGGAGTTCCTGAGCTGGATCGGCCTGATGCCGTCGTCGGAGGAGAAGGACCTCATCAAGCGCGTCATCGCGGTCGGCGGTGACACGGTGAGCTGCAAGAAGGGCGGCAAGGTCGTCGTCAACGGCAAGCCGCTGGACGAGACCTCGTACATCCACCCCGGCTCCACGCCCTGCGACGACGAGCCCTTCGGGCCCATCAAGGTGCCCGAGGGCCGCATCTGGGTGATGGGCGACAACCGGCAGAACTCGCTGGACTCCCGCTACCACCAGGAGCTGCCCGGCAGCGGCACGGTCGCCAACGACAAGGTCGTCGGGCGGGCCGTCGTGGTGGCCTGGCCGGTCACCCGCTGGTCCACCCTGCCGGTGCCGGACACCTTCGACCAGCCGGGGCTGAGTGCCGCGGCGGCCGCGTCGAGCGCGGTCGCGCAGATGGCCGGCCCGGGAGCGCTGGGTCTTGCCGGTGCGCTGCCGCTGGTGCTGTGGCGGCGGAAGCGGCGCGGGGCTGACGCGCGAGTCTGACGTGCGGGGCTGACGCACGGGGCGACGCACGGGGCTGACGGGCGAGCCTGACGTGCGGGGCTGACGGGCGAAGGCTTGTGGCGAACGGCGGGCTTGAGCGGCTGGGTGGCGGCGCGGCTGGGCGGCGGGGCGTTCGGTCGGCTGCGCGGTTGGTCGGCCGGGGGCTGCGCGGGTTGTCGGTTGCACGGCTGGTCGGCCGGCCGCTGGGCGGCTGCCGGTCCGCTCTTGGTCGGCATACCGCCGGGTAGGGGTGCGCGGGTAGGGTGCCGTCCCAGATCGTCGTCTCGCGAAGGTGGGAGCGCTGGGATGGGCAAGGACGTCACGACGGACGACGGCCACGGCCGTCTCGGCAGTGTGCTGTCGGGGCTGGCCGTGGCCGTCGGCTGTGTGCTCTTCCTCGGCGGTTTCGTCTGGGGAGCGATCGAGTACCAGCCGTACACCGTGCCGACCGACTCGATGTCCCCGACCGTGGCCGCGGGCGACCGGGTGCTGGCGCAGCGGGTGGACGGCGATGAGGTCCGGCGCGGTGACGTCGTGGTCTTCAAGGACTCGGCCTGGGGCGACCTGCCGATGGTCAAGCGGGTCGTCGGGGTGGGCGGTGACAAGGTCGCGTGCTGCGACAGCGCCGGTCGGCTCACCATCAACGGCAAGGCGGTGGAAGAACCGTATCTGCGCTCCGAGGGGCCCGCGTCCTCCACGCCGTTCACGGCCGCGGTGCCGGACGGGCAGCTCTTCCTGCTCGGTGACGAGCGCGCGAGCTCCCAGGACTCCCGCCTCCACCTCCAGGACCCCGGGCAGGGCGCGGTGCCGCGCGGCGCGGTGAGCGCGCGGGTGGACGCCGTGGCGTGGCCCCCGGGCGCGATGGTCGAGCGGCCGCGGAGCTTCGCGGAGCTGCCCGGTGGCGTGTCGCGGCCCGGGCCGGTTCAACTGGTGGTCGGGTCGGTGGCGGCCGGGGCGGTGCTGATCCTGGCCGGCGCGGCGTACGGGCCGGTCGCGCGGCGGCTTTCCCGGGCGGGCCGGCGGGCGCGTACGGGGGCGGGTACGGGAGCGAGTGCGCATGGCTGAGGAGACGCCGCTGCGGCAGGTGGCCCGCGTGGTGCTGCTCGACCCGCGGGACCGGATCCTGCTGCTGCACGGGCACGAGCCGGACGACCCCTCCCACACGTGGTGGTTCACGCCCGGCGGCGGGGTCGAGGGGGACGAGACCCGCGAGGAGGCCGCGCTGCGCGAGCTCGCCGAGGAGACCGGCCTGACGGACGTACGGCTCGGTCCCGTGCTGTGGCAGCGGGAGTGTTCGTTCCCGTTCGCCGGGCGGCGCTGGCACCAGGACGAGTGGTACTACCTGGCCCGTACGACCAGCACCACGGTGGCCCTGGGCAAGTTGACGGAGCTCGAGACGCGCAGTGTCGCGGGGCTGAGGTGGTGGACCTCCGCCGAACTGTCGGCGGCGCGTGAGACGGTGTACCCGACACGACTCGCCGAGCTGCTCCGCACGCTGCTCGACGAGGGACCCCCGAGTACGCCGGTGGTCCTGGCCCCCGAAATCGTCTAGGGGCGCAGGAGACTGGAGCACAATAGGGGGACGCACGGCTGAAGGGGAACATGCCATGAGCGCCGAGGACCTCGAGAAGTACGAGACCGAGATGGAGCTGAAGCTCTACCGGGAGTACCGCGATGTCGTCGGTCTGTTCAAATATGTGATCGAGACCGAGCGTCGCTTCTACCTCACCAACGACTACGAGATGCAGGTGCACTCGGTGCAGGGCGAGGTGTTCTTCGAAGTCTCCATGGCGGATGCCTGGGTCTGGGACATGTACCGGCCGGCGCGGTTCGTCAAGCAGGTGCGTGTTCTCACGTTCAAGGACGTGAACATCGAGGAGCTCAACAAGAGCGACCTGGAACTGCCGGGGAGCTGAGCCGCAGGGCGGTTCAGCGGAACTGAGGTCCCGTCGCGTTTCACCCCTGGGATGAGGCCCAACGCTGTTCACCGGTGTGGGTGACCGGGTTTTCCACAACCGGCCCGTTGTCCACCAAGATCCACAAGTCCGGCGCCGACACGTCACAGTCGGTGACGGAGGTGGTGCCGGATGAACGCGACGGGGGCACTGGGGCGGTACGGCGAGGAGCTGGCGGTCCGCCGGCTCGGCGAGGCCGGGATGGCCATGCTCGCCAGGAACTGGCGGTGCGGGCGGGCCGGGGAGATCGACATCGTCGCCCGCGACGGTGACACGGTGGTCATCTGCGAGGTCAAGACCCGCAGAGGGGGCGGCTTCGAGCACCCCATGGCGGCGGTGACGCCCGTGAAGGCGCGGCGGCTGCGGCGGCTCGCCGAGTGCTGGCTGGAGCGGCACGGCGGCGGCCCACCGCCCGGCGGGGTGCGTATCGACCTGGTCGGGGTGCTGCTGCCCCGGCGCGGCGCGCCCGTCGTGGAGCACGTGCGGGGGGTGGCCTGATGGGCTTCGCACGGACGTGTTCGGTGGCCCTGGTCGGCGTCGAGGGCGTGGTCGTCGAGGTCCAGGCGGACCTGGAGCCGGGCGTCGCGGCGTTCACGCTGGTCGGGCTGCCGGACAAGAGCCTCACGGAGAGCCGCGACCGGGTGCGGGCCGCGGTGGTCAACTCGGACGCGGAGTGGCCGCAGAAGAAGCTGACGGTCGGGCTCAGCCCGGCCTCCGTACCGAAGGGCGGCTCGGGATTCGACCTCGCCGTCGCCGCGGCGGTGCTGGGCGCGGCCGAACGCGTCGACCCCCGGACCATCGCCGACCTGGTCCTCATCGGGGAGCTCGGGCTCGACGGCCGGGTCAGACCGGTGCGGGGCGTGCTGCCGGCGGTGCTCGCCGCCGCCGAGGCCGGCTACCGGCAGGTCGTCGTCCCCGAGCAGACGGCGGAGGAGGCCGCGCTGGTGCCGGGCGTCTCGGTCCTCGGCGTCCGCACACTGCGGCAACTGATCGCGGTGCTCGCCGACGAGCCGGTGCCGGAGGAGGAGCCGGACGAGGCGGGCCGGCCCGATGCCATGCTGGCCGGGCTGCTGGTCCCCGGGGCCGGCGTGGGCACCGGACTCAGCCACGACCCGGCCGACGCGCCCGACCTGGCGGACGTCGCCGGACAGCGGGCGGCGCGCGTCGCCCTGGAGGTCGCGGCGGCCGGCGGGCACCACCTGCTGCTGTCCGGGCCACCGGGCGCGGGCAAGACCATGCTGGCCGAGCGCCTGCCGGGCATCCTGCCCCCACTGACCCGCCAGGAAGCCCTGGAGGTCACCGCGGTCCACTCAGTGGCGGGCATCCTGCCGCCCGGCGAGCCGCTGGTGCGCCGGCCGCCGTACTGCGCGCCGCACCACTCGGCGACCATGCAGTCCCTCGTCGGCGGCGGCAATGGCCTGCCGAGACCGGGTGCCGTCTCGCTGGCACACCGAGGGGTGCTCTTCCTGGACGAGGCGCCCGAGTTCTCCGGCAAGGCGCTGGATGCCCTGCGCCAGCCCCTGGAGGCCGGCCATGTGGTGGTGGCGCGCAGCGCGGGCGTGGTTCGGCTGCCGGCGCGGTTCCTGATGGTGCTGGCAGCCAACCCGTGCCCGTGCGGGCGGCACACCCTGCACGGGGCGGGCTGCGAATGCCCCGCCTCGGTGATCCGCCGCTACCAGGCCCGGCTGTCGGGGCCACTGCTGGACCGGGTCGACCTGCGCGTCGAGGTGGAACCGGTCGGCCGCGCGGACCTGCTGGGCCAGGGCGGGCGCGGCGAGTCCACCGAGACGGTCGCCGCGCGGGTGCTGGACGCCCGGGCACGCGCCGCCGCCCGCCTGGACGGCACGCCCTGGAACGTCAACTGCGAGGTGCCCGGGCACGAGTTGCGCACCCGCTGGCAGGTCGTCCCCGGCGCCCTCGCGCCCGCCGAGCGGGACATCGAACGGGGCCTGCTCACCGCGCGCGGCCTGGACCGGGTGCTCCGGGTCGCCTGGACGCTCGCCGACCTCGCGGGCCGCGACCGCCCCGGCCCCGACGACGTCCACCTGGCGCTGGAGCTGCGGACCGGCATCGCCCGGGGCGTACCGATGACGGTCGGGGAGGCGCTGTGACCCGGATCGGGTGGGGTGGCCCGGGGTGGCGGGAGTGGGGTGGCGTACCGCGGGCGGGGAGCGCGGGGACGGCAGGCGTACGGGGCCGCACCGGCGGGATGGGGGCGGCTTGGGAGGGGGGAGCGGCATGGCCGGAGGAGTGACCGAGCGGGAGCGGTGGGCGCGGGCGGCGTTGACGAGGGTCGTCGAACCGGGTGATGAACACGGCGGGCGCTGGCTACGGGAGCTGGGGGCCGTGGAGCTGTTCCGGCGGCTGACGTCCGCGCCGCACGAGGACGAAGCGCTCACCGGGGCGAGCGAGAGGCGCGTCCAGGGCTTCCGGATACGGGCCGCGCGGGCCGACCCCGAGCGGGACCTGGCGGCGGTGGCGGCCTTCGGCGGGCGGTTCCTCGTCCCGGACGACCCCGAGTGGCCCAGCCAGCTCGACGACCTGGGGGACGCCCGGCCCGTCGGCCTCTGGGTGCGCGGCCGGCCCGACCTACGGCGCTGGGCGCTGCGCTCCGTGGCCGTCGTCGGGGCGCGGGCCTGCACCCCCTACGGGGCCCACATGGCGGCGACCCTCGCCTCGGGGCTCGCCGAGCGCGGCTGGGTCGTGGTCTCCGGCGCGGCGTTCGGCGTCGACGGCGCCGCTCACCGGGGGGCGCTGGCCGCCGGCGGGGCGACCGTCGCCGTGCTGGCCAACGGGGTGGACGTGGCCTACCCGCGCGGCCACGCCGAGCTGATCGGGCGCATCGCGGAACAGGGCCTGGTGATCGGGGAGTTGCCGCCCGGCGCCCACCCCACCCCGAGCCGGTTCATCCTCCGCAACCGCGTGATCGCCGCGCTCACCCGGGGCACGGTCGTCGTCGAGGCCGAGTACCGCAGCGGCTCCCTGGTGACCGCCCGCGCCGCGCAGCGGCTCGGCAGGTTCACCATGGGCGTTCCCGGCCCGGCCACCAGCGGGCTCTCCGCGGGGGTGCACGAGCTGCTGCGCGGCGAGGCCGAGCTGGTCACGGACGCCGCGGAAGTCGCGGAACTGGTCGGCGACATCGGCGACCTGGCCCCGGCCCGGCGCGGTCCCGTCCTGCCCCGGGACCTCCTCGACCCGATCAGCGCACGCGTGCTCGAAGCCCTGCCCGCACGGGGGAGGGCCGCCACCGCCGGCACCGTCGCGCATGACGCCGGCACCACGGTTGACGAGGCACTCGGCAGGCTGTACGAACTCCACTCCCTGGGATTCGTCGAACGCCATGGCGAGGGATGGCAGTTGACGGCCGGGGCCATACGTCGCCCGAACGCCCGGCGAGGCGGTGCTTGACCCGGAGCATTCGGGTGAAAAGGTGATTCCGATGACCCTCGCAGCTCTCTCGGCGACCTCCGAGGGGCCGACGTCCGCGCAGTCGGCCCCCTGGGCCCCATTCGAAGATGCGGCCGATGGCACGCCCTCGCGGAGGCACTATCCAGGGACCTTCGCTCACCGCGACTCCTCAGTCACGCTACGCTCACCAGAATTACCCCCTCCGCATCCCGCCCTCATCCCCCCGTCCCCACTCACACCCCAGCAGAACGGCTCAAGGCGACGCATGCCCCAGCACACCTCCGGGTCCGACCGCACAGCGGTGCCCCCCGCTGCCCGGGGCACCGTGCGACCACCCGCACCCTCGTCGCTCGACGAGCTGTGGCGGTCGTACAAGGACACGGGCGACGAGCGGCTGCGGGAGCAGTTGATCCTGCACTACTCGCCGCTGGTGAAGTACGTCGCGGGCCGGGTGAGCGTCGGTCTGCCGTCCAACGTGGAGCAGGCGGACTTCGTGTCGTCCGGGGTCTTCGGACTCATCGACGCGATCGAGAAGTTCGACATCGAGCGGTCGATCAAGTTCGAGACGTACGCCATCACCCGTATCCGCGGCGCGATGATCGACGAACTCCGGGCGCTGGACTGGATCCCGCGCTCCGTGCGGCAGAAGGCGCGGGCCGTGGAGCGCGCGTACGCCACCCTGGAAGCCCAACTGCGGCGCACCCCCTCGGAGAGCGAGGTCGCCTCGGAGATGGGCATCGCCCTGGAGGAACTGCACGCGGTTTTCAGCCAGTTGTCACTGGCGAACGTGGTGGCCCTGGAGGAGCTGCTGCACGTCGGCGGCGAGGGCGGCGACCGGCTCAGCCTCATGGACACCCTGGAGGACACCGCCGCGGACGACCCGGTCGAGGTGGCCGAGGACCGAGAGCTGCGGCGGCTGCTCGCCCGCGCCATCAACACCCTGCCGGAGCGCGAGAAGACGGTCGTCACGCTGTACTACTACGAGGGGCTGACCCTGGCCGAAATCGGTAACGTGCTGGGGGTCACCGAGAGCCGCGTCAGCCAGATCCACACCAAGTCGGTACTCCAGCTCAGGGCGAAGCTGGCCGATGTAGGACGCTGACGTCGAACGGGCGGTCGTAGAGTGGAGCCGTGCCCAGGATTCGAGCGGCCTCCGTGGCCGAGCACCGGACCATGCAGCGCGGCGCCCTGCTGGACGCCGCGCGTTCCCTGTTGTCCGAAGGCGGGACGGAGGCGCTGACCTTCCCCGCCCTCGCCGAGCGCACCGGCCTGGCCCGGTCGTCCGTCTACGAGTACTTCCGCTCCCGTGCCGCCGTCGTCGAGGAACTGTGCGCGGTCGACTTCCCCGTGTGGGCGGCGGAGGTCGAGGCGGCGATGCAGCGGGCGGACACGCCCGAGGGCAAGGTCGAGGCGTACGTCCGCACCCAGCTCGACCTCGTCGGCGACCGGCGCCACCGTGCGGTCGTCGCCATCTCCGCGAGCGAACTGGACGACGGGGCGCGGGAGAAGATCCGCGCGGCTCACGGCGGGCTGATCGCCATGATCGTCGAAGCGCTGGCGGAGCTGGGCCAGGAGCAGCCACGGCTGGCCGCGATGCTGCTCCAGGGCGTGGTGGACGCGGCGGTGCGCCGTATCGAGCTCGGCGCGGCGGAGGATCCGTCGGCCATCGCCGACACGGCCGTCTCCATGGCCCTCCGGGGTGTCCGGGGCGCGTAGCCCTTTCCCGTCCGTACGCGGCGGCCGGCCTGCGGCTCGGGCTGCGGCCCGGTGCTCGGTGTGGCTTCCGGCTGGTGGGCGGTCGGGCATGGCCCGCCCCGGCGGCGGAACCCTGTCGGGGGCGGGGCGGCCTGACCCGGTGGGTGTGGGGTGTGGCCCCTCCGGGCTCACCTCCTCGAGGCCGGCGGCCTTGGGCACGCGGAGTCGGGAGCCCAGCCTTTGCCGCCAACCTCTGCGGGGGCGACCCTGCACGGCCCCACCCCGGTCGTACGCCGTCTGCGGGCGCGTTTCTCCGACCATGGCGAGGAGGGGCCGTGCAGGGTCGCCCCCGCAGCCGATCGGCGGCGAGATACGGCTGCGAGACCGGCTCGGTGCCCCGCCGACGGCGAGGAGGTGAGCCCGGAGGGGCCCCGTCCCCGGCCCACCGGCCGGAACCAACCCGGCCCGCGCGCCGCACGGCACACCGCCCCAAGCGATCCCGCGCGCCGCACCGGTTCGGTCAGGCGCGGTCGGTGAGGGGTAGCAGCCGTGAGGGTGGGCGGGGGAGGAGCGACAGGGGGTTGAGGTAGGTGTCGGCCCGGCGGAGGCCCCAGTGGAGGCACGCGCGGGCGCAGTGGGAGCCGGGGCCGGGGGAGACGACCGCGACCACCTGGCCGGCCGTGACCTCGGTGCCCGGGCGGAGTAGGGGGCGGACCGGCTCGTAGGTGGTGCGCAGCGGTGGGGTGCCCGTGGACGGGTGGTTGATCGACAGCACGCCCCGGCCCGCCACCGGGCCCGCGAACGAGACCCGGCCGGCCGCCACCGCGCGGACCTCGGTGCCCGGCGGGGCGGCGAGGTCGACGCCGCGGTGCCCCGCACCGTACGCCGAGGCGGGGGGCTCCCAGCCCCGCACGATCGCCGGGCGCGGCGGGCCCACCGGCCAGGCGGCGGTCAGGACGGACGTGACGGACAGGACCAGGGCCAACACGGTGGAGTACATGCGCAGAATGTGGCGCAGGGGTGCCCGACCGCGCTGATCATGGACCCGATCTGTGGACTACCGGCCGGTTGTGGACAGCGCCGTCACCCACCGCTGCCAAGGTCCCGTACACTTCTTCTGGCGACCCGGGCCACCGGGTCGACTTCGCACGCCCCGCCACCACCCTCAAAAGTCGTGGCAGCGCTCTTCGGTCCATTCGTGGCACAGCGCGTCGGGGCGTCAGGACATAACCGAGAACCAAGGAGATACGGCCATGGCCGTCGTCACGATGCGGGAGCTGCTGGAGAGCGGCGTCCACTTCGGTCACCAGACCCGTCGCTGGAACCCGAAGATGAAGCGCTTCATCTTCACCGAGCGCAACGGCATCTACATCATCGACCTGCTCCAGTCGCTGTCGTACATCGACCGCGCCTACGAGTTCGTCAAGGAGACCGTCGCGCACGGCGGCTCCATCATGTTCGTGGGTACCAAGAAGCAGGCCCAGGAGGCCATCGCCGAGCAGGCGACCCGCGTCGGCATGCCGTACGTCAACCAGCGCTGGCTCGGTGGCATGCTCACCAACTTCTCCACCGTCTACAAGCGCCTTCAGCGTCTGAAGGAGCTCGAGGCGATCGACTTCGAGGACGTCGCGGCCTCGGGTCTCACCAAGAAGGAGCTCCTGGTCCTCTCGCGCGAGAAGGCCAAGCTGGAGAAGACCCTCGGCGGTATCCGCGAGATGCAGAAGGTGCCGAGCGCCGTCTGGATCGTCGACACCAAGAAGGAGCACATCGCCGTCGGTGAGGCGCGCAAGCTCCGCATCCCGGTCGTCGCGATCCTCGACACCAACTGCGACCCCGACGAGGTCGACTACAAGATCCCGGGCAACGACGACGCGATCCGCTCCGTCACCCTGCTCACCCGCGTGATCGCCGACGCCGTCGCCGAGGGCCTCATCGCCCGCTCCGGCGCCGCGACCGGCGACCAGAAGCCGGGCGAGAAGGCCGCCGGCGAGCCGCTGGCCGAGTGGGAGCGCGACCTGCTCGAGGGCGAGAAGAAGGCGGACTCCGACGAGGCTGCCGAGAAGCCGGCCGAGGCCGCTGCGGAGGCCCCGGCCGCCGAGGCTCCGGCCGCCGACGCCGAGCAGGCCTGACCTTTCAGGTTCGGATGACGGCGGGGGCCCACGAAGCTCCCGCCGTCCACCCGTAGATCTTCGTAGATCTTCCAGACTTCGAGAGAGACTTACAGATCATGGCGAACTACACCGCCGCTGACGTCAAGAAGCTCCGCGAGCTCACCGGCGCCGGCATGATGGACTGCAAGAAGGCGCTGGACGAGGCCGAGGGCAACGTCGACAAGGCCGTCGAGGCGCTGCGCATCAAGGGCCAGAAGGGCGTCGCCAAGCGCGAGGGCCGCTCCGCCGAGAACGGCGCCGTCGTCTCCGTGATCGCCGACGACAACACCTCCGGTGTCCTCGTCGAGCTGAAGTGCGAGACGGACTTCGTCGCCAAGGGTGAGAAGTTCCAGAGCGTCGCCAAGGCCCTGGCCGAGCACGTCGCCAAGACCTCCCCGGCCGACATCGAGGCGCTGCTCGCGTCCGAGATCGAGGCCGGCAAGACCGTCCAGGCGTACGTCGACGAGGCCAACGCCAACCTCGGCGAGAAGATCGTCCTGGACCGCTTCGCACAGTTCTCCGGCGGTTACGTCGCGGCGTACATGCACCGCACCATGCCCGACCTGCCCCCGCAGATCGGTGTCCTCGTCGAGCTCGACAAGGAGAACGCCGAGATCGCCAAGGGTGTCGCGCAGCACATCGCCGCGTTCGCCCCGAAGTACCTCTCCAAGGACGACGTCCCGGCCGAGGTCGTCGAGGCCGAGCGCCGCGTCGCCGAGGAGACCACCCGCGCCGAGGGCAAGCCCGAGGCCGCGCTCCCGAAGATCGTCGAGGGTCGCCTCAACGGCTTCTTCAAGGACGCCACCCTCCTGGGTCAGCCGTACGCGCTCGACAACAAGAAGTCCGTCCAGCAGATCCTGGACGAGGCCGGTGTCACCCTGAAGCGCTTCAGCCGCATCAAGGTCGGCATCTGAGCCGGTACGCGCTCGACACGGGAGCCCGCTAGGGTTTTCCCAGTGGACGGTCGGTCGCGTGAGCGCCGGCGGCCACAGATCTGACGAGGAGGCCATTGCCGTAGGGACAACCACACCCACCGGCAATGGCCTTCTTCGTATGTGCACGAGGAGATCTCCATGAACCAGGGCGCCGCACAGGGCGACGACAACACCGGTAAAAAGGCCGGCCGCTTCATGCTGAAGCTGTCCGGCGAGGCGTTCGCCGGCGGTGGTGGCCTCGGCGTCGATCCCGACGTCGTACACGCCATCGCACGCGAGATCGCCGCGGTCGTCCGCGACGGCGCGCAGATCGCGGTCGTGATCGGCGGCGGCAACTTCTTCCGCGGCGCCGAGCTGCAGGTACGCGGCATGGACCGGGCCCGCTCCGACTACATGGGCATGCTCGGTACGGTCATGAACTGCCTCGCCCTCCAGGACTTCCTGGAGAAGGAGGGCATCGACTCGCGGGTCCAGACCGCCATCACCATGGGGCAGGTCGCGGAGCCGTACATCCCGCTGCGCGCCGTGCGCCACCTGGAGAAGGGCCGCGTCGTGATCTTCGGCGCGGGCATGGGCATGCCCTACTTCTCCACCGACACCACCGCGGCCCAGCGCGCCCTGGAGATCGACGCGGAAGCTCTCCTCATGGGCAAGAACGGGGTCGACGGGGTCTACGACTCCGACCCCAAGGCCAACCCGGACGCGGTGAAATTCGACGCGCTGGAGTACGGCGAGGTGCTCTCCCGCGACCTCAAGGTCGCCGACGCCACCGCCATCACCCTCTGCCGCGACAACAACCTGCCGATCCTCGTCTTCGAACTGCTCGCGGCGGGCAATATCGCCCGGGCCGTGAAGGGTGAGAAGATCGGCACTCTCGTGAGCGACCAGGGCACCCGCACCTGATCCCCGACCCCTGGGGACGCCGGGGTGCCCCGCGAGGGGATGGACAAAGCCCTGCCGGTCGGACACCGTGCAGGGAACAGACGCGACGCAGGTTCCGCAGCCCTTTTGTACGCCGGGCCTACTCATAGACACGCAGGAGCAAGTGGTGATCGAAGAGACCCTCCTCGAGGCCGAGGAGAAGATGGAGAAGGCCGTCGTGGTCGCCAAGGAGGACTTCGCCGCGATCCGTACGGGACGTGCGCACCCGGCGATGTTCAACAAGATCGTGGCCGACTACTACGGTGCCCTCACGCCGATCAATCAACTGGCGTCGTTCTCCGTGCCGGAGCCGCGCATGGCCGTGGTGACCCCGTTCGACAAGAGCGCGCTGCGCAACATCGAGCAGGCCATCCGTGACTCGGACCTGGGCGTCAACCCGAGCAACGACGGCAACATCATCCGGGTGGTGTTCCCCGAGCTCACCGAGGAGCGCCGCCGCGAGTACATCAAGGTCGCCAAGGGCAAGGGCGAGGACGCCAAGGTGTCGATCCGCTCCGTGCGCCGCAAGGCCAAGGACGCCATCGACAAGGCGATCAAGGACGGCGACATCGGCGAGGACGAGGGCCGTCGCGCGGAGAAGGAGCTCGACGACACCACCGCGAAGTACGTCGCGCAGGTGGACGAGCTGCTCAAGCACAAGGAAGCCGAGCTGCTCGAGGTCTGATGAACGACTCTTCCTGGGGGGCCCCGCCGAGAGGCGGTCACTGGGGTCCGCCCGACCAGGGGTACCACCCGGGGTTCGCTCCGGGAGCCCCGGCGGGTCCCGCCTACGACGGGCATGAGGCACAGCAGACTCGGCCCATGCCCATCGTGCCCGACGTTCCCGCCGGCGGAGACTCCGGTGGAGACCAGGACGACCGCGACCGGGGGACCGCTCCGCTGAGCGGTCCCCCGTTCCGTCACGAGATGCCGCAGCACCAGCCGGAGCCGCAGCAGCCTCAGCCGCCGCAGCGGCCGGACAATCCGCAGGAGCCCATGCCCAGCCCGCCCCCGGGAGCGCCGCGGCCTCCGGAGCAGCCCGGCCAGCCCGGTCGGTCCGGTCGGTCGGGTCAGCCTGGCACGTCCGGTCCGTCCGGTCCTCCCGCTCCGCAGAAGAAGCGGGCCGGCCGGGACCTGCGGGCGGCCATAGGGGTCGGCGTCGGTCTCGGTGCGGTGATCGTCGCGTCGCTGTTCATCTGGAAGCCCGTCTTCGTCGGCGTGATCGCCGTAGCCGTCGTGGTCGGGCTGTGGGAGCTGACCTCCCGCCTGGAGGAGCGCAAGTCCATCAAGGCCCCGCTCGTGCCGCTCGCCGTCGGCGGCGCGGCGATGGTCGTGGCGGGGTACGTGCGGGGCGCCGAGGGAGCCTGGGTCGCCATGGCGCTCACGGGGCTCGCGGTGCTCGTGTGGCGGATGACGGAGCCGCCCGAGGGCTACCTCAAGGACGTCACGGCCGGCCTCTTCGCGGCGTTCTACGTCCCGTTCCTGGCGACGTTCGTGGCGATGATGCTCACCGCGGACGACGGCCCCTGGCGGGTGCTCACCTTCCTGCTGCTGACCGTGGTCAGCGACACCGGGGCGTACGCCGTCGGCTGGCGGTTCGGTACGCACAAGCTCGCGCCGCGGATCAGCCCCGGCAAGACCCGCGAGGGGCTCCTGGGAGCGGTGGCGTTCGCGATGGCGGCGGGCGCGCTGTGCATGGAGTTCGCCATCGACGGCGGCACCTGGTGGCAGGGCCTCCTGCTGGGCCTCGCCGTCGCGGCCAGTGCCACGCTGGGCGACCTGGGCGAGTCGATGATCAAGCGGGACCTCGGCATCAAGGACATGGGCACCTTGCTCCCGGGCCACGGCGGCATCATGGACCGGCTGGACTCGCTGCTGCCGACCGCGCCGGTGGTGTGGTTGCTGCTGGTGATCTTCGTCGGAACAGGCTGAACCGCCGTCCGGTTACCCTGGAAGGGCTCGTCGCATCGAGGCGGCGGGCCCTTTCGGCCCCGCGGCGTCGCGCGGGGATCATCCGGTGAGGTCACCCGGCTCCCGTACCGCGGCCTCGTCTTTACTGAGGAGTACCAGGTCATGCCACGCCCCGCACCGGGAGAGCTCACCTTCGTCGCCCCGCGCGGAGCCAAGAAGCCACCGCGACACCTCGCCGACCTGACGCCCGCCGAGCGCAAGGAGGCCGTCGCCGCGATCGGTGAGAAGCCGTTCCGCGCCAAGCAGCTCTCCCAGCACTACTTCGCGCGGTACGCGCACGACCCGGCCGAGTGGACGGACATCCCCGCCGCGTCCCGCGAGAAGCTCGCGGCGGAGCTGCTGCCCGACCTGATGTCGGTCGTACGGCACATCTCGTGCGACGACGACACCACCCGTAAGACCCTGTGGCGGCTGCACGACGGCACGCTCGTCGAGTCCGTCCTCATGCGGTACCCCGACCGCGTCACCATGTGCATCTCCTCGCAGGCCGGCTGCGGCATGAACTGCCCGTTCTGCGCCACCGGCCAGGCCGGGCTCGACCGGAACCTGTCGACCGCCGAGATCGTGCACCAGATCGTCGACGGGATGCGGGCCCTGCGGGACGGCGAGGTGCCGGGAGGACCGGCACGGCTGTCCAACATCGTCTTCATGGGCATGGGCGAGCCGCTCGCCAACTACAAGCGCGTCGTCGGCGCCATCCGCCGCCTCACCGACCCCGAGCCGGACGGGCTCGGGCTTTCCCAGCGCGGCATCACCGTCTCGACGGTCGGCCTGGTCCCGGCGATGCTCCGCTTCGCCGACGAGGGCTTCAAGTGCCGCCTCGCCGTCTCCCTGCACGCCCCCGACGACGAGCTGCGCGACACCCTCGTCCCCGTCAACACGCGCTGGAAGGTCCGTGAGGTCCTCGACGCCGCCTGGGAGTACGCCGAGAAGTCCGGCCGCCGGGTCTCGATCGAGTACGCCCTGATCCGCGACATCAATGACCAGGCCTGGCGCGGCGACCTGCTGGGCCGCCTCCTCAAGGGCAAGCGGGTCCACGTCAACCTGATCCCGCTCAACCCGACCCCGGGTTCGAAGTGGACCGCCTCCCGCCCCGAGGACGAGAAGGCGTTCGTCGAGGCGATCGCGAGCCATGGCGTACCGGTCACCGTCCGTGACACCCGCGGGCAGGAGATCGACGGCGCCTGTGGACAGCTCGCGGCCGCCGAGCGCTGACCTTGTAGTCTGAGCTCGAACACATCTGCATATTCCGACAGGGGAGCGCCACAGCGCTGAGAGTGCGGCACCGTCAGGCCGCAGACCCTCTGAACCTCGCCCAGGTCATTCTGGGTAGGAAGTTCGGTCGTTACTCGAGCTGTTGCGCCCTGCCCACCGCACGATGGCGGTGGGCAGGGCCGCGTCTCTTCCTGGCCACACCCAGGAGGAATCTCAGTGAGCACCACCAAGAAGATCGCGGTCGGCGCGCTCGCCGCCGCGCTGGGCGTCACGACGCTCACCGCCTGCGGGGGCGAGTCCGGCAAGGACGCCGCCGACGGCGGTACGAAGTCGAAGACCGTGACGCTCGTCAGCCACGACTCCTTCAACGCCTCCCCGGCCGTCCTGAAGGAGTTCACCAAGCAGACCGGCTACACCGTCAAGGTCCTCAAGAGCGGCGACGCGGGCGAGGCCGTCAACAAGGCCATCCTCACCAAGGGGTCCCCGCAGGGCGACGTCTTCTTCGGTGTCGACAACACCCTGCTGTCCCGGGCGCTCGACAACGAGCTCTTCGAGCCCTACGAGGCCAAGGGCTTGGACCGGGTCCCCGAGGCCGTCCAGCTCGACAAGGACAAGCACCGCGTCACGCCCGTCGACACCGGCGAGATCTGCGTCAACTACGACAAGAAGTACTTCGCGGACAAGAAGCTGGCGCCGCCGCAGACCTTCGACGACCTCGCGAAGCCCGCGTACAAGAACCTCCTCGTCGTCGAGAACCCCGAGCGGTCCTCGCCCGGCCTCGGCTTCCTGCTCGGCACGGCGGCCAAGTACGGCGACGACGGCTGGCAGGACTACTGGAAGAAGCTGAAGGCCAACGGCGTCAAGGTCGTCGATAGCTGGGAGCTCGCCTACAACCAGGAGTTCTCCGGCTCGGCCGGCGGCAAGGCCGCCAAGGGCGACCGGCCGCTCGTCGTGTCGTACGCCTCCAGCCCGCCCGTCGAGGTGCTGTACGCCAAGCCGCAGCCGGCCGAGGCGCCGACCGGCGTCTCCACCGGGACGTGCTTCCAGCAGACCGAGTTCGCCGGCCTGCTGACCGGGGCGAAGAACCCCGACGGCGGCAAGGCCCTGATCGACTTCCTGATCGGCAAGAAGTTCCAGGAGGACATGCCGCTCCAGATGTTCGTGAACCCGGTGGCGAAGGACGCGCGACTGCCGGAGCTGTTCACGAAGCACGGTGCCAAGGTGGACCAGCCGTACACCGTCGCCCCCGAGAAGATCGCCGAGAAGCGTGACGGGTGGATCCAGTCGTGGTCCTCGCTCGTCCTGAGGTAATCGCCCGCAAGGGCGGGGCGCTGCGGGCGGGGCTGATGGTCTTGCCCGTGGTGTTCTTCGCCGTCTTCTTCGCCTACCCCGTCGCCGCGATCGTCGGGCGCGGGCTGAAGACGACGGACGGCGCCTGGCAGTTCGGGCGGCTCGGCGACGTGCTGGGCCGCCCGGACATCCTGGACGTGCTCTGGTTCACCACCTGGCAGGCGCTCGCCTCCACCGCGCTCACCCTGCTGATCGCGCTGCCCGGCGCGTACGTCTTCGCCCGCTACGACTTCCCCGGCAAGGGGGTGCTGCGGGCGGTCGTCACGGTGCCGTTCGTGCTGCCGACCGTCGTCGTCGGCACCGCGTTCCTCGCCCTGCTCGGGCGGGGCGGACTGCTCGACGAGCTGTGGGGCGTGCGGCTGGACACCACCGTGTGGGCGATCCTCCTGGCGCACGTCTTCTTCAACTACGCCGTCGTCGTCCGCACCGTCGGCGGCCTGTGGTCACAGCTCGACCCGCGCCAGGAGGAGGCCGCCCGGGTGCTGGGCGCCTCGCGCTTCGGGGCGTGGCGGCGGGTGACCCTGCCCGCGCTCGCGCCCGCCGTGGCCGCCGCGGCGCTGATGATCTTCCTCTTCACGTACACCTCCTTCGGCATCGTCCAGATCCTCGGCGGGCCCGCGTACCGCACGCTGGAGGCGGAGATCTACCGGCAGACCGCGCAACTGCTGGACCTGCCGACGGCGGCGGTGCTCACCCTGGTGCAGTTCGCCGCCGTCGGCGCCATCCTCGCCGTCCACGCCCGGACGGTACGGAGGCGGGAGACCGCGCTGAAGCTGGTGGACGCCGCCCTGACCGCGCGGCGGCCGCGCGGGGCCGGGCAGTGGGCGCTGCTCGGCACCGTCCTCGTGACGATTGTTTTGCTGCTCCTGCTGCCGCTCGGGGTGCTCGTCCAGCGGTCCCTGGACGGGGGGCTCGGCTACTACCGGGCGCTCCAGGACGTGGACGCGGGCGGCGGGACGTTCCTGGTGCCGCCGGTCGAAGCCATCGGGAACTCCCTGGAGTACGCGCTCGCCGCCACCGCCATCGCGCTCGTCGTCGGCGGGCTCGCCGCCGCCGCGCTCACCAGACGCGCCGGGCGGCTGGTACGCGGCTTCGACGCGCTGCTGATGCTGCCGCTCGGCGTGTCCGCGGTGACCGTCGGCTTCGGGTTCCTGATCGCGCTGGACGAGCCGCCGCTCGACCTGCGCTCCTCGTGGATCCTGGTGCCGCTCGCCCAGGCACTGGTCGGCGTGCCCTTCGTCGTACGGACCATGCTGCCCGTGCTGCGCGCGGTGGACGCGCGGCTGCGCGAGGCGGCGGCCGTCCTCGGCGCGTCGCCGTGGCGGGTGTGGCGCGAGGTGGACCTGCCACTGGTGCGGCGGGCACTGCTGGTGGCCGCGGGGTTCGCGTTCGCCGTGTCGCTGGGCGAGTTCGGGGCGACCGTGTTCATCGCCCGGCCCGACAACCCGACCCTCCCGGTCGCCGTCGCCCGGCTCCTCGGCCGGCCCGGCGAGCTCAACTACGGCCAGGCCATGGCCCTTTCGACGATCCTGATGGTGGTGTGCGCGGTGGCCCTGCTGCTGCTCGAACGTATCCGTGTCGACCGCGCCGGGGAGCTGTGACCATGCTCGCTCTCGAGGACGTGACCGTACGCTTCGGATCACGCGTCGCCGTGGACGGGGTGTCACTGGACGTCGCCGACCACGAGATCGTGTGCGTGCTCGGGCCGAGCGGCAGCGGCAAGTCGACGCTGCTGCGGGTCGTCGCCGGGCTCCAGCCGGTCGACGCGGGCCGTGTGCTGCTCGACGGCGCCGACCAGGCGGGCGTGCCCGTGCACCGGCGGGGCGTCGGGCTCATGTTCCAGGACCACCAACTGTTCCCGCAGCGGGACGTCGGCGGCAACGTGGCGTTCGGGCTGCGGATGCGCGGCGCGTCCCGTAAGGAACAGGCCGGGCGGGTGGCCGAGTTGCTGGACCTCGTCGGGCTGCCGGGCGCCGATCGGCGGGCCGTGGCCGCCCTGTCCGGCGGCGAGCAGCAGCGCGTCGCGCTCGCCCGCGCGCTGGCCCCCAGCCCCCGGCTCCTGATGCTCGACGAACCGCTCGGCCAGCTCGACCGGGGGCTGCGCGAGCGGCTCGTGGTCGAGCTGCGGCACCTTTTCGGGCGGCTCGGTACGACCGTGCTCGCCGTCACGCACGACCAGGGCGAGGCGTTCGCGCTCGCCGACCGGGTCGTCGTCATGCGCGACGGGCGCATCGCCCAGAGCGGCACGCCGCTGGAGGTCTGGCAGCGCCCCGCCTCCGAGTTCGTCGCCCGTTTCCTGGGCTTCGACAACGTGGTCGAGGCGACGGTGACCGGCGAGGCCGCCGACACCGTGTGGGGCAAGGTCCCCGTGCCGGCCGGCTCCCCGCAAGGCGCGGTCCGGGCCCTGGTGCGCCCCGCGGGCGTACGGCTCGGCGACCCCGCCGACGGGCTGCGGTGCACCGTGGAGGGGCGCACCTTCCGGGGCCACCACGTGGCGGTACGGCTCCGGCCCGACTCGGGGCCCCTGCTGGAGGCCGAGTGCGCGCTGCGCGACGCGCCCGAGGAGGGGGCGGTCGTCGGCGTGACGTTCACGGCGGAGGAGGTCGTGGTGCTCGGCTGAGCGTCAGTCCCCGGCCGGTTCGTCGCCCGCGTCGTCCCGTACCGAGGCCGACAGGTCCAGTACGGCGCAGGCGCCGCCGCCCTCCGGGTTGGTGAACGTCAGACGGGCGCCCAGCACGCCGGCCTGGCCGGCCGCGATCGTCAGGCCCAGGCCCAGCCCCTTGCCGACGGCGCTCGTCTGGAAGCGGCGCGGTCCGCGGGCCAGCAGGTGCTCGGGGAAACCGGCGCCCCCGTCGCGGACCCGGACGACCCCGCCCTCGGCCTCCACCACGACCGGCTCGGCGCCGTGCCGCAGCGCGTTGCTCACCAGGTTCGTCAGGACCCGCTCCACGCGCCGTGCGTCCGTCTCCACCAGCGCGTCGGCAACGATGTCAAGACGGACGCCGGGGTCCTCAGCCGCCCGTACCGCCCGGCGGGCGAGCACACTCAGCTCCACCAGCCGTACGTCGGCCTTTTCGCCGCCGTTGTCGAGGCGGGCGACCTCCAGGACGTCCTCCATCAGGTCCCGCATCCGCGCGACCCGCTCCTTCACCATCGACTCGGCCTTGCCGTCCGGGAGCAGCCCGGCGGCGGCCACCAGCCCCGCGACGGGCGTGCGCAGCTCGTGCGCGATGTTCGCCGTCACCTCACGCTCCGCGCGCAGCCGCTCCGACAGCGCGTCCGCCATCGTGTTCACGGCCCGGGTCAGCGTGGCGATCTCGTCCCGCCCCGACTGGGGGAGCCGGGCGTCCAGGTCACCGCCCGTGATCTGTTCGGCCCGCCGCGCCGACAGCCGCAGCCGCCGGCCCAGCCGGGTGGCGAGCAGCAGGCCGCACAGGGTGCCCACCGCCGTACTGATCGCCCCCGTCTGGAGGATGGAGGCACGGAGCTTGTCCGACAGCGGGTCCTCGATCTGCTTGAGGGCCAGGATGTCGCCGCCGACGCCGGTGGCCGCCCAGAGCTGGCGGCGCTCCCCGTACGCCTGCATATAGGTGGCGCTGCGGCCGTCGAGGACGGCGCGGCGCAGCTCGTCGGGCATGTTGGGCGGGTTGACCTTGACGCCGAACCGGGCCTGTCCGTCCGCCCGGTAGCCGCGCTCGGCGATGGCGAGCCGTTCCATGGCCTGGTCCCTGGCCCGCTGCTCCATCAGTGCCGGCACCTGCACACTCGTCACCAGCACGGCGAGTGCGGCGGTCGCCGCGATCGTGGCGCCTATCTTGAGCCGTAGCCCCATGTCTCATCTCCCTGCCGGGAGTCTACGAGGGGGCTGTTCAGCCGATGCGGGCGAGTTCCCGGGGTGCCTGGCCGGCGTCGGAGGACGGCTCCAACTCCGGCTCGCCGAACCACGCCACCGCGACCGCGCCCGCCACCGCCAGCACGAAGCCCACCACCGCCAGCCACGCGAACCCCGGCCGCGACGCGTCCCCCAGCCACAGCACGCCGATCATGCCGGGCAGGACCGTCTCGCCCACCACCAGCGCCGCGGTCGCCCCGTTCACCGAGCCGATCTGGAGCGCGACCGTGTGCAGGTACATCCCGCCCACGCCGGCGACGAGGATCGCGTACAGCGCCGGGTCCGCCAGCAGCGCGCCCAGGTCGAACGGGTCGATGCCGTTCAGCACGCGTACGCCGACCCCCAGCGCGCCGAAGCCCAGACCGGACAGCAGACCGGCCAGGATCGCCGCCCGCGCGCCCAGCAGCCGCACCACGACCGTCCCGCCCACCATCAGCAGCAGCGACACGGCCAGCAGCCACCAGTGCGTGGCGATCGGCGTGTGACCGCTGCCCTCGGGGCCCGCCGCCGTGGCCAGCAGCACCAGCGCCGAGCACACGACACCGATGGAGGTCCACTCGGCGCGCGTCAGCCGGATGCCGAGCAGCCGCACGCTCAGTACGGCGGTGATCACCAGGTTGGCGCTGATCACCGTCTGCGACAGGAACAGCGGCAGCATCCGGGCGGCCAGCGCGCCCAGCCCGAAACCGACGAAATCCAGGACCGTACCGACGATGAACTCCCAGGTCATCGCCGCCTTGGCGGTCGAGGAGAGGGACGGCCCGCCGTGCTGGGTCGTCAGCCCGGCCGCCGCCTCCCGGCGGGCCGACTTGCGCGACCCCACGGCTTGCAGGACCGAGCCCGTGCCGTAGCAGATCGAGGCGGCGACGGCCGTCAACAGTCCTATGAGCACGTCCGGCTCCGTTTCGTCGGTCGGGTGACTTACGTCTGCCAGACGGGGAAACGGGCCCGGACGTTGCTTTTGTCAGCGTTCCCTGTCAGGCGGGTGCGGACGCGTCGCGGCCCGGGAGCACCAGCCCCAGCTCGTACGCCAGGATCACCGCCTGCGCCCGGTCCCTGAGGTTCATCTTCGCGAAGAGCCGGTTGATGTGGGTCTTCACGGTGTGGTCGGTGATGGTGAGCGCCTCCGCGATCTCCGCGTTCGACAGGCCCCGGGCGATCAGCACCAGCACCTCCACCTCCCGGGCGGTCAGCCCGTCGACCGGCCGCGGCGGCAGCACCCCGGCCCGCTGGCGGGCGAACTCCGCGACCAGCCGCCGCGTCACGGCCGGCGCCAGCAGCGCGTCGCCGCGCGCGACCACCCGTACCGCGTGCAGCAGTTCCGGGAACGTGGCGTCCTTGAGCAGGAAGCCGCTCGCACCCGCCGCCAGCGCGTCGTACACGTACTCGTCCAGGTCGAAGGTCGTCAGCATCAGCACCTTCGTCGCCCCGCCGGACGCGGCGAGGATCTCGCGGGCGGCCTGGATGCCGTTCTTGTGCGGCATCCGGATGTCCAGCAGCGCGAGGTCGGGCCGCTGCTCGGCCGCCACCCGGACGGCCTGCGCACCGTCCTCGGCCTCGCCGACGACGTCGATGTCGTCCTGGGTCGCGAGCAGGTTGACGAAACCGGTGCGGACGACCGCCTGGTCGTCGGCCACGATCGCCCTGATCGTCGCGGGAGTCACCATGGCAGTACCGCCTCCACGAGAAAGCCGCCGTTCGGGCCCGGGCCGGTGCGTACGCTTCCCCCGAGAAGCGTGGCCCGTTCGCGCATGCCGGTGAGACCGTGTCCCGTGCCGTCGGTCTCCTCGGGAGGGCCCGGGCCGTCGTCCGCCACGCGTATGGTCAGCCGGTCCGAGGCGTACGCGATGTCCACCACCGTATGGGCTCCGGGGGCGTGCCTGCGCGCGTTGGTCAGCGCCTCCTGGACGATGCGGTACGCGGACAGCTCCCACCCGGCCGGGAGCGCCACCCGCTCGCCGCTCACCCGGAGGTCCGCGCTGCCGCCCACGGCACGGTGCTGCTCCACCAGTTCCTCCAGCCCCGCGAGCGTCGGCTGCGGTGCCGTCGCCGCCCGGTCGCCGGGGCGGGTGCGCAACACGCCCAGCAGGCGGCGCAGTTCGGTCATCGACGAGCGGGCCGTGCCGGCGATCTGCTGGAGCGCGTCGCGTGCCTCGGAAGACAGGCCCGGTGTCGTGTACGTCGCGCTCTCCGCCTGTACGGCGATCATCGACACCGAGTGCGCGACGACGTCGTGCAGCTCCCGCGCGATCGCGGCGCGCTCCGCCTCGGCCGCCTGCCGCCGCTCCATCGCGAGCAACCGTTCCTGCGCGGCGGCCCGTTCGTCGCGGGCCTCCTCACGCGCGCGTACCGCGTCGCCCGCGCACACCGCGCCCAGGACCACCACGGTCAGCAGGAACGTCTCCGCGTACAGGCCCGGGTCCAGCCGGTGGCCCTCGACGAGGGACGGCCGCACCGCCGGGGCCATGGCCGCCCACTTCGGGATGTGCACCAGGTTCACGCCCAGCGACGCGAGCGCCCCCGCGCCGACCAGCACCGCCGGGTGCTGCACCCGGTGGCGGCCCAGGGTGTAGAGGCCCATCAGACCGCTGATCACCGTCACCAGGTACAGGCTCGTGTCGGCGCCGAAGCCGATGAACGCGGCGGCGACGGTGAGCAGTGCCGTCTCCGGACGGGTACGGCGCCACATCAGTGAGGCGGACGAGATGAGGACCGAGCCCGCCACCCATGGCGAGCCCGGCACCAGCGCCAGCTCCACGACCGTGCCGCCGGTGAGGACGGCCCCGGTCACCCAGGGGTAGGCGGGACTTCTGACGAGCGCGTTCATGGCCCCGATTCTCGCGGGGGTGGGCGGGACGCGCGTCGGAGCACGGGTTGATCCGTGGGCCCTCCCTCATGCCACGGGTGGGCTCCGAAGACCGGATTCACGGGTGACGTGCGGGCGTTGGGACGTTCCTAGCCTCGACCGCATGATCGAGCGGAGTGGAACGCGGGTCGTCTGGGCGGGGTGTGCGGGCGTCGCCGGTGGCCTCGCCGCGGTGTCCGACCTGGGCCCGCACCGGATGTGGGGCGTCACCGCGGCCCTCGGCTACGGGGCGGCGGCGCTGCTCGCGGCCCACCGCCGCGTGGCGATGGGCGCCGCCCTGCTGGGGGCGGTGGCGGTGCCGCTGGTGCTGCTCGTGGCGACCGGCCGGGGGCAGTTGGAGGTGGCCGTCGTCGAACGGTCGGGCGCGCTGCTGGTGGCGACCGGCGTCCCGTACGCGCCGGAGCCGGGCGGACTCGCCGACTACAACCCGTACCTGCCGGGGATGGCGGTCCTCGGGGCGCTGCCGGGGGACGCGCGGTGGTGGATGGGCGGCGTGTTCGTCGCGTCCCTGGCCGCGGTGCGGGCTTCGCCCTGGGTGGTCGCGTGCCCGCTGGTCGCCCTCCCGCTGGCCGTGGGCGGCGTCGACCTGCCGGTCGCCGGCCTCATGACCCTGGGCCTCGCCCTCGCCGGGCGCGGCCGTGCGGGGCTCGCCGGGCTCGCCCTCGGCGCGGCGGCCGCCCTCAAGTGGACGGCCTGGCCGGCGCTGCCGGTGGCGTTGGCGCTGCTGGTGGGGGACCGCGCGGTGGGCCGCCCACCTCCGTGGCGGGCAGTCGTTCCGCCGGGCGATGGGGGTCCCCCCTGCCCGAGCGGAGCCGAGAGCTTGGGGGAGGGTGGGCACAACGGACGGGGGCGGTGCGGCCACGCCGGGTGCGTGGGGGGCGGGGCCCCTCCGGGCTCGCCTCCTCAAGGCCGGCGGCCTGGGGCGCCGGTAAAGGGAGCCGTTACGGAGCCGCCAACCTCTGCGGGGGCGACCCTGCACGGCCCCACCCCGGCCGGATGCCATCTGCGGGCCGTCCTGTGGTGTGCGGGGGCCGCGGTGGGTCTTGCCGGGGCGGTCACCGTGCCGGTCGCGTGCGCCAGGCCGGGCGCCTTTTACGCGCACGTCGTCGCCTTCCCGCTCGGGCTCACCGGCACCGAGTCGCCCGCCGCCAGCCCCTTCCCGGGGCGGCTGCTGGCCGCGTACGTGCCCGGGGGCGCCGTCGTCGCGGCGGTGCTGCTGGCGGCGAGTGCCGTGTGCGTCGCCGTCTCGCTCGTCGTGCGCCCGCCCCGGACCGTACGTGCGGCGGCGGGGCGGCTCGCGCTCGGGCTGACCCTCGCGATCGCGTTCATGCCCGCGACCCGGTTCGGCTACCTCGTCCACCCGTTCGTCCTGCTCGCGTGCCTCTCAGGGAGGGCCCATGCACCGTACGCTCGTCGTCACCAACGACTTCCCGCCCCGGCAGGGCGGCATCGAGACGTTCGTGAAGGCGGTGACGGACCGGTTCCCGCCCGGCCGGGTGGTGGTGTACACGTCGGCGGAGGCGGGCGCCGCCGCGCACGACGCCGGGCTTCCGTACCCGGTCGTCCGTGACCGCGCCCGGATGCTGCTGCCCACGCCGCGCGTGACCGCCCGGGCCGTCGCGCTGGCCCGCGAGCACGGCTGTGACAGCGTCTGGTTCGGGGCCGCCGCGCCGCTCGGGCTGATGGCCGGCCGGCTGCGGCGGGAGGCCGGGGTGCGGCGGTCGGTCGCCACGACGCACGGCCACGAGGTGTGGTGGGCCCGCACGCCCGGCGCCCGGGCCCTGCTGCGGCGCATCGGTGAGCGGGTGGACGTCGTCACGTACCTGGGGGCGAGTACCCGGGCGCCCATCGCCGCCGCGATCGGGCCGGGGCCGAGGCTCGCGCGGCTCGTGCCCGGCGTGGACGCCGATGTGTTCCGGCCCGGCGCCGACGCGGGCCTCGTACGCCGCCGTTACGGCCTCGGCGCCGCCCCGGTCATCCTGTGCGCCGCCCGGCTGGTCGCCCGCAAGGGCCAGGACACCCTGATCCGCGCCCTGCCGGGGGTCCACGCGCGCGTGCCGGACGCCCGCCTGCTGCTCGTCGGGTCCGGTCCGTACGAGAGCCGTCTGCGTGACCTGGCCGCCGAGCACGGCGTGACGGGAGCGGTCGTCTTCGCGGGCGGCCACGCGCACGCCGAACTGCCGCCCTTCTACGCGGCCGCCGACGTGTTCGCGATGCCCTGCAGAAGCCGCAAGCGCGGCCTGGAGGTCGAGGGCCTCGGCATCGTGTACCTGGAGGCCGCCGCGGCCGGGCTCCCGGTCGTCGCGGGCGACTCGGGCGGCGCGCCCGACGCCGTACGGGACGGGGAGACCGGCCATGTCGTCGACGGGCGGGACGCGGCGGCGGTGGCCGAGGGGCTCGTCCGGCTGCTGGTGGACCGTCAGGTGGCGTGGGCGATGGGGGAGAAGGGGCGGGACTGGGTACGCGCCGAGTGGAGCTGGGAGCGTACGTACGACACGCTCGCCGGCCTCCTGGGCGACGGCGGTGGGGGTCAGTGACGGAGGAGCGCGCAGACGAAGTCCTCCTGGACCTTGCGCATCTTGGCCACCAGCTCCGGCCGGGACACCTGGGTGTTGAGGGTGAACGTCATCGAGCGCTTGCCGTCGGGTGTGGCCACGGCGAGCTGGGTGTACCCCAGGACGCTGCCCGTGTGGCCGTGGACGACGCCGCAGCGGGTGGTGTACTTGAACAGCGCCAGACCGGCCTCGTTGCGGCCCGGGCCGGGGTTCACCGACGAGCCCTTCACCCATGCCGTCTGCTGCTTGCGGGTCTCCTTGGACAGGAGCCGGCCGCCCCCGTAGGCGCGCATGAAGGCGTTCAGGTCGTTCGGCGTGGAGACCATGCCGCCCGAGGCCCAGATGGCCGACCCGCTGACGGCGTTGCTGACGTCCTCCAGCGGCCCTGACGGCTCGAAGGCGTAGCCGTGGAGGTAGGGCCGGGGGAGCCGGTGTCCCCGCGGCAGGCTGGTGTGGCGCACGCCGAGCGGCCGGAAGACGAGCCGGTGCAGCAACTCCTCGTACCGACGGCCCGTGGCCGCCTCCGCCATGAGGGCCACCACGATGTTGTCGGAGTTGTCGTACCGGTAGCGCGAGCCCGGCTTGAACATGAGGGGCTCGTCGGCGACGAAGTCCAGCAGCCTGCGCGGGTCGAACTCGCGGCTGGGGTCGGCCGCGAACAGCTCCAGGAAGTCGCGGTCCTCGGTGTAGTCCGGCAGCCCGCTGGTGTGCTGGAGCAGGTGGCGGAGCGTCACCTTGTGCCAGGCTTTGGGCAGCCAGGGCAGGCGTTTGCCGATCGTGTCGCCGAGCCGCAGCTCGTCGCGGTCCACGAGCTGGAGCGCCACGGCGCCGCTGTAGGCCTTGGACACACTGGCGATCCGCATGTGGTCGCCCCTCTGCGGGGGTCGGCCTGACTTCACATCGCCCACGCCCGCCCGGTACACCTTCACGTCCCGGCCCCGCTGGAGCACGGCGATGGCCCCGGGTGCCCCGTCCGGGGGGCCCACCAGTTCCTCCAGCGCCTTGTGCAGCGCGCGGTCGCGGTCGTCGGGTCGCTGTCCCTCGGCGTGCGCCGGTGCGGTGACCAGGGCGGCGGCGCACGCCCCGGCGGCGAGCAGGGCGGCGGTGAGTCGCAGGCGGGTGTGGGTCGGTGCTGCGGGCATACCGGTGTACCTCCTGGGCGGTTGGCGCCCGGCGCGTGCCGGGTGTCGCTCAGGGCCCAGCATCCGGTGGCCCGTCCGGCGGCGCCCGCCTGGTGGGCCATCCGCGCTATCGGGTGCCCAGTCGCCGCAGCGCCTCCGGGGCCTCCTCCACGCCGTCGACGAGGGCGATGCGCGGCTCCATGGAGCGGCCGGCGGCGAGGGCCCGCAGCAGGGGCCAGGCGGGCAGGTGCTCGGTCCAGTGGGTGCGGTTGACCAGGACCATGGGGGTGGGTTCGCCGCGCGACTCGTAGTAGTTGGGGGTGGCGTTGTCGAAGATCTCCTGGACGGTGCCGGCAGCCCCGGGGAGGAAGACGACCCCCGCGTTGCAACGGGCCAGCAGCCCGTCCTCGCGGGTGGCGTTGGCGAAGTACTTGGCCGTGTGGGAGGCGAAGGCGTTCGGCGGCTCGTGGCCGTAGAACCAGGTGGGGATGCCCACCGAGTCGCCGCCCTCCGGCCACCGGGACCGCACCTCGAAGGCCGCCCGCGCCCAGTCGCCCACGGACGGGGCGAACGACGGCTCCTTGCCGAGCAGCAGCAGCGCCTCCTCCAGCATCGCGTCGTCGTACGGCGCGGCGTACGCGCCCAGGTTGGCCGCCTCCATGGCGCCGGGTCCGCCACCCGTCGCGACGGTCAGCCCGGCGCGGGCGAGGCTGCGGCCGAGGCGGGCGGCACCCGCGTACGCGTCCGTGCCGCGCGCCATGGCGTGCCCGCCCATCACGCCCACCACACGCGTGCCGTCGAGGTGTTCGTCGAGCGCGTCGGAGACCGCGTCGTCGTGCACGGCCCGCAGCATCGACGCGAAGATGTCGCCGTCCGCCTTCGTCCGCTGGAACCAGGCGTAGGTCAGCGCGTCCGGGGTGTGCTCGTAACCCCGCTCGGCGAGCCCGGCGAACAGCTCGCCGGGGGAGTACAGCAGGCCCCGGTACGGGTCGAACGGCACGTCCGGCACGGGCGGGAAGACGAGCGCCCCCTCCGCCCGGACCTTCGCGGCGGCGTCCGGCTCCATGCGGCAGCCGAGGAAGACGGCGCCCGTCACCGGAAGGGCGAGCAACGCGCTCGTACGCTCCGTCAGATCCACCGACTGGAGGCGGTGGCCGACGAGACTGCCGCGCGCGGCCACCTCGTCGAACTCCTGGAGCGTTTCGATCTCGCGGTCGTGGCCGTGCCGAGGGGAGTGCGCCATGCCGACACGATAGTCGTACCGGCATGCGCCCCATGCGAGGCCCGGTGGAGGCGGCCGGGATCAGCGCCGCAGCGGCAGCGCCGCCAGTTCCGCCACCGCCCACGTCAGCGGCGCGAACACGGCCAGCAGCGTCAGGGCGCGCAGCGCCACCGCGAGCCGGAGCATCCCGCCCGAGGCGCCCAGCCGCAGCAGCGCGTCCTTCGTGGTGACGCGGGTCTGCCGGGACTCCAGCGCAGCGGTCAGCAGCGTCGCCGTGGTGCACGCCATGACCAGTGCCGCGCCCAGCCCGGTCAGCGGGCCGAAGGGGCGCGCGCCGGCCGCCCCGTACAGGCTCGTCGCCCCGATCGTCGTCGCGGCCACCGCGCCCGCCACGCCCAGCGGGCGGCCGATCCGCCGGGCCTCCTCCATCAGGGCGCGTCCCGCCAGCAGCCGGGTCACGCCCGGCCGGAACGTCTGGAGCAGTTGCCCGGACGCGTAGGTGAGCCCCGGCCCGGCGACGGCGAGGCCCAGCGCGGTGAGCGCCCAGCCCGCCAGCACGCCCGCCGGGCCGCCGCCGAAACCGCCCGCGGGCGGCAGCGCGTCCAGGGCCGTGCCGCGCGCGGCGTACGTCTCGATCGCCAGGCCCAGCGCGATCAGCGCCACGCCCCACGGCAGCCCGGCCGGTGCCACCGGCGGGGCGGTTTCGGCGGCGTCCGGGTCGTCGTCCAGGACGGCCTTGCGGCTCGGGCGCAGCGTCAGGGCGGCGGCCCCGGACGCGGTGACCGGCACGATCGCGAGCAGGGTCAGCGCGGCGGCGAGCGGCAGTGGCCGGCCGGCGCCCAGCAGCTCGGCGGACGCCCCGTCGAACGGCAGGCCCGTGAGGTCGCCGCGCAGGTGGAGGAAGACCAGCAGGGCGACCATCGAGCCGAGCGTGCAGGACACGGCGGTCGACGCGGCGGCGATGGCGGCGAGCCGGGCCGGGCCCAGCCCGATGGCCGACAGGCTGGGGCGCGGCCGGGTCGCCGGGTCGGTACGGGCGACGGCGACCGCGAAGTGCACGGTCGCGGCGAGCGGCAGGGCGCACCAGGCCAGCCGCATCAGGGCCGCCTGCGACTCGCCGGGGTGCCCGATCGCGTACCCCAGGGTGCACAGCAGCAGGAACCCCACCCCGGCCGAGGCGGCCGCGACGAGCAGCCGCCGCAGGAGCACCAGGGGGTGGGTGCCGCGGGCTAGACGGAGAGCGAGCACGCGTCGCGGCCCTCCGCTCCGTTGAGGTGTACGGAGTTGACGCGCCGCCCGTCGAGCAGGCGCACCGTGCGGTCGGCGAGCGCCGCCACCTCCGGGTCGTGGGTGGCGAGCAGGACGGTGATGCGGTGTGACCGGGCGGCCGCGGTGAGGGTGCGGAGCACCTGGGCGCCGTCGGCGCGGTGCAGGGGCGCGGTCGGTTCGTCGGCGAACAGCAGCGACGGCATGGTGACCAGGGCGCGGGCGATGGCGACGCGCTGGCGCTGGGCCTGCGGGAGGGCGTGCGGCCGCTTGCGCGCGCAGTCGCCGGCGTCGAGCCGCTCCAGCCAGTCCAGGGCGGCGGCCTTGGCGGCGCGGCGGGAGGTGCCGCGCAGCATCAGCGGCAGGGCGGTGTTCTCCCAGGCGGTCAGTTCGGGGACGAGGCCCGGCTCGGGGCCGATCCAGCCGAACCGGTCGCGGCGGAGCCGCTCGCGCTGGAGCTGGGTCATGGTGTGGACGGGGGCGCTGTTGTACCAGACCTCGCCGTCGCGGGGGACGAGCCGGCCGGACAGGCAGCGCAGGAGCGTCGTCTTGCCGCATCCGCGCGGCCCGCTGACCGCGAGGATCTCGCCCTCGCGCACGCCGAGGGAGACACCTTGAAGCGCGGGGGAGCCGTTGTGGGAGTGGTGCAGGGCGCGTGCCCAGAGCACGTCGTTGTCCGGCGGGGCCACCATGGCGAACACCTCGGTATCGGTTCTGATGTGTCGTCCCCCGTACGTTGTTCCCCCGTATGGGGGAACGATGGCAGGGCGGATCGGTCACAGGAACCGTAGGTATTGGCGAGCCGGGTGTCCGGACAGCACACGGCCCGGGTCACGCCATCTCACTCGGATGGGGCATGACCCGGGCCGCGTTCAGCCTACGATCGGACGATCACGTCGAGGGTTACAGCTTCGTCCAGGCCTCGGTGAGGGTGGCCCGGAGGATCTGCTCGATCTCGTCGAACGTGGACTGGTCGGCCACCAGCGGCGGCGCGAGCTGGACGACCGGGTCGCCGCGGTCGTCGGCACGGCAGTACAGGCCGTTGTCGTACAGCGCCTTGGAGAGGAACCCGTACAGGACGCGCTCGGTCTCCTCCTCGTTGAACGACTCCTTGGTCGCCTTGTCCTTGACGAGCTCGATGCCGTAGAAGTAGCCGTTGCCGCGGACGTCGCCGACGATCGGCAGGTCGTGCAGCTTCTCCAGCGTGGCGCGGAAGGCGCCCTCGTTGTCCAGGACGTGCTGGTTGAGGTTCTCGCGCTCGAAGATGTCGAGGTTGGCGAGGCCGACGGCCGCGGAGACCGGGTGGCCACCGAAGGTGTAGCCGTGCAGGAAGGTGTTGTCACCCTTGTAGAACGGCTCCGCCAGGCGGTCGGAGACGATGCACGCGCCGATCGGGGAGTAGCCCGAGGTCATGCCCTTGGCGCAGGTGATCATGTCCGGTACGTAGCCGAACTTGTCACACGCGAACATCGTGCCGAGGCGGCCGAAGGCGCAGATGACCTCGTCGGAGACGAGCAGCACGTCGTACTGGTCGCAGATCTCGCGCACGCGCTGGAAGTAGCCGGGCGGCGGCGGGAAGCAGCCACCGGCGTTCTGCACCGGCTCCAGGAAGACCGCGGCGACGGTCTCCGGGCCCTCGAAGAGGATCTGCTGCTCGATCTGGTCGGCGGCCCAGCGGCCGAAGGCCTCGGGGTCGTCGCCGTGGATCGGGGCGCGGTAGATGTTGGTGTTCGGCACCTTGTGCGCGCCCGGCACCAGCGGCTCGAAGGGGGCCTTCAGGCCCGGCAGGCCGGTGATGGACAGCGCGCCCTGCGGGGTGCCGTGGTAGGCGACCGCGCGGGAGATGACCTTGTGCTTGGTGGGCTTGCCGACCAGCTTGAAGTACTGCTTGGCCAGCTTCCAGGCGGTCTCGACCGCCTCGCCGCCACCGGTGGTGAAGAAGACCTTGTTGAGGTCACCGGGGGCGTGGTGCGCGATGCGCTCGGCCAGCTCGACGGCCTTCGGGTGGGCGTAGGACCACACCGGGAAAAAGGCGAGCTCCTGGGCCTGCTTGTAGGCGGTCTCGGCGAGCTCGGTCCGGCCGTGGCCGGCCTGGACCACGAACAGGCCGGCGAGGCCGTCGAGGTAGCGCTTGCCCTTGTCGTCGAAGATGTAGGTGCCCTCGCCGCGGACGATGGTCGGGACGGGGCTGTTCTCGTACGACGACATGCGGGTGAAGTGCATCCACAGGTGGTCGTAGGCGGTCTTGGAGAGGTCCTTGCTCACGGCTATCGGGTTCCCCACATATAGGTCTGCTTCTTGAGCTTGAGGTAGACGAAGCTCTCGGTGGAGCGCACGCCGGGGAGAGTGCGGATGCGCTTGTTGATCACATCCAGAAGGTGGTCGTCGTCCTCGCAGACGATCTCCACCATGAGGTCGAAGGAGCCCGCGGTCATCACCACGTACTCGCATTCGGCCATGGCCGTCACGGCGTCCGCCACCTGCTCCACGTCGCCCTCGACATTGATGCCGACCATCGCCTGCCGGCGGAAGCCGACGGTGAGCGGGTCGGTGACGGCGACGATCTGCATGACGCCCTGATCGAGGAGCTTCTGGACGCGCTGCCGCACGGCCGCTTCGGACAGGCCGACGGCCTTGCCGATGGCGGCGTACGGACGGCGTCCGTCCTCCTGGAGCTGTTCGATGATCGCCAGGGATACGGCGTCGATCGTCGGTGACGATCCGTTCCCGGCCCTGGGGTCTGCGCTTCGACTGGCCACGTCTTCACTGTGCACCGAGTCTCGTCACTCGCGCAACCCCAGATCTAGGAAATTCGTTGTTCTGGAGATCCAATCCGACTGAATCCGAAGTTCTAGAGCGTCGGGCCTGTCGAAAGCGTGGGTTCAGCGATTAGGGTGGGGCTGTCCAGCACTTGGACACCGAGAACCACGAGACCGACAGGAGGGGTGGCAAGTGACCACCGAGCTGCGTCGTCTGCGCAACTACATCAACGGGGAGTTCCGGGACGCCGCCGACGGACGGACCATCGACGTGGTCAACCCGGCCACCGGCGAGGTGTACGCCACTTCTCCGCTCTCCGGGCAGGCGGACGTGGACGCCGCCATGGAGGTCGCCGCGGCCGCCTTCCCGGCCTGGCGCGACACCACGCCGGCCGAGCGCCAGAAGGTGCTGCTGAAGATCGCCGACGCCTTCGAGGAGCGCGCCGAGGACCTCATCGCGGCCGAGTGCGAGAACACCGGCAAGCCGATCGAGCTCACTCGCAGCGAAGAGATCCCGCCGATGGTGGACCAGATCCGCTTCTTCGCGGGCGCCGCGCGGCTGCTGGAGGGCAAGTCCGCCGGTGAGTACATGGAGGGCATGACCTCGATCATCCGGCGCGAGCCGGTCGGCGTCTGCGCGCAGGTCGCGCCGTGGAACTACCCGATGATGATGGCCGTGTGGAAGTTCGCCCCGGCGCTCGCCGCGGGCAACACCGTCGTCCTCAAGCCGTCGGACACCACGCCGGCGTCCACCGTGCTGATGGCCGAGATCATCGGCTCGATCGTCCCCAAGGGCGTCTTCAACGTCATCTGCGGCGACCGCGACACCGGCCGCGCCATGGTCGAGCACCCCACCCCCGCGATGGCCTCCATCACCGGCTCCGTACGCGCCGGCATGCAGGTCGCCGAGTCCGCCGCCAAGGACGTCAAGCGCGTCCACCTGGAGCTGGGCGGCAAGGCGCCGGTCGTCGTCTTCGAGGACACCGACATCGCCAAGGCCGTCGAGGACATCTCCGTCGCGGGCTTCTTCAACGCCGGCCAGGACTGCACCGCCGCCACCCGCGTGCTCGTCCACGAGTCCATCCACGACGAGTTCGTCTCCGCGCTCGCCAAGGCCGCGTCCGAGACCAAGACCGGTCAGCCGGACGACGCGGACGTGCTCTACGGCCCGCTGAACAACGCCAACCAGCTCAAGCAGGTCACCGGCTTCATCGACCGCCTCCCCGCCCACGCCAAGGTCGAGGCGGGCGGCCACCGGGTCGGCGACAAGGGCTACTTCTACGCCCCGACCGTCGTCTCCGGCCTCAAGCAGGACGACGAGATCGTGCAGAACGAGGTCTTCGGCCCCGTCATCACCGTCCAGTCCTTCCGCGACGAGGAGCAGGCCGTCGAGTACGCCAACGGCGTCGAGTACGCGCTCGCCTCCTCCGTCTGGACCAAGGACCACGCGCGCGCGATGCGCATGTCCAAGGCGCTGGACTTCGGCTGCGTGTGGATCAACACCCACATCCCGCTGGTCGCGGAGATGCCGCACGGCGGCTTCAAGAAGTCCGGCTACGGCAAGGACCTCTCGGCGTACGGCTTCGAGGACTACACGCGCGTCAAGCACGTGATGACCTCGCTCGGCTGACACACCGTCACGCCAATGGGCGGGCGGGCCAGGGGCTTGGTCCCCGGGCCCGCCCGCGCCCTTTCCGGCCCGGGTGATCGCCCGGGCGATCAGGGGTCCCGGCGGTTGAGCTCCTCCTGGACCGTGCCCTTCGGCCGGTCCGCCCGGCTCGCGTAGAGCTTCCCCTCACCGGCCGGGGTGAGCACCATCGAACCCCGCACCGGGCAGGCGCTCTTGGCCGAGGTGAGCGGCCCGAGAACGAGCCGGTCGCTGTGCGCACCCGAGAGCACGGCCTTCCACCTGCACTCCTTGAAGGAGCCCGCGCCGGTCGCCGTCGCGACCTCGTCACCGACCGCACCCTGCTTGATCGTCACCCTGAGGCTGTTCGCGGCGGGCTCGACCGGAAGGTCCCAGGTCCCGATGAACTTCGGGTGGACGGCGAGATCGCTCGTCTCCGCCGGCTTGAGCGTCGTGGACGCGCCCATCGTCTCCCACAGCAGCGTGCCGTCCGGCTGCGCCTTGAGCACCTGGTTCTGCGACGCCTTCGCGCAGGCCTTGGCCCCGGCGGGCACGGTCTTGGCCCTGCTGCCGCCGCCCAGGACGATCTTCTCGTCGCTGGCGGAGACCAGCGGGGCGCGGTCCTGGCAGAGCGCGTGCGGCAGGGTGTACGTGACGGTGGCCACCATCCGGCCCTTCTCGCCCTGCACGATGTCGAAGCGGCCCTGGAACTCGCCCTCGGTGCCCGCCCGCATCACGCCCTCCCACGCGCCGACGTAGGCGTCCGGCACGGCACCGATGGGCTCGCGGATCTCGGGCGTCTCGTCGTCGTCGCCGACGATCACGCCGATGACGGCGAGCAGGATGATGCCCACCACCGGCACCCCGATCACGATGCTCAGCACGATCACCGCCAGCCGCGCACCGCTCCCGGACCCGTTGCGCGGAGGGCTCGGGGCCAGGTGCTGAGGGGTGACGTACTGCGGCGACAGGGCTTGCGCGGGGACGTGGTGCACATACGGATGGGGCTGCGGCGCGGGAGGCGGCGTCTGGAACGCCGTGGGCGCGTACGGCAGGCCCGGGTGCGGCGGCTGCGGCGACTGCGGCGGGCCGACCGGGCCCGGCTGTGCCACCGGGCCGTGGGCCGACGCGGGCAGCTCCGCGTCCAGCAGCCGCGCCGCCCGCTGGCCCAGCTCCGCGAGCAGCGCGCCCGGCAGCCAGGCCCCGGCGGGTTCGGCGTCCCGCGTGGCCTCGATCAGCTCCGCCACCGACGGCCGGCCTGCCGGGTCCTTGATCAGACAGGCCCTGACCAGGCCCGTGAGCCGCTGCGGCACGCCCACCAGGTCGGGTTCCTCCTGCACGATCCGGTACATCAGGCTGTGGACGCCGCTGTCGGCGCTGCCGAACGGCATCCGCCCCGTCGCCGCGTACGCCAGCACCGCGCCCAGGCAGAACACGTCCGACGCGGGCGTGATGCTCTCGCCGCGCACCTGCTCCGGCGACATGAAACCGGGCGAGCCGACGACCGCGCCGGTACGGGTCCTGACGTCACCGGCGGCGCTGTGCGCGTCCAGCGCGCGGGCGATGCCGAAGTCGATCACACGGGGGCCGTCCACGGTCACCAGGACGTTGGAGGGCTTCAGGTCGCGGTGCACCAGGCCCACGGAGTGGATGGCCTCCAGCGCCTGGGAGAGCCCGCTCGCCAGGGCGCGTACGGACGTGTCGGGCAGGGGTCCGTGATCCCTGCCGACGACCTCCGACAGGGACGGACCCGGAATGTAACCGGTCGCCACCCAGGGCACCGCCGCCCCGGTGTCGGCGTCCAGCACCGGCGCCGTCCACCGCCCGCCGACCCGCCGCGCCGCGGACACCTCCTGCGCGAACCGCTGCCGGAACTCGCCGTCCTGGGCCAACTGACCGAGGATCAACTTCACGGCGACGGTCCGGCCGCCCTCGCTGCGCGCGAGATAGACACGGCCCATGCCGCCCTCGCCCAGGCGTCCGAGGAGGCGGTACGGGCCTATCCAGGTGGGGTCTTCAGCGGTGATCGGTTGCACTGTCGGATCTTCGCACAGTGACGCTCGGTCACCGGCCCGCCCGCCGCTTTCCGCCCGGCCCAGGAGCGTGCGACGGCCGGGGGCGGGTACCCGGACGGCCCGCGACCAGGGAGGAAGCATGAGCCAGGAGAAGGACCGTGGCACCCGCGAGCCCCACGACGAGCGCGGACCCGGAGCCCACTCGGGCGCGGAGCAGCAGGCCACCCGCCGCACCGTCCCCGGCACGGCGAGCGCGGCGGAGGGCTACCGCCCCGGCGAGGGCACCGAGGGCGGCGAACCGCTCAAGGGAGTCGAGGCGGAACAGAAGGACACGGACACGCAGGACACCGGCGAGTAGGGCGCTCCCCGGCGCAGGGCGCGGACGCCACCATCCTGCCGCACACCGGTCGGCCCGGACGCGCCCGGGCCCCGGCAAAGTGCGCGTAAACCCCGGCGTACGCTGCGGACATGAGCGAGACCCGCGCCCTACTGCGGCGCATACGTGTGTGGTTGGTGGTCTTCATCGTCTGTCTGGTGCTGAGCGGAGCCACGGCCTTCCCGCTCGTCACCGAACTGCGTCTCGCCGAGGACGCCCTCAACGGCTGGGCGTCCCCCGTCGCCGACGCCTTCCCGGGCCTCCAGGAGTGGATCGAGCGCGTCCGCACCGGCCTCGACGCCGCCGACGAGCAGTACCCGTTCCTGCTGTACGGGACCGACTGGCTCGCCTTCGCGCACCTCGTCATCGCGGTCGCCTTCTACGGGCCCTACCGCGACCCCGTCCGCAACATCTGGGTGATCGACTTCGGGATGATCGCCTGCGCCGGGATCATCCCGCTCGCGCTGATCTGCGGCCCCATCCGGGGTATCCCCTTCTGGTGGTCGGTGATCGACATGTCCTTCGGCGTCTTCGGAGTGATCCCGCTGCTCGTCGTACGCCGCATGATCAAGCGCCTGGAGGCGCTGACCGCCCCGGTGCTCAGCGCGCGAACGCTGCCCGCATGATCCGCTCGGCCACCGGGTTCATGCCCTCGCCCTTCGCGTCCGTCGAGTTCACGGAGTACACGAGGGTGCGGGAGAGGTCCTCGGTGGCCGCGATCACCGTGTTGTAGCCCCACCGGCCGCCGGTCTTCAGCCACAGCACGCGGCCGTCCTCCGCCTCGTACCGCTGCAACCCCGCGCTCATGGTCGCCCCGGGCACACCCGCCGGAACGGTGAACATCTCCTTCAGCAGCGGGCCGCGCACCACCTGCCCCCGGAACAGCGCCAGCAGGAACCGCTCCAGGTCGGCGGTCGTCGAGACGATGTCGCCGGCCGCCCAGCCGTCCGTGACGCCCCACACCGTCACGTCGCGCAGCTCACGTGTGCCGTCCGGCATCGGGAAGACCTGGTAGCCGTGGTTGTGCGGGCCCCGGATGCGCGGCGAGGTGCCCGGGAAGTAGGTGCCGTGCAGGCCGAGCGGGCGCAGGACGCGGCGGGTGACCTGGTCCGCGTACGTCCCGCCCGTGACGCGCTCGATCAGCAGCCCGGCGATCGTGTACCCGATGTTGCTGTAGCGCTGGACCTCCCCGGGCGGGGCGACCCGCTCCTTGGCGGTCGCGGAGGCGACGATCCGGCGCGGGTCGTGCACGTCGAAGCGGTGGGCGTACCAGTCGTGGACGTCCTCGCCGGGGAAGTCGCCGTCGGGCAGCCCGTGCGTGTGGTCGAGGAGCTGGCGCACGGTGACCTTGTCGTACGCGGCCGGGATCAGGTCCGGCAGGTAGTCCCGGACGTACCCGTCGAGGTCCACCGCCCCCTCGCCCGCGAGCTGGAGCACCACCGCCGCCGTGAACACCTTGGTCACCGAACCGGCACGGAAGCGGCCCTCCGGGTCCGCCGGGCGGCCGCTCCCCAGGTCGTGGACGCCCGCGCTGCCGCGCCAGTTCCCGCCGGTGCCGCCGACCCGGACCAGGGCGGCGGTCGCCTCGGCGTCCGGCAGCCCGGCGAGCGCGGCGCGCAGCGCACCGGCGTCCGGAGCGGGGTGGCTTCGCGCGGTGGCCGGGGCGGTGGCCGGAGCGGGGTGGCTCCGCGCCGTGGCGGGGGCGGCCAGGGAACCCGCCGCCACACCGAGGACGAGCGCCGTGGCGAGGAGGGTACGCGTGCGTGTGTTCATGGTCGGCTCCAGGTTCGACAGCCGTTGATCGGACGGCTCCCATCCTGGTGACCGAGCGCTCCGGCCGGATCGCCGCAGCGGGGGATCATCGACGGGCCCGGCCTCCCTCCGACGGGGGAGAACCGGCGGTGATCAGGCCCGTCTCGTACGCGCAGATGACCGCCTGGACGCGGTCCCTCAGTCCCAGCTTGGACAGCACGTTGCCGACGTGCGTCTTCACCGTGTGCTCACTGACGACGAACTCGGCGGCGATCTCCGCGTTCGACAGCCCCCGCCCCAGCAGGAGCAGCGTCTCGCGCTCCCGGGCGGTCAGCGCCGCCAGCCGGGCGCCGTCCGTCCTCCGGGAGCCACGGGCGGTGTACTCCTCGACGAGCCGGCGCGCCACGGACGGCGCGAGCAGCGAGTCGCCCCGCGCCACCACCCGTACCGCGTGCACCAGGTCGTCGCGCCGCACGTCCTTCAGCAGGAAGCCGCTCGCCCCCGCGTGCAGCGCCTCGTACACGTACTCGTCGGAGTCGAAGGTCGTCAGCATCACCGTCCGGCAGGCGCTGCTCGCGCTGATCGCCCGGCACGCCTCGATGCCGTCCATGACCGGCATCCGCACGTCCAGCAGCGCCACCTCCGGGGCGTGGCGCCGCACCGCGTCGACCGCCCGCGCCCCGTCGCCCGCCTCGGCGACCACCTCGATGTCCGGCTGGGCGTCCAGGATCATCGCGAAGCCGCCGCGCACCAGCTCCTGGTCGTCGGCCACCACCACCCGGATCACGCCCGCGCCCCCTCGCCGAACGGCAGCGACACCGCGACCCGGAAGCCCCGCCCGCCCGGGCCAGGCCCGCACACCGCGCTCCCGCCGTGCGCCGCCGCCCGCTCCCGCACGCCGGTCAGCCCGTGGCCGCCGCCCGAGCCCCTGGGCCCGCGCCCGTCGTCCGTCACCGTGACCTCCACCTCGTCCTCCCCGTACGCCAGCCGCACGGTGACCGCCCGGGCCGCCGCGTGCTTCACCGTGTTCGTCAGCGCCTCCTGCACCACCCGGTACACGGTCGCCCCGATCGCCGGCGGCAGGGCGCGGGCGGTGCCGGTCACCTCGTACGAGACGTCCAGGCCGCTGCGGCGCACCCGCTCCAGCAGGGCCGGCAGTCCGGCCGTGTCCGGCTGCGGCGCCCGGGGCGGGGCCCCGCCCGGGTCCTCCCGCAGGACGCCCAGCATGCCGCGCAGTTGCGCCATCGCCTCCCGGCCCGTCTCGGAGATCGCGTCGAACGCCGCCTCCGCCCGCTCCGGAGCCGCGCGCACCGCGACCGGCCCGGCCTCCGCCTGCACCACCATCAGGCTCACCGCGTGCGACAGGATGTCGTGCATCTCCCGGGCGATCCGGGTCCGTTCGCGGGCGGCGGCGTACCGCTGGCGCGTGTCGGTGAGCCGCCCGAGGACGTACGCCGCGCCGAACACGAACAGCGCGAACAGCAGCTCCCTGGCCGAGCGGGTGTTGAGCCACACCGACCCGGCGATGATCAACGGCAGCATCGCCGCCACGGTCACCCGGGTGCGGGGCGGCGACAGGGCGGCGATCGTGTAGACGATCACCAGCCCCGGGTACGGGAGCGGCTGGCCCGGCCCGTCGACCGCCAGCTCGTACAGCGCGCTCGTCGCCAGGATCGCCAGCAGGACCAGGGCCGGTGCCCGGCGGCGCCAGACCAGCGGCAGCACGGTCAGCGTCGTCAGCCCGTACGCCGTCCACGTCGCCGGCGGCAGGGCCGGGTCGCGCGGCACGACGAACGGCATGCTCATCGCGGCCTGTACCAGCAGTGCGAGACCGGCGTCCACGGCCCAGGGGCGGAGCCGGCCGGCCGGGCGGATCGCGGCCCAGGGGCGGGCCCGGCGGGCCGGGCGCGTCACGGCTTGCGGGCGACCGCGCCGAACTGGGCCACCTCCGTCGCCGCCGCGAACCGCCAGCTCGCGCACGACACGATGCCCGGCTCCAGGACCTCCAGACCGTCGAGGAACGACGCGAACTCGGCGCGGCTGCGGGCGGTGATCGGCGGGGTGGCGTTCTTGTTCCAGAACGCCATCGCCTCCGCGTTGCCCTCGCCGCCCAGCTCCAGCGTCGGGTGGGTCAGCACCAGGTGGCTGCCGGACGGCACCGCCGCCATCAGCGTCCGGACGATCGAACGGGCCTCGTCCGTGTCCAGGACGAAGTTCAGGATGCCGAGCATCATCACCGCGACCGGCCGGTCCAGGTCCAGGACCGGCCGGACCGCCTGAAGGATCCGCTCCGGCCGGTGCGCGTCCGCGTCGACGTACTCGGTCACGCCCTCGGGGGAACCGGTGAGCAGCGCGCGGGCGTGGGTGAGGACGATCGGGTCGTTGTCGACGTACACCACCCGCGCGTCGGGCGCGATGCGCTGGGCGACCTCGTGGGTGTTGTCGGCGGTCGGCAGGCCCGTGCCGATGTCCAGGAACTGCCGGACGCCCGCCTCACCGGCCAGGTACGTCACCGCCCGGCCGAGGAACGCCCGGTCGGCGCGGGCGACTTCGCCGATGCTCGGGTACATGGCGACGATCTCGTCGCCGACCGCGCGGTCGACGGGGTAGTTGTCCTTGCCGCCGAGCCAGTAGTTCCAGACGCGGGCGTTGTGCGCGATGTCGGTGCGGATCCTGCCGGTGCTGTCCGGGGTCACGTGCGGCTTCCCTTCAGTACGGCGCTCAGCGTGTCCACGCGGTTGGTGGTGATCGAGTCCACCCCGTCGGCGATCAGCCTACGCATGGTGCGGCGCGTGTCGGCCGTCCAGGCGGAAACGAGCAGCCCGTCCCGGTGGACCCGGTCGGCCAGCGCCCGACTGACCAGCCCGAAACGGTAGTTGAGCCAGCGCGGAGCCACCGCCTCCAGCAGCACCGGGCGCGGCGGGGCGAGCGTCGTCCACGTCAGGGCGATCTCGGCCCCCGGGTCGGCCGCGCGGACCAGCAGCATGGCGGCGGCACTGGAGCAGTAGTACGCGCGGTCGGCCGCGCCGCACTCGTGGACGGTGCCCACGATGGTGCGCACCGACCGCTCCGTGGCGCCCGGCAGGTCGACCATCACCCGGTGGCCACCGAGCGCGTCCAGCGCCTCGGCCAGCGTGGGCACGCCCTCCGCGCCGGTCAGCCCGCGCAGCTCGGCCAGCGTGACGTGCGCGAGCGGCCGGTCCACGCCCCACAGGCGCTTGAGCGACTCGTCGTGGAGGAGCACCGGGACGCCGTCGCGGGTGAGCCGTACGTCGATCTCCACCGCGTCCGCCCCGCGCGCGACCGCCGAGCGGAGCGACGCGAGGGTGTTCTCCCGGACGCGGTACGGGTCACCCCGGTGCGCGACGACGGTGACGGTACGCATCACGCCTACCGCGCGAGCCACTCGGTGGTGTAGCTGTCGATCTCGGCGGCGATCCTCGCCTTGCCGGCCGGGTCGAGGAACGACGCCTCCACGGCGTTCTTGGCGAGCTCGGCGACGCCCCGCTCGTCCAGCCCCAGCAGCCGGGCCGCGACCCCGTACTCGTTGTTGAGGTCGGTGCCGAACATCGGCGGGTCGTCGGAGTTGATGGTGACCAGCACACCGGCGGCGACCATCTCCTTGATGGGGTGCTCGTCGATGTCCGCGACGGCGCGGGTGGCGATGTTGGACGTCGGGCACACCTCCAGCGCGATGCGGTGCTCGGCGAGGTGCGCCAGCAGCTTCGGGTCCTGGACGGAGCTGGTGCCGTGGCCGATGCGCTCGGCGCGCAGCTCGGTCAGGGCGTCCCAGACGGTCCGCGGGCCGGTCGTCTCGCCGGCGTGCGGCACGGAGTGGAGCCCGGCGGCGATGGCCCGGTCGAAGTACGGCTTGAACTGCGGGCGCGGTACGCCGATCTCGGGGCCGCCGAGCCCGAACGACACCAGGCCCTCGGGCCGCAGGTCCACCGCGAGCCGGGCCGTCTCCTCGGCCGCCTCCAGACCGGCCTCGCCGGGGATGTCGAAGCACCAGCGCAGGATGACGCCGAGCTCGGTCTCGGCGGCGGTGCGGGCGTCCTCGATGGCGGCCATGAACGCCTTCTCGTCGATGCCGCGCCGGGTGGAGCTGTAGGGCGTGACGGTCAGCTCCGCGTACCGGATGTTCTGCCGGGCCATGTCCCGGGCGACCTCGTAGGTCAGCAGCCGGACGTCCTCCGGGGTGCGGATGAGGTCGACGACCGACAGGTACACCTCGATGAAGTGGGCGAAGTCGGTGAAGACGAAGTAGTCGACGAGCGCCTCGGGGTCGGTGGGGACCTTCGAGTCGGGGTGGCGGGCGGCCAGCTCGGCGACGATCCGGGGCGAGGCCGAGCCGACGTGGTGGACGTGCAGCTCCGCCTTGGGCAGCCCCGCGATGAAGGGGTGCAGATCGGTCATCGGGGTCCTCCGTGTGCGGTTCGCGGTTCGCCGGGCTGGTCAGGGATCATCGTAGGGCGGCCGTTAGCATGACCGGACACGATGGGGGAGGCCCATGTCAGAGCAGAGTGATCCGACCGATCCGTGGGCGCCGCCCGAGAGCAGGACGCCCCGGGACCGGGCCGAACCGTCACCGACGCCCCCTCCCGGAGTGCACGACCAGCCGACGATGACGTCCGTACCCGGCGAACTCCCGCCGCCCCCGATAGCCCCGGGCGGCCCCGCCCAGCCCCCGCCGGGCCCGTACGGCTACCCGGCCCCCACGCCGGCCACCGGTGCGTACGGCTACCCCGGCTACCCGGGTTACGGCACTCACGCCGGCTACGGCCCCTACGGCCAGCCCGGCTGGCAGCCGGCCCCGGCCAACGGCATGGGGATCACGGCGCTCGTCCTCGGCATCATCGCGGTGGTCGTCTTCTGCATGTGGGGCCTGGGCGTCATCCTGGGCGTCCTGGCCCTGATCTTCGGCATCATCGGCCGCAAGAAGGCCCAGCGGGGCGAGGCCAACAACCACGGCATGGCGCTCGCCGGCATCATCCTCGGCGCGGTGGGGATCGTGATCAGCGGCGCGTTCCTGGCCTTCCTGATCTGGTCGGTCGTGACCCGGCAGGGTGACGTCCACGAGGACGACAGCAGCGAGGACCCCTTCGCCACGTCGCTGGTCATCACGACGTCCCGCTGACGCGTGCCCTGCGGGCCTGCCCGTTGTGGGCCGTCGCCCGGCGGGCGGCCCCCGTCGCGGGCGGCGGTCGGGCGGGGCCCGCCCCCCGCGGTTCCCGTTGTGGGCAATCGTCCCGCAGGGCGATGGGGTCCACCTGCCCGGCCCGCCCCGGCCGTCGTCCGGTGGGAGCCGGTCACCCCATGGCCGCCCGCAACCTTCCGCGGGCCTCCATCAGCGCGAAGCCCAGGAGGTTCAGGCCGCGCCAGCGGGCCGGGTCGTGGGCGCGCTCGTCGTCGGCGGCGAGGCCGATGCCCCAGACGCGGTCCACGGGGCTCGCCTCGACCAGCACCCGGTCGCCCGTGGACAGCAGGAACGCCCGCAGCTCCGGGTCCGCGGCGAACTTGTGCTCGCTGCCCGCGACCACGATGCCGAACCGCTCCCGCTTCCATATCGCCTCGTCGAAGCCGCGCACCAGCCGGCCCGCCTTCTTCGCGAGCGCCGGGTTCGGCGCCTCGACGGCCTGGCGCTCGGCGTCCGCGTCGCCGAAGAGGCGGGCCTTCGACGCCATCATCCAGTGCTCGGCCGTCGCGTACTCCACGCCGTCGACCGTGAACGGCGACGGCCACCACTGGCTCAGGCAGCTCGCCCCGAGCGTCCCGTCCCGCTTCGGCGTGTGCCCCCAAAAGTGCAGGAACTTGACGCGCTCACCCCTGCTGACCTGCTCGATCAGCTCGTGGATCTTCTCCATGCACGCCAGTCTGGCAGCCGCCACTGACACTCCGTACGGAGATTCCCGCGTCCGCCCGACACATGGTCGACCGAATCCGTCGCGTAACCAAAAGGCAACAACGGAATCCCTTGTTGGGTAGGGATACCTCTGTCAGGATCGGCACTCAATTCGAGCCGGGACAACGGAGAGCGTCATGGGCAACCGCTTCCAGGAACTCGACCGCTTCGCGGCCGGGGCGCAGTACATCGGCGGGCGGCTGCGGCCCGGAACCTCGGGGCGTGAACACACCGTCGTCGACCCCGCGACCGGGGAGAAGGTCCTCGACTACGAACTCGCCGGCACCGCCGACGTGGACGCCGCCGTCGCCGCCGCCCGCGAGGCGCTGCCCGGCTGGGCGGGCGCGACACCGGGCGAGCGGTCCGACGCGATGCACCGGTTCGCCGCCCGACTGGCCGAGCAGGCCGAGGAGTTCGCCCAGGCGGAGTCCCTCCAGTGCGGCAAGCCCATCAAGCTGACGCGCGAGTTCGACGTGCCCGGCACGGTCGACAACACCGCCTTCTTCGCCGGCGCCGCCCGCCACCTCCAGGGCCAGTCGGCCGGCGAGTACAGCGGTGACCACACCTCGTACGTCCGCCGCGAACCGATCGGCGTCGTCGGGTCGATCGCGCCCTGGAACTACCCGTTGCAGATGGCCGCCTGGAAGGTCCTGCCGGCCATCGCCGCAGGCAACACCATCGTTCTGAAGCCCGCCGAACTCACCCCGCTCACCTCCCTGATGTTCGCGCAGGCGGCCACCGACGCGGGCATCCCGGACGGTGTCGTCAACATCGTCACCGGGGCGGGCAGGGAAGCCGGGGAACATCTCGTCGGGCACCCGGACGTGGCGATGACGTCCTTCACCGGCTCCACCGCCGTCGGCAAGCGCGTCGCCGAGATCGCCACCGCCACCGTCAAGCGGCTCCACCTCGAACTCGGTGGCAAGGCACCCTTCGTCGTCTTCGACGACGCCGACCTGGAGGCCGCCGTCCACGGCGCGGTCGCCGGCGCGCTCATCAACACCGGCCAGGACTGCACCGCCGCCACGCGCGCGTACGTCCAACGGCCGCTGTACGACGCGTTCGTGGAGCAGGTCGCCGACCTGATGGCGAGCGTACGCGTGGGTGACCCCTTCGAGGAGAGCACCGACCTCGGGCCGCTCATCAGCCACGCCCAGCGCGACCGCGTCGCCGCCTTCGTCGACCGCGCCCGTGCGTACGCCACCGTCGTCACCGGCGGTGTCGCGCCCACCAACGGCGGCGCCTACTACCGGCCCACCCTCATCACCGGCGCCGCCCAGGACAGCGAGATCGTCCAGGCGGAGATCTTCGGACCGGTACTGGTCGTGCTGCCCTTCGACACCGACGACGAGGGCCTCGCCCTGGCCAACGACACGCCGTACGGCCTCGCGGCCTCCGCCTGGACCCGCGACGTGTACCGCGCCGGCCGCGCCACCCGTGAGATCAAGGCGGGCTGCGTCTGGGTCAACGACCACATCCCGATCATCAGCGAGATGCCGCACGGGGGCTACAAGGCATCCGGCTTCGGAAAGGACATGTCAACGTACTCCTTCGAGGAGTACACGCAGGTCAAGCACGTGATGTACGACAACACGGCGGTCGCCAGGAAGGACTGGCACCGGACCATCTTCGGGGACCGATAGCCCACGACGGCCCACACCGAAAGGCACAGCGCATGGAGCAGTACGAGCCCGACCTCTCCGCGGCACAACTCGCCGCGATGCGGCGCAGCCTCACGAACGGCAGGGGAGCCCTCACCCGCCGTTCCCTGCTGCGCGCCACGGGCGTCGGCGCGCTCACGATCGGCGGCGTCGCCGGTCTGGGCGCCTGTGGAATCCCGCCCGCCAAACGGGAGGGCGACGGCCCCGCCTCCACCGACTTCTCGGCCAAGGAGAAGCAGCTCAACTTCTCCAACTGGACCCAGTACATCGACATCAGCGACGACGAGAAGCACCGTCCCACCCTGGAGGCGTTCACCAAGCGCACCGGGATCAAGGTCAAGTACACCGAGGACATCAACGACAACGTCGAGTTCTTCGGCAAGATCAAGCCGCAGCTCGCCGCCGGCCAGGACACCGGCCGTGACCTGATCTGCGTCACCGACTGGCTCGCCGCCCGCATCATCCGCCTCGGCTGGGCGCAGAAGCTGGACCCGGCCAACCTCCCGAACGCGTACGCGAACCTGTCCTCGCAGTTCCGCCGCCCCGACTGGGACCCGGGCCGCGCCTACTCGTACCCGTGGACCGGCATCTCCACCGTCATCGCGTACAACAAGAAGGCCACCGGCGGCCGCAAGGTCGACTCCGTCACCCAGCTCCTGGACGACCCCAAGCTCAAGGGGCGGGTGGCGTTCCTGTCAGAGATGCGCGACTCGATCGGCATGACGCTCATCGACATGGGCAAGGACCCGGGGAAGTTCACCGACGCCGACTTCGACGCCGCCCTCGGCCGCCTCCAGAAGGGGGTCGACACCCAGCAGATCCGCCGCTTCACCGGCAACGACTACACCGGCGACCTCAACAAGGGCGACATCGCCGCCTGCCTCGCCTGGGCCGGTGACGTCATCCAGCTCCAGGCCGACAACCCCGACATCCAGTTCGCGATCCCGAACGCCGGCTACATCACCTCCAGCGACAACCTCCTGGTCCCGGCCAAGGCGCGGCACAAGACGAACGCCGAGAAGCTCATCGACTACTACTACGAGCTTCCGAACGCCGCCCGCCTCGCCGCGTACATCAACTACGTCTGCCCCGTCGAGGGCGTACGCGAGGAACTGGCCAGGATCGACCCCGCCCTGGCGTCGAACACCCTGATCCTCCCGGACAAGGCGATGGCCGCGAAGTCCCGCGCCTTCCGCTCCCTCAGCAGCGCGGAAGAGACGGCGTACGAGCAGAAGTTCGCCAAGCTCATCGGCGCCTGAGCCCATCGCCCGCCCCTCGACACCCCCTGGGATCGCAACCCATGACTGACACGAACACCGGTGGCGACGTCCGCCTGTCCGGCATCAGCAAGACGTACGGCTCCTTCACCGCCGTCCACCCCCTCGACCTGACCGTCCCGCAGGGCTCGTTCTTCGCCCTCCTCGGCGCCTCGGGCTGCGGCAAGACCACCACCCTGCGCATGATCGCCGGCCTGGAGGAGCCCACCACGGGCACCGTCTTCCTCGGCGACCAGGACGTCACCGACCTGCCCCCCTACAAGCGGCCCGTCAACACCGTCTTCCAGAGCTACGCGCTCTTCCCGCACCTGAGCATCTACGAGAACGTCGCCTTCGGGCTGCGCCGCCGGGGCATCAAGTCCGTGAAGAAGCAGGTCGACGAGATGCTCGACCTCGTCCAGCTCGGCGACAAGGCACGGCACAAGCCGCACCAGCTCTCCGGCGGCCAGCAGCAGCGCGTCGCCGTCGCCCGCGCGCTCATCAACCACCCCCAGGTGCTCCTCCTCGACGAGCCGCTCGGCGCCCTCGACCTCAAGCTGCGCCGCCAGATGCAGCTCGAACTCAAGCGCATCCAGACCGAGGTCGGCATCACCTTCGTCCACGTCACCCACGACCAGGAGGAGGCCATGACCATGGCCGACACCGTCGCGGTGATGAACGGCGGCCGCGTGGAACAGCTCGGCGCGCCCGCCGACCTCTACGAGAACCCGCGCACCACGTTCGTCGCCAACTTCCTGGGTACGTCCAACCTCATCGAGGCCGAGGTCGTTGAGGCGGGTGCCGACGTCATGGTGACCGCCGGCGACGGCACACTGCGGCTGCCCGCCGACCGGTGCTCCGCCCCCACCACGACCGGCGGCAAGGTGCTGGTCGGCATCCGCCCGGAGAAGATCACGCTCGCTCACGCCGACGACGCGGGCGCGGTCGCCACCGGGCGCAACAAGGTCACCGGCCGGATCGTCGACACCTCCTTCATCGGTGTCTCCACCCAGTACGTCGTGGACAGCCCGGCCGGCGGCGGCCTCCAGGTGTACGAGCAGAACATCGAGCGCGACTCCCGCCTGGTCCCCGGCGCCGAGGTCGTCCTGCACTGGAACCCCGCGCACACCTTCGGCCTGGACGCCGCCCAGGACATCGAGGCGGGCATGGAAAAGGTGGAGGACGGGGCGTGACGATCACCGAAGCACCGGCCGCCCCCGAGGCGCCACCCGCCGTCGTACGCAAGACGGCCACGCGCAAACGGCTCGTCCCCTACTGGCTGCTCCTGCCCGGCATCCTCTGGCTGCTCGTCTTCTTCGCGCTGCCGATGGTCTACCAGGCGTCCACCTCCGTGCAGACCGGCTCCCTGGAGCGGGGCTTCGAGGTCACCTGGCACTTCCAGACCTACTGGGAGGCCTTCACCGAGTACTGGCCGCAGTTCGTCCGGTCCCTGCTGTACGCGGGCACCGCCACCGTCCTGTGCCTGCTGCTCGGCTATCCGCTCGCGTACCTCATCGCCTTCAAGGCGGGCCGCTGGCGCAACCTGCTCCTGGTCCTGGTCATCGCGCCGTTCTTCACCAGCTTCCTCATCCGTACGCTGGCCTGGAAGACGATCCTGGCGGACGGCGGCGCCGTCGTCGGCGCGCTGGACGCCCTGCACGTCCTGGAGGTCACCAACTGGCTGGGCTGGACCCAGGGGGACCGCGTCCTGGCCACGCCCATGGCGGTGGTCTGCGGCCTCACGTACAACTTCCTGCCGTTCATGATCCTGCCGCTCTACACCTCGCTGGAGCGGATCGACGGGCGGCTGCACGAGGCGGCCAAGGACCTGTACGCGTCGCCCGCCACCACCTTCCGCAAGGTGACCTTCCCGCTGTCCATGCCGGGCGTGGTCTCCGGGACGCTGCTCACCTTCATCCCGGCGAGCGGCGACTACGTCAACGCCGAACTGCTCGGCTCGACCGACACCAAGATGGTCGGCAACGTCATCCAGTCGCAGTTCCTCCGGGTGCTGGACTACCCGACGGCGGCCGCGCTGTCCTTCATCCTGATGGCCATCGTGCTGATCATGGTCACCGTCTACATCCGCCGGGCCGGAACGGAGGACCTGGTCTGATGCGCTGGCTCCGCAAGAACCTCGTCGTCATCGCGGGTCTGCTGACCCTCGCGTACCTGATCCTGCCGAACGTCATCGTGATGGTGTTCTCGTTCAACAAGCCGGCGGGGCGCTTCAACTACTCCTGGCGGGAGTTCTCCACCGACGCCTGGCGGGACCCCTGCGGCGTCGCCGACCTGTGCGGCTCGCTCACGCTGTCGCTCCAGATCGCAGCCTGGGCGACCCTCGGCGCCACCCTCCTGGGCACCATGATCGCCTTCGCGCTGGTCCGCTACCGCTTCCGGGCGCGTGGCGCGATCAACTCGCTGATCTTCCTGCCGATGTCCATGCCCGAGGTGGTCATGGCCGCCTCGCTGCTCACGCTGTTCCTCAACATGGGCGCCGAGCTGGGCTTCTGGACGGTCCTCATCGCGCACATCATGTTCTGCCTGAGCTTCGTCGTGGTGGCCGTCAAGGCGCGCGTGATGTCCATGGACCCGCGCCTGGAGGAGGCCGCCAGGGACCTGTACGCGGGACCCGTGCAGACCTTCCTGCGGGTCACCCTGCCCATCGCCGCACCCGGCATCGCGGCGGGCGCCCTGCTCGCCTTCGCGCTGTCGTTCGACGACTTCATCATCACCAACTTCAACGCGGGCTCCACCGTGACCTTCCCCATGTTCGTGTGGGGCTCGGCACAGCGCGGCACGCCCGTACAGATCAACGTCATCGGCACGGCGATGTTCGTCATCGCGGTCCTGGTGGTCGTCGCCGGACAGGTCGCGGCCGGCCGGCGCAAGCGCACCGAAGCCCCATGAGTTCCTGAGGGAGTTGGAAACCATGGCCCCAGTTGCCATGCGTACTGCTGCACAATCACTCTCGGACGCCCAGCCCGTCCCCTTCTGGCTGGAAGACCCCGGCAAGCCCGCCGCGCTGCCCGCCCTCACCGGTACCGAGCACTGCGACCTGCTTGTCGTCGGAGGCGGCTACAGCGGCCTGTGGACCGCGCTCCTCGCCAAGGAGCGGGACCCCGCGCGGGACGTCGTCCTCATCGAGGGCCGGGAGGCGGGCTGGGCCGCCTCCGGCCGCAACGGCGGCTTCTGCGCCGCCTCCCTCACCCACGGCTTCGGCAACGGCCTCGCCCGCTGGCCGGACGAGCTCGCCACCCTCGAAGAGCTGGGGGAGAAGAACCTCGACGCCATCGAGGCCGCCGTCACCGCGTACGGCATCGACTGCGACTTCGAGCGCACCGGCGAGATCGACGTCGCCACCGAGCCCCACCAGGTGACCGAGCTGACCGGGATGTACGAGGAGGCCGACCGGCTCGGTCTCGCCGGCGGCCTGGAGCTCCTCGACCGGGACGCCGTGCGCGCCCAGGTCGACTCGCCCACCTTCCTGGGCGGGCTGTGGGACCGGCGCGGCGTCGCCATGCTGCACCCGGCCAAGCTGGCGTGGGGCCTCAAGCGTGCCTGCGTCGAGCTGGGCGTGCGCGTCTACGAGAACACCCGGGGCCTGGAACTGGCCCGCGCGGGTGCCGGGATGGCCGTACGCACACCCTACGGGAGGGTCTTCGCCCGGCAGGTCGCGCTCGGCACCAACGTCTTCCCCTCGCTGGTCAAGCGCGTCCGGGCGTACACGGTTCCCGTGTACGACTACGCGCTGATGACCGAACCCCTGACGGACGAACAGCTCCGGTCCATCGGCTGGAAGAACCGCCAGGGCCTGGGGGACAGCGCCAACCAGTTCCACTACTTCCGGCTCTCCGCCGACAACCGCGTCCTGTGGGGCGGTTACGACGCCGTCTACCCGTTCGGCGGGCGCGTCCGCGCGGAACACGATCACCGTCCCGAGACCTACCTCAAGCTCGCCGAGCACTTCTTCCGCTGCTTCCCGCAGTTGGAGGGTGTCCGGTTCAGCCACGCCTGGGGCGGCGCCATCGACACCTGCTCCCGCTTCTCGGCGTTCTTCGGCACGGCGCACGCGGGACGGGTCGCGTACGCGGCGGGCTTCACGGGCCTGGGCGTCGGCGCGACCCGCTTCGGGGCGGACGTGATGCTCGACCTGCTGTCGGGCGAGCGGACCGAGCGTACGGAGCTGGAGATGGTGCGCACCAAGCCGCTGCCGTTCCCGCCGGAGCCGATCGCCTGGGCGGGCATCGGGCTGACCAAGTGGTCCCTGGCCCGCGCCGACGCCAACGGGGGCCGCCGCAACCTCTGGCTCAAGGCGATGGACCGGCTGGGGCTCGGTTTCGACAGTTGAGCCGGACGATCGGGACCGGCTCCGGCGGTTGAGCAGAATGCGCCCGTCGCGCGCCCCCGGCGACCCGGTTCACCACCACGCCGGTGCCCCAGTCGCGTAATGATCCACGCGGACCCCCCTCTCCCCGTGTGAACGCACTGCCCGCCGGGGCAGTCACAGACACGGACATGGAGGCAGCGGGCGATGACTGGTTCGGGGGCCAAGGCCGCGGTGGAGTGGCTGGCGGCGGTGGCGCCGGATCCCGACGCCTGCCGGTGGGAGTGGGAGCGCAACCCCCTCGGGGTCGCGCTCCTGCCCGCCGGCCGGCGCTGGGACGTGCTGATCACCCCGGCCGAGCTCGGCCACGCCACACTCGACGTCCTGTGCCGGCTCGTCGACCACCCGGGCCCGGTGCTCGCCGACTTCGGCGACGCGCGCCTGGGCTTCTTCGTGCCCGTGGGCACCGCCGCGCGGTGGGTCGGCACCGGGATGCGGGCCGCCGGCCGCGGCACCTGGATCGTCGTGCCGTACCCGGGCCGGGTGACGGGCGCGGCGCGCTGGCTGGTGCTGCCCGACGGCAGGGGCACGCTGACCGACCCGGCGCTGCTGGAGCTGGCGATGCACGAGGCGGCGGCGCACCTGGCGAGGCGTCAGGAGCCTTGACCCCGTCCGCGGCGCACATGGGCGGCGCCGGCGCCGAACAGGCACGCGCTCGCCACCACGTCCAGCGGCCAGTGGTAGCCGCGCAGTACGAGCCCGATGCCCGTCGCCACCGTCAGCAGGACCGCGACCGGCAGCAGGCGCCGGTGCACCAGGAGCGCCGCGCCGCAGTACGCCACCAGGGCCGTCGCGGTGTGCCCGGAGGGGTAGTAGCCGGTCTCCGGGGTGAGCGGGCCCACCCGGTCCACGAGCAGTTTCAGCGGTACGACCAGGAGGGGTACGAGCGCCATGGCGAGGGCCGCGTACAGCGCCTGGGCGCGGCGGCCGCGCCGGACCGCGTAGGCCGCCGCGGCGGCCAGGACGGGGAGGGCCACCTGCATGTTGCCCAGGTCCGCGAGCAGTTCGGTCAGGGGGGCGGGGCCACGGCCCGCCAGGGCGCGGCTCGCGCGCTCGTCCAGCCGGGCGAGGGGGCCGTGGACGACGACCTGCCAGGTGATGACGGCGAACACCGCCAGAAGAAGAGCCGGCCGCCCCGGAACAGGGGGGGTGGTTCCGAGGCGGCCGCCAAGACCGGTGTGCCGCGCGCCCCGGGGGGTGTGGGGCGGGCGACTGTCCGATCGGTGAGGAGATCCGGAGCCCGAAGCTCCGGTGGTGTGCGCGAGGGCACGACCAGGACGAGGCTGGGGAGGCTCCGTCCCGGAGCCGTCCGCAGTCCCCTGCGGACGGGGTGTTTCTCTCATCTGCAGAAACCGTACGGCAGAGAACGGGGGGACCGACAGCCGGATCTCCATCCCGCCATCGGCCCCCCACTGCTTCTTCACAACCGGTCGCACAGCGTCATGCCCGGGCTCGGGCCGCGCCGTGCCGCTGCCGGTCTCAGATGCCGGCGAACGCGTTCTCGATGATGTCCAGGCCCTCGTTGAGGAGGTCCTCGCCGATGACCAGCGGCGGCAGGAAGCGCAGCACGTTGCCGTAGGTGCCACAGGTCAGGACCAGCAGGCCCTCCGCGTGGCAGGCCTTGGCGAGCGCGCCGGCGGCCTCCGGGTTCGGCTCCTTGGTCGCCGGGTCCTTCACCAGCTCGATCGCGATCATGGCGCCGCGGCCACGGATGTCGCCGATGATCTCGTACTTCTCCTGCATGGCGGAGAGGCGGCCCTTCATGACCTCCTCGATGCGCTTCGCCTTGCCGTTGAGGTCGAGCTCCTTCATCGTCTCGATGGCACCGAGCGCACCGGCGCAGGCCACCGGGTTGCCGCCGTAGGTGCCGCCCAGGCCACCGCCGTGCACGGCGTCCATGATCTCGGCGCGGCCGGTGACGGCGGCGAGCGGCAGGCCGCCCGCGATGCCCTTGGCGGTGGTGATCAGGTCCGGGACGACGCCCTCGTCCTCGCACGCGAACCACTGGCCGGTGCGGCAGAAGCCGGACTGGATCTCGTCCGCGACGAAGACGATGCCGTTGTCGTTGGCGAACTTCACGATCGCCGGCAGGAAGCCCTTGGCCGGCTCGATGAAGCCGCCCTCGCCGAGCACCGGCTCGATGATGATCGCGGCGACGTTCTCGGCGCCGATCTGCTTGGTGATCTGGTCGATCGCCTGCGCGGCGGCCTCGGGGCCACAGTTCTCGGCGCCGGTCGGCCAGCGGTAGCCGTAGGCGACCGGGACGCGGTAGACCTCGGGCGCGAAGGGACCGAAGCCGTGCTTGTACGGCATGTTCTTGGCCGTCAGCGCCATCGTGAGGTTCGTACGGCCGTGGTAGCCGTGGTCGAAGACGACGACGGCCTGGCGCTTGGTGTACGAGCGGGCGATCTTCACCGCGTTCTCGACGGCCTCGGCACCGCTGTTGAACAGCGCGGACTTCTTGGCGTGGTCGCCCGGGGTCAGCTCGGCGAGCGCCTCACAGACCTCGACGTAGCCCTCGTACGGCGTGACCATGAAGCACGTGTGCGTGAACTGCTCGAGCTGGGCGCTCGCCCGGCGCACGACCGCCTCGGCGGAGGCGCCCACCGAGGTCACGGCGATACCGGAACCGAAGTCGATCAGGCGGTTGCCGTCGACGTCCTCGATCACACCGCCACCGGCGCGGGTCGTGAAGACCGGCAGCACGGACCCCACGCCGCCCGCGACCGCGGACAGACGGCGGGCCTGAAGCTCCTGCGACTTCGGGCCGGGGATGGCGGTGACGACGCGGCGCTCCTGCGGGATTTCGGTCATGCGGGGCTCCTGGGGTGGGGTCTTTCGGACGCTACTTCTCTTTCTTCCGCAGGCTAGGGCTGGGGGAGGGGGGTGGGCATGCTCCGTTAGGGAGTGGTCGGTGCCGTGTCCTTGTCCGGGACGGACATAGCCGCCCCCCGCCGCCCCGCCGCTTCGGAGTTGTCCACAGGTCGGTGAACCGCCCCGGCCGGACGGCTAGATTGACGGAGGCACAGACGCGCGGGACCTGGCTGGTCAGGGGGCAGGGGTTCATGGACACCGACGGTACGTACGAGGCACGGCGCAGCCACGTCGGCAAGCCGCCCGTGCCGCCCCCGCCCCGGCACGCCCCGGCGCCCGCCGGCGGGGGTACCGCGCAGTGGCTGCGCACGCCCCGGCCGGCGGCCGAGCCCGGGGTGTGGCGGTTCGGGCACCGGCCGCGCCCGGAGGAGGAGCCGGAGACGGTGCCCGCCCGCCGGCTGTTCGCCGGCGCGGTGATCGCCCTGCTCAGCGGCTGGCTCCTGTGGTCCCTGCTGTGGAACGGGTACCTGGGCTACTACTGGCTCTGGCCGCTCCTGGCGTTCACCCCCGACGAGTGGCGCACCCAGCCGGGCACCTGGGCCACGGCCAGCTATGTGTACTACGCCCTCGTCGGCGGCGGCCTGCTGGTCTTCTTCGCCCGGATCGGCCACATCCCCGAGATCTGGCGCCGGTACGCGAAGAAGAAGGACACCCCGCCCCCGCCGCCGCCCCCGGACGCCGACCCCGCCGACTGGCCCGAGCTGCGGGACGCCGGGCTCACCGACGCGGCGGCCAGGCTCGCCGAGGCCACCCGGGCCGGGGCGCTCGGCGACGTGGACTACGCCCGCATCCGGCGGGCCTGGCAGGGCGTGCGCACCCATCCGGACCGGCTCGCCGCGTTCACCGACGCCGTGCGCGCCCACGGGCCCGCCGCGTGCGCCCACCCGTCGGGCGTGCGCGACCTGCCCGTCCGCACGGCCGCCCACGACCTGGCTACCGCCCAGGTGCGGATCGGCACCGCGGCCGACCACCCCCGCAACCCCTACGCCCGGCGCACCACCGGGGTCGCCCTGGAGCCCGCCGTGCTCGGCACCTCGCTGCTGGCCGTCGGGCCCGCCGGGTCCGGCAAAACGGTCCGGCTGGTGCGCCCGGTCGTGGAGTCCCTGTGCCTCCAGGCCCTCGCCAACCGCGCCGCCGTCGTCGCCGTGACCGCCCACGGCACCGCCCTCGCCCCGGACGCCGCCTTCGACGTGATCGTCTCCGTCGGCCGACCCGACTCCACCCACGACCTCGACCTCTACGGCGGCGCCGACGACCCCGACGAGGCCGCCCGGATGCTCGCCGAGGCCCTCGTCGGCGACCTCGTCCCCGACAGCCGCCGCGCCGCCACCGCGCTGGCCCAGCTCATCGGCCCCTACCGGGCCGCGCACGGCCACTTCCCCGCCGTACCGGAGCTGCGCGAGCTGCTCGGCGGGGCGCCCAAGGCACTGGCCGAGCTGCGCGCGGCCGTGGCCGACGACCCGGCCCAGCTCCGCGAGCTGGACGCGCGGGAGCGGCAGGCCGAGCGCGGCGACGACGTCGGAGTGCTGCTGGCCGAGCGGATCGCCTTCCTCGACCGGCCCGCCTTCGCCCGGTTCTTCCGCACCGACACCGAAGGGCGCCGGTTCTCGCCGCGCGCCATCGAGCACCCGCTGCGCGTCCGCGTCGACCTGCCCGAGCGCGGGCACGCCGAGGCGTCCCGCATCGTGGCCCGGCTGCTGCTGGCCCAGTTCACCGAGGCGGCCCTGGCGCGCGGCGACCGGTCGCTGTTCGCCTGCCTGGTCCTGGACGACGCCACGTACACGGTCACCGCCGACTCCGTACGCGCCATCCAGCGCCTGCGCTCGGCGCACGCGGGTGTCGTCCTGGCGCTGCGCACCCTGGAGGACGTGCCCGAGGCGCTGCGCGGGCCGCTGCTGGGCGCCGTCGGGTGCCGGATGGCGTTCGCGGGCATCGCGCCCTGGGACGGCGGGCGGTTCGCGGAGACCTGGGGCACCGAGTGGGTGCAGACCCGGGACGTCACCAACCGGCAGATCATCTCCGACGAGCCGCTCACCAAGGCCCTGCACTTCCTGCGCCGCCTGGTGACCGGCAAGGCGGCGACGGCCGAGGCGGTGACCGTACGGGAGGTCGAACGGCAGCGCTGGTCCGCCTCGGACCTCGCCCACGCGGTGCCTCCCGGGCATGCCGTACTGTCCCTGACAGGCGTGCGAGGGGAACATGTCCCTCCGCTTCTGGTCGACCTGCGAACGTGACGTGACGTGACAACCTGGCAGAATTGAGGGGAGTCGTTCATACGGGACGGCGAAATCTGATCCCCCTGCCGAAAGTCCGACGGTCCCGCCATGCCGCTCACGCTCGCCTCGCTCGTCCAGCACTCGGCGCTGAAGCTCACCGTCCGCGCCGGGGAGGACCGCCTCGACACACCCGTCCGCTGGGCACACGTCAGCGAGCTCACCGACCCCGTCCCCTACATGGAGGGCGGTGAGCTGCTCATGGTCACCGCCATGAAGCTGGACGCCGAGAACCCCGAGGCCATGCGCCGCTACGTCAAGCGGCTGGCCGACGCCGGGGTCGTCGGCCTCGGCTTCGCCGTCGGCGTCAACTACGACGAGACCCCGCAGGCCCTGGTCGACGCGGCCCGCGAGCAGGGCCTGCCGCTGCTGGAGGTGCCGCGCCGCACCCCGTTCCTCGCCATCTCCAAGGCGGTGTCGGCGGCCATCGCGGCCGACCAGTACCGGGCGGTGACAGCCGGGTTCGAAGCCCAGCGCGAGATGACCCGGGCCGCCCTCGCCGAGGGCCCCGGCGCCGTCGTGACGCGGCTCGCCGCCCACGTGGACGGCTGGGCGGCGCTGTACGACGCGTCCGGCGCCGTGCTGGCCGCGGCGCCCGAGTGGGCGGCGCGCCGGGCCGCACGGCTCACCCCCGACGTGGAACGGCTCCGGGAGCGGTCGGCGCCCGCCAGCGCGGTGGTCGGCGGCACCGAGGACCGGGTGGAGCTCCAGTCGCTGGGCAGCGGGCGGCGGGTCCGGGGCGCCCTGGCGGTGGGCACGGGCGCGCCGCTGGGGACGGCGGAACGGTACGCCGTCCACTCGGCCATCGCCCTGCTGACGCTCACCACCGAGCGGTCGCGCTCCCTCCAGGCGGCCGAGCAGCGGCTCGGCGCGGCGGTGCTGCGCATGATGCTGTCCGGGCAGCCGGACCACGCCCGGGCCGTGGCGGGCGACCTGTACGGCGGGCTGCTCGACGCCCCGTTCCGGCTGCTGATCGCCGAGCCCGCCTCGGCCGAGCGCGACCCGAACGCCGATGCGCCGCTGCCCGCCCTCGCCGACACCCTGGAAACGGCGGCCGCCCGCACCGGCGAGACGGTGCTGACCGTGCCGGAGGGCGACGAGCGGCTGGTCGTGCTGGCCGGGGACGGGGGCGCGGTGGCCACCGCGTGCGAGGCGTACGCCGAGAAGGAGGCCGAGGAGGCCGGGGTCGTCATCGGCCTGTCGGCTCCGACCGGCCCGATCGCGGCGGGCGCCGCGTACAAGCAGGCCGAGCAGGCCCTGTCGGTGGCCCGCCGGCGCGGCCGCGCGCTGGTCGAGCACGAGGAGCTGGCGGCCGGCTCGGTGCTGCCGCTGCTGGCCGACGACGCGGTGCGGGCGTTCGCGGACGGCATGCTGCGCGCGCTGTACGAACACGACGCGACCGGCCGTGGCGACCTGGTCGCCTCGCTGCGCGCCTGGCTCTCCCGCCACGGCCAGTGGGACGCGGCCGCGGCGGACCTGGGCGTCCACCGGCACACGCTGCGGTACCGGATGCGCCGCGTCGAGGAGATCCTGGGCCGCTCACTCGACGACCCGGACGTCCGGATGGAGCTCTGGCTGGCCCTGAAGGCCACGGGCGGCGCCCCGACGCCGTAACGGTGCCGGCCGGGGCGGTGCCCGCCGGGGCGGTAGCGGTGCCCGCCGGGTCGGTGCCCGTTCCCGGCGTCCCTGGGGGCTTCCCGTTGTGGGGTGCCTCCGCGCACAACGCACTGGGGCGGTGCCTGTTCTCGGTGACCCCGGGTGCGGGCCGGTGGGTCGGCGGTCACCCCGGGTGGGGTGGGGGCGGGGCCCCTCCGGGCTCACCTCCTCGAGGCCGGCGGCCTTGGGTGCCGGCAAAGGAAGCCGTTACGGAGCCGCCAACCTCTGCGGGGGCGACCCTGCACGGCCCCACCCGGTGCACGCCAGGTGCGGACCGTGGGGCCTCAAGGCCCAAAGCCTGCCCGGATGCGGGCAAATTCCTTGCCGTTCCGGTCGTAAGATCCATAGTCTCCGGTGCATGACAAGCCGCGCCGCAGCCCCGGCCTCAATCACCCCGACCGACCGTCACGCCCGCCCCGCTCGCCGTATCACCGGCGCCGTGTGGGCCGCGCTGGCGATCGTGTACGTGGTGTGGGGGTCCACCTACCTCGGCATCGCCGTCGTCGTCGAGACCATGCCGCCCTTCCTGTCGGCCGGCGTCAGGTTCGTCGTCGCCGGCCTCCTCCTCGCCGCGCTGCTGGCCTGGCGGAAGGGTCCCGGCGTCCTGAAGGTCACCCGCGCGCAGCTCGCGTCCGCCGCCGTGGTCGGGCTGTGCCTGCTGCTCGGCGGCAACGGGCTCGTCGTCCTCGCCGAGACCTCCGTGCCCTCCGGGCTCACCGCGCTGCTCATCGCGGTCGTCCCCGCCTGGGTCGTACTGCTGCGCACCCTCTTCGGGGAGCGGCCGGGCCGGGGCGCGTACACCGGCGTCCTGCTCGGCCTCGCCGGGCTCGCCGTCCTCACCCTGCCCGGCCTGAGCGGCGACGTACGGATCGGCGGCGTGCTCACCGTGATCGTGGCGACCGTGCTGTGGTCCGTCGGGACCTTCTCCTCGTCCCGGATACCCATGCCCGCCAACCCCTTCACCGCGAGCGCCTACGAGATGATCGCCGGCGGCCTCGGCTGCCTGCTCCTCGGACTCGTCCGGGGCGAGCAGCGCGGCCTGGACGTGGGCGCCTTCTCCGCCCGCTCCTGGACCGCCCTCGCCTACCTCATCCTCTTCGGTTCGCTGCTGGCCTTCACCGCGTACGCCTGGCTCCTCCAGACCGCCCCGCTCTCCCTCGTCGCGACCTATGCCTACGTCAACCCCGTCGTCGCCGTCCTCCTCGGCGCGCTGATCCTCGGCGAGGCGCTGACCTGGCCGATCGCCCTCGGTGGCGCGGTCGTGGTGGCCGGGGTCTGCCTCATCGTCAGTACGGAACGGCGAAACTGAGCCCGAGTACCACTCCATCCCGGACAAGCGACCGCGCGCCCTCCCGGCCCTACCGTGTGAGCAGAGACAGCCCCAACTCCGCACAGCTTCGAAAGGGCCGGGATTCGCGAATGACTGCCACCGCCTTCTGGCTCGCCGGCCGCCAGGCCACCGGCGAGACCGCCTTCGACGTCACCTCCCCCTGGGACGGCCGCCTCGTCGGCCAGGTGAGCGTGCCCACCGAGGCCCAGGTCGAAGAGGCCGTGGCCGCCGCGCACGCGGTGATCGACGAGTTCGCCGCGACCCCGGCCCACGTCCGCGCCGCCGCCCTCGACCACGTGTCGAAGCGGCTCGCCGAGCGCACCGAGGAGATCGCCCGGCTGATCTCCGCCGAGAACGGCAAGCCCATCAAGTGGGCCCGTGGCGAGGTCGGCCGCGCCGTCTCGGTGTTCCGCTTCGCCGCCGAGGAGGCCCGCCGCTTCAACGGTGGCGAGGCCCAGCGCCTCGACACCGACGCCGGCGGCACCGGCCGCCTGGGCCTCACGCGCCGCTTCCCCAAGGGCGTCGTCCTCGGTATCGCGCCGTTCAACTTCCCGCTGAACCTGTGCGCCCACAAGATCGCCCCGGCCATCGCCGTCGGCGCGCCGATCATCCTCAAGCCCGCCCCGGCCACCCCGCTGTCCGGCCTCATCCTCGGTGACCTGCTCGCCGAGACGGACCTGCCGGCCGGCTCCTGGTCGATCCTGCCGGTCACCAACGACCGCATGCCCGCCCTCGTCAAGGACGAGCGCCTGCCGGTCATCTCCTTCACCGGCTCCGACAAGGTCGGCTACGCCATCCAGGAGTCCGTGCCGCACAAGCACTGCACCCTGGAGCTGGGCGGCAACGCCGCCGCCGTCGTCCTCGGCGACTGGTCCTCCGAGGAGGACCTGGACTGGGCGGCGACCCGCATCGCCACCTTCTCCAACTACCAGGGCGGCCAGTCCTGCATCTCGGTGCAGCGCGTCATCGCCGACGCCTCCGTGTACGACCGGCTGGTCGCCAAGGTCGTCACCGCCGTCGAGGCCCAGGGCACCGGCGACCCGTCCGACGACACCACCGACGTCGGCCCGCTGGTCAGCGAGGACGCCGCCAAGCGCGTCGAGGCCTGGGTCGACGAGGCCGTGGGCGCCGGCGCCAAGCTGCTCACCGGCGGCAAGCGCGACGGCGCCACCTACGCCCCGACCGTGCTGGAGAACCTGCCCGCCGACGTCACCCTCGCCTGCGAGGAGGTCTTCGGCCCGGTCCTGACCCTGCACAAGGTCGACGGCGAGGCCGAGGCGTTCGCCAAGGTCAACGACTCCAAGTTCGGCCTCCAGGCGGGCGTGTTCACCCACGACCTCCAGACCGCCTTCCGCGCCCACCGCGCCCTTGAGGTCGGCGGCGTGATCATCGGCGACGTCCCTTCCTACCGCGCCGACCAGATGCCGTACGGCGGCGCCAAGCAGTCCGGCGTCGGCCGCGAGGGCGTCCGCTACGCGATGGACGACTACACCTACGAGCGCGTGCTGGTCCTCACGGGCCTGGCCCTGTAACAGCACGCCACTCGTACGGCCCAAGACCGGCGGCCCGAACCCACTGTGCGGGGGTTCGGGCCGCCTTTTCGTACCCGCCGTAATCGGGTAATACGGTCGAGTAGCACCGGTCGGTAGGACCACCGGCCGGCCGCCCCCGACTGAAGCGGCGAGGTGAGCCCACCATGTCCGGCCCCCACCACAAGCCCAAGGTCTCCGAGCGCGAAGCCCGCCAGGTCGCCGAGGCCGCCCGCGAACAGGACTGGCGCAAGCCCAGCTTCGCCAAGGAGCTGTTCCTGGGGCGCTTCCGGCTCGACCTGATCCACCCGCACCCGCTGCCCGCCACCGAACACGTCCAGCGCGGCGAGGAGTTCCTCGCCAAGCTCCGCGACTTCTGCGAGACGAAGCTCGACGGCGCCCTGATCGAGCGGGAGGCCCGCATCCCCGACGCCGTCATCGACGGCCTCAAGGAGATCGGCGCCCTCGGGATGAAGATCGACACCAAGTACGGCGGCCTCGGCCTCACCCAGGTGTACTACAACAAGGCCCTGGCCCTGGCCGGTTCCGTGAGCCCCGCCGTCGGCGCGCTGCTCTCCGCCCATCAGTCGATCGGCCTACCGCAGCCGCTCAAACTCTTCGGCACGCCCGAGCAGAAGGAGACCTACCTCCCAAGGCTCGCCCGCACGGACATCTCCGCCTTCCTCCTCACCGAGCCCGACGTCGGCTCCGACCCGGCCCGCCTGGCCACCACCGCCGTCCCGGACGGCGACGACTACGTCATCGACGGCGTGAAGCTGTGGACCACCAACGGCGTCGTCGCCGACCTCATGGTCGTCATGGCCCGCGTACCGAAGTCCGAGGGGCACAAGGGCGGCATCACCGCCTTCATCGTCGAGGCCGGGTCCGACGGCGTCACCGTGGAGAACCGCAACGCCTTCATGGGCCTGCGGGGCCTGGAGAACGGCGTCACCCGCTTCCACCAGGTGCGCGTCCCCGCCGCCAACCGCATCGGCCCCGAGGGCGCCGGCCTGAAGATTGCGCTCACCACCCTCAACACCGGGCGGCTCTCCCTGCCCGCCATGTGCGCGGGCGCCGGCAAGTGGTGCCTGAAGATCGCCCGGGAATGGTCGGCCGTACGCGAACAGTGGGGCAAGCCCGTCGCCCACCACGAGGCCGTCGGCGCGAAGATCTCCTTCATCGCCGCCACCACCTTCGCCCTCGAAGCGGTCCTGGACCTGTCCAGCCAGATGGCCGACGAGGACCGCAACGACATCCGCATCGAAGCCGCCCTCGCCAAGCTGTACGGCTCCGAGATGGCCTGGCTCATGGCCGACGAGCTGGTCCAGATCCGCGGCGGCCGCGGCTACGAGACCGCCGACTCCCTCGCCGCCCGCGGCGAACGGGCCGTACCCGCCGAACAGCTCCTGCGCGACCTGCGGATCAACCGGATCTTCGAGGGCTCGACGGAGATCATGCACCTGCTGATCGCGCGCGAGGCCGTCGACGCCCACCTCGCCGTCGCCGGCGACATCATCGACCCCGACAAGTCGCTGGGCGACAAGGCGAGGGCCGGCGCCCAGGCCGGCGTGTTCTACGCCCGCTGGCTGCCCAAACTGGTCGCCGGCCCGGGCCAACTGCCGCGCGCGTACGCGGAGTTCCACCCCGCCGGCCACGCCGACCTGTCCACCCACCTCCGCTACGTCGAGCGCACCTCCCGCAAGCTGGCCCGCTCCACCTTCTACGCCATGTCCCGCTGGCAGGGCCGCATGGAGACCAAGCAGGGCTTCCTCGGCCGGATCGTCGACATCGGCGCCGAGCTGTTCGCCATGAGCGCCGCCTGTGTACGGGCGGAGCTGCTGCGCACCACCGAGGCGCACGGCCGCGAGGCGTACCAGCTCGCGGACGCCTTCTGCCGCCAGGCCCGCATCCGGGTGGAGGAGCTGTTCGGCCGGCTCTGGAACAACACCGACGACCTCGACCGCAAGGTCGTCAAGGGCGTCCTGGCCGGGACGTACACCTGGCTGGAGGAGGGCATCATCGACCCCAGCGGCGACGGCCCCTGGATCGCCGACGCCACCCCCGGCCCCTCCACCCGCGAGAACGTCCACCGTCCCATCCGCTGACCAGTTCGTGAGACGCGCGGCGCCCACCCGCCCCCAAACGGCAGGATGGGCGCCGTGACCGTCATCGACATCCCCGGCTCCAAGTCCGTCACCGCCCGCGCCCTGTTCCTCGCCGCCGCGGCCGACGGCACCACCACGCTCGTGCGCCCGCTCGTCTCCGACGACACCGAAGGCTTCGCCGAGGGGCTGACGACCCTCGGGTACGAGGTGGAGCGCGGCGCCCATCAATGGTGCGTCCAGGGCCGCCCGGCCGGTCCGGCCGCCGGAACCGCCGACGTCTACTGCCGCGACGGCGCCACCACCGCACGGTTCCTGCCCGCCCTCGCCGCCGCCGGGCACGGCGACTTCCGGTTCGACGCCTCCGCGCAGATGCGCCGCCGCCCCCTCGCGCCGCTCACAAGGGCGCTGCGCACCCTCGGCGTCGACCTGCGCCACGAGGCGGCCGAGGGCCACCACCCGCTGCGGATCGCCGCCTCCGGCATCAAGGGCGGCGCGCTCACGCTGAATGCCGGGCAGTCGTCCCAGTACCTCACCGCGCTCCTCATGCTCGGCCCGCTCACCGCCGAGGGCCTCACGATCACCGTCACGGACCTGGTCTCGGAGCCGTACGTCGAGATCACCCTCGCCATGATGCGCGCCTTCGGCGCCGAGCCCACCCGGGACAAGAACGTCTTCACCGTCCCGCCCACCGGCTACCGCGCCACCACCTACGCCATCGAGCCCGACGCCTCCACCTCCAGCTACTTCTTCGCCGCCGCCGCGCTCACCGGCCGCGAGGTCACCGTCCCCGGCCTCGGCACCGGCGCCCTCCAGGGCGACCTCGCCTTCGTGGACGTCCTCCGCCGCATGGGCGCCGACGTCACGGTCACCGCCGACGGCACCACCGTGCGCGGCACCGGCCGCCTCAGCGGCCTCACCGTCAACATGCGTGACATCTCCGACACCATGCCGACCCTCGCCGCCCTCGCCCCGTACGCCGACGGCCCGGTCCGCATCGAGGACGTCGCCAACACCCGCGTCAAGGAGTGCGACCGGCTGGAGGCGTGCGCGGAGAACCTCCGGCGCCTCGGGATCACGGTCACCACCGGCCCCGACTGGATCGAAATCCACCCCGGCACCCCCACCCCCGCCGAGATCATCACGCACGGCGACCACCGCATCGTCATGTCGTTCGCCGTCACGGGCCTGCGCACCCCCGGCATTTCCTTCGACGACCCCGGCTGCGTACGCAAGACCTTCCCGGACTTCCACGCCCATTGGGAGAAGTTCACATCCCTGGCTTAGGGGATGCCGGGTCGGGGCACGGCGCGGATGCGGCAAGAATGGGGGGCATGAGCGACAGCCCAGCCCCCCTCGCAGACCCGCACATCGCCTTCGATCCGGCCGAAGGCCGCCGGGACATCGTCGTCCTCGGCTCCACCGGGTCCATCGGCACCCAGGCGATCGACCTGGTGCTGCGCAACCCCGACCGCTTCCGCGTCACCGCCCTGTCCGCCGCCGGCGGCCGGGCCGCGCTCCTCGCCGAGCAGGCGCGCCAACTGCGGGTGCGCACGGTGGCCGTGGCGCGCGAGGAGGCGGTGCCCGCGCTGCGGGAGGCGCTGAAGGAGCAGTACGGCACCGAGCCGCTCCCCGAGATCCTCGCCGGACCGGACGCCGCCACCGAGGTCGCGGCCTCCGACTGCCACACCGTGCTCAACGGCATCACCGGCTCCATCGGCCTCGGGCCGACCCTCGCCGCCCTCGAAGCGGGCCGCACCCTCGCGCTCGCCAACAAGGAGTCCCTGATCGTCGGCGGCCCCCTGGTGAAGGCCCTGGCCAAGCCGGGCCAGATCATCCCGGTCGACTCCGAGCACGCCGCGCTGTTCCAGGCCCTGGCCGCCGGCACCCGCGCCGACGTCCGCAAACTGGTCGTGACGGCCTCCGGCGGCCCCTTCCGCGGCCGTACGAGGGAGGAGCTGGCCCACGTCACCCGTGAGGACGCCCTGGCGCACCCCACCTGGGCCATGGGCCCGGTGATCACGGTCAACAGCGCCACGCTCGTCAACAAGGGCCTGGAGGTCATCGAGGCCCACCTGCTCTACGACATCCCCTTCGACCGCATCGAGGTCGTCGTACACCCCCAGTCCTACGTGCACTCCATGGTGGAGTTCACCGACGGGTCCACCCTCGCCCAGGCCACCCCGCCCGACATGCGCGGGCCGATCGCCATCGGCATCGGCTGGCCCGAACGCGTCCCCGACGCCGCCCCCGCCTTCGACTGGTCCAAGGCGTCCACCTGGGAGTTCTTCCCCCTCGACACCGAGGCGTTCCCGTCCGTCGGCCTCGCCCGCCACGTCGGCGAGCTGGGCGGCACGGCCCCGGCCGTCTTCAACGCGGCCAACGAGGAGTGCGTGGCGGCGTTCCTCGACGGCCGGCTGCCCTTCAACGGCATCATGGACACGGTCACGGCGGTCGTCACCGAACACGGCACCCCGGCCCAGGGAACTTCCCTGACCATGCCGGACGTCCTGGAGGCGGAGACCTGGGCACGGGCCCGGGCCCGTGAACTGACGGCGAAGGCAACCGCGGAGGCTCGCGCATGACGATTCTGTTGACGATCCTCGGCATCGCGCTCTTCGCGGTCGGGCTGCTGTTCTCCATCGCCTGGCACGAGCTCGGCCACCTGTCCACGGCCAAGCTCTTCGGCATCCGCGTGCCGCAGTACATGGTGGGCTTCGGCCCCACCCTCTGGTCGCGGAAGAAGGGCGAGACGGAGTACGGCATCAAGGCCATCCCGGCCGGCGGCTACATCCGCATGATCGGGATGTTCCCGCCCGGCGACGACGGCCGCATAGAGGCCCGCTCCACCTCCCCGTTCCGCGGCATGATCGAGGACGCCCGGTCGGCGGCGTACGAGGAGCTCCAGCCGGGCGACGAGACGCGGCTGTTCTACACGCGCAAGCCGTGGAAGCGCGTCATCGTCATGTTCGCCGGCCCCTTCATGAACCTCGTCCTGGCCGTCGCGATCTTCCTCGGCGTCGCCATGACGTTCGGGTTCGCCACCCAGACCACCGAGGTCGCCGGCGTACAGAAGTGCGTCATCGAGCAGAGCGAGAAGCGCGACACGTGCGCCAAGGGCGACCCGGTGTCACCCGCGCACGCCGCCGGGCTCAAGGAGGGCGACAAGATCGTCGCCTTCGACGGCAAGCCCGTCGACGACTGGGCCACCCTCTCCGAGCGCATCCGCGACACCATCGGCCCCGCCGACCTCACCGTCGTCCGCGACGGCAAGGAGCTGACCCTCCACCCCACCCTGATCGAGAACCAGGTGGTCCAGAAGGACGAGGACGGCGAGGTCGTCGAGGGCAAGTACGTACCCGCCGGCTACCTGGGCTTCGCGGCCAAGACCGAGATCCTGCCGCTCAGCTTCGGCCAGTCCGTGGACCGCATGGGCGACATGATCGAGAACGGCGTGGAGTCCATCGTCGCCCTGCCCTCCAAGGTCCCCGACCTGTGGAACGCGGCCTTCGGCGACGGCGAGCGCAAGGCGGACTCCCCGGTGGGCGTCGTCGGCGCGGCCCGGATCAGCGGCGAGGTGATGAACCTGGACATCCCCACGCAGAACATCATCGCCACGTTCCTGACCCTGCTGGCCGGCTTCAACCTCTCCCTCTTCCTGTTCAACATGCTGCCGCTGCTGCCCCTGGACGGCGGACACATCGCGGGCGCGCTGTGGGAGTCCGTACGCCGCAACGTGGCGAAGGTCTTCCGGCGGCCCGACCCGGGCCCGTTCGACGTGGCCAAGCTGATGCCGGTCGCCTATGTGGTGGCGGGGATCTTCATCTGCTTCACCCTGCTCGTGCTGGTCGCGGACATCGTCAATCCGGTGAAGATCTCGTAGCCACGCGGCCGGACACCCCGCGGTGTCCGGCCGCGTCACCACAGGGCTGTAATCTCGAAGCGGAGCCCGCCGATCTCGGGACCTCGATCCACACCTTGGGGTTGCACAGCAGATGACCGCGATTTCTCTCGGTATCCCGTCCGTTCCGACCAAGCTCGCCGACCGCAGGAAGTCGCGGCAGATCATGGTGGGGAACGTCCCGGTCGGCGGCGACGCCCCCGTGTCGGTGCAGTCGATGACGACGACCCGGACGTCCGACATCGGCGCGACGCTCCAGCAGATCGCCGAGCTGACGGCGTCCGGCTGTCAGATCGTGCGCGTGGCCTGCCCCACGCAGGACGACGCGGACGCCCTCGCCACGATCGCCCGCAAGTCGCAGATCCCGGTCATCGCCGACATCCACTTCCAGCCGAAGTACGTCTTCGCCGCCATCGAGGCGGGCTGCGCGGCGGTACGGGTGAACCCCGGCAACATCAAGCAGTTCGACGACAAGGTCAAGGAGATCGCCAAGGCCGCCGGGGAGGCGGGCACGCCGATCCGCATCGGCGTGAACGCGGGCTCCCTCGACCGCCGCCTCCTGGAGAAGTACGGCAAGGCGACCCCCGAGGCGCTGGTGGAGTCCGCGCTGTGGGAGGCCTCCCTCTTCGAGGAGCACGGCTTCCGCGACATCAAGATCTCGGTCAAGCACAACGACCCGGTCGTCATGGTCAACGCCTACCGCCAGCTCGCCGCCCAGTGCGACTACCCGCTGCACCTGGGCGTCACCGAGGCGGGCCCGGCGTTCCAGGGCACCATCAAGTCGGCCGTCGCCTTCGGCGCGCTGCTCTCCGAGGGCATCGGCGACACCATCCGCGTCTCCCTCTCCGCCCCGCCGGCGGAGGAGGTCAAGGTCGGCATCCAGATCCTGGAGGCGCTCAACCTCCGCCAGCGCCGCCTGGAGATCGTCTCCTGCCCCTCGTGCGGCCGCGCCCAGGTCGACGTCTACAAGCTGGCCGACCAGGTCAGCGCCGGCCTCGACGGCCTGGAGGTCCCGCTGCGCGTCGCGGTCATGGGCTGCGTCGTCAACGGCCCCGGCGAGGCGCGCGAGGCGGACCTCGGCGTCGCGTCCGGCAACGGCAAGGGGCAGATCTTCGTGAAGGGCGAGGTCATCAAGACCGTCCCCGAGTCCAAGATCGTCGAGACGCTCATCGAGGAGGCGATGAAGATCGCCGAGCAGATGGAGAAGGACGGCGTCATGTCGGGCGAACCGGAAGTCTCCGTGAGCTGACCCCCCGGGCGCGGGCCCGTGCCCCCACCCACCGCTGCCCCGCACCCGGCGTACGACCGGGGCGGGGCCGTGCCCCCACCCACCGCTGCCCCGCACCCGGTGTACGACCGGGGCGGGGCCGTGCCCCCACCCACCGCTGCCCCGCACCCGGTGTACGACCGGGGCGGGGCCGTGCAGGGTCGCCCCCGCAGAGGTCGGCGGCGGCGTAACGGCTCCCTTTACCGGCGCCCAAGGCCGCCGGCCTCGAGGAGGCGAGCCCGGAGGGGCCCCGCCCCCCACCCCCCGGACATGCGCCGCACCCGGGCGCACCGGGAATAGTCACCGCCCTCGGGGGAACCGAGCAGAGGCACCGCCCCGTCCCGTTGTGCCCACCCGTTCCGCCCTGCGGAACGAATGCCCACAACGGGTGAGGCACCCGCACCCCGCGTCCGGCAGGGCACCGCGCCCACCTCCCCCCGGGGTTCGCCGGCCTGACGTTACGGCCGCGTCGGCAGGTACAGTGCCAGGACCCGTATGGAACGCATGGTGAGGCCCCCTCGTGTTGACGCAGACCACCACCCGGGTCCTCGAACCCAGCGACCTCGGCGCCGCGCTCGCCGTCCTGGAGAGCGAGCCCGTCGCCAACGCGTTCGTCACCTCCCGCGTGCAGGTCGCGGGACTCGACCCCTGGCGCCTCGGCGGCGAGATGTGGGGCTGGTACGCGGACGGGCGGCTGCGGTCACTCTGCTACTCCGGCGCCAACCTCGTCCCCATCTGCGCCACCCCTGAGGCCGTCCGCGCCTTCGCCGACCGCGCCCGCCGGGCCGGCCGCCGCTGCTCGTCGATCGTCGGCCCCGCCGAGCCCACCGCCCAGCTCTGGCGGCTCCTCGAACCGAGCTGGGGCCCCGCCCGCGACGTCCGCGCCCACCAGCCGCTGATGGTCACCGACCGGCCGTCCCCGGACGTCGAGCCCGACCCGCACGTACGCCGCATCGGCAAGAACGAGATGGACGTGATCATGCCGGCGTGCGTGGCCATGTTCACCGAGGAGGTCGGCGTCTCGCCGATGGCCGGCGACGGCGGCCTGCTCTACCAGGCCCGCGTCGCCGAACTCGTCGGCGCCGGCCGCTCCTTCGCCCGCATCGAGGACGGCAAGGTCGTCTTCAAGGCGGAGATCGGCGCCGCCACCCCACAGGCCTGCCAGATCCAGGGCGTCTGGGTCGCCCCCGAGTACCGGGGGCGCGGGCTGTCCGAGACGGGCATGGCCGCCGTGCTGCGCTACGCCCTCGCCGACGTCGCGCCGGTCGTCTCCCTCTACGTCAACGACTACAACCTCCCGGCCAGGGCCGCGTACCGCCGCGTCGGGTTCAGGGAAGTCGGCGCTTTCATGAGCGTGCTGTTCTGACGCTTGTAGGGTTCGGTCGTATGGATGACGTCGTGGTCCGACCGGTCGACCTCGCCGCGCGCGTGGACGACGCCCTCGCCGTACAGGCCCTCGCCTTCGGGCTGACTGAGGACGAGGTCGCGGTACGTCGCCACATCGTGCTGCGCCACCTGCTCAACCCGGGCGCGTGCGCGTACGGGGCGACGACACCGAGCGGGCGGCTCGTCGGGTTCGTGTACGGGATGCCCAACGACCGCACCCACTGGTGGTCGACCGTCGTCCAGCCCTACCTCGTCCGCGAGGGCAACGACTCCTGGCTCGACGACTCCTTCGTCATCACCGAGCTCCACGTCCACCCAGGCTTCCAGGGCCGGGGCATCGGCCGTGAGCTGATCACCACCATCACGGACGCCGCCGACCAGCCGCGCTCCATCCTCTCCGCCATCGACGTCGAGAACCCGGCCCGCGTCCTCTACCGCGCCCTCGGGTACCAGGACCTCGCCCGCCAGGTCCACTTCCCGAGCGCGGCGAAGCCCTACGCCGTGATGGGCGCGCCACTGCCCCTGCCGCGGCCGAACTGATTTCCTTCGGCACCCGCCCCGGAGCTAACCTCCTAGCCATCACACTTTTCACCGCAGGAGAGTTCCCCATGGCCCAGGTCCAGCGCATGTCCCGGTTGATGGTCAAGACACTGCGCGACGACCCGGCGGACGCCGAGACGCTCAGCCACAAACTGCTCGTCCGCGCCGGTTACGTACGCCGCAACGCCGCGGGCATCTGGTCGTGGCTGCCGCTGGGCATGAAGGTCCTGGAGAACGTCTCGCGCGTCGTGCGCGAGGAGATGGACGCCATCGGCGCGCAGGAGGTCCTGCTGCCCGCGCTGCTGCCCAAGGAGCCGTACGAGGCGACGGGCCGCTGGGAGGAGTACGGCGCCGAGCTGTTCCGCCTGAAGGACCGCAAGGGCGGCGACTACCTCCTCGGTCCCACCCACGAGGAGATCTTCACCCAGCTCGTCAAGGACCAGTGCACGTCCTACAAGGACCTGCCGGTGATCCTGTACCAGATCCAGACGAAGTACCGCGACGAGGCGCGTCCCCGCTCCGGCATCCTGCGCGGCCGCGAGTTCCAGATGAAGGACTCGTACTCGTTCGACACCACGGACGAGGGCCTGGCCGAGTCGTACGCGCTGCACCGCCAGGCGTACATCAAGATCTTCGACCGGCTCGGCCTCAAGCACAAGATCGTCTCCGCCGTCTCGGGCGCCATGGGCGGCTCCGCGTCGGAGGAGTTCCTGGCCCCGGCCGCCGCCGGCGAGGACACCTTCGTCTACTGCCCGAACTGCGACTACGCCGCCAACACCGAGGCCGTCACGTTCAAGCAGCAGCCGGAGGACCCCACCGCGCACGGCCCGGTCGAGGAGCTGGACACCCCCGACACGCCGACCATCGAGACCCTCGCCGCGCACCTGGACGTCCCGGCGTCCCGCACGCTGAAGAACCTCCTGGTCAAGGTCGACGGCGAGATCGTCGCCGTCGGCGTGCCGGGCGACCGCGAGGTCGACATGGGCAAGCTGGAGGACCACCTCGCCCCGGCCACCGTCGAGCTGGTCACCGCCGAGGACTTCGAGGGCCGCGACGACCTCGTACGCGGCTACGTCGGCCCGCAGGGCCTGGACAAGGTCCGTTACATCGCCGACCCGCGCGTCTCGCCCGGCACGGCCTGGATCACCGGCGCCAACAAGCCCGACACCCACGCGAAGAACGTCGTCGCCGGGCGCGACTTCGAGGTCGACCAGTACCTGGACGTCGTCGTCGTGGAAGAGGGCGACCCCTGCCCGAACTGCGGCTCCGACCTGAAGATCGACCGTGCCATCGAGATCGGCCACATCTTCCAGCTCGGCCGCAAGTACGCCGACGCCTTCCAGCTCGACGTCCTCGGCCAGAACGGCAAGCCCGTCCGCGTCACCATGGGCTCGTACGGCATCGGTGTCTCCCGCGCGGTCGCGGCCCTCGCCGAGCAGCACGCCGACGAGCAGGGCCTGTGCTGGCCCCGCGAGATCGCCCCGGCCGACGTCCACGTCGTCGCGGCCGGCAAGGCGCTCCAGACGGAGCTGGCGCTGGAGGTCTCGGAGAAGCTGAAGGCGGCCGGCCTCCGGGTCCTGGTCGACGACCGGGCCGGCGTGTCGCCGGGCGTGAAGTTCACGGACGCGGAGCTCATCGGCGTACCGAAGATCCTCGTGGCGGGCCGTCGCTCCGGCGAGGGCGTCGTCGAGCTCAAGGACCGCCGCACGGGCGAGCGCGAGGAGCTGACGGTCGACGAGGCCATCGCCCGCCTCAGCGCCTGACCCCCCGGCCCCTCGCGGGGGGCCAGGGGGCCAGGGGTGTCAGATGCAGCCCGCCGTACCGGTGTCGTCGTCCCGCGCATGGGGCGACGGCGCCGGTTCGTGCACCGGCGGGTCCGGCGTCGCCCGGGACGCGCGGAACGTGTCCAGCGGATCGTGCAGGTGCGGGTCGTGGACGTGCAGTGCCGTCGGCTGGGGGACGGGTGAGGGCTGCTGGCCCAGCGGCGGCGGGTTCTGCGCGGCCCGCTCCAGGAAGCGCAGCAGCTCCACCGGGAAGGGCAGCACCAGCGTGGAGTTCTTCTCGGCGGCGACGGCCACCACGGTCTGCAACAGCCGCAACTGGAGCGCGGCCGGGGTCTGCGACATCACGCCCGCCGCCTCGGCCAGCTTCTTGGATGCCTGGAGCTCCGCGTCGGCGTTGATGACCCGGGCCCGCCGCTCGCGGTCGGCCTCGGCCTGGCGGGCCATCGAGCGCTTCATCGTCTCCGGCAGCGAGACGTCCTTGATCTCGACCCGGTCGATGGTCACACCCCACTCGACGGCCGGGTTGTCGATCATCAGCTCAAGGCCCTGGTTGAGCTTCTCCCGGTTGGAGAGCAGGTCGTCCAGGTCGCTCTTGCCGATGATCGAGCGCAGCGAGGTCTGCGCGATCTGGGAGACGGCGAACCGGTAGTCCTCGACGCGGATGATCGCCGCGGCCGGGTCCACCACCTTGAAGTACACGACCGCGTCGACGCGCACCGTGACGTTGTCCCGGGTGATGCCCTCCTGCGCGGGCACCGGCAGGGTCACGATCTGCATGTTGACCTTGTGCAGCCGGTCGACGAACGGGACCACCAGGGTGAAGCCGGGTGGCCGGATGCCGTGCCGGAGCCGGCCGAACCGGAGCACCACACCCCTCTCGTACTGCTTGATGACCCTGGCGGCGGCCGACAGGTACAGCGCGCCCGCGGAACCCGTCGCCGCGGCGACCGTGAGCAGTTCCTCGACCATGACAACCCCCTGCCGTAGTAGCCGGGTGTGTGGGTGCGATATGCCCAATATCGCACCTGCGGGGCCGTCTGGGGAGCTCTGGAGGAGCTTCTAGAGCCAGCTCGCGAATTCCAGCAGCAGCTCGCCGTCCTGCCGCCTCCCCGCCGCCAGGGCGCGCGTGCCCGACTCCACGGCCCGGAACAGCGTCCAGCCGCGCAGCCGCTCCTGGTCCACGTCGAGGGAGTCGGCCAGCTTGTTCACCCTGCGCCGACCGGACGCCGGGCCCGAGGCCGCCGCCACCAGGTCCTCGACCCGGTCGCGGACCAGCCGGGCCAGGTCGTACGCGCGCTCGCCGACGAGCGGGTCCGGGCCGACCGCCAGCCAGGGCGCCCGGTCCCCGGCCAGTACCTTGCCCTGGCGGAAGTTGCCGTGCAGCAGCAGCTCCTCGGGGGCGTCCGCGACCAGCTCGTCCCGGGCGCCGAGCGCCGCCGACACCAGCTTGGCCGTCTGCGCGTCCTTCACCGCCCGCATCGCCTCCGCCTGCCGCGCGGTCCGCACGGCGACCGACTCGAAGGCGTGGCCCTCCGGCGGGGCCACCCACAGCCGCCGCACCGTGCCGGCGGCCTCCAGCAGCGCCTTGGCCTCCGGCAGGGAGCGCAGGCTCACCTCCGCGTGCAGCCGCTCCAGCAGCAGGTCCGGCCCGTCCGGGTCGAGCAGCCGCACCGCGCCGAAGCCGTTCCAGTGCGCGAGGGCCGCCCGCTCCAGGTCCGGCGCGGCGAACGGCGGCGCGACCTTCAGCGCGGCCGGGGCGCCGTCGGGCAGCCGTACGAGCGCGACCAGGCTGCTGCGGCCGCCCGGCGCGATCACCCGCTCGACGTCCAGGTGCCGGTGGTCCACCGCCTGCCGGGCGAGCTCCGGAAGCCGGGCGAGCCAGTCGCCCGCGGCCGCGTCCCCGTACGTCTCGCCGAGAGCCCGCACCAGTCGCTGCGGCGGTTCAAAACCCATGCGTGCGTTGTTCCCTCTCGAAAGCCGGGGCTCACAGTAGCCCGGGCTCACAGTTCTTGTGGTCGCGGTCCGCTTCGCCACCGCCGCGGGCGGGTGCCGCCTTCGTGGCGGCCCTGCCCTCCGCTACAGCTCGGCTCGGCCACTCGATCGCTCGGCGAGCCCAGGAAAGGCTACGCCGCTGCCCCGCCACCGCACGGCCCGCACCGCGGCCTCCCGCAGCGCGCTCGCCGCCTCCCTCCGCAGCGGGCCCTCGGCGGCCCGTACGAGGTCGGAGTACACGCCCGCGACCCGGTCCTCCAGCTCGGCGGCGAGCCGTACGGCCGCGGCCGCGTCCGGCACCGGGAACGGCAGTGCGTAGGCGGCGGCGGACGCGGCGGGCTTCCCGCCCAGGTCGCGCACGGCCCGCGCCAGCGCGTCACGCCGGGCCCGGTGCGCGGCGTGCGCGGCGGTCGCCTCCGCCACCCGCGCGTCGCCGACCCGGCCGCCGACGACCCCGTAGCCGTAGACCGCCGCGTGCTCGGCGGCGAGCGCCGCCTGCGCGGCCTCCAGGGCGGCTCCGCTCATGACCGGGTCCCTTCGCTGGTCAGCAGGTACGCGTGCGCCGCCCCCGCGGCCGCCACGGACGCCAGCAGCCGCGCGTACTCGGGCGGGGCGGTCAGCAGGGCGGCGGCGTGTACGTCGGCGGCCCGCCGCGTGGCCGCCGCCAGCTCGCCGACCGCGACGACGGGGTCGGCGGGCACGGGATCGGTGGCCGTACCGGCAGTCGGGCTTCCGGCGACCGGCGCGCCGGCGGGGGCCGGGGGCTCCGGTGTGGTCGGCCCGCCGGGCGTGGCAGGGCCGACCGGGGCCGGCGGCACCCCGGGGCCGGGGACGCCCGGCGCCGCGGCAGCCAGCGCTCCCGCGCGGGCCCGGGCGTCCGGGACGGTCGGTGTGCCGGGCGTGGCCGGGCGGCCCGGGGCGACCGGCGCGCCGGCGCGGGCCGGGGGCTCAGGTGTGCCGGGCGGGGCCGGGGTGGCCGATGCCGTCGGGGTGGGCGAGGCGGGTGAGGTGGCCGATGCGGTCGGGGTGGGCGAGGCGGTCGGGGTGGGCGAGGCGCCCGGCGGGGCCAGGGCCGCCACGTGGGCGGCGACCGCCGCGCGGAGGGGGGCCAGCCGGGCGGTCAGCGACGGGTGGGCGGCGAGGACCTCGTCGTACCGGGCCAGAAGCGCCGCGCTGGTCGCGGCCGACCGGCGCCGCAGCGCCGCCTCCGCGCGGGCCGCGCGTTCGGCCGCCGACACCGGCGGCGTACCGCCCGGGCCGTCCGACGTGCACGCCCCGAGCACACCGGCCGCGGCCACCGCGCCCGTGGCGATGAGCGCGCGTCTGCGTGTCGTTCCCGTACGCCCCACGCGTCACTCCCTCCACCCGACCCCAAGATCACCGCAGGCGAGAGTACCTGCGGCTCGGCGCGAGGTGGACGGCAACACCCCCCGCGACCGGATACCCTTTGATCTGACACGCGACGATCCCACAACAGCACACGCGGCCGAGGAGTCACCCGGATGAGCACCACCCAGAGCGAAAGGCTGCGCGGGCTGCTGGAACCGCTGGTCAGCGCCAAGGACCTGGACCTCGAGGAGATCGAGGTGTCCCGGGCGGGCCGGCGGCGGATGCTGAGGATCATCGTCGACTCGGACGAGGGCGTGGAACTCGACGCCTGTGCCGAGCTGAGCCGCGCCATCTCCGACAAGCTCGACGAGACGGACGCGATGGGCGACGAGGAGTACGTCCTCGAAGTCAGCTCGCCGGGCGCCGACCGCCCGCTGACCGAGCACCGCCACTACGTACGCGCCACCGGCCGCCTGGTGAAGTTCCAGCTGACCGCCCAGGGGGCGGAAGGCGCCGGCGACCTGGTGGCCCGCATCCTCTCCGTGGACGACGAGGGCCTCGATCTCGAGGTGCCGGGCGTGAAGGGGCGCAAGCCCACCGCCCGCCGCGTGACGTTCGGGGACATCGCGAAGGCGCGCGTGGAGATCGAGTTCAACCGCAAGGACAAGAAGGAAGAGGAGGCGTAGCCGTGGACATCGACGTGAAGCTCCTGAGGGGCTTGGCACAGGAGAAGGAGATTCCCTTCGACCTGCTGGTCGAGGCGATCGAGTCGGCCCTCCTCATCGCCTACCACCGCACCGAGGGAGCCCGCCGCCACGCCCGTGTCGTGCTGGACCGGCAGACCGGTCACGTGACGGTGTGGGCGAAGGAGGACCCGGCCGACCTGGAGGAGGGGCAGGAGCCCAAGGAGTTCGACGACACGCCGTCGGACTTCGGCCGCATCGCGGCGAGCACCGCCCGCCAGGTCATCCAGCAGCGGCTGCGGGACGCCGAGAACGACGTCACCTTCGGCGAGTACGCCCGCCGCGAGGGCGACATCGTCGCCGGCATGGTGCAGCAGGGCAAGGACCCCAAGAACGTCCTGGTCAAGCTGGACGACAAGCTGGAAGCGATCCTTCCGGTGCAGGAGCAGGTGCCGGGCGAGGAGTACACGCACGGGCTGCGGCTGCGGACGTACGTCGTCCGCGTCGCCAAGGGCGTGCGCGGCCCGTCCGTCACCCTTTCGCGCACCCACCCCAATCTCGTGAAGAAGCTCTTCGCGCTGGAGGTCCCGGAGATCGCCGACGGGTCCGTCGAGATCGCCGCGATCGCCCGTGAGGCCGGTCACCGCACCAAGATCGCGGTCCGGTCCACCCGTTCGGGCCTGAACGCCAAGGGCGCCTGCATCGGCCCCATGGGCAGCCGGGTGCGCAACGTCATGGCCGAGCTGCACGGCGAGAAGATCGACATCGTGGACTGGTCGGACGACCCGGCCGAGATGGTGGCGAACGCCCTGTCCCCGGCCCGCGTCTCCAAGGTGGAGGTCGTCGACCTCGCCGCCCGGTCCGCCCGCGTCACCGTGCCGGACTACCAGCTCTCGCTGGCGATCGGCAAGGAGGGCCAGAACGCCCGCCTGGCCGCCCGCCTCACCGGCTGGCGCATCGACATCCGCCCGGACACGGAGCAGACCTCCGAGCAGGCCTGAGCCGCTCCGTGGAATAGAACTCGCCAGGGTCACGTTCTGCAGTGGCGAGATCACGACAACAACCGTTCGATTCTTGCCCCAAAGGGGTGAGGTCGGTGCGGGGAGGTAGACTTAACCGTGTCTGGCCGGACGCACGCCCGCGCCTGCCCTGAGCGAACCTGTGTGGGATGCCGGGAGCGAGCGGCCAAGCGCGATCTGCTGCGCATCGTGTTGATCAAGGGCGACTGCGCCCCCGATCCACGCGGTACGCTGCCCGGCCGGGGTGCTTATGTGCATCCCGCCTTGGTCTGTCTCGACCTGGCGGTCCGCCGCCGGGCGTTCCCGAGGGCCTTCAGGGTCCCGGGGCCGCTCGACACCGCGGACGTCCGCCGGTACGTCGAGCAGTCGGCACCGTAAGAAGAAGTACGGCACGGAACCCCGTGCGGTCAGGTACCTCGCGAGTTGGAAGTAGGTCGAGATTGCGATGAGCACTCGATGAGTACGCGATGAGTACGCCCATGAAGTAGCGACGGTCCGGCGGTAACCCGGACCTAAAAGGAGCGAAGTGGCTAAGGTCCGGGTATACGAACTCGCCAAGGAGTTCGGTGTGGAGAGCAAGGTCGTCATGGCCAAGCTCCAGGAACTCGGTGAATTCGTCCGTTCGGCGTCTTCGACGATCGAAGCGCCGGTTGTACGCAAGTTGACTGACGCGCTGCAGGGGCCCGGCACCGCCGGCAAGTCCGCAGCGAAGCCCGGCGCGCCCCGCAAGGCCGCGCCTGCCAAGCCGTCCGCCCCCGCGCCCTCCCCGGCGCAGGCGGCCCGCCCCGCTGCCCCGAAGCCCGGCGCCCCCGCGCCGAAGCCCGCGGCGGCCGAGAAGCCCGCGACGCCGGCCCCCGGCCCGCGTCCCACCCCGGGTCCGAAGCCCGCGGCGGCGCCCAAGCCGGCGCCCGCCTCGCCGGCTCCGGCGAACCCGGAGTTCACCGCGCCCCCGTCGGCCCCGGCCGCCGGTCCCCGGCCCGGTGCCACCCCCGGTCCCCGTCCCGCCGGCCGCCCGCAGGGCGAGCGCGGTCAGGGCGGCGAGCGCGGCGGTGCCCGTCCCGGTGCCCCGCGCCCCGGTGGCGAGCGTCAGGCGCCCCGTCCGGGTGCCCCGCGTCCCGCGGGTCCGCGTCCGGGCAACAACCCGTTCACCTCTGGTGGCTCCACCGGCATGGCGCGCCCGCAGGCGCCCCGTCCGGGCGGTGCCCCGCGTCCCGGTGGCCCCGGTGCCCCGGGCGGTCCGCGTCCGCAGGGCGCCGGTCAGGGCGGTCCCCGTCCGCAGGCCGGTCCCGGTGGCCCGCGTCCCACTCCCGGCGGCATGCCGCGTCCCCAGGCCCCGCGCCCGGGTGGCGGCCCCGCCGGTAACCGCCCGAACCCGGGCATGATGCCGCAGCGTCCGGCTGCCGGTCCCCGCCCCGGCGGCGGCCCCGGTGGCGGCCGCGGTCCCGGTGGTGGCGGTCGTCCCGGCGGTGCCGGTGGCGGCGGTCGTCCCGGCTTCGCCGGCCGTCCGGCCGGTCCCGGCGGCGGTGGCGGCGGTTTCGCCGGCCGTCCCGGTGGCGGTGGCGGCGGTCGTCCCGGTGGTCCCGGTGGCGGTGGCGGCGGCTTCGGCGGTCGTCCCGGCTTCGGTGGCCGTCCCGGCGGCCCCGGTGGCCGTGGTGGCACGCAGGGTGCGTTCGGCCGTCCCGGCGGTCCGGCGCGTCGTGGCCGTAAGTCGAAGCGGCAGAGGCGCCAGGAGTACGAGGCCATGCAGGCCCCGTCGGTCGGCGGCGTGATGCTGCCTCGCGGCAACGGCGAGACCGTTCGCCTGTCGCGCGGTGCGTCCCTCACCGACTTCGCGGAGAAGATCAACGCCAACCCGGCGTCGCTCGTCGCGGTCATGATGAACCTCGGCGAGATGGTCACCGCCACGCAGTCCGTCTCCGACGAGACGCTGCAGCTTCTCGGTGACGAGATGAACTACCAGGTTCAGATCGTCAGCCCCGAGGAGGAGGACCGCGAGCTGCTCGAGTCCTTCGACCTCGAATGGGGCGAGGACGAGGGCGGCGAGGAGTACCTCGCGCCGCGTCCGCCGGTCGTGACCGTCATGGGTCACGTCGACCACGGTAAGACCCGACTGCTGGACGCGATCCGCAAGACGAACGTCGTCGCGGGCGAGGCCGGCGGTATTACGCAGCACATCGGTGCGTACCAGGTCGCCACCGAGGTCAACGGCGAGGACCGCAAGATCACCTTCATCGACACCCCGGGTCACGAGGCGTTCACCGCCATGCGTGCCCGTGGTGCGAAGTCCACCGACATCGCGATCCTCGTGGTCGCGGCCAATGACGGTGTGATGCCCCAGACGATCGAGGCGCTGAACCACGCCAAGGCGGCCGACGTGCCGATCGTGGTCGCGGTCAACAAGATCGACGTCGAGGGCGCGGACCCGGTCAAGGTGCGCGGTCAGCTCACCGAGTACGGCCTGGTGGCCGAGGAGTACGGCGGCGACACCATGTTCGTCGACATCTCCGCCAAGCAGGGCCTGCACATCGACGAGCTGCTGGAGGCCGTGATCCTCACGGCCGACGCCTCGCTCGACCTCCGGGCCAACCCGGAGCAGGACGCGCAGGGTATTGCCATCGAGGCCCACCTGGACAAGGGCCGCGGCGCCGTCGCGACCGTCCTGGTCCAGCGAGGCACGCTGCGGGTCGGCGACACGATGGTCGCGGGCGACGCCTACGGCCGCGTCCGCGCCATGCTCGACGACAAGGGCGAGAACGTGGAAGAGGCGGGTCCCTCGACCCCGGTCCTCGTCCTCGGTCTCACCAACGTCCCGGGCGCCGGCGACAACTTCCTGGTGGTCGACGAGGACCGTACGGCCCGTCAGATCGCCGAGAAGCGTGCCGCCCGTGAGCGCAACGCCGCGTTCGCCAAGCGCGTGCGCCGCGTCTCCCTCGAGGACCTGGACAAGGTGCTCAAGGCCGGCGAGATCCAGCAGCTCAACCTCATCATCAAGGGTGACGCTTCCGGTTCCGTCGAGGCGCTCGAGTCGTCGCTGCTCCAGCTCGACGTCGGCGAAGAGGTCGACATCCGGGTCCTGCACCGCGGTGTCGGTGCGGTCACGGAGTCGGACATCGACCTGGCGATGGGCTCCGACGCCATCGTCATCGGCTTCAACGTCCGCGCGGCCGGCCGTGCCGCGCAGATGGCGGAGCGCGAGGGCGTCGACGTCCGGTACTACTCGGTGATCTACCAGGCCATCGAGGAGATCGAGGCGGCCCTCAAGGGCATGCTCAAGCCGGAGTACGAAGAGGTCGAGCTCGGTACGGCGGAGATCCGCGAGGTCTTCCGCTCGTCCAAGCTGGGCAACATCGCGGGTGTCCTCATCCGCTCCGGCGAGGTCAAGCGCAACACCAAGGCGCGCCTCATCCGCGACGGCAAGGTCATCGCGGAGAACCTCAACATCGAGGGTCTGCGTCGCTTCAAGGACGACGTCACCGAGATCCGCGAAGGCTTCGAGGGTGGTATCAACCTCGGAAACTTCAACGACATCAAGGTCGACGACGTCATCGCGACGTACGAGATGCGCGAGAAGCCGCGCGGCTGATCCCAGCCACGGCAGCCGGGGCCGGTCGGCGGAGGAATTCCGTCGATCGGCCCCGGCCGTTGCGTGTACGGTTCTTGGTGTCCCTGCCAAGTGGTTGGCGGGGCCCTGAACCCGAACCGGCGGGACATCCGGGCACACATGTATGTGGGGACTCTGTCCTTCGACCTGCTTCTTGGCGACGTACGGTCGTTGAAGGAGAAGCGCTCCGTCGTCCGGCCGATCGTCGCCGAGCTCCAGCGGAAATTCGCGGTGAGCGTGGCGGAGACCGGCTCCCAGAACCTCCATCGCAGGACCCAGATCGGCCTGGCGATGGTGTCCGGGGACGTCGGGCACCTGACGGAGGTGCTGGACCGGTGCGAACGCATGGTCGCGGGCCGGCCCGAGGTGGAGCTGCTGTCGGTACGACGGCGGATGCACACCGATGAAGACTGAACGTGCGTGCCGCACTGCGGCATGAGATACGAACGTAGGACGAAAGAGGAGAAGGACCGGTGGCCGACAACGCGCGGGCCCGCAAGCTGGCCGATCGCATCCAGGTCGTGGTCGCGGAGACCCTGGACCGGCGTATCAAGGATCCGCGGCTGGGCTTCGTGACCATCACGGACGCCCGGGTCACCGGTGACCTGCGGGAGGCCACGGTCTTCTACACGGTCTACGGGGACGAGGAGGAGCGGGCGGCGTCCGCGGCGGCGCTGGAGTCCGCCAAGGGCATCCTGCGCTCCGAGGTGGGCAAGCAGACCGGCGTTCGCTTCACGCCGACCCTGACCTTCGTACCGGACGCCCTGCCGGACAACGCCCGCACCATCGAGGACCTCCTCCACAAGGCGCGGGCCAAGGACGCCGAGGTGCGCGAGGTGTCGACCGGCAAGACGTACGCCGGCGAGGCCGACCCGTACCGCAAGCCGGAGGACGAGGACGAGGGCGAAGCCTCCGAATGACACAGCACAACAGGACGCCCGACGGGCTTGTCATCGTCGACAAGCCGTCGGGCTTCACTTCGCACGACGTCGTCGCCAAGATGCGCGGGATCGCCAGGACCCGGCGCGTCGGACACGCGGGGACGCTCGACCCGATGGCGACCGGCGTACTGGTCCTCGGCGTCGAGAAGGCCACCAAGCTCCTCGGTCACCTCGCGCTGACCGAAAAGGAGTACCTGGGCACCATCCGGCTCGGGCAGAACACCATCACCGACGACGCGGAGGGCGAGATCACCTCGTCCACCGACGCCTCCGGGGTCACCCGCGAGGCCGTCGACGGGGAGGTCGCCAAACTGACCGGCGACATCATGCAGGTGCCGTCCAAGGTCAGCGCCATCAAGATCGACGGCAAGCGGTCGTACGCCCGCGTGCGGGGTGGCGAGGAGTTCGACATCCCGGCCCGCCCGGTGACCGTCTCGTCCTTCCAGGTGTACGACATGCGCGACGCCGTCGCCGAGGACGGCACGCCCGTCGTCGACCTGGTCGTCTCGGTGGTCTGCTCCTCCGGTACGTACATCCGCGCCCTCGCCCGCGACCTGGGCGCCGGGCTCGGCGTCGGCGGCCACCTCACGGCCCTGCGCCGTACCCGGGTGGGCCCGTACAAGCTGGACGCGGCCCGGACGCTGGACCAGCTCCAGGAGGAGCTCACCGTCATGCCGATCGCGGAAGCCGCGGCGGCCGCGTTCCCCCGCTGGGACGTGGACGAGCGGCGGGCGAAGCTCCTGCTCAACGGCGTACGGCTGGACATGCCGGCGTACGACAGGGCGCCCGTGGCGGTCTTCGGACCCCAGGGGCGGTTCCTGGCGCTGGTCGAGGAGAAGAACGGCAAGGCGAAGAGCCTGGCCGTCTTCGGCTGACGACCCCCATCGTGGAGCGGGCGGAGCCCGGGCGCCCGCTCCACGATCCCCCTCTCACACGGTCTATCCGCCCCGCACGCAGGATTCACCCGGTTGGCCAGGCGCTCGGAGTGAATGGTGGGGGCACACGGGGGCGCTTTCGAATCGCGTCCTTCTCCCGGTGATCAACACCGCCCTACCGTCGAACCATGGAACGCGGGGATCGGGCCAGGCTGGTACGGATCAGTGATCCGGCGGGCCGCACCCGGGGTGTCGGCTTCGTCGCCGACGACGAGGGAACGGTCGTGACCAGCCACGAGGCCGTGGACGGGCTCGTACGGGTGGTGGTGCACGCGCCCGGCGACGACCGGAGCCACGTCGCCGAGGCCGGGGCCATCACGCCGCTGCCCGAGGCCGACCTGGCGCTCGTGCGCACCGAGGGGCTCGGGGTGAGTCCCCTGCCGGTGGCGGCCCGCGGGCGGGTCGACGCGGGTACGTACGTACGGATCGCCGCGCGCGGCTGGCGCGAGGCGCGGGTGCTCGGCACCGCCCGGGTGACCTACACGGCGGCCGACCGGTTCCACCTGCTCGGGGACGCCATCGAGCTGGCCATCGGCACGGAAGGGCGCGAGGCGCTCCGGCTGGGCGGCGAGGCCGCGGGCGGGCCCGTCCTGGACGCCACCACCGGCGCGGTGCTGGGCGTGCTGGGCACCGCGCTGCACGCCGGGCACCGGGCGGCCGGGCTCGCCGTGCCGCTCACCCGCGTCGCCGCCGCGGCGCCCGACGGTCCGCTGGCCGCGCTGCTGCGGCGCAACGCCGCCACCGTCCCGGCGTACGACGCCGACCTCAACCTGGCGGGCGTGCTGCGGCTGACCGCGACGACGGTCGGCCCCGCCGGCGAGCCCGGCCCCGTGGAACGGCGCGCCGTCACCCGTGAGCTGGAGGCCTTCGAGGCGTCCGACGCCGTGGTGTTCGCCCTCGTCGGCGACCCCGGCACCGGCCGCACCACCGAACTGCGCGCCCACGCCGCCCGCCGCGCCCTCGGCGACGCCCCCGCGCCCACCCTCTGGCTGCGCGGCGCCGACCTGCGCGCCGACGACACGTCCCTCGCCGACGCGGTCGCGCGGGCGCTGCGGCTCGCCGGCCGGGTCGTGGCCTGCTCGGAAGGGCTCGGCGACCTGGGCACCGCCACGCCCGAGCGGGCGGCCCGGCTCGCCCGGGACTGGGGACGCCCCCTGCACGTCCTGCTCGACGCCCCGGAGGAGATGCCGGCCGCCCTGGCCCACCGGCCCGCCGGGTGGACCGCCGCGACGGCCGCCTGGCTCCGCGCCCACCGCGCCCGGCTCGTCGTCGCCTGCCGGCCGGAGTACTGGGAACAGGCGGGCGCGCTGTACCCATCCGGCGCGCTGTACCGGCCCGGGCGGCCCGCCTGGCGGCTGCCGGACGCGCTGCGCATCGGCGACCTCGCCGGGCGGGAGGCGAAACGGGCACGGGACCGGTACGGGCTGCCCGGCGAGGCCATCGCGGCGGACGACGCCCGGCACCCGCTGGCGCTGCGGCTCCTCGCGGAGGTCCGGGCCGCTGTGCGGGACGCCGTGGGGGAGGCCGGGCGGGACGGCGTGCCCGGGGACGTGCCGGGGGGCGTGCCCGGGCACGTGTCCGCCGACATGCCCGGGCGGCCCGGGCGGCACGAGATCTTCGCCGCGCACCTGGACCTGGTGTGCCTGCGGGTCGCCGAACGGATCGCGGCCGGGTCCTGGCCGACGCCTCGCGGCAGCGCGGTGCGGCGCCTCGCCGTGGGGGTCGCGGGCCGCGTGCACGAGGCGGCGCGGCGCTGCCTGGGGCCGGGGCAAGGGGAACTGACCCGGGCGGAGTTCGAGGAGCTGTTCCCCTGGTCGACCGGCTGGGCGGCCGCCGTCCTGACGGAGGGCCTGCTGGTTCCGGCGGGCACCGGCTACCGGTTCGCCCACGAGGAGGTCGGCGACTGGCTCCAGGGCGCCCACCTGGACCTGGACGCGGCGCTGGACGCGCTGGTCCACCAGGACGCCGGCGCCCCGGAGGAGCCGCCCGGCCTCCCCGTCCCGCGCCACCGGATCGGCCCGGTCGTCCAGGCGCTCCTGCTGCTGGACCGCCTCCAGGGCCCGGCCGCCCTGTCCCGGCGGCTGGAGGCCCTGATCGACGCCCTGGACGCGCCGGACACCGAGGACGCCACCTGGTGGGCCGCCCGGCTGCTGGGCGAAACGCTGCTGCGGGTGACGGACGTGCGGCCGTACCTGGGCGTGCTGCGGATGCTCGCCGAGCGCATCGCGTCGGGCAGCGGACCGGCCCCCGGTTCCGACGAGTTCGGGCCGTGGTTCTGGGAGCGGCTGCGCATCGGCGAGGACGACCGAGTCGACCTGCTGCGGCGCCTCGTGCCCGCCGACGGCGCGCCGGGGGCGCGGGACGTTCCGCGCTACCTCGACGCCGTCGCCGTACGGCTGGCCGCCGACCCCCGGGGCGTACAGCCGCTGCTGTGCCGCTGGTTCACCGACGAGCGGCCGCTGCCCGCGCAGCCCGGCACCCAGGTGAGGCCCACCGTCGCCGGGGCGGCGCAGGCCCTGCTGTACGCCCACCGCGACCTGGCGGCCGACGACCTGTGCGAGGCGCTCGTCGCCACGGCGCACCCGCGCGCCGACGAGCTGCTCGCCGCCCTCGCCGAGGACGAGCCGGCCGCGCTGTGCCGGGCCGTCGACCGCTGGGCGCACGACGACACACGGCCCGGCCGGCGCGTGGCCGCCGCCGCGTACGGGCAACTGCTCGCCGCGCACGTCACCACCGACGCGGAGCGCGAGCTGCTCCGGTACGCCGCCGCCGCGCTCCTCGCCCGCCCCGGGGACGCCGCCCTGCACGGACCGGCGCTCGACCTTCTCGTACGCGACCCGCACAGCCGCAACCAGCACCTGGGCCGGGCCCTGGCCGCCTTCAAGGCCGGCGCCCCCGGGCTGCCCGCGAACGCGTTCACCGCCGCCCTGAACACCCACCCCGAGCCGGTGCTCGCCGCGTTCCGGGCACGGCTCCTGGACGGCGGGCCCGGGCCGGGCGCCGCCGCCGTGCTGGACGCCCTCGCCGGCCTCCGCACGCCCGCGCTCGCCCGCCGCGCCGCCGAGCTGGTCCGCGCCTACGTCCACCGCCACCCCGAGGGCGCCGTGCACGCGGCCGCGTACGTCGACCGGCGCCTGGAACAGGGACCGGCCGCCCGTGCCGTGCTCTTCCCACTGGTCAGCGGCCTGCTGCGGGGCTGCCCCGTCCAGGTGCGCGGCGCGCTGGCCCCCGTCCTCGCGGCGCCCGGGACGCCCGCGTCGCGGCCGCTGCGCGACGAGCTCCTCGACGTACTCCTGGAGCACGAGCGGTACGAGAGCCACGACGGCCGCGACCTCGCCGTGCTCGACGCGCTGCTGCGGGCCGCCGCGCTCGGCGCCGGGCAGCGGCCGGAGGGGCGCACCCGGGAGCTGGTCCACCGCGCCGGTCTGCTCCTCATCCGTACCCCCGAGGGCGCGACCTGCTTCGACCGGCGGCTCGTCGAGCTCGCCCGGGAGGTGCCGGGGTTCGCCTCCCTGGTCGTCGGGTGGCTCCGGGAGGCCCCCGGGGACTGGGCGTTCGTCGTCGGACCCAGCGCCCGCCGGACCGTCGAGCGCCTGGGCGGCGCCCCGGCCGGTCCGGTCCATCCGATGCCGATGCGGGCCGAAAGCCGTGGGCATGGCAGTCTTAGACCTGCGTAAGCGGTCAATGACGTACACGGGTTCGGGCGAGGAGCGGTCACAGTGCAGCGCTGGCGTGGCTTGGAGGACATCCCCCAGGACTGGGGGCGCAGCGTCGTCACCATCGGCTCCTACGACGGGGTGCACCGCGGGCACCAGCTCATCATCGGGCGGGCGGTCTCCCGCGCCCGGGAGCTGGGCGTCCCGGCGGTCGTCGTCACCTTCGACCCGCACCCCTCCGAGGTCGTCCGCCCCGGCAGCCACCCGCCGCTGCTCGCCCCGCACCACCGGCGCGCCGAACTGATGGCGGACCTCGGCGTCGACGCCGTCCTCGTGCTGCCCTTCACGGCCGAGTTCTCGCAGCTCTCGCCGGCCGACTTCATCGTGAAGGTCCTCGTCGACAAGCTGCACGCCCGCGCCGTCATCGAGGGCCCGAACTTCCGCTTCGGCCACAAGGCGGCCGGGAACGTGGACTTCCTGCGGGAGATGGGCGCGACGTACGACTACGAGGTCGAGGTCGTCGACCTCTACGTGCGCGGTGAGGCGGGCGGCGGCGAGCCGTTCTCCTCGACTCTGGTGCGCCGCCTGGTCGCCGAGGGCGACGTCGAGGGCGCCGCCGAGATCCTGGGCCGGCCGCACCGTGTGGAGGGCGTCGTCGTACGCGGCGCCCAGCGCGGCCGCGAGCTGGGCTACCCGACGGCGAACGTCGAGACCCTGCCGCACACCGCCATCCCCGCCGACGGCGTCTACGCCGGCTGGCTCACCGCGGCGGGGGAGCGGATGCCGGCGGCGATCTCGGTCGGCACGAACCCCCAGTTCAACGGCACGGAACGCACGGTCGAGGCGTACGCGATCGACCGCGTCGGCCTCGACCTGTACGGGCTGCACGTGGCGGTCGACTTCCTGGCGTACGTGCGGGGGCAGCAGAAGTTCGCGTCCATCGAAGCGCTCCTGGAAGCGATCGCGGACGACGTCAAACGCTGCCGCGACCTCACCTCCGGCCGGTAGGCCCACCCTCCGGGTGGCGTTGCCCGCGGCCTCGTTGCGGGCGGTTCGGCCCGCTGGGGCGCGGCTCCTCCGTTGTGGGCAGTCGTGCCGCTGGGGCACCCCCTCCCGCCCGTTGTGGGCAGTCGTCCCGCAGGGCGATGGGGGTCCCCCCTGCTCGAGCGAAGCCGAGAGCTTGGGGGAGGGTGGGCACAACGGACTGGGGCGGTGCCTGTTCCCGGTGACACCGGTGCGGGTCGGTGGGTTGGGCGGCCACCGCCGGTGGGTGGGGGCGGGGCCCCTCCGGGCTCGCCTCCTCGAGGTCGGCGGCCTTGGGTGCCAGGCAAGGGAGCCCCGGCTTCGCCGCCAACCTCTGCGGGGGCGACCCTGCACGGCCCCGCCCGCGCCGGTGGTCAGGGCGCTCCACCGTGGACGTGGCACGCCGCCGCGCGGCCGCGGCCCGACAGGACCGGTAGGTCCCGCGTGCGGCAGGCACCCGCCAGGCCCGCTCGGTCCGCTTCGCCCGATGCCAGTACCTGGCACCGCGCGTGGAAGCGGCAGCCGGGTGGGACGCGGGAGGGGTCGGGTGGTTCGCCCGTGAGGACGACCGGCTCGGTGGGGGACTCGGGGAGGACCGAGAGGAGCGCCCGGGTGTACGGGTGACGAGGAGCCGAGAGGACCTCCTCGACCGTGCCCGTCTCGACGATGCGGCCCAGGTACATCACGGCCACCCGGTCGGCGATGTTCCACGCCAGGCCCAGGTCGTGCGTCACGACCAGCGCGGACAGGCCCAGTTCGGAGCGGAGCCGCAGCAGGAGGGCGAGGATCTCGCCGCGTACCGAGGCGTCCAGGGAGGCGACCGGCTCGTCCGCGACGATGAGCTCGGGTTCGAGGACGAGCGCGCCCGCGATGACGACCCGCTGCCGCTGACCGCCCGACAGTTCGTGCGGGTAGCGGAGGAAAAAGCGTTCCGGGGGGCGCAGCCCGGCGCGAGAGAGGGCGGAGGCGACGGCGGCCTGCTCGTCCCCCGGGGCGCCGTGGATGCGGAGGCCCTCCGCGACCGCGTCGTACACGGTGTGCCGGGGGTTGAGCGAGCCGCTCGGGTCCTGGAGCACGAGCTGGACGCGCCGCCGGTACGCCTTGAGGTCGGCGCTCCGGTACGAGAGCGGTGCTCCGGCGAACGTGATGGAGCCGGACGTGGGGCGGACCAGGCCCAGCAGCGAGCGCGCCAGGGTCGTTTTGCCGCAGCCCGACTCGCCGACGAGCGCGACGATCTCGCCGGCGCCGATGTCCAGGTCGACGCCGTCCACGGCGCGGGCGGAGGGGCCACCGCGCCGGCCGGGGAAGGTGACGTGGAGGCCGGTGGCGGACAGCAGGGGGTTCATGCGGGGCTCCCGGTCGTCAGGACGCAGGCCGAGCGGTGTCCGGGTGCCGCCTGGGCGAGGGGTGGGTCCTGGGACGCGCACACGTCCAGCGCGACCGGGCAGCGCGGGTGGAACGTACAGCCCGAGGGCAGCGCGGCCGGGTCTGGTGGGTCGCCGGGCAGACCGCGCGGGGCCAGCCGGGACGCCGGGTCGCCGATGCGCGGGAAGGCGGCGGACAGGGCGCGCCCGTAGGGGTGGCGGGCCGCGTCGTACACCGCTCGTGCCGGGCCCTCCTCGACGACCCGGCCCGCGTACATGACCGCCAGCCGGTCGCACGTGTCGGCCAGGACGGCCAGGTCGTGGCTGATCATGACGAGGCTGATGTCCTGCTCGGTGACCAACTGCTCCAGCAGCCGGAGGATCTGTGCCTGGATCATCACGTCGAGCGCGGTCGTCGGCTCGTCGGCGACGATCAGGCGCGGGTCGCAGGCGAGGGCCATGGCGATCATCACGCGCTGGCGCTGGCCACCGGACAGCTCGTGGGGGTAGGCGGTGGCCCGGGCAGGGGGCAGTCCTACCTGTTCCAGCAGGTCGCCCACGCGCTTGCGGGCCGCGGTCGGGGTGGCGCGGCGGTGGACGAGGAGGGGCTCGGCGATCTGGTCGCCGATGCGGTGCACGGCGTTGAGCGAGTGCATGGCGCCCTGGAACACGATCGACGCGCCCGCCCACCGTACGGCCCGCAGCCGCCCCCATCTCATGGTCAGGACGTCCTCCCCGGCCAGCAGGATCTCGCCGGTGAGGCGGGCGGAGGCGGGCAGCAGCCGCAGCAGTGCCAGCGCCAGTGTCGACTTGCCGCACCCCGACTCGCCCGCGATGCCGAGTTTCTGCCCCGCTTCCACGGTCAGGTCGACACCGCGCACGGCGGGCACGGCGGACGGTCCTGATCCGTAGGTGACGTGCAGGTTCCTGATCGTGAGGAGGCTCAACGGCCCACCCCCAGCTTCGGGTTGAGTACCGACTCGATCGCCCGCCCGCACAGCGTGAACGCGAGCGCGACGACCGCGATGGCGATGCCGGGCGGTGCGAGGTACCACCAGTGCCCGGACGAGACCGCGCCCGCCTCGCGCGCGTCCTGGAGCATGCCGCCCCAGGAGACGACCGTCGGGTCGCCCAGGCCCAGGAAGGCGAGCGTGGCCTCGGTGAGGATGGCGGTGGAGATGCACAGGGTGGTCTGGGCCAGCACCAGCGGCATGACGTTGGGCAGGACGTGGCGGCCCATGACGTGCCCGTGGCCGCCGCCGAGCGCCCGCGCGCGTTCGATGTAGGGGCGGGACTCCACCGCGATGGTCTGGGCGCGGACGAGGCGGGCGGTGGTGGGCCAGCTCGCCACCCCGATCGCCAGGACCACCGTCCACATGCTCCGGGACATCACCGTGGCCAGCACGATCGCCAGCACCAGCGACGGCATCACCAGGAACCAGTCGGTGATCCGCATGACGACCGTCGAGAACCAGCCGCCGAAGTGGCCGGCGAGGATGCCGACGAGCGTGCCGATGGCGACGGAGAGCGCCGCCGCCAGCAGTCCCACGGCCAGCGACACGCGGGCGCCCCAGACGAGGAGGCCCAGCAGTGACCGCCCGAACTGGTCGGTGCCGAGCGGGAACCGGGCGCTCGGCGACTCCAGTGCCGTCCCGGGGGCGTTGGTCACGCTCTGCACGTCACCGCCGACGAGCCACGGCGCCGCGAGCGCGACGAGCGCGATCAGGGCGAGGGCACCGAGCCCGTACAGCCCGGCCCGCTGCTTGCGGTACCGGTTCCAGAAGCGCGCCGCGGAAGCGCGGCGGCGGGACCAGAGCAGCGACCTTGTCATCGGCCCACCCGGGGATCGAGGAGCGGGTACAGGAGGTCCGCGAGGAGGTTCATCAGGATCATCGCGCCCGCGAAGACCACGAACAGGCCTTGGACGAGCGGCAGATCGGGCACGGACAGCGCCTGGTAGAACAGGCCGCCGAGCCCCGGCCACGAGAACACCGTCTCGACGAGGATCGACCCGGCGGCCACGTGCCCCAGGTTGATGAAGATCATGGTGACGGTCGGCAGCAGGGCGTTCGGTACGGCGTGCCGGCGGCGTACGACGTCGTCCCGCAGCCCCTTCGCCCGCGCGGTCGTCAGGTAGTCGCCGCCCATCTCGTCGAGCAGCGAGGCACGCATCACCAGCAGCGTCTGCGCGTACCCGACGGCGACCAGCGTGAGGACCGGCAGCACCATGTGGTGGGCGACGTCGAGGACGTACGCGAAGCCCGTCTCGTCACCGGATTCCATGCCGCCCGTCGGGAACATGCCCGGGATCGGCCCGATGCCCACCGAGAAGACGATGATGAGCAGCAGCCCGAGCCAGAACGACGGCACCGACCACAGCGTCAGCGCGATGCCCGTGTTGACCCGGTCGCCGAGGCCGCCGTGGCGCCAGGCGGAACGGGTGCCGAGCCACAGCCCGATCACCGAGTAGACGACGACGGCGACGCCGGTGAGGAGGAGGGTGGCGGGGAGCTTGTTCACGATCAGCTCGCCGACCGGCGCGCGGAACTGGTACGACATGCCGAGATCACCGGTCAGCGCCTTGGCGCAGTAGTCCGTGAACTGCTGCCACAAGGGCAGGTCGAGCCCGAACTGGCGGCGGAGTGTGGCCATTTGCTCGGCGGACGTCGGTACGCCGTGCGTCATGGCCCTGACCGGGTCGCCGGGGATGATGCGGAAGAGGAAGAAGCTGGTGACGAGCACGGCGAAGAGGGAGACGACCGCGCCGCCCAGCTTGCCCGCCAGGTAGCGCGGATAGGCGGTGGTGACCCCGCCGGGGCGCTTGGCCACCGCCCCGGCGGTCGTGCCGGCTGTCGTCATCGGCTACTCGCGGTCGTCGGCGGTGGAGCGGCGGCGTGCGGCGGTCCAGACGCCCACGGCGAGGAGGACGACCGCGGCCGAGCCGATGCCGATCCACATGCCGGTCGACGAGCCGGAGTCGCCGCTCCCGCCGTCCGTGGCCGGCTCGGCGGACCACCAGCTCCAGTAGCCGTCCTGGCCGTAGATGTTGCCGCCGCCGGCCGGCATGGTGGTGATCGACTTGATGTGGTCGGTGCGGTAGGCCTCGACCGCGTTGGGGTACGCCATGACGTTCATGTACCCGGTGTCGTACAGCCGCGACTGCAACCGCTTGACCAGATCGGCCCGCTTGGCGGTGTCGTACTCGACGGCCTGCTTGGCGTACAGCTCGTCGTACCGCTTGTCGCAGATGAAGTTGTCCGTGGCGCCGGTGTCCTTGGGGGTGGCGGGGAGCGCGGCGCAGGTGTGGATGGACAGGACGAAGTCGGGGTCGGGGTTGACCGACCAGCCGTCGAAGGCGAGGTCGTAGTCGCCCTTGAGCCACGGGTCGGAGACGTTGTCGAGGCACTCGACCTTCAGTCCGATGCCCAGGCGGCCCCACCACTCCTGGAGGTACTTGCCGACCGCCTTGTCGTTCGGGTCGGTGGCGTGGCACAGGATGCGGAAGTCGAGCGGCCTGCCGTCCTTGCCGACGCGCTTGCCACTGCTGTTCTTGCGGTACCCGGCCTGTTCGAGGGTCTGCTCGGCCTTGGCGGGGTCGTAGGCGATCTTCTGTGTGCCCTCCGGCTTCCAGAAGTAGGTGTCGAAGCGGGGCGGGATGTATCCCTCGCCTTCCACGGCGTGGCCCTGGAAGACCTTGTCGACGATCGTCTCGCGGTCGACGGCGTGGAACAGCGCCTTGCGAACCGCCGGGTCGAGCAGGGCCGGATGGCCGTTGCCGAACTTCTTGCCGTCCTTGGAGCGCGCCCCCGGGTTGGTGGCCAGGGCGAAGAAGCGGCGGCCGGGCGCGTCGTTCACCTTGATGTTTTCGGCGGACTTCAGGGACGCGGCCTGGGCCGGGGTGAGGTTCGGTACGAAGGACACCTCGCCCTTGCGGAGGGCGGCGACCGCGGCGTCACCGTCCTTGTAGTAGCGCAGCACCAGCTCGTCGAACTTCGGCGCCCCGCGCCAGAAGTCCTTGTTCGGCTTGAGCTTCACGTACTGGTCGACCTTGTAGTCGGTGATGACGAACGGGCCGTTGCCGATGATCGGGAACTGCTTGTCGTTGTTGAACTTCGAGAAGTCCCCGACCTTCTCCCAGACGTGCTTGGGCACGATCGGCACGTCCAGGGCCGTCATGGTGGCCTGCGGCTTCTTCAACGTGATGACCAGCGTTTTCGGGTCCGGCGCGGTGACCTTCGCGAAGTTGGCCGTGAAGCTGCCGTTGGCGGTGGCGGCGTTCTCGTCCGTCATCATCTTGTTGAACGTCCAGGCCGCGTCCTCGGCCGTGGCCTGCTTGCCGTCCGACCACTTGGAGTTGTCGCGGATGGTGTACGTCCACGTCAGCTTGTCCGGCGAGGACTTCCAGGCGGTGGCGAGACCGGGGATGGTCCGCGCGTCCTTGGCGTCGTAGTTGGTCAGGTACTCGTAGGTGAGCCGGTGGATGCTGGTCGACACCAGCCGCTGGGCGAGGAAGGGGCTCAGGGAGTCCACACTCTGCGAGACGGCGACGGTGAGGACGGACTTTCCGCCGTCCTCGCTGCTGTCGTCCGCCCGTGCCGGCTGGCCGACGGTGAGTGGGGTGGTGGCGGCGATGGCTGAGGCGAGAAGCAGGCGGAGGGAGCGATGTGGAGCCATGGTGACCATGAGGTTGACCTCGCGTCGATCTTGGGGCGCCAGCTAGTGAAGCGAAGGTCTATCAGCGGGGATGTAGCCCAGTCAACGAGGCGTCAAACCGCTTGTGGACTGCGGGAATACGGCGGGGGGCATGGCGAGGGCCCGCACCGTGGTCACGGTGCGGGCCCTCATTGGTCCAGTCCTCTGCCGCCCTACTGCTGAGGGGCTGGCGGCGCCTGCGGAGGCTGCTGCTGCGGCCAGCCGGGGTGCGGTTGCTGCGGCTGCTGGTGCTGCGGATGGGGTTGCTGCGGCGGCTGCTGCGGGTGCTGTGCCGGGGGCATGGGCTGGCCGGGCTGCGCGGGCTGGCCGGGCTGGCCGGGCTGACCGGGCTGCTGGTACGGCTGCCAGCCCTGCGGGGGTACGCCGGGCTGCTGGGGCGGGTAGGGCTGCTGGCCGGGCACGGGCTGGCCGGGGGCGGGCTGCCCCGGCAGCGGCTGGCCCGGGACCGGCGGGGCCATCTGGGGCGGCATGGAGCCGTGACCGTCGCCGGTCCACAGCCCCTGCGCCTGCTGCGCCCGTACGAAGTCCTCGGCGACCATCGCGGAGAGGTTGAAGTACGCCTCCCGCGTCTTCGGCCGCATCATGTCGAGGTCCACCTCTGCGCCCGCCGCCAGGTGCTCGTCGAACGGCACCACGACGACCCCGCGGCAGCGCGTCTCGAAGTGCTGCACGATGTCATCGACCTTGATCATCTTGCCGGTCTCGCGGACACCCGAGATGACCGTGATCGACCGCTGCACCAGGTCGGCGTATCCGTGCGCGGACAGCCAGTCGAGCGTGGTGGACGCGCTGGACGCGCCGTCGACGGACGGGGTGGAGATGATGATCAGTTGGTCGGCGAGGTCCAGCACGCCGCGCATGGCGCTGTAGAGCAGACCGGTGCCGGAGTCGGTGAGGATGATCGGGTACTGCTTGCCCAGGACGTCGATCGCCCGCCGGTAGTCCTCGTCGTTGAACGTCGTCGACACGGCCGGGTCCACGTCATTGGCGATGATCTCCAGACCGGAGGGCGCCTGCGAGGTGAAGCGGCGGATGTCCATGTACGAGTTGAGGTACGGGATCGCCTGGACGAGGTCACGGATGGTGGCCCCGGTCTCGCGGCGGACGCGCCGGCCGAGCGTACCGGCGTCCGGGTTGGCGTCGATCGCCAGGATCTTGTCCTGCCGCTCGGTCGCCAGGGTGGCGCCGAGGGCGGTGGTCGTCGTGGTCTTGCCGACGCCGCCCTTGAGGGAGATGACCGCGATCCGGTAGCAGGACAGCACCGGCGTACGGATCAGCTCCAGCTTCCGCTGCCGCTCCGCCTCCTCCTTCTTGCCGCCGAGCTTGAACCGGGCGGCGGCGGAGGGATTGCGGCTGGACTTGGCCTTCTGCTTGTTGTTGCGCAGCAGGCGGTCGGAGGACAGCTCGACGGCCGCCGTGTAACCGAGCGGCGCGCCCGGCACGGACCGCTCGCGCTGGTCGTGCGTGACGGACGAGGGCCACGCCTGACCGGTCCGCGGATCGACGGGCGGCTGCTGGGGCTGCGGCTGTCCCGGCTGGGCCTGTCCTGGCTGGGGTTGTCCCGGCTGGGGGAAGCCGTAGCCGCCCTGGGGGGCGGGCTGGGGCTGCGCCTGCGGCTGGGGCTGGCCGGGATGCGGGAAGCCGTAGCCACCTTGGGGCTGCTGGGGCTGGCCGGGCTGGGGCTGGGGCTGGCCGGGGTGCGGGAAGCCGTACCCGCCCTGGGGCTGGCCGGGCTGGGGGAAGCCGTAGCCGCCCTGGGGGGCAGCCTGCGGCGGCAGCGGTGCGGCGGCGGGCGCCGGCGCCTGGGCCGGAACGGGCGCGGGCGGAGCCGACGGCTCCTGGGCCGGCGCGGGCTGCGCGGGCCACTGTGGCGCACCGGTCGGCGCCCCCGTCGGCGTGGCCGGCTGGAACGCGGGCGGCAACGGCGGCAGCCCGGCGCCCTGCTGCCCCGGCGCGGGCGCCCACGGCTGCGCCGCCTCGGGCGCGGGCGGGGCGGTGTCCTGCGGCGTGGCGTGCTGCGGCGCGGCGTCCTGGGGCGGGGCGTCCTGCGGCGGCGTGTCCTGGGACGGCGCGGCCTCCGCGACTGCCTCTTCAGGCGCTTCCGCCTCGGCGCCCTCGTCACCGGCGTCCGCCTGAGGGGCCTCGTCTGCGGCCTTGACCGCTTCCGCCTCCGTGTCCCCGGAGGAACCCTCGGCAGCCTCTGTCGACTTCGCCGCCTCCCGCTCCGCGATCTCGGCCATCTCACGCTTCAACGCGGCCGGAGAGAAGCGCATGGTGGCCCCACTCTCGACGTCACCGCCCCCGAACGGCTGCGCCCCCTCGTCCTGCCCCTGCTCGGCAGGCGTGGCCTCAGCCGGAACCGGAGCCGGGGCAGCCGCGGGAGCCGGAGCCTCCGGCGCCGAAGGCGCGGGTGCCGCATCAGCCGGAGGGGCCGACGGAGCCGGGGCCGAAGGCGCCGCCCCCGGCGCCCAGTCCGGCTGGAAACCGCCAGCCTGCGGCACCCCCGGCACGGCCACCGGCGTCGCCCCGCTCGGCGGCGGAGGCGGCGTAACGGGAGGCGTAACCGGAGGCGTGGCCGACGGGGTGACCGGCGGGGTGACCGGCGGGGCGGCCGGAGGCGTAACCGGCGGCGCGGCCGGCGGTGGGGCCGACGCCTCGCCGGCCGAGGACGTGTCGCCCGCGTTCTGCGTGTACCAGGCAGGCGGTGTGTAATCGATGGTGAACTCACCCGTCATCTCGGCGGGATCCGCGTCGGACTCCTCGACGGGAATGTTCCAGCTCCCGTGGATGTCGTCCCGATCGCCGTTCACTTTGCCTCCTGGTGTGGTCGAGCACCCTTGTGCCGTCGTGGGTGGGGGCCACCGTTGTTCCGATCGGCCCGGCTCTCCCCCGGGGACGTGGCGACATGTCCGCACGTTCGGCGCCGCGCCCTCACCCACCCTAATCGCCAACACCACCCGCCCGGCAGGCCCGCCCGGTGGTCTCCCGCTGTCCCGTATCCCACGCCCTGCCCTCACGTCACTCCGGTACGGCGGAGCGTGAGGAATCCGGCTGTGCAAATCGGCACAATCAGGCGGAAGAAGGGCGCCCTGTCCCTCCGGTGGGCGTTCCCCAACGATCAGGTCTCGACCTCAATCGGCCGCTCGGCCCCTCAGCGCAGGTCGAACTCCCCGTCACGCGCCCCGAGCACGAACGCACGCCATTCGGCCTCCGTGTACCGCAGGACGGTGTCCGGGTCCAGGGACGAGCGCATGGCCACGGCTCCGCCCGGAAGGTATGCGATCTCCACGCGCTCCTCGTCGGCGCTCGTACCCGGGGCGCCGTGCCACTCGACATCGGAAATGTCGAGCGCGTACAGCGCGTCCTTCTCCTCTGCGCTCCCCATCACGGTTCCCTTCGATGACGGCCGGCTGTGCGGGCGTGGACAAACGCCCGGTGACGGCGCGTAGTTGGACGGTGGCTCAAGCGCCGTCACGGGCATCCTAGGCCAGCCGGAGCCGGGTGGCCCGAGCGCTTGGGCGGATCGGTACGCGGTTCCGCGGGCGTACCCCTGTCACCGTCCACGTACCTCACTCGGGAGAGTGAGGCGAGGCGAGGTTCAGTCCATGCGGCGGGGCATGCCCAGGAGACCGGCCTCCGCGTCCGTGGCGCTGGTCATCACCCAGTGCCGGTCGCTCCCGGCGCACCAGAGGGTCACGCCGTCCGCGAGGGTCGGCAGCGCGTCCGTCTCGGTCCGGTGCAGCCCCAGTATCCGGCCGATCTGCTGGGCTTCCTGAGGCGAGACGCGTTGGATGCCCACGAGCGTGGACGTCCGCATCAGCCGGGGTGCCACAGGGCTCAGGTAGGGCAGCAGTGTCAGTACGGACTGCCACGGCGACGACACCACGCGGCCGCGGGGCGGTCGCATGCCGCAGTCCCTGACCACGACGACCGGACTGCCCACGGTCGCGCCCATGGGCGGGACGCGGCCCACGTCGTGCAGGGTGATGCACTCCAGGCCGGCACCGGCGGACTGCGCCAGGACGCTCCACTCCTGTGCGCGTCCCGTCTCCACCGCGACGCGCGCTCCCGTACCCGCCGCGCGCAGCGCCAGCACCTGCGCCGTCCACAGGCCGCCGATCAGGAGAACGTCGTAGGGCGTCGAGCGGTGGAAGCCGACCAACTGCGGGCGGCCCTCCGCGTCGTCGCCGATCACCACGCCGTCGTCCCCGACGGGCAGGGAAAGGGCACCCAAGTGGTCGGTCACCACACTGTGGCCGGGGTGACTCGGGCCGAAAAGCCCACGCAGGCCGCGTACGGAAGCGGTACGGGTCATCACCGCGCACCTCCCAGCGGCAGCGTCGCCAGCACGCCGGGCAACTGCTCGCGGTCCAGCCTCAGCAGGCCCACCTTCGCCGATCGGGCGGCCTGTTCCAGCGCCCGGCGTACGCCGACGAGTTCGGTGTCGGAGCCGCCGGTGATACGGATGTGACTGAGTACGTTCATCGTCCCCTGCCGCGTTCCGCGGCGCAGCGTGAAGCTGACGGTGGTGGCGTACGCGGGGACGGAGGTGAGCAGGGACACCAGCTTGGGCAGCGGTGACGCCCCCCGGCCCAGCTCCGGCCAGCGGCCGACCGCGTACGTGGTGTGCCAGCGGTCGTCGCACCGCCACACCCGTGAGGTCTCGGCCGTGCGGCGCTGCGGTGCGCTACCGGGCTGCGAGGCCCGGGCCGCCAGACGGGGGCTGGCACAGGCGGCGGTCGCGACCGTGGAGTTGAGTTCCTCCTGGTCCAGGACGACGGCCTGGAAGCCGACGCCGGTCAGGCGGCTCGCCACGTGGTCCGCCACGCGCACCAGGCAGCGCTGCGCCCCTTCGATCCCTCCGCCGCGTGCCTCGACGGCTTCGGCGCAGAGCTCCGGATCGAGCTTCACGGCCACCCACGTCATGCGCAGCGCCGGAGCCCCGGTCCGCTCGTGCAAGGGGGCGTACGAGAGCCGCGCCACGGCCTGCTGAGGCAGGTGCGGCGCGGGGGCGGGGCGTACCTGCTGGACGAGTTGGACCGACTCCACGACGATGTCGTCGACCTTGAGGGCGTCGCCCAGGACCGACAGCGGCAGCGCGCGGGCGCCGGACGCGGGGCGCAGGGCGGACCCCTGGGACTCCACGCGTACGACCGCGGTCAGGAAGGTGCCGTCGCCGAGCATCCCCACCGTGCGGCGGTTCCGGTCGACGTGGGGAAAGGGGCGGAAGCCCGGCACGCTCTCCGTGACGGTGGCCAGCGACGGGTCGGCGTCCGGGCCCGGAGTCGTGGCGTTGCGCCTGCGGGCGCGGAGCGCGAGTGCCGTGGAGAGCCAGTCCTGAAGTGCCTGGCCACGGCGGCGGATGACGGCGAGCAGCAACAGCAGGCATGCCACGGCGCACGTGGGGATGAGCCAGAGACCGCCGAGTGCGACGCCTACGGCGGCCAGGGCCAACGCCATCTCCACCAGCACCAACTGCCGGAGCTGGAAGGGGCCGAGGCGGCCGGTACGGGAGAGGGGGCGCAGGGTGGTCGTTGCGGGCGTTCCCTGAACCGGCGGTGTCGACCGGTCGTTACTGCGTTGCCGTTGGGAAGTGTCGGGGGCTCGTCCGGGTGCCCGCCCACTCCGCGCGCGCGTCGCCGTACCCATCGCCGCGTTGCCCCCTCGTGTCCGCAAAAGCCAAATCCTTATGGGCGTTGACCGGGCGATCACCCTACCTGAGCGGGGGGATGCAGGCGCCAGCAGGCATAGTAGTGGGCGGCGCGACGGCAAGCGTTTCGATGCGTGTGGGAACCTGGGCGCCCAGAGGGGATGAGGGGCAGCGGACAAATGGCATCACGACGGGACGAACTCAACGCCTACACCTTCGCAAAGCGGAGGCTGATTGCGCAGTTCGTGCAGCCGAACACCACCGGCTCCGAGGAAGGCGCACCCCGCCCGCTTCGCGCCGTGGTGCCTGGAGCCATCGTCGGTGTGGTGGTCCTGGCGGTCTTCGGTGCCTGGGGGATGTTCAAGCCGGTCGCGCCGAAGAATTGGGACACCCCCGGCGAGAACGTCATCATCGCCAGCAAGTCCACCACGCGCTATGTGGTGTTGAAGACCGGCAGCAAGGTGCAGCTCCATCCGGTGCTCAACATGTCGTCGGCGAAGCTCCTGCTCAACCCCGACAAGGGCAAAGTCATCAACGTCGACGAGTCGGTGCTCGACAGCGGCAAGATCCCGCACGGCGCGACCCTCGGCATCCCCTACGCCCCCGACCGGCTGCCCGACCCCAAGGAGGCGGGTGCCGCCAAGCGCTGGGCCGTCTGCGAGCGGCCAGGAGAGGGCGGCAGGGCCATCCAGAAGGCCGCGTTCGTCTTCGCCGAGCGCGAGCACGGCAGGACGGAGGGCGCCAACCGGCTGCGCGGCGGGGAGCTCATCTACGTCGAGGGGCCCGACAAGACCCGTTACGTGGTGGACGCCGACGGCACCGCGTACCCGGTGAAGGAGGACGAGCTGCTCCTGCGCCAGTTGGTCGGCCAGGGCCGTGCCGCGCAGCGGGTGTCCGCCGCGTGGCTGGACACCCTCCACAAGGGCGACACCATCACGTTCCCGGCCGTCCCCGGGCAGCCGGGTGAGCCCGCCGGCGTCCCGGGGCTGCTCAAGCCCGAGGACAACAAGGTGGGCATGGTCCTCACCGCGACCGACGGGACGAAGGAGCAGCAGTACGTCGTCCTCAAGGGACGGGTGGCCCCCGTCTCCGACTTCGTGGCGAAGCTGCTGCTCAACAGCAGGGAGCTGATCGACCTGGGACAGGCCGGGCGGGCGAAGTCCGTCAGCGCCGGAGCCTTCGAGCCGGGCGAGGCCTTCGGGAAGGACAAGAAGTGGCCGGAGTTCGCACCGAAGCCCGTCAACGAGGCGGCCGTCGCCGAGGGCAGCCGTAACACCGTGTGCAACGTGCTGCGCGAGGTGGACGGCGACAACGGCTCCACCACACTCAGCACGTGGGCGGGCAGCGACTTCCCCGCCCCGCTGCCGACCGGTTCGAGTAGCGCCTACGTCACCCCGGGATCCGGCCAGCTCTTCCGGCAGTTCAAGGGCGCGAAGACCGACACCGGCTTCCTCTTCCTGGTCACCGACACCGGGCTGCGTTACGCCATGCAGTCCAACGGCGACAGCGCGACGGGCGACTCCGGCATCGGCTCCTCCGGGTCGAAGGAGGAGAAGCGGGCGCGGCAGCAGGAGGCACAGCAGGCCCAGAACCGGCTCGGCTACAAGAACGTGGACCCCGTGCCCGTCCCCGCCGAATGGTCCACCTTCCTGCCGACCGGTCCACGCCTGTCCACCGGGGCGGCGAGTCAGCCGCAGGGCTCCTGAGAGCCGAGGCGCACATGAGCCACACGTACCGACGCCTGCTGGCGGCCGCGGCCGCCAGCGTGATCACCTTCGTATCCCTGCCCGCGGCTCCCGCGGTCGCGGATGACAGCACCAGCACCCAGTGCACCTTCCCCGGGAAGATGTACGAGGGCCGTCCCTGGTCCCTTCAGCGCGTCCTGCTGGACGAGTTGTGGAAGCAGTCCACCGGCAAGGGCGTGCGGGTCGCCGTCATCGACACCGGTGTCGACGTCAAGAACCCGCAACTGAAGAAGGCCGTGGACACCAAGAGCGGCGTCAACCTGCTGCCCAAGGACCTCAAGGACGAGAACGGCAACAAGATCGAGCGCGGCAAGGAGGACGGCACCACGGACGTGGTGGGCCACGGCACCAAGGTCGCCGGCATCATCGCCGCCCGCCCGGCCAAGGGCACCGGCTTCGTCGGTCTCGCCCCCGAGGCCACGATCATCCCGATCCAGCAGAACGACGCCGAAGGACACGGCACCGCCGAGACCCTGGCGACGGCCATCAAACACGCCATCGCCGAGGAAGCCGACGTCATCAACATCTCGCAGGACACGGCCAAGGCGGTGGAACCCGCCCCCGCGCTGAAGCAGGCGGTGGACGAAGCCCTGGCCCAGGGGATCGTGGTCGTCGCGTCGGCGGGCAACGACGGCCTGGGCGGCAACGTCAAGAGGACCTACCCCGCCTCGTACGAAGGCGTCCTGGCGGTGGCCTCCTCGGACCGCAACAACGAACGCGCGCCGTTCTCCCAGTCCGGCGACTTCGTCGGCATCGCGGCACCGGGCGTCGACATGGTCTCCACCGTCCCCGGCGGCGGCCACTGCGCGGACAACGGCACCAGCTTCTCCGCCCCGTACGTCGCCGGTCTCGCCGCTCTCATCAAGAGCAAGCACAAGGACTGGACGCGGAAGCAGATCGTCGCCCAGATCCAGCAGACCGCCGAACGGTCCGTCGCCGGTCACGACCGTCTCGTCGGCTGGGGCGTCGTCGACCCGGTCCGCGCCCTGACGGAGGACGACAAACCCATCGAAGCCCCGGTCGCCCACGAGGGCGTCACCCGCGCCGAGGCCCCCACCCCGGCAAAGCTCCACCTCGGCGAAACCCCGGACGAACGCAACGCCCGCCTCGCGACGTACGTCGTGCTGGGCGGCGGCGTCCTCATCGCCGCCATCGCGGGCAGCGCGGTGGCGCTCCGCGACTCCCGTCGGCGGGCGAGACGGGTCGCGAGGTTGTGACCGCGAGGCGGTGAAACCGCGTGACAGGTAAGGCGCTTGGGGCTGTCAGAGCCAGTGACTAGAGTGACCACGACACTGAGTGTCAGCTAAAGCAAACGGGGAGGACTGAGCACTGTGCTCGAGGTAGTCGGTTACGGGGGCGGCCATGGCAGGTGACCTCGAGCGCGGAGTGGGCGCGCTGAAGAAGTTCCGGTCGCGCGTCGACGCGGTGCTCAGGGAACTGGAAGGCGGAGACGGGGGCGCGGCCAAGGTCGCGGCGGAGCGGGTGACGCGTGCGTCGTTCGGCGGCGAGTTCACGGAGGCGAAAGCCTTCTACGAGGAGTACGGCCGCGTCCACCAGGCCCTCGTGTCGCTGTCGAAGTCCCTCGGCGACCAGATCGAGCTGCTGACCATCGGCGTGCATGCCGCCGACGTCGGCTACGACAACGTGGACGAGGAGCAGCGTCGCCGCTTCCACGAGATCAGGGCTCGTCTGGACGAGGAGCGGGCCGAGGCGCTCGAGCGTGCGGAGGCGAAGCAGCGTGAGAAGGAGCAGGGCGACAAGCCTGCCACGCCTCCGCCGCCTCGCAATGAGGCCGCCAGCGGCACGACGGACCTGACCTGAGGTGATGCGTGATGAGTGAAGAGAAGCAGCCGAAGCGGCCACTGACTCCACTGGAGCAGCAGCAGGCGGACGAGGCTCAGATCCGGGGGGCCTCCGCCTTCGTCGACATGACGGGGGCCGTGTCGGACCTCGTCGACGTCTTCGGCCCCGGCGCTGGCTACATCGCTCTGGGCAAGACCGCCTTCGACGGCATGATGCTCAACGAGTTGATCGGCCTTGTGGAGAAGGCCAATCCGGCCGACCTCGAGCACGCCGGCGAGGCTCTGGAGAAGGCGACCGTCGCCATCAACAGCGCGGCCAAGGACCTGAACGACTTCGTCAAGAACACCGAGTGGGAGGGCGAGGGAGCCACCGCCTTCCAGACGTACGGCCTCGGTGTCGTCGATTACGCCTGGAAAATCGCCAAGGTCGCCAATGCGGTCGGCGCCCAGATGAAGGTGGCCAGCACCGGCCTGGCCTCCGTGCGCAACGCGATGCCGCCCCGCGACACCCGTGCCGGCACGGACCAGAAGGAACCGCGCCAGTTCAAGCCCGCGGAAGCCAGGCAGGACAACCCCGAGTACCAGAAGGCGCTGCAGGTCGAGAAGGACCGGCAGGAGGCCATCAACCAGATGAACCGTCTGGCGTCGTACTACGTGGTCTCCCAGTCGACCCTCGCCGGTCAGGACATGCCGCCGCCGCCGGCGGCGTACAAGGCGGCGGTGCCGCCGCCGACAGGGGAGTTCGACCCCGGGCGCAGCCGTGTAGCAGATGCGGGCGCGGCAACGGGGTGGTCGGAGTCGCCGTCGATGCCGTCCAGCGTGGGTCGTGCAGGAGCGAGCATTGGTGCGGGCACGCCTGGGACAGAAGTAGACACTAAGCCGGTGCAGGCGATCGGCTCCAACCCGTCGATGGAAATCGACAGCGTTGTGACGCCTACGGCTCCACCCGCGGCCCCATCCGGTCCCCAGCAGGCCCCTTCGGCCCCCAGCACGACCGGCCCAGGGAATGGCATCACTCCTCCAGCGCCGGGCTTCGGGACTCCCGTACGTGCCACAACGCGCGCGGTGGGAGCGACAGATGCGCCCCGTGGAAGCAGTCACGGCACCAGCACCGTGGGCCGAGTGGGTGGTCCTGGAGGCAGCGGCTCTACAAACGCGGGACGCACCTCCGGAGCCGTGGGACGGCCTGGAATCCCGGGCGTCGGTGGACCTCAGGCTCAGACGGGCGGGCGCGCCGGAACCGTCGGTCGGCCAGGAGCCATGGGCACTGGGCCCAGCCCAGCGGGCCGCACAGGCGGGAGTGCCGGTCAGTCGCCTGTGGTAGGCCGGCCGGGCACAGCGGGACAACCAACGGCAGGGCGTTCTGGTTCCGCGAACGTAACCCGTGGGGGGCACCCGAACGGGGTCGTCGGCGGCACACCTCAGCGGGCCGTCAACGGCCTTCCAGGGCCCCGCGTACCCAAGGGCACGGTCATTGGTGCAGAGGGATCCACTGCAGGACGTTCACCCGCGGCGAGGCCCAGCCAGGCGGGCGTCATTGGTGCGAACCAGACGAGCGGTGGTCCCCGTCCCACCAATCGCGGTACTCCCAGCAAGAACGGTGTGCTCGGTGCGCCCCGTGGTGCCGACACAGGTGCACGGCTCAGCGCCCCCAGCGGTAGCGGGCAGCAGCGGTCCCGGGACGGGGAACAAAAGCCGCCCGCTTCACCCCGACCGCAGCCGCTGACGGAAGACGAAGAGACGTGGGCAACCAGGCGGCGCGGCTCTGTGCCGCCAGTGATCGGGTAGGCACTCGAAAGGTTCGGAAGTCAGAATGAGGCCAGTGATGAGTCAGGTCCCGAAGCTCAGCTCTCCGTCTAGTTGGCGAGCGGGCCTGCTTTGCGTGGTGGCCGTTGTATCAACGGTGGGCACCGGAGGCACGGCCGCGGCAGCGACTATCACGGACCCGCAGTCGAAACAGTGGTACCTCGACGCCATGAACGCCGACGAAATTTGGAAGACCACAACTGGTGAAGGCGTCAAAGTCGCAGTGATCGACACGGGCGTCAGGCCTTCCACCCCGTCACTGAAGGGGCAGGTTCTCAAGGGGTACGACTTCACTGGGGTAGCGGGAGAGGCGACGGACGACTTCGACGGGCACGGAACCTCGATGGCCGAGCTCATCGCTGGCACTGGGAAAGGTGGCGGTCTAAAAGGCTTGGCACCCGGAGCGAAGGTGATTCCCTACCGAGTGTCCAATACCGAACTGCAGAACAAGGAGAAGGTGAACGCCTTCGACATGCAAGAGGCCATCCGCGCTGCTGCGGAGGGTGAGGCACAGATCATCAATATCTCCATGGGTAACGAGTTCTACAGCTCCGAGGTGCGCGATGCTGTGGAATACGCCCAGAGCAAGGGGAAACTGCTTTTCGCCGGCGTCGGCAATAGCGCGAAGAAGGGAAACAAGCCGCAGTACCCTGCCAGCTATCCCGAAGCCGTCGCCGTCGCCGGGTCCGGCCCTGACGGCAAGGTGGCCGACTACTCTCAACACGGCGACTTCGTGGACATCGCCGCTCCGGCCGACGGCATCCCGGGCTGGTGTGACGCGAAATTCGACGCTTACTGCGACGGCGACGGGGGCACCAGCTCCGCCTCCGCCATCGCCTCCGCCTCCGCCGCCCTGATCTGGTCCAAGCACCCGGAGTGGACGGGGAACCAGGTCCTGCGTGTGATGTTCGAGTCCGCCGGGCGGGGCAAGGATTGGAAGCCCGGCACCGTCAGCAACTACCTCGGCCACGGCATCGTCCGCCCCGGCGCCCACATCAACCGAGGGCTGGGCAAGCCTGGTGACCCGGACATCAGTCCCCTCACCAACGAGAGGGTCGGGGGCGGCTCGTCCGGTTCGTCCGCCTCGGCCGCACCTTCCGCACCAGCTTCGTCACAGGCCCCGAAGGGTAAGCCGGGGTCCGACGCAGTCGTGGCAGGCTCCAGTGAGGGGGCCCAGAAGGCAGACGGCGGAAGCAAGTTGGGTCTCATCATCGGCGGAGCCGCCCTCGTGGCCGTCCTCGCGGGGGCCGTCTACGCGATCGCACGCCGACGGCGCAGTGCCTGACCGGGCCAAGGTGCTTCAGACTTCACCTTTCACCACCTGGTGAAGCACAACTCAGCAAGCCGACACAGCAGTTCAGAAGGGAAACGCAACCGTGTCACAGGGCCAGCGGCTTTCAGACAGCGAAGTAATCAAGCTCGAGAGGCATCTCCTCGAGAAGTTCAACTCCATCAAGGGCCAGCTCCAGGCGATTCAGGGCACGATCGACAGCCTTGAGGGCCAGTGGAAGGGTATCGGCGCAGGCGCCTTCAACAAGAAGCAGGAAGAGATCAACACCTCGATGGTGCGTCTCGGCAACATTCTTGCGAAGTTCCTCGAGGGGCTGAGCGCCTCCAGGAAGATCAAGGACGGCACTGAGGACGAAGTTCTCGCCGCTGTGCAGAGCATCAATGTCGACCTCGGTGTCGGTACCCAGGCGAAGTCGAACCTCAGCGGCCTGTAGAGCTCCTGGCGCGACCCGATTTCGGCATCCAAGGCCGATTCACAACCAAGTGAGATGAGGAAACATGAGTACGAACTACGACGGGCTTGTCGTCAAGTACGGCGCTCTCGACGCGACGGCCACCGTGCTCGGTAACCAGGCCAAGCGGCTTGAAGAGGATCTGCGTTCCATCAAGACGGCCATGGCCACCGTCGCTGCCGGCTGGGAAGGCGAGGCACACGAGGCTTACGTCCAGGAACAGACGAAGTGGGACAAGGAAGCTTCGGACATCCACCAGGCCCTCATGCAGATCGGACAGGTCGTCGCGAGGGCGGGCGGCGACTACATGGGCGGCGACAAGAAGGCCGCCGGCTACTTCCTGTAGGCTCCGGCAGCCGTACACGAACACCAGGGGTGGGCACGCACGAGGGGTGCCCACCCTGTTCCTTCAATTCCGCCGCTTTGGGCACAGGCCACCGCTTCCACTCGCGTGTGGCAACCGGCAGCTTCAGACCGAACTCAAGGTCTGACGGGAAAGGAGGCAACGGAGCCGGCGTGCGCGACGAAGACGCGATTGCCGTCACCGGCGCAGGTGTACAGGCCGAAGCCTTCGGGAGAGTACAGGAAAATCTGCTCGCCGGAGCGGGTGTCCGCGGCGATCACCCCGCTCTCATTGGCGTTGGCGATCCATACCGTGCCCCCCTGGACGACGGGTGGCCGGTCGACCTTGTGTCCGCCCGACTCGTAGAGGTTCCATTCCTCCTTACCGTCGCCCGCTCGGAGCCGGTGGAGGTAGTGGTTGGCGGCGTACACCTCGTTGCCGCGGACGGCTGGAGGACCCCATGGCCGGGACCCGCCAGGAACACTCCACAACTCCGTTCCGTCGGCGAGTGACCGGCAGGTGAGCGTGGTGCCACCGAGGAAGACCTTGTCGCCGACCACGGCAGGCATGACCGTTGAGGTTCCCTGGTCGTCGACATCCCAGACGGCCTTGCCGGTGGCCGTGTCCAGAGCCGTCACATTGCCGTCCGACGGGAAGAGGACCAGTCGCCCCTCTGAGGCTGCCGCTGCCGGCGGCTCGGCTACGGACGTCCGCACGGGCGTGGGCACCGACCAGAGCACCTTGCCGGTGGTGACGCGGACGGCCTGCAACTGCCGCTCCTCGGTCATCACATACACCGCGTTGCCGTCCGAGGCCAGGAGCTTGCTGACGGAGAGCGGGACCGACCACACTTGTTCACCGGTCGAGGCGATCAACGCGCACAGGGCTCCCGCCGCTCCCGCTGCCAGGACGAGCCGATCGGCAGCCGTGAGGACGCCCGCGGATGCCGTCACATCCGAGGCCGTCCACTTCCGCTTGCCGTCGGTGACCCGGTGGGCGGCCAGGCCGCCGTCGGCCGAGCCGAAGACCACGACGTCCCGGACGGGGAGGGGAGCCGGTGTCCTGAAGTCTGCTCCACTGATGGGTTCCCACAACGGGGCCAGCTCCTCATCGGGCTTGAGCATGGCGGCCACAGGCCGTGCTGCGGCTGCTGGGATGACCGGCCTCTTCGGAGGCGCGGGATCGCGCAGCCACCACCAGGCACCTGCACCGGCGATGCCGAGCGCAGCACCCGAACCAGCCATGGAGGCCAGCAGACGCCGACGGGTGGGTGTGGTGCCGTCGGTTCGTGACACGGCCGAGGCAACGGACTTGGCAGCCTCTTCACGCCGTCCGATCTCCTCGGCCAGAGGGCCCTGGCGCCAGGCCCTGTCCGCGCCTCGAGGAGGCGCGAAGGCCTGCACCATCTGCGCGGGAAGGGGGCGCTGGGCCGGGTCCTTGGCCAGGCACGGGAGCAGCAGGGCCCGGATTCCCTCGGGGACGTACCGCAGGTCCGGTTCGCCGTGCACGACCTGGTACTGCACACCTGCCACGTGCGGACCGTCATAGGCCCGCACCCCGCTCGCCGCGTATGCGAGCAGGGCGCCCAGCGAGAAGACGTCGGCGGCCGGTCCGACACGCTGCCCGAGCACTTGCTCTGGCGCACCGTAGCCAGGGGTGACCGGGATCTGGCCAGTCGTGGTGAGGGTCAATCCGTGCTCGGGGCGGGCGATGCCGAAGTCGATGACGCGGGGACCGGCCGAGGTAAGGACGATGTTGGACGGCTTGAGGTCGCGGTGGACCAGGCCGGCCGCGTGGATGTCCTGGAGCGTGCGGGCGACAGACGCCGCGAGCGCGCGCAGCCCGGTCTCGTCCAGCGGCCCGTACGCCGCGACTGCCTCTTCGAGTGTCGGGCCCGCCAGGAACTCCACGGCGATCCAGGGCCGGCCGCTCTCCATCTGCGCGCCGAGGACCCTTGCCACGCCGTGGCTGGTCACGGCCTGCGCGGTGACGGCCTCCCGTACGAAGCGCTGGGCCAGATGCAGGTCCTGGGAGAGCTCGGGGCGCAGGGTCTTGACCGCTGCGGTGCGGCCCGTGTTGTCCCGCCCGAAGTAGACCTTTCCCATACCGCCCTCACCCAGGATGCCGAGGAGCCGGTACGGGCCGAGGCGCAGGGGATCGCCGGTGCTGAGGGGGAGCATCTGTACGCGCTTTCTCATTCGAGGGGCAGAGCAGTCATGGCCACCCTGTCGACGCAGATGAGACGCCCAGCGCCTTCGTGGGCCGCGAACCTGACGGGCGAACTCCGGTAGGTCCAGGCCGACGTGTGGCTGCGGAGGTCGACGGCGCTGATACCGGTATTGACCTTGACGTAGATGTACTTCGTTCCGACGACCGGTGGGTGATCGAGGTCGGGAGCCTCGTCCTTGGTCAGGTCCTCCTGTTCCTCCCAGAGGAGCTCACCGGTTGCCGCGTTCAGGGCGACAAGGCCACGGACGCCCTCGGCCGCGTAGACGACATCGTTCTTCACGGTGGGGGCGCCATAGGGCCGGGCGCGGTCCGGGGCCTGGCCGGTGCCACGGCCGTCGCCGAACTGCCAGGCAACTTCTCCATCGGTGAGCCGGAGCGCCCACACGTGAGCGCCTGCGACATAGACGTGCCGTTCGTCGATCGCCAGAGGATCGGGGACGACGTGGCTCTTGTAGTCGAGGCTCCAGGGCAGGTACGTGCTCCATGCTTGCTCACCGGTGCGGAGGTCCACGCAGGAGATGTGCATGTTGCTGCCCACGGCGTTGGGGTCCGGGTCCTCCCTCTCGTAGCGGAAGAAGAGCAACCGGTTACCGGCGGTCCGGACGGCGATACCCGGGTCCGAGGCGCTGACCTGGCGCACCTTGTTCTCCCAGAGCTTCTTGCCCGACCGGAGATCGATTGCCAGCACGTACCAGTCTTCGATCTGTTCGAGGCTGGTGTCGTGGCCCGGGACGTTCTTCTTGGCCGCCATGCAGAACACGTCCTCTGCCGCGATGAGGGCCGCCACGTCCTGATAGGAGGCGCGGAAATCAGCGAGGCGGGCGATGCGGTGGTGCGGTGTCCCATCGGAGGGGGTGAAGGCGTGCACGGACAGTGCCTTGCCGCCGTCGTCGTCCGGAAAATAGACGCCGTACAGCTTTGTCCCGTCCCAAACGACCTGATGGGGTTCGATCACCACACCGTGCGACGACCACAGCTTCTGGCCGTTCTTCGCACCGAAGGCCTGGAAGGCCCCGTCCTGCCATGTCGCGATCGCATCGCCGATGGGCAGGAGACAGGGTGGTGTGTCGATGGAGGCCCGCCACAGCTCCTGCGGCCCACCGTCTTCCGTGGACTTGGCGCCCTCGGCGTTGTCGCCCGTCCTCTGCCTGCCGGACCACACCCACGCTCCCGCCCCTGCCGCGCTCACGGCCACCAGCGAGCCCCCGGCCACCGAAAGCAGCCTGCGCCGGGACATGCCCGGACGGCCCGAGGGCGGCACGGCGTACGAGCCCTCTACAGGGGCCGGCAGCCGGTACGGCTGGTGCTGCCAGACCTCCGTCGCGCGGCGGGCGATGTCGGTGAGCAGCGGAGTCGGCAGGTGGTCGGCGAACTCGCCGCGGCCGTCGTGAAGTTCGGCGATGAGCTCCCGAGTGGTGGGGCGCTGACCAGGGTCCTTGGCCAGGCAGCGGGCGAGGACCGGGGCCAGAGCGGCCGGAACTCCGGTGAGGTCCGGGTCGGCGTAGCGGACGCGGTAGAGGAGGTCTGCCGCCTGGCCCGTGCCGAAGGGGCCGTGGCCGGTGGCGGCGAAGACGAGGACCCCGGCGAGGGCGAACACGTCGCCCGCAGGTGTGTGTTCCTGGCCCGTGGCCTGCTCCGGGGACATGAAGGCGGGCGTGCCCGCGGCGGTGCCGGTGCGGGTGAGCCGGTCGTCCCCGGCGGCGCGGGCGATGCCGAAGTCGATGATCTTGGGTCCGTACGCCGTGATCATGACGTTCGAGGGCTTGAGGTCGCGGTGGACCACGTCGGATGCGTGGAGCTGGGCCAGGGCACCGGCGAGGGCCGCGCCCAGGGCACGGACGGACGCCTCGGGCAGGGGGCCGCAGAGGGCCACGGCGTCGTCGAGGGGCGGGCCGAGAACGTACTCCGTGGCAAGCCAGGGGGTTTGGGCGCCGGGGTCGGCGTCGACGACGGTGGCACCGTGGTGGCCGCCGATGATGCGTGCGGCGTCGGTCTCCAAGTGGAAGCGGGTGCGTGCGGCCGTGTCGGCGGCGATGCGGGCATGCATGGTCTTGAGGGCGACGGTGCGTCCTCCGGCCGAGCGGGCGAGGTAGACCGTGCCCATGCCGCCGTGGCCGAGGCGGGCCAGCAGACGGTGGCCGCCGATCTCGCCCGGGTCGTCGTGAGTCAAAGGCGCGAGCATCGTCGTCAGGTCCTGGCGGTGGTCTGAGGGACACGGATTTCGGCTGCCAGGATCTGGGCCGACTGGCGGGCGAGTGCCGCGATCACACGGCCCGGCAGCCAGCCGGGGGACAGCAGGGACGCCGAGGAATCCAGGACCGTCGCCGAGGGCGCCGAAGAGGCCGGTGGGAGGGCGAGCAGCAGCTCGGACGCCGTCGGGCGGGCGGCCGCGTCCCGGGACAGGCAGTGGGATATCAAGGGGCGAAGTGAGTCGGGGAGTTCGGAGCGGTCCGGGACCGTGTGGCCCGTGGCGGCGTACGCGAGCACGGCGCCGAGCCCGTAAACGTCGCCCGCGGGGCGCGGGCGCCCGCCGGCCGCCGCCTCGGGGGCAAGACTGCCCGGCTCCAGCCCGGGACGGCCGCTGCGCTGCTCGCCGTCCGGCGCGGCTGCGCGCACGGAGCCGTAGCAGGTGAGCCGCGGACCGTCCCACGCGAGCAGCACCGCGGCGGGGGAGAGGCCCGCGTGGGTGATGCCCGCCGCGTGCGCGGCCGCGAGCGTGTCGGCGAGGGCCGTGCCCAGCGCCCGTACGGTGTGCTCGGGCAACGGCCCGCCATGCACGGTGAGGGCCACGGGGAGGGGCAGCACGGGGAGGTAGGGCGTGGCGTACCAGGGCTCGGCCGGGGTGGGCGACACCTCGGTCACGGGCAGCACCCACGGCCCGGCGCACGCGCGTGCCGCCTGGGCCTCGACGAGGAAGCGGCCACGATCAATGCCGCCGAGCGGCGCGCTGACCAGGACCGTACGTTCACCGTCCCCGCTGCGCGCGACGAACCGGCGCTCGGGCACGGGCGGAAAGCCGGGGCCGGCCGGGTCGAGCCGGGTGATGAGGTGGTACGGGCCGATGTGGCGCGGGCCGTTGCCGGAGGGGCGTACCGTGCGCCCGCGTTCCATCTGCGAATCCCCCTTAGCAAGCAGCGACCAGTGGAGCCTATCGGGAGGTCATAGGGCGGCATGGAGTGGGTGGACAAGGTGGGCACGCAGGGGAGGCGCCGCCCTGTCTCCTGCCCTGTGCAACCACACGGGGAGCGATGCCTGCACTCGGGTGGCTCGTCTGCTCAGTGCCGCAGCAGACACTCAGCAACGGCGTTGCTCCTCAGGAACGATGGCATTCGTCGCCCTTCTGCACTGAACCCGTATAGGCGACGATCAATTTTCTCATCGCTTCCTTGTCGTTGTGGTCGGCCCCGTGGGCCTCCACGACGGCAAACATGTCGCCCGTGAACTTCGGGTTCCTGCATCCGTCGACCCTGCCGACGGCACCGGTGCCTGAGTACAGGTACGCGCCGCTTGATTCATACGTGGCCAGGTCCACTCGCTCGTGGTCGAGTGCCACTTCCGAGAGTCTCTCGTTCTTCTCTCGCCACTCCATGCTCGCCGTCACTGCCGGTTCGCCGTCGACGGTGATCTCGCAGCGTTTGGTCGCTTCGACGGAGCCTTCCTCCTTGGCTGATACAGCCGAGCCTGGTGGCAGGAACGGAGAAAGCAGGTCAGCAGGTACGGGAACGCCGCACAGCGAGGACGGAACTGTGTATTCCCTCGCTTCTCCACCCGGCTCCTGTGAGCATCCGGTCAGCATGCCGGTCGCCACGAAGGCTGCGAAGGCAACCGGTGCGGCTTTCAAGAAGCGCGAACCGTGCATTGGTGATGTATCTTTCACCGAGGTCTCCCGGTCAGATGTCGGTTTGAAGCTCCGGAGCCACCCGGTCGGAGAAGTTGCCGCCAAAGTCGTAGCCGTCACGGACTCCTGCCCGGGCATATTCCGCAATGTCACCCCGGTTGGGGAGATTGTGAACCTGCGCGGCTGCGTCGGCAGCCCCACCGGTGTGCTTGATGTTTGTCTGGAGTCCGTTCTCCCAGTCCTTGCCCATCTGGCCGCCGGCGGCGTCCTTCGCGTTGCCTTGGGCGTCCTGGAATACCTCCTCGAGGATCAAGCTGCTCACGGTTGTCGCAGCGCCTCCCACTGCAGCACCGACAACGGGGCTGGCCATGAAAGCAACGCCGACACCGATACCGGTTCCGAGCCCACCCGAAATTCCATTCTTCCACTGAGCCACGGACTGCTCGTATTTCTTGTCGGCTTCCGCTGCGTCCCCTGCAGTTGCCTCTTGGCGCCCGACGTTAAGAGTTGCGGCGACTTCCCCGGAAGCGTGGGCAATCTCCCGCACCACAAGCTGCTGATCATTGGAGAAACGCTGGGAATCAGGGAGGTTTGGATTCAGGTGATAGTCCATCAAGTTGGCCATGTAGGCTTTCTGGCCAACTTCGACGGCTGCGTATCCTTCCGGATCCTGCCCCACCGTGAGCAGGAATCGCGTAACGGCTCGGTGGTCCATGACGGCTTCGCTACCAGCAACGGGGAACAGCTTCTCGATCCTGTTGCGGGCCGCCTTCTCGGAAGGGGTGGCGTCTGGGCTGGGATTGGTCTCTGTCGTTGCCCTGTTGATGTCCGGCAGATACTCGGAAGCGATCTGCCCAATGCTGTCGGACATGTAGCCGTGGTCTGTCAGCCGCTTGTTGTTGTCCGAAATGGATTGCACCAGGCTCTCCATGAGTGTGGCCTGCTGGCTGTTGTGCGGAGGTGTGTCCACCGTCGGCAGTTCTCCCGCCGGGTGACCGGTGGTAGCCGCCTCGAGCGCCATCGCAAGATTGTTGCGGCCCTCGATGCTGTCCTCGCCCTTGTTGGTCACCTCCTGGGGCCAGTCGCGCTCCTCGAAGAGATATTGGAAGTTACTCAGGCCCACCTTGCCGTTCTTGCCGTTGCCGTCCGTGTCCCGCTCGAAGTCGTGGTCCTCGTCCTTGGTGACGAAGTCCGCGTTGAAGAATTCCGTGGCGGCGTCCGGGCTGTTGGCGAGGGCCTTCATGAAGCCCGTCATCGGGTCCGAGCCCGAGTCGCTGCCCGTTCGGTTCAGGAGTGTGTCCATGCCCATGTGCTGCCAAGCCATCGGCACGTGGCGGCCGTTGTCGGACAGCCTTTTCTCGGTTTCGATCAGTTTGCTGCCGTAGTCGGTCAAGAAGCGGTCGTCGTAGTTCCCCCAGCGCATCAGGTTGCTCATGACCTGGAAGCCCATGGCGGTGCTGCTCTTGGAGACCGGCTGGTCGCCGAGGGTGACCATTTCCGACTTCCACCGGGACATCTCGGGCGTGTCCGCCTGGGAGGCCGTAGCGAGAGTGAGACTCAGGTGCTTCTGGAGGTCGTCGTACTGATCCAGACGCTCGGGGCCCAGCTTGTACGCGGCATGACGCTCGTTGATCCCATCCCAGAAGTTGAGGGTGCCCTGGGCCTCCAGGGTCGTGGCGAAGCGCTCGGCGAAAATCTCATCGCCTGAGTATTTCTCGAGCCCCGACTTCAGAGCGTCGAAGTCCTGCGGCGTCAGGTCCTCCGGCTTCTTCTTGGCCAGAGCTGCGAGCCGCTCCGCCTCCTTCACCGCGTTGGCCGCCTCGTCGCGGTTCTTGTACGACGCGTCCGAGAAGCCGTGGTCCGTGAGGTCCACCAGTGCCTTGAGGGAGGTCGACGCCGTGCTGTCGATCTCGGTCGCCTTGCTGAGGATGGCTTGCAACTCGTCACGCAGGGCGTCGACGTCCTTCTGCCCGTTGGGAGCCTTCTTCTCCGGGTTCTCCCGGACCGTGAAGCCGCCGCCGTTGGCGGACACCGTGAGGTTGATTCCCCGCCCGCGCTCGATGGCCTCCTTGAGCAGCCGCTGCTGCGTCTTCAGCTCATCCCGGGTGTCCCGCATGATGTTGCGGATGGACGTCGCCTGGGTCACCGCGTCACCGAACTCACCAGCGGTCTTACCGATGAACTCACGCGACACGGTGGCGTTGTAGCCGGCCCAGTTGGCCCTCTTGGCCTGCCCGTGCAGGCCCTCTTCGGCGTCCTTTTTCAGTTCTTTCAGCTTGGTCAGCATGCTCGTCCAGTCGCTGACCGTGTCGTCGAGCAGTTTGAAGTTGGCCGAGTGCAGGGCTTCGAAATCCATGGGGGTCAGTCCTTTTCCTTCTCAGTCTTCGGCCCGTAGATTTCGTTCTTCTTGCCCTGCATGGCCCAGTCGTCGTCGAAGCCCGCGTCCAGCGTGTGGATGCTGCTCACATGCCGCTCGATGAAGATCTCGTCACCGGCATGCGCGTTCTTCGTGAAGTCCATGTGATTCGAGATCAGCGCACACGCGTCCATCACCGAACCGAGCTGCTTGTCCCATCGCGTCGACACGTGCTGCAGCGCCTTGCCGAGCGCGAACCCCTGCGAGTCGAGATCGGTGCCCGCGGAGTCCGTCGTGGTGACGCGGGCCTCCTTCCACAGCCGGTTGTACAGCTTGAAGGCATGGTCACCGATCGCCGCCAGGTCCTTCTGGTGCACCTGGAGGTCGCCCTGCGGGTTGCCGGCGTTGGGTCTGTCCTCCGGCGGCAGCCCGTTCAGATGCATACGGGCCGATCCCTTCTCGGCCGCCGATGCCTTCAACTGCTCCCACTCGTCCCAAGCCATCAGCAGAGCTCCTCCCCCGCACGCCGGTGGACGCTTCAATTCCGCCTCAACCTATGTGATGCACCGCGACTACTCGCAAGGGCTGTCCACCACCTCCGTCGCCACGCTGTACCGCAGGTTGTCGATCGCGTGCTCCATCTTGGACTGCCCCGGCAGCGGGGTCGCCGTCACCGTCAGGCAGATGCCGTCGACCCCGTAGCGCTCGACGAACGAGCCCTTCGTGTCCGATTCGGTGCCGGAGCCCGGCCCGGAACCGCCTGCCCCGCTGGTCTCCGGGTCCCAGGCGGCCGGGCCCTCGTCCTCCACCAGCGACACCACCGGGTCCTCACGCTCCGGGCCCTTGAGCCTCGGATTGATGAACTCGTCCCACGCGCCCTCACCGCCGCCGGGCCACTTGTGGCGCCCTTCGCCCTCCTCCGTCTCCAGGTTCAGCGCCGCGTTCTCCACCCGGTCCAGAACCTCAGCGTGATCCGGGCCCGTCTCGAAGACACCCGCGAGCCGCAGGATGCCGACCGTCTGCCACCCCAGGAACACGGCGCAGCCGACCAGTGCCACACGCCGCCACATGAACGAGGCGGCAGACGGCTCATGCGCCTCCGGGTTGTCGAAGTGCCGTGCCCGGAAGCGCCACCAGAGCTTGCGCGGGTCGACGAACAGGGCGAACGCGAGGAACGCCACCGCGAACGCGCCCGTGAAGACGGCGGCGCCGATCACGCGGAGCTCTCCGGAGGCATGAGACCCGTCTGCACCAGCGGATTCCCGCGCTGGCGGGAGACGAAGACGCCCCGCCCCGCCGGCATCGGGCGCATCCGGACGCCGCCGAGGACGTCGCCCTCCTGAGGGTCACCGGAAAGGAGTACGCCCTGGGCACCGAGTTCCATCATGCGCTGCATGAAGGACTCGTACGCGGCCCGGCTCGCGCCCGCCGCGCTGCGGGCGATGATGAAGCGTACGCCGACGTCGCGGGCGAACGGCAGGTGTTCCGTGAGCTTGGCCAGCGGGTTGCCGGACGAGGTCGACACCAGGTCGTAGTCGTCGACCACGACGTACACCTGGGGGCCGCGCCACCAGCTACGGTCCCGGAGCTGCTGGGCCGTGACATCGGCGGACGGGGTGCGGCGCTGCATCAGATCGGCCAGGGCGTCCACGTGGTGGTCCATGTTGTTGGACATCGGGACGTACTCCGCGAGGTGCGACGCCGGGGTGACGTCGAGCAGCCCGCGCCGGTTGTCGATCACGAAGAACTTGGCGGAGTCCCCGTCGTACCGCTCGCACACCTGCTTGATCAGAAGCCGCAGCAGGTTCGTCTTGCCGGATTCGCTCTCGCCGAAGACAAGGAAGAAGGGGTCGCGGTCGAAGTTGACGAAGACCGGCTCCAGGCTGTTCTCGTCGATGGCGAAGGCGACACCGCGCTTCGGCTCCACGTACCCCGCCGGCAGGTTCTGCGCCGGGAGCTCGCGCGGCAGCAGCCGGACCGCGGGTGCTCCCGGTGCCGTCCAGTGGCGGCCGACCTCCTGGGCCATCGCGGCGGTGGCCTCCGACAGGTCGCTGTCCGAGTGGATGCCGTCGATCCGCGGCACCGCCGCCATGAAGTGCAGCTTCTCCGGCGTCAGACCACGGCCCGGCACACTCGCCGGGACGTTCGCGGCCAGCTTGCGGTCCACCTCGGAGTCCATGGTGTCACCGAGCCGCAGCTCCAGCCGGTTCATCAGGTGGTCCTTGAGGTTGGAGCGGACCTCCATCGAACGTGAGGCGGTGAGGATGACGTGGATGCCGTACCCGAGCCCGCGCGCCGCGATGTCGAGGACGGCGGGCTCCAGGCCCTCGTACTCCGTACGGAAGTTGCCCCAGCCGTCGATGACCAGGAAAACGTCACCCCACGGCTGGTCCGACACCGAGATCTCGCCCCGCGCGCGCAGCTTGCGGTACGTGGCGATGGAGTCGATGCCCGCACCGCGGAAGAACTCCTCCCGCCGCGCCAGAATGCCGTACACCTCGGCGACCGTACGGCGGACCCGCTCCGGGTCCAGCCGCGAAGCGACCCCGCCGACATGGGGCAGGCCGGCGACCGACGACATGCCGCCACCACCGAAGTCCAGTCCGTAGAACTGCACCTCCTGCGGTGTGTGCGTCAACGCGAACGCGGAGATGATCGTGCGCAGCAGGGTCGACTTGCCGGACTGCGGGCCACCGATGATCTGCATGTGGCCCGCCGCCCCGGAGAAGTCCCGGTACAACGTGTCGCGCCGCTGCTCGAACGGCTTGTCCACCACGCCCAGGGGTACGACGAGCCGGCCGGCGCCCTCGAACCCCGGCTGCGTCAGCCCACGGCCCTGCACACCGGCGAGGCCGGGCAGCAGCTCGTCGAGGGACGGCGGGTTGTCCAGCGGCGGCAGCCACACCTGGTGCGCCTCCGCGCCGCGCCCTTCGAGCCGTCGCACGATCACGTCGAGCACCGAGTCGGCCAGTGCGTCGTCCTCGGCGGCGCGCGCCTCCGGGACCCGCGCCTGAGCGGCCGGCTCGGCGTAGCGCACCGGCACGGGCGCGGCGGTGAACGGCACCGGCCGCCGGTCCACCGGAAGGGGCCCTCCCGGAAGCGCGGCGTGCTGGTTCGAGCGGTAGACACCGGAGACGTACGCCGCCTTGAAGCGGACCATCTCGTCCGTACCGAACTTCAGGTAGCCGGAGCCGGGCACATTGGGGAGCTGGTACGCGTCGGGCACACCGATCGCCGCGCGGGACTCGGCCGCGGAGAAGGTGCGCAGACCGATCCGGTACGACAGGTACGTCTCCAGACCGCGCAGGCGGCCCTCCTCCAGGCGCTGGGAGGCCAGCAGCAGGTGCACGCCGAGCGACCGGCCGATACGGCCGATCTGCACGAACATCTCGATGAAGTCCGGCATGGCGGTGAGGAGTTCGCTGAACTCGTCGATGACGAGCACGAGCGAGGGGATCGGCTGGAGCGGGGCGCCCGCGGCGCGCGCCTTCTCGTAGTCGTGGATGTTGGCGTAGTTGCCCGCGTCGCGAAGCATCTCCTGACGCCGGTTCAGCTCACCTCGGATGGAGTCGCCCATGCGGTCGACCAGCGTCAGGTCGTCCGCGAGGTTGGTGATCACCGCTGCGACGTGCGGCATCTGGGACATGCCCGCGAAGGTGGCGCCACCCTTGAAGTCGGCGAGGACGAAGTTGAGGGTCTCCGAAGAGTGGGTGACCGCGAGGCCCAGCACCAGTGTGCGCAGCAGCTCGGACTTGCCGGAACCGGTGGCGCCCACGCACAGGCCGTGCGGGCCCATGCCCTCCTGTGCCGCCTCCTTGAGGTCCAGCATGACGGGGGTGCCGTCCTCCCCGACACCGATGGGGACGCGGAGCCGTTCCGACTGGGAGCGGGGCCGCCACGTGCGGCTGACGTCGACGGAGGCCGCGTCGCCCAGGTTGAGCAGGTCGGTGAAGTCCAGGTTCGCGAGCAGCGGCTGGTCGTCGTCCGCGCCCGACCCGGCCCGCAGCGGCGCGAGTTGGCGGGCGAGCGCCTCGGCGGCCTCCAGGCTCAGCCGGTCCGGTACTCCGTCGTAGACCAGGCCGTGGCTCGACTCGAGACGCAGGCTGTCGCGGTGCACGGTCACGGACAGGCCGCCGCGTGCCCCGTGCGTGTCCCCGGGCACGAGTTCGATGATCGTCACGCCTTGCAGCCCCTCGGCGGCGGCGAACGGCGACATCGGGGGAACGGACTGGCCGTCGAGTACGACCACGATGTGCGGCTGGTCCAGGAGCGGTTGCCCGCCGAAGCGGGGCCGCCCTTCGAGGCGTGCGGCGAGCATGTCCTGGAGGTCCCGCGCGTCGGTGGTGATCAGGCGCCGGCTGCCCGCGCCGTCACCGGGGCCCGGTGCCTGGACGTGCGGAAGCCACTTGGCCCACTCCCAGTGCGGAGCCCCGGCGGAATCCGCGGCCACCGCGATGACCAGGTCCTCCGGGGAGTGCAGCGCGGCCAGCGAACCGACCATCGCCCGGGTCGCGGAACGGGCGGCGTCCGCCTCACCGCTCACGGTCAGGTGGTAGAACGCCCGCAGGGACACGGCCATGGGCAGGCCTTCGAGCGTGCCGTGAGCCGAGAGGAACTGCTGCATCGCCCCGGCGGTGAGCGGCTCCAGCTCGTCGACGGGAGCGGTTTCGGGGGCTACCAGCGGTGTGGCGAGCTGCTGGCTGCCCAGGCCGACGCGTACCTGGCCGAAGTCGTCGTCACCGATGCGCCGTTCCCAGACGCGGCTTCCCTCCGCGACCAGCGCCCACAACTGCTCGGGGGACGGGTGGAGATAGAACTGCGCATCGCGCTGGAGGCGTGCGGTTCGCAGCACCGCGCGCCGGGTCTGGGTCAAGTACTTGAGGTAGTCGCGCCGCAAGTCGGCGAGTTGTCCCTGCGTCCCCCGCCGGTAGCGCACCATCATCGCGATGGCCATCGCCACGGTGGACGCGATCATCACCATGCCCATGATGCGCATGACGGGGTTCGGGGTCATGAAGAAGAAGACGACCGAACCGCCCATGCCGAGCGTCGGCAGCAACTGCATCAGAACGCCCTCCTGCTGCCCCCTGGGCAGCTCGGGCGGCGGTTGCAGGTGCACCGGATCGGCCGGCACTTCGGAGGGCAGGGCCCGTGGTGGGCGCTTGACGACGATCTGACTCACTGCTCACCAATTCCCTTGCCGGACGGAAATGTTCCTATCGGCGCCCCCGTGGCGACGGGCCCCATCCGCAGTGGGGGATCCTACTGGCGTAGGGGGTGACGGGTGGGCGGTAGGGTGGCGCGACGTGTTGGCTCGCGCCCGAACCCGTGCATGAGCCAACGCAAATAACGGGTCTCGCACCAACGCACTACGCAGGCGCTCGACTTACGGTCTCCCGACTTACGGTCTCCCGACCTACGGTCTCTCGACTTACGGGTCTCTCGACTTCGCCAGGCCGACGATCCACGAAAACCACGAGGGGAAGCAGCAGGTGAGTATGACGGCCTCAGCCGCGGCCACCGGAACTGGTCACCCGGCTCCCGCGACTCCGTCCGGCGGCGGAACGGGCTTCTGCCGCGTCACTGTCGTCGCACCGGACGGCCGCATCGACGTCGCACTGCCCGAAGACATCCCCATCGCCGACCTGTACCCGGAGATCCTCCGGCTGTCCGGGCAGAGCCCCGCCCCCGGCGCCCCGGTCGGCTACCACCTGGTACGCCGTGACGGCACCGTGCTCGACGGCGCACGCTCCCTCACCGCCCAGCGCATCCTCGACGGCGAGCTGCTGTCCCTGCGGCCCTTCGCCGAGTCGCTGCCCCCCGCGGTCTTCGACGACGTCTCCGACGCCGTCGCCTCCGCCGTCGCCCGCGACCGCACCCTGTGGACCGACGACCTGATGCGCGCCGCCGGCCTCTTCGGCGGTTCGGTCCTGTTGGTCCTGCTCGCCTTCGTCCTGTGGACGGCCGCCCCGAGGCACGACATGCACGGCCTGCCGGGCATCCTGGCCGCCGTCAGCGGTGTGCTGCTGCTCGCGCTCGCGGGAGTGCGCGCCCGGGTGTACGACGACCGTGGATCCTCCGTGGCACTGGGCATCGGCGCGATGGTGAACGCCGCCGTCGCCGGTGCCGGGCTCCTGGCGCCCGCCGCCGGGCAGGGCAACGGCAAGCTCCAGTTCCTGCTCGCCTGCGCCGCCGTGCTCGTCGTCTCCGTCATCCTGACGCTCGTCGCCCCCAGCGGGGACGGCCCCTTCGTCGCGTTCGTCTTCGCCTCCGGCATCGGCGTCCTGGTGACCTTCGTCGCCATCCTCACCACCATGACCCCGGCCGAGACCGCCGCCGTGTGCGCGCCGCTCGCCGTGGGAGCGCTGGCCTTCCTCCCCGGCCTGTCCACCCGTTTCGCCCGGCTCCCCATCGGCTTCGAGCCGCCCCGCACCACGGTCGGCGGCTACGGGGGCGACCCGGAGCCCCAGGGGCCCGTCGACGCCGAGCGCATCGCCGCCCAGGTCCGCCGCGGCCACGAGCTGCTGGTCGGCCTCGTCGGCGGCTGCGCCCTGGTCGCCGTGGGCTCCGCCGCGGTGCTCGGGTTCTCCGACGGCGTCTGGGCCCAGCTCCTGGCACTCGCCACCGGCGTCGCCATGCTGATGCGCGCCCACCTCTTCCGCTACACCGCACAGGTCGGCTGCGCCCTCGCCGCGGGCCTCGGCGCCCTCGTCCTGCTGGGCCTCGGCCTCTGCCTCAATCCGCCCACGGACCTGTGGCGCGATGCCACGGCGCTCGACATCCGTACGGTGTGGCTGGCCGCCGCGGTCGCCGGCGTCGCCGCACTGATCATCGCCATCGGCCTGATCGTGCCGCGCAAGGGCGTCACCCCCTTCTGGGGGCGTTTCCTGGAGATCGCGGAGACGTTCGTACTCCTGACGCTCATCCCTCTGTGCCTCGCCGTCTTCGGCGTCTACCACTCGATCCGTGCGATGACCTCCTGAACGCGCCCCACCGCGGTGTGAGCCTGGCCCCACCGGGCTGGTACGCTGTGTGACGGCCGTTTGTGTACGCGCTCCCGGAGCATCTGGAAGCAGCGCTCATCGGACCTTCGCCTCCGAGTCACGGAAGCTCCCCTGAGACCAAGACCAGGGGCACTCGCGGGCGCATCGAACACCAAGAGGAGTACCGAGTGTCTCTCGACGCCGCTACGAAGAAGCAGATCATGGCCGAGTTCGGCACCAAGGAGGGCGACACCGGCTCCCCCGAGGTCCAGGTCGCGCTGCTCTCCCGCCGCATCTCGGACCTGACCGAGCACCTCAAGACCCACAAGCACGACCACCACTCCCGTCGTGGTCTGCTGATCCTGGTCGGCCAGCGCCGCCGTCTGCTGCAGTACCTGGCCAAGAAGGACATCCAGCGCTTCCGTGCGCTGGTCGACCGCCTCGGCATCCGCCGTGGTGCGGCCGGCGGTGCCAAGTAAGACGCCGTGAAGGGAGCGGTTTCCCACGCTGATGGGGAGCCGCTCCCTTTGCTGTACGTGCGGAGTGTCACCACCCCTTTGTAGGCTGGTCGCACAACGCCATAACGAAAAGTCCATAAGAACGCACAGGAGAGGCGCCCTCGCCGCCGCCGGTCCTCGGTAGTGGCCCCCGGGAGACACACCCCGGGTGCTTCGATCGAAGACCGGCCCGCACACAAGGCGCGCTTCTCCGCCCCCGTCCCTCCGCCACACGGGCGGCCGGGACCAAAGACGACAAGTAATGGAGAAACCGCTAGTGGAGAACGAGACCCACTACGCCGAGGCCGTCATCGACAACGGCTCCTTCGGCACCCGCACCATCCGCTTCGAGACGGGCCGCCTGGCCAAGCAGGCCGCCGGCTCCGCCGTGGCGTACCTGGACGACGACACCATGGTGCTGTCGGCCACCACCGCTTCCAAGAAGCCCAAGGACCAGCTCGACTTCTTCCCCCTGACGGTGGACGTCGAGGAGCGGATGTACGCGGCCGGCAAGATCCCCGGCTCCTTCTTCCGCCGGGAGGGCCGCCCCTCCGAGGACGCCGTCCTCACCTGCCGCCTGATCGACCGGCCGCTGCGCCCCTCCTTCAAGAAGGGCCTGCGCAACGAGATCCAGATCGTCGAGACGATCATGGCGCTCAACCCCGACCACCTGTACGACGTGGTCGCCATCAACGCCGCCTCCTGCTCCACACAGCTCGCCGGCCTGCCCTTCTCCGGCCCGATCGGCGGCACCCGTGTCGCCCTGATCAACGGCCAGTGGGTCGCGTTCCCGACGCACACCGAGCTCGAGGACGCCGTCTTCGACATGGTCGTCGCCGGTCGCGTCCTGGAGGACGGCGACGTCGCGATCATGATGGTCGAGGCCGAGGCCACCGAGAAGACCATCCAGCTCGTCAAGGGCGGCGCCGAGGCCCCCACCGAGGAGGTCGTCGCCGCCGGTCTCGAGGCCGCGAAGCCCTTCATCAAGGTCCTCTGCAAGGCCCAGTCGGACCTCGCGGCCAAGGCCGCCAAGCCGGTCGGCGAGTTCCCGGTGTTCCTCGACTACCAGGACGACGTCCTGGAGGCGCTGACCGCCGCGGTCAAGACCGAGCTGGCCCAGGCGCTCACCATCGCCGGCAAGCAGGAGCGCGAGAACGAGCTGGACCGCGTCAAGGAGATCGCCGCCGAGAAGCTGCTCCCGCAGTTCGAGGGCCGCGAGAAGGAGATCTCCGCCGCGTACCGCGCGCTGACCAAGAAGCTGGTCCGCGAGCGCGTCATCAAGGACAAGGTCCGCATCGACGGCCGTGGCCTGACGGACATCCGTACGCTCGCCGCCGAGGTCGAGGCCATCCCGCGCGTGCACGGCTCCGCCCTGTTCGAGCGTGGCGAGACCCAGATCCTGGGCGTCACCACCCTGAACATGCTCCGCATGGAGCAGCAGCTCGACACCCTCTCCCCGGTGACGCGCAAGCGCTACATGCACAACTACAACTTCCCGCCGTACTCCGTCGGTGAGACCGGCCGCGTGGGCTCGCCCAAGCGCCGCGAGATCGGCCACGGCGCGCTCGCCGAGCGCGCCATCGTGCCGGTGCTGCCGACGCGCGAGGAGTTCCCCTACGCGATCCGCCAGGTGTCCGAGGCCCTCGGCTCCAACGGCTCGACGTCCATGGGCTCCGTCTGCGCCTCCACCATGTCGCTGCTGAACGCCGGTGTGCCGCTGAAGGCCCCCGTCGCCGGTATCGCCATGGGCCTGATCTCCGAGGAGGTCGACGGCAAGACGCACTACGTCGCGCTCACCGACATCCTCGGTGCGGAGGACGCCTTCGGCGACATGGACTTCAAGGTCGCCGGTACGAAGGAGTTCGTCACCGCCCTCCAGCTCGACACCAAGCTGGACGGCATCCCGGCCTCCGTCCTGGCCGCGGCCCTCAAGCAGGCCCGTGACGCCCGCCTCCACATCCTCGACGTGATGATGGAAGCGATCGACACGCCGGACGAGATGTCCCCGAACGCCCCGCGGATCATCACCGTCAAGATCCCCGTGGACAAGATCGGCGAGGTCATCGGCCCCAAGGGCAAGATGATCAACCAGATCCAGGAGGACACCGGCGCCGAGATCACGATCGAGGACGACGGCACCATCTACATCGGTGCCGCCGACGGCCCGGCCGCCGAGGCCGCCCGCGCCACGATCAACGGCATCGCCAACCCGACCATGCCGGAGGTCGGCGAGCGCTACCTGGGTACGGTCGTCAAGACCACCACCTTCGGTGCGTTCGTGTCCCTGCTCCCGGGCAAGGACGGCCTGCTGCACATCTCGCAGATCCGCAAGCTCGCCGGTGGTAAGCGCGTGGAGAACGTCGAGGACGTGCTCGCGGTCGGCTCCAAGGTCCAGGTCGAGATCGCCGAGATCGACCAGCGCGGCAAGCTCTCCCTGATCCCCGTGATCGCGGACGAGGACGCTGCCGCTGAGGGCGACAAGGACGACACCGACCAGTGACGTCCCGTAGTTCGAAGGCGACGGCCCGCACCTCCTCGGAGGCGCGGGCCGTCGCCCGTACCCAAACGCTTCTCAAGGGCAAGGACGGCATCGGCACCGTCCGCCGCACCACCCTGCCCGGCGGCCTCCGGGTCGTCACCGAGACGCTGCCCTCCGTACGCTCCGCCACCTTCGGCATCTGGGCGCACGTCGGCTCCCGCGACGAGACGCCCGCCCTCAACGGCGCCACGCACTACCTGGAGCACCTCCTCTTCAAGGGCACGCACACGCGCAGCGCCCTGGACATCTCCTCCGCCATCGACGCGGTCGGCGGCGAGATGAACGCCTTCACGGCGAAGGAGTACACCTGCTACTACGCGCGCGTGCTGGACACCGACCTGCCGCTCGCCATCGACGTCGTGTGCGACATGCTCACCGGCTCGCTGATCCTCCAGGAGGACGTCGACGCCGAGCGCGGCGTGATCCTCGAAGAGATCGCGATGACCGAGGACGACCCGGGCGACGTCGTCCACGACCTGTTCGCGAAGACGATGTTCGGCGACACCCCGCTGGGCCGCCCCGTCCTCGGCAGCGTCGAGACCGTCGAGGCCCTGTCCGCGGACCGGATCCGCCGCTTCTACAAGAAGCACTACGACCCCACCCACCTGGTCGTCGCCGCCGCGGGCAACGTCGACCACGCCACGGTCGTACGCCAGGTCCGCCGCGCCTTCGAGAAGGCCGGCGCGCTCACCCGTACGGACGCCGTCCCGGTCGCTCCGCGTGACGGCCGGCGCACCATCCGCACGGCCGGCCGCGTCGAGGTGCTCAGCCGCCGCACCGAGCAGGCCCACGTGGTCCTCGGCGTGCCGGGCTTCGCCCGCACCGACGACCGCCGCTGGGCCCTGGGCGTGCTGAACACCGCCCTCGGCGGCGGCATGTCCTCGCGCCTCTTCCAGGAGGTCCGCGAGAAGCGCGGCCTGGCCTACAGCGTCTACTCGTACACGTCCGGCTTCGCCGACTGCGGCCTGTTCGGCGTGTACGCGGGCTGCCGCCCCAGCCAGGTCCACGACGTGCTGAAGATCTGCCGGGACGAGCTCGACCGGGTCGCGCACGAAGGCCTGACCGACGACGAGGTCGAGCGGGCGATCGGGCAGCTCAAGGGCTCCACGGTCCTCGGACTGGAGGACACCGGCGCGCTGATGAACCGCATCGGCAAGAGTGAGCTGTGCTGGGGCGACCAGATGTCCGTGGACGACATGCTCGCCCACATGGCGGCCGTCACCCCCGACGACGTCCGGGACGTGGCCGCCGAGCTGCTGGGACAGCGCCCGTCGCTGTCGGTCATCGGCCCCCTGAAGGACAAGCAGGCCGACCGCCTCCACGAAGCGGTCGCGTAACGCCACATCCGTGTCGGAACCGAAGGAAGAAGCACGAGCATGAGCAGCCAACTGCGGGTCGCGGTCATCGGCGCCAAGGGACGCATCGGCTCCGAAGCCGTACGCGCCATCGAGGCCGCCGACGACATGGAACTGGTCGCGGCCCTCGGCCGGGGCGACAAGCTGGAGACGCTCGCCGAAAAGGGCGCCCAGGTCGCGGTGGAGCTCACCACACCCGCCTCCGTCATGGGCAACCTCGACTTCTGCGTACGCCACGGCATCCACGCCGTCGTCGGCACCACCGGCTGGACCGAGGAGCGCCTCACCCAGTTGAGCGGCTGGCTGGAGGCCTCTCCGGACACCGGTGTCCTGATCGCGCCGAACTTCTCCATCGGCGCGGTCCTCACCATGAAGTTCGCGCAGATCGCGGCGCCGTACTTCGAGTCCGTCGAGGTCGTCGAGCTCCACCACCCCAACAAGGTGGACGCCCCCTCCGGCACCGCCACCCGCACCGCCCAGCTCATCGCCGCCGCCCGCGCCGAGGCCGGCTGCGCCCCGCAGCCCGACGCCACGACGACGGCCCTGGACGGCGCGCGCGGTGCGAACGTGGACGGCGTCCCGGTCCACGCCGTACGCCTGCGGGGCCTGCTGGCCCACCAGGAGGTGCTGCTCGGCGGGGAGGGCGAGACCCTGACCGTCCGCCACGACTCGCTGCACCACAGCAGCTTCATGCCGGGCATCCTGCTCGGCGCGCGCCGCGTGGTGACGACGCCCGGCCTCACCTTCGGCCTGGAACACTTCCTGGACCTGGGCTGATCACGTCATGCGAGCGAAGCTCACGTATTTCGTCACGGCAGCCGTCCTGGTCGTCTACTTCGTCCTGGTCGGCAGCCGTGGCGTGATGCTGATCCAGCAGGGCACCGCGCTCACCGTCACCTTCGGCTGCGCGGTGCTCGTCCTGCCGGTCATCGGCGTCTGGTTCCTGTGGAAGAACACCCTGTTCGTCACCAAGGCCAACCGCCTGGCCGCCGAACTGGAGGCCGAAGGCGGCCTGCCTGCCGACGAGTTGAAGCGCACGCCCGGCGGCCGCATCGACCGCGACTCGGCCGACGCCGTCTTCGCCAAGCGGCGCGAGGAGACCGAGGACTCGCCGGACGACTGGCGCTGCTGGTTCCGGCTCGCGGTCGCCTACCACGACGCCCGGGACACCCCGCGCGCCCGCAAGGCCATGCAGCGCGCGATCGCCCTCCACGAGGGCCGGCAGCCGGTCAGCGGCTGACCGCGTACTCCGCGCTCCACGCCTCGACCGTGTCGGCCGCCCGGTCGAACGCCTCGACCCGCGCCAGGAAGTCCGCGTTGTGGTCGGTGAGCAGCGCGAGCTGCTCACCACCCTGGCGTACGGCGACGAGGGCCTGCCCCTGCACGGTCCGCGGCAGCCCCATCCACCGCACGGGCTGCTGCACCGTGCGTACGGCCGACACCCGCTCCCACGGCACGGTCGCGGTCCGGAAGAACGCGACGCGCCGCACACCGTGTCGGCTCACCCACGCCCCCACCCGCAGCATGCGCAGCGCGGCGACGATCACCAGTGCCGCCAGCCCCAGGCACACGGCCGCGCCCGACAGCGCCCCGGCAAAGGCGATGATCATGGTGGCCAGCAGCATGAACGAGGCGAGCAGCAGCGCCACCGCCGCCGCGGCGACCCGCCAGGGCCCCGGGCGGTACGGGCGGCGCCACTGGTCGTGGTCGTCGTCGAACGGCAGAGCGACGTCCTCGTCGGTGTCGAAACCACGGTCGGCCGTCAGAAAGGGCAGGGGCACGGCTGATCCTCACTCATACGCACGCTCGATGGGGCTGTGCCGGGTGAGGCTACCCAGCGGTTCGACGACCGGCCACCCCAGGGTGGCCGTACGGGGCAGTGCCCGCCTCAACGCCCGTTGGATGCCTCGGACTGCTGACCGTGACCGGTGGTGGCGGGCCCCGACTCCATCGCCGGAAGGCCGAAGAGCAGCGACCCGACCAGACCGGCCACGACGGTCAGCCCGATCAGCGTACGACCGGCGACCTCGGAAATACTCGGACGCTGCCGAGCCGGGGGAGTGACGTTACTGCGGAAGCGGTCGGCCTCGGCGACGAACGCGAACGGGACTGCCTCACGCCGGCGGAACATGTGAGAACCCTCCTTGAAATCTCGTGATGGACGCTGCTACTGGGACAGACGCGTGAAGCAGCGGATTGGTGCCCCTCTCGGTGCCCGAATTCAAGGGATTCATGTGCTGTCAGTGCCGGGCCGTAGAGTGGGCGCCGCCCGAGCGACGCAATTGGAAGGACCCCGCCGGTGACCGACACCCCCGCCGAAGAGCTCAAGCCCAGCTTCCGCAGCGATGTGACCGTCGAGCTGGTCAAGCACAGCGCGGCCGACTCCGACGTCCTGTTCGCCGCCCGTGTCTCCACGGTGGGCGAGCAGTCCCTGGAGGAGCTCCAGAAGGACCCGGAGCGCTCGAAGGGCCTGATCAACTTCCTGATGCGGGACCGGCACGGCAGCCCCTTCGAGCACAACTCGATGACGTTCTTCATCAGCGCCCCGATCTTCGTCTTCCGCGAGTTCATGCGGCACCGCGTGGGCTGGTCGTACAACGAGGAGTCCGGCCGCTACCGGGAGCTCCAGCCGGTCTTCTACGTCCCGGACGCCTCCCGCAAGCTGGTCCAGGAGGGCCGCCCCGGCAAGTACGTCTTCGTCGAGGGCACCGAGGAGCAGCAGGCGCTCGTGGAGCGGACGATGGAGGCCTCCTACGTCCAGGCGTACGAGGCGTACCAGGAGATGCTCGCCGCCGGTGTGGCCCGCGAGGTCGCCCGCTCGGTCCTTCCGGTGGGCCTGTTCTCCTCGATGTACGCCACGTGCAACGCGCGCTCGCTGATGCACTTCCTCGGTCTGCGCACGCAGCACGAGCTGGCCAAGGTGCCGTCCTTCCCACAGCGTGAGATCGAGATGGTCGGCGAGAAGATGGAGCAGGAGTGGGCGCGGCTGATGCCGCTCACATACGCCGCCTTCAACGCCAACGGCCGGGTCGCTCCGTAGTCGTCCCAGGTCACAGCGCGGTACAGATGTACGGATCATCCGCCCGAAGTGTCCGTATTGCGGCGTTTCGAGAAGTTCATCTAGGCTGATCAAACGGACCCGGCACTGCTTGAACCCCCGAGCAGGCAGTGCCGGGCTCCACCTCCCTCACGTCACCCGAGGGGACCCAGCGGGCAGAGCAGCGAGTAGCGTGTTACCCATGGCTCCGATCTCCACTCCGCAGACCCCCTTCGGGCGGGTCCTCACCGCCATGGTCACGCCCTTCACGGCGGACGGCGCACTCGACCTCGACGGCGCTCAGCGGCTCGCCGCCCACCTGGTCGACGCAGGCAACGACGGCCTGGTCATCAACGGCACCACCGGCGAGTCCCCGACCACCAGCGACGCGGAGAAAGACCAGCTCGTACGGGCGGTCCTGGAGGCCGTGGGCGACCGAGCCCACGTCGTCGCCGGTATCGGAACCAACGACACCCACCACTCGGTCGAGCTCGCCCGCGCCGCCGAGCGCGCCGGCGCACACGGCCTGCTCGCCGTCACGCCGTACTACAACAAGCCCCCGCAAGAGGGCCTCTTCCGGCACTTCACCGCCATCGCGGACGCCACCGGCCTGCCGGTGATGCTGTACGACATCCCCGGCCGCAGCGGCGTCCCGATCGACACCGAGACGATCGTCCGCCTCGCCGCCCACCCGCGCATCGTCGCCAACAAGGACGCCAAGGGCGACCTCGGCCGCGCGAGCTGGGCCATCGCCCGCAGCGGCCTCGCCTGGTACTCCGGCGACGACATGCTCAACCTGCCGCTGCTCTCCGTCGGCGCCTGCGGCTTCGTCTCCGTCGTCGGCCACGTCGTCACCCCGGAGCTCCGCGCCCTCCTCGACGCCCACCTCACCGGCGACGTCCAGAAGGCCACCGAGATCCACCAGCAGCTCCTCCCGGTCTTCACCGGCATGTTCCGCACGCAGGGCGTGATCACCACCAAGGCCGCCCTCGCCCTCCAGGGCCTCCCCGCAGGCCCGCTGCGACTGCCGCTGGTGGAGCTCTCCCCGGAGGAAACCGCTCAGCTCAAGATCGACCTCGCCGCCGGCGGGGTAGAGCTTTAGCCACAGACTTCACAACTGAATACGAAAGCAACATCCGACAACAGCAAGTGCACGAATGTCACACGCGCCACGTGCCTCACTGGTACGTGGCGCGTGTGGTGAGGAGAGTCTTTTGAGTCATCCGCATCCTGAACTGGGCGCGCCCCCGAAGCTGCCCAAGGGCGGCCTGCGCGTCACCCCGCTCGGTGGTCTCGGCGAGATCGGCCGGAACATGACCGTGTTCGAGTACGACGGCCGCCTGCTGATCGTCGACTGCGGCGTGCTCTTCCCCGAGGAGGAGCAGCCCGGCATCGACCTGATCCTTCCGGACTTCACCACCATCCGGGACCGCCTCGACGACGTCGAGGGCATCGTCCTCACGCACGGCCACGAGGACCACATCGGTGGCGTCCCGTACCTGCTCCGGCTGAAGCCCGACATCCCGCTCATCGGCTCCAAGCTGACCCTCGCCCTGATCGAGGCCAAGCTCCAGGAGCACCGCATCCGCCCGTACACCCTCGAGGTCGCCGAAGGGCAGCGCGAGCAGCTCGGCGCCTTCGACTGCGAATTCGTGGCGGTCAACCACTCCATCCCGGACGCCCTGGCCGTCGCCATCCGCACCCCGGCCGGCATGGTCGTCCACACCGGTGACTTCAAGATGGACCAGCTCCCGCTGGACAACCGTCTCACCGACCTGCACGCCTTCGCGCGCCTCAGCGAGGAGGGCATCGACCTCCTCCTCTCGGACTCCACGAACGCCGAGGTGCCGGGCTTCACCGCGCACGAGCGAGACATCTCCAACGTCATGCGCTCGGTCTTCGCGGGAGCCCAGAAGCGCATCATCGTCGCCAGCTTCGCCAGCCACGTGCACCGCATCCAGCAGATCCTGGACGCGGCCCACGAGTACGGCAGGCGGGTTGCCTTCGTCGGGCGTTCCATGGTCCGGAACATGGGTATCGCCCGGGACCTGGGCTACCTCCGCGTTCCGGCCGGCCTGGTCGTCGACGTCAAGACCCTCGACGACCTCCCCGACCACGAGGTCGTGCTCGTCTGTACGGGCTCGCAGGGCGAGCCGATGGCGGCCCTGTCCCGCATGGCCAACCGGGACCACCAGATCCGCATCGTCCAGGGCGACACCGTGATCCTGGCGTCCTCCCTGATCCCGGGCAACGAGAACGCGGTCTACCGCGTGATCAACGGCCTCACCCGCTGGGGCGCCAACGTCGTCCACAAGGGCAACGCCAAGGTCCACGTCTCGGGCCACGCCTCGGCCGGCGAGCTGCTGTACTTCTACAACATCTGCAAGCCGAAGAACCTGATGCCGGTCCACGGCGAATGGCGCCACCTCCGCGCCAACGCCGAGCTCGGCGCCCTGACGGGCGTCCCCAAGGACCGCATCGTCATCGCCGAGGACGGCGTCGTCGTCGACCTGGTCGACGGCAAGGCCAAGATCGTCGGCAAGGTCCAGGCGGGGTACGTGTACGTGGACGGCCTCTCGGTCGGCGACGTCACCGAGGTGCACCTGAAGGACCGCCGCATCCTCGGCGAGGAAGGCATCATCTCGGTCTTCGTGGTCGTCGACTCCACGACCGGCAAGATCACCGGCGGCCCGAACATCCACGCCCGCGGCTCGGGCATCGAGGACGCCGCGTTCGACGCGGTCATCCCGAAGGTGGAGGAGGCCCTGGCCCGCTCGGCCGCCGACGGCGTCGCCGAGCCGCACCAACTCCAGCAGCTCATCCGGCGCACGATCGGCAAGTGGGTCTCGGACACCTACCGCCGCCGCCCGATGATCCTGCCGGTGGTCGTCGAGGTCTGACGCCCCACCAGCTCGCTTGCGGAGCGGGGCGCCTCGATTTGCATCGGGGCGCCCCGCTCCAGTACGTTTACGGCTCCGCCAGATCGGGAACCCGGCACACCTGTGTGCCTCGCAGGGTGCCCAGGACGGGCCGGAAATTCCGACTCAGAATCTCTGATAAAGTCGGATCAGCCGAAAGGCAAAGGCCCTCCAACGGCCACCGGAAACTGAATCCGAACCGGAAACGGAACGGAAAAAGAATCTGGTAAGGTTGGAAACAACGAAGGGAAGCGCCCGGAGGAAAGCCCGAGAGGGTGAGTACGAAGGAAGCGTCCGTTCCTTGAGAACTCAACAGCGTGCCAAAAGTCAACGCCAGATATGTTGATACCCCGTCCATCTTCGGATGGTCGAGGTTCCTTTGAAGAAAGCACAGCGAGGACGCTGTGAACCGAGGGGATTATTCCTCCCCTCCGGTTCCGCTCAACGCGAGTGTCACCGGATAACCGGTAAACATTCACGGAGAGTTTGATCCTGGCTCAGGACGAACGCTGGCGGCGTGCTTAACACATGCAAGTCGAACGATGAACC